>NZ_CP031956.1:0-1582500 GCF_003443595.1 Phaeobacter sp. LSS9
TGGCATGCGTTGCCACGCCTCTACCGGGACCGGCGGGCGCAGTTTCTGGCCCGCAATAGCGGCTACGCCTACCCCTCCTATGGTGTGGTCCTGCGCCGCTATGCCCTGCGGGCAAAGGATCCGGTCGCACATCCGATCTGGTCAGAGCCGCAATAGCCCCCCATAAGGGGCAGATGACCTTATGGATCCCCATCGCCATCGCGGCGGCCAGTTTTCAGACCGTCCGCTTTATGCTGCAAAAGGTGTTGAGCAGCGTCACACTGTCGACGGCGGGGGCGACGTTTTCAAGGTTTGTCTATTCCGCGCCGCTGATCTGGGCCGGGCTGCTGTCTTATCTGGCGCTGTCGGGGCAGGCATTGCCCGCGCTCAGTGCCTGGTTCTGGATGTTCGCCACCATTGGCGGCACCGCGCAAATCCTGGCGACGGTCTGTGTGGTGGCGCTGTTCCGGCAACGCAATTTTGCGGTCGGGATTACGTTCAAGAAAACCGAGGTGATCCAGACCGCGCTGGTCGGGCTGGTGGTGCTGGGAGATCAGATCACCGCCCTTGGCTGGGTGGCGATTGTGATCGGCCTGTGCGCGGTGCTGGTGCTGTCGAAGACACCGCAGAGCAAGGGGCCGTGGTGGCGGCATCTGTCCAGTCCGGCGTCGCTGTTGGGGCTGGGGTCGGGGGTGCTTTTTGCCTTCTCAGCGGTGAGTTATCGCGCCGCCTCGTTGGAACTGGATGCGCTGGCGCCAGCGTTTCGTGCCGGTGTGACGCTGGCCATCGTCGTGAGCTTGCAGACGCTGTTCATGCTGGTTTGGCTGAAGTGGCGGGAGCCCGGCGAGATCGCACGGGTCTGGGCGGCGCGACGGGTGGCGATCTGGGTCGGGTTGACCAGCATGGCGGGATCTTTCTGCTGGTTCTGGGCCTTCACCCTGCAGAACGCCGCCTATGTTAAGGCGCTGGGGCAGATTGAATTGCTGCTGTCGCTGCTGGCGTCGGTGCTGTTCTTCAAGGAGCAGATCACCCGCCGCGAGATTGTCGGCATGGGTTTGCTGATCCTGTCGATCCTCGCGCTGCTGCTGGCAATCTGAGCGGCCTGCGCTGCGGTTTTGGTGATCGGTCAGTCGTCGGTGGGCATCGGATAGCCCTTCAGCCGCAGAAAATGGCTTGATTCATCATCGTTGCGAAAGAACGGCACGCTTTCTGGCGGGCCGTCATGGCGGATGCGTCTGGTGACCTCCGCCAGCACCACCTCGGTGATGAACGGCAGATCGTAGGTGCGGACCTGGCTGAGCGGGATCCATTGCAGATGCGACAGCTCATCTGAGGCGCGGGAGAAATCGTCAATATCGCTGCTGATATGCGCCGCATCCACCAGAAAGAACCGGGCGTCGAACCGGCGCGGGCGGCCGGGCGGTGTGATGGCACGAAAGACAAACCGCAGCGCCTCGGCGGTGGGCAGATGACCGGTGGCGGCGAAGTCGGCCCAGTCTGCCTCAGGCGTGGTGGCCCATGTGCCGGGCTGCCCGAGGATGAGGCCGGTTTCCTCCCACAATTCGCGAATGGCAGCGACAGCGAGGGCGTGATGCAGATCTGCGTCGGACTGCTCGGACAGGCGGTCCTGGCAGAGCGACGGCAGCGGGCTGGCAAGCGGCACATCGGCGTCTCCGGGATCTACAGCGCCGCCAGGAAACACCACCTTGTTGGGCATGAAGGCGGCGCGGGCGCCGCGCTGCCCCATCAGCACCTGAGGGTCATCGCCCATCCGGTCGCGCACCGCGATAATTGTCGCGGCATGGCGGATCGGAGTGGTGTCCCGGCGCGCGGTGGCGGCATCGGCATAGCCGGTGTCGATGGCTGCCTTGGCCGGGGTGGGCGATTTGCTCATGTCTGGGTCTTTCCTACCGCTGGCGGCTCAGCTCGCCTTGCCGAAGCCGTGCATCCGACGCGCCCATTGATAGGCGATGACGATCCCCTTCATCCGGGGCAGGAGAAACAGCGAGGACAGCAGGCAGCCCAGCGAAAACACGGTGAAGGTGACCATAGGCTCAGGCCTCCAGGTGAAATAGACCACATGCAGGAGCGGGGCCATAATGTGGCCAACCAGCAGAATGGTCAGATACGCCGGACCGTCATCAGCGCGGGCGCTGGTGAGGTCGAGCCCGCAGTTGGAGCAGCTGTCGTTGACCTTCAGGTATGAATGCAGCAATTTGCCTTCGCCGCAATTGGGGCATTTGCACCGCCAGCCGCGCAGCACGGCGGGCATGGTGGGGCGATCTTCCTGAGTATCGGTTTTGAGATCGGCTGAAAGTGCCGCAGATGACTCGGTCATAACAAATCCTATCTTTTGCCCGCATATTTGAGCGCATTGGCGGCAAGTTTAAAGGGGCAGTCCGCCGGAGTGCGTCGGCATGCCGCAAGAGTGCGCCGTCCGCCCTCATGGTGCAATGGACAGGTGAAACTGTGCAATGCGCTGGGTGAACATTCTGCCGGGCTTTTGAATTTTTTGCGACGGAACTCTGCCGGGGCTGCGTTTTGTTTCTGTGATCGGCAGCAACGGGCTGCCTGCTGCAAAAGGAACCGCAGACATGAAACATACCAAGTTTATTGCCGCCGTTATCGCTGTCGGAGCTGTCATCGGAGCCACAGGCGCGATTGCGAAGCCGGGTTTTGGCGGCAAGGGCGGTCATGGTCCGCGCATGAGCTTTGAAGAGATGGACACCAATGGCGATGGTCAGGTGACCAAGGCTGAGATGGAAGGGCTGCGCGAGGCACGTTTCGCGGCGGCGGATACCAATGGTGATGGTCAACTGACACTTGCAGAAATGGAAGCTGCCGCGCAGGCCCGGGCCAAATCCCGCGCCGCTGCAATGCTGGAGCGGATGGATGTGGATAAGGATGGCGCACTCAGCCTTGACGAACTGCCAAAGCGGCGTCGGATGGGAAAGATGTTTGACCGGGTAGACGCCAATGACGATGGTGCTATCAGCAAGGAAGAATTCGAGAGCGCGCGGGCGAAATTCCGGGGCCGTCATGGGGCCGGGCACAAACCGCGCGGGGATGTGCAAGACAGCGAGACGGAACAGAACTGATCCGATACGACAGATGCATATGTCTGCCAATACTGCGGAGCGGGCCCCGGAGCAGGGCCCGCTGATGCCGCCGCCTGACACCCCGGCGACGCCACAGGCGGAGGTCGTGGAGGATCCGGACGGGGCAATGCTGATCCGCTTTGCCGCTGGTGATCCGGAGGCGGCGGGTGTGCTGACGGCGCGGCTGGCGCCTCGGGCGCTGGGTGTTGCGATGCGGGTTCTGGGCAACCGCGCGGAGGCTGAGGACATCACGCAGGAGGCGATGGTGCGGCTGTGGCGGCAGGCGGAACATTGGGAGCCGGGGCGCGCCCGGCTATCGACCTGGCTCTACCGGGTGGTGATGAACCTCTGTATTGATCATAAGCGCCGACTGCGGGGTGGACATGTGGATCTGGATGCCATCCCCGACCCGCCGGATCCTGCGAAATCTGCGGCGGAGCAGATGCAGGACGGGGCGCGGCAGGACGCGCTGCAGGCTGCACTCATGCAATTGCCGGAGCGTCAGCGGCAGGCGGTGGTGCTGCGTCACATCGAAGATCTGGCGAACCCGGAGATTGCCGGGATCATGGACATCAGCGTCGAGGCGGTCGAAAGTCTGACCGCGCGGGGCAAGCGGGCGCTGGCGGCAATCCTGGCCGGGCGCCGCGCCGAACTGGGGTATAATGATGGTTGATAAAACTGGAAAAACCGCGCCCACACAGACGGGCGCTGATGCTGAGGATAGGTTGGATCCGGCGGATCTTGCCGCCGCTGAGCTGGCGCTTGATGATCTTTTTGCCAGCGCGCGGACCGCTGTTCCGGCTCCCCTTCCTGAGGGGGTGGAGCAGGCGATTCTGACCGAGGCTGCGGCGACGCAGGCGGCGATCCTGAACCGTCAGGCGCTGGCATCAGATCTGGCGTCGCAGTCAGCCGAAGCGCGCAGCGGGTTGTTTGCCGGGATGCGAGAGCTGTTGGCGGGGCTGGGCGGATGGCCTGCCCTTGGCGGATTGGCCACGGCCAGCGCTGCAGGGCTGTGGATCGGGTTGGCGCCACCTGCGTTTCTGCCTGACCCGGTAAGCCTTGCCGGGATCGAGCTGAGCGAAGACAGCCTGCCTGATGACAGCTACGACTTGGCCGTGGTGCTGAGCGAGGAGATGGAATGACCCACGAGACGCGCAAATCCAAACCCGGCCGCCGTCTGCGTTGGCTGCTAATGGCGTCGCTGGCGCTGAACCTTGCGGTGGTTGGCGTCGTTGCCGGGGCGGCCTGGCGGTTTAACGACCACAAACGAGGCGCCGGAATGCCACCTCCGATCGGGGCGATGCTGTTTCGGGATCTGGAGGCTGAAACCCGGCGCAGCCTTCGCAACACGGCTGAAGGCGAGCATGGCAGCTACAAAGGCCGGCGACGTGCGGAAGGCGGCAAGGTGGTTGACCTGCTGCGGGCCAGCCCCTTTGACGCGGAGGCCTTGGGGGGGATGCTGGAGGCGCAGGCCACACGGCGACATAATTTCCAGCGCTCCGTTCAGGCGGCCTGGCTGGATCAGATCGTTGCCATGACCGCGGAGGAGCGGGCGGCCTATGCGGACCGTCTGGAGCAGCGTATCCGGCACCCGAAGCGGCGCAACTGGCGGCACTGAGCAAGGGAACCGGTCGTGACGCGGCATTGGTGATTGGTCAGCCGGGGCGACGACGATCTGAAATACCAAACGGGGCAGTGAGAGGATCGCTGCCCCGTTTCATGTTTCTGGAACAAATGGCTGCTCGGCCGGTCCTGCCTGTAGTTGCGCCAATTGCCTGCCGGGTTGTCCCGATCTGTGGCAGCTGGCGCCCGGTGACACTGTCCCGTGTCTGGTGGTCTTTGTCTTTGTCTTTGTCTTTGTCCGCGCCGTCGACGGCGCAGGCCGCGTTGTGGCTGTCAGGCGGCGAGGTCTGCCAGAGAGACCTGATTGCGGCCGGCATGTTTGGCCGAATAGAGCGCGCGGTCGGCATTGGTGATCAAGGCGCTGACGGCACTGTCGTGATCCTGCGGTGCGAGATCGGTGCCGCTGTGCTGGTTCTCAGTTGCGGCGCGCCCGCCAATGACGACACCGATGCTGATGGTCACATAGATTGGCGCGTCGACGCCCGGAATATGGAACGGCTTGCTGTTGATCCGGTTGCAGAGATCACTGGCAGCGGCTTCGGCCATCGCCTCGCCAATCGCGGGCATCACGATCATGAATTCTTCGCCACCGACGCGGGCCAGCAGGTCGACCGGGCGCAGCGCGGTTTGCAGGCGTTTGGCTGCTTCGATCAGCACCGCATCGCCGACCGGGTGACCGTAGAGGTCATTGATCTGTTTGAAGTGGTCAAGATCGGCCAGCATCACTGCAAATGTCTCACCGGTTTTGGCGGAACTGCTGGCAACCCGCTCAAGGAAGGGTTTGGCATAGCGGCGGTTGAAGAGGCCGGTCATCGGGTCCTCAACCGCGGCGCGCAGCCCGTTGCGGACGGTATCGCGCAGCTGATCAATGCGGGCCTTGTTGCGCAGTTGGCTGTCAAGACGGAGCGCCAGCTCGGCGACGTCGAAGCCGGACTGAAGCACATCATGTGCGCCCCGGTCCAATGCCTCAGCAGCGATGGCGGGGTCGGCGGGATGAACCACGGCGATGACCACGGATTTGCGGGTGGTCGCACGGGCGCGCAGATCCGCCAGCAGGCGCAGCCCCTGCGCCAATGTGTTGCGCCCCAGTTCGATCACGATGGCATCAGGCACCGGTTCGCGCATCAGGGGGTGGACCGCATTGAACTGATGGTTGCAGAGTTGATAAGGCACACGCGGGGTCAGCTGGGCCTGCCAGTAGACGCCGGTGGCGGATTGTTCGGTTACCAAGGCGACATGCGCGCCGCTCAGCCCGACGCTGATATGCGGGCTGGAGAGGGGCAGGGCGTAGCCATGGGCGTTGCCACGCTGCAAATTCAGCTCTTCCTGGGTGCTGCTGGCACGCAGCAGGCTGCGGATCCGCGCCTGCAACATGGTGTCATCCAGCGGCTGCAGCAGCACATCGTCAATCCCGGCGCTGAGGGCCGCCAGGCGGCGGTCGGCGTCGCTGTCGTGATCGATGGCGATCATCGGAATATCGGCAAGCTGATCATCGGCGGCCAGCGCCTGCTTCACGGCAACCGCGTCGCCATCAGGCAGCGACATGGCGCTGAGGATCAGATCGGGGCGGCAGCGCAGGGCGGTTTTGGCAATATCGGCAACAGTTTCGGCCTGAACCACCCGGTAATAGGCGGCGGACAGCTGAACCTTCAGCATGATCCGGTTGGTCGCAACACCGTCGATAATAAGGATAGTGCCCTGCACGTGGTGCCCTTTCGCCCCTTGCATTGGAATTGACTCAAGTTTTAATGAGACTGGTTAATAAACCCTTTCGTATTTTCACCAATTTGACCGTGAAGTGTCAGGAATGTGTGCGCATATGCTATTTTCCGCCGATGCAGCCGAAACTTTGGGCTTAAAAGCGCTTGCCTGGCTGGCAGGCAATGATGAGTTGCTGCCGGTTTTTCTGGGCGCAACCGGCGCGAGTGAGGCAGATCTGCGTGAGCAGGCGGCTAATCCTGAGTTTCTGGGCTCGGTTCTCGACTTTCTGACGATGGATGACGCCTGGGTCATGCAGTTCTGTGACAGCGTCGGTCTGGCCTATGACCAGCCAATGCAGGCGCGGATGGCGCTGCCGGGTGGGGCGCAGGTTCACTGGACCTGAGGTCTGCGAATGTGGCGGCGCTGATCGGTGGGCGCCATGGCATCGTTAAGGGATGTGATTAACCTCTCTGACCGGGACTGAGCGCCCTAAGCCACGGGCTGGCTGGTGCGGCGGGCTGCAATCGCCTATGTGTCGGGGCGATGTCCCCGGTGGATCGAGGACCACAGCCCCACGTCTGCCCCTTGCGCCTGAGGCCAGTGCGCTATGTCGGGCGGATGTCAGATCTAGGAGTGCCCATGCCCGTTGATGCCCTGCTGTTCGACAAGGACGGAACGCTGTTTGATTTTGCCGAGACCTGGAACCGCTGGACCGGCCGGTTGCTGGACCGACTGGCGGAGGGCGAGGTGGACCGGTTGCAGGCAATGGCGGCTGCGATAGATTTTGACCTGGAGACGGGAAAGATCCTGCCAAGCAGCCTGGTGATTGCCTCCACCAACCGGCAGGTGGCGGAGGCGCTGGCGCCGCATGTGCCACAGATGGATCTGGATCAGCTGGAACTCTACATGGCCGAAAGCGCCGGTGAGGCGGACCTGGCCGAGGCGGTGCCATTGGCGGCCTTCCTTGATGATCTGCTGGCGCGGGGCAAGGTGCTGGGGGTGATGACCAATGATGCGGAGCATTCGGCCAAGTCACAGCTGAGCCGCAGTGGAGTGCTGGATCGCTTTGCTTTTGTTGCCGGGTTTGACAGCGGCCATGGGGCAAAGCCGGACGCCGATCCGCTGCTGGCCTTCTGTGCCGCCACCGGTATCGCGCCGGAGCGCACCGCCATGGTGGGCGACAGCCTGCATGATCTGGAGGCCGGATTGGCGGCGGGGATGCAGCGGATCGGGGTGCTGACCGGTCTGGCCGGGGCGGCGGATCTGGAAGCCCATGCGGATGTGGTTCTGCCCGATATCGGCCATATCCCCGGTTGGCTGGATCGCTGACCGTGTCGCCGGCAGCGGATTGGCAGCTGTCGGATCAGGCGAACTGGACACATATGCCCAGAAATATGTGATCTGACCGGGGTTGGCGCTGAAAAGCGACCAAACCTGTCGGGAACAGGCATTCGGACCGCGCCTGAACAGGGCCTGCTGAGGCTATGAGCCAACGGTCGGGCGCCCCATGGGTGGTCGCACCGATCAGCTGACAGCAAGGAGGGCCGCCATGACAACCGAGACACGAACCCGAAAACGCGGTGGCGGACGCGCTGGCGCGGCGACCCGGCGCGGGGATGCGGTGATTGAGCAAATGCCATGGTCCGTGCCGCGCAACATTGATCGCCCGATTGAGCCGCTTGGCCCCGAGGGCGTGGCGGCCATTCACGATGGGGCGATGCGGATCCTCGAAGAAATCGGCATTGTGTTCCTCAATGATGAGGCGCTTGAGATCTTCAAGGAGGCGGGCTGCAAGGTCGTGGGTGACCGGGTGCATCTGGACCGGGAGTTCGTAATGGAGATGGTTGCCAAGGCGCCATCGGAATTCACCATCACGCCGCGCAATCCTGACCGAACCCTGCCGGTTGGGGGCAATCATATCCTGTTCGGCAATGTGTCTTCGCCGCCGAACTACTGGGATATGTCGCTGAATGCGAAGGTCGCGGGCACCCGTGAGCAATGCCAGAACCTGCTGAAGCTGACCCAGTATTTCAACTGCATCCATTTTGCCGGGGGGTATCCGGTGGAGCCGGTGGATATTCATGCCTCGGTCCGGCATCTGGATGTGCTTTATGACAAGCTGACCCTCACCGACAAGGCGATGCACGCCTACAGCTTGGGCAAGGAGCGGGTCGAGGATGTGATGGAGATGGTGCGGATCGCAGGCGGGCTTACTCATGAGGAGTTCGAGGCCCGACCGCATATGTATACCAACATCAACTCCACCTCGCCGCTGAAACATGACCAGCCGATGATTGATGGCTGTCTGCGACTGGCACGGCGGGGGCAGGCGATTGTGGTCACGCCCTTTACGCTGGCCGGCGCGATGGCGCCGGTGACCATGTCGGGGGCTGTGGCGCAGTCTATTGCCGAATCCCTCTCGGCGATTGCGCTGTTTCAATATGTCCGCCCCGGCACGCCCTGTGTGATCGGCACCTTCACCTCCAATGTGGATATGAAATCCGGTGCCCCGGCCTTTGGCACGCCGGAATATATGCGCTCGACCCAGATGACCGGGCAGATGGCGCGCTATTATGGTCTTCCGATGCGGTCCTCGGGTGTCTGCGCGGCCAATGTGCCGGATGGGCAGGCGATGTGGGAGACCTCCAATTCGCTCTGGGCGGCCGTGCAGTCGGGCACCAATATGGTCTATCACGCGGCGGGATGGTTGGAAGGCGGGCTGATCGCCAGCCCCGAGAAGTTCATCATGGATTGCGAGATCCTACAGCAGATTCAACGCTACATGCAGCCGGAGGTTATTGGCACCGGTCCCGAGGATATCGCGCTGGAGGCCATTCGTGAGGTCGGCAACGACGGGCATTTCTTTGGTATTCAGCACACGCAGGACCGCTATAGCACCGCGTTTTATCAACCCTACCTCAGCGATTGGCGCAACTATGAGGCCTGGGAGGCGGCGGGTGCGGTTTGGACACCGGAACGGGCGCATAATCTGTTCAAGGAGATCATTGCCCGATTTGAAGCGCCACCGCTGGATGTCGCCCGGCAAGAGGAACTGGCGGATTTTGTTGCACGCCGCAAATCCGAGGGAGGCGCCCCAACCGATTTCTAATGGCAGTTGAGGGGAAGTTTCGCGCGTTCAGACCTCTGCCATTATTTTGCGCAAGTGTATAAGTCAGGCCGATCTAACGAGAGAATCGCTGCCATGACTGACCCGGATACTGCAACCGCTTTGCGCGCCCGTTTGCCTATGGTGGCTTTGGGCGCGGGTAGCGGATTCGCTATGTGGCTGCTGGCGCGGGACTGGGACCAGCCGGGTCTCTCTGAGAGCCTGTTTTTGGCGATGTTTGCGTTTCTGTCCAGTTTCTGCGGCGCATCACTGGCGATGATCGGGCCGCTGTCGCTGTTGCGTGCGTTGCGCGGGGCGCTTTGGGTTGCGGTGCCGATGACCGCGCTGATGCTTCTGGCGGCGTTGCGCTACCCGGTTGCGACCGACCTTTTACAGAACGAGGTGTTGGTGCTGATGGCGCTGACGCTTGGCGCGATGGCCTGCCCTTTTGTGTTGCTGCGGCTGTCCGCGCCCGACCGCTGGACCCGGTTTGCGGCGCTGTCTGCGGCCAGCTGGGGTATCGTGTTTCGCCTGGCCTGCGGGGTCGGGTTTGTCGCGGTCTTCTGGATTCTTGGTTTGCTGTCCAATGCCCTGCTGGATCTGGTCAACATCACCATTCTGGAAGACATCGCCGAGGTGGATTGGCTGGCGCTGACGCTGAGCGGCGCGGTCTTTGGTTTGGGCCTGGCGGTGGTGCAGGAGCTGGGGGGCGGTGGCGCGCCGCATCTTCTGTTTCGGTTGCTCAGCCTGCTGCTGATCCCTGTGCTGCTGGTGGTTGGCCTGTTTCTGGCCGCGATCCCGCTGCAGGGGTTGTCCAGCGCCTTTGGTCATCTGTCCTCGGCTGCGACGCTGATGGCGATGTCAGCGGTGATGATGACACTGGTCTGCGTCGCATTGACCCGGCAGGAGCATCCAAGGGGCGCAAACGGCATGGCGGCACGACTGCTGGCGATTGGTTTGATGCTGGTCACTGGTCTGGCAGCCTGGGCGGTCCTGATGCGGGTTTGGCAATATGGTTGGACGCCGGATCGCATCTATGCGCTGCTGTTTGCGATGACGTTACTGCTGCACGGGCTGGTCTATGCCGGCTGTGCGGCCATTGGAGGTGCGGGTTGGCCGGATCTGTTGCGGCGCGCCATTGTCGGCCTGGCGCTGATGACCGGTGCGACATTGGCGCTGGCCCTGACGCCGCTGGTGGATGCGGGGCGCATTGCGGCAAACAATCAGGTGGCGCGGGTGCTGGCGGGTGAGACAGAGGCAGCAGAGCTGCCCCTGTGGCAGATGGCCCATAACTGGGGGCAGGGCGGGCTTGACGCGCTGACGCGGTTGGAGGCCCACGCGGAAGAGACCGGGGATGCAGATCTCTCCAATCGCTTGCAGCTGGCGCGCAGCGCGACGAGCCGTTGGCAGATGACGAAGGAAGTGGTGGACGTCACCGATGATCAGCGCAAGGAGCTGATTGAGCTGCTGCCCGTACAGCCCGCCGGAGCCACAGTGACAGCAGATGATTTCAGAGGGCGGAAGCGTTTTCAGCTGCTGCGCTGGATTCGCGGCTGCAAGCGGCTGCTGCCGGATGGCAGCGCGGGCTGTGTGCTTATTCGCGGCGCGCTGGGAGCGACCTCAGACGAGGCGGCGGAGCTGGCCTTGCTGCTCTTCAGAGAAGGGCGGGACGGGGCGCAGCTGGAGACCCTCGCCTTGCGGTTTGGCCCGGACGGCGCGGACATGCTGGACCGGATAATTCTGGATCGCGGGCCACCGGCGCAGCAGCAGACAAAAGAGCAGGTCGAGGCCTTGCTGGCGGCGGCGCAGGCGGGCCGTTTCGAGATATCTCCCGCGCGGCAGAATACGTTGAAACTGGGCGATCTGGAGGTATTGATACAGCGCCGACGCTGATCTGAGGGAAAACCGTAGCAATTTTAATTGTTGGCCCTTTATTAACCAGGCTGGGCCAAAAGTAGAGACACGTAACAAGGGGCCAATGATGCACGGTCTGATCAATAGGGCATTCCAGGCGTTTGTCAGCACCACCTTCGGGGAGGACAGCTGGCAGGCAATCATGGATACGGCAGAGCTCGGCTTTAGCGAGTTCGAAGCGATGCTTACCTATACGGATGAGCAATCCCAGATCATGTTGCGGACTGCAGAAGATATTCTGAAACGCCCGTTGCCGGAAATGCTGGAGGATATGGGCACGTTTCTGGTGTCGAACCCACAGCTGGAGGCACTGCGCCGGTTGCTGCGTTTTGGCGGGGTCAACTACGTGGAATTCCTGCATTCACTGGATGATCTGCCGGATCGCGCGCGGTTGGCTGTGGCCGATCTGAACCTGCCGGGGCTGGAGCTGATTGAACAGGCACCCGGGCAATTTGAACTGCATTGCCAGCCCGGTCTGCCAGGGTACGCCCATGTGCTGATGGGGGTCCTGAGGGCGATGGCGGATGACTACGGCGATCTGGTTTTCCTTGATCATTCAGGCACGCAGGACAACGCAGAGGTGATTGCAATCACCCTGGTTGAAACTGAATTTGCCGAAGGCCGTGCCTTCGACCTGGGGGCGCATTCACTATGATGATGAGCATGCGGGAAATCTCCTCCATCGCCAATGAAATCTGCCCGATGCATGTGGTCATTAACCATGAAGGGCGGATTACTGGCGTTGGTCCCACATTGCGCAAGCTGCGCCCGGATACCGAATGGATTGGCAGCCGGTTCTTTCGGATCTTTGACCTCGCACGGCCGCGTCGGGTTCGGTCCACTGAGGATTTGATCAAGACCGCCGGTGCGAAACTGCATCTCAATTTTCGCGATGCACCGCAAACCGGTCTGAAAGGCGTGCTTGCCCCCTTCCCGGAGGGGAAGGGCGGGTTCATCAACCTGTCTTTTGGCATTTCGGTGCTTGAGGCGGTGCGGGATTATGATCTCACCAGTGCTGATTTCTCCCCGACGGATCTGACCATTGAGATGCTCTATCTGGTTGAGGCGAAATCCGCCGCTATGGAGGCCTCGCGCCAGCTTAACCTGCGCCTGCAGGGGGCGAAAATCGCCGCTGAGGAGCAGGCGTTTACAGATACGCTGACGGGTGTGAAGAACCGCCGCGCGATGGATCACATCCTGAACCGGCTGATCTCCTCCGGCCGGGATTTCTCCCTGATGCATGTGGATCTTGATTTCTTCAAAGAGGTCAATGACACGCTTGGTCATGCCGCAGGCGATACGGTTCTGCAACGGGTGGCCAAGCTGATGGTGCAATGCACCCGTCAGAATGACACAGTCGCGCGTGTCGGTGGAGATGAGTTTGTTCTTATATTTGAGGGTCTTACTGACCGGATACAGCTCTCAGGTATTGCCCGCCGATTGATTTCCAGCATCGAGGAACCAATCCCCTTCGGTGATAAGACCTGCAAGATTTCGGCTAGCGCTGGCACCTCGCTCTCAGCTGCCTTCTCTGAAGATCTGGATGCGGCAACGCTGCTCCATCAAGCGGATGTGGCGCTTTATGCGGCAAAGAATGCTGGCCGGGCGCGTCATTTCTTCTACCAGCCAGGTATGGAAGAGCAGGATCCCGAGGCGTAGCACTGAGCCATGCACTGGTTTGCGGCGCTGCCGGAGTTGTGGCAGACGGTCTGATGCGCTGCTGGCTTGCTCTTGCGGCTGTCCCCCGTCCCGGAGCCGGGTCTGATCACACCAGAACGGAAATGCCGTTTGCCTGTCACAGGTTTCCTGCTGGTTGACAGCGGGCAGACCGTGGATCGGCCGTGGCAGTCAGAGGTTTGCACGATCAGTCCAGCCTTGTGGATGGCGTACTCGTCGCTTGTATCGCGCTATGTAGGGAAAAACAGAGTGGCAGCCCGTAGGGGAATCGAACCCCTCTTTCCAGGTTGAAAACCTGGCGTCCTAACCGATAGACGAACGGGCCACTTGGTCTGTGAGGGCGTGTTTACTGAGTAGATCGCCCCGGCGCAAGAGGGATTTTGACATCCGCGCGAGTTTTTTTCGACTCCGATAGATGCCCTGCAAGCTTCTGAAAAACATGAATATAAATGGGCGTTCGGCGCATGGTGTCTGGCAGCATACAGCGATTGTCTGTTGGTGCGGCCCAAACCGCAGAAAGGACGGTTGCAGGGCTTCGCCGCCGATGAAACGAGCGCCAGTTGATCGGATTAGGTGATCGGATCTGTGCTGTGATGGCAGGGAGCTACACGCCAAACCCAGGCCACACTACGCAAGGAGCAAGTGATGTATCAGGACTATTGTGCGGATAAGTGGCAGCCCGTAGGGGAATCGAACCCCTCTTTCCAGGTTGAAAACCTGGCGTCCTAACCGATAGACGAACGGGCCACTTGGTGTGAGCGGGTATCTAGTGTTTCGCGCCGGAACCCGCAAGCCAAAAAACACCAGTATCGTAAATTATTTTCTCCTGGGCGGAGGATGGTTATTCTAAGAGGGCAGGGCCTTTGTGTGCAGTGTTTTTCCGTGGCCGATCTCAGGCCTCGGCGGCATCCTCCAGCCGCAGCTGCACGGACTGGCGGCCGCCCCAGGTATTGATTTCAAGCCGACCGGCAAAATGGAACCGCGCGCCACCATGGTCCAGCAGACGCGGCCCAAGCGCGGTGTCAAAAGCGCCAAAGCAGATGGCATCGATCCCGCTGCTCAACCCGTCACTGAGCGAGAGTTTCAGGTGGCTTTCGCCAACCCGTTTGGCAAACCGCACCTGCAGGTCGGGAAAGCCGTAGCGGGGGGCGGGGGCGCCGGCGCCAAAGGGGCCCGCCTGTTCGATCTGCTCAATCAGCGGCACGGTGGCGGCGCCGGGCATCAGCATCCCGTCAAGTTTCAGATCGCTAAGCCCCAGATCGCCGGCCCCCTGTTTGGCCAAAAGGGCGCTGAGCCGCTCCATCGCCGGTTCCAGTTGGTCACGGGCCACGGTCAGACCGGCAGCCATCTTGTGGCCGCCGCCTTTGATGAGCAGCCCTTCGGCGGCGGCCCGCTGGATGGAGGCGCCAAGATCAATGCCGCTGACGGAGCGACCCGATCCCTTGCCCTCGTCGCCATCAAGGCCAATCACGATGGCGGGGCGGCCGGCAGCTTCTTTCAGGCGCGAGGCGACAATCCCGACAACGCCGGGATGCCAGCCTTCACCAGCGGCCCAGACCAGAGGGGCATCCAGACCGCGCGCCTCCGCCTGTTCCAGTGCGGCGGCGCGCACGGCGTTTTCGATATCGCGGCGCTCGGTGTTCAATTCATCCAGACGCGCGGCGATGGCCTCGGCCTTGGCTGGGTCGTTGGTGGCCAGCAGGCGCGCACCCAGATCAGCTTTGCCAATCCGCCCGCCCGCGTTGACCCGTGGCCCCAGCAGAAAGCCAAGGTGATAGGTGGAGGGGGCAGAATCCATGCGCGATACATCTGCCAGCGCCACCAGTCCGGGCCGCTGCCGGGCGGCCATCACCTTGAGGCCTTGCCGGACAAGCGCGCGGTTGGCCTCAATCAGCGGTGCCACATCGGCGACGGTGGCCAGGGCAACCAGATCCAGCAGCGCCATCAGATCAGGACCGGTGCCGAGCCCCTTGTCCCGCATCTGGCGGCGCAGTTCGACCAGCATCAGGAACACCACGCCGGCGGCACAGAAATAGCCCAGGTCGCCATCCTCATCCTGGCGGTTGGGGTTCACCACTGCGACACAGTCGGGCAGGGTCTCTCCGCCCAGGTGGTGGTCGAGTACGATCACATCAGCGCCCTTGGCGGCGGCAATCGGACCATGAGACAGCGTGCCGCAATCGACGCAGACAATCAGATCGTGATCACGGGCCAGCGCGGCCATCGCGGCATCATTTGGGCCGTAGCCCTCATCGATACGGTCGGGCACATAGAGCGTGGCCCCAAGACCGACCTGATCAAGCCAGACAAGAAGCAGCGCTGCCGAGGAGCCGCCATCAACGTCATAATCGGCAAAGACCGCAATCCGCTCGCGCCGCTCCACCGCTTGCAGAAAACGGGCCGCGGCGGGTTCCATGTCCTTCATCCGGCGCGGATCGGGAAGCAGCTCTTTCAGCTGCGGTGTCAGAAATCCGCTGGCCTCATGGGCGGGCACGCCGCGCCGGGCTAGGACCTGACAGACGGCGGCGGGCAGCGTGGTCTGCTGTTCCATCATTTCGGCTGCGCGGGCAACCTCCACATCGGGGCCAATCCAGCGACGCCCGCTGAGCGAGGTCTCAACTCCCAGAAAGCTCATGTCTTCGTCCCTTTTCCGCGTGCCAGCCCCGGGCGCTGACGGGGCGTTCTTATGGCAAAGGCCGGATCTGCGCGGACCCGGCCTTTCACCTTTCTTCAAATACTCAAAAACCCAACCTTTGCGATACGTCGCAAGATCAGATCCTACTGATGCGCGCTGAGCGGCGTCCGGTAGCTCATCCGGCGCACGGAGCCGGTTTTGGAGCGCATCAGCAGTGTGGTGGTTTCGACCCAGCCCGGCTGACGTTTGATCGCGGGCAGCAGCGAGCCGCCAGTGACGCCGGTGGCTGCAAAGATCACATCGCTGGTGACCATCTCGTCGCGGGCATAGACGCGGTCCAGATCGGTGATGCCGGCCTTGGCGGCGCGGGCTTTCTCATCATCGTTGCGGAACAACAGGCGGCCAAAGATCTGACCCCCCATGCATTTCAACGCAGCTGCCGCCAGCACACCCTCAGGAGCGCCGCCCTGACCCATATACATGTCGATGCCGGTAATCTCAGATTCGGCGCAATGCATCACGCCGGCCACATCGCCGTCGGTGATCAGGCGGATGGCGGCGCCGGTTTCGCGGACTTCAGCGATCATCGCCTCGTGGCGGGGGCGCTCCAGAATGCAGACGGTGATGTCAGAGGGGGCGCAGCCCTTGGCCTTGGCCAGCGCCTCAACCCGCTCGCGCGGGCTCATGTCCAGCGACACAACATTTTCCGGCAGGCCCGGACCCACGGCCAGCTTGTCCATATAGGTGTCCGGCGCGTGCAGCATAGAGCCGCGCGGCCCCATCGCGATCACGGTCAGCGCGTTCGGCATATCCTTGGCGGTCAGCGTGGTGCCTTCGAGCGGGTCCAGCGCGATATCAACGCCGGGGCCTTTGCCGGTGCCGACTTCCTCACCGATAAAGAGCATGGGCGCTTCGTCCCGCTCCCCTTCGCCGATAACCACGACGCCTGCGATATCCAAGAGGTTCAGCTGTTCGCGCATGGCGTTGACGGCGGCCTGATCGGCGGCTTTTTCATCGCCGCGACCAATCAGCGGTGCAGAGGCCAGAGCGGCCTGTTCGGCCACGCGGGCCAGGCCGAGCGACAGCAGGCGGTCGTTAAATGCGGCGTCGTTGGTGTCAGAAGTCATAGCCAATGTCCTATCTCAATCCCGGGTCGGTGCCGTCGCATACCCTGCATCTGGCAGCGCGGGCAAGGGCGGTTGGCGGTAACGGGCCGTCGCAATTGGCGCCGATACCGGTGTTTTTATATCTGATGGCGCTCAGACCTCTTCGATGCGCAGCGCAACAGGCTCACTGGCCACAACATCGGTCTTGGCCAGATCTTCCAGCGCTGTCTGCAGAGTGCTGGAGGTGCATTTATGTGTCACGATCAGCACGGGCGCGGTCGGCTCGGAGTGGCCGTATTGGCGCATCCGGTCGATGGAGATCCCCGCATTGCCAAGCGCAGCGGCCACCTTTGCCAATGCGCCGGGTTTGTCCAGCAGGGCGAGGCGCAGATAATGCGGGGCGGCAAGGCTGGTCTGGGCTGCAGGGGCATTCTCCAAAGAGGTGGCAGGCTGCCCGAAGGTGGCCAGACGGCTGCCGCGGGCCAGATCGCATATGTCACCAAGGACGGCGCTGGCGGTTGGGCCTTCGCCGGCACCGGGGCCGCGCAGGACGATCTGTTCGACCGCGTCGCCTTCGATCACCACCATATTGGTGCCGCCTTCGAGCTGGCCGAGCGGGGAATTTGCAGGCACCAGACAGGGCGACATGCGCTGTTCCAGCCCACGCCCGGTGCGCTGTGCGACGCCCAGAAGCTTGATCCGGTAGCCCATATCGGCGGCGTGGCGGATGTCGTCCAGGCTGATGCGCTGGATGCCTTCCAGCTGCACATCGTCAAAGGCGGGCTTGGTGCCAAAGGCGATGGCGGAGAGGATCGCCAGCTTATGTCCGGCGTCGATGCCGCCCACATCCAGATTGGGATCAGCCTCAAGATAGCCAAGGCGGCCACATTCCTCAAACAGGGCGTTGTAGCCCTGGCCGGTGGCTTCCATCTGGGTCAGAATATAGTTGCAGGTGCCGTTCATCACGCCCATGACTCGGGTGATTTCATTGCCTGCCAGACCTTCGGTCAGGGATTTGATCACCGGGATGCCGCCCGCGACAGCCGCTTCAAAGCGGATCACGCGGCCTGCGGCCTCGGCCTGTTCAGCCAGCGCCTGACCGTGGATGGCCAGCAACGCCTTGTTGGCGGTGACAACGTCCTTGCCTGCCTCCAGCGCGGCCTCGGTCGCGGCCTTGGCAGCGCCTTCATGGCCGCCCATCAGCTCCACAAAGACATCGACATCGTCGCGGGTGGCCAGCGCCACAGGGGCGGTTTCCCAAGCATAGTCGCCAAGCGGCACGCCACGGTCCTTGCCTGCGTCCCGGGCGGAGACCGCTGTGATCTGGATCTGGCGTCCGGTGCGGGCCTCCAGCATGGCTGCCTGACGGCGGATGATCTTGATCACGCCGGTGCCAACCGTGCCCAAACCTGCAATACCAAGGCGAAGCGGCTCTGTCATAGCTGGGGATCCTTTATTTCCGAAAGACGTCTCCCCGCCTTAGCGGGTTCGGCGCAGCGGTGCAACGGCGGCGGCGGTACGCGGCGGACAAATCCCAAGGCAGGGACTGTGTTGCTGTGATATCAGGCGGCTTTGCTCATGGCTGCGGGGGCTGCCGGGGCTGCCAAGCGGGGCGTCCAGCGTCAGGGTTGCGCGGCGCGCAGCCGATCAGCGCGGGCCTGCAAGCGGGCGGCGCGGGCATCCAGCGTGTCTTCCAGCGCTTTGCTCTCCTCCGCTGCGGGGGTGCTGGGCTGAAGTGCATCCTCCAATGGCACAAGGGCAGGGTAGTCGGCGCCGCGCAGATCGGGTGTGAGCCGGTCTTCCAGCTCCGGCACGCGGGCACAGGCAGAGATGAGTGCAGCTGCGGCCAGCAGAGGAAACAGCCGAGAATACCGGCGGACGGGCGCCGATGCCGGGGTTGCACATATGCTGGGCATCGGGGGTCGGTTTTTGGGCTGCGCGGTCGATTGCATTAAAACCATCCTTGTTCACTATTCCCTTGATGCACATATTGGTGAAAAGGCACAAGCGGGGCTTTTATCTGAACGAATGTTCATATAAAATCGAGACATGGCACGTACCCAAGGTTCACATTCCGATATCACCGGTCCGCGCATCCGTGCTGCGGCGCTGAAGCTGTTTGCCCAGCATGGTTATGCGGCGGTCTCGATGCGCCAGATCGCATCCGAGGTCGGGGTGCAGGCCGGTGCGCTTTATAACTATACCCCTGATAAGCAGAGCCTGTTGTTCAGCCTGATGGAAGGTCATATGACCGAGCTGTTGCAGGCCTGGCAGGATCTGCGGGCCCCGGATCAGACGGTGCCGTCTGGCGGTGCCGAGGATCATGTTCTGGCGCGGCTTGAGGCCTTTACCCGGTTTCACATTCGCTTCCATCTGGAGCGGCCGGATGCGGTTTTCATCGCTTATATGGAGCTGCGGAACCTGTCGGAAGACAATTTCACCGCGATCGAGTCCCTGCGTCGCGAATATGAGAATGCGCTGGAAACAATCCTGAAAGACGGGGTGCGGCTGGGCGTGTTTCATATCCCCGACACCAAAATAGCCACTCTGGCGGTGATTGCGATGCTGAACGGTGTAATGACTTGGTATCGCAGTGGCGGGCGGCTGTCGCTGGACGAGGTCGAGGCGATTTACTGGGATATGGTGCAGAAATCCGTACGTGGCTGAACCCGGCCCGCCTGAATCCGTACAATTAAGGGTCGGCGCCGCGCAGCAACGCGGCACCGACATGTCGTCTGGGGCGGATCTAATGGGCTGGCCGGATGAACTGACCATTGCGCAGATCCCTGAAGGCCTGCCGCAGCTCATCCTGTGTGTTCATGACAATTGGGCCATGCCAGGCCACGGGCTCCTCAATCGGGGCGCCTGAGATCAGTAGGAAGCGGACGCCCTCCGGGCCAGCCTGTACGGTGATTTCTTCACCGCTGCCAAACCGGACCAGCGTACGATCGCCGGACATGTCGCGGATGTGCAGCTCCTCTCCCGCGACCTCTTTTTCCAGCAGTACGCCCTGCGGCGTAGCAGCATCGGCAAAGGCGCCCTGACCGGCAAAGACATAGGCAAAGGCGCGCCGGTAGGTGTCGATGCGGAAGGTCTTTTTCACACCGGGCGGGACGGAGACATCCAGATATTGCGGATCGGCGGCGATGCCGTCGACGGGGCCGCGTTTGCCCCAGAAGTCACCCACAATGACCTTCACGCGGGTGCCGTCGTCGTCAATGACCTCGGGAATATCCTTGGCGGTGATGTCCTGATAGCGCGGGGCTGTCATCTTCTGGCTGGCGGGCAGGTTGCCCCAGAGCTGGAAGCCGTGCATCTGGCCCTTGGCGTTCCCCTTTGGCATTTCCTGATGCAGGATGCCTGACCCTGCGGTCATCCACTGGACATCTCCCGCGCCCAAGGTGCCGTTGTTGCCCAGCGAATCGCCATGGTGAACGGTCCCGTTCAGCACATAGGTGATGGTCTCGATCCCCCGGTGTGGATGCCAGGGAAAACCGGCCTCGAAGTCTTCGGGGCGGTCATTGCGGAAGTCGTCGAACAGCAGGAAGGGGTCTAGCTCGCTCGGGTCGTGAAAACCAAAGGCGCGGTGCAGTTTGACGCCTGCGCCTTCCAGCGCCGGTGTGGCAGGGCGGGTTTCCAGGATGGGACGGATCGACATGGCGGGTCTCCGGTTGCTGTGTATGCCCTCATAGATAGGCTTGTGCGAGTGTGCCGGGAAGGCCCGCCTGTTAACTCCCCGTGTGCGCTGACGCACATATATCAGCTGTGCGAGCCGCTTTCCGGGACACCGTCACAACAGGGGGCTATGCCCCTTGGCGCAATCAGGCTACATCCGCCGGGACCGGCCCCAAGGTGCAGACGGGGCTGAAGACCAGGGTGAGGACATAGGTGATGGGCCAGAGGGCGGGATCGGGCGAAATGAAGGATGAGATTTTGGCAACTGTTGATGCCTCCGCGCCGCGGCGGGTGCTGGCAGTGGTGATGCTGATCGTGGTCGGCGCGCTGGCAATCTATGTGGCGCTGGCCACACCGCCAGCCCCCCATTGGCTGGTCTTTCTGCTGGCCATTGGTGTCTTCTGCCTATGGCTGGCCATGCGTCTGTGGCAGGCCACCGCATTGCGGATTGAACTGACCGAAGAGGTACTGCGCAGCTCCGACGGGGCGGTGATTGCAAAGGTGGCGGATGTTGTTGCGGTGGATCGCGGGGTGTTTGCGTTCAAACCATCAAACGGCTTTCTGATCCGAACCGCCACCAAGGGCGAGCGCAGCTGGCGGCCGGGGCTTTGGTGGCGACTGGGGCACCGGATTGGCATTGGGGGTGTGACGCCGGGCGCGCAGAGCAAATCCATGGCAGAAATCCTCGCCATCATGATTGCGCGGCGTGAGGCGGGACAGTCGAAGGGCTGAGGCGGCATATGTATCGTCGAACAGAATAAGGCGCCACCGATGCCGGAGGCGCCTTCGTTGATTGAGCCGCTGGCCTAAAGCGAAATGCTCTAGTCTGTGGGGCCGCTATTGTCGTCGTGGCTGCCACCACCGCTGTCCTGACCTTCGAATTTCACCTGCGGTGCAAAACGTGGGCGGGTGAAGACGAAATTCTGGATATCCATATCGGGCAGGCCAACGTTGAAGGCGGGGTCGATATCGTTCTTGGTTTCCACCAGAATGACCCGCTCCTGATCCGGCATGGTCGGCAGATCATCCTTGACCTCTTGAATGTTGCCGTCCTGCCATTCGGTGAATTTGCCACCACGCACCTTGGACCAGTCCACGTAGTAGCGGTTATCATCCTCATCCCAGCGGATCACCGAGATCCTGAGAGAAATAGAGGAGTCGACGCGGATCAGCAGCTTGGCCAGATCGTGCATGCTGTCGATGTAATCCTCATTCAGGGTCGAGGTTTCGCGCGAGATCAGGTCCGAGATCGTATATGCGGCTTTCAGATTCACCCCTTCCTGACGGAACGCATCAAAATAGGTGTAGATTGCTGCAAAGACGCCAAGCAGCAGCGGCATATAGAAGGCAAACTCAACCGAGACCGAGCCATCGGTTTCGCGTCTGTAGCGGCGGAACAGGGTGCGGATACGGGTCAACATGGCTTACCGGGGCTCCTGAACAAAGGCTGAGGTTGCATAGAGGCGGATCCGGCCGTCGGCGTCATTGTCCATATCGTCAGCCAGGCCCCAATGGGGGAACACGGGCTTCATGGCCATACAGGCGCGGATGAACATCAGTTCGTTGGAATCGCCGGTGACAAAATTGCGCACGGGCTGCACGTCCTCAACCCGGTTGATGCAGTCGGGAACGGGATCAACCGGCGTCCAGGCATAGGGGTCAACCTGTACCATTTCGAGCCGCAGCGACGTGCCGCAGTTGCGGATAAATCCGGAGCGGCGGCAAACCTCGTCGCGGATCTCATTGTGTTGCTTTGGTACGCCGGTTGAGAGGCGCAGGCCCCGCACGGTCTGATCCAGCGCCCGTTCCAGCATGGACTGCTGAATGGTGATCATGCCGAGTTCCACCGTGTTCATCAGCAGAAACAGAAAGGCGGGGATCACAATGGCAAATTCCACTGTGGCGTTGCCATCCTCGCGCTTGCGAAACAGGCGCAGCGCGCGGCGCAGCCGGCTGGCCGTCTGATGTGGAGTGCGACGGGTCATTGTGTCAGCCTCAGCTGGCGGATCGACGTCGCGATGGAGGCAAAGGCGTCGCGGATCTCAAGCCCGCGCACATCAAAGTGATGAGCATCCGAGCTGGCACAATCCTTCAGCACCGCGGTGCCGCTGCTGGGCGCCTCAAAACCGATGGTGTAGACAACGATGCCCTGGTTTTTGGCGGCGTTGCAGACCGCGCGGGTGCGGGCGTTTTTGGTGCTGGTGTTCCAGTAGTCATAGACGCCGTAGTACCAGACGCTGCGCGCCGAAGACTGGCCCATCCAGTCGCCATAGAGGTACTTGTAGAGATACTTCAGCGAGGTTTCACCAAACAGTTCGCCCCAGCTCAGGCGTTTGACATTCTCAGGCTCTCCCTGCTCATCCTGCCACCAGCAGCTGTAGCTGCCGCATTTGCGATAGCTGCCCTGACCGTAGGCGTGATCTTCCCAGCGGTTCATGCGGTCCCACCAGTATTTGTCGCGTTGCGGATCATAGAGTGAGTAGCGCGGGTTCGATCCGGTGGCGGCAGAGTTGTACCAGACGTCGGAGGATCCTTCGCGGTGGTCGGACTCGACATAGTACTGGTTGGTATTCTTGCCGTCGGTCATCAGCACGATAACCTTGACCGTTTCGTGGTCATTGAAGGCCGCAGGGCGATTGTTGAACGTTGCGGGCACCATGGCGCCGCCGCCCGATGCCAGCGCGCTGATGGCGGGACGCGCACTTGGGTCGAGCAGGGCAGTGCCCCATTTCATGCCAACATCGATCGATGTGTTGCCTTCTGCCTGAAGGCCGTCAATGAAGCCTTTGAGCGTGTTTGCATCTTTCTGGAACGGCAGAATTTCACGGTTGGCACTGTCTTCGCAGGTCGGGCTGTCCAGCGGGTTTGCGCTGGCGCGGTAGTCACTGCCGGACCAAACGCTGAAGTGCATCGTCCGGTCCAGTTCCTGGGTGGTGGACAGGGCGGTGGTCTGAAAATGGCTGCCGACAAAATTCACGCAGTTGGAATAGGCGTGCTCATCCGTGGTGTTGTACTGATCCATCAACTCGGTCGGCAGGCTGACCTGTGTGGCGTAGGGGATGATGGAGATCGACATCTTGTTGTCGATGGTATTGGCGATCATCGTATCGACGAAGTCTTTTGCCGCAACCTTGAGGTTGGCCAGACGGCTGTTGCTGCGCATCGATCCGGAGACATCCAGCACCAATGAGATTTCCAGCCCGTCGATGCTTTCTTCGGCGCGGGAGGTCGCATAGAGCGGCATGTCCTGCCCGCTTGAGAACTTCAGCATGTGGGTTTCAAATGTGGTGTCGATGGTGCTCTGCACCTTTTTGAACCCAAGCCCGGTTTCAGCCACCGGAGGTGTGTAGTATTTATTGAGACCCGCCTTGCTGAGATAGTCCTGAACCACCGCCGCAGGCGGCAGGGGCTGGTCAAGATCGGCCGCGGCCAAAACTGCGCGGTCGAGGGTATATTGCAGGATGGTGCGGTCCCGTTCCATGCGCATCAGATCAACGCCGATCCCGCCAACGGCCAGCATCGACAGCAAGAAGCCGACCATGGGTTTCAGCAGCACGCCCGAGTCGTCTTGCCGGAAGGCGCGCAGCTGTGCCCCGCTGCGGATGCAGGCGGTCAGGCAGGCCTGTCTGGCCGCGATGGATATCTTGTCAAAACGCATAGTCATGTGTCGAACCCCCAGCCGCTTAACCCCCCGGCGCAGCGCCATCAGAAATGGAATTTCACACTTATTAATGCTTTATGAAGGTGGCGGAATTGGGGCGTATACCGGACCAAATCGCGCGCATTGTCCTTGATTTTAACGGTAATGCGGCGCCTGTGCGCGGGTTGTTCGGGGTGCGTCAACAAACCGGAAGCGACCTGCAAAACGGGGCGACTCAGTCAAATGTCGCATGCCTTCAATTTGCCTAATATTGATTCTTTTTGCGCGGGAATGGTCAAAAAGGTCGCACCTTCTTAATCCAAGAGTCATAGTGTCGGGACACTATCTCACTGAGTCGACGCAGAAGCACGGAGTACAGCCGATGAGCAGTGCAACAGAACCCAGTTTTCGCCAGAGTGTGGACCTGATGTTCAACAGGGCGGTGTCCCTGATGGACTTGCCACCGGGCCTGGAAGAGAAGATCAGGGTTTGCAACGCGACCTATACTGTACGCTTTGGCGTGCGGCTGCGGGGGGGGATCCAGACCTTCACCGGGTATCGTTCGGTGCATTCCGAACATATGGAACCCGTGAAGGGCGGCATCCGCTATGCGATGGGCGTGAACCAGGATGAGGTTGAGGCGCTGGCGGCGCTGATGACCTATAAATGTGCGCTGGTTGAGGCGCCGTTTGGCGGCTCCAAGGGCGGGTTGTGCATCGATCCGCGCCAGTATGAGGAGCATGAGCTGGAGCTGATCACCCGCCGTTTCGCCTATGAGCTGGCCAAACGCGATCTGATCAACCCCTCCCAGAACGTTCCGGCCCCGGATATGGGCACTGGCGAGCGCGAGATGGCGTGGATTGCCGACCAATATGCGCGGATGAACACCACCGATATCAACGCCAAGGCCTGTGTGACTGGCAAGCCGCTGAATGCGGGCGGTATCGCTGGCCGGGTCGAGGCGACGGGCCGCGGCGTGCAATATGCGCTGCGCGAATTCTTCCGCAACCCGGAGGATGTGGCCGCTGCGAAGATGGACGGGTTGCTGGATGGCAAGCGCGTCATCGTTCAGGGGCTCGGCAATGTGGGCTACCACGCGGCGAAGTTCCTGATGTCGGAAGACGGCGCCAAGATCACCGCCGTAATCGAACGCGATGGCGGTCTGATTGACGAAAACGGTCTTGATATCGAAGCGGTGTTCCAGTGGATCGCCAGCAATGGCGGCGTTACTGGCTACCCGGATGCGCGGTACGTCGAAAACGGCGCGCTGCTGCTTGAAGAAGACTGCGACATCCTGATCCCGGCGGCGCTGGAGGGGGTGATCAACCTCACCAATGCGGCCAACATCAAGGCGCGGCTGATCATTGAAGCGGCGAATGGCCCCGTCACTGCGGGCGCGGATGAGATTCTGCGCGACAAAGGGACCGTGATCATTCCCGACATGTACGCCAACGCGGGCGGTGTGACGGTGTCCTACTTCGAATGGGTGAAGAATCTTAGCCACATTCGCTTTGGTCGGATGCAGCGCCGTCAGGAAGAGGCGCGTCACCAGCTGGTGGTGGATGAGCTGGAAGCTCTGTCCGAAAGCCTGGGCAAGACCTGGACGCTGAACCCCAAGTTCACCGAGCGCTATCTGCGCGGGGCGGATGAGCTGGAGCTGGTACGCTCGGGTCTGGATGACACCATGCGCACGGCCTATCAGTCGATGCGGGAGGTCTGGCACGGCCGCAACGATGTCACCGATTTGCGCACCGCCGCTTATCTGGTCTCCATCGATAAGGTTGCCAAGAGCTACCGCGCCAAGGGGCTCTGACAGGCGCAGAGGCACCGCAGCATCAGCTGGACTAACAGGAGGCGGGGTTTCCCGCCTCTTTTTTATTGGCGGACCGGGTTTTAGTGAGCCGCCGCAGAGTGACTGCGATTTGGCGGCGGTTTGCCCTGTGATCACGGGAGAAGTTCACCGGATGCAGTTTTGCCGCAACCACCGTCAATGGTTGGGGGAAGAACGCGGTCCCACGCCTGATCTTGTCGAACTGCGACCCTTTGTTCCTTCGCGAGGTCGGCATTAGTACTAGACAGACATGTCCTGAACATGGTGCTGATATCATCAAGATGACGTCCGGCGCGGCGCGCGTGGGGCTGGTATCCGGGCGCAGATCGCGCCAGACTGTCGCTCAGGCGGCGTCCGCGACCCTGTCCGACCACACGTGGCGGCAGGCGGCGGCTCCGACGGGACGAGAAGGGGGCGGGAATGCGATTTTCTGGCTGGCGCGTGCTGCGTGAAGGGCTGACAGGCAACCGGGGCTGGCAGGGCCATTGGCGTGACCCGGATCCGAAACCGCAGTATGACGCGGTGATCATCGGGGGCGGGGGCCATGGGCTGGCGACCGCCTACTATCTTGCCAAGGATCACGGCATGACCAATATCGCCGTGCTGGAGCGTGGCTATATCGGCGGTGGCAATGTGGGGCGCAACACCACCATCGTGCGGGCAAATTATTATCTGCCGGGCAACTCTGAGTTCTACTCCCATTCCCTGAAGCTGTGGGAGGGGTTGGAACAGGACCTCAACTATAATGCGATGATGTCGCAGCGTGGGATCTTGAACGTGTTCCACAATGATGCGCAGCGTGACAGCGCCGTGCGGCGCGCAAACGCGATTATCAATCAGGGCGATGACGCCGAGATCCTGTCCCGCGATCAGCTGCGCGATATGGTGCCGCTGCTGAATTATGCCAACAATCGCTTTCCCATTCAGGGGGCTCTGGTGCAGCGCCGTGCGGGCACGGCGCGCCATGATGCGGTGGCCTGGGGTTTTGCACGGGGTGCGGATCAGCGCGGTGTTGATATCCTGCAGAACTGTGAGGTGACCGGCATTCGGACCGAAGGCGGCAAGGTCATCGGAGTTGAGACCTCCCGTGGTCTGATCCGCGCGGGCAAGGTGGCAATGGCCGCAGCCGGGCGGTCCAGCCAGGTGGCCGCGATGGCGGGCCTGACCCTGCCGATTGAGAGCCATGTCTTGCAGGCTTTTGTCACAGAGGGGCTGAAGCCGATCATTGATCATGTGCTCACCTTTGCTGAGGGCCATTTGTACATCAGCCAGTCCGACAAGGGCGGGTTGGTTTTTGGCAGCTACCTGGATCTCTACGCGTCTTATGCGGCACGGGGGAATCTGCCGATGGTGGAACACACGATGGAGGCCTGCATGGCGATGTTGCCCGCCATCGGCAAGGCGCGGCTGCTGCGCAGCTGGGGTGGTATCATGGATATGACACCGGATGGCTCACCCATCATCGACCGGACATCGATCGAGGGGCTCTATCTCAATGCGGGCTGGTGCTACGGCGGCTTTAAGGCGACGCCGGCCTCTGGGCAATGCTATGCACATCTGATCGCGATGGACCGCCCCCATGAGGCGGCAGCGGGGTTCCGGCTGGACCGGTTTGAAACGGGCCGTGGTCTGATGGATGAGGAGGCGACCGGTGCGCAGCATAATCTGCATTGATCCCAGCATTCCCGAACGAACACCAGTGGCCGCCGCAGAGGCGGGGATGAGTATTTTTGGAAAGGTGAAAGGGCGTCAACCATGAGGATTACCTGCCCCCTATGTGGTGAGCGTGACCGGCGCGAGTTCTATTACCGCGGGGCTGCGCTTGCGGCGCCCGCAGAGGGCGACAGTCCTGAGGTCTGGCATGCGCATGTCCATCTGCGGGACAATCCCGCCGGCCCGGTTGAGGAGTGGTGGTATCATCAGCAGGGCTGCGGCAGCTGGATCCGGGTTCGGCGGGACACGTCCAGCCACGAAATGCTCGCGGCCCAGTTGGCCACATCCGGGGAGGAGGGCTGATGCGGATCGCGGGCTGGGAAGGCGCAGCGGAGGCGCGCGAGGTTGGCTTTTCCTTCAATGGGCGCGCCTTAAGGGGGCGGGAAGAGGAGCCGCTGGCGGCGGCGCTTCTGGCCAATGACATTCATCTGGTGGGGCGGTCGTTCAAATATCACCGCCCACGCGGCATCCTGACCGCTGGCAGTGAGGAGCCAAACGCGCTGGTCACGGTGGAGGAGGGGGCCGCACAGGAGCCCAATCTGCGGGCCACCACGCTGTCCTTATATGAAGGACTTGCGGCACGTAGTCAGAACTGCTGGCCGTCGGTTGGGTTTGACGCCATGGCAGTGAACGATCTGGCAGCGCCGTTTCTGGGCGCGGGGTTCTACTATAAGACCTTCATGTGGCCGGCGGCGTTCTGGGAAAAGATCTATGAGCCGATCATCCGTCGCGCCGCCGGGCTGGGGGCATTGTCTGGTGCGCCGGATGATGCGACCTACGAGAAGGCCTATGGGTTCTGCGATCTCTTGGTGATCGGGGCCGGGCCTGCGGGGTTGATGGCGGCGCTGACGGCGGCGCGGGGTGGCGCGGATGTGATCCTGTGTGACGAGGATAGCACCCCGGGCGGAAGACTGTTGAGTGAGCGGGAAACCATCGCGGGGCAGCCTGCGCGAGAGTGGGTCGCCAATGCGGTGGCAGAGCTGGACAGTCTGGACAATGTGCGCCGTATGACCCGCACCACCGTGACCGGGGTCTATGATCAGGGCACCTATGGGGCGCTGGAGACACCGCCGCCGCAGGCAGGAGCCGCGCCGCGCGCCTGTTTCTGGCGGCTGGTGGCCAAACGGGCGATCCTGGCGGCGGGCGCGTTGGAGCGGCCTGTGGCCTTTGCCAATAATGACCGACCTGGGATTATGATGGCTGGGGCCGTGCGCAGCTATCTCAATCGTTGGGGCGTGGCGCCGGGGGAACGGGTGGCCGTGTTTGCCAATAACGATGACGCGCACCGCACGGCACAGAATCTGGTGGCGGCGGGGGTGCATGTGGCGGCGGTGATCGATAGCCGCCATGACGCCCCGCAGAGCCCTGATTTCCGGGTGATCCGGGGGGCACAGGTCTGCAATGCCTCTGGGCGACAACGGTTGGAGAGCCTGACCCTGCGCTCCGTCTCGGGTGAGGAAAAGTTGCAGGCCGACTGCCTGGCGATGTCCGGAGGCTGGAATCCGACGCTGCACCTGACCTGCCATCTGAACGGGCGGCCTCGCTGGCGGCGGGACCTTGCGTGTTTTGTGCCGCAGGACGGTGCGGTCCCCGGGCTGGAGCCCGTGGGGGCCTGTCGCGGACGGTTTACCACCGCGGCGGCCTTGCAAGATGGCGCTGAGGCGGGCGCGCGCGCGCTTGAGGCATTGGGCAAGCGGGCGGTTGCGGCAGAGGTGCCTGAGGCAGAGCAGGCTGAGTATCGCATCTCCCCACTGTGGTCGGTGCCGGGGCGTGGGCGCGCCTGGGTTGATTTTCAGAACGATGTCACGGTCAAGGATATCTGTCAGGCCGGGCGCGAGAACTTCCGCTCGGTCGAGCATATGAAGCGCTACACCACCCAAGGGATGGCCACGGATCAGGGCAAAAGCTCAAACGTGGTTGCGCTGGCGGTTCTGGCGGAGGCTACGGGGCGCAGTATCCCCGAGACCGGCACCACCACGTTCCGCCCACCTTACGTGCCGGTGCCGATCGGCGTAATGGGGGCGGGGGCCGAAGATCAGGGCTTTGCGCCCCGGCGGCTGCTGACCTCGCACCGGCTGGCGGAGGATATGGGCGCCCATACGATGGAGGTGGGGCTTTGGTATCGGGCCAGCTACTTCCCAAAAGCCGGCGAGACCCATTGGCGGCAGTCCTGTGACCGCGAGGTCGGGTATGTGCGCAATGCGGTGGGGGTCGCAGATGTCTCCACCCTCGGCAAGATTGATATTCAGGGACCGGATGCGGCGCAGCTGCTGGATTATGTCTATGCCAATGGCTTTGCCAAGCTGAAACCGGGTCGGGTGCGCTACGGTCTGATGCTGCGCGAAGATGGGTTTGTGATGGATGATGGCACCACCGCCTGTCTGGCGCAGAACCACTATGTGATGACCACAACCACCGCCGCCGCTGGGCAGGTCATGGCGCATCTGGAGTTCGTAACCCAGGCATTGCACCCCGATTGGGATGTGCGGATCAATTCCGTGACCGAGCAATGGGCGCAGTTTTCCATCGCCGGTCCCAAAGCGCGCGCGTTGTTGCAGGATCTGCTTGGCGCAGATTTTGTGGCTGAGGACTGGCCGTTCATGGCTTGTGGTGAGATCGCGCTGGGTGAGATTTCCGCGCGGCTGTTCCGGATCTCCTTCTCGGGTGAGGAGGCTTATGAGCTGGCGGTGCCGGCGCGCTACGGTGAGAGCCTCTTTGGCGAGTTGCTGCGCCGGGCCGAAGCGCTGGGCGGTGGGGCCTACGGGTTGGAGGCCCTGAATGTCCTGCGGATTGAAAAAGGGTTTCTGACGCATGCCGAGATCAATGGCACGGCGACGCTGCATGATCTGGGGTTTGATGGAATGTTGCGCTCCGGTAAGCCCTGTGTGGGCCGCGAGATGGCATTGCGCGCAGGGTTGGTCGACAAAACCCGCATGCGGCTGGTGGGGATCAAACCCACCGGTGCGGTGCAGCAACTGACAGCCGGGGCGCATCTGTTTGACCCGGAGGATCCGGTCACGCGGGTATCTGATCAGGGCTATGTGACCTCGGTCTGCTATTCGCCGACATTGGGCCATATGATTGGTCTGGCGCTGATCAAGGCTGGCCCGGACAGGATCGGTGATCCTATTCGGATGGTGGATCACACGGCTGGCCTGGATACGCTGTGCGAGATTGTGGAGCCAGTGTTCTTTGATCCGGAAGGGGAGCGTGCCCGTGGTTGAGTTGAGTGCAAAAAAAACCTGTGCCGGGCTGCTGCCCTTAGAGGTCGGGGCGCTGTCGCTGACTGAAGCGCCGGATGAAGAGAGGACGACGCTGGCGCCCTATGCTGGGCAGGCGGGCGCGCTGTCGGCTGCCTTGGAGGCGGCGCATGGGCTGCGCTGGCCGGGACCGAACCGCAGCCATGCCAAAGCGGGCGCGCGGATTATCTGGTTTGGCCGAGAGATGGCCCTGCTGAGCGGCGTCCGGCCGGATCCAGCCCTGGTCGAGCATGCTGCACTGACCGATCAGAGCGACGGTTGGGCGGTGGTCCGGCTGGAGGGGGCGCAGGGAGATGCGGTGCTGGCACGGCTCTGCCCGGTGGATCTGCGGCCAGCTGTGTTCAAACGCGGCCACACGGTTCGCTGTGAGTTGAAACATATGGCGGCATCCATCACGCGGCTTGGGCCAAAGACCCTGCAGATCATGGTGTTCCGCTCCATGGCGGAGACACTTGTGGATGATCTGAAAACAGCGATGGAAGCTGTCGCGGCACGGGGGTAATCTCTCTGGATCACCAACTGATTCCGGGAGTCATCTGTATGATCCGTCTTGCCCTTGTCGCGGCATTGCTGGCAACGCCAGTCTATGCAGCTGAAAAGAAAGAAAAAAGCTGCAAGTATCAAGGGCAGGTCATGGCGGCGGTGCAGCAGGCGCGGCTGGACCGGGTGAAGCAGGCGGAGGTCAGCCAGACGATTCTGGCCAGCGATCCCAGCTGGCCGGACCAGTACAGCAAGGCCATCCCGCAACTGACGGCCCATGTCTACAGCCTGCGCAAGCGCGATCTGCGCAATACGGATCTGGGCGCGTTGATGGAACAGCAGTGCCTGGAAAACTGGGATCAGATCCAGAAGATGAAAAAGCAGCTGCAGAGCAACTGAGATGTCGCTTCCCCCCGGTTTCCTTGACGAATTGCGCACCCGCGTCAGCCTCACCCAGGTTGTCGGGCGCAAGGTCATGTGGGATCAGCGCAAATCGAACCAGGGCAAGGGCGACATGTGGGCACCATGCCCGTTTCACCATGAGAAATCCGCCAGCTTTCACGTCGATGACCGCAAGGGGTTTTACTACTGCTTTGGCTGCCATGCCAAAGGGGACGCGCTGAAATTTGTGCAGGAAACCGAGAATGTCGGCTTCATGGAGGCGGTGCAGATTCTGGCGCAGGAGGCGGGGATGGAAATGCCCGCCCGTGATCCAAGGGCGCAGCAGAAACAGGATCACCGGGCCCAACTGGCCGAGGTGATGGAACAGGCCGTGCGGTTCTTTCGCCTGCAACTCAACACGCGGGCCGGGGAGGGCGCGCGCAGCTATCTGGCGCGACGCGGGCTGAACGGCCCCGCACTGGAACGTTGGGAAATCGGCTTTGCGCCGGAAGGGTGGCAGAACCTCTGGGATGCGCTGCGCGGCAAGGGCGTGCCGGAAGAGTTGATCATGGGGGCAGGTCTTGCCAAACCGTCCAACAAGGGCGGCAAACCTTATGACACCTTCCGCAACCGGATCATGTTCCCGATCCGTGATGCGCGCGGGCGGGCGATTGCCTTTGGCGGGCGGGCAATGGATCCGCGCGACAATGCGAAATATCTGAACTCTCCGGAGACGGCGCTGTTTGACAAGGGGCGCAGCCTTTACAATCACGGGCCTGCGCGCACCGCCTCCGGGAAATCCGGCCAGCTGCTTGTTGCCGAAGGTTACATGGATGTCATCGCGCTGGCCGAAGGCGGCTTTGAGGCGTCAGTGGCGCCTTTGGGCACGGCAATCACTGAAAACCAGCTGCAAATGCTGTGGCGGATCGCGGATGAGCCGATCATTGCGCTGGATGGGGATACTGCAGGCCTGCGCGCAGCGATGCGTCTGATCGATCTGGCCCTGCCTCTGTTGGAGGCGGGGAAATCCCTGCGCTTTGCGCTGATGCCGGAAGGCAAGGACCCGGATGATCTGATCCGCGCCGAAGGGCGCGAGGCCGTACAGGCGGTGCTGGATCAGGCGATGCCAATGGTGCGGCTGCTGTGGCAGCGCGAGACCGAAGGCAAGGTGTTTGATAGCCCGGAACGCAAGGCGGCGCTGGACAAGGCGCTGCGCGACAAGATCCGGCTGATCCGCGATCCGTCGATCCGCCGCCACTATGGTGAAGACCTGCAGGATCTGCGCTGGGAGTTGTTTCGCGGGGGGCGCTCGCGGGAGGATCCTGCCGGGTCCGGTCTGGATCTCGGCCTCGATTCCGCGCCTGACCCTGGTTTTGATCCGGGGGGCAGGCCCGCAGATGATCCCGGTTTTGGAGCAGATTACGACGCTGGGTACGACCCGGGGTATGATCCGGCGGGCTACGATCCGGGGTATGATGTCGGCTATGATGCTGGGCCCTACGATGCCGGGGCCGCGCCAGCGGGTGTGCCTGCCGGTCGGTCCGACTCATCGGGCGGTCAGGGCTATGCAGGCAAGCAAGGTGGCTATGCGGGCGGCAAATCCCGCAAGGGCAGTGGGTTTCGCGATGGTACGCGCATGCCCTGGCGGGGCAAGAACGCCCCACCGCAGCCGCTGGAAACCACGCGCAACTCTCTGCTGGCTGGTGGCAGCGAGGAGTCGCTGGTCCGGGTGCGCGAGGCGGTGATCCTGGCCACGGTGATCACCACCCCGGCCGTCATCGCCAAATATGAGGTCAATCTGGAGCGCATGGCCTGTATCGGATCAGATCACGCGCTGCTGCGCGATCTGGTGCTGCGCCATGGCGTGGATGCGCCCGAACGGCTGAAAGAGGAAATAGCTGCAGCTGCCGGGGCGCATGCCCTTGAAAACCTCTTTGCGCTTCGCCATGTGGCAATCAGCCCCTGTCTGCGCCGTCCCGGTGACGTTGAAGTGGCCAGCCTGACCCTGGCGGAGGAGTTTGCCAAACTGGAGGCGAGCCGTGGGCTCGACGCCGAACTGGCCGAGGCGGAGGAAGATTTGGACGGGCTGGCAGATGAAGCCGTGACATGGCGGCTGGGGCAGGCGGCAGAAGCCCGCAACAAGGCCGTGCGCAGCGAGAATGAAGACCGTGCGCAATATGATGTGGGGGAGAACGGAGCGCGTCTGAACCGTGAGGAACGCGACGCTTTCGGAGCCCTGTTGGAACGAATTGGCTACTCCAAGAAGTGACCGCTGCGCCGCAGTGAGTCGTTTTGCTAAGGAAGAGCGAAAGAAAAACGGGTAAACCGGGTGACGAATCAGCGGATCGCGATAATGATTCGCGAAACCGAATCGCCCCAGCCCCTACGAGGAGCATTGAATGGCCGCCAAAGATACCGACGACCGCAAACCTGACGATCAGGAGCCCGAAATCTCTCTCGACATGAGCCAGGCTCAGGTCAAGAAGATGATCGCCGAAGCGCGTGAGAAGGGTTACATCACCTATGATCAGCTCAATCAGGTCCTGCCGCCGGATCAGGTGAGTTCGGAGCAGATCGAGGATGTGATGTCCATGCTCTCCGAAATGGGCATCAACATCATCGAGGATGAGGAAGCCGAAGAGGAAGAGCAGAAAGGCTCGACCGAACTGGTGACCACCGAGAGCAACCGCGAAGTGGCGGTGGCCGGGGCGGCAGCTGAGAAGCTGGACCGCACCGACGACCCCGTGCGGATGTATCTGCGCGAGATGGGATCTGTCGAACTGCTGAGCCGTGAGGGCGAGATCGCCATCGCCAAGCGGATCGAGGCCGGTCGCAACACGATGATCGCAGGCCTCTGCGAGAGCCCGCTGACCTTCCAGGCGATCACCATCTGGCACGATGAACTTCTGTCCGAAGATATTCTGCTGCGCGATGTGATCGACCTTGAGGCGACATTCGGCAACCAGCTGGATGAGGATGGCGAGGTGAGCGAGCCGGTGGTGGATACCTCCGCCGTGGCCGCGAACAAGCCCGCCGCCAAGGAAACCGGCCCGGAGCTGGATGCCGACGGCAATCCGATTGCCCAGGACGATGACGACGACGAAGATGATCAGGCCAATATGTCCCTCGCCGCGATGGAAGCGGCGCTGAAGGACAAGGTGCTGACCACGCTGGAGCAGATCTCCTCGGACTACGCACAGCTGAGCGAGATGCAGGACAGCCGGATTTCGGCCACCCTGAACGAGGATGGCTCCTTCAGCGAACGCGACGAGCAGGTCTATCAGTCCCTGCGCGCAGAAATCGTGCTGCTGGTGAACGAGTTGCACCTGCATAACAACCGGATCGAAGCGCTGATCGACCAGCTCTACGGGATCAACCGTCGGGTCATGTCGATCGACAGTTCCATGGTGAAGCTGGCAGATCAGGCCCGCATTAACCGCCGTGAGTTCGTCGAGGCCTATCGCGGTCGCGAGCTGGACCCGAACTGGTTGGCTGAGATGGGCGAAAAGCCCGGGCGCGGCTGGCAGATGTTTGTCGAGCGGTCGACCGAGAAGGTTGAAGAACTGCGCGCTGACATGGCCCAGGTCGGTCAATACGTTGGTTTGGATATCTCTGAATTCCGCCGCATTGTGCAGCAGGTTCAGAAGGGCGAAAAAGAGGCCCGTCAGGCCAAGAAGGAAATGGTCGAGGCCAACCTGCGTCTCGTGATCTCCATCGCCAAGAAATACACCAACCGGGGCCTGCAGTTCCTTGACCTCATTCAGGAAGGCAACATCGGCCTGATGAAGGCGGTGGATAAATTCGAATATCGTCGCGGTTACAAGTTCTCGACCTATGCGACCTGGTGGATCCGTCAGGCGATCACCCGTTCCATCGCGGATCAGGCGCGGACCATCCGTATTCCGGTCCACATGATCGAGACCATCAACAAGCTGGTCCGTACTGGCCGCCAGATGCTGCATGAAATCGGCCGCGAGCCGACACCGGAAGAACTGGCCGAAAAGCTGCAAATGCCGCTTGAGAAGGTCCGCAAGGTGATGAAGATCGCCAAGGAGCCGATCTCTCTCGAAACCCCGATCGGGGACGAGGAAGACAGCCAGCTGGGTGATTTCATCGAGGACAAGAATGCCGTGCTGCCCTTGGACAGCGCCATTCAGGAGAACCTCAAGGAGACCACCACTCGGGTTCTGGCGTCGCTCACCCCGCGCGAGGAACGGGTTCTGCGGATGCGCTTTGGTATCGGTATGAACACCGACCACACGCTGGAGGAAGTTGGCCAGCAGTTCAGCGTGACCCGCGAACGGATCCGTCAGATTGAGGCCAAGGCGCTCAGGAAACTGAAGCACCCGAGCCGCTCGCGCAAATTGCGGTCGTTCCTCGACCAGTAACAGTGATGCGGTTGCATCAAAGCAAAAGGCGTCCCACTCGGGGCGCCTTTTTTTGTTGCGCGTGTGCAGGGTTGCGCTGGATGCGGGGCGAAATACAGGGCGCTTGACGACATACCGGCAGGTTGGTGTGTTAACCATTCCTAACGGTCAGCAATTGTTTTCGGCCTGCGAGTACCTAAGTTACCAACATATTAATTTCGCGATATCGGAGGGGGTCCAATGCCGCAAAATTCGAATTTGAACGACGCACTCACCGTGTTGGATGATAAACTTAGATCGCTCAGCGCGCTGACCAAAGCGAATGCATTTTTGGTGGATATCATGCGCAAGGATCGCGCGTTGCTTGAGGAGCTGGACGCCCCAGCTGCCCGCGCCATGTTGATGGACCGGGCCTGCGCCGCCTTCGGCGAAGAGGCTGGTGAGGCGGCGGACCCGGATGTTCTGGATGTGTTGGCCACGGCCCTAACCGAAGGGCAAACCGCTGAAATCATACCCTTTCCCACTGAGCGCCGCCACTAAGCCGGGTGTTCTGCCGACGGCACTTGTGATGTCGTTGCAACCACCCGGACGGGATGTGATCCACGCCCGGATGGTATGCGACAGATAAGGTCTGCGACTGCTGGGTCAGCCGGTGGGCATTAGGAACACTTCGCGCACGGCGTTGCGCGGATCAGCCTCCAGTGCAAAGACGACGGCATCGGCCACATCTTCGGGTTTCAGCTTGTCGGGCTTGGCCTCATCAAAGAAGGCAGTGTCAACCATGCCCGGTGCAACCACCGTGCAGCGACCGCCCCATTCCTTCATCTCTTCAGCAAGATTGCCACCGTAACCATGGACAAACCATTTGGAGGCGCCGTAGATTGAGCCGGGGATGTGCACGCGCCCTGCTGCCGAGCCGGTCAGCACCATGTGGCCCTTTTGACGTTTCAGATGCGGCAAGGCGGCCTTGGCGGTGTAAAGCAGCGCCATGATATTGATATGCACCATATCATGCCATTCAGCCGGATCCCCCTTCTCCGTGCCGGGTGTGTTCAGTCCGGTGCCTGCATTGGCAAAGGCAGCGTCCACTTGGCCGAAACTGTCGCGAAGATGTTGCAGGGCGGCAACCTGATCTTCGAACTTCGTTGCATCGCCGGGCAGGACCAAGGCGCCATCGCCCAGTTCTTCGGCAAGGGTGTGCAATTTGTCTTCGGAACGGGCAAACAACCCGACATTCCAACCTGCCTTATGGGCCGCACGGGCGGTTGCCGCGCCAATGCCGCTGGAGGCGCCGGTGATGAACAAGGTTTTCTGAGCCATGAAAAGATCCTCTCGCTTTGGGTGTTTGGCTGCTCAACGCGGTGACCAGGTGTTTGGTTGCGCCGCCGCGGCAAAGTGGCGTTGCCTCGGTGAAAGTGATCAGTTGTGACTGGCCGCACCGCTCGGTATCTGGAATCCTGCCTTTGGCCTCCTATCTCAAGACTGAGACCTATTTTGCACGCTTTGCAGTGCCGGCCGGGTTGGCCTGAAGGTTTCAGTCCGGACGCGCGGCAGATTAACTTATTCAGGGATTGGCATCATGCGACTACTTTCTTTACCCCTTGCAGCGACGCTTGCGCTCTCAGCTTGTGCAGAGGCAGCGCCGACAGCCCATGTCACCCCTGACCGGGCGCGGGTTTTTGCGCTGTCTGATGGCCAGTTCGAAGTGGCCCCGCCGCAGGGCGCTGTTCGTTCGGCGTTCTGGTGTGGGGCTGCCGACTACGCCCGCCGCGCATTGGGCGCTGGCTGGGGGCAGGACATTTACGTCGCCCGTGGCCTGGGCGCCGGGGTCGCTGTGAACCGCAAATCCACCGTGCATTTCACGCTGACACCGGTTGCGAGCGAGCGTGGCGACAGCTGGCTGAAGCGGACCAACGCCTATCGCGTCGGCGACCGGCTGAGTGTTCAGCAGGCTGACCACCAATGCACAACTGCTTTTACCCGCTTCTAAGGATCACAGTGGCCCCGAACCAGGAGGTTGCCCATGCGTTTTCTTTCCCGTTTGACCTCCCGCCTTACCAAAGTAGCGGGCCGCATTATTCCTACCTCAGGTGGACGGATTCTGGGACCCGTAGGCGCCGGGCTGGTTCTGATCGCCCTGTCGACACCGGCCTTCGCCTTTCGCGCCATCAACCGGCTGGAGGTGGTGCCCGCCGGGACCGGGCAGTTTGAGGTGATTGGCCGGGCCGGAGCCTTGAAATCAGACTATTGGTGTGCCGCCGGAGACTATGTGCGCAAATCCCTGGGGCTGTCCTGGCAGACGAAGATCTACGCCGTGGACGGTATCGGTCCCAGCGCCACCACTGGTGCCCGCTCTGCCGTGCGCTTCACGCTGGATCCGGCGGCCGCCGGGGTGACGCCCTTTACCGGCAATTGGACCGGCGATATCCTGACGCCGGGATATGCGTTCCGCGCCAATGCGGCTTATGGCAAGTGCGAAGATTGGATTTTCCCCTTCCGCAGCCGCAACTAAGGCGCCCAGATCAAGGCAATCAGGACCAAGGGCAGAGGCCATGCAGGCAGAGTTCACCGTCACAACCCGTGGCCAGGCGCTGTATGAGATAACCGACCAAATCGCCCCTTGGGTGCAGGAGAGCGGGCGCAGCGAGGGGCTGCTGACGCTCTTTGTGCAGCACACGTCCTGTTCGCTGTTGATCCAGGAAAACGCTGATCCGGAGGTGCAGGGCGATTTGCTGGCCTATCTGTCCCGTTTGGTGCCTCCGGCCTCCGATCCGTCGATGGCTTATCTGCGTCATACCTATGAAGGGCCGGACGACATGCCCGCCCATATCAAGGCAGCGTTGTTGCCGGCCAGCCTGTCCATCCCTGTGCGCGATGGGCGCCCTGCTTTGGGTACCTGGCAGGGTATCTACCTGTTCGAGCATCGCGACGCGCCACACAGCCGCAGGGTGATCGCGCATCTGGTCTAGGCCCCGGCATCTTGTGGTCGCAATTCACCTCTACCCAAACCCTAGAGGCTGCCATATAGTTGTGGATAAGGGCGCAGCGGCGTCCCGTTGACCGGCGGACTGGAACAGGGGGGACAGCTGATGCGCTGCCCATTTTGCGGAAATATCGACACCCAAGTAAAAGACTCGCGCCCTGCTGAGGATCATGTCTCGATCCGCCGACGCCGGTTCTGTCCGGCCTGCGGCGGTCGGTTTACCACCTACGAGCGGGTGCAGCTGCGTGATCTCGTTGTGATCAAGACCAATGGAAAACGTGAAGATTTCGACCGCGACAAGCTGGAGCGTTCGATCCGTATTTCCATGCAGAAACGCCCGATTGAACCGGAACGCATTGACCAGATGATTTCGGGTATTGTGCGGCGGCTGGAAAGCATGGGCGAGACCGATATTCAGTCCAGCAAGATTGGTGAGATCGTGATGGAGGCGCTGGCCCGGATCGACACCGTTGCCTATGTGCGCTTTGCCAGCGTTTACAAGAATTTCCAGGCGGCGGATGATTTCGAGGATTTCGTTCACGAACTGCGCCCGCCGGTGGCGCCGGAAGAGTGAGCCCCGCAGAACGGGCGCGGCCCGAGGACGCGAGGTTCATGTCGCTGGCATTGTCACTGGGGCGGCGCGGGCAGGGGAACTGCTGGCCGAACCCGGCGGTGGGCTGTGTGATTGTGCGCGACGGACGCATCGTTGGCCGTGGGTGGACGCAACCGGGCGGGCGTCCCCATGCTGAACCGCAGGCGTTGCAACAGGCCGGGGCGCTGGCGCGCGGCGCAACCGCCTATGTCTCGCTTGAACCTTGCTCCCACACCGGGAAGACACCGCCTTGTGCGCAGGCCTTGATCCACGCCGGTGTCGCGCGTGTTGTCGCCGCGATTGAGGATAGCGACCCGCGTGTTTCAGGTCATGGGTTTGCGATGTTGCGTGACGCAGGGGTCACGGTCACCACCGGGGTCTGTTCAGATGCGGCGGCGCGGGATCATGCCGGGTTCTTCCTGAAGACCGAACAGGGACGTCCCTTTGTTACCCTGAAACTGGCAAGCAGTTTTGACGGGCGTATTGCCACCGCAACAGGCGAAAGCAAGTGGATCACCGGGTCGGTGGCGCGGCGGGCCGTACATGCCATGCGGGCGCGCCATGATGCGGTGATGGTGGGCGGCGGCACCGCGCGGGCCGATGATCCCTCGTTGACGGTGCGGGATCTTGGCGTGACCCATCAGCCGGTTCGGGTGGTGATTTCGCGTCATCTGGATCTGCCGCTGATGGGACAGTTGGCGCGCAGCGCGCGCGACATTCCGGTCTGGATCTGCCACGGTGCCGGAGCCGACACTGAACGCCTGCGCGCCTGGGAAGGGTTGGGGGCGGTCTTGCTGCCCTGCGCGGCGGACGGGTTGCAACTGGACGCAGGCGACGTGCTGCAGCAACTGGGACAGGCCGGGCTGACACGGGTCTTCTGCGAGGGGGGCAGTGCGCTTGCGGCCTCGCTTCTGGCGCAGGATCTGGTGGATGAGTTGATCGGGTTCACCGCAGGGCTGGGTATCGGCGGCGATGGCTTGTCTTCGATTGGCGGCCTCGGGCTGGACACATTGGTCGAGGCGCCGCGCTTTGATTTGCTGGATGTCCGCCCGGTCGGGGCTGATATCCAGCACCGCTGGACGCGCTCCCTGCGCGAGTAGGGGCAGGCGCCCACTGCCAAAGGCCCCCTCAGTGCGCGCAGATCAGCGCCACAGGTGGGCGTAGGTGGCCAGCAGACCCTGAAGCTTGGCCAGTGTTCTGTTGGCGGCGCTCGGCTCGGGGATTTCTCCTTTGGCCAGTCGCTCAACCACCAGTTCCACCTGACAGGGCAGGCCGCTGACTGGATCCACATAACGCGGGTAGTCGATCAACGTAGCGTGCACCAACCCCATCAGCGAGGGGCGTGCACGGCGACGGGCCACCGGGACGGCTCCCAGATCCGTGGTCAGACCCCAACCGGCATAGAAGGGCGCGCCAACCGTCGTGACCTTCACCCCGCGCAGCAGGGCCTCAAACCCCATCAGCGACGTCATCGTCCAGACCTCATGTACCATATCCAAGAGCGCCATCGGATCGCTGTCGGGAACCACCACATCCGCCAGCTGCTCTGCGGCGATGCTGCCACTACGCAGTCCGGCCTCTACATCGGGGTGGGGTTTGTAGATCAGCACCGCGTCCGGATTTGCAGCGCGCGCGGCACGTAGCAAATCGGCGTTGGTCGCGATTTTCTCACAGCCCAGCCGCACCGAGGCATCATCGGCCACCTGTCCCACGACCAGCACCCGATGCCCCTCCGGCAGGTCCGGCACCGTGCCGCCAAGGTTGTATTTCGACAGGCTGTCCTGCACCAGTCGCTTGGTCAGGGCTTCTGCGCGCTGTTGCTGCTCCGGCGTCAGGGTGGTGCGGGCCGCGATCAGATCCTCCAGATCGCTGGGCTGGTGGGGGTCGTAGTAGATCCCCTGCCGGTCCACCACCAGCGACAGCGGCGGGATCAGATCCGCGCCCAAGCCGCGCGACCGCAGGAAGCCATCCTCGACACGATGAGCGCCGGGAGATTGCCCGGTGCTCGTGCGTCCGGCCCAGATCATCCAGTTGCGCCCGCTGGCCTTTGCCGTTTTGGCGCTGTTGCTAAACCGCAGGCGCCGGTAGCGGCCAAAGAAATTCTGTAGCGGGTGACGTTTCCAGAGCCGCATGCCGGAGGCAATCCAACCGGCGCGGTCCTGCTGCCAGGCGCGGGTCTCTGCCTCCAGCGCGTCGATCACCTCCTCCAGCTCGCAAAGGCGGTCGTGGTGGGGGCTGTACCACGTGGGATAAAGGATCATCGCGGCTGCAAACAGCTGCGCGCGGGTCAGGCGGCGCTGGCGCCGGGTGATGGGGAATTCATCCTCGCTGAGGCCCCAGCCAGCGTAGAAGGGCTGGCCAAAGATACGGGGCCTGTGGCCGCAGAGGATCGCCTCAAACCCCATTTGCGACGATACAGTATAGACAGCGATTGCGCCCTCCAGCAGCGCCCAGGGTGACACCGGCGCGTCAAGGATTTCAACCCGGCCCTGCGCGTCTGCTGCGCTGTAGTAGCCGGGGCGGTGGCCTGCGCGGTCTTCTGGGTGGGATTTGATGATGATACGGGCGCCAGGATGTTCGTCCTGGGCGTAATAGAGCATCTCTTGAAATCGCGCGTGATCGGTGCCCTCGAACGGGGTCGAGGCACGGACGGAGGCATCGCCACGAGCCTGATCAATCACCAGCACGTAACCGGGATCAGGGACCGGTGCCTGCGGTGAATAGGCGTTGTATTTGCTCAGATGGGCGTCTTGCAGCCGTGCGATGGCGCGCCGGGCGCGCCGCATCAATGCGCTGTCATCCAGTGGGTGCGAGGCCAGCAGCTGCTCCAGATCGGAGGGGGTTGCAGGGTCAAAATGTAACCCGGAGCGGTCCAGTAACAGCCCCAATGGCGGCTCTCCCGTGCGGCCGGGATGGATCGAGCGGAGAAAGGCGTCCTCGACCCGCAACAGCTCACAGCCCTGGGCCTCAGCCACAGCATGGCCACGATGGGCGGTATCAGCATTGCCCCAGACCGCGACCAGATCATCGGCGGTTGGTTTGCCGAGGCGCAGGTCGTACCCGGCCAGTGACAGGATGCGCCGCAGCCGCTTTTGACGCAGGAAGCCGGCGTTGTAATAAAAAAGCCGGGAGCGCGCGCCCCCGGCCTTGGTCGTCGGGTATTGTCCCGTCATGTCATCAGCCGCCGCTGGCCAAACTTTCGACGCTGGCGATGGGGGCCAGCGGGCTGGCCAGCAGGGAAATCGTCTTGGTCCACTGGGCGTAGGGCGCCTCTGTCACGTAGAGCGTATCGGAATCGCGGATGACAAAGTCGCGTGCCACAAACAGCCCGTTGGGTTTGGTCAGGTTCAGCACATAGACCAGCCGCTGCGCGCCGATCAGATCGTTGCGCCCCAAGACCTGATTGGCGATTTCGGCAGGTTCATTGCGCAACACAAAGACGCCGGTGGGATCCGACGCGGTGGAGACCAGACCGCCGACCTGCGCAATCGCTTCAAGGGCGGAGAGGTTCTGGCTTTCAAACGGGACGCGCGCCTGCGCGCTGGTGGCGCCCAATGCGGTGAAGGACCGGCTGTCCTCTTCCACCAGGATTTTGTCCCCGCCGCGCAGGGCAATGTCCAGCTCCGGGTGTTTGAAAAGATCCTGGAACCAGATGGTGCCACGCTCGGCGCCACGAATGACGGTGATCTGGGCGTTTTCAGGCTCAATCGCGACGCCGCCTGCACGGGCCAGCATGGTCGCCAGCGTCCGGGTGGGGCGTTCAATCGGGTAGACACCCTGTCCACCTACAGCCCCGGTGAGGCTGACGGTTGCGCCATCGCCTGCAAGGCGGCGCACCTGAACCTGTGGGTCCGGGGTCTGGTCTTCCAGCTTCTTGGTGATGGTGCGGCGCAGCTGATCCGGCGTATTGCCCGAGGCGCGCAGCCGCCCAGCATAGGGAACGAAGATGAAGCCGGCACTATCGACCTGCACCTCTTCCAGAACCGTGGCATTGGTTGTTTCAGCCGCCAGCAACCCGTCGTCGACGTTTTCCCAAACCGTGAGGCCAAGAACGTCGCCGGGGCGGATCACATCGGAGGTCAGCCGACCGGCGCTGCGGAAACTGTCAGAAAACCCAAGCGCGGGCACAACAGCGGTGGCACGGGTGACGCGGTCATTGACCGAAACGATGAAGGCATCGCCTTCTTTTTGCACGGAACCGGCGTAGATCTGACGCTTGTTCGGGCCGACCTGGGGAAGGCCACAGGATGCTGCCAGCGAGACTGCGGCCAGAATCGCAACCGGTCGCGCCCATTGAAAGGGAACGGTTTTCACTGCTCGGTCTCCTCGACCTATTATTGTTTTGCCTCAAGTTTTGGGGCCAAGCTAGCGCAGTGTCTTGAAAAAATCCAGCCTTAGAGATGTGGCGCCTCAGCTCACCACACGCAACTGTTGCCGCGGTGCCGCTGTCCCCTGCATCAGCGCCTGATAGGGGTCTTCTGCCGCCAGCATCATATCCACCACCTGCCGCAGCAGTTGGCGGCGACCCTTGCGGGAATAGAAGCCACCGGGAAGTTGCGAGGTTTCCAGAAGATAGCGGCGATAGTCCTTATAGGCGCGGTTGTCCGGCCTTGCGGGCGCGGCAAAGAAGTCCGCCAGTGGCTGGGTCGAAACAAACTCTGGCTTGTCATAGACAGCCTTGCCGAACACCTTCAGCGGGATGCCGCGCCAGAGCACCTGCTGACCTGCGGTTGAATTCACGGTAACGGCGGTGCGGGCCTCGTTCAGCAGGGCGGCCAGTTTGCCGCCGCGCACGTAATGCACGCGATGTTCCAGCCCGTAGCGTTTGGCCAGCTGACGGACGGTGCGCCGGATCGGAACCCGGCCGTCCTCAAGCGGATGCGCCTTGACCACGAGGTGGTGATGACGTGGCGCACCCTCAGCGAAGCCCTGAAACACGTCGGTCAGGAAATCCGTCAGGCTGGCAAAGGGCGAATGCTCCTGAAAGGCGCTGTCATGTTCCAGTTGCAGCAGCGCCAGGTGGTAGGGGAAACCGCCGTTGCGGATGCGTCTTGTGGCGATCCGACGCTCAAGTGCCTGAAACGGCATCAGCAGCAGGCGGCGCAGATATAGTTGAAATTCGCGGGTGACCGGCAGCGCCCGATGGGGGCGGAACTGGCGGTAGCCACGATTGAGCAGCATGACAAAGCCATGATAAAGCGCGCCGTAAAAGACATGCTGCCGGGTATCGCCCCAATGGGACGGCGGCAATGGTGCCTCCATGTCGGACAGGGCAAGGGCCGCGGTCATCTGCGTGACCGGCATGTCCATCAGCCGGGAATGTCCGTTGGAGCCCTCCCGTTCATAGGTGATCCAGTACGGGCGCAGATAGCCTTCCTCAAACACATGCACCCGGATGCCGCGTGCGCGCGCAGCGGACACAGCTGTTGCGTGGATCGGACGGGTGTCGCCGTAAAGCACGAGATCGGTAATCTGACGATCACTCAGCACCTGTTCAAGATGTGCAGGCCAGTCCTCCGGTGTGCCGCGATAGGGCAGGTAGCTGGTCTTGTCGCGCCAGAACGCCTGATCGCCCGCGTTGAAACCGACGCGCCAGACAGCGCAGCCAGCCGCCTGCAGCATCTCTGCCAGACTGGCAAAGAACGGCCCGTGAGGCCCTTGCAGAAACAGGAAAGCGCGCTGTGGATCGTCGGTCTTGTGCATAATGGGTCAAATATATCCCGATTGTACAAACAATGGCTTAACCGCTAATTCGGCTTAACCATATTCGCGGTCTAGGGTAGGGCGCCGGACCAGCGCAAGGCAAGAGCGGCCATCGGTGTCGGGCATTTGCAGAGCCGGGCGGGTTCATCCGGCAACAGCGGGGCTTGCCGCGCGGCGGTCCAATGGCTACCAGAGAGGCGCCGGCCGATCAACACGGCCACAACCGCATTTGCAGGAGCCCGCCCATGTTCACAGGCATCGTCACCGATATCGGCATCATCACCGAGCTGGAGCAGCAGGGCGACCTGCGGGCGCGGATCAAGACCGGCTATAACACCGCCACCATTGATATCGGCGCCTCGATTGCCTCCGACGGCGTTTGCCTGACAGTGATCGCGCTGGGTGACGATTGGTATGACGTGCAAATCTCGGCCGAGACCGTGTCCAAGACCAATATCGGCGGCAACGGCTGGACCGTTGGCAAGCGGGTCAATCTGGAACGCGCGCTGAAGGTTGGTGATGAGTTGGGCGGCCATATCGTGTCAGGCCACGTCGATGGGGTCGCCGAAGTGGTGGATATCCGCGATGAGGGTGACAGCACCCGTGTTACCCTACGCGCGCCACAGGATCTGGCACGTTTCATCGCACCGAAGGGGTCGGTTGCGCTCAACGGGACTTCACTGACTGTGAATGATGTGGAGGGCTGTGATTTCGGCATCAATTTCATCCCGCACACCAAAGAGGTTACAACCTGGGGGGATGTGGCTGTCGGTGATGCGGTGAACCTGGAGATCGACACGCTGGCCCGCTACGTCGCGCGGTTGAACGAAGCAAGCTAACTCTGGTCACCTACGCCGACCGGAACGACCGTCTAGAGCTGAGGCAAACGGCTCCCGCCCCTTGGTCGCGGCACCACCAGTGCCGCGCAGAGCGTTGGGCCGAGCGCGCCTCCTTGGCGGCGCGCGTCAACGCTTGACTGCAGGGCGACTGGCAGGTCGGGACGCTGCCACGTTGACGATCCAACCCGCCAACTGACAGGCCTGCTGCTGACGGCGACGCCGCGTCCGGGCTATGGTCTGCCGCATGCAGGGCTGGTATTTGCGGGATGGCTGGTCTATCCCGCTTTGGTATCCACGGCCTTGCTCGGGGCTGTGGGGGTCGCATAGACCGCTGTCCACGACTGCCCACCGAAAGGTTGCCTGAATGAGCTTTGAAACACCGGGGCCGATTGAAGCCCAGCTGCGCGATGCAATCAGCCCGATTGAAGAGATCATCGAAGAGGCCCGCCAGGGGCGGATGTTTATCCTCGTGGATCACGAAGATCGCGAAAACGAAGGCGATCTGGTGATTGCCGCCGAATTTGCGGATGCTGCGGCAATCAACTTTATGGCGACTCACGGGCGGGGGCTGATTTGCCTGCCGATGACCGCCGAACGGGTTGATGCGCTGGGGCTGCCAATGATGGCTGTGAACAACTCCTCGCGTCATGAAACCGCCTTCACCGTATCAATCGAGGCGCGCGAGGGTGTTTCGACCGGGATTTCGGCAGCCGACCGCGCGCTGACCGTTGCGGAGGCCATTAACGAGAATAACACCATGGCATCGCTCGCGACACCGGGCCATGTCTTTCCGCTGCGGGCGAAGCGGGGCGGGGTTCTGGTGCGGGCGGGCCATACCGAGGCTGCGGTTGATATCTCGCGCCTCGCCGGGCTGAACCCGTCCGGGGTGATCTGTGAGATCATGAATGATGACGGCACCATGTCGCGGTTGCCGGAGCTGGTCACCTTTGGCAAGACGCATGGGCTGAAGATTGGCACGATCAGCGATCTGATCGCCTACCGGGCGCGCAACGACAATCTGGTGGTTGAAACCTCGCGCGAGACTGTGACGGCCGAGATTGGTGGTGATTGGGAGATGCGCCTGTTTACCGATCAGACCCATGGCATCGAACATGTGGTGATGATCAAAGGCGATATCACCACGCCGGAACCTGTGCTGACCCGCACCCACGCGCTGCATGAGGCGACCGATCTGCTGGGGCTAGGGCCCAAGTCGGCCCGCCAGCTGCCCCGCGCGATGGAGTTGATCGCCGCGGAAGGGCGCGGTGTGGTCTGCCTGTTCCGCGAGCCGCGTAGCGCGCTCTATGCGCAGGACGACGAGGGTCCGCGCACCATCAAGCAGACCGGTCTGGGCGCGCAGATCCTCTCAAAAATGGGGCTGCAGGAGCTGGTGCTGCTGACAGATTCGCCCTCCACCACCTATGTTGGACTGGATGCCTATGGGCTGACCATTGTTGGCACCAAACCTCTGTTGAAGGACGCTTGATATGGCTGCACATGAAACCCACTACACGCTGGACCGCCCGACCTTTGACAAGCCGGTGAAGCTCCTGATTGTCGTCGCCCCTTATTACAAGGACATTGCCGACAATCTGGTCGCCGGGGCGCAGGCGGAGATTGAGGCCGCAGGCGGCACCTGTGAGCTGATCGAGGTGCCCGGCGCGTTGGAAGTGCCCACCGCCATCGCAATCGCCGATCGCAGCTCAAACTTTGATGGCTATGTGGCGCTGGGCTGTGTGATCCGGGGCGAAACCACACATTATGAAACCGTTTGCAATGACAGCAGCCGGGCCATCCAGCTGATGGGTTTGCAGGGGCTGTGCATCGGCAATGGCATCCTGACCGTGGAAAATCGCAAGCAGGCAGAGGTCCGCGCAGATATTAAAGATCAGAACAAGGGGGGCGGCGCTGCCGCTGCGGCCTTGCATCTGATCGCGCTGACGCGTAAATGGGGCGCCCAAACCAAGGGAGTCGGCTTCAAGGCCCCTTCCGAGGCCATCAGACTGGCCGACTCAGATAATGGACCCACCACCGCATGACCACCTCGGACAGCCAGGGCGCCGCTCGCAAGGGCAGTGACAAGCACAAGATGAAATCAGCGTCCCGGCTTTATGCCGTGCAGGCGCTGTTTCAGATGGAACATAGCAATCTGACCTTTGACAAGGTCATCGTCGAATTCGAAGACCACCGGTTTGGTGCAGTCTATGACGGCGATGAAATGGCTGAGGGCGACTCCAAGAGCTTTCGCAAGCTGATTGAGGGCGCGGTCAACGAACAGGCCAAGATTGACCAGATGACCGACCGTGCGCTGGTGGCCAAATGGCCGATTGCCCGGATCGATCCGACGCTGCGCGCCTTGTTCCGTGCCGCTGGCTCTGAGTTTCTGACGGGTAAAACCCCGCCCAAGGTGGTGATCAACGAATTCGTCGATATCGCACGCGCCTTCTTCCCGGAAGGGAAAGAGCCGAAATTTGTGAACGCCGTGCTGGACCACATGGCCCGCGAGGCAGCGCCTGAGGCATTTTGAGGCCCGCTTGGCAGGCGGCATCCCTTGGTAACGGGATGCAAAAAGCCAGGTGAAGATAGAGCGTCATGTGAAGACAATTGGAAAGCGTGCCCCAGTGGCGCGCTTTTTTGATTCTGCTTCCGAAGGCGAGCGTCAAAGACCGGGCGACATGCGTCAAATTCCGCCGATCTGCCATTTGCCGCTGGACGCCCCAGCAAAGAATGCTACCGTTTTTACTGTAGCAGGAGGGCGTTTTATGCCGAAGCTGGTGAGACTCTATATTCAGAATGTGGTGATTGGCTTTGCCATCGCCGGGGCCTTTGTCGGGATGCTGTTGTGGTTCAATGTAATGAACCTTTGGCATCTGGTCAGCACATCGGACAGCGGGTTGCTGGCGGTTGCGCTCCTGTGGTTCATGAACGGGATCGTCTTTGCTGGAGTGCAGTTCGGCTATGCCGTGATGTCGCTCGCAGGGAAGGACGATGGCCCGCGGGGCGGAATGCGCATCACGCCGGATGTGAAACGCGAGATGATCCCTGTGCGGGTCCCCGCCGAGAAAGCCTCCAGACAGCTGCCGCGTCGCTGACCTTTAGTCCGCGTTTCGATGTGGCTTGGGCACACTTGCCCCCAATCGACCAGCCGTGCCTCTCTCAGGCGCGGCTTTTCTTTTGTCAGATCGAATTGTGGTGGAATGCGGCGGGACCACCAGTCAACCGTGCGGTTTTGATTCCCGAGGACCTGTATGTACAGGTGGGCGCCAGGTAAAAGGACCAGGGTCCGAACAGAGCCAGCTCCCTCGGAATTGCTTAAGGCCACTGGAATGCTACCTGTCACGAGAAGGGCAGAACCCGCCTCCGCTCTAATTAGGGGGCGGGCAGGGGGGAGACAAGGGGGTGGCCCAAGTCTTTTCATGCCGTTGGTCACCGCAGAGCACTCAGCGCCGCTGACAGGGCGTGATCAAACGATTGGTCCATGGCGTGGACTTGCTATTTGTTCATGAATTGTTCACATTGCCGCCATGGTACAGGATCTTGCCCCCGGTCAGCGTCTTGCGCGCGGCGTGGCGCGTCACATGGCGACGCTTGGCTTTGTCACAGTTGAGGAATTCGTCCCTGCGCGCGGTCTTCGGGTCGATGTTATGGCGCTTGGCCCGAAGGGTGAGCTATGGGTGGTGGAGTGCAAGTCCAGCCGCGCCGATTTCCAGTCCGACAGCAAATGGCAGGGCTATCTGGAGTGGTGCGACCGTTATTTCTGGGCCGTGGATCTGGCGTTTCCGAATGAGCTGTTGCCGGATGACAGCGGGCTGATCATTGCAGATGACTACGACGCGGAGATTGTCCGCATGGCGCCGGAGCAGAAGCTGCCCGCCGCCAGACGCAAAAAGCTGATCCAGAAATTCGCGATGGATGCGGCCAGTCGCCTGCATCGGTTGCGTGATCCCCAGCCGGGTGCGGCTGGGACCTGGGGTGTCTGAGGGCCGGTTCGGTCCCGAGATCAGGTGTTGAGGCTGCGCGCGGCCTGAGCGGCTGCCATGATCTCTTCGGCGATTTCATTGGCCTCTTCCGGGTCGAAATCCATCGGGATCTCGATGCCATCCGCTTCGATGAAAATGCGCACCATGCCAGCATCGGTGGGGCCGATCTGCATATTGGCTTCGATGTCACGCTCGGTATTGATGCTCATGCGGCACTCCTGTCGTCGGGCTTGCGTTAGCTGGTTCTGCTAGCTTGCCAGCAGTCTAAAGGCAAGAACCCGCCGCCACCAGACGGGGTATGTCAGACGGGGTATGTCAGACGGGGTATGTCTGGGTGCGCGCGACCCGTCCCATTGGCGGCACATCTCTGCACATTGAGGGTAAAAACTTGCGGCTTTCCTCTTGCGCTCTCATCGCCCCTGTATTAAATCGCCCTCAGTGCCGCCTTAGCTCAGTAGGTTAGAGCGCCTGATTGTGGATCAGGAGGTCCCCCGTTCGAGCCGGGGAGGTGGTACCACTCTTCACCCCAAGAAAATCACGATTTAGACGGAAACCGGCTCAAGCCTGTGCTGCGTTGGTTTTACCTTTATCCTGTGAATTCAACGCTCTCTCAAGCCTGTGAGGCTCTGCCTGTTGACTTGTGACCGCCGCCTTACGTCAGTTGTCGGCAGGCTGGATCTTCAACCGCTGCTCGACTGCGCCGCTCAGGTTGTTCAGGATCAGGATTTCATCCTCATCTGTCACCACCGCAATCCAGCCGTCGCCAAAGGTCACGGCGCGGGCACTGACGCCAGTCGGCAGGGAGACAGTTTCCGGCAGGTTTGGACCGGATGCAGACAAACGGATGACAAGCAGGGTCAGAACCACTAAGAACCCGCAAATCATGATCACCGTCAATGTGGTCACCAACCGCCGCAGGAACACCAGCTGGGGCGGTTCACTTTGATTATCTGTTTCAGAAGGATGTGTCATGGCCCGCCGCCGGATCGAGTTTGTCATCGCGGAAAACCCGCCTAAACGGCTTGATAAAGCGGTTTCGCGTGATGTGCCAGAGGAAGCCACCCTGTCCCGCACCCGACTGGCCCGCCTGATTGAGGCTGGGCAGGTGCAGGTGGACGGTGTGGTCGTGACCGACCCCAAGGCCAAGGTGGCGGCAGACGCGGTTATCGAGATCACCGTGGAGGAGGCCGAAGACAGCCACATAGGCCCCGAGGATATCCCGCTTGAGGTCATCTATGAAGACGACGATCTGATTGTCATCAACAAACCCGCAGGCATGGTCGTGCATCCGGCGCCTGGCACGCCCTCCGGCACCTTGGTGAACGCTTTACTGCATCACTGCGGCGACAACCTCTCCGGCGTGGGCGGTGTCAAACGTCCCGGCATTGTTCATCGCATCGATAAGGAAACCAGCGGGTTGTTGGTGGTGGCCAAATCCGACGCCGCCCATCAGGGGTTGGCGGCGCAGTTTGAGAAACACACAGTGGAACGCTACTACCGCGCCATTTGCTACGGTGTGCCTGACGCCAACGATCCACGGCTGCGCGGTGTAAAAGGCACCAGTTTCGAGCCGGGCAATATCCTGAAGCTGACCACCCAGTTGGCCCGTCACAAGACCGACCGGCAGCGGCAGGCGGTTCTGTTTCAGGGCGGACGTCATGCCATCACCCGCGCGCGCATCGTCGATGCCTTTGGCACACCGCCAGTTGTCGCCTTGATCGAATGCTGGCTGGAAACCGGGCGCACCCATCAGATTCGCGTGCATATGGCGCATGCAGGCCACGGGCTGGTTGGGGATCCTGTTTATGGCGGTAAGCGCAAGCTGGCGGCAAAATCGCTGCCGGAAGACACCGCCGCTGCCATCCAGACCTTCCCGCGTCAGGCGCTGCATGCCGCGGTTCTGGGGTTCATCCACCCGGTTACAGGCGACGCCATGCGGTTTGAGGCGCCCCTGCCGGAAGATATGGCGCATTTGCTGCAAAAGCTGGGAACCGCCGGCGCATAATGTGGCCTCTTAGTTGGTAAGTTGCTGAATTATAGGGGCGATTACCCGCGCATTCGGTGTGGATGCGCGGCTCCTTTGTGTGCAAATCCCTGTGAACTTCGTCACAGACCGCTTTTCTTACGATTCCTATAAGAGATAAACTTGGCAACTCTTGAACGGGGCTATGCGTTAACCCATATGACAAGATGTTAAGTCCTTATACATTGGGAGGGACACAAAGAATGGCGAATTATGCAAACCTGCCCGCACCAACACCCGAAGGCGGGCTGAATCGGTACCTTCAGGAAATCCGCAAGTTCCCACTGCTGGAACCGGAAGAGGAATACATGCTGGCCAAGCGCTGGGTGGAAGAGCAGGACAGTGCCTCTGCCCATAAGATGGTGACATCGCACCTGCGTCTGGCGGCAAAAATTGCGATGGGATATCGCGGTTACGGCCTGCCCCAGGCCGAGGTGATCTCTGAAGCCAATGTCGGCCTGATGCAGGCGGTCAAACGGTTCGACCCCGAGAAGGGCTTTCGCCTTGCGACCTATGCCATGTGGTGGATCCGCGCGTCTATTCAGGAATATATCCTGCGGTCCTGGTCGCTGGTGAAGCTGGGCACAACCTCGGCGCAGAAAAAGCTGTTCTTCAACCTGCGCAAGGCCAAGGCCCGTATCGGTGCGCTTGAAGAGGGCGATCTGCACCCGGACAGCGTCAAGAAAATCGCCACTGATCTCGGGGTGACCGAGACTGAGGTTATCTCCATGAACCGGCGTATGTCCGGTGGGGACGCGTCCCTCAATGCCACTGTTGGCAGTGAGGGCGAGGGCACCATGCAGTGGCAGGACTGGCTGGAAGATGAAGACGCTGATCAGGCTGGTGACTATGAGGCACGCGATGAGCTTGAGGCCCGGCGTGAACTCCTGGCAAGCGCGCTTGAGGTGTTGAATGACCGCGAGAAGGATATTCTGACTCAGCGCCGTCTGGCCGATCAGGCTAAGACGCTGGAGGATCTCAGCACGCAATATGGCGTCAGCCGCGAGCGGATCCGCCAGATCGAGGTGCGCGCCTTTGAAAAGCTGCAGAAGAAGATGCGCGAACTGGCGTCCGAGAAGGGCATGTTGTCAGTCCAGTGACGCCAGCAGATCTGCGCTGCAAATGTGATGAAGCGGCCCCGCTTTGGGGCCGTTTTTCATCGCTTGGCAGGGGGGCGTGGATTCGCTGTTATACCGGGCAGGGCCTTAGCCTTGGCGGGTTTCAAACGCCTTAAGAAAACAGATCGAAACTCTACGTAATAATGTTGCGAAACGGGCAATTGAAGGCATTGACCTAACGCTTTGTTAGGGGGCAGCGGCATAGTGTCGAGGGATGTAATTCCTCAAAGGACCAAGTGACCGATGCCGTCCATATTCTTTCGTCTTCCCATCCGTATCTACGCAGTGGTGGCGATGGCGCTCGCACTTTCCGTGCTGTTGACCGTCCTGCTGTTGTCGCGTGCTGTTGATAACGCCTATGCGATGCGCGACCGTGAGCTGCACAACATCATCGACACCTCGATCAGCCTGCTCGCCGATCTTGAGGCGCGAGTGCAGTCAGGTGATCTCACCGCCGATGAGGCGCGCGCCCAGGGGCGTGAAGTGATTGAAAAAATCCGTTTCGAGACGTCCGGGTATCTCTTTGCCTTCGACCAGGACTTGGTTGTGCGGGCGCATCCGATGGTGCCCGATTGGGTGGGCACCGACCGGTCCGGTTTCGAAGACGTGAAGGGCATGAAGGTTTTCCAGGAACTTGGCAAGGTTGCCGCCAGTGACGGTGCTGGATCTGTCCGCTATTGGTTCCAGAAACCAGGGCAGACCACGCCAGAACAGAAAATCGGCTATGTGCAGGCGTTTGAGCCCTGGGGCTGGATCATCGGCACGGGATCTTATGTGTCTGACATCCAGGCGGACCTCGCGCAGATGCGGATCGAATCGATGATCACCCTTGGCGTGAGCCTGGTTCTGCTGATGATTGCTTCGACCGTCCTGTTGCGCAGTGTTACGGGGCCGATCAATGGGCTGAAGGCGCGGATGGCCTCCATGGCAGAGGGCGAAACCCATGCGGATGTTCCCTACACGCAGGCCCGCAGCGAAATCGGCGAAATGGCCCGCACGCTGGAAGCGTTCCGCGAGAAACTGGAGCAGCAGGAGGAGATGAAAGGCCATCAACAGGCCCGCGATGCGGAGCGTGCTGATGTGGTGCAGGTTATCTCCAGTCGCCTGGCGACGCTGTCACAGGGGGACCTGACCGTTCGCATCAATGAAAACCTGCCGGAGGATTACGCCCAGCTGCAGCGTGATTTCAACCGCACGGCGGAAACCTTGGGCTCCACGGTCACCCAGGTGATTGACACAGCCGAGAGCATTCGCAGTGGCGCAAATGAAATCAGCCAGGCCTCTGACGATCTGTCCAACCGCACCGAAAGCCAGGCCGCCACGCTGGAGGAAACCGCCGCCGCTCTGGATGAGATGACGGCCAGCGTGAAATCCGCCGCCGAAGGCGCGCGCAGCGTCGAAAGCATCATGCAGGAGGCCAAACAGGAGGCCGAAACCAGCGGCGAAGTGGTCCAGAGCGCAGTTTCTGCCATGACCGAGATCGAACAATCCTCAAGCCATATCTCGCAGATCATCAGTGTGATTGATGACATCGCCTTTCAGACCAACCTCCTGGCGCTCAACGCCGGGGTGGAAGCCGCACGTGCCGGCGAGGCGGGCAAGGGCTTTGCCGTGGTCGCCAGCGAAGTGCGGGCCCTGGCGCAGCGCTCCTCGGATGCCGCGATGGAAATCAAGACCCTGATTGGCGACAGCACCAAACAGGTGGAGCGTGGCGTGGATCTGGTTGGCAAAACCGGCGATGCGCTTCAGGGCATTGTCGAGCGGGTCAGCCATATCTCGCAACTGGTGTCCGGCATTGCGACCGGGGCCAGCGAACAGTCCACTGGCCTGCATGAGATCAACACTGGCGTGACCCAGCTGGATCAGGTCACCCAGCAGAATGCCGCCATGGTTGAAGAGGCCACCGCCGCCGGTCACATGTTGAACGCTGATGCCAGCAAGCTGGCGGAACTGGTCGCCCATTTCCGTGTCGCAGCAGGCGGCGGGCAGGCCCCGGCCCGTAAACCCGCAGCGGCCACAGCGCCAACCCGGAGAGCGGTTGCCACGCAGGAGGCCACACCGGCCGCCCCCAGCGCCCATGGCGATGATTGGGACCTTGAGGCTGTCACACCACAGCCAGCGCCCGCAGCAGCCAGCACCAGCGGCAATGCCGCCAAGGACATCTGGCAGGATTTCTGATCCCGCCAAAAGCCGCCAACCCCAATTCCAAGCCAAGTGAGGTCAGCTCAGGCTCGGAATTGGGCCGATTACAAAAACACCGTGCCGGATCAGTCCGGCGCGGTGTTTCCGTGCCGCCGGCTCCGGCGGATGTGCCCGTCGGCAGTGAATGGCGCTGTCCAAGCCGCAAGAGCAAGCCGAGGCATAGACGCGCGAGATGGTACGCCAGCAAAGTGCGGTTCCACGGAGCACCGAAAGCGAGATCTGGCAGCGCTGGTCTGTCTGGCCTGAGCGGGGCGGTTCAGGCCGCGCCTTCCTTCAGCCATTCATGCACATAATCACCGGCATGGGCGCAGGCCTGTTCCAACCTCCGACCCGCCATCAGCTGTACGGCAATTGCCGTCGCGAGGGTGCAGCCGGTGCCACGCCTGCCGCGCGGCAGCCGTGGTCTGTCGTAGCGCACATGCGTGTCGCCAAAAAAGAGCTGGTCAACCGATATGGCCCCGCCTCCGTGTCCGCCTTTGATCAGCACCGCATCGGCGCCCGCCTGCTGCAACTGGCGGGCCTGCAATGCGATGCCGGATGCCTCAGGCCTGTCGGGGTGCCGGTTGCTGGCGGAGGGGGCAAGCTGAGCGGCCTCTTGCAGATTGGGGGTGATGAGAGTGGCGCGCGCAATCAGCGGTTTGAGGTCTGCGGCTTGCATCAACTGGCCACCGGAACTGCTGCGCAGCACGGGATCCAGCACAACCGGGCATGTTTCGGGCACGGAGTGGGCCAGCGCCTTGGCGATGGCTTTGGCGGCCATTGCGCTGCCGACCATACCGATTTTTACCGCAGAGATCGGCCCGGTCGCGGCGGCGGCGCGTATCTGGCTTTGGATGGTCTCGGGCCGTGTCGGCTGGATCTCCTCCAGCGCCATATCTGTCTGGATTGTGATCGCCGTCACCACCGGCCGCAACGCGGGCGTTCGCTGTGCAAATGGCGGCAGCAGCTGCGCCATTGCAGTGGCCGCGGCGATGTCTCGGGTCAATCCCGCACCGCCGCTGCTGTCGGTTCCAGCGATGATCAGAAGCGCGCTCATCCGCGCCGCCCCGCAGCCAACAGGACAATTTCTCCAGCAAACTCCGGGGCAATCTCAGCCGCCATGCGCCAGGCGCGCAGGCCACTGTGACAGGCCAGCACCACGCGGCGATCATGGGGCAGATCGCTTGCGCGCAAGGCCTCCGGCAGGATACGGACGGCAGCGCGGACGGCGGGTGTCGGGGCTTCTTGCTCGGGGCGCAACTCAACCACGTAATCCTCATCGGTGATCGCGTTCCGTCCGATGAAGGGGAGGGGGCGGGATGGCTCCTCTGCAGTGCTGAAATCAAAACCACCCATCTGCAGCCCTGCGAAGTCCATGCTGAAGAGGCGCCCGCGCGGGGTCGGCTGGTGGTTGAGCAATAGTTTCAGCGCCAACTGTGCCTGCCAGGCGCCAATCACGCCGACAACCGGCCCCATAATGCCGGAACTGGCGCAGGTGGCGGCACTGCCGGGCGGGTCAGGGAAGACCGCGCGCAGCGACGGGCCGCCGCCGCAGAAGACGCCGACGTAGCCCGATTGCGCCAGCGCCGAAGCAGAGATCAAATCTCGCCCCAGCCGCTGGCAACAATCTGACAGCGTATATGACACCGCGTGGCTGTCGGCGGCATCAATCACCAGATCCACCGGTGTCACCGCAGCTGTGACATTGTCGGGGGTGAGATCTCGCGCATGGGGATGCAGGCGCAATTCGGGCGCCATGGCGCGCAGCCTTTCGCGGGCGGCGTCAACTTTGTAGCGGCCGATATCTGCGGGCGTATACAGGGGTTGGCGCGGCAGGTTCGTGGCCTCCACACTGTCGCCATCCATCACCGTGATTTCACCAAGTCCAGCCCCGGCGAGATATTGCAGGACGGGGCTGCCCAGCCCGCCAGCCCCGACCACCAGAACATGGGCGGCTGCAAGCTTTGCCTGTCCTTCCGGCCCCACCTCGGGCAGGGCAATCTGACGGTCAAAGCGGCTCATGAGGCACAGGCCTTGATCCATTCGCGGGTGCGCGCCTCCGGATCAGGGGCCTGCTGGATATCGGTGACCACCGCGGCGCTGTCTGCGCCCGCAGCAAAGACACCCGGCAGGCGTTCGGGCGTCAGCCCGCCAATGGCGACCAGAGGTGTGTCGCCCGCCATTTCCTTCCAGCGCCGCAGGCGATCCAATCCTTGTGGCGCCCATTTCATCTTCTTCAGCAGGGTTTCATACACCGGGCCAAGGGCGATATAGTCCGGCTCGAACGCCAAGGCGCGCTCCAGTTCCGCCTCGTCATGGGTCGACAGGCCAAATTGCACGCCCTTGCGGCGCAGCGCGGCAAAATCGGCGCTGTCCATGTCTTCCTGCCCCAGATGGACAGATCGGCAATTCAGGTCCAGCGCGGCCTGCCAATGGTCATTGACCACCAGCTGTGCGCCATGCACCGCACAGAAATCCCGCGCCCGCGCGATCTGGCGGCGGATCTCCTGCTCTGGCAGGCCCTTCAGCCGCAGCTGCACCAGTCGGACCCCATGCGGCACCAGCAGTTCCAGTTGGCTGACATGGCCAACGATCAGGTAAAAACGCTCCATTGTCGTCTCCAAATTGAGGGGGCTCAGCTCAGCGCGGCGAGGCCAAGAACAGGGGTGGAGGGCACGGCCATATCGCGGCGTTCCATCGGGTCAGCCAGATACCCTTCACGGCCGGCCTCAATCGCGAGTGCGATGGCACGGGCCATGCCGACAGGGTCTCCGGCCTTTGCCACTGCGGTATTCAGCAGCACCGCATCCATTCCCAGTTCCATTGCCTGAGTGGCATCAGAGGGGCGGCCGATGCCCGCATCGACGATCAACGGAATATCGGGAAAATGCGCCCGCATTGCGCGCAGCGCATCGGGGTTGCGCAGGCCCTGACCGGATCCAATCGGCGCGCCCCAGGGCATCAATACCTCGCAGCCTGCCTCCAGCAGCTTTTCACCCACCACCAGATCATCGGTCGTGTAGGGAAACACCTGAAACCCGTCATCAGACAGCACGCGCGCGGCCTCCACCAGCGCAAACACATCCGGCTGCAGCGTGTCGGAGTGGCCGATCACCTCCAGTTTGATCCACGGGGTGTCAAACAGTTCGCGCGCCATATGGGCGGTGGTCACGGCCTCCTGCACAGAATGGCACCCGGCTGTGTTGGGTAGGATGCGACAGTTCAATGTCCGCAGCTGATCCCAAAACCCGGCACCGGTGCCTTCCGCCGTTTCCCGCCGCAGCGACACTGTGATGATCTCGCTGGCGCTGCTTTTGATTGCCGCGTTCAGAACGCTGGGTGAGGGGTATTGCGCGGTCCCCAGCAACAGGCGTGAGGTGATGTCCTGACCATAGAGTTGCATGGTTCAGCCCCCTTGCATCGGCGTGAGGATCTCCAGCCGATCCCCCTCCGCCAGTTGAGTTTTGGGGCGGGCAGCGCGGGCCACGAAGTGTCCGTTGACGGCGGTTGCAACTGCGGACTGGGCATAGCCGAGCTGGTGCAGCGCCTCGTCGAGAGTGCCCGCGCGGACCTCATGCGGTTTAGCGTTGACGGTGATTTTCATCCTGTGTCTCCGGTCTCAGGCGGTTTGCCACCTGCTGCGCCATGGCGGGCGCCAGCAGAAATCCGTGGCGGTACAGCCCATTGAGGAAAAGCGTCCCGCCGTCCTGATTAAGGCGGGGCAGATTATCGGGGAAGGCGGGGCGCAGACCTGCGCCGGTTTCCACCACGCTGGCCTCGGCAAACCCGGGGTGCAGGGTGAAGGCGGCGTTCAGCAACTCACTGAGGGAACGCAGGGTGATTGCGCGCGTCGATGTGCTCTCAATCATCGTGCCACCGATCATGAACAGGCTGTCGCCCCGCGGCACAAGGTAGAGCGGCAGGCGCGGATGGAGCAGCCGTAGCGTGCGACTGATCTCCACCTCCGGGCAATGCAGGATCGCCATCTCGCCGCGCACGGGGCGCAGATCTGGCAGTTGTCCTGCGGCGGCGATGCCCCTGCAATCCAGATCAACAGAGCCGGGGGCATCCGTGCCAAGGCAGATTTTCGCCCCCAGCGCGGCGGCCGCAGCCGCCAGATCCCGGATTGCGCGACGCGGGTCCAGATGCGCCTCCTGTTCGAAGAATAGACCTTGCGCAAAGCGCCCTGTGAGGGCTGGTTCCAGTGCCGCGATCTCTGCCCCGTCCACCCCCCGATAGCCGGTCGTGCGACGGGCAAAGCGGGTCAGCTCTGCCCGGTCGCGGGCGGGCGCCACCACCAGCGTGCCGCGCCTGTGAACGGCTGTGACCTTGGCCCACCAGTCGATGGCGCGGCCACCGAGGGTGATCACCTCCTCCTCGGCGCTTTCGCGTTCACACCAGGGCGCCAGCATGCCGCCTGCATAGCGCGAAACACTGCCCGCGCCGATCTCTGTCGCGCGCTCATAGACCCGCACCGCCGCCCCGCGCTGCGCCAGTTCATAGGCGCAGGCGAGGCCCGCGAGGCCTGCGCCTGCGATGGTGATCATTCCGCCGGTTCCGCAGCCTCGGGCGCTGGCACATAGAGTTCGCCGCCTTCGCGAAACTTGGCGGCCATCGCCTCCATGCCTTCCTTCTGCGCCTCGGCGCGGATGTCGTGGCTGATCCGCATTGAGCAGAACTTCGGACCGCACATGGAGCAGAAATGCGCCACCTTATGCGCCTGCTTGGGCAGGGTCTGGTCGTGGAACTCGCGCGCAGTATCCGGATCCAGCGAGAGGTTGAACTGATCCTCCCAGCGGAACTCGAACCGCGCGCGGCTGAGGGCGTCGTCACGGCGCTGCGCCCCCGGCAGACCCTTGGCGAGGTCGGCCGCATGGGCGGCGATCTTATAGGTGATCACGCCTGTTTTCACGTCGTCGCGATCCGGCAGGCCGAGATGTTCCTTGGGCGTCACGTAGCAGAGCATGGCACAGCCGAACCAGCCGATCATCGCCGCCCCGATACCGCTGGTGATGTGGTCATAGCCCGGCGCAATGTCAGTGGTCAGCGGCCCCAGCGTATAGAACGGCGCCTCGTGGCAGCACTCCAACTGCTTGTCCATGTTCTCCTTGATCTTGTGCATGGCGACATGGCCCGGCCCTTCGATCATCACCTGGCAATCCTTGGCCCAGGCGATCTTGGTCAACTCGCCCAGGGTTTCCAACTCGGCAAACTGCGCCTCGTCATTGGCGTCCGCAATCGAGCCGGGGCGCAGCCCGTCGCCCAAGGAGAACGAAACATCATACTGGCGGCAGATGTCGCAGATCTCCTCGAAATGTTCATAGAGGAAGCTCTCCTTGTGGTGATGCAGGCACCACTTGGCCATGATCGAGCCGCCGCGTGACACGATCCCGGTCACCCGCTCCACCGTCATCGGCACCATATGCAGCCGCACGCCGGCATGGATCGTGAAGTAATCCACGCCCTGTTCCGCCTGTTCGATCAGCGTGTCGCGGAATACCTCCCAGGTCAGGTCCTCAGCGATGCCGTTCACCTTCTCCAGCGCCTGATAGATCGGCACGGTGCCGATCGGGACGGGGGAATTGCGCACGATCCATTCGCGGGTGTTGTGGATGTTGCGCCCCGTCGACAGATCCATCACCGTGTCGGCGCCCCAGCGGATCGCCCAGACCAGTTTGTCCACTTCCTCCTCCATCGAGGAGGTGACCGCGGAGGTGCCCATATTGGCGTTGATCTTCACCAGAAAATTGCGACCGATGATCATTGGTTCAATTTCGGGGTGGTTGATGTTGGCGGGGATGATGGCGCGGCCTGCCGCGATTTCGGACCGGACAAACTCCGGCGTCACATAGTCGGGGATATTGGCGCCCCAGTCATGGCCGTCGCGGTGACAGGGGGACAGGTCGCGCAGCTGATTTTCGCGGATCGCAACATATTCCATCTCCGGCGTGATGATGCCGGCGCGCGCATAGGCCAGCTGGGTCGGCGCTGTGCCGTCCTTGCCGCGCAAGGGGGCGGGCTTCACCGGGAATTCCGGCGTCAGCCGGTCGCCCTCGACAAACCCGTTGTCCTCCGGCTTCACATCGCGGCCTTGATAGCTTTCGACGTCGCCGCGGGCTTCGATCCACTGACGGCGCATTTGTGGCAGACCTTCGCGAATATCGGTCAGCACATCCGGGTCGGTATAGGGGCCAGAGCTGTCATAGACCGGCAGCGGCGCCTCGCCTGCGGTGGGGTGGGTGGCGATTTCGCGCATGGGCACGCGGATGTCCGGGTGGACTTCGCCGCTGACATAGATCTTGCGCGATGCAGGCAATGCGCCCGTGGTGATTTTCGGGTTGGGGACGTTCATTATGGTGCTCCTCGAAGCCTAGACTTGGAAAAGACACCAGATGAGGTTTGGCTCGGGAAACAGAGGGCGTAGGGCCCCCTTGTTCAGTCATCGCAAGACATCCGGGAGTGTACAAGTCCCGCAACCATGCGCGCCTAGCTTCCTACGCCAGTATCAACTGGGTCAGGTTCAAAGGGTCGCGCCGCCGGTTCGGGAATGCCCCGCACCTAAACGCCTCTCAGTCCCCTTGGCGGGACTCCCCTGCGTGCTTTAGGGGTAGGGGAGATGGGGTCTCTCCGTCAATATGTTATTTTATAGATTATTTTTAGTGTTTTATTTTAGGGTGTTGTGAGGGTTTTGGTTGGAGGTCTGAGCGAATTCGCCGCAGCGCAGCTTTGCACTTGATCGCTGCACGTCAAGTTATCTATAAAACACCAACGCCATCCGCGTATGGCCATCAGGTAGAGAGAACAGGAGACAGCATGCTGGACGCTGCACCCATCCGCACCGATTGGACCCGCGAGGAAGCGGAGGCAATTTACAACACGCCTTTCATGGATCTGCTGTTTCAGGCGCATTCGGTGCATCGGCAGTATTTCGACCCCAATCAGGTGCAGAAATCCAAGCTTCTCAGCATCAAGACCGGCGGCTGCGCCGAGGACTGTGCCTATTGCTCCCAGTCGGCGCGCAACGGCGCGCAGCTGTCGGCCTCAAAGCTGATCGAGGTGCAGCGGGTGATTGCCGAGGCGCGCAAGGCCAAGGAAGGCGGCGCCACGCGCTATTGCATGGGCGCCGCCTGGCGCTCGCCCAAGGACCGTGACATGGCCGCATTGGAGGCGATGGTGCAGGGGGTCAAGGATCTCGGGATGGAGACCTGCATGACCCTGGGCATGCTGGAGGAAGACCAGGTGTTCCGCCTGCGCGACGCCGGTCTGGATTACTACAACCACAACATCGACACCTCGGAGCGCTACTACTCCGAGATCATCACCACCCGCACATTCGCTGACCGGATCGACACCCTGAACCGGGTGCGTGAGGCGGGCATCAAGGTCTGCTCCGGCGGTATTGTCGGCATGGGCGAACAGCAGCTGGACCGCATCGACATGATGCTGGCGCTGGCCACGCTGGAGGTGCATCCGGATTCGGTGCCCGTGAACATGCTGATCCCGATTGCCGATACGCCGCTGGCCAATGTCGAGAAGCTGGATCCGATTGAATTTGTCCGCTCGGTGGCGCTGGCCCGCATCCTGATGCCGAAATCCCACGTGCGCCTGTCCGCAGGCCGCACCGATATGTCGGACGAGATGCAGGCGATGTGCTTCTTTGCCGGCGCCAACTCGATCTTTGTGGGTGACACGCTGCTGACCGCGGACAACCCGGAAGAGGACAAGGACCAGCAGCTGTTCGACCGTCTGGGCATCACCGCAATGGCGGTGGGATGTGACGGCAGCCGCTGATGGCGGGCGCCTTCCCGAGGCATGAGACATCGCTGGAAGCGCTGCGCAATCGCGGGCGCTACCGGCAGCTGATGCCGCGGGACGGGCATGACTTTGCCTCCAACGACTACCTTGGGCTGGCGGGCAGCGATGTGCTGCGCGCCGCCGCCGCCGATGCGCTGGCGCGTGGCGTTCCGGTGGGGGCAGGCGGGTCGCGCCTTTTGCGCGGCAATGATGCAGAGCATCAGCTGCTGGAGGCTGAAGCTGCGGCGTTTTTCGGGACTGAGGCCACGCTGTTTATGGGCGGCGGCTTCAACGCCAATCAGGCGATTTTCTCCACCCTTCCACAGCATGGCGACCTGGTGCTGTATGATGCTCTGATCCATGCCAGTACCCATGACGGGATGCGGCTGGGCCGGGCAGAGACGCGCAGCTTTGCCCATGGCGATGCGGAAGACGCTTCGCGGGTGCTGTCGGACTGGCGCGCCGCTGGTGGCACCGGCCAGGTCTGGATTGCGGTTGAGGCGGTCTATTCGATGGACGGCGACCTCGCGCCGCTGGATGCGCTGATGGCGCTGTGTGATACGGACGGCGCGGTGCTGGTGGTGGATGAGGCGCATTCCACAGGTGTGTTTGGCGATTTGGGGCGCGGGCTGGCGCACGACTTTGCCCACCGGCCGAATGTCCTGTCCTTGCACACCTGCGGCAAGGCGCTGGGGGCCTCAGGCGCGCTGATCTGCGGTCCGAGTGTGCTGATTGAGACGCTGATCAACAAGGCACGCGGGTTTATCTTTGCAACCGCACCTTCGCCGCTGAACGCCGCTCTGGTGCGGGCGGCCCTGCAGGAGCTGCAGCAGAACCCGACCCGTCGCGAACAGGCATGGCAGGGGATCACCCATGCCCAAGGCGAGGCCAAACGCCTCTGCGGGCTGGACGGGTTCCAAAGCCAGATCTTGCCCGTGATCATTGGCGACGACAAGCGCACCATGGCACTGGCCTCGGCCATGCAGGCGCAGGGCTATGATATTCGCGGTATCCGCCCGCCGACGGTGCCGCGCGGTACCTCGCGGCTGCGGCTGTCGATCACGTTGAATACGGCGGCAGGGGTCATCACCCAGATGTTCGAAGACCTCGCCCGGGAAATGGAGACTACCCCATGAGCGCGCTGATCGTCACCGGGACCGATACCGGCATCGGCAAGACCGTTTTTTCGGCGGGCTTGGTGCAGGCGTTGGGTGGAACCTATTGGAAGCCGGTGCAATCGGGGCTGGAAGAGGAAACCGACAGCCAGATCGTCTCCCGCCTGTCGGGCCGTCCGGTGCTGCCTGAAGGGTATCTGCTGCAACTGCCAGCCTCGCCGCATCTATCGGCGGAGGCCGAGGGCGTGGAGATCGACCCCGATACGCTGGCCTTGCCGCAAGTGGACGGCGTGCTGGTGGCCGAAGGGGCCGGCGGGCTGATGGTGCCCTTGAACCGCAAGGATCTGTACCTTGATCTGTTCGCCCGCTGGGGCGCGCCGGTGATCCTCTGCGCGCGGACGCAGCTGGGAACTATCAATCACACGCTGTTGTCACTGAAAGCGCTGCGCGATGCGGGCTGCTCGGTGGTTGGCGTGGCCTTCGTCGGCGATGCGGAGCCTGCGGTGGAAGAAACCATCTGCCAGTTCGGTCAGGTGGCGCATCTGGGCCGTCTGCCGGTACTGGGCGAGCTGACCTCTGACGCGCTGGCCGTGGCCTTTCAGGCCAGTATCCGGGTGGACCTGATCACGGAGGCCCTGGCCCAAGGAGATATGGTATGAGCGCTGCTGATCTCACCCAGCTGGAGTTCGACCAGCAGCACCTCTGGCACCCTTACACCAATGTCGCCAGACCCGGCCCGACCTTTGTGGTTAAGGAAAGCGAGGGCGTCCACATCACGCTCGACGATGGCACCCGGCTGATCGACGCTATGTCCTCGTGGTGGTGCATGATGCATGGGCATAAAAACCCGGCGATCACATCGGCTATCCACTCCCAGCTCGACACCCTGCCGCATGTGATGTTCGGCGGGCTGACGCACGATCCGGCCATCGACCTGGGCCGCAAGCTGCTGGAGATCACCCCCGACAGCCTAACGCGGATCTTCTACTGCGATAGCGGGTCGGTCTCGGTCGAGGTGGCGATGAAAATGGCGGTGCAATACCAGCACGCCATCGGCCAGCCTGAGCGCAAAGAGTTTGCCACCATCCGCTCCGGTTATCACGGCGACACCTGGAAGGCGATGAGCGTCTGCGACCCGGACACCGGCATGCATCACCTGTTTCAGGGCGCGCTGAGCGTGCAGCATTTCGTTTCGCGCCCGCCCATCCGTATCAATGAAGAATGGGTGGAGGACCCGACGCTGAACGGGCTGGGTGAGCTGCGCAGCGTGCTGGAGGTCGGGCGGGACAAGATCGCTGCCTTTATTCTGGAACCCGTGGTGCAGGGTACCGGCGGCATGTATTTCTACCACCCGGAATACCTGAACCAAGCCCGTGCCTTGTGCGATGAGCTGGGTGTCCTGCTGATTTTCGACGAGATCGCCACTGGGTTCGGCCGCACCGGTGAGTTGTTTGCCACCAATTTCTGCACGGTCCAACCGGATATCATCTGCCTCGGCAAGGGGCTGACCGGCGGCCATATCTCATTCGCCTGCACCATGACCAATGACCGCGTCGCGGAGGGCATCGGTGGCGGCAACCCGGGCATCTTCATGCATGGGCCGACCTATATGGCCAATCCGCTGGCCTGTGCGGCGGCCAAGGCCTCGCTGGATTTGCTGACCGGGCAGGCCCCCGAAACTCAAGACTGGCGCGGCACCGTGTCTGCGATTGCAGAGCAGATGCAGGCGGAACTGGCCCCGGCCCGCGATCTGCCCAATGTGGCGGATGTGCGGGTGCTGGGCGCGATTGGCGTTATCGAGATGAAACACGCGGTGTCTGCGGATGAGGCCCACGCCCGTGCGCATGAGATGGGCGTGTTTCTGCGTCCCTTTGGCAAGAACATCTATACCATGCCGCCGTTCATCACCTCGCCGGATCAGCTGAGCCGGATCACCGCAGGCATGCTGCGGCTGGCGCGGGAGTTGTAAATGGACTTCCGCTGGCTCAAACAGAACAATGCAGCCGAGGCCATCGTGGTCTTTGGCGGCTGGGCTGTGGGGCCGGATGTGTTTGATCATCTCACAGGCCCTCAGGACATCCTTTTCGTCAGCGATTACCGCAGCCTTGATGCAGACCTTCCCGATATGTCGGGTTACGACCATATCACCCTTCTGGCGTGGTCCTTTGGCGTTGCAGCCTATGCCCATTGGCAGGAGGGGCGCACCGATCCCTTTGACCGCAAGGTTGCAGTCAACGGAACCCTTGCGCCAGTGGACGCAGGGCACGGTATCCCGCCAGACGTGATGGACAAAACGGCGGAAGGGCTGAGCGAGGCGAGCTTTGCCCAGTTCCTGCGCCGGACCTTCAATGCGCCGCAACCCCCCAGGGTGATCGACATCGAGGCCCGCCGCGCTGAACTGCATGCGGTTGCTGTGCGCGGCGCGGCCCCCGCCGTGGCCTTCGATCAGATCTGGATCGCGGGGCGGGATCGAATTTTCCCGCCTGCCAATCAGCACCGGGCCTGGGAAGGTGCTCCACTTCGGGAACTGCCCACAGCGGCCCATGCCCCCTTTGATCACTTCGACAGCTGGCAGGTCCTGATCTCATGAAAGACCTGACACCCCCAGCTGTTGATGCCGCCCGCGTGGCGCGCGCCTTTCGCCGGGGGCTGGGCAGCTATCACGGTGCGGCGTCTGCGCAGGCGCAGATTGCAGCCGAGCTTTCGGCGCTTTTGGCCAAACACGTGGGTCAGACACCGCTTTCGCATCTGTTTGAATTTGGGGCCGGGACTGGCCATCTGACCGATGCGCTGCTGCGGGATCTCTCGGTCTCGCGCCTCACGCTCAACGATCTGCTGCCTGAGGCGGAGGCCGGTTTGCAGCCGATCCTGAAGGCACGGGGGAAATCCGCAAGTTTCCTGCCAGGGCGAATTGAGGACATCTGCCTGCCCGAGCCGCTAGACCTGATCGCAGCGGCCTCTGTTGTGCAGTGGGTCAGCGACCTGCCAGGCCTGCTGCGCCGATTTGAGGCCGCGCTGTGCCCCGGTGGCTGGCTTGCGCTCTCCGGTTTCGGCTCGGCACATTTTCACGAATTGGTCGCACTCGGCTCTGATGCAGCAGCCCCAAACTATATGGACCACCACCAATGGGCGGGGGTGCTGCCTCAGGGTCTACGGCTGATCGAACTGCGACAGGCGCCGATTGTCCTCAGGTTTGACACTCCGCGGGCGGTGCTGCGCCATCTGCGGGACACCGGTGTGAACGGCCAGTCGCGCGGTGGCTGGAGCCGTGGCAGGCTTCGGGCGTTTGAAGACGGTTATTGCAGCCGTTTTTCCCATCAAGGCGGTGTACGTCTCACCTATGATCCGGTGCTGATGCTGGCGCGGCGCGTCTGAACAGCACTGCGGCCAAAGTCGCAGGCTGCGCGACGATTGCGCCTCTGGCAGTTGCGCGGCTTTGGCGCTAGCCTGTGGCCGGAAATCACCAAATAAGAGGCCACAATGCATCTGTCCTACGTCATGACCCAGGAGCGCGGTGCCACCGACAAGCTGCTCAGTGCATTGGCAGAGCGGTTGCAGGCCGATGGGCTGCGACTGGCCGGGATCGTCCAGACCAACACCGAATGCTATGACAACGCGCTGTGCGACATGGATGTGCGCGTCCTGCCTGCGGGCGAGACCATCCGTATTTCGCAATCTCTCGGCCCAGAGGCGCGGGGATGCCGTCTCAACCCGGAGGCGTTGGAGCGCGCGGTGGGGCAGGTCACGGCAGCGCTGGGGCAGGACCCAGCACCGCAGGTTCTACTGGTGAACAAATTCGGCAAACACGAGGCGGACGGGCGCGGAATGCGCCCTGTCATCGGCGAGGCGCTGGCGCGCGGAGCGGTGGTAGTTTCTGGCGTCAACCGGATGAATGTTGAGGCGTTTCAGAACTTCTCTGACGGGCTGGCGCAGGAGGCTGAACCAGATCTTGATGCGCTCGTAAACTGGGTCCACTCCGCCGTTGAAGAGGCCGCGAAAGAGAGCTGATAATCCCTGTAGTCGCACAGCTGATCTAACAAACCGGTGGGAGATATCACGCCGGTTTGTTTGGCGTACCTGCCGCCGATGATATCAGAGAGCGGAGTGTATAGGCGCAGAGGTGGTCTGTGCGAGAAGTCGGGAATAATGATATAAATCAGCTGGTTAGATTAAGATATTCGCCCGGCGGCAAGTGCCACCATCTTCTTGCTTCATGCTGCTGAAAGAGAGAAGATGGTGGGCGACCCTGGAATCGAACCAGGCGTGCGTCTCCGCGAGGGAGTTACAGTCCCCTGCCACACCTTGCGGCCTGTCGCCCACAATCAGTTGCATGTTGCACCTGATGTGGAGGCGTGATTACAAGCAGGCCAAAGGGGCGTCAACCGGAAAAACGCAAGTTTTTCACACGGGTCCTGATTTCTTTCTGCTGGAGAGCAATATGTCCAAAAAACCCAAGTGGGTCGTCGAAAAAGAGCAGGCCAAAAAGGCGGCTTCTGCGGAAACCGTATGGCTGTTTGGCCTGCATGCGGTGCGCGATGCGCTGCTCAATCCTGAGCGTGAAAAACTGCGCCTCATGGTGACCCAGAACGCCGAGGCAAAACTGGCCGACGCCATTGCCCGGTCGGGGGTTGAGGCGGAGGTGATTGACCCGCGCAAATTCAACCCGCCGATTGACAAGCAGTCGGTCCATCAGGGCGCCGTTCTCGAAGTGAAGCCGCTGAACTGGGGCGGGCTGGACGAGAACTGCATCGGCGCGGAGGTCCCGCGCGTGTTGCTGCTGGACCGGGTGACAGATCCCCACAACGTTGGCGCAATCCTGCGCTCGGCAGAGGTGCTGGGCGCCAGCGCGGTCATCGGCACACGACACAACTCCGCGCCAGAGACCGGCGCGCTTGCCAAAACCGCCAGCGGTGCGCTGGAGCGTCAACCTTATCTGCGGATGCGCAACCTTGCGGACACGATCGTCGAACTGCAACGGATGGGCTTTCTGGTGCTGGGCCTTGATGGCGAGGCGGAGCAAACCATCGAAACGGTTCTGGACGGGCGCAAGGGCGATCCTGTGGCATTGGTCCTCGGGGCAGAGGGGCCGGGCCTGCGTCAAAAGACGAAGGAAACTGTGGATCATCTGGTCAAGATTGATGCTGCCGGTGGCTTTGGGTCGCTGAATGTCTCCAATGCGGCGGCGATTGCGCTCTACGCCTCGCTGCCTCGCTAATTGGTGCCAGCGATCCCGATCAGGCCTGTGAGGCGCTCTCGTGACAATGTCAGCGCGCCCTCACAGGCCTATCACAAATGCGTATCCTCTCTTTGCAGACGCCGGTCTGCCGGGCAGACTTGTCGTGATACTGTCGCGGGCATTTAATCGTCTGCGCGCCAAGATTGACCAACTCGACGAAGGACCCCGCCTGCCCGTGACCCGCCGCCCTGCCATGCCCAGTCCGCAATCCCACCCGATCCCGACGCCGCGCATTCCGCGCCTGCGGGAAGGGAAAGTCCGGCATCTGGGTGATGTTGTTAGGTCGATGATGGCCGTGCTGGCGGTCGGCAGTGTGGTCGCACTGGCGGCGACGCTGACGCCTGAGACAGCCCGCGCTGACCCGGCGCTGGTCTCCGCGCCAAAGGGCGTGGCCGCAGGTGGCCATGATGTGGTGGCGTTTTTTCAGGATGGGACGGCTGTGCTGGGCCAGCAGACTCATGCGATCCTGTGGCATGGGGCCGTCTGGCGCTTTGCCTCCTCGCAGAATCAGGAGCGGTTTGAGCTGAACCCCCGTGCCTATGCGCCCCGGTTTGGGGGCTATTGTGCCTATGCGCTCTCCAAAGGGTATCTGGCGCCCGGCAATCCGTCGCTTTGGGTGATTGCAGACGGTCGGCTTTATCTGCTGAACAATCCCAGCGCGCTGGCCGCCTGGCAGGCCGAGCGGCAAGCGCTGATCGCCGCCGCAGAAGGGCGGTGGCCCAAAATCCTGCGGAAGTGACCAGCAGGCACCGCCTCTTGCCTGAGTTGCGAAAGCCCCGCGACAGGTCCCTATGTGACTGGCCGCGCGAGAGAAATGTCACGAATTTGAGAGGTTCCCTTTCAAATTCGACAACCCACCCCATATTATTAACAGACTGCGAACTGGAACCTTCGCAGATCTTTTTCACTGTCCCTCGTTCCATACCTTGCGCCCGGGCCTGATCCCGGGCGCTTTTTTCTTGCGCTGCAGGGGGCGTGCGATTTCTGACAGGGGAAGAAGCACGCAATTGACCTTGCACCCAATGCATCAGGCGATACGGTCAGGATTGACGCAACGCTCATTCGACGAATTTGGCGGGGCGATGTGAGACCAGTGCAGACGGGGGAGCGATGCCACCAGACTATACCGACCAGCATCTGAAAGATGTGCTGACACGCACCAAGACCATCGCGGTGGTTGGCGTCTCCACGAATTCGGTCCGTCCCAGCTACTATGTGGCGCGGTATCTCGGCCTCAAGGGCTATCGCGTGCTGCCGGTGAACCCGGGCCATGCGGGAAAGTCCCTGTTTGGTCAGACCATTCACGCCAGCCTGAGTGATATTCAGGAGCCGGTCGATATGGTCGACATCTTTCGCCGCTCCGAGGCGGTGCCCGCCATCGTGGAGGAGGCGCTGGAGGTCTGCGAAGGGGTGCGGACGATCTGGATGCAGATCGGCGTAGAGCATGCCGAGGCCGCCGCAAAAGCGGAGGCGCGTGGTGTCACAGTGATCCAGAACCGCTGTCCGAAGATCGAATACCAGCGCCTGTTCGGAGAGCTGCGCATGGGTGGATTTGCCACCGGGATCATTTCCTCGAAGCTCTGAGGCGGCTGGTCAAATCAGTGCTCCCGCCAGCGCCAGATCCTTATGTCAGCCCTTGGGTCGCGCGGCCTTCTCAGCAATGCCACTCAGACCCTGACGATCTGCCAGCACCTGAAGCACATCATCCAGCGCCACATCACGCGCCGCCAGCATCACCAGAAAATGATAAAGCACATCCGCCCCCTCGGAGGCGAGGCCGGTCTTGTTGTCCTTCACCGCCTCAATGATGGCTTCAATGGCCTCCTCGCCGAATTTCTCGGCACATTTTTCTGGCCCCTTGGCAAGCAGTTTGGCGGTCCAGCTGCTGTCCGGATCAGCCCCCTTGCGGGACAGAATGGTGGTCTCAAGATCGTGCAGCAGGGTCATGTCAGCCTCATCGGGATGCCAGCAGCGGCCATATGTTGCTTGGCTTCCTGCACAGTGAATTCACCAAAGTGAAAGATGGAGGCCGCCAGAACCGCGCTGGCACCGCCCTTGGTGACGCCCTCCACCAAATGGTCCAGCGTGCCGACACCACCAGAGGCAATCACCGGCACATCGACGGCATCGGATATCGCGCGGGTCAGCGGCAGGTTGAAACCTGATTTGGTGCCGTCACGGTCCATTGAGGTCAGCAGGATTTCTCCCGCACCTTTGGCCACCACGAGCCGGGCGAATTCAACCGCATCAATTCCGGTTTCGCGGCGACCGCCATGGGTGAAGATCTCCCATTTTCCGGGCGCCACCGTCTTGGCGTCAATGGCGCAGACGATGCACTGGCTGCCGAACTGATCCGCAGCCTCGCGAATGACATCCGGATTGGCCACTGCTGCGGAATTGAACGAGACCTTATCGGCCCCGGCCAGGAGCAAGGCACGCACGTCTTCTTTTGTGCGGACCCCACCGCCCACGGTGAGCGGTACGAAACATTGCTCCGCCGTGCGCCGCACCATATCAAACATGGTGCCACGGTTTTCATGGGTCGCGTGGATGTCGAGAAAGCAGATCTCATCCGCGCCGGCCGCATCATAGGCCTTGGCGGCCTCAACAGGATCGCCAGCGTCGCGCAGGCCAACGAAATTTACACCTTTGACCACGCGGCCATCAGCCACGTCGAGACAGGGGATAATGCGGGTTTTCAGCATGGAGGATCCCTTTGCCGCTGCGGATGGGCCTGTCTTACTGCGCGGGTGGTTGGGATGCAATCACGGGGCTGTGCCGCGCGATGCGGCGCATGCTGTCCCGGACAATCAGGATGTGAAACGGCATCACCAGCGCCAGATAGATCCGCCCCAGCAGGTTATGCCGGTGTACCCAGGTGGCCATATAAATCTGCCCGTCATGGCGTAAAACGGTGATGCGGAAATCCAGATGACTGTCATCGGCACCCAGGATCAATTCGCGGCTGTCCTCAAAGGTGACGGGAAAGATCGCGCCTTCGCCGGTGTCACTCACCTCGGTTTTTAATCCCAGCGGGCGCACAATCGCGTTGCGCAGGCGCAAAAGCGCGGAGGCCCATCCCGGCATCGACAGGCCAATATCGGCAGCCTCCCGCGGGGACAATGGGCTTTCAACCGCATAGCCGTCGATGAAATCGCCGGGCGAGACCATCTGCCACAAACGGGCACTGTCGGGAAGGCGGGTCTTGCGGACGCGGGGCATGGGCTGAGTTCCGTTTCTGTCTTCGCACCGGAGAGATCAACGGCACTATTGCGGCGCAATAAACGTCAATTTGCGACAGATGGGAAGCGGGCGCGGTGCCGCAGGGGGCGCGGCACCTGCCTCGGCGCCATTTCTGACTGGGTTTGCTGTGGTCAAATGATCGGACCCGGCCCTGTGGCATGGGTTTGCCGATGCCAAAGATGTGAATTGTACACAGGGCTGTGCTGGCTTGTTCTTAGCGCAGTCATTCCCCAATTCGGAGCTGCCGTTATGATCAAATCCCTTGCCCTTGCCGGAGCCATTGCTGTTATGTCTGCCCTTCCTGCCGCTGCTGACCTGATCAAAATACCAAGCCAGAAACCCGTGGCCGAAACCATGGATGCGCTGCAGGCCGCCGTTGAGGGGGCAGGCGCCACGGTGTTTGCCCGTGTGGATCACGCCGCTGGGGCGCAGAAAGTGGATCTGTCGCTTGGTGACGCGCAGCTGCTGATCTTTGGCAATCCGAAACTGGGCACCCCGGTGATGCAGGCGGATCCGCGCGCGGGGTTGTTCCTGCCCCTGAAAATCCTCGCGTATCAGGACGCGGAGGGGCAGGTCTGGCTGACCTATGAAGATCCGGCCGAGATGCTCTCAGGGTTGGATGTTCCGGCCGATGCGGAGGCCGTGGCCAAGATGCAGGGCGCGCTTGGCAAGCTGACGGGTGCCGCGGTCAAATAACGCCGGCGGTTTCAGCACAGGCGGAGGGGGCGCTGCCCCCTCTGGGCCTCTGGTCCCTTCACCCCGGGGATAGTTCCAGCCAGAAGAGGGGCGATCAGCTCTTGAGGATCTTCAGCGCCTCGCCGAGATCAATCGCGCCATCATAGAGCGCGCGACCGGAGATGGCGCCGTTCAAAGGCGCGCCGCAGGATTTGAGCGCCCGCAGATCGTCCAGCGAAGAAACACCGCCCGAGGCAATTACCGGAATGCTCACGGCATCGGCCAGCGCGGCTGTGGCCTCAACGTTCGGACCTTTCATGGCACCATCGCGCAGAATATCAGTGTAGATGATCGCGGCCACACCGGCATCCTCAAAGGATTTTGCTAGATCGGTCACCATGACATCGGTCTCTTCGGCCCAGCCCTTGGTGGCAACGCGGCCATTGCGGGCATCAATGCCGACGGCGACCTTGCCGGGGAAGGCGCGCGCCGCTTCGCGGACCAGATCGGGGTTCTCCACCGCAACGGTGCCGAGGATCACCCGCGCCAGACCTTTGTCGATCCAACGCTCGATGGTGGCCATGTCGCGAATGCCGCCGCCCAGCTGGGCCGGGACCTTGCAGCGCTTCAGGATCTCTTCGACCGGGGCCGCGTTGACCGGCTCACCCGCAAAGGCCCCGTTCAGATCCACTAGATGCAGCCAATCACAGCCTGCCTCGACAAACTCCAGCGCCTGCGCTGCCGGGTCGTCGTTGAAGACGGTGGTCTTTTCCATATCGCCATGCAACAGGCGAACGGCCTGGCCATCCTTGAGGTCGATTGCGGGGTAGAGGATCATCCGGCCGGTCCTTCATAAAACTAAGCTGGCCTCTTTTGCACAAGGCCGCGCCGGATTGCAACGCGACCCGAGGTCAAGCTTGCCTGAATTGCCCCTTGGCGGCCAGACTGGATGCAAAAGGGAGGATGACACATGAAAAAACTGGCACTTGGTATCGCCTGTGCATTGGGACTGGCGGGCATGGCCTCAGCGGATCCGGTGCTGGGCACCTGGAAAACCCAGCCTGATGACGGCTCATATGCCCATGTCACCATGGCGCCCTGTGGCGCAGCCGTTTGCGGCAAGATCAGCCGGACGTTCAATGCTGAGGGGGAGTATAAATCGCCCAATATCGGCAAAACGCTGGTGATTGACATGGTGGCGAATGGCGATGGGTCTTACGCGGGCAAGGTCTGGCGCCCCTCCAACAACAAGATCTATACAGGCAAGATGAACCTGTCCGGCAAATCGCTGGCCTTGCGGGGCTGCGTGGCAGGCGGTCTGATCTGCTCCAAACAGACCTGGAGCCGGGTGAAGTAAGCGCGCTTTTCAAGATCACACGAGATGATCGGGACATCAGGGGCGGCGACATCAGGTCGGCGCCCTTTTTTGTGATCGGTGCGCGGACACTGGGGGCAGGGCCCTAGAACAGCCCCAGCTGCACAGGGATCGGCACGAAGCCGCGTTTGATCTGGCGATCGCGATGTTTCTCGGCAGCTGCCAGGGCGGTTTCCTGGGATGTGTAGTAGCTGCGCCGCTGTTGACCCCCGGCCTCTCCCAGCGGGCCGTTGGTCTGTTCGACACACCACTCCCCGAACAGGGTCTGGCTCAGGTTCAGCACGCAATAGCGGTGTTGACCTTCAATATAGTCGAATTTTTCGAGACGGATCTGCACCGGGCCGCGACCTGCAAAAGACTGGGGATATCTGGGTTTGCGGTGTATGCCCGTGTGCGTCCCCACTGTCCATCCATTCTCGCGCGGATTTCACATTGCCATGTGGCGTCCGGTTGCCATCTGGCCACAGCCCCCTGCGGCCAGATGCTTTCCCTTTATCGGTCTGAGGCTCACGTTCAGACGTCGCCGTCGTATTCGCCGCGTGCGGGGTAGTCATTGGCGATGGCAAAATCCAGCGCCGAGACCAGTTCCGAGAAATGCGGGCGCACGAACGGCATGGTCTGCACCGATCCGTAATAGAGCGTCTGCTCAGGCGTCACCATGAACAGCCCGGGTTCGGAAAACAGCGCTGGTTCCTCAATCCCGATGGAGGTCTTCCCGCGCGACGTGGACAGATACAGCCCCCACTGGCGGGCGACATTCAGCGACAAGTCATAGCCGAACCGCAGCGCCTCAGCGCCGATCTTGTCAGCCATTGCACGGGTCCGCTCCTCGCCGTCACTGCTGACGGCGATACAGGCCACGCCCCGGCTGGCAAAATCACCAACCCGCTTTTCCAGTTCGGTCAGATAGTTGGCACAGATCGGGCAGTGCAATCCGCGATAAAAGCAGATCACGGTGCCCCGTGTCGCATCCTCTGACGAGAGGTCGAAGGTGCCGTGGTCCAGTGTCGGTAGGGTCAGATCTGGTGTCTTTTGGCGTGGCATTAGCATGATCAGGGTCCTTGTCAGCTAGCAATGTGGTGACTTGTTTTCCACCTTTGCGCATATTATGATCATCTAAATCCGAAAAACATGATGGTAAATCCGATTTCATGGACCGACTGACCACATTGATGGATCGTTTTCAGCTCAGCGTGTGCGCCGCAGAGCCGGGGGAGGCGAACCTTATCGCCCTTGCGGGTCCCGAGCGGGAGCCTGTGCGTATCCGCTATTATACGACTGAGAGTTCGCCGATGCGCACCTCTGCTGCGGTGATGTGGGCGGCGCGGGTGGAGTGGTCTGGCCGCCGCAACCCGTTTCTGGCCGCGCTTCCGGCGCAGGTTGATTATGACATCTCCGGCGCCCCGGAGGTGCAGGCCCTGGTGCGTGCAATGCGGGGGGAGGCAGAGGCCGGGCGCTGTGGGGCGCAATCGGTGATCAACCGGCTGGGGGAGGTGCTGATGGTGCATCTGCTGCGCAATCAGCTTCAGAATGGTGCGACCGAGCCGGGGCTGCTGGCCGGGCTGGCGGACCCACGGCTCAGCCGGGCGATTGTCGCCATGCATGATCACCCGGGCCGCCTCTGGAGCAATGCCGATCTGGCGGAGGTCGCGGGACTATCGCTGTCGCGTTTTGCCGAAGTTTTCGCCGCGGAGGTAGGAGAAACCCCCATCGGATACCTGCGCCGCTGGCGGCTGATTCTCGCGCATCAGGATCTGTCGCGCGGTGATCGGGTCGATGCCGTGGCCCGCCGCTACGCCTATAACAGCCCCGAAGGTTTCAGCCGTGCCTTTCGCAAGGCCTATGGCGTGGCACCGATGTCCTTGCGCATGGCCGCTGCCTGACCGTCGCCGCGCCTGTCATCTTTCCATAAATACTCAAATACAAAAGCCACCTGCGCAGCAGGCGGCTTTCCAGATGTCGTGATATGCCGATGGCTGCGTTACGGTGTCCAGGTCAGGAAGTTCCCGATCATCCGCAGGCCGATATCCTGGCTTTTCTCCGGGTGGAACTGCATCCCCACCATGGTGTCACGGCCAATGACAGCGGTGACATCGCCGCCGTAATCCACATGCGCCAGCCGTTCGGCCGGGTCGTTCACCCGAAAATGGTAGGAATGCACGAAATAGCAGTGATCACCGGATGTGATGCCGTCAAAGATCGCGTGGTCATGGTCGATCACCAGATTGTTCCAACCCATATGCGGCACCTTCAGGGTGCTGTCGCTGGGCGTGATCTTGACCACATCCCCCTGAACCCAGCCAAGGCCTGGAGTGTCGCGGTATTCGTGGCCGGTGGTGGCCATCAGCTGCATACCGACACAGATCCCCAGAAAGGGGCGACCGTTCTGTTCGACCGCCTCCACCATGGCCTCATAGATGCCGCGATGGCCGCGCAGCTCCTCCGCGCAGGCCGGGAAGGCGCCATCGCCGGGCAGCACCAGCCGGTCGGCCCGCGCCACAACGTCAGCATCCGAGGTCACCACAACCTCGCCGCCATCCACCTCCCGCGCCATGCGCTGAAAGGCTTTTTCGGCCGAGTGCAGATTGCCGGATTCGTAGTCGATGATCGCGGTCAGCATGTTAGAGCGCACCTTTGGTCGACGGGATGGCATCGCCTTTGCGCGGATCGGTTTCTACCGCCGTGCGCAGGGCGCGGGCCACGGCCTTGAATGCCGCTTCGGCGATGTGGTGACTGTTGAAGCCGTGCAGCTGGTCAATATGCAGGGTGATGCCGCCGTGCGTGCTCAGCGCCTGAAAGAACTCGCGCACCAGTTCGGTGTCGAAAGTGCCGATCTTCTGGGTCGGAAGGTCCACATTCCAGATCAGGAAGGGGCGCGCCGACAGATCCAGCGCACAGCGCACCAGCGCGTCATCCATCGGCAGGTGGCACTCGCCATAGCGGTTGATGCCTTTCTTGTCGCCAAGGGCCGCAACCAGTGCCTGCCCCAGCGCGATGCCGGTATCCTCGACGGTGTGGTGATCATCAATGTGATAATCTCCCTTGGCGCGGATGGTCATATCAATCAGCGAATGGCGGGATAGCTGGTCCAGCATATGGTCGAAAAAGCCGACGCCGGTCTGGTTGTCATAGGCACCGGTCCCGTCGAGGTTGATCTCAACAGTGATCTCGGTTTCGGCGGTCTTGCGGGTGATCTGAGCGCTACGCATGGTCGGCATGTCCTTGATATCCTGCGCCGCTTATAGGGGCAAGGCGGGGGCGCGCTCAAGCCTGCCGCAGCAATTGGCGCAAAACTGTTGCGCCATTCGACCGCGCAGCCTCCACGGGAGGCCGCGCCGGGGATTGCCACCGCCGCGCCTGCGTGTCAGCTTGGCGGCCAAACCACGCATTCCCAAACAGTTGAGGGGCACCATGTCCACCTGCGTCTTTATCCAGATCCGCTGCAAGCCCGGCACCACCTACAAGGTCGCCGAAGAGATTGCTTTGCGAGAAATCCACTCCGAACTGTACTCCACCAGCGGGGACTATGATCTGTTGATGAAACTATATATTCCCAGCGATCAGGATGTTGGCAAATATATCAATGACCAGCTCTTGGTCATCGACGGGATTGAACGCTCACTCACCACCATGACCTTCAAGGTGTTCTGATCCGCGGCAGTCTTCGGGGCAGCGGGGGAGCGGCGCGGGTCCATGCCACGCCACCTCCCTTGCCCCGGTTTCCCGGACCTACCGGATACAGTGGTCCCCGGATCCACTGGCGCTCTGTACCCCGCAAGTCCCGGACCGTCTGGTTCCCCCCGAAACCATCTGACCGCAGGGCTATGCAGGATCACATAATCAACTGGTGCTGAAATGCTGGTTTGGAACACCTTTGGAATAGGATAAGCCTTGCAGCATTTTATGGTCCATTCACGGGGAAAAACCGCAGGTTTGTGACATTGCTGATTTGGGACGCCATGCTGCGCCCCAGAGTGATAAGCCACCTGACCAAGAAAAAGCGGCGCCATAATCTGACGCCGCTGCCGTGGATTTTGCAGTCTTAATTGCCGCGCTTTTTCGCGTTAGTGGGCCAGGTGACCACCGGCCTTCAGCTCCGCGTAGCTGGCGTCAATCGCGGTCTTCAGGCGGATCAGCATCTCGTCAACTTCCTCGCGGGTGATGATCAGCGGTGGGCATAGCGCGACGGCATTCCCGGCCACCGCCCGCAAGATCAGCCCATTGTCCTGACACAGCCGTTGCGCGGTTGCGCCGGCACGCCCTTTTTCAAAACTCGCGCCGGTGGTTTTGTTCGACACCAGCTCTAGCGCCGCAATCAATCCCTTGCCGCGCACCTCGCCCACCAGCGGATGATCGGTGAAAATCTCCCGCAGCTGCGCCTGCAAATAGCTGCCCACCTCGGCGGCATGCGCAAACAGGTTATCGCGCTCGTAAATCTCCAGCGTCTTCAGCGCTGCCGCACAGGCGGCGGGGTGGCCGGAGTAGGTATAGCCGTGACCGAAGACGCCCACCTCATTGGTCTGATCCACCATCGCCTCATACATCCAGCCCGGAATGACCGAGGCGGAGATCGGGAAATAGGCGGACGAGAGCTGCTTGGCGAAGGTCATCAGATCCGGCGTGATACCCATGGTGGTGCAACCGAAATCGGCGCCGGTGCGGCCAAAACCGCAGATCACCTCATCCGCCCAGATCAGAATGCCGTATTTGCGCAGCAGCGCCTGCAGCCCCTCATAATACCCATCCGGCGGCACGATCACGCCCGAGGCACCGGTGATCGGCTCCACGATCATCGCGGCAATCGTGTCGGGATCCTCAGCAAGGATCTGATCCTCAAGGTTTTGCAGAATCCGCTCGACAAACTGCGCCTCGGTCTCATTGCCCTGCCGGGCGGTGTAGTAATGCGGCGAGTCGGCGCGCAGGATGCTCAGCGCCTCCAGCGGCGCGTCGAAATGCGCCAGATTCGCGGGCAGGGACGTCAGTGAGCCGGCCGCCACCGTGACCCCGTGATAGCCGCGTTCGCGGGTGATGATCTTGCGTTTTTCCGGCTTGCCGATGGCGTTGAAGTAATACCGCAGCATCTTGTAATGGGTGTCATTGGCATCCGAGCCGGAGTTGCCGAAGAAGATATAGGCATCCTCCACCGGCACCATTGCCGCCAGCTTGTCGGCAAGATCCTGGATCGGCTGATGCGTCTTGCCGCCAAAGGTGTGGGAAAAGGGCAGCTTGTGCAGCTGTTCGGTGATCGCATCCATCACCTCGGTGTTGCTGTAGCCCAGCGAGGTACACCAAAGACCCGCCAGCCCTTCGATATATTTGCGCCCGTCGCTGTCGAACACATAAATGCCTTCGCCGCGCTCAAGGCAAAGCTGTTCAGTGGCGGTGAAATTGGTGGTGGGATAGATGACCGGGGCCATGGGCTGTTGTCCTCCTGAGCTGGCGCGCCGCCGTGGCGGCATATCGGCGATGGGGCTTGCGCCCCCTTTGGCCACAGCATTGGCGGGTTTTGAGAGTCGGGTCAAAGGAATTTGATCAAATCTTCACGCCAATTCCGCACAGGCCATATGTGGCGCGCAGCAAAAGGCAGAAACGCAAAAGGCCGCTCAAAAGAGCGGCCTTTGCAATCCAAATGGAGCGGGCGAGGCGATTCGAACGCCCGACCCTAACCTTGGCAAGGTTATGCTCTACCCCTGAGCTACGCCCGCGCTGCCATTTGGTGAGGCGGTATTTAGGAAATTGCTGCAGCCCCCGCAAGAGGGAAAATGACCTACCATAGCAGAAAATAGCAAAACCCACGCTGGCACCGCACACTCGCGGGCCTGCGCTTTACCGCCCGCGCTGATCCGGCAAATATCCTCTAGTGCAATGTTTTCATTGGACAAAGAAAAAGCCGCTCAATTGAGCGGCCTTTCTGTCCTGATGGAGCGGGCGAGGCGATTCGAACGCCCGACCCTAACCTTGGCAAGGTTATGCTCTACCCCTGAGCTACGCCCGCGCTGCCATCTGGTGAGCCGGTGAATAGGCAATTGCGCGCAGGGCTGCAATAGGAAAACAGCGGCTTTTTACGCCTTGTCGAAAAAATCTTCGCAGCCCGCGTGGCCGGCGCTCGCCGCCAGCCGGGCCTCTGCCAGGGTGGTCAGCTGCGCGGAGATGAATTCGGATCCACTGCAATGGGGCAGGGCGAGCGCGCGGATCAGCTGTGCATCCTTGCGCCCCTCAAGGATCACGATGCCATCGCGGGCCAGAAGGTCGCGGGTGCCATGGCCGCCGTCCGAACGGATCCGCCGCATAAAATCCTTCTGCGCTGCCACGGCCTCCACCACATCCCGCGGAATCGGCTGGCGCTGTACCGCCCGGAACAGGGTCGCCATCCGGGCATTGCCGCTGTCCCCGGCGAAAATCTCCTCCACTACGGCCTCCGGCAGCAGACGCCAGAAGTTGGCGGGGTAGGGCTGGTCGCACAGCAGCCAGAGGATATGCTCAAACCCCTGCGCAGAGATCGACCGTTTGGCGTCCTTGTTCTGCCCGGCGGTCAGGTAATCGCGCCGTGCCACAATGAGCCCCAGATAACAGCGCGCCCGTGGCTCATCAGCGGCCACCAGAATGCAGGGCTGATCGACCGCCTCTGTCGGGATCATCCAGTTGCTGCCCATCGTGTGTTTGATATCCACGTCATGGCCGAGGATTTCGGTATCCAGCCGCCCCTTCGGCAGCCGCAGCAGCGCGCGCAGCTCAATCTCCACCCGCGTACCAATATAGGTCTTTTCGGTCTTCTCCAGATCCTCATAGGCGCGCCGACCGGTTTTGGCGGTCAGGATCACATCGTCAATGCAATCGCGCAGCATTGCGGGGACGCTGCGGGTCAGCTCCATCAGCCCGCCCGCACGGGTGGTGATGTCCTGCGCCAATGCAGACAGCAGGGCGTGATCGGCGTGACCGGGGCTGACCTGGCTGGGCGGCAGTTTCTGTTTCATCGCACGCCCTGTGCTGATCCGCAGCGGCGGGATGAGTATTTTTGGAAAGGTGACGGGGCAGGGTGTGGCCTATCGGAGCAGGCGGGAATCAGACCCGGCATCTCAACGCGCCTCAGCGTCCGGCGGCAGGCGTGGTGACAACCTTCAGGCTGGGGCGTGCAATGGCCAGGCGGATCTGGCGCGCCACAGCCTCCGCCACCGGGGGCGGGAAGGCATTGCCGACCTGGCGATAGGCGTTGGTCTTGGCACCGGTGAAATGCCAGCTGTCGGGGAAGCCCTGGATGCGCGCCACCATCCGCACGGTGAGGCGCGGCATATCGTTGTGGAACGGATCCGGTGCCTCATAGGCGATCGTGCGCCCCTCAACGCCCAAGGCCGCCCAGGCGCGCCGCGCCCGTGTCGGACCCAGATCCGGTCCGCCGTGTTTCTTGGAGCCGCCAACAATGGTCGGGGCGATTTCGTCGGCCTTGGCGGCCCAGTCGTCCGCCCCGCGCCAGCCGCGTTCCTTCATCAGGTCGAGCAGCGTCTCACCCACGGTGCGCGGATTATGCGGCAGGGGGTCGGGCCAGTTGAACTGGCCAGAAAATTCCTTGCGCAGGGCAACAATCGCCACGCGGGGGCGCAGCTGCGGCACGCCGTAGTCAGAGGCATTGAGCAGCCGCCAGTCGGTCTCATAGCCAAGCTTGGCGAGCTGTTTCTTCAGCTTCTCGCGGTAATCATGGAACACCGCATCGAGGAAGCCACGTACGTTTTCGATCATCACCGCGCGCGGGCGGGTGGCGGCGACGATTTCGATGGCGTCATCAAAGAGATTGCGCTCGTCTTTCTCGCCAAGCTGTTTGCCCGCAACGGAAAATGGCGGGCAGGGCAGGCCGCCAGCCAAGAGATCAATACCGCGATAGGCGTCGGCATCCGCCTTGAAGGCGCGCACGTCCTCCTCCAGTACGTTCCACTGGGGACGATTGTGGCGCAGGGTGGCGCAGCAGTGTTTGTCGATTTCGACCAGCGCGGTGTGGTCAAATCCGGCCTTCTCAAGCCCCAGCGCCTGACCGCCTGCCCCTGCGCAGAGTTCTACCGATGTGAGCATGCTGCCGTATTACCTGTTCTCGTGCTGCGGATGCAGCTGTTCCCGCTCTGTTCTTAGGCGCTGAAGTGATTCCGCGCAAGCCAGAGGCTACGCTGGATTTCAGAAACACAAAAGGCCACCGTTGCGCCTGCAGCGGTGGCCTTTTTGCTGTCCAAATGGAGCGGGCGAGGCGATTCGAACGCCCGACCCTAACCTTGGCAAGGTTATGCTCTACCCCTGAGCTACGCCCGCGCTGCCATTCGGTGAGGGGGATTTAGTCATTCGCTGGCAGGGCTGCAAGCGAAAAACGCAAAGTGGTCGGCAAAAAATGACCGTCACGGCGATTTGAGCGACGGAACCCGCTGGTTGCTGCGTTTTACCTCTATGATGACACCATGAGCCCGGCCGAAACGACCTCGGGCACAGCGTACCGACGAGCCGGGCCAACCCGCAGACAGATCTGCGAAACCGAAAAGGGAGCCGCTTGATGACACTGCTAAGCACACCGCTGCGTGACCGGCTGGGCACATCCTTGGACGACCGGCTGGATACCCTGCGTATTCTGGGTCTGACCGTTGCCATTTGTCTGGCGATCGGCGTCAAACTCACCGCCGGTGGACAGGCCGCGGGTCTTCATTCCGCCGAGGCCCCGGTGATGCAGCCGCCCGCGATTGAGACACAGGCACTGATCTGACCATCACGCATCTGGCAGCACGCACCATCTGACGAGAAAAAGGCGCCCCCGATCTGAGGGGACGCCTTCATATGATATTCGCAGCGCCCGCCATCCGTGACAGGCGTTGGTGGCGATCATTCCAGCTCGATCAGCAGATCCTTGGCGTCAATCTGATCACCGGGTTGGACATGCACGGCCTTCACCACCGCATCACGTTCGGCGTGGATGCCGGTCTCCATCTTCATCGCCTCGATTGTCAAGAGCATGTCGCCCTCATGCACTGGCTGACCAACCTGCACCGCAACGGAGGCCACAACACCCGGCATCGGCGCACCGATGTGATTGGGGTTGCCCTGCTCGGCCTTCGGGTTGGCCTGGGTGGTGGCCTTGACGAGACGGTTCGGGACGCGAATGACGCGGGGCTGACCGTTCAGTTCAAAGAAGACTTTGACCTCCCCCTTGTCGTCAGTGTCGCCAATCGCCTGCAGGCGGATTTCCAGCGTCTTGCCGGGATCGATTTCTGCCGTGATCTCCTCGCCCGGTTCCATCCCGTAGAAGAAGGTGCGGGTGGGCAGGCTGCGGACTGGGCCATAGGTCCGGTGGCGGCCCATGTAATCAAGGAAGACCTTGGGATACATCAGGTAGCCGTTCAGATCCTCGTCATCGACCTCTTTGCCTTCCAGCTCCTTGGAGAGTTCGGCACGGGTCGCTTCCAGATCCACGGGGGCGAGATGGGCGCCGGGGCGTTCCAGATTGGGGGCATCGCCTTTCAGCACCTTGGACACGATCCCCTCAGGGAAGCCGCCCGGAGGCTGGCCCAGATTGCCACGCATCATGTCGACCACCGAGTCGGGGAAGGCCACATCACTCTTCGGATCCTCGACATCGTCACGGGTCAGTCCTTGGGACACCATCATCAGTGCCATATCGCCAACCACCTTGGACGATGGCGTCACCTTCACAATGTCGCCAAACATCTGGTTCACATCGGCATAGGTCTGCGCCACATCCGACCATTTCTCTTCCAGACCCAGCGACCGGGCCTGTGCTTTCAGGTTGGTGAACTGACCACCGGGCATCTCGTGCAGGTAAACCTCGGACGCAGGCGCGGCGAGACCGCTTTCGAAGGCCACATAATGGGCCCGCACCTGCTCCCAGTAACCGGAGATTTCGCGCACGGCGGCGATGTCGATGCCGGTGTCGCGGTCGGTGTTGCGCAGCGCTTCAACGATGGAGCCGAGGCAGGGCTGCGAGGTGCCGCCACTGAAGGCATCCATAGCTGCATCCACAGCATCTACACCCGCGTCCGCTGCTGCCAGAATGGTGGCGCCGGCCACACCAGAGGTGTCATGGGTGTGGAAATGGACCGGCAGGCCGACCTCTTCCTTCAGCGCCTTGACCAGCTGGCGGGCGGCCGCTGGCTTCAACAGGCCCGCCATGTCTTTCAGGCCCAGAATATGCGCGCCTGCGGCTTCCAGCTCCTTGGCCATGCCGACATAATACTTGAGGTCGTATTTGGCCCGGTTCGGATCGAGGATATCGCCGGTGTAGCAGATGGTGCCTTCGCAGATCTTGCCGCTCTCGACGACTGCATCCATCGCAACACGCATGTTTTCAACCCAGTTCAGCGAGTCAAAGACCCGGAACACATCAACGCCGGTGGCGGCCTGCTTCACAAAGCTCTGCACCACATTGTCGGGATAGTTGGTGTAGCCAACGCCGTTGGAGGCGCGCAGCAGCATCTGGGTCATCAGGTTCGGCATCCGCTCGCGCAGATCGCGCAGGCGCTGCCAGGGGCATTCCTGCAGGAAGCGATAGGCCACGTCGAATGTCGCGCCGCCCCAGCACTCAACCGAGAACAGCTGGCTGAGGTTCTGCGCATAGGCCGGGGCCACCTTGATCATGTCATGGCTGCGCATCCGGGTGGCCAGCAGTGACTGGTGGCCGTCGCGCATGGTGGTGTCTGTCAGCAGCAGCTGGCGCTGTGCTTTCATCCAGTCGGCCACCGCCTGAGCGCCCTTTTGCTCCAGCAGGTTGCGGGTGCCATAGGGCTGCGTTGCGGCATCCGCCTTGGGGGCGCGCGGCTCTTTCAGATCGGCATGGGGCGCAGCGCGGCCTTCGGTCTCCGGATGACCATTGACCGAGATATCGGCGATATAGGTCAGCACTTTGGTGCCCCGGTCGCGGCGCTTGGCGAACTGGAACAGCTCCGGCGTCTCGTCGATGAATTTGGTGGTGTATTCATTCGACAGGAAGGTCGGGTGTTTCAGCAGGTTCTCGACAAAGGCGATATTGGTGCTGACACCGCGCACCCGGAATTCGCGCAGCGCGCGATCCATCCGCGCAATCGCCTTCTCCGGGGTGGGGGCTTTGGCCGTTACTTTGGTCAGCAGTGAATCGTAGTAGCGCGTGATCACCCCGCCCGCATAAGCGGTGCCACCATCCAGACGGATGCCCATGCCGGTGGCTGAGCGATAGGCGGTGATGCGGCCATAGTCGGGAATGAAGTTGTTGAGCGGATCCTCGGTGGTGACCCGTGTTTGCAGCGCATGGCCGTTGAGGCGGATTTCGTCCTGCGATGCCTTTCCGGTGGCCTCGGCAATGGTCTTGCCCTCGGCGATCAGGATTTGTGCCTGCACGATGTCGATACCGGTGACTTCCTCGGTGACCGTATGTTCCACCTGGACCCGCGGGTTTACCTCAATGAAGTAGAATTTGCCGTCGTTCATATCCATCAGGAATTCGACGGTGCCCGCGCATTCATAGTTCACATGCTGGCAGATCTTGCGGCCCAGATCGCAGATCTCGGCGCGCTGCTCCTCCGTCAGATAGGGGGCAGGCGCGCGCTCAACCACTTTCTGATTGCGGCGCTGGACGGAGCAGTCCCGCTCATAAAGATGGTAGATTTCACCGTGTTTGTCGCCAAGGATCTGCACCTCAACGTGACGGGCGCGGGTGATCATCTTCTCCAGATAGCCCTCGCCATTGCCGAATGCGGCTTCTGCCTCACGGCGGCCTTCCAGCACTTTTTCTTCCAGCTCATCTTCGCTGTGAATGGGGCGCATGCCACGACCACCACCACCCCAGGAGGCCTTCAGCATCAGCGGGTAGCCGACCTCAGCCGCTTCCTTGCGGATCGCGTCCATATCATTGCCCAGCACTTCGGTGGCCGGAATCACAGGCACATCGGCCTCAATCGCGACGCGGCGCGCCGAAGCCTTGTCGCCAAGGGCGCGCATAGTTTCCGCCTTCGGCCCGATGAAGGTAATGCCGTTGCGCGCGCAGGCATCCACAAAGTCCGGGTTTTCGGACAGCAGGCCGTAGCCGGGATGGATCGCATCGGCGCCACATTCCTTGGCCACACGGATAATCTCGTCAATCGAGAGATAGGCCGCAACCGGCCCCATGCCTTCGCCGATCCGATAGGCTTCATCCGCCTTAAACCGGTGCAGGCCCAGCTTGTCCTCTTCGGCATAGACGGCCACCGTCTTCTTGCCCATCTCATTGGCTGCCCGCATGACGCGGATGGCGATCTCGCCGCGGTTGGCGATCAGGATTTTCTTGAAGTCGGTCATGGCGTCCTCGGGGTCGTGCAGTTTGGCGAAGTGATAAGCGCAAATTAGGGTCCGGTATAGACGTAGTTCTGGGTATGACCAGCGTGATAGCGCTGACCTGAGGCCAGAAACCGGCATAATTCGCATTTATGGCGGTGCATTTATGTCCGTATCGGACCTACTTGTCGTGAACAGGGTGGCAAACGACGCAAGTGCCAGCGGTTGGGGCAGCGCAGACAGTGTCTCAAGGCCCAGTTGTCCCATATTGGCCTCCAGATCTTTGCGCAGAATATCCACCAGATGATCCGGCCCCCGTGGCCCAAGTGCGGCGAGCGCAAAGTGGAAGGCACGGCCCAGCATCACATAGTCGGCCCCCAGCGCCAGCGCGCGCAAAATATCCAGCCCGCTCTCGATCCCGCTGTCGAATATCAGCGGCAGGCGGGTGGCGGCGCGAATGCCCGGCAGGGCCTCGATCGTAGAGGGTGCGGCGTCGAATTGGCGACCCGCATGGTTGGACACCCACAGCGCATCGGCGCCGATTGCCTCCAGCGGCGCTGCATCCTCGGCGCGCATCACCCCCTTGATGATCAGCGGGCCATCCCAATGGTCGCGCAGCCACTGCACATAATCCCAGTCCGGTGAGGTGCGCAGCAGGTAGCCGACATGGGCTGTGGATGACAGGCTTGCGCCTGCTCCGCTCACATATTTGTCCAGTGTCCTCATATGTGGCAGGCCACGCCGCGCCATGCCCATTGCCCAGGCCGGTCGCATGGCAACCTGCGCCAGCAGCCGGGGTGTCAGCCGCAGTGGTTGCGTCAGTCCGGAGCGGGTCTGCCGCTCCCGCCGGGAAGCGACAGGCACATCCACGGTCAGCACCAGCCCGGCAAATCCGGCGGCCTTGGCGCGCGCCAGCAGATCGCGGCGGATGTCAGGGTCCTTCGGCGGGTAGAGCTGGAACCACGGCGCGGCCCCCAGATCATTCACCAGATCCTCGGGTGACTGGCTGGCGACGGTGGACAGGCAATAGGGCAGGCCCTGTGCCGCAGCGCAGCGCGCCAGCAACCGTTCCGCATCCGGCCAGATCAGCCCGGACATGCCAACCGGTGCCACACCAAACGGCAGCGGGCGGTCAACGCCCAGAAAGCGACGGCTCAGATTGGTCTGCTGAGGCCCATGCAGGATAGACGGCGAAAACCCCAGCTGATCCAGCGCAGCACGGTTGCGGGCCTTGGTTGCCTCGATCCCGGTGCCGCTGTCCAGATACTCCCAAACGAACCGCGGCAGGCGCCGCCGGGCGCGCTGGCGAAGGTCACTGAGAGCGGGATAACGCTGGTGCAGATCCATGCCGCGCATTTGTCGCTGCCTTGCAGCAAAAGTCTAGTGCCGAGTGCGGGTTTGAAGCAATTTTGTAACTATTCGTGCTGGGCCTGTTCCGTCTGGTTCCCTCTCATGCGGCTGCGCGAGGCCATGCGGCCATGCGCTCATCCAGGCCCGCCGCCGCCCGCGTTTCGCTATTTGTGACATGATACCGGTCGCGTGCGGCAGGTGCCGGGCCAGAGCATTGGGCATACTGACCTGTATGCTTGCAGGGGCCGAGTCAGCTGCGCAAGAAAACCATCTGAGTGTTGCAGGCGTCTCCTTTGCCTCAGCGGCCCTTGCGGATCTTTGCTCGCTGCTGCCGTGTCACTCAATGGTGGAACATATGTCTCAGGCGCAAGGGAGGCACACGACCGCCGCGCGCATTGAACGGTAGAGGCTGGGCAGCGGGGCAGGGGTTAGGTCGCGAGATCGCGGCGGCTGAGCTTGCGCGGTAGATCGCAGCTGGCCGGGTCAAGGGGCGCGATGGCCCGACTCCTTGGTCACGCGCAATCGCCTCATTCGGCGGCGATCGGACCGTCGGGTTTTGGAGATGTGGACAGGCCTTTTTGCGCGCCGGGGTCGCGCGGGGCCTGTTCGGCTGAGGAGGCGACACAGACCTGATTGCGCCCCTTTGCCTTCGCCTCATAGAGTGCCTCATCCGAGGCCCGCAGCAGGTCCTGTGGCATGGTGCCGTGACGCGGGTAATGCGCCACCCCAAGGGAGATCGAAATTCCTGGCAGCGCCTTTTCCCCGTAGCGCACCACAATGGCCTCCACCGCCTGGCGCAGCAGCTCGGCCTTGGTCATGACGTCTTCCTGGCTGGCGCCGGGCAGGATCAGGGTGAATTCCTCGCCGCCCGGACGGCAGGCCACCTCCTCGCCGTCGCAGGCCTGCTCGAGCACCGAGCCGACGGCGCGCAGAACCATATCCCCGGCATCGTGACCATGGTTGTCATTGAATTTCTTGAAGTGATCCACATCCACCGCGATCAGGCTGAGTGGGATGCCCGATTTCTGGCTGGCATTGATGCACTTGCGCAGGGTTTCGGTCATATGGCGTCGATTGAACAGGCCCGTCAGCGGGTCACGCACGGATTGATCATGCAGTTGATCGCGCATCCGCACATTGGCGATGGCCATGGAAATCTGTTCCGCACACATCTGGGCCAGTTTCTTGCTCTGTGTGAATTCTTCAGTGACGTCACTCAGGGCGCGCAGATGCATCAGGCCAACAGTTTCGCCATGCGCAAGGATCGGGAAGCAGTAATAGGCGCGACCATCATGGGGTTCGGCATGTTCGCAGACAAAATCAATCTCCGAGGCGCCAAATTCATAGGTGCGGCCACGGCGCAACCCCCAGCATTCTTCCGGGTGAATGTGATCTTTGTGGGTGCCGCCATTCCAGCTGGCGCAGCCGTCCAGTACATCGCGTGAGTTGGAGTAGACATAAACGCTGCCTTCGGCCGTTGGCAGAATATGGGTCATGAAACGCGCAACCATGTCAAACAGCTCATCCAGCGAGCGGCTGGATTGCAGCCATTCGTTCAGCTCCCCCAGCAGCTGGACCTCGCGGGCCAACCGCAGCTGTTCGTCCAGAATTTCACGTTCGGTTTCGCTGCGCTGACGCAGCTGGTTCATGCGGAAACGGTTCGATTTGAAAATAACATAGACGGCAATTGTCATTGCCAGCAGCGCAACGCCGGTCAACAGGGCAACCGAAAGCCGGGCCAGCTGTATGAAGGTGTCTCGCAGGTCGGTGATATCCGTATGGAAATCAATCGCGCCGTCGAAATGACCATTGTGCATAAGCGGTACGTAGATGCGGGCAACCTCTCGGGTGATCCCCTCGTCGTAGCTGTCGCTGAGCGGGGAATCGTCGATCTCAAACGCGGGAACCGTTCTACTGTTGTAGTAGACTTCACCGCGGGACACCTGGGTCGAAAAGAAGACGTTGGCCTCAAATTCCCCGATTTCATCACTGCGCGATGACCAGAAAATCTCTCCCGCGCTGGTCAGGAGGCGATAGCGATAGACATCCGTCTCCTCGGTGAACAAGGTCAGCAACGCGGCATCCTGAGGCTGGATGATCCCCTCTTCAAAGGCTTTTTCGGCGTTGGCCATATGTAGGGTCACGCGGCGTTGCCACAGTTCGGCCTGCTTGCGGATGTCCGCCTCCAGCATTTTATCGACAACCGGGCCGGGCACCGCCAGCACTGCCCAGATCGATACCACAGCGGCTGCAATCAGCATGAGCAGCAGGGACAGGCTGCGGATTTTCTCCGCAATGCTTGAGGTCAATGCAGTGTTCATAATATGCTGGTCTGCCCCACTGGTACTTGGTCAATCAATAACAACCCATAGGTGAATCAACATGGCTGACGGTGTTTTAGAAAACGTTAACGCCTCAGTGTCTGGCCGTCTTAAGGGGGCCAGAGTGCCCACAGATAACGCCGCAAAGCGGACATGACCTGCCATGATATTAGGGTGGAACAGACTGTGAACGCCCTCTTTCCGCCGGGATTGAATCGCGCTAATGTCCCGCTCATGAGCAGTTTTGACGATATCGACCCCTATGAGGGGATCTCGCTGTCCGCGCGCGCCATGGCAGCGCGGCCGATGCCGTATCTCGACGGGCTGAACCCGGCACAGCGGGCCGCCGTTGAATGCCTGGAGGGACCTGTGCTGATGCTGGCCGGGGCCGGCACCGGCAAGACCAAGGCGCTGACTGCGCGCATCGTGCATCTTCTAACCACGGGCACCGCCAAACCAAACGAGATCCTTGCCGTGACCTTTACCAACAAGGCCGCGCGCGAGATGAAGGAGCGGGTTGCAGGCATGTTGGGGCAGGCGGTTGAGGGGATGCCCTGGCTTGGCACCTTCCACTCGATCTGCGTGAAACTGCTGCGCCGCCATGCCGAATTGGTCGGGCTCAAATCCAATTTCACCATTCTGGATACCGATGATCAGATCCGCCTGCTGAAACAGCTGATCAAGGCGGAAGGCATTGATGACAAACGCTGGCCCGCGCGGATGCTGGCGGGCGTCATTGACGATTGGAAAAACCGGGCGCTGACGCCGTCTAAGGTGCCGGTCTCCGATGCCAGTGCCTACAACCATCGCGGCGTGGATTTCTATGCTCAGTATCAGGCGCGGCTAAAGGATCTGAACGCGGTCGATTTTGGCGACCTACTGCTGCATATGGTCACCATCTTTCAGGATAATCCGGATGTGCTGGAGCAGTACCAACGCTGGTTCCGCTTTATCATGGTGGACGAGTATCAGGATACCAACGTGGCGCAGTATCTCTGGCTGCGGCTGCTGGCGGGCGCGCATAAGAACATCTGCTGCGTCGGTGACGATGATCAGTCGATCTATGGCTGGCGCGGTGCAGAGGTGGGCAATATCCTGCGGTTTGAAAAGGATTTTCCCGGCGCCAATGTGGTGCGGCTGGAACAAAACTACCGCTCGACCGAACATATTCTCAGCGCGGCCTCCGGTGTGATCCGTGGCAATTCCGGCCGTCTGGGCAAGGAGCTGTGGACTGAGGCGCGCGGCGGCGAGAAGGTCCGGCTGATCGGTCATTGGGACGGCGAAGAGGAAGCCCGCTGGATCGGCGAGGAGATTGAGGCGATGCAGCGCGGCACCCGTGGTCTGGCGCCGGTCGATCTTAACAATATGGCCATCCTCGTGCGGGCCTCGCATCAGATGCGCGCCTTTGAGGACCGCTTTCTGACCATCGGCCTGCCGTACCGGGTCATTGGCGGGCCACGCTTTTATGAGCGGCTCGAAATTCGCGATGCCATGGCCTATTTCCGGCTGGTGGTCAGTGCTGACGATGACCTTGCCTTTGAGCGGATCGTCAACACGCCGAAGCGGGGCCTTGGCGATAAGGCGCAGCAGACCATTCAGACCATGGCGCGCAGCAATGGCGTCTCCCTGGTGGAGGGCGCGCGGCTTGCGGTCGAATCCGGCCAGATCAAGGGCAAGGGTGGCAATGCGCTGCGCCAGCTGGTCACTGACCTTGCCCGCTGGGGGCGTCTGGCGGGGGATGCGGATATGACCCATATGGAGCTGGCCGAAACCATTCTGGATGAAAGCGGCTACACCACCATGTGGCAGACCGACAAAAACCCGGATTCGCCGGGGCGTCTGGAAAACCTCAAGGAACTGGTGAAGGCGCTGGAGGCGTTTGAAAACCTGCAAGGCTTCCTCGAACATGTCAGTCTGATCATGGATAATGACAAACAGGACGCCGCCCAAAAGGTGTCGATCATGACGCTACACGCCGCCAAAGGGTTGGAATTTCCGGCTGTGTTCTTGCCCGGCTGGGAGGATGGCCTGTTTCCCTCGCAGCGCTCCATGGATGAAAGCGGCCTGAAGGGCCTCGAGGAGGAGCGCCGCCTGGCCTATGTCGGCATCACCCGGGCCGAGGAAATCTGCACGATCTCCTTTGCCGGCAATCGCCGCGTCTTTGGGCAATGGCAGTCACAGCTGCCCTCCCGCTTCATTGATGAGCTGCCGGAAGAACATGTGGAGGTGCTGACCCCGCCCGGTCTTTATGGTGGCGGCTACGGGGCTGCGGCCCCCGGCGGTGGTGGTGGGGCGGTGCGCCCCACGATTGAGGATCGCATGGCAGCCGCCGACGGGTACAACTCGCCCGGCTGGAAGCGCATGCAGTCCCGCGCCGGTGAGCGTGGTCTGTCACAGCCCAAGGAAAGCAAATCCAGCGTCATCGACCTCACCGCGACATCCGCCTTCATGGTCGGGGAGCGGGTGTTTCACCAGAAGTTTGGCTATGGGGCGATCACCGGGATCGAAGGCGACAAGCTGGAGGTGGATTTCGAGAAGGCTGGCACCAAGAAAGTCGTCGCCCGCTTTGTCTCCGCAGCGGAGGACGTGCCCTTTTAATCCACGCCTCGGTGGGCCTTGCCGTGATGGATCACATCTATTGGTCGTCGCAGTGAAGAGGGCCGACATAGCAGTCACAACAGATCAGGCGTCGACATTCTGTCGGCGCCTTTTTTGCGGCCCGTGATCAATGGGAGGGACTGCGGTGCAGGCCATAAGGCACAAAAAAACGGCGGTGCCAGGGAGGAGGAGGGCACCGCCGTTCTGTGCAACACCATACCATCAGGGAGGAGGAGGCATGGTGTATCAGGATCCGGCTATGACGCCGGTATAGGGTGCGGTGACATCAGGGAGGAGGAGGATGTCACCGCGATTACAGGCCCTCAAGGGAGGAGGAGAAGAGAGCCTGAACTCTTTATTTCGTGCCGTAGGCGGCCTCATAGGCAACGCTGCGCAGCATGGAGCGGCTCAGCCCCAGATCTGCCAGTTCGCGACCAGAGAGCGTCGACAGCTCATTCATGGTCTGGCGGTACAGGCGGTAGCGTGCAATCTTGCCTTTCAGTTCGTCAAACACGGCGCGCGGGCTGAAGGCCAGAGCGCCTTTACGGGTTGTCATATTATCAACAGCGGCCATCGGTGTTGTCCTTAACGTCTATGTGTGTGTCTGGCCGTTCCCGGCCTCGCTTGACCCCATAAATATGATAATGCTGCGAGCGCACAATCCCTGAAAGGGGCATTTCTGCTATGCAGCAAATGCATGGGTTTCCTAAGGGAAACGGGGTTGATCCTGCTGAGTTATGCATCAAGGAGCGGTCAGGCGCTCAAAAACCGGGCAGGGCGTGAACCGGCGTGCCATGGCGCCTGCCTTGATCGGCGCGGTCTCTCATCGCAATGCGGCCTTGGGCTTGGTCGCGGCAGGTCTTATATGGCTGGAAACCATGAGGAGACCGGCCATGACCCCCACCCAGGAAGAGATTCGCGACGCCCTTGCGCGGCTGCAGCTGCCAGATGGCGGCTCGCTGGTCTCACGTGACATGCTGCGCGCGGTGATGGTCGATGGCGGGCGCGTCAGTTTCGTGATCGAGGCCCCCAATCCGCAGATCGCCGCCCAGATGGAGCCGCTGCGCCGCGCTGCGGAGGCCACTGTTCTGGCCTTGCCGGGGGTGGACAGCGTGTCCGCTGCACTGACCGCTCATGCGGACGCGGTCGCCAAACCGGCGCCGACCCTGAAACTGGGCGGCCATCCCAAACCGCAGCAGGGGCCGCTGAAACCCAGTGGTGTCAAACGCATTCTCGCGATTGGTTCGGGCAAGGGCGGCGTGGGCAAATCCACCGTCAGCGCCAATCTCGCCGTGGCTCTGACGCGGCAGGGCCGCAAGGTGGGGTTGCTGGATGCGGATATATATGGACCGAGCCAGCCGCGCATGATGGGCGCCAGTGGCCGCCCCGCCAGCCCGGATGGCAAAATCATTGAACCGCTGCACGCCCATGGCGTCACTTTGATGTCCATCGGCTTCATGGTGGATGAGGCCAAGGCCGTTGTCTGGCGCGGCCCGATGCTGATGGGCGCGTTGCAGCAGATGCTGGGGCAGGTGAACTGGGGTGAACTCGACGTGCTGATCGTGGACCTACCGCCTGGCACCGGCGATGTGCAGCTGACCCTCTGCACCAAGGCGGAGCTGTCCGGCGCCATCGTGGTTTCCACGCCGCAAGATGTGGCGCTCCTGGATGCCCGCAAAGCGCTCGACATGTTTAACACCCTAAAGACCCCCGTGCTGGGCCTGATTGAGAATATGTCCTTCTTCGCCTGCCCGGACTGCGGTGGCGAGCATCACATCTTTGGCCATGGTGGGGTCGCTGCGGAGGCGGAGCGCCTTGGCGTGCCGCTGTTGGGCGCGCTGCCGATTGATCTTGAAACCCGGTTGGCAGGCGACAATGGCACGCCGATTGCGGCCGGTGACGGTGCGATGGCGCAGGCCTACGCCAAAATGGCCGAAGGGCTGATCCGCGGCGGTATGGCCTGACACACTATCTGATCGCCAATCGACCGGCCTGCTGAAGGCCGGTCTCACCTGCAAGCCCTGTTGTCGGGTCTCACAGTAGCCCGACCGCCGGGCTGGCTTTGGGCGATCAGGGGCTATCTGGGAAATTATGGGAGCCATGGGAATTCATGGGGCCGGTGGGGAATTATGGGCGCGCGTGAGCGCGTTTTGCCGCCGCTGTTCCGAATCACTGTGCCATTACGGTGCGATTATTCGGGGATATAGGCCAAATTAGGCCGTTTTGAGTGTCCCGCAAGGACGGAGTTATGCGAACGAAGGGAGAACGCATTGATTCTCCTGATCTGTTTGCAGAATATCTGGGAAATCATGGCACTTTTTTCGCATCCGGGACCGCACCTATATGTAGTGGGTTTTGCGATGTCTTAATCTATCAGTGGGGATATCATCGATTTCTCTCCGTAGAATCGGCGCGGCATTATCTACATGCGACGGGAGGGTCCACAGAAAACAGTTGTGGCCCACGTTTTCCCATAGTATCCCTAGTTTATCGAATGAGACGAAGAGCAGGGGCACCAAACGACCCCAACCAAGACTACTAAGAAGCAGGTTTCATACAGGCCTTCGCTTTCATCGAAAATAGAGAGATCCGGCGCGCGAGCGAGCAGACATCCCCCCAGGTGGCGCGCGCAGTCGGACACCCCGCATGTCGGGATTAGGGAGGCGGGTTGATCAGTGGCAGCAGATCAGCCCGCCCCTTTTGCTTCTGGGGATCGCTTCGGCACGAGGGACGCTGAAAAAAGGGACGATAGATTGGGCCGTAGGTTCAGAGGTGAAAGCCACCATAAGGTGGATACAAAGGGGCGGGTCTCGATTCCGGCCTCCTTTCGCCGTGTTCTGGAGGCGGGCGATCCCAACTGGCAGTCCGGCGGCAACCCCGAACTGGTGATCGTCTACGGCGACCAGCGCCGCAATTTTCTCGAATGTTACACGATGGAGGCGATCGCGGAAGTCGACGCCAAAATCGACGCCTTGCCGCGGGGCTCAATGCCGCGCAAAATGTTGCAGCGCATGTTCCATGGTCAGTCCTTCCCGACCAATGTGGATGAAACCGGGCGCCTGGTGCTGCCTGCGAAGCTGCGCAACAAGATTGATCTGGAGGCCGAAGCGTTCTTTATCGCGGCCGGCGACACATTCCAGATCTGGAAGCCTGAAACCTATGAAGAGGAAGAGCTGGCGAAATCTGAGGAGTGGATGGATGATCTGCCCGAGGACTTCGACCCGATGGAACTCCTCGACGGCGCCGGAGGCGCTTGATCCATGACAACGGACCGCCCAACCTCAACCGGTCCTCACGTACCGGTTCTTCTGCGTTCGCTGCTGAAAGCGGTGGCGCCGGTCACCGGGCGCTGGCTTGATGGCACCTTTGGGGCCGGGGGCTACAGCCGTGGCCTGCTGGAGGCGGGCGCGGATCATGTCATTGGCGTCGACCGCGATCCGCTGGCCTTTGAAATGGCCGAAAGCTGGATCGGCGACTATGCTGGCCGCCTGACCCTGCAACAGGGTGTGTTCTCCCGCATGGACGACTATGCGCAGGATCTCGACGGCGTCGTCCTCGATCTTGGTGTTTCCTCCATGCAGCTGGATCTGGCCGAACGTGGTTTTTCCTTCATGCGTGACGGGCCGCTGGATATGCGGATGTCGCAGGATGGCCCCTCCGCCGCCGATCTCGTCGCGGAACTAGATGAGGCGGCGCTGGCCGATATTCTGTTTCTCTTCGGTGAAGAACGCGCCAGCCGTCGTATTGCCCGCGCCATCGTCAAGGCCCGCACCGAGGCGCCGATCACCACGACGCTGCAACTGGCTGGCATTATCGAAGGCTGCCTGCCGCGCTCCAAACCCGGCCAGTCACATCCCGCCACCCGCAGCTTTCAGGGGCTGCGCATCGCGGTGAACGCCGAATACGAGGAGTTGTTCGAGGGGCTTCTGGCTGCCGAGCGCGCGCTGAAGCCTGGCGGATTGCTGGCCGTGGTGACGTTTCATTCGATCGAAGATCGCATGGTCAAACGCTTCTTCCAGCATCGCGCGGGCAAGACCGGCCGCGCCAACCGTTATGCGCCCGAGGTGGAGGAAACCCCCTCGCAGTTCACACTGGTCACCCGCAAGGCGGTGGGCCCCGATGACGAGGAACTGGCCGAAAACCCGCGCTCCCGCTCTGCACGCCTGCGGGTTGGACGCCGCACCGAGGCCGCGCCGATTGCAATCAGCGCCAAGGACATCGGCATGCCCCAGCTGAAGCAGGCGCAGGGGAGAGACAAACGCTCATGAAGACGCTGCTTTATATCGCCACCTGCCTGGCTGTCTTTGGGTTGGCGTTCTGGGCTTACCGCGAGAATTACACCACTCAGCAGGTGCTGAAGGAAACCCGCAGCCTGCAACGCCAGATCGGTGCCTCGCAGGTCCGACTTAGTGTGTTGCGCGCCGAATGGGCCTATCTCAACCGCCCGGATCGCCTGCGCGAACTGGCGGAGCTGAACTTTGATCGCCTCAGCCTGCTGCCGCTGCGCCCGGAGCAATTTGGCCGCGTGGATGAGGTTGCCTATCCCCCGCAGGAGGATGAACTGCTGGATTTCACCAACGGGGTTGAGGTTTCCGCGCTTGGGGCCAATGGCCAGACAGCAACGGGGACGCAGCCATGATCCGCACGCCGCTGCGCCCCTTGGCCCGGATCCTGACCGCGCGCGCGCGCGGCGAAAACCCGGATGCCATCGAACGGGAAAACCTGCGCCAGCGCCATGCGGAAATGCAGACCCAATCCCGCCAGCGCGCCGAGGGGCGGCTGCTGGTGCTGGGGATGTTTTTCCTCTGCGCCTTCACCGCGATTGGCGCGCGGATGGCGACACTGGCCACCTCCGAACCGGTTGAGCCAATCGCCAGCGCGCCCGGCAGCGCCATCGCCATGCAACGCGCCGATATCGTCGACCGCAAGGGCCGCATTCTGGCGACCAACTTTGAAACCCATTCGCTCTATGCACAACCGCCGCAGATGGTGGACCCGGAAGGGGCCGCGCGGCGTCTGGTTGAAATCTTCCCTGACCTGGAGCTGGAGCGGCTGGTCGGTGACTTCACCGGTAAGCGTAAGTTTATCTGGATCAAGAAGAAAATCAGCCCCGAGCAAAAACAGGCGGTGCATGATATCGGTGATCCCGGCCTGCTGTTTGGCCCCCGCGAGATGCGGCTTTATCCCAATGGCAGCGTCGCGGCGCATGTGCTGGGCGGGGCCGGTTTCGGCAAGGAAGGCGTCAGCGCCGCCGAGGTGATCGGTGTCGCGGGTGTCGAGAAGCAGTTTGACGATTATCTGCGCGATCCGGCCAATGGCGGGCGTCCCCTGCAGTTGTCGCTGGATCTGACGGTACAGGCCGCCTCCGAACGGGTGCTTTATGGTGGCATGAAGCTGATGAACGCCAAGGGGGCGACCTCGATCCTGATGGACGTCCACACCGGCGAGGTGATCTCTGTCGTGTCGCTGCCGGATTTTGATCCCAATGACCGCCCGCGTCCGCCCACCTCCGGCTTTGATCCCTCCACCAGCCCGCTGTTCAACCGCGCGGTGCAGGGCGTCTATGAACTCGGCTCCACCTTCAAGATTTTCACGGCGGCACAGGCGGTTGATCTGGGGATTGTGAATTCCGAGACTATTATCGACACCTCCGGTCCAATGCGGATCGGGCGTTTCCCGATTGGTGAGTTTCACAACAAGAACTATGGCAAGCTGAGTGTCGCCGACATTATCGTCAACAGCTCCAACCGGGGCACCGGGCGGCTGGCCTTGCAGATTGGCGCGCAGCGTCAGCAGGATTTCCTGCGCGCGATGGGCATGTTTGAGCCCACCCCGATTGAGATCGCCGAGGCGGCAGGCGGCAAACCGCTGAAACCCCGCAAATGGGGGGAGCTGAGCACGGTGACGATTTCCTATGGCCATGGGCTGTCCACCAGCCCGATGCATCTGGCGGCGGGTTATGCGGCGATTGCCAATGGCGGCCAATATGTTGCCCCCACTATCCTGCGCCAGAAGGGGCCACAGCTGGGCCACAGGGTGATGTCACCGGAGGCTGCCGGTCAGGCCCGCGCGATGCTGCGCAAGGTCGTGACCAGCGGGACCGCCAGTTTTGGCGAGGTGCCCGGCTATCAGGTCGGCGGCAAGACCGGCACCGCTGATAAGCCCAAACCCCGTGGCGGCTACTACGAGAGCAAGGTCATCGCCACCTTTGCTGCCATGTTCCCGGCCCATGATCCGAAATATGTGCTGGTTGTGACGCTGGATGAACCGTCGGTCATTGCCCATGGTGAGGAGCGCCGCACCGCAGGCTGGACAGCTGTGCCGGTTGCGGGTGAAATGATCGGCCGCGTTGCGCCGCTTCTGGGGCTCAGACCACAAGTTGAACCCGATGGGCTTGCTGCTATAACCCTCACCTCAAACTGAACAGGTGGGGTTGCTATGAGCACCATTGAAAACCGTCCTCTCAGCCAGTTGGGGCTGACCGCGCGTGGCGGCGTCGATCCGATGATCCGGGGCATTGCCGTGGACAGCCGCAAGGTGGTCGAGGGCGGGCTGTTTGCGGCCCTTCCCGGCAGTCAGGTGCATGGGGCGAAATTCACCCCCGCAGCACTTGGCAATGGGGCGGCGGCAATCCTGACCGACGCAGCCGGGGCGCAGATCGTTGCGGAGCTTTTGCGCGAGTCGACCGTAGCGCTGGTGGTTGTCGAAGACCCGCGTCAGGCGCTGGCCTATGCGGCCGCCCTGTGGTTTGGCGCGCAGCCTGAAACCATGGTGGCGGTCACCGGCACCAATGGCAAAACCTCGGTGGCGAGCTTCGTGCGCCAGATCTGGGTTGAGCTGGGCCATCAGGCGGTGAACCTTGGCACCACCGGTGTGGAGGGCGCCTGGAGCCACCCGCTCAATCACACCACACCGGAACCGGTCACCTTGCATGATGCGCTGTCGCAGGCGGCAGCTGCCGGTGTCACCCATGCCGCGATGGAGGCCTCGTCTCACGGGTTGGAGCAACGGCGTCTGGACGGCGTGCATCTGGCGGCGGCGGGTTTTACCAATTTTACCCAGGATCATCTGGACTATCACGAAACATTTGAGGCGTATTTCACTGCCAAGGCGGGTCTGTTCCGCCGGGTCCTGCCGGATGACGGCGTGGCGGTGATCAATATGGATGACCCCCGCGGGGCGCAGATGCGGGCTGTCGCTGCCGCTCGCGGGCAGGAGGTGATCTCCGTCGGGCGTGGCGTGGGTGATCTGAGCCTTGTGGGCGCGCGCTATGATGCCTCCGGGCAGGACATGCGCTTCACCTGGCACGACAAACCCTATCAGGCGCGGCTGAACCTGATTGGTGGGTTTCAGGCGGAGAATATCCTGCTGGCCTGCGGTCTGGTGATTGCCAGCGGAGAGGATCCGCAGGCGGTGTTTGACACGCTGCCGCATCTTCAGACCGTGCGGGGGCGGATGCAACTGGCCGCCACGCGGGAAAACGGCGCGACGGTGTTTGTCGACTACGCCCATACCCCCGATGCCGTGGCCACCGCGATCAAGGCGCTGCGCCCGCATGTGTTGGGTCGGTTGGTGGCCATTGTCGGCGCAGGTGGTGACCGTGACGCCGCCAAACGCCCGCTGATGGGGCAGGCGGCGCAGAATAACGCCGATCTGGTGATCGTCACCGATGACAACCCCCGCAGCGAGGACCCGGCGGTGATCCGCGCCGCTGTCAAAGGCGGTGCACCGGATGCCATGGAGGTCGGCGACCGGGCTGAGGCGATCCTGCGCGGCGTTGATGCGCTTGGGACGGGCGATGCCCTGCTGATCTGCGGCAAGGGGCATGAGACCGGCCAGATCGTCGGCAGCGATGTTCTGCCTTTTGATGATGTGGAGCAGGCCAGCATGGCCGTCGCCGCTTTGGACGGGAGATTGGTATGAGCCTTTGGACAGCTAAGGAGGCCGCCGCCGCAACTGGCGGTCAGGCCATTGGCAACTGGCATGTGAACGGTATTTCCATCGACACCCGCAGTATTGCCAAGGGCGATCTGTTTGTGGCGCTAAAGGCCGCGCGTGATGGCCATGACTTTGTGGCGCAAGCGCTGGAGAAAGGCGCGGGTGCCGCGCTGGTCTCGCGCAGGCCCGAAGGCGTTGCCGAAGATGCGCCATTGTTGCTGGTTGACGATGTGCAGACCGCACTTGAGGCCCTGGGCCGAGCAGGCCGCGCGCGCACAGGTGCGCGGGTGATTGCGGTCACCGGATCCGTTGGGAAGACCTCGACCAAGGAGATGCTGGCGCGGATGCTGTCGGATCAGGGCCGCACCCATGCGGCCGTCGCCAGCTACAACAACCACTGGGGCGTGCCGCTGACATTGGCGCGGATGCCGCGTGACACCGAATTTGCCGTGATCGAGATCGGCATGAACCACCCCGGTGAGATCAGCCCGCTTGCGAAACAGACGCGCCCGCATGTGGCGATGGTGACAACTGTGGCCCCTGTGCATCTGGAGGCCTTTGACGGGATCGACGGCATCGCCGCCGAGAAGGCCGCCATCATGGAGGGGCTGGAGCCGGGCGGCGTCGCGGTTCTGAACGCCGATATCGACGAGGCGCCGATCCTGCAGGTGGTTGCCGAGGGCGCGGCTGGCGATGTGTTGTGGTTCGGCGCCGGGCAGGGGTCGATTGCTCCCAAATACCGGCTGACCGCAACCACCCTGCGCGGGGATGAGACACTGGCCTTGATCACGCTGCCGGATGGACAGACGCATCGTCTGCATATCCAGTCCCTTGGCGCGCACTTCGCGATGAACGCGCTAGGGGCGCTGGCCTGTCTGGCGGCCTTGGATCTGGATCTGACCAAGGCGGTGCAGAGCCTGTCGCTCTGGTCGCCGGTCACCGGTCGTGGCGCGCGGGAAACCGTGTCGCTGGGCGAAGGGAAGGGGGACATCCTGCTGCTGGATGACAGTTATAACGCCAATCCCACGTCTGTGGCGGCGGCGCTGACGGTGCTGGCGGCAACCCCCTGCGACGGGCGGCGGATTGCCTATCTTGGCGATATGAAGGAACTCGGCCCGCAGGAGGTTGAGTTGCATGTGGCGCTGGCTGAGCTGCCCGCGATGGCAGATCTGGAGGCGGTGCATTGCATTGGCCCCCTGATGGGCGCGCTCCATGCCGCGCTGCCAGCTGAGAAACGCGGCGGTCATTATGCCAGCAGCGCTGATGTGCTGGCGGATCTGGCGGGTCAGATCGGTGCGGGGGACGTGGTGCTGGCAAAAGGCTCGCTCAGCATGGCATTGGCCAAGATCGTTGACGGCATCCGTGAATTGAGTCATGGCGAGACCACTTTCTGAACTTTGATGAACTGAGGACCGGCTGACATGCTCTATTGGTTAACCGCGCTGTCGGATGGGGGGGATCTCTTCAACCTCTTCCGCTACATCACCTTCCGCGCGGGCGGGGCGTTTCTGACGGCGCTTCTGTTTGGGTTTCTGTTTGGGCCGCCGCTAATCAACGTGCTGCGCCGCAAGCAGGGCAAGGGCCAGCCGATCCGCGACGATGGACCTGAGGGGCATCTGGCAAAGGCGGGCACCCCGACCATGGGGGGCTTGCTGATTGTCGGTGCGCTGGTGACCGCGACGCTTTTGTGGGCGCGTTGGGACAACCCCTTTGTCTGGCTGGTGCTGTTTGTCACGCTGTCCTTCGCGCTGATCGGCTTTGCGGATGATTATGCCAAGGTCTCCAAGCAGAACACCGCAGGCGTTCCGGGCAAGCTGCGGCTGGCGCTGGGGATCACCATCGCGGTGATCGCAGCGCTTTGGGCCTCCGCCTATCATCCGGTGGAGCTGCAAAACCAGCTGGCGCTGCCGGTGTTCAAGGATACGCTGATCAATCTGGGCCTGTTCTATGTGCCGTTTTCGATCTGCGTGATCGTTGGCGCGGCCAATGCGGTGAACCTGACTGACGGTCTGGACGGGCTGGCGATTATGCCGGTGATGATTGCGACCTCCACGCTGGGCGTGATCGCCTATGCGGTGGGGCGCGTTGACTTCACCGAATATCTGGATGTGCATTACGTGCCTGGCACCGGGGAAATCCTGATCTTTGCCGCGGCGCTGTTTGGCGGTGGCCTGGGGTTCCTGTGGTACAACGCGCCGCCGGCTGCTGTGTTTATGGGCGATACCGGGTCGTTGGCGCTGGGTGGCGCGCTTGGGGCCATTGCGGTGGTCACCAAACACGAGCTGGTTCTGGCGATTGTTGGCGGGCTCTTTGTGGTGGAGGCGCTGTCGGTGATCATTCAGGTGCTCTATTTCAAACGCACCGGCAAGCGGGTGTTCCTGATGGCGCCGATCCATCACCACTATGAGAAAAAGGGCTGGGCGGAGCCGACCATCGTGATCCGCTTCTGGATCATCTCGCTGATCCTCGCGATGATTGGTCTGGCGACCCTGAAAGTGCGCTAAGTCACGGCCGATTGCCGCCGCGCAGGCTGTCCTGCGGGGCCGGTGGGCCGGTCTAGTCTGATATCTGGAACCGCTCTGGGCAGGGATGCCTTGGGCGGTTTTTCAGTACGAAGAAGGCGGCGCCGCTGGAGGGGCGGAGGGTGGATGACCTTTGCTAGGGGTCATCTCCGTCTGTCGGCCTGTGCGGATCCCCCGACAGCCTTGGTGGGACTGGGAATGGGGGACGGTCTCCTGGTCTTCGTGTTGCAACGTCTTCAGAGTAGCGGTGGCGCCTGAACGGAGGATAACCGCTGCGTGCGCAGGGCTGGCAACGCGCCTAAAACACCGACCAGTCCATTTCCCGGGCAAGACGTTCCATCGCCTCAGTGCCCAGTTTGGAATTGCCATTGCGGTCCAGCCCCGGCGACCAAACGGCGATGCAGGCCTGTCCCGGCACAACACCGAGGATGCCGCCGCCTACTCCGCTTTTGGCGGGCAGGCCGACGCGATAGGCAAATTCACCTGACCCGTCATAATGCCCGCAGGTCAGCATCAGCGCATTGAGCCGTCGCACCCGGTCCAGCGAGACCATGCGCGGATGGCAGTCGGCGCCAATCAAAAACCGCCCCGCGCGTGCCAGCTGCGTGTTGGTCAGTTCGGTGGCGCAATGGTGGAAATAGGTGCCCAGCACCTTCTCTGGCGGGTTCTTGAGATTGCCGAAAGAGGCGAGAAAATGCGCGTGGGCAAAGTTGCGGTGCCCATGGGCGGTTTCCGAGCGGGCCACATCGGCGTTGATGTGAATGTCGTCATCCTCCGCCGCGGCGCGGATAAAGCTGAGGAACTCGGCCAGCGCTTCGCGCGGTTCTCGTCCGGCCAGCACCTCATCTGTGGTGACAATCGCGCCTGCGTTCACAAATGGATTGCGGGGGCGGCCACGTTCGTGTTCCAGCTGGACAATGGAATTGAACGCGGTGCCCGAAGGCTCCCGCCCGACCCGCCGCCACAGCTGATCGCCAGAGCGACCGAGCGCGATGGCGAGGGTGAAGACCTTGGTGATGCTTTGGGCCGAAAACCGGGTGGCGGCATCCCCCGCGCTGTAGATCTGCCCGTCGGCGGTTGCCACTGTGATGGCAAATTGGTCGGGATCGACCTGACCCAGCTCCGGGATATAGCTGGCGACCTCGCCCCGGTCGGGGTCATCGCGAAGATCGCTGTTGATGGCGTCGAGGATCTGCTGCAAGCGCGCGTCCATGGCTACGGGGCCTCCCAATTTATGGCCGACGTTAGCCGGATGCTGGTGCGGTGACAAACGCAACGGGACTGGCATTGGTTCCATGGATCAGGTAGCGATTTGATCAAAGGTTTTGCGGGAGGTTGGGCGATGATCCCTGTCACAGGTTTTGAGGGCGCAAAAGTCGCCGTGTTGGGGCTGGGCCGGTCGGGATTTGCCACCGCACGGGCGCTGCGCGAAGGTGGAGCGGAGCCGATCTGCTGGGACGACAATCCCGGCGCACGGGCGCGGGCCGAGGTTGAGGGGCTCACCTGCCGCGATCTGCTGAAATCCGGGGCATTTGATGACATCGCCTCATTGATTGTCTCGCCGGGGATCCCGCATCTTTATCCCAAACCCAACCCGGTGATCCGCGCGGCGATGGTCGCGGGCGTGCCGGTGGACAATGATATCGGGCTGTTCTTCCGCTCGGTTGCGACACGGGGCTGGGAACGGTTCGATCAGGCGCCGCGCATCGTGGCCGTCACAGGGTCCAACGGCAAATCCACCACGGTGGCGTTGCTGCACCACATCCTGCAGGAGGCCGGACGTGAGAGCCAGCTGGCGGGCAATATCGGTCGGGGTGTGCTGGACATTGATCCGCCGGGATCCGGCGGCATCGTGGTGCTGGAGTTGTCGAGCTATCAGACCGATCTGGCCCGCGCGCTGACGCCGGACGTGGCGGTGTTCACCAACCTCAGCCCCGACCATCTGGACCGGCACGCGGGCATGGGCGGCTATTTCGCGGCCAAGCGACGGCTGTTTGCCGAAGGCGGACCGGATCGCGCTATCATCGGCGTGGATGAGGATGAGGGGCTGTATCTGGCCGGTCAGCTCTCTGAGGCCGCCAGCGACGACCGGGTGATCCGCATCTCAGCCAGCCGGAAACTGACCGGACCGGGCTGGCAGGTCTTTGCCCGCAAGGGGTTCCTCAGTGAATACCGCAAAGGGCGACAGGCGGCGTCGATCGATCTGCGCCAGATGCAGGGGCTGCCCGGCGCGCATAACCATCAGAATGCTTGTGCGGCCTATGCGGCGGCGCGTGCTTTGGGCCTCGCACCACGTCTGATCGAGGACGCGCTGGCCAGCTATCCGGGTCTGCCGCATCGCAGTCAGACCATCGCGACCCACGCAGGCGTGCGCTATGTGAATGACAGCAAGGCCACCAATCTGGACAGCGCGGTGAAGGCCTTGAGCGCCTTTGACAATATCCGCTGGATCTGCGGCGGGTTGGAGAAAGATGGCGGGCTGGAGGCCCTGCGCGGCCAGACCGGTAAGGTGCGCAAAGCCTATGTGATCGGGCGCGAGGCGGCGGGTTTTGCCATGCAGCTGGACGTCGAGGCTGAGGTCTGCATCACCATGGCCGAGGCCGTCGCCCGCGCCAGCGCCGAGGCGGAGGCGGGCGATACGGTTCTGCTGGCCCCTGCGGCGGCGAGCTTTGACCAATACGACAACTTCGAACAGCGCGGCGAGGACTTCATCGCCGAGGTGGCGAAGCTGCAGAGTTGACGCCTACTGAGCTGCGGATTGCGCCATCTCTCTGGATAGGATCTCGTAATATTCGGGCAGGGTGGCCTGTAACCGGGCATGGCCCTCGGGGGTCAGTGTCACCTCCTTGGAGCGGCCATCGGTCTCGCTTGCGGTGATGCGAACCAGCCCGTCGGCCTGCAGCGCGTGCAGCGTGCGGGTCATCACCGGTTTCGAGACATCAATCCGCTGCGCGATCTCATTCGGGCTGAGCCATTGGCGATCCGGTTCCCGGTCAATCACGATCAATACCAGAAACCGCAGCTGCGACAGGCCATGCCCTGCAAAATAGGTTTCCAACTTGCGGATCAGCAGGCTGGCCCGGCGCATCATCAGCAGGGCATCGCTGATAAGCGCCGGGTCACTGCCATAAGCCTCCACGTAGCGTTCGACCATCTGGCGGGAGGGCAGCTCCTTGAGGAAGAACATGCGGTCAGGCCAGCGCGGTCATCTTGTGGATTTCAGCCGGGGCCGCCAGCCAGTTTTCATATTTGGCAAAGATCGGTTTGATGTAATCCATATCGTAATGGGCAGCGAGGGCGTCGTCGCTGGTCCATTCCTCATCCAAGTAGAAACAATCGCCGCTGCGGCCTTCAAGCAGGTTGAACTTCAGGCAGCCGGGTTCGGCGCGGGTGGGGGCCAGGATGCTGGTGAGGCTGTCGCGGACATCCTGCATATGCTCGGGCTTCGGGGTGATTTTGGCGATCAGCTGAAATTGCGTTGTCATGAAAAGGCTCCTTAATGAGTTATCATGGTAACTAAATAGAGGTGCGGGCGCGGATGTCAAGCCACAGGCGGGCGGCTTGGCTCAGCTGCGGGCGGCGATGGCGCTGCCTGCGGCCACGCCTGAGGCCCAGGCCCATTGGAAATTATAGCCGCCAAGCCAGCCGGTCACATCAACCGCTTCACCAATGGCATACAGGCCGGGAACGGTTTTGGCTTCCATGGTTTTTGACGACAGCGCATCGGTGTCGATGCCGCCCAGCGTGACCTCTGCCGTGCGGTAGCCTTCGCTGCCGGAGGGGGTGAGGTGCCAGTTTTCCAAACGGTCGCTGAGATCGCGCAAGGCGGCGTCGGATTGATCTGCCAGCCGTCCGTTGAGGCCGAATTCCGGGGCGAGGAAATCCACCAACCGACTAGGCAGGTGGCGGGCGAGTTCGGTGGTCAGTGCCTTGCGTCCGGCCTCCTGACGTTGGCTGCGCAACAGGTCAAATAGTGGCGTTTCAGGGATCAGATTGACGCTGATCTGCTCCCCCTCATGCCAGTAGGACGACAGTTGCAACACCGACGGGCCAGACAGGCCGCGATGGGTGAACAACAGGGCCTCGTCAAAACTGGTGCGCTCATTCGACAGCCGCGCGGGCAGGGCAACGCCCGCCAGCGGTTTGAAGCGCTCTTCGGAAAAGGTGAAAGGCACCAGACCGGGGCGGGTGTCCGTCAGGGGCAGATCAAACTGACGTGCCAAATCAAAGGCGAGGCCGGTGGCCCCCATCTTGGGGATGGATTTGCCGCCCGTGGCAATCACCAGATTGCGGGTTGTCAGCACCTGCGGCTGGCCCTCGCGCGCCACTTCGACGCGGAACCCATCGGCGCTGCGCGCAACGGAGGTCACGCTGGTTTGCAGCCACAGATCGGCGCCCGCTGCCTTCAGTTCCTCCACCAGCATCGCGACAATCTGCTTGGCCGAGCCATCGCAGAACAGCTGGCCGAGGGTTTTTTCATGCCAGGCGATGCCGTGACGGTCCACCAGCTCGATGAAATCCCACTGGGTGTAGCGCGCCATGGCGGATTTGCAGAAATGCGGGTTCTGCGACAGGTAGTTTTCCGGGCTTGCGTACATATTGGTGAAATTGCAACGCCCGCCGCCAGAGATGCGGATTTTTTCACCCGGTGCCTTGGCGTGATCAATCACCAGCGTGCCGGGGCCGGAACGCGTTGCACACATCATGCCAGCTGCGCCGGCGCCAAGGATCAGGGTTTCATAAGCCATGCCCGGCCATAGGCGCGGATAACTGCCAAAGGCAAGAGGAAGAGGGTGGCCTGATGAAAACTTTCCGGGTACTGTTTGCCCAACGATCCCGAAAACGGGACGGATCACGAGGCAGATAGTGGCGGTTTACCCATGACTGAAATGGTCTATGGCGCGCTCCCCGTACAGGCGGGCGAGCCGATTCTACCCAAATGGTGGCGGACGCTGGACAAATGGACGATGTCCTGCGTCCTGATGCTGTTTGTCATCGGGCTTTTGCTGGGGCTTGCGGCCTCGGTCCCGCTGGCAGAGCGCAACGGATTTGACAATTTCCACTATGTTGAGCGGCAGGCGGTGTTTGGTATCACGGCGCTGGTAGCGATGGTGATCACCTCGATGATGTCACCGACGCTGGTGCGGCGGCTGGCGGTCATCGGGTTTATCTGCGCCTTTGTGGCGCTGGCCCTGCTGCCGGTGTTTGGCACCGATTTTGGCAAGGGCGCGACGCGCTGGTACAGCCTTGGCTTTGCGTCGCTTCAGCCGTCAGAATTCCTGAAGCCCGGATTTATCGTGGTGGCGGCCTGGATGATTGCCGCAAGCCAGCAGATCAACGGGCCACCGGGCACGCTGATGTCCTTTGGCCTGTGTCTGACCGTGGTGCTGATGTTGGTGATGCAGCCCGACTTTGGTCAGGCCTGTCTGGTGCTGTTTGGCTGGGGCGTTATGTATTTCGTGGCTGGCGCGCCGATGCTGCTGTTGGTGATCATGGCGGCGGTGGTGGTGATGGGCGGCGTTGTCGCCTATTCCAGCTCAGAGCATTTTGCCCGCCGCATTGACGGCTTCCTGAACCCTGAAATCGATCCGACGACCCAGATGGGCTATGCCACCAACGCCATCCGCGAGGGTGGTCTGTTTGGCGTTGGTGTCGGCGAGGGCGAAGTGAAATGGTCGCTGCCGGATGCGCACACCGATTTCATCATTGCCGTCGCGGCCGAGGAATACGGGCTTGTCCTGGTGGTGATCCTGATCCTGCTCTACACCGCTGTTGTGGCGCGGACCCTGTTCCGCCTGATGCGGGAACGGGACACGTTCATCCGCCTTGCAGGCACCGGTCTGGTTTGCACCTTCGGGGTACAGGCGATGATCAACATGGGCGTTGCTGTACGGCTGCTACCAGCGAAGGGGATGACCTTGCCGTTTGTGAGCTATGGTGGTTCCTCCCTCATTGCGGGCGGCATTGCGGTTGGTATGCTGCTGGCGTTTTCGCGCTCGCGTCCGCAGGGCGAGATCGCGGATTTCCTGCGTGGACACGGACGGGGTCACGGGCATCAAACCGGGCCTGCGCGCGGCCACGGGCGCGGATAGAAGAAAGACCTGAATTACGATGGCGCAGAAATTGCTCTTGATGGCGGCGGGTGGCACCGGGGGGCATATGTTCCCCGCGCAGGCCCTGGCCGAAGCGATGCTGAGACGCGGCTGGCGGGTGAAGCTGTCCACCGATGCGCGCGGGGCCCGCTACACCGGCGGCTATCCTCATACAACGGAGATCACCGAGGTGTCCTCGGCCACCTTTGCCCGTGGCGGGCTGCTGGCGAAGGCGATGGTGGCACCGAAGATCGCGGCGGGTGTTACCCGGATGGCGCTGCAGATGCGGCGCGACCGGCCCGATGTGGTGGTGGGATTTGGCGGCTACCCGTCGATTCCGGCGCTGGGAGCGGCGACGCTGCTGAAACTGCCGCGCATGATCCATGAACAAAACGGCGTGCTGGGCCGGGTCAATCAGCTGTTTGCCACCCGGGTGGCCGGTGTGGCCTGTGGTGTCTGGCCGACGGATCTGCCGGAAGGGGTTGATGGCGTGCATGTCGGCAACCCGGTGCGCGGCGCTGTTCTTGAACGCGCTGGGGCCGGCTATATCCCCCCCGGTGATTACCCGATGTCGGTGCTGGTGATGGGCGGAAGCCAGGGCGCGCGGATCCTGTCGGATGTGGTGCCGGGGGCGATTGCGGCGCTGCCCGAGGCGCTGCGCAGCCGGTTGCGTGTCTCGCATCAGGCGCGCGATGAGGATGGCGCCCGGGTGACGCAATTTTATGCCGAACATGGGATCTCGGCGGATGTGCAGCCCTTCTTCAGTGATGTGCCTGCGCGCATGTCGGAAGCGCAGCTGGTGATTTCACGCTCTGGCGCCTCCTCGGTCGCGGATATCGCGGTGATTGGCCGCCCGTCGATCCTGATCCCCTTTGCCGCAGCGGCTGGCGATCATCAAAGCGCCAATGCCCGTGGGCTGGTGGATGCCGGTGCTGCGATCCTGATCCCGGAGAGCGCTCTTGACGTTTCGGCGCTGGCAGAGCAAATGAGCGCGGTTCTCAGCAATCCCGATGGTGCCAGCCAGATGGCGCGGGCCGCCTTGCAGGTGGGTATTCCCGACGCGACCGAGCGGTTGGTGGGGCTTGTTGAACAGCTGTCCGAGGAAGGAATGACATGACCCCTGCAACCAAACTCCCCGGCGACGTCGGCCCGATCCATTTTGTGGGTATCGGCGGCATCGGCATGTCCGGCATTGCCGAAGTGCTGCTGAACCTCGGCTATGTGGTGCAGGGTTCGGATCTGAAGGCGTCAAAGATCACCAACCGGCTGACAGAGCTGGGCGCGCGGATCTTTGTCGGGCAGGCGGCGGAAAACCTGGAGGAGGCCGCAGTTGTGGTCATTTCCTCAGCGATCAAACCGGGCAATCCCGAGCTGGACGAGGCGCGCTTGCGTGGTCTGCCGGTGGTGCGCCGGGCAGAGATGCTGGCAGAGCTGATGCGCCTGAAATCCAACATCGCCATTGCAGGCACCCATGGCAAGACAACCACCACCACCATGATGGCAGAGCTGATGGTGGCGGGGCATTTCGATCCGACGATTGTGAATGGTGGTATCATTCACGCCTATGGCTCCAACGCGCGGATGGGGCAGGGCGAGTGGATGGTGGTTGAGGCCGATGAGAGTGACGGCACATTCAACCGCCTGCCTGCGACCATCGCGGTGGTTACCAATATCGACCCGGAGCATATGGAGCATTGGGGGGATTTCGACACCCTGCGGGACGGGTTTTATGACTTTGTCTCCAACATCCCGTTTTATGGCGTCGCGGTCTGCTGCACCGATCACCCTGAGGTACAGGCGTTGGTGGGCCGGATCACCGACCGCCGGGTTGTGACCTATGGCTTCAACGCGCAGGCGGATGTGCGTGCGGTCAACCTGACCTACAAGGCCGGTGTGGCGCATTTCGACATTCACTTGCAGGCCGAAGACCGCGTGATCGAGGGCTGCACTCTGCCGATGCCGGGGGATCACAATGTCTCCAACGCATTGTCCGCCGTGGCCGTGGCGCGCCATCTGGGCATGAAGAGCAGTGAGATCCGCGAGGCGCTGGCCGCCTTTGGCGGGGTGAACCGCCGCTTTACCAAGGTGGGCGAAGTGGATGGTGTCACCATCATCGACGACTATGGCCACCATCCGGTTGAGATCACCGCCGTGCTGAAAGCGGCGCGTCAGGCCTGCGACGGGCGGGTGATTGCGGTACATCAGCCGCATCGTTACTCGCGCCTGTCCAGCCTGTTTGAAGATTTCTGTGCCTGTTTCAATGAGGCCGATGTAGTCGCCATCGCCGAGGTCTTTGCCGCCGGTGAAGACCCGATCGAGGGCGCCGGTCGCGATGATCTGGTGGCCGGTCTGATCCGCCATGGCCACCGCCACGCGCGCGCCCTGCTGGACGAATCGGATCTGGAACGCCTGGTGCGCGAACAGGCGCGCCCCGGTGATATGGTGGTCTGCCTTGGGGCGGGGACCATCAGCGCCTGGGCCAATGGCCTGCCCGAACGGTTGCGGGGCTGAGGGTGACGGGCGTGATCTCATATCTGCTGGCGGTTGGCCCGGTGGGTGAGGTGACGCCATGCTGAGCCTGCTTGCTGCCATCCTCTGGGTGTTCGTGGCCACCGGCGTCGCCGCATTGCCGCTGCGCTGGCAGCGGGGGCCGGGGATCGCACTGATCGCTGTGGCGCCGGTTCTGATTTATCTGCTGGGACGGGATCACGGCTGGTTTGCCGCCGCTTTTGGCACATTTGCGCTGGTGTCGATGTTCCGCCGCCCGTTGTTGCACGTGCTGTCGCGCCTGCGCCGAGCCCCGGCGCCGGAGGTGAAGGAATGACGCTGTCGCTCATCCTTGCCTGTCTTTGGGTGGTGGCGGCCAATGTGTTGGCGATGGTGCCCAGCCGCGACAATCACTGGTCGCGCGCCTATCTGCTGATCGCGGCAGGTATCCCGCTCGTCGGCTATGTGACTTATGAAAACGGCCCCTGGTGGGGGCTGGGTGTGCTGTTTGCAGGCATGTCGATGCTGCGTTGGCCGGTGATCTATCTGGGCCGCTGGCTGCGCAGTCGGCTGAGCCGCGGCTGAAGCCCGCCGATTCTTTCGCTCTTGCAATCTTCCTTTGGCACCTGGCATCGGGTTGGGCCATTGTGTGCCCGACCCAAACCAGAGTAAACGCAGGTCTGATCCGGCGTGCATGAGTCTTTTTCTGCGTCCGGGTGGCCATAATGGCGCCAGTGCGTATTGGTGCGACAGGCAGGGGCAGGGCATATGAATATCGACGGGCTGCGTGGCAAGCTTCATCCCAATCGCGATCTATCCGGGTTGACCTGGCTGCAGGTTGGCGGCCCGGCGGATTATCTGTTTCAGCCTGCCGATATCGAGGATCTGAGCCATATGCTGCGCAGTCTCGACCCAGAGGTGTCGGTGTTTCCGATGGGGGTCGGCTCAAACCTGATCGTGCGGGACGGTGGTATGCGGGCGCTGGTGATCCGGTTGGGGCGCGGGTTCAATTCGATTGAGATTGAGGGCGACACGGTTGTGGCGGGGGCTGCCGCGCTGGATGGTCATGTGGCGCGCAAGGCGGCAGACGCGGGCATTGATCTGACATTTCTGCGCACCATCCCCGGCTCCATTGGCGGCGCTGTGCGGATGAATGCGGGCTGTTATGGCAGCTATGTCGCGGATGTGTTCCAGTCGGCCACCGTGGTGCTGCGCAGTGGTGATGTGGTGACGTTGAGCGGGGAAGACCTGAATTTCGCCTACCGCCAGAGCGATCTGCCTGAGGGGGCGGTGTTGGTATCGGCGACCCTGCGCGGTGGCAAGGGTGAGCCGGATGCGCTGCATGCGCGCATGGAGGAACAGCTGGCCAAGCGCGATGCGACACAGCCAACCAAGGACCGGTCTGCGGGATCCACCTTTCGCAATCCGGCGGGGTTTTCCTCCACCGGCCAGGCGGATGACGTTCATGATCTGAAGGCCTGGAAGGTCATTGATGATGCCGGAATGCGCGGCGCGCGGCGCGGGGCTGCGCAGATGAGCGAGAAGCATTCCAATTTCTTGATTAACACGGGTGGCGCATCTGCCGCAGATCTTGAGGGATTGGGGGAAGATGTCAGAAAAAAGGTTTACGCCAATTCTGGCATAACGCTAGAGTGGGAAATCATGCGGGTGGGGGATCCGCTTTCCAAATAGCCGACAAAGGCCATGTTTTTCAGGATGTTACTCCTGATCAGCAGGGCGCCGCTTTGGGAATCGCAGCGGCAGGCAAACTGGAAAAGCGCGATCTTGGTAAAGGCACTGTTAACGGGCCGGTAACGTTTATGACGTTAATGTGGTGACAGCGAACCACAAGGGTGCGCGCAGTGCGGGGAACACGCCTCGCAATATCAAAAAGGCAGGTCTTGACCTGCCGCATTTGCGGTCAATTTGGGATCGCACAACAAGGGGCGAAAAGCCCCGGAACATTTGAGGCGCTTGTCGTGAGTAAGTCGAGCAGGACACTCCCGAAAGTGGCGGTATTGATGGGTGGCCCCTCGGCTGAGCGCGAGGTGTCTTTGTCCACTGGGCGTGAATGCGCCACCGCACTGCGGGACGAGGGATATCAGGTTACGGAACTGGACGCGGGTCCGGATCTTGCCGCGCGTTTGCAGGCGGATCGCCCCGATGTGGTCTTCAATGCGCTGCATGGCCGCTGGGGCGAGGATGGCTGCGTTCAGGGTCTGCTGGAATGGCTTGGCATCCCCTACACCCATTCCGGAGTGTTGGCTTCGGCGTTGGCGATGGACAAGCAGCGCGCCAAATCAATCTACCGCGCCGCTGGCCTGCCGGTTGTTGAGAGCGGGATCTATTCCAAAGCCGAGGTGATGGCGGGGCATGTGATGGCGTCGCCCTATGTGGTGAAGCCCAACAACGAAGGCTCCAGCGTCGGTGTCTATCTGGTGAATGAGGTGGCCAATGGCCCGCCGCAGCTGTCGCAGGATATGCCGGACGAGGTGATGGTCGAGAGCTTTGCCCCCGGGCGTGAGCTGACCACCACGGTGCTGGGTGACCGGCCATTGACGGTAACGGATATCCTGACCGACGGCTGGTATGACTACGACGCGAAATACAAACCCGGCGGTTCGCGGCATGTGTTGCCGGCAGATGTTCCCGAAGAGATTTTTGCGCTTTGCCTTGACTACGCGGTGAAGGCCCATGATGCGCTGGGGTGCCGGGGCATCAGCCGGACCGATTTCCGCTGGGACGAGTCGCGCGGAGCCGAGGGGTTGATCCTGCTGGAAACCAACACCCAGCCCGGCATGACCCCGACCTCTCTGACACCGGAGCAGGCGGAGCATAGCGGTATGACCTTCGGGCAGCTTTGTTCCTGGCTGGTTGAGGATGCGACATGTCCTCGTTGATCGACCGTTTCCGCAAACCCCGCGAGGGGCGCCCTGATCCGGCTCCATCGCGGCTGACCTATCGCATCCAGCGCTGGATGCTGACGCCGGGCATCCGCTTTGGTGTGCGGTTTGGCATTCCCTTCTGTCTGGTTTTTGTCGCTGGGGCCGCCTTTATGGCGGATGACGCGCGGCGCGACCGGTTGCAGGTGATGATCAGCGACCTGCAGGCGTCGATCGAGGAGCGGCCTGAATTCATGGTCAATGTGATGGCCATTGATGGGGCCGGGCGCAGCGTTGCCGAAGATATCCGCGAAGTGGTGCCGATTGATTTCCCCATCAGTTCCTTCGATCTGGATCTGACGCAGATCCGCGATGAGATCACCGGGCTGGACCCGGTGCAGACGGCGGATGTGCGGATCCGCCCCGGTGGTGTGCTTCAGGTCACGGTGGAAGAACGCCAGCCCGCTGTTGTCTGGCGCAGTCGCGAAGGGTTGGCGCTGCTGGATGCAAATGGGGTGCATGTGGCTGAGCTGGGCGCACGCAATATGCACCCGGACCTGCCGCTGGTGGCCGGGCGCAGTGCGGATGATGCCATTGTGGAAGCGCTACGGCTGTTTGCCGTGGCCAAGCCGTTGGGGCCGCGGATGCGCGGGTTGGTGCGCATTGGCGAGCGGCGCTGGGATCTGGTGCTGGACCGTGGTCAGCGGATCATGTTGCCGGCCGAAAACCCTGTACCCGCACTGGAGCGGGTGATTGCCGTCAGCGAAGTGCGTGACCTTCTGGAGCGCGACGTGGCGGCGGTGGACATGCGCCTGGCGGCGCGTCCGACCGTAAGAATGACCGAAAACGCCGTCGAGGACTGGTGGCGGATCCGACAGTTGAACGCAGGCGGGCTATGACATGACCGATCTTTACCAATCCCAGCGCGCCATGCGGCAGATGCGACGTCAGGCGATGCAGCGCGGTGTTGTGGCCATTCTGGATGTGGGCAGCTCCAAGATCGCCTGTCTGGTGCTGCGCTTTGACGGCACCGGGCGGCTGAGCGAGGACAATTCCATCGGCTCGCTGGCGGGGCAGTCGGGATTTCGGGTGATCGGCGCGGCCACCACCCGCTCCCGCGGGGTGCAGTTTGGCGAGATCACCGCCATGCAGGAAACCGAGCGCGCCATCCGCACCGCTGTTCAGGCGGCGCAGAAAATGGCTGAGGTGCGGGTGGATCACGTGATCGCCTGTTTCTCCGGGGCCAACCCGCGCTCCTACGGGTTGGATGCACAGGTCGATCTGGAAGGCCAGGTGGTGACCGAGAATGAAATCGCCCGCGTGCTGGCCGCCTGCGAGGTGCCGGAATATGGCGCCGGGCGCGAGGTGCTGCATGCCCAACCGGTGAACTTTGCGCTGGATAACCGCTCCGGTCTGAACGATCCGCGCGGTCAGATGGGGCAGACGCTGGCGGCGGATATGCACATGCTGACGGTGGATGCGCTGACGGTGCAGAACCTCGTGCGCTGTATCCAGCGCTGTGATCTGGAACTGGCGGGAATTGCCTCCTCTGCCTATGCCTCCGGCTTTGCCGCGCTGGTTGAGGATGAGCAGGAACTGGGGGCGGCCTGCATCGATATGGGCGGCGGCTCGACCTCGATTTCGGTCTTCATGAAGAAACATATGATTTATGCCGATGCGGTGCGTATGGGTGGCGATCACATCACCAGCGATATCTCCATGGGTCTGGGGGTTCCGACCGCCAATGCGGAGCGGATCAAGACCTTCCATGGCGGGGTGCATGCCACCGGCGCGGATGACCGCGAGATGATCGACATCCATGCCGACACCGGCGATTGGGAGCATGATCGCCGCACAGTCAGCCGGGCCGAGTTGATCGGCATCATGCGCCCGCGTGTTGAGGAGATCCTTGAAGAGGTACGAGCCCGACTGGATGCGGCTGGGTTTGACAGTCTGCCCAGCCAGCAGATCGTGCTGACCGGTGGGTCCAGCCAGATCATGGGTCTGGACGGGTTGGCGAGCCGCGTTCTGGGCCAGCAGGTGCGGCTTGGCCGGCCTTTGCGCGTCCACGGCCTGCCGCAATCGGCGACCGGTCCCGGCTTTGCCTCCGCTGTTGGTCTCAGCCTGTTTGCCGCCCATCCGCAGGATGAGTGGTGGGATTTTGAAATGCCGGTGGATCGCAACGCCAGCGGCACGTTGAAGCGGGCGGTGAAATGGTTCCGCGACAACTGGTGAGCGGTGGTGTCCGGCAGGGCTGACAAGGGCCTGTCGTCACCTCGGGACCTGTGGTTGCAGGGCTTTCATTAATCAAATGTTAACGAAAAACTTCGCTGGCAAGGTGGTTTCGCAGGTGACAGCGAAATCCCGCCGCGTTAATATTCCGATAACGACCGCATCATGCGGCGCATGTAGGCCGAGCAGTGGCCACCAGTATCAGTGACGAGATGTGCTTTCGAGGGCTTTGGTTTTCGGGGGCTGACGTCATGTTGTGGTGTGTTGCGTGGCTTTCCACAGCATTTGCCAGAATCGGCGAAATGTCGCGAAATTAGACAATACTATGTCTATATTTTGTGGAAAATAGCGCTTTTTTGGATGACGCGACTCGTGCTGCGCGGTAGGATTGTCGCAAAGATGGACAGGAATAGGCCCTTGCGGGAGGGCTGATAAACACAGGCGGAACGAGCATGACCTTGAACCTTTCGATGCCCGGCCAGGAAGAGCTGAAGCCCCGGATTACCGTGTTTGGCGTCGGCGGGGCAGGCGGCAATGCCGTCAACAACATGATCGACAAACAGCTGGATGGCGTGGACTTTGTCGTCGCCAACACCGACGCGCAGGCGCTGCAGCAAAGCGCCTCCAAGAGCCGCGTCCAGCTGGGCATCAAGGTGACCGAAGGTCTGGGTGCGGGTGCGCGCCCCTCGGTTGGGTCTGCTGCCGCTGAAGAAAGCATCGAACAGATCGTGGATCACCTCGCGGGGGCGCATATGTGCTTCATCACCGCAGGTATGGGTGGCGGCACCGGCACCGGTGCGGCGCCGATCATCGCGCAGGCCGCCCGTGAACTGGGTGTGCTGACCGTGGGTGTTGTCACTAAGCCGTTCCAGTTCGAAGGCAACAAGCGGATGCGTCAGGCCGAGGAGGGCGTCGAAGCCCTGCAAAAGGTCGTCGACACACTGATCATCATTCCGAACCAGAACCTGTTCCGTCTGGCCAATGAAAAAACCACCTTCACCGAGGCGTTCTCCATGGCGGATGACGTTCTTTATCAGGGTGTTAAGGGTGTGACTGACCTGATGGTCCGCCCCGGCCTTATCAACCTCGACTTTGCGGATGTGCGTGCCGTAATGGACGAGATGGGCAAGGCAATGATGGGCACCGGCGAGGCCGAGGGCGAAGATCGCGCGGTGCAGGCTGCCGAGAAAGCCATTGCCAACCCGCTTCTCGATGAAATCAGCCTCAAAGGTGCGAAGGGTGTTCTGATCAACATCACGGGCGCCCATGACCTGACCCTGTTTGAACTGGACGAAGCGGCCAACCGCATTCGCGAAGAGGTCGACCCGAACGCAAACATCATCGTTGGCTCCACCCTCGACACTGAGATGGAAGGCAAGATGCGCGTCTCCGTGGTTGCCACCGGTATTGATGCGGTTGACGTCCACTCCGACATTCCGGTGCCGCGGCGTCCGATGTCTGCACCGCTGAAACAGACCGTAAGCGTTGAAGAAACCCGCAGCGCCGCGCCGCTGGAGCTGAATACCCCGGTCGAGCAGCCCATCGCCGCCACCGCTGAGCCGGTTGCCGCTGCGCAGGAAGAGCCGTCGCTGTTCTCGGAATTCGATGACGGTCAGGCCGCTGCAGAGGGCCACTACGAAGAGGTTCTGGAAGACGCAGGCGAACAGCTGGGCGCCGATGGTCTGCCTGCGCCGGCCTATCAGGGCACGCCTGCGCCGGAATTCCAGCCACAAGCGGATGTGGCCAGCACTCAGGCCGAAAGCTTTGTCGCGCCGAAGGCACCTGCGCCCGGCACCCCGTCGCCTGAGGCGATCGTGCGTCTTCAGGCCGCCGCACAGCGTGCGCAGCCTCAGCAGCCGATGCAACAGCAGGTCCAGCAGCCGCATATGCAGCAGCGCCCCTCGATTGATGCGGTTCAGCCGCGTGCGCCGCAGCCTCAGCAGGTGCAGCAGCACCAGCCTCAGCAGCAGCCCGCTGCAGCAGGTCAGGAACAGCGCCGGTTTGGCCTCAACTCCCTGATCCACCGCATGACTGGCAGCGCCGCTGAAGGCCAGCCTGCCAAGCCGCAGCAGCCGACGCGCCAGCAGCCGCCGGTGCAGCAGTCCCCGGTTCAACAGGCGCCGATGCATCAGCCCCAAGTTGCGCATCAGGGCCAGCAGGCCGCCCCGGCTGCCCAGCCGCAGCGTCAGGCCAACCCGGAGCAGGAGCGGATCGAAATTCCGGCATTCCTGCGCCGTCAAGCCAACTGAACTGATCACATATAAGATGAGAAGGTCGCCATCTGGCGGCCTTTTTTCATTTTGTATCAGAGGTTTATTGCCGGTTGGGCAGTGTTTTGCCTATCTGTTACAGGGATGTTTCATTCCGTTACAAAGATTGAGTTGAGCCTGACGGAGTGACACCTTACCTCTGTTCCGCAACAAGGGCCAAGACTGCGGCCCTCCCATACGGAATGAGGCCAACGTGCAGAATACGCTTAAAGCATCAGTGACATTTGACGGGGTGGGCCTCCACTCCGGCAAACCTGTTCGCATGATCCTGAAGCCTGCTGCGGCAGGGCACGGCATCTGCTTCCGGCGCACTGACATTGCCTTGGGCAACACTCTGGTCCCCGCGCTTTGGGACCGGGTCGAGCGGACGCCGCTCTGCACACGTTTGGTTAATGCCTCCGGCGTTGCGGTTTCCACGGTAGAGCACATCATGGCCGCGCTGGCGGGCTGTGGCATCCACAATGCGATGATTGACATCGACGGTCCCGAAGTGCCGATCATGGATGGGTCTTCGGCCTATTTTGTTCGCGGCATCATGCAGACCGGCATTCAGCGTCTCGCTGCACCTGTCACCGCCTATCAGATCCTGAAGCAAGTGAGTGTCAGCCACGACGGCGCAACAGCGACCCTGTTGCCGAGCAATCGTCTGACCATCGAATTCCACATCGATTTTGCTGAGGCGGCGATTGGCCGTCAAAGCAAAACACTGGATCTGCGCAATGGCGCCTTCGCGCGTGAGCTTTGTGACAGCCGCACCTTCTGCCGTCGTGTTGACGTTGAAAGCATGCAGGCCAATGGTCTGGCGCTGGGGGGTGTTCCTGGCGAAAACGCGGTGGTGTTTGACGGTCCCGAAGTCCAAAGCGGTCTGGGCCTGCGCCACGCGGATGAACCGGTGCGCCACAAGATGCTGGATGCGCTTGGTGATCTGTCGCTGGCCGGTGGTCCTGTGTTTGGCCATTACATTGGCGACCGTGCCGGTCATTCACTGACCAACACGTTGCTGCGGGCCGTGTTTGCAACGCCCGGCGCCGTGCGTCAGGTGACCTGCGATACCGCGATGACAGCGCGCCTGCCCGGGCAGGGGCTGGTCTGGGCGGAGATCCCGACCGACGCGCGCCGCGTTGCGTAACTGAATTGAGGCTATCGGGCGGGAACGTCGGCTGGGGGGCCTGACGTTCAATCTGGGTTCCCCCGGCAAACGGGGCGCACCCGGCGCCAACCGGACCGCGCGCTGCAACGACAGCACTTCGGTCATTTTCGGACAGGGCGAAGCAGCAGGCGTGCCGGGCACAGGCTGCACCTCAGTCCGCTTTTATACAGGCCCATGCGTTGGCGCAGCCCGACCGGAGCAGCTTGCGCCGGGGGCACCGGGGGGAGATCTTCGAGCCGTTCTTAGGCACAGACCCTTGAGGGGCGGGGCGGTTCGAAGATCACACCGGCACACGCGGCCGATGGCGGGCATGACATGCGGCTGTGCCGGGTCCGTTTCACCTGATTTTGACCGAGTAACAGGCCTTTGTTTTGCCGTGTCTTACTGCGACAGGGCAGGGGTCGGAGTGCTTCATACCCTTGACCCCGCCGCGCTTTCTCTGCCAAGTGGGCTGGAAATCGGTTAAAGACGTTTTGTGCGTCAATTGAATGTGCTAGACCGGGCAGAACCGGGGTTCACACCCGTAAGTAAATGACGGTGAGGTTAGGCGGACATGATCGGCATGGGGGCGGCAGCCAAAACCATCGGCGCGGTTCTACTCGTAGCTGCGCTTTCGGGATGCGGCGGAGATGGGGGCGCGGCCAAGAGTTCGCAACCGCTTGAAGGCTTTACGCCGGAGCAGATCTACGAACGTGGTGAGTTCGAGATGGAGCGCAACCGGACCGAGGATGCGGCCTTCTATTTCTCCGAGATTGAACGTCTCTACCCCTATTCGTCCTGGGCCAAACAGGCCCTGATCATGCAGGCCTACGCCTACCATCTGGGCCGGGACTATGAGGACAGCCGCGCCGCTGCGCAGCGCTATATCGACTTCTACCCGACCGAAGAAGACGCCGCTTATGCGCAGTATCTGCTGGCGCTGAGCTACTATGACCAGATCGACGAAGTGGGCCGCGATCAGGGGCTGACCTTTCAGGCGCTGCAATCGCTGCGCACTGTGATCGAAGTCTATCCCGACAGTGAATATGCAAGTTCAGCGATCCTGAAATTCGACCTCGCCTTTGACCATCTGGCGGGCAAAGAGATGGAGATCGGTCGCTACTACCTGCGCAAGGGGCATTACACCTCGGCGGTGAACCGGTTCCGCGTCGTGGTCGAGGATTTCCAGACCACCACCCATACCGCAGAGGCGCTGCACCGCTTGGTTGAGGCCTATCTGTCGCTGGGGCTGGTAAATGAGGCGCAGACCGCCGGTGCCATCCTGGGCCATAACTATCAATCGACCGAATGGTATGAGGACAGCTTCAAGCTGTTGACAGACAACGGGCTGAAAATGCGCGATGTCGGCAACAACTGGTTGAGCCAGATCTACCGTCAGTCCATCAAGGGGCAGTGGCTGTAATCGCCACGTCCGCAATGGGGCCGGGCCATGCTGCGCGCGCTTGATATCCGCGATATTCTGATTATCGACCATCTTGAGCTGAATTTTCAGCCGGGATTGAACGTGCTGACCGGGGAAACCGGCGCCGGTAAGTCCATCCTGCTGGATTCGCTTGGGTTTGTTCTGGGCTGGCGCGGGCGGGCCGAACTGGTGCGGCAGGGCGCCAAACAGGGCGAGGTTCTGGCAGAGTTCGACCTGACCCCGGACCATCCTGCCCATGCGGTGCTGGCGGAGGCCGGGTTGCCCGGTGGCGACACGCTGTTGTTGCGCCGGGTGAACACCGCTGAGGGGCGCAAGACCGCCTGGGTCAACGACCGGCGCTGTTCCGGTGAGGTGCTCAGGGCACTGTCCGACACATTGCTGGAGCTGCATGGCCAACATGACGACCGGGGGTTGCTGAACCCGCGCGGCCATCGCGCCATGCTGGATGAATTTGCGGGGCTGGGCGACATGTTGGCCACCGTGCGCGATCGCTGGGCAACGGCCAGCCGGGCACGAAAGGCTGTCGAGGAAACCCGTGTCGCGCTGGAGGCCATCCGCGCTGAGGAAGATTTTCTGCGTCATGCAGTGGCGGAGCTGGATGCGCTCGACCCGCAACCCGGCGAGGACGCAGCACTGGATCAGCGCCGCCGTGAGATGCAGTCTGCCGAACGTATTCGCGGTGATATCCAGCGCGCACAGGGCATTCTGGCAGATGGCGCCGAGGCGGCACTGGGCGATGCGCAGCGGTGGCTGGAAGGGGTCTCGGATCAGGCGAAAAATGCGCTGGATGCGCCAATTGCCGCGTTGCTCAGGGCGATGATTGAACTGGGCGAGGCGCAGGACGGTGTTGCCCGGGTGCTGGACGGGCTGGATTTCAACCCCGGTGAGCTGGAGGAGAGCGAAGAGCGCCTCTTTGCGATCCGGGCGCTGGCGCGCAAGCATGATGTGCTGCCGGATGATCTGGGTGGCTATGCCGAGACGCTGCGCCGGAAACTGGCGGCGGTTGACGCCGGTGATCAGGATCTGGCCAATCAGGAAGCCGCATTGGCCGAGGCTGAGGCCGCCTATGCAGGCGCTGCTGCGCAACTGTCAGCCGCGCGCCGCGAGACAGCTGCTGCGCTGGATACCGCAGTGATGGCGGAGCTGGCGCCGCTGAAGATGGAGCGGGCAGTGTTTGAAACACGGCTCATCGATGCGGAGCCGGGGCCGGAGGGCAAGGACGCCGTTGCCTTTACCGTGGCGACCAATCCGGGCGCGCCTGCGGGGCCACTGAACAAGATCGCCTCGGGCGGTGAGTTGAGCCGCTTCCTGTTGGCCCTGAAGGTGTGTCTGCGTGGTGAGACTGGCAATCAGACGATGATATTCGATGAGATCGACCGCGGTGTTGGCGGTGCCACCGCTGATGCTGTAGGGCGGCGGCTGAAATCGCTGGCTGAGGGCAGTCAGGTTCTGGTGGTGACCCATTCGCCGCAGGTCGCAGCGCAAGGTGCGCATCACTGGCGCGTGCAGAAACAGGTGATTGACGGGCAGACCCTGTCGCAGGTGGTGCCTCTGGATGAGGGCGAGCGCGTCGATGAGCTGGCGCGGATGGTTTCTGGTGATACAATCACCCCAGAGGCCCGCGCCGCTGCCAAGGCGCTGCTGGCGGGCTGATGTAAAACTGTCGCTCTGGCGGCCGTAAGCGGTTGAGTTTTCACGATGGTTTAACCACCCTGTCGATAGTCTGCCGCGAAAGAGACAAGAACGACACCGGGACAATCGGGTTCATGCCACAGACCATTCGCTCCGTTATTTCTGCCCAGTTCACTCAGGGCGTTGCCGGAGCGCGGGATGTCTGGCGGGTGTTGCGTCACCGGGGGCCAAGTCAGATTCAGTTCTGGTTCATTGCTCTGCTGATCGGGATTGCCGCTGGATTTGCCGCGCTGTTCTTCCGCAAGGGGATCACGGCATTTCAGGCCTGGGTCTACGGCACCGAGGACGTGAATTTTCTGCATAGTTTCGCTCAGGGCATGCCATGGTACTGGCTGGTGGCGATTCCGACGGTGGGCGGTCTGGTGGTGGGGGTGATCCTGCACCGGTTCACCCCTGACGCCCGCGTCCGCTCCGTTGCGGATGTGATCGAGGGGGCCGCACTGGGGGATGGCCGGGTTGAAATGCGCGCCGGGCTGGCGTCGGCCTGTGCGTCTTTCATCACGCTGAGCACGGGCGGGTCTACAGGGCGAGAAGGACCGGTGGTGCATATGGCCGGGGTGATCTCGACCTGGGTCAGCAACCGCATTCAGGCTGATGGGATCACCGGGCGGGATCTTCTGGGCTGCGCGGTGGCGGCGGCGGTCTCAGCCAGTTTCAACGCGCCCATCGCCGGAGCGCTGTTTGCGCTGGAGGTGGTGTTGAGGCATTTCGCGGTGCATGCCTTTGCGCCGATTGTGATTGCTTCGGTCGCCGGGACAGTGATCAACCGACTGGAATACGGTGATGTGACCGAATTCGATCTGATCACGCCGGGGGCGCTGCAGTTCTATGTCGAATTGCCGGCGTTTCTGATGCTTGGGCTGATCTGCGGGCTGGTGGCGGTGGTGCTGATGCGGTCGATCTTCTTTGCGGAGCAGATCGGCAATGCGCTGCAGGACCGGCTACAGCTGCCACGCTGGCTGCGCCCGGCGGCCTCTGGTCTACTGCTGGGGGTGATTGCGGTCTGGTTTCCCCATATTATCGGTGTCGGCTATGAGACCACGGTGCTGGCGCTGACAGGCGCGTTGGTGCTGCATCAGACAATCCTCTTTGCGATGGTCAAAACCGCGGCTGTGGCGATCACCATGGGCGGGCGCATGGGGGGTGGGGTGTTTTCTCCCTCGCTGATGGTCGGTGCGCTGACCGGATTGGCCTTTGGGCTGATTGCAACGGCGGTGCTGCCGGATGTCTCGGGGACACATACGCTTTATGCCTTTGCCGGAATGGGGGCCGTGGCCGCTGCTGTTCTGGGGGCACCGATTTCAACCACGCTGATCGTGTTTGAGCTGACCGGCGACTGGCAGATCGGGTTGGCGGTAATGGTTGCGGTGTCGATGTCCACGGCGCTGGCTTCGCGCATTGTGGATCGGTCGTTCTTTCTCACACAGCTGGAGCGGCGCAATATCCACTGTGCGGCAGGCCCGCAGGCCTATCTGCTGTCGATGCTGCGTGCGGGCGCGGTGATGCGGCCGATGGGAGATCCTCGCTGTGCCAGCGCCGAAGATTGCGCGGCGCTGATTGAACAGGGGTTGTCGATCCGTGCTTCTGCTTCGCTGGAGGCGGCGATGCCGATCTTTGATCGGGCGGAGCTGGCGTATCTCCCGGTTCTGGCGGAAGCGGAGGGTGGCGATAATCCGCCGAATCTCATCGGGGCCCTTTACCACATTGATTCGCTCAAGGCTTACAACCGCGCATTGGCCGCAGCGGCTGCCGAAGAGCATAGCTGACGGCTGAAGACTGCGGCAACTCAGCGCCGGTTTGCGACATTTCCGACAATGGAGTCGCTCAAAGACATGTTTACCCGCAAAAGACGATCTCGAATATGTGATATTTCTGAAACGGGTGTTCGCTTTTTTCCTTAAGTAATTTTAACCTTTGTCGGCGGAGCCACTTAATTATGGTTAACATAACGATAATGGTGATCATTCTTCGGAAGTGAAAACATGCAACACAATAAAATCAGCCCGACAGAGGCTGAACACGTGGCGAAGGCAGTAGAGCAGGAAAACGAGCGCGCTTCTTATGAGGCGTTGATCGACTATGTTGTTCAAAGCGCACGGGATGCGCAGATGTTCTGCACAGGTGAATCTGTAGAGGCGGCGCGCGAGCATCTGTGCCAAACGATCCTCAGCTGACCGTCACGGTGTTTCAGTCGGCCTATATTGGTGTGTTAATTGGTATTGTTTCTATTTCTCCAGATCCGCTTCAAAGGATCTCATAAATGGCCTTGGTAATGCGCAGTATATAACGATCAAATTGATCGTTATACGTGCGCTTTGCTTTGGAGGGCTTTGTAGATGTGTTTGGCCCGTGCCTGCACTGCCTGTGGTTCTGGGTCGTTTTTCGACCAAACTTGCGCTGTGCCGTCCTGAGGTTCCCTGATCTGTCATGGTCTGACAAAGACCCGGAGTCCCCTGGTGTGTGAGGCTCCTGACCGCCCGTAGATCTGGGCGAAAGCTTGCTTATCCATAAATAAGGCGCCCCGATATGGGACGCCTCGGAAGTGTAGCCAGCGTATTCTTGCCGATGAGTTTCTGACCTCAGATCTGTTCGACCTTTACCGACTCGCCGGTGACAAAGGCGAGGTGGTCCTTGATCTCGGCGACGGCGTCGAGCGGAGCTTCATAGCTCCAGACGGCGTTTTCGGTCACCGAGGATTTGTTCACGATGGAATAGTAGCTGGCGTCGCCCTTGCCTGCGCAATGGCTGGTCTTGTCACTGCGGTCCAGGAAGGCGGTTGCGATGTCGCCGCGAGGAAAATAGATGACGGGCGCCAGATCGCCCTCGCTCAGCTCAAGCGCGTTGCTGCTCTCGCCAAGCACTGCGCCACCGGAGCGCACCACCCAGGTGCCTGCTGCCTTGCGAATTTGGATCTTTGTCATGGTCTTTTCCTTCACGTCGTTCGTCACGGATCAATATCGTCTTTGGTTGTAACACTGCGGTATCACAGCGGTGCCGTAGCGGCATCCAGCCAGCGTCGCGCCTCGGCTGTTACGTTGGGTCCAATCTTGTCGGCCACAGCCGCATGATAGGTGTTCAACCAGTCCCGCTCTGCCGTTGTGAGCATGTCTGCGACGATCAGTCGCCGGTCCAGCGGGGCGTAGGTCAGGGTGCGCCAGCTCAGCATCTCACGGTCTGCGTCAGCACTGTCCAGCTCAGGCGCTGGTTCTACCACCAACAGGTTTTCAATGCGAATACCAAAAGCGCCTTCGCGGTAATATCCCGGCTCATTTGAGAGGATCATGCCGGGGTCCAAGGGAACGGTGCCAGCGCGGCTGAGCCGCTGGGGGCCTTCGTGGACACTGAGGAAGGCACCGACCCCATGGCCAAGCCCGTGGTTGAAGTCCTGCCCGGCGAGCCAGAGCGGCATTCGGCCCACCGCCTCGATGTCACGACCGGCAAGCCCTTTGGGCCAGCGCAGCCGGGACATGGCAATCATGCCCTGAAGGACGCGGGTATAGGCATCCCGGGCGTCCTGCGGTGGGGTGCCGATGGCGAGGGTGCGGGTGATGTCGGTGGTGCCGTCCAGATATTGCCCGCCGCTGTCCAGCACCAGAAGGTGGCCGTCGTTCAGCGTGGCATTGCTGTCCTCGCTGACGCGGTAGTGAATGATTGCGCCGTTGGGGCCGGTGCCGGATATGGTCTCAAAGCTGATGTCGCGCAGTTTGGGGTCCTTGCGGCGCTCCGCTTCGAGGTGTTTGACCACGTCGATTTCGGTGACCGTACCGGCGGGCTGCGCATCGAGCCAGGCGAGGGTTTCGACCACCGCCGCCCCATCGCGCAGATGAGCGGCGGCGCTGCCCTCGACCTCGGCGGCGCATTTGCGGGCCTTGGGCAAGGCGCAGGGATCACCGGCTGCGACCAGCGCATCGCCGAGCTGATCGGCGACGATCTGGGGCAGGGTGGTCAGGTCAGCGGCGACGGCGGCATTCCGGGCCTGAGCCAGATCCGCCACCGCCGGGAGGAAGGCCTCGGGCGCCTGCACGGACACATCCGGGCCGAGATGTGCGGTGACGTCAGTCAGTTTCTCCGCGGCCATGAACAGATCCACACGCGCGTCGGCGTGCAGAATGGCAAAGCCGTGGGCAACCGGGTTGTGGGCGATATCGCTGCCACGGATGTTCAACAGCCACATGATGCTGTCAGGCAGGGTGATCACCGCCGCGCTCTGACCCGCGTTGCGCAACCCCTCGGCCAGAGAGCTGATCTTGGCGGCGGCGGTTGTGCCTGCGTAGTCAACAGGATGGGCGATGACGGGTTGCATGGGCGGGGCGGGCTGATCGGGCCAGATGCGGTCCACCAGATTGTCGCATTGGACGAAGTCAAAACCATGGTCGCCCAGTGAGGCTGTCAGCGCCTGGATCTGGCTCGCGGAATGCAGCCAGGCGTCATAGCCGATGCGTCCGCCCTCTGGCAGCTGTTCTTTCAGCCAGTCGGCGAGCTGCACCTCCGGCCAATGGACCGGGGTGTAGACCTCTGCCACCTGCTGTTTCACCTGCGTGCGATAACGCCCGTCGATGAAGACGCCTGCGATGTCGCGCAACACGGCGCAGAAACCGGCCGAACCGGTGAAGCCAGTGAGCCAGGCCAGCCGCTCATCGCCGGGGGCAACATACTCGCCCTGATGGGCATCGGCGCGGGGCACCAGAAAGCCGTCCAGCGCCTCCTTTTGCATCTCCGCGCGCAGCGCGTTGAGCCGGGGCGGGCCTTGGTCCGGGCGGGTCGCTACGTCAAAGGTCTGGAACATCGGCTCCCTCCATCTGTTTCGGGTGGTCCGCGACGGTCGGTCAGAGCGCAGCGACCGGCCCTTCTGGGAGGGTGTTGCGCGACGTCGGCAGGAACAAGGAAATGACGCGGCAGTCATGGCGCGCTCTGTCGCGAACACTTGTTCCAAATCCGGCGGCTTCCCGCAACCCCTGTAACACAAAGCCCCGCACCGAAGCGGCGCGAGGCTTTGACCAGAGCAGTGCGGCTGAGGTGCTCAGCTGGCGCGTTTGATGCCCATGACGCGGGCACGGGCGCGCGGATCACTGTCAAACAGCGCGGCGAGCTGTTCTGTCATGGCACCTGCCAGCTGTTCAACATCGGTGATGGTGACGGCGCGGTCATAGTAGCGGGTCACGTCATGGCCGATGCCGATGGCCAGCAGTTCGACCTGTTTGCGCCGCTCCACCATGGCGATTACATCGCGCAGGTGTTTTTCCAAGTAGTTGGCCGGGTTCACCGACAGGGTGCTGTCATCCACCGGTGCGCCATCGGAAATCACCATCAGGATTTTGCGCGCCTCTTGCCGCGCGATCATACGGCGGTGCGCCCATTCCAGTGCCTCACCGTCGATGTTTTCCTTCAGGAGGCCCTCTTTCATCATCAGGCCGAGGTTGTCACGGGTCCGGCGCATCGGCGCATCGGCGCCTTTGTAGATGATGTGGCGTAGGTCGTTGAGGCGGCCGGGCAATTGCGGACGACCCTCATTGAGCCAGGCCTCGCGGGCCAGGCCACCTTTCCAGGCGCGGGTGGTAAAGCCGAGGATTTCGACCTTCACGTTGCAGCGTTCCAGGGTGCGGGCCAGAACATCGGCGCAGATCGCGGCGATGGAGATCGGGCGCCCCCGCATGGAGCCGGAGTTATCGAGGAGCAATGTCACCACGGTGTCGCGGAATTCGGTGTCTTTCTCGCGTTTGAACGACAAGGGCGTGGTGGGGTTGGCGACCACACGGGCCAGACGACCGGCATCCAGAATGCCCTCTTCCAGATCAAACTCCCAGGAGCGGTTCTGCTGCGCCTGAAGGCGGCGCTGCAATTTATTGGCCAGCCGTGACACAGCGCCTTTCAGCGGTTCCAGCTGTTGGTCGAGATAGGCACGAAGACGTTCCAGCTCGGCAGGTTCGGCGAGGTCCTCGGCGGCGATTTCCTCGTCATGGGCATCGTTGAACACCTTATAGTCGGGATCCGCCTCCGACACAGCTGGCGGCGGGGGTGGGTCCAGCGGTGCCTCACCATCGGGCATTTCGGTGTCTTCGGCGAATTCATCATCCGCCATTTCATCCATGGAGACCTGCGCCTGACTCTCGTCCTGCTGCTGTTCCTGAGCCTGCTCGGGATTGGCGTCGGCTTCTTCTTCGTCGGAATCGTCCTGACCGTTGCTGTCGGGGTCCTGCTGCTCCTCAGCGTCCTCTTCAGCGTCGTTTTCCTGCTCATCGTCGAGCTGGTCCGGATCCTCACCCAGCTGATCGCCATAGCCCAGATCGGTGATCACCTGCCGCGCGAATTTGGCAAAGGTCGCCTGATCCTCGATAGTGTCGTCAAGGTTCGCCAGTGTTTCACCGGCCTGTTGTTCAATGAACCCGCGCCAGAGTTCCATGACATTGGCAGCAGCTTCGGGCATGGGGCGGCCAGTGGCCAGATGGCGGATCAGATAGCCGGCCGAGACCGCCAACGGCGCCTCGGTTGCGGATTTGATCTGGTCATAGCCCTTGCGCAGGGCCTCGTTCTGGATCTTCACATCAATATTGGAGGCGGTGCCGGGCATGTGCCGCGCGCCCATCGCCTCGCAGCGGGCGGACTCCAGCGCCTCATAGAGGTCCCGCGCCATATCGCCGGGTGGGGCGTAGCGGGCATGGGTGGCGGCGTCGTGGAATTTGTGGCGCAGCGCCAGCGCATCGGCGGTGCCACGGGCCAGCAGCACTTCCTCCCGGCTCATCCGGCGGGAGACCTGCGGCAGCCGCATGCTGTCCCCGGACATTCCAGCCGGGTCAACGGAATAGGACACGCTCAATTCCGGGTCGTCGGCCATCACCTTGGTGGCTTCGGCCAGCGCCTTCTTGAACGGATCGGCGGGGTTATCGTTGGGCTTTTTCATGCTTCAAGCTTTCTTAAGCTTCCAGAATAGTAGTCCCACCCTTCAGTTTGCAGCTTGCCGTTGCAATGTTCGAGTGAGGCCTTCGCGTCGGCCTGTCGTTTGTTGAATTCGACCCAGCCCCAAGCTGAAAAGCCTGCTTGAAATAGTCCAAGAGCTATTAGCAACGCAGGCCGTTCAAAGCCAACTAGCACGGCGACGCTTACCAAACCAATGAAAGCCGCAAACAAACACAAGTGGGCGACTTCTTGTCTGCCTAAAAAAAATCCACCCATCTGGCGTTCGATCATAAACATCTGGTACGCTTTCTTCCGCACCTCCAACGGGATGTTGTCATCGAGCAACCATTCTGGAATGGTCTTTGTAGGCATGGTTTACCCCAAGCTCACGCTGGCGGCGCTTTCGGGCAGCTCTTCGTCAAAGCAGCGCTGGTAGAACTCGGCGACGGTCTGGCGTTCCAGCTCGTCGCATTTGTTGAGGAACGACAGGCGGAAGGCATAGCCCACATCGCGGAAAATCTCGACGTTCTGTGCCCAGTTGATGACGGTCCGGGGCGACATAACTGTGGAGAGGTCGCCGTTCATAAAGGCGGTCCGGGTGAGGTCGGCGACAGTCACCATCTGGGAGATGGTCTTGCGACCCTCGGCGGTGTTGTAATGCGGCGCCTTGGACAGCACGATGGCCGCTTCGGCATCATGGCTGAGGTAGTTCAGTGTCGCCACCAGCGACCAGCGGTCCATCTGGGCCTGGTTGATCTGCTGGGTGCCGTGGTAGAGTCCGGTGGTGTCCCCAAGGCCCACGGTGTTGGCGGTGGCAAACAGGCGGAAGTAGGGGTTCGGGGTGATGATCTCGTTCTGGTCCAGCAGCGTCAGCTTGCCGTCATGCTCCAGCACCCGCTGGATCACGAACATCACGTCAGCGCGGCCGGCATCATATTCGTCAAACACGATGGCAACCGGATTGCGCAGCGCCCAGGGCAGGATGCCTTCGTGGAATTCGGTGACCTGCTTGCCGTCGCGCAGCTTGATCGCGTCCTTACCAATGAGGTCGATCCGGGAGATGTGACTGTCGAGGTTCACCCGCACAGAGGGCCAGTTCAGCCGGGCGGCGACCTGTTCAATGTGGGTCGATTTGCCGGTGCCGTGGTAGCCTTGGATCATCACACGGCGGTTGTGGCTGAACCCTGCAAGAATGGCCAGTGTGGTTTCGGGATCGAATTTATAGGTGGGGTCCAGAGCCGGAACCCGGTCAGAGCCTTCGGCGAAGCCCTTGACGGTCATATCCGTATCAATTCCGAACACATCGCGCACCGAAAAGGTCTCGGTGGGTTTCGCGTTCATATCCAGCAAACCGTCGGTCATCGCAGTCGATCCTTATCCTCATCCGCGCAGCGTCCGTTGGCTGCGGGCAATCCGCTGGATTGGTGCCTGATCTTGTCTGCAATCGCAAGGGGCCATGGCCGGGTTTGACCAGCTGTCGTGACGTTTGGATCAAAACTGGCCTTATGGGGGCTGTCCCCGCTACCGGATGCGCTATGTTCTCTCCGCCTAACGCGTGTTGTGCCGGGAGGTCGGCGACGCGGGGGGATGTCGCAGCAAACGCATAGCGGGGTTGCGTCTGCGGGCGGTCTGCGGCGCCCTGATGGGCAAATGAACCCTGTACAACAGGGGGCAAAGCCGATATCAGCGCGCACTTGGATGATGCCATCCGCGTTCCTGCGCAGTCGGGGACATTCCCGATATCGGCGTGCCCTCTGGCGGCGCGCCCCGCAGCAAGCGAAATGAAATCTTGAAAACAGCACTCGAACAAGCGCTTCAGGCGCGCGGCTACGAGCATTTGACACCCGTGCAAGAGGCCGTCACCGCAGCCGAGCTGGATCAGTCCGACCTTCTGGTGTCGGCACAGACCGGATCCGGCAAAACCGTAGGCTTTGGCCTGGCGATGGCCCCCACATTGTTGGGCGACGCCGAGAAACTGGACCGTGCCGATCTGCCGTTGGCGCTGGTCATTGCGCCGACCCGCGAACTGGCGTTGCAGGTCAAACGCGAACTTGGCTGGCTTTATGCCGAAGCGGGCGCGCATGTCGTCTCCACCGTTGGCGGTATGGATATGCGCGATGAGCGGCGCGCGCTGGAACGTGGCGCCCATATTGTCGTGGCAACGCCCGGGCGTCTGCGCGACCACATTATGCGCGGCTCCATCAACCTGTCGCAGGTCCGCGCCGTGGTGCTGGACGAAGCCGATGAGATGCTCGATCTGGGCTTCCGCGAGGATCTGGAGTTCATTCTGGGCGAGTCCCCGGAAGAGCGCCGGACCCTGATGTTCTCGGCCACCGTGCCTGCGGGCATTGCGCGGCTGGCGGAGACCTATCTGAAGGATCACCAGCGCATCAAAACCGTGGCGGAAGCCTCGCAGCATGCTGACATTGAATATCAGATGCTGGCCGTGGCGCAGCGGGATGTCGAAAACGCCGTTATCAACGTGCTTCGCTTCCACGAGTCGCCCAATGCCATCGTGTTCTGCAACACCCGCGCGGTGGTGAATCGGATGACCACACGGCTGAGCAATCGCGGATTTTCCGTGGTTGCCCTATCCGGTGAGCTGTCCCAGGCGGAGCGGTCCAACGCTCTGCAGTCCCTGCGGGACGGGCGCGCGCGGGTCTGCGTGGCAACGGATGTGGCGGCGCGCGGGATCGACCTGCCGAAGCTGGATCTGGTCATTCACGCGGATCTGCCATCCAGCCATGAGACGCTGTTGCACCGGTCGGGCCGTACTGGCCGTGCCGGGCGTCAGGGCGTGTCCGCGCTGATCGTGCCACCAAAGGCAAAGGGCAAGGCCCTGCGCCTGCTGCGGTCGGCCAAGATCACGGCAGAGACCAGCCCGGCCCCCAGTGCCGATGATGTCCGCACCCGCGACTTTGAACGCCTTCTGGGCGACAAGGCCTGGAGCGAACCGGTCAGCGAAAACGAGACCGCCCCTGTGGCGGAGTTGGTTGAGCGGTTCTCGCCCGAGCAGCTGGCCGCCGCCTATTTGCGTCTGTTCCACGATCGCCACAGCGCGCCTGAGGAGCTGAGCGATCCGCAGCACGACAAACGTGAGCGCCAAGAGCGCGCGCCCTTTGGTCCGTCCGTGTGGTTTGCCGTCAGCGGTGGTCGCAAGGCTGGTGCCGAGCCACGCCGACTGCTGCCTGCGCTGTGCAATGCCGGTGGGTTGACCAAGGATGATATCGGCGCGATCCGGGTTCAGTTTGATCAAAGCTACGTGGAAGTGCGCGAAGCCAGCGCCGAAAGCTTCTGGGGCGCAGTGAAACATGACGGTCTGGAAGAGGGGGCAAATGTCACCCGTCTGGACAAGGCGCCGGATCTGCCCAAATCTCCACGCCCGCAGGGGCGTGAAGGCGGTGGTTTCCGCGATGACAAGCGCGGCCATCGTGGGCAGGATCGCGGTGGCGAACGGGGGGAGCGTAAGCCCTATGGCGACAAGCCCCGCTATGACAAACCGCGCGGCGACAAGCCTGCTTATGGTGACAAGCCACGTGGTGACAAGCCACGTGGTGAAAAACCATATGGTGACAAGCCTCGTGCCAGCAAACCCTATGGCGATAAACCGCGCGGTGACAAACCGGCCTATGGCGACAAACCCCGTTTCGATAAGCCCAAGCGCACAGGTGAGGGCGGCAAAGCCACGGTGACCGCACGCGGGTCGTCGGACCGGGGGGCAACGCCGTCGGCGCCTGCCAAACCTGCGGTTCCGGGCAAGCCCAAGGGCGATTGGTCCAATCCGGGGAAATCCGGTCGCAAGGGGCCGCCACCGCCGAAGGGCAAGCCCAACAGCAAGAAGAACAAGGCGCGTGCAGCCGTTTCCGGAAAGCCCGGCGGCAACGCGCGACCGCAGCGCAAGGGCAGCTGAGCCGCCTAGCAGCGTAAAATGAAGAAGCCACGGTGCCAATGTGCCGTGGCTTTTTTGTATTGTTGTGTCTGCAAATCGTATTGGGAAATCTATCGACTGGTCTTTGGATTTCCCGATTTGGCCAAGATCGCTCCAAAAACCAGCGGAGCGGCTCTCGCAAGCACACGATATTCGGACATTCCTCGACCGGTTCAATGACCTGACCCTGACCCTGGCGCCGGTCGAAGACGCCAGAAGTGAGCGCGACCCCGCTGCGGTTTTCAACGAGAGCCCGGCGGATCGGCGAAAAGCTGGGAGAGGCGACGCATTGGGCAAATAAAAAGCGCCGCTTGCGCGCCGCTTTCTGGTGTTTTCAAAACGGCAAAGACACCGTTGAGACGAACCTGCTTTAGGTGCTGCGGTTCACTTGAAGCTGCGGCTGTCCTTGATCTGGTCCCAGGCCCAGACCACCTCTTGCAGCTGTTCTTCCTGGCTGCGGTCGCCCCCATTCATATCGGGGTGCAGCACTTTGATCAGCTTTTTGTAGGCCTTGCGGATGTCGGCCTTGCTCCAGTCATCCTTGGCCTCCAGCACCTCAAGCGCGCGGCGTTCGGTCGGCGGCAGACGGCGCCCGGCAGGGGCGGAGCGTCCGGGATTGCGGGTGGCGTTCTGACCCAGTACCTGATGCGGATCCTCAATACCAAGCCGCGCCCAGGCCCGTGCCTCCGGGTCGCCCATGGGTTTGGTCTGGCGTTCCCAGACCTTGTCCTTGGACTGCTGGGCGTTCATCTCAGCCTCAGTGGTGCCTTCAAAGAAGTTCCACTTGTTGTTGTATTCGCGCACGTGCTCCTGGCAGAACCAGTAGAAATCATCCAGCACATCTGGCGCCTTGGGCGCGCGGAATTTGCCGGGTTCATTGCAACCGTCCTTGTCGCAGACGCGTTGGGAGGTCTCGGACGCGCCGGTGGCGGCCCGCCGCCCGCGGGGGTTCTTTTTCTTCGCTGACCGGATGGACATATCGAAACCAAAGGGATCTGACTTGGTCATGGGGCGCACCTTCTAGACGCAACTGTTCGACTCGGAGGCAGCAGTTTAGTCTAAGGGGCGGCAGATTGAAGGGGGCTGGGAAAATTAATACGGGGATTTTTATGCAGGACACGGCAGAATGAGCATTCGTGATGAGATTGAGGCGCGCCTGCGCGCAGAATTTGCGCCAAGCGTGCTGCGGGTCGAGGATGAGAGCGATCAACACATCGGCCATGCAGGCCACGACGGGCGCGGCGAGAGCCATTTCAACGTGCATATCCGGGCCGCGGCCTTTGCGGATATGAGCCGCGTCGCGCAGCATCGTGCGGTGCATAAGGCGTTGGGCGACATTGTGCCGCGCATCCACGCGCTGGCGCTGGATATTGGCGCCTAGCGCGGCAAGTCAGGCAAAGCCCCGCCTATGTGACCATGCGGCAACGTCGGCGGGGAATTCGGGTAAGGGGCTGGTCAACTCCCTGCCGGATCTTTGGAGGGGTCTTGCGCCTTTGTCAGCTTTGGCTCGGCCTTTGCGGCAGGTTTGGCTGCGGCGCCTTTCGGCGTTGCGGCGAGGGTGGCGCGGGCCTTCAGTGCGGCGGTTACGCCGGACACGGGGCTGAGTTCCTCCACGCCATCATCAGCCATCATCGCACGTGCACCCCGACCGGGGACGGCGATGGCGCCCGCCGGGGCCTCCGGATCACCGGCAATGGCGGTGGGCGGCACGATGGCGGTGGTGGTCGCCGGACCAAGGGTCGGCACAGTGGTGGTTTCCGGGCGGCTGGTGGCCGCGGGCTCCGCGGTGGCGGCTGCGGCGTCTTTGGTGTCCGGATCTGCCGACTCGCTGATGGCCGGACCCGTGGTCTGAGTGGCGATCTGGGCGCTGAGCTGTGCGGCCAGCTGGGCGATGGCCGTGGACTGCGAGTCCTCAGCCGCTGCTGGTAGGGCGCGGCGGAAAATCAGCACATTGCGCCAATTGGTGGTCGAGCCGGTCAGCCCGCTGCGTTCTTCTGAGGGCAGAAGCTCCGCGCGCTGATACTCCCAGCCCTCTGCTGCCATCTCATTAAGCAGAATATCGATGGAATTGGCGAACCGGGCTTCGGCTGTTTTGACCCCCTTGGCCTTGGTGCCCTTGGCGGGGGCGGGAACAACCTTGTACTCAAAAGCTTGCATAAACGTCTCCTGTGTCGGCGGCAGGTTTAGCGCAAGCGTGCGGGGGGTCAAGCGTCCGCGTTCCCCATGGGCGGGGACCTGTCGATGGGCAAGTCGATCTGCAGTATAACCAAATTCCGCGGCGGAATTCCAGTTTGATGACGGGGGCTTGCGCTGTGATGTCAGCACAAAAAGGACACAAGCGGGTGAGTTGCAGCCTGCGCAGGTACCAAAAAGGGCGCCACCGGGGCGCCCTTGATCAATCTGCAATTGGGTCTGATCTGCGATCGGCGGGTTGCGCTCACTCGCCCAGTTTCTTGGCCACCAGCTCATTCACTGCCTTGGGGTTGGCCTTGCCGCCGGTGGCTTTCATCACCTGGCCGACGAACCAGCCTGCGAGCTTGGGGTTCACCTTGGCCTTCTCCACCTGTGCGGGGTTGGCTGCGATGATCTCGTCCAGCGCGGCCTCGATGGCGCCGGTATCTGTCACCTGCTTCATGCCGCGCTCTTCGACGATCTGCGCCGGGTCGCCACCTTCGGTATAGACGATCTCGAACAGGTCCTTGGCGATTTTGCCGGAAATCGCATCGGAAGAAATCAGGTCAATGATGCCGCCGAGCTGCGCCGGGGAGACCGGGCTGTCGGTGATCTGTTTGTCCTCGTCCTTCTTCAGGCGGCCGAACAGCTCGTTGATCACCCAGTTGGCGGCCAGTTTGCCGCTGCGGCCCTTAGCGGTTTCCTCAAAGAAGGTGGCCGATTCCACGTCGGCGGTCAGCACCGATGCGTCATAGTCGGACAGACCGAAATCCTTGATGAAACGTGCCTTTTTCTCGTCCGGCAGTTCCGGCAGGTTGGCGGCGATATCATCGACCCAAGCCTGTTCGATTTCCAGCGGCAGCAGATCCGGGTCGGGGAAATAGCGGTAGTCATGCGCTTCTTCCTTGGAGCGCATGGAACGGGTTTCGCCCTTGTCCGGATCGTACAGGCGGGTTTCCTGGTCGATGGTGCCGCCCGCCTCGATGATGGCGATCTGGCGGCGGGCCTCGACGTCGATGGCCTGCTGGATGAAGCGCATGGAGTTCATGTTCTTGATCTCGCAGCGGGTGCCGAGGTGGGAGAAGTCCTGGGTTTCCTGATACTTCTCATACTGGCCCGGACGGCAGACAGAGACGTTCACGTCGGCGCGCAGGTTGCCGTTTTGCATATTGCCGTCGCAGGTGCCCAGATACTGCATGATCTGGCGCAGCTTGGCGATATAGGCGGCCGCTTCCTCGGGCCCGCGGATGTCGGGGCGGGAGACGATCTCCATCAGGCAGACGCCGGTGCGGTTGAGGTCGACGAAGGACATGTTGGGGTCCATGTCGTGGATCGACTTGCCCGCGTCCTGTTCCATATGGATCCGCTCAACCCGTACCATGCGCGCGGTGCCGTCGCCCAGTTCCACCAGCACTTCGCCCTCGCCCACGATGGGGTGATAGAGCTGCGAAATCTGGTAGCCCTGCGGCAGGTCGGGGTAGAAATAATTCTTGCGGTCAAAGGCGGACCACAGGTTGATATCGGCCTTCAGCCCCAGCCCGGTGCGCACCGCCTGTTCAACGCAGTAGTCGTTGATCACCGGCAGCATGCCGGGCATGGCGGCATCAACAAATGCCACGTTGGAGTTTGGCTCGGCCCCGAACTTGGTGGAGGCGCCGGAGAACAGCTTGGCATTGGAGCTGACCTGGGCATGCACCTCCATGCCGATGACCAGTTCCCAGTCATGCTTGGCGCCCGCGATCACTTTGGGCTTGGGGAGTTCATATGTCAGGTCGAGCATGGTTTTCCGCCGTATCCGAATGTCTATAGTTGGCAAGCGTTCTAGGCCTCTGCGCGGGCAGGGGCAAGAGGGCAATGGCGGCGCGGGATTGCCGGGGGGGTATTTGCCCTCTTGGCGGGGTCAGGGCGTGCAGATAGAACTGGCAGCCCGAGCAGTTCAACAGGAGGCCGCCTTGGACACACCCGCCCGCATCAGCCAGACCATTGCCACGGAAATCGGCGCTGCCGCGAAACAGGTGAGCGCCGCTGTCGCGCTGCTGGACGAAGGCGCCACCGTGCCCTTTGTCGCGCGCTACCGGAAAGAGGCGACCGGGGGTCTGGACGACACCCAGCTGCGCCGGCTGGCGGAACGGCTGGAGTATCTGCGTGAGCTGGAAAAGCGGCGGGCGGCGATCCTTGAGTCGGTGAAATCGCAGGACAAACTGACCGATGCGCTGGCATCCTCAATCGCTAGGGCTGAGACCAAGGCGCAGCTGGAAGATATCTACCTGCCCTATAAGCCAAAGCGGCGCACCAAGGCGATGATTGCCCGCGAAAACGGGTTGGACCCACTGGCAGAGGCCATTCTGGCCGACCGCCGCATAGACCCGGAAAAGCTGGCGGAAGGGTACATTACCGAGGCGGTGGAAACGGTGAAGGATGCGCTGAACGGCGCGCGCGATATCCTGACCGAGCGGTTGACGGAAAATGCAGCCCTATTGGGGCGGTTGCGGGGGTTCCTGCAAAAGGAAGCGGTGGTTACCGCCAAGGTGATCGAGGGCAAGGAGCAGGAGGGCGCCAAGTTCTCGGACTATTTCGCGCATTCCGAGCGTTGGGCCGATGTGCCCTCGCACCGGGCGCTGGCGATGCTGCGTGGGTCAAACGAGGGTGTGCTGACGCTGGACGTGGGGCCGGAGCCGGAAGAAGGTGCCGCGCGGGCCGAAGGCATGGTTGCGGCGGAGCTGGGCGCGGGCGGCAACGGGCCGGGGGATATCTGGCTGCGCAAGGTCGCGGGCTGGGCCTGGCGGGTGAAGCTGTCGCTGTCGATGATGCTGGAGCTGATGGGAGACCTGCGCGGCCGCGCGCAGGAAGACGCCATCCAGGTTTTTGCCCGCAACTTGAAAGACCTGCTGTTTGCAGCGCCAGCCGGTGCGCGGCCGACCCTCGGGCTGGACCCGGGCATTCGCACCGGCGTCAAGGCGGCGGTGGTTGACGCCACCGGGAAACTGGTGGCCACCGAAACGCTGTATCCCTTCCAGCCGAAGAACGATCTGCGCGGGGCGCAGGTGTCGATTGTGAAACTGATCGCCGAGCATGGCGTCGAGTTGATTGCCATCGGCAATGGCACCGCCAGCCGCGAGACTGAGCGGATGGTGGCGGAGGTGCTGAAGCACCTGCCTGCCAAGGTGAAGGCGCCGACCAAGGTGGTGGTGTCCGAGGCCGGCGCCTCGGTCTATTCCGCATCCGAACTGGCGGCGCGGGAATTCCCGGATCTGGATGTGTCCCTGCGTGGGGCGGTGTCGATCGCCCGCCGCCTGCAGGACCCGCTGGCGGAGCTGGTGAAGATCGAACCCAAGAGCATCGGTGTTGGCCAGTATCAGCACGATGTAGACCAGCACAAACTATCAAAATCGCTGGAGGCGGTGATCGAGGATGTGGTGAACGCGGTGGGTGTGGATCTCAACATGGCATCGGCGCCGCTCTTGAGCCATGTCTCGGGGCTTGGCCCCGGTCTGGCAGAGGCGATTGTCGCCCATCGCGATGTGAACGGGGCGTTTGCCTCGCGCCGCGAGCTGCTGAAGGTGGCGCGGCTTGGCCCCAAAGCCTATGAACAATGCGCGGGGTTTCTGCGCATCCGGGATGGCAAGGAGCCGCTGGATGCGTCCTCGGTTCACCCCGAAAGCTATGCTGTGGCGCGCAAGATTGTGGCTGCCTGCGGGCGCGATATTCGTCAGATCATGGGCGACGGGGCAGCGCTGAAGTCTCTGCGGGCGGAGGAGTTTGTTGGCGGCGAGGTCGGACTGCCGACTGTGCGCGACATTTTCGAGGAATTGGAAAAGCCGGGCCGCGATCCGCGTCCGTCCTTTGTGACGGCCTCGTTCAAGGATGGGGTTGAGACGATTACCGATCTTAAGCCCGGTATGGTGCTGGAGGGCACGGTGACCAATGTTGCCGCCTTTGGCGCCTTTGTGGACATTGGCGTGCATCAGGACGGGCTGGTGCATGTCAGCCAGCTGGCGGACCGGTTTGTGAAAGACCCCCATGAGGTGGTGAAGACTGGCCAGGTGGTCAAGGTCACCGTCACGGAGGTGGATGTGCCGCGCAAGCGGATCGCGCTGACCATGAAGAAAGACGGCGGAGCCTCTGCCAAAGAGGAGCGTAACGCACGCGGACCGGCCAAGGGGGCAGGCCCGCGACAGGGCGGCAAGCCTGCGTCAGCTCATGGCAGGCATAAGGGTCCGGGGCAGAAGCAGGGCAAAACTCAAAGCGGGCGTCAAAACTCCGGTCAGAAGACTGATCAGAATACCGGCGCGTTGGGGGCCGCTCTGATGGATGCCTTCAAGAAGCGATAGCAGGACACCGGATGGAGCGTGAAAGTGGCGCAGGCGTGCGAGGCGCCTGTGCTAGATTGAGGTAACCCGCAGGCCGCTGGCGGAGAATTCCACCCTCTGGCCTGCCTCGATCTCATTGCGGAACAGTTTCGCGATAAATGCCAGTGCATCCTTGCGTCCGTGATCGGCAAAGCGGCGCGGCGAGGCGATGCGCAGGTTGTTGTCAAACCGCTGGGCTGCATGGGCCCAGATCAGGGGGTGAATTTCGCGCAGGTGATCGCGGATCAGCCATTCTGCGGCCTCCACGATTTCGGCGCGCTGCGGGGGGCCTTTGGTGGCGGCTTCCTCGCCGTAGCGCAGGGCCACAGCGCAATAGGAGGCGAGAAGGTTGATCATTTCCTGATCAGGGCGACGGGCCACGATATCGCGCAGACCGTCCATGAAGAAGTCGATATCGACGCGGGCGCAGGCCTCCGGGTCCAGTGCAATGGCGTCGAAATAAACCCAGGCATAGGCGCCGTGGCCCCAAGTGGCCTCGGTGCGGGCGGCGGTGCGGCGGGCCTCCAGTTCGAGCGCGGTATAGTCGCCGAACCAGCGCGGCAGCATATGGGTGCCCAGACTGCGCATGTGGCGGTGGTTGTCGGGATCAAGATCAATGAGTGCTGCAAAGTCATCGGCGACCTGCGTGGTGCTGGCAGAGCGTTGCCCGGCCAGAAGAGCGGTTTTGGCGGCGGCTATGAAGGGGCTGTCGAGCGCAATGCCATCCAGCGGGTGCAACAGCGCGGCGGCCCTGTCGAAATGGGCTGCACAACGCTGACCGTTGGCGACGGTGATCGACAAGACGTCGGAATACCCCCGCCAGATCCACGCCACATCAATATGGGCCAGGGCGACCAAGGTGCGCAGATAGGGATCGTCGCGATGTTCGACGCACATGGCCTCCAGCCCCATGACACCTTCGATCATCTTGCGCCGGTCTGCGGCGTGGCCGAGGCTCAGCGCGTGTTCGACGGCATTGACCACATCGCCGCGGGCACCATGGGCCAGCAGTTCGGCGACGGGAAGGCCATGCGGCGTGTTGCGTCGCGCCCTATCAGCCTCTGCGATCCGGGCGGAGAGGTCAGCCCAGCGATCCTGACGGGCGAGGAACTGCCCCTGATCCTGCAGCGCCGCGCAGTCACTGCCTGAGTGCGCAGGATCGCAGATTGGCACGATCAGTTGCTCGGTTGATTGAGTTATGGCGCTGCTGTGGCTGCGCGGCTCGGAGGTGCTGTCCTGAACCGTTGTTGGTTTTGGCAAGCGGACGGGGTGACCATCGGCGGTCTGGACAGTCGGTGCGCGCCCGTCGCCGGGCAGAAATGTCGCAAAAACCTGTTTGAAAAGATCGCGCGCTGGGGTGTTTTTGTTGAGCATATCGATGTCCGCGTGCTGGCAGCTTAAATCACTGAAAACAAACTGACCCGGCTTTGGGGCGCAATCATGGCGCGCGCGCGCCATTGCAGAGGACGATTGGGATATTCCAGTGGCAGGTTAACGGGCGTTAAGAGTAGGGTTTGCGGCGGAGGCGCCGCTCAGACCGCTAGAAGATCTGAAAATGATGTCGCTCAACCCGCAGATTGGCGGCAATCAGTGCCTGCTCAAAGCGCTGATGCGGCGGCAGGCAATCCGGCGGGATAAGCAGGCGGTTGCCGCTGTCTGTGAAAACGGTGGCGCGATGTGAGAAATCCCAGCGCCTGTCGAGCCGGATGTGGCTGATCCGATCCAGGGGGATATCTGTGCTGCCGGAGGCCGCGTTGCACCAGCTAAGGCCCTTGCTGTCCACCGCCAGCATTGCAGTAGGGTTGCGCCATAGCTCCCACAGGCCGGGGAGCAGGGGCAGCGCCAGCACCACAGCAATCCAGACGGTTGCAGAGAAATAAAGCGATATGATCAGAATGCCGACCGCCCAGAGGCCGAGCGCCACGGTGAGGCGCGGTGTGCGGGCGGTCCGGCTGTAGCGATACGCCGTGGAGGAGACACCGCCGTCAGACACCCGTCAGACCTACGGCACGGTGGGTGTCACCGAGATCCGGCTGACGGCAAAGCTGCACCGTTTCCAGATCTACAGAGGGGAACGGGCAGTCAGGCTGCCCGCTCTTTCTGCGTGTGGTGGGCATCACCCCTGCAGGATCCGGCTGACCATCTCATGGGTGTCACGGCTGAGACCCTCTGTGGCGAGGATGCGTTCCAGCTCAACCCGGATCAGGGTCTGTCGCGCACTGTCGTAGCGTTTCCAGGTCTGGAAGGCCGCACACATCCGCGCGGTGGTCTGGGGGTTCAGACTGTCCAGCGCGATCAGGTTCTTCGCCAGCAGCTGATAGCCCGCGCCACTGACATGGTGGAAGCCCGCGTGATTGCCCGCCAGCGCGCCCATCACGGCGCGGAAGCGGTTGGGGTTCTTCATGTCAAAGAGCGCGTGACCGGTGAGGTCAGACGCAACCCCGGCTGCCGCATCGGGGGCGGCACAGGCCACCTGCAGGGCGAACCATTTGTCCATCACCAGACGGTCATCCCGCCACTGGTCGAAGAACGCCTGACTTTGGCTCTCGCCATTTTCCGCCTTCATCAGTGATGCCAGCGCCGCATATTGCTGGGTCATATTGTCAGCGGCCTGATACTGGCGTGCCGCCTGTTCGCCGCCATCCAGCCGGGTCAGCAGGGACAGGATACGACCGTTCAGCGCCCGCAGACCGGCACCATGGGCATCGGGCTGATAGGGGCCATCTACAGTAGTCGCGGCATAGAGCCGGGGCAGGCTGGTCTCCAGCTGTTGCGCCAGCGTCTGAGCGAAGGTCTCCGCCGCATCGTAGATCTTCTGCGGATCGGGGGTGACACCTCGGTTGTGCAGAGATTGGGCAATCTCGGACTGGCTGGGCGGCGACAACACCAGCGCGCGGAAGGCTGGATCAAGCGTGTCATCGCGCACCAGTTTCTCCAGCGCATCCAGATAGGCCCCGTCGGGCGCGGCGCCCTCGCTCACCATGCTGACGCGGGTTTCGGTGGCCAGAGCGTTGCCCGCCTCCCAGCGGTTGAAGGGATCAGTGTCATGGGCCAGCAGGAAGGCGCGTTCTGCGTTTGTGGTTTCGCGCTCCAGGATCACCGGGGCTGAAAACTCGCGCAGGATGGAGGGCACGGGTTTCGCAGCGAGGCCATCAAAGGTGAAGCTCTGCTTGGCTTCGGTCAGCTCCAGCACCTCCGTTGCCCGCACTTCATCGCCGTTAGGAGAGAGAAGTCCCACCGCGACTGGAATAACGCGAGGGGCCTTGTCGGGCTGGCCGGGGGTGGGTGGTGTCGATTGCTCGAACGTGAGGGTATAGCGACCGTCGGCATAGTCCTCAGAGACCTGCACCCGTGGGGTGCCCGCCTGACTGTACCAGAGTTTGAATTGGCTGAGGTCACGCCCGGTGGCATCCTCAAACACCTTCAACCAGTCTTCGATCGTACAGGCCTGGCCGTCGTGCCGGTCAAAATAGAGATCCAGCGCCGCTGCGTAATTCTCATCGCCCACAAGGCGCTTCAGCATTCCAATGACCTCAGCGCCTTTTTCATAGACGGTGGCGGTGTAGAAGTTGTTGATCTCTTGGAATTGTTCCGGGCGCGGCGGATGGGCGAGGGGGCCGTTGTCCTCCGGGAACTGGCGCGAGCGGAGCGCAATCACATCCTCAATCCGCTTCACCGGCTCTGACCGCATATCAGCGGTGAACTGGGCGTCGCGGAAGACGGTCAGGCCTTCCTTCAGGCAAAGCTGGAACCAGTCGCGGCAGGTGATGCGATTGCCGGTCCAGTTGTGGAAATACTCATGGGCGATGATCGCCTCAATCCGTTCGAAATTGGCATCCGTTGAGGTCTCGGGCGAGGCGAGAACGCAGGAGGAGTTGAAGATGTTCAGCCCCTTATTCTCCATCGCGCCCATGTTGAAATCATCTACTGCCACGATGTTGAAGATATCCAGATCGTATTCGCGGCCGTAGACATCCTCGTCCCATTTCATCGACTTCTTCAGCGCTTCCATGCCAAAGGCGCATTTGCCCTCGTCTCCCGGACGGACCCAGATGTTGAGTTCGACATCCTTGCCGGACCGGGTGGTGAAGCTGTCGGGATGGTTCACCAAATCACCGGCCACAAGCGCAAAGAGATAGGCCGGTTTCGGCCATGGGTCGTGCCACTCCGCCCAACCGTCGCCTGACCCGGTGGGATTGCCATTGGATAGAAGGACCTTTTCATTCCCTTCGATACGGACCGAGAAGGTCGACATCACGTCAGGGCGGTCAGGGTAATAGGTGATTTTGCGAAACCCCTCGGCCTCACATTGGGTGCAATACATGCCGCTGGACATATAAAGCCCCTCCAGCGCGGTGTTGGCGGCGGGGTCGATTTCCACCTCCGCTTCCCAGGTGAAGGGGGTGTCAGGTGTGTCGCAGATGAGGCCACCCGCGATCAGCTCGGGCGTCACAGACTTGCCGTCGATCTTGGCGGAGATGAGTTTCAGCGCTTCCCCGTGCAGGAAAAACCGCGGATCGGCGGCGTTTTCCTTGGGGGCAAAGCGGATCTTGCTCAGCACGCGGGTCGAATTCGGCGCCAGTTTGAATGTCAGCTCTACCGCCTCCACCTCAAATCCGAAAGGTTTGTAATCCTTCAGATAAAATGTCTCCGGTGCGGTGGTGGGCGCAGCATCTTTCATGGTTTTTTCCTGTTCCGTGGAACCCGGGCGGGTCGGTCAGCGTATCTATTACAAGCCTGTGTACCAGCGGCTGCGGCCCCGCGCCAGCAACCGCGCAAACTTGTAGACAAAGGAGCGGCCCATGTCGGCACCTGACACCAATGTTGAACGCGAAGAGAAGCTGCACAAACCGGCCCTGCTGGGGATCCGGGGCGTCGTGGTGGCTGTGCTGCTGATGTTTGCCGTCTTCCTGCTTTGGGTTTTCAACAAAGGCGGCGAGCAAGACGTCGTCGAAACACCGCAGACGGCTGCCGAAGTTCAAGCGACCATCGCGGACAACTGACCCAATCCTCCGACGACTTGAAATTCCTCCCCGACTGGACCCGGCATCGCTCTGCCGGGTTTTTTCGTGCCGGGATGGTGGAGCGGAGCATAGGTGATGGGCGACATCTATAGAGAATATTTGAAGCTGCTTCGCGATAATTGGTAAACTAATATTACCACCAACGTTGCTGATAGGAAACTTTTGATGTATCCGGGTCGGTAATACGCGCATTTTATAGGAGGATCACCCCATGAGCGGGATGCAGGAACGTCATGATATGCAGGTGGCTGACACGCTGGTGTCCTTCATCGAAGACAAGGCTTTGCCCGGCACTGGTGTGACAGCGGATGCGTTCTGGGCCGGTCTGTCCGGGCTGGTCAACGGGATGGGCGATGAGAACCGCGCCCTTCTGGCCAAACGTGCGGATCTGCAGGGGCAGATTGACGCCTGGCATATCGAACGAAAAGGGCAGGCCCATGACGCCGCCGCCTATGAGGCGTTTCTGCGCGATATCGGCTATCTGCTGCCTGAGGGCGACGATTTCGAGATCGAGACGCAGAACGTCGACGATGAAATCGCCAATGTTCCGGGGCCGCAGCTGGTGGTGCCGATCACCAATGCGCGCTTTGCTCTGAATGCGGCCAATGCGCGTTGGGGCAGCCTCTATGATGCGCTCTATGGCACTGATGCCATGGGTGATCTGCCTGAGGGCAAAGGCTATGATGCCGGGCGCGGTGCGCGGGTGATCGCCTGGGGTCGCGGGTTCCTTGATCAGACCTTCCCGCTGGCTGAGGGGTCGTGGAACGACTGCACCGGTTTGTCTGTGGAAGGCGGCGCGCTGGTGCCAACGCTCAAGGATGCCGCGCAGTTTGCAGGTTATGCAGGCGATGCGGCCACGCCGGACAAAATCCTGTTGAAGAACAATGGCCTGCACGCAGTGATCGTGGTGGATGCCAACGGGAACATCGGCACGGGCGATCAGGCCGGGATCAATGATATTGTCCTGGAGTCGGCGCTCTCTACCATTATGGACTGCGAAGATTCCGTGGCCTGCGTCGATGGTGAGGACAAGGTCACGGCCTATTCGAACTGGCTTGGGCTGATGAAGCGCGACCTGGCTGAAGAGGTGACGAAGGGTGGTGAAACCTTCACCCGTGTGCTGAACGACGACCAGACGTTCACCGCACCGGATGGCTCGGATCTGGTGCTGAAAGGGCGCTCACTCCTGTTGGTTCGCAACGTCGGCCATCTGATGACCAACCCTGCCGTCCGTGACAGCGCTGGGCGCGAGGCAGGCGAGGGCTTCATTGATGCGATGACCACCGTCCTATGTGCGATGCATGATCTTCAGGCGGAGGGCGGCAACTCGCTGCATGGGTCCGTCTACGTGGTGAAGCCGAAGATGCACGGGCCGGAGGAGGTTGCTTTCACCGACCGGATTTTCACCCATGTCGAAGACGCGCTGGGCTTGCCGCGTCACACCGTCAAGATCGGCATCATGGATGAAGAGCGTCGCACCTCGGTGAACCTCAAATCCTGTATCCGGGCCGCAAAACATCGGGTTGCCTTCATCAACACAGGCTTCCTTGATCGGACCGGTGACGAGATCCACACCTCGATGGATGCGGGGCCAATGATGCGCAAGGGCGAGATGAAAGCGACGCCCTGGATTGCCTCCTATGAGGATCGCAACGTCGATATCGGTCTGGCCTGCGGCCTGAAAGGGCGGGCCCAGATCGGCAAGGGTATGTGGGCCATGCCGGATCGCATGGGCGAGATGCTGGAGGCCAAGATCGGTCATCCGAAGTCCGGCGCGACCTGCGCTTGGGTGCCGTCGCCAACCGCCGCGACGTTGCATGCCACGCATTACCACCGCGTGAACGTTCATCAGGTGCAGGACCAGCTGAAAGCGGGCGGCGCGCGGGGCACGTTGGATGATCTGCTGACCATCCCAGTGATGCAGGGCGAAAACCTGTCAGAGGCCGAAATCGCGCAGGAGATCGAAAACAACGCGCAGGGTATTCTGGGCTATGTGGTGCGCTGGGTCGATCAGGGCGTGGGGTGCTCCAAGGTGCCCGACATTCACAATGTGGGCCTGATGGAAGACCGTGCAACCTGCCGGATTTCCAGCCAGGCACTGGCCAACTGGCTCCATCACGGCATTGTGGATGAGGCGCAGGTCATGGCCGCGATGCAGAAAATGGCCGCAGTCGTGGACGGACAGAACGCGGGCGACGCCAGCTACACGCCTATGGCACCGGGATTTGATGGAATTGCCTTTCAGGCGGCCTGCGATCTGGTGTTCCGTGGGCGGATTCAGCCCTCCGGCTATACCGAGCCGGTGCTGCATGCGCGTCGCCTTGAGCTGAAGGCGCAGGGCTAAGAGAACAGATGGGGTCGGGCGCGGTGCCCGGCCTCTTTTTTTGCGAACATACCAGAGCATATCAAGGACACCGAAATGACCCTTACATTGGATCAGGCCCGCAGCATCATTGACCATACTCGGGCGAAGGGGCGCGAGATGGCGCTCAAGCCGCTATCAGTCGTCGTACTGGACGCGGGCGGTCACGTTCTGGCGTTTGAACGTGAAGATGGTGCCGCTCCGGGGCGTTTTGCCATCGCGCATGGCAAGGCATACGGCGCGGTGATGTTGGGCATGGCGGGCACAGCCCAGATGGTGCGGGCTGAGCAACAGGCCTATTTCATGGCGGCCGTGAACGGTGTCTATGGTGGGCAGGTTGTGCCTGTTCCGGGCGGCGTTCTGCTACGCAGTGAGGCGGGGGTCGTGATCGGTGCGGTTGGGGTCACTGGGGATACCTCCGACAATGACGCGGAGGCCGCGATGGCGGGCATTCGGGCCACCGGTCTGAACGGCGAGGCGTGATTGGTTTGCCCGACATCATGCGAGGTCGGGCAGGCAAACAGGCCGCAGACGACATGACCAATGTGAAAGCTGCGGCGCATATGCAGCTTTTTACGGGCTGACGGCGGGTCCCGCCCTTAAGGGGAATTGCCACTCGCCGCAGCGTGGCTGTAGGATTGTCCTGATCCGGTCGTGCCGCCCGTAAGGGCGCATGACCGATGCCCAAACCGCTGAGGACAGAATGACACGCCCCAAAGTCGGCATTATTGGCAACTCCTATCTGATCAACGATGAATACCCGGCCCATGCCGGGGGGACCATGAACTCCGAGGCGGTGGCCGAGGTGGCGGGCTGCATGCCGCTGCTGATCCCCTCCGATCCCCGGTTCCTCTCGGTTGAGGAGCTGCTGGAGAGTTTCGACGGTTTCCTGCTGACCGGCGGGCGGCCGAACGTGCATCCAAATGAATATGGTGAGGCGGAAACCGATGCGCATGGCGCCTTTGACCGGGCGCGCGATGCCATCGCGTTGCCGCTGGTGCGGGCCTGTGTGGAGCGGGGGCAGCCGTTCCTTGGCATTTGCCGGGGGTTTCAGGAGGTGAATGTGGCCATGGGTGGCACGCTATACCCGGAGATCCGTGACCTGCCGGGGCGCATGAACCATCGGATGCCGCCCGATGGTACGCTGGAAGAGAAATTCGCCATGCGCCATATCGTGGAGCTGAGCGAGGGCGGTGTGTTCCACCGATTGTTCGGTGCGCCTGAGGTGATGACCAATTCGCTGCATGGGCAGGGGATCAAGGCACCGGGCAACCGGATTGTGGTTGACGGAACTGCGCCTGATGGCACGCCTGAGGCCATTTATGTGAAAGACGCGCCCGGCTTTACCCTTGCGGTGCAATGGCACCCGGAATGGGACGCCGCCAATGATCCGGTGTCGCGGCCATTGTTCACCGCTTTCGGCGACGCGGTGCGGGATTGGGCGGATGGGACAGGAGCGCGGGGCCATCGTCAAAGCGCCTGATGCGAGGCATCTGACGGCGCTGTTTCGACTTGCGTTTGTATCAACAGGCACCGCGATGACGGTGCCTGTTGTCGTGTCAGGGAAGCCTTCTCAGACCAGAAGGTCAAACTCATGCATCAGCGGCAATTGCCGTGCGCGCTTGCCCGTGAGGTCAAAGAGAGCATTCGCCAGCGCAGGCGCGGCAGGCGGGGTGCCCGGTTCACCGGCTCCGCCCATTCGGGGCTGATTTTCCAGCAGGGTCACCTCAACCCGGGGCATCGTGTGCATGCGCAGCGCGTCATAGTCGGGGAAGTTCTCCTGCTCGACCGCGCCGCCATCAATGGTGATCTCCCCAAAACAGGCGGCTGACAAGCCGTAGACCATGCCGCCAAACATTTGCGCCCGGGTGTTCTTCGGGTCGATGACACGCCCCAGATCGGCAGCAATCCAGGCGTTGGTCATGCGAATCTGGCCCTCCTCATCGGCCACTTCGATCACCTGAGCGACCGGGGTGCCAAAGCTGTAGGCCATGGCGACCCCGCGGCCGATGCCGTCGGGTGTCTTGCCGGTCCAGCCGGACATGTCACGGACGGTCTCCAGCACCTTGGCGGCGGGGTCCCATTCGGCGCGGGCCAATTCCAGCCGGAACTCCAGCGGATCGCGGCCCGCCGCATGGGCCATTTCGTCAATAATACTGTCGGAGAAGAACCCGTTGAACGACGCCCCGACCGAGCGCCAGAAACCAACCGGGAGCATGGGCGTGGCCAGATAGCCCTCAACCCGGAAGTTTGGGATGGCCAGCGGCTGGTTGAAGGCCGCGTCGACATGCCCCTTGTCCGGGCCGCTCATCGGCAGGCCCAGCATCCGGCCTGCGCCCTCAACCGTGGCGGATTGGGCGGCGATCTTGCCATGGACCATCACGGCCTTGCCATCTTTCACCGCCGCGCGGTAGCGGGCAACGGCACCGGGGCGGTAGACGTCGTGCGTCATGTCCTCCTCGCGGCTCCATGTCAGCTGCACCGGGGTATCGGGCATTTGCAGGGCGATCTGCACTGCACGGTCCGTGTAGTCGGTTTCGATACGCCGCCCGAAGCCGCCCCCTAGATAGGTGGTATTCACCTTCACCGCGTCGGTGTCGAGCCCTGCCAAGGCTGCGGCGTTTTTCTGCACAATGGTTGGACCCTGATTGGGGGCCCAGATCTGCAAGCTGTCTCCGGAATAGAGCGCGGTGGCATTCATCGGCTCCATCGTGGCGTGGGCGAGGTAAGGCAACCGGTATTCAGCCTCGATCACGGTCGCGCCCTCTGGCAGAGCGTCCACATCGCCGTCATCACGCATGGTGGAATTTGGCGCGGCGTCAAAGCTGCGGTTGATTTCGTCAAAAATCGCCTCAGTCGTCTCTGGGTAGGGGGCTTTTTCCCAGGTGACATCAATCGCGTCCACGGCCTGCTGGGCAAGCCATGTATTGCTGGCCACGACTGCAACCGCATCGCCAAGGTCGAGGATCTTATCGACACCGGCCATCCCCTCGGCAGCGCTGGCGTCAAAGGCGGTTTTGCCGACGCCGAAATGCGGGCTTTGCCGGATGGCCGCAAATTTCATGCCGGGCAGGCGGACGTCGACGCCAAACTCTGCAGTACCGGTGGATTTGGCGACCATGTCGATGCGCGGCACGTCTTTGCCGATCAGACGCCATTCAGACGCCGGGCGCAGATCTGCTTCGATCGGCGCAAGGGAGGCAGCGGCATCTGCAAGCGCGCTATAGGGCAGGCGGGCGCCGTCGGGAGCAATAACATGGCCGTCCTCGGTCGTGAGCTGATCGCGGGTGATACTCAGTTGATCGGCGGCGGCCTGTTTCAGGGTTTCGCGGGCGCTTGCGCCAGCATGGCGCATCCGTTCAAACCCGTCCCGCATGGAGGAGGAGCCGCCGGTGACCTGCAGATCAAGAAACTTCGACATGTGGCCGACGATTTCGCCCAGAGAGTGCTGGAAATCGGAGGCATCATAACCGCGACCGGGCAGCGCCTCGGACATCATGGCGCTGTTGTAATAGGCCTTGGCGGCCGGGCCATGCAGTACGGTGACTTTGGCGGGATCGACGTCCAACTCCTCGGCAATCAGGCTGGCCCATGCGGATTTCACACCCTGTCCCATTTCGGCCCGAGGCGCGATCAGCGTGACGCCGGACTGATCGACAAAGACAAAGGGGTTGAGCACCGCGCGCCCGTCCTCCTGTGCCAGCGGGTTGGGGGCGGGCTGGTGGTATTTATAGGTGCCGAAGGCCACACCGCCGACGATCGCGGCAGAGCCGATGAGAAAGCTGCGGCGGGCGATTTTCTTGAGGCTGGCCATGACTCAGGCCTCCTTCATCATGCTGGCGGCGTCGTGAATGGCGGCGCGTATGCGCGGGTAGGTGCCGCAGCGGCAGAGGTTGCCCTGCATGGCCTCGTCGATTTCGGCGTCACTGGGGGAGGGGTTTTCCGCCAACAGACTGGCGGCCTGCATGATCTGGCCGGACTGGCAGTAGCCACATTGGGCCACCTGATTGGCGACCCATGCCTTTTGCACAACGGCCATTGTGTCGGGTGTTCCGACCCCTTCGATTGTGGTGACATCACCCCAGACGTCGGAGAGCGCCACCTGACAGGAGCGCACGGCCTCGCCATCGATATGCACCGTGCAGGCGCCGCAGGCCGCGACGCCGCAGCCGAATTTTGTGCCGGTAAGGCCAATCTCATCCCGCAGCACCCACAGCAGGGGCACGTCGTCCGGCAGATCGACCTGATGAGAGGTTCCATTGATGCGAAGGGTGGTGGACATGGCGGGCTCTTTCTCGATTGGCTGACGTGGTGACATAATTGGCTTATTTTGTCAGGATGTCAATTGACATAATTGAGGCGAAGTGTCAGAAGCGATTTCATGATCAAATCTTCCAGCGATCCGAAACAACGCGCCATTCTTGAAGCGGCCTGGGGGGGATTTGCGACCTACGGGTATCGCAAAACCTCAATGGACGACATTGCCAGGCGGGCGGGCATGTCGCGACCCGCGGTCTATCTGCACTTCAGAAACAAGGAAGCGATCCTGGAGGCGTTGATTGATGCGCATTATGCGGAGACTGCTGACCGGCTCCGTGCGGCGCTGACGTCGCAAGGCACAGCAGCGGCGCAACTGCTTGCGGCCTTTGAGGCGCAGGGCGGTGAGGCGATGGAAGCGATGTTGAACACGCCCCATGGGATGGAAGTGCTGGAAGCCAGCATGAGCAGCGCGGGGGATCGTATTGATGCAGGCGAGGCGCTCTTGCGGGATGTTTACGCGGCATGGCTGGCTGAGATGGCTGCGACGGGCACCATTCGTTTGACAGGCACGACCGAAGAGGTCGCACGGACATTTTGCAGCGCGATGAAGGGCGTGAAACACACCTCTGCGGATTACGCCAGCTATCGCGCAGGTGTGCGTCAGCTGGCGCAGCTGTTTGCGGCGGGGCTGTCCCCGCGGTGAGGCAGACTTAGCAGGCCTGCCTCAGGGAGTGGCGCGTCAGAGCACGGTGCGCAGGTGCCAGAGTTCCGGGAACAGTTCCACCTCCAGCATCCGTTTCAGGTAGCTGACACCACCAGTGCCGCCGGTGCCACGCTTGAAACCGATGACGCGCTCGACCGTGGTCACGTGATTGAAGCGCCAGCGGCGGAAGTAATCCTCAAAATCCACCAGCTTTTCTGCCAGCTCATAGAGGTCCCAATGCGCCTCAGTGTTGCGGTAGACCTCGCACCAGGCAGCCTCGACCGCGGGATGGGGCGTGTAGGCCTCTGACAGGTCGCGCTTCAGCACCTCATCCGGCAGGTCGAAGCGCTGGCCAAGCGTCCGTAGCGCCACATCATAGAGCGAGGGCTGGCTCAGCTCTTCCTCCAGCAAGGCCAGAATGTCGGGCCGGTGGGCGTGGGGGCGCAGCATCGCCTTGTTGCGATTGCCGAGCATGAATTCGATCTGACGGTACTGGTGCGACTGAAAGCCCGAGCTTTGCCCCAGCTCATCACGAAAGGCGGTGTAATCGGAGGGTGTCATGGTGCGCAGCACATCCCAGGCGGAATTCAGTTGTTCAAAGATGCGGGCGACACGGGCAAGCATCTTGAAGGCCTCATGCGGCTTGTCATCCAGCAAGCGCGCGCGGGCGGCGGTCAGCTCGTGGATGGCGAGGCGCATCCACAGTTCCGAGGTCTGATGCTGGATGATGAACAGCATCTCGTCATGGGTGTTGGTCCAGGTCTTCTGCGCGGTCAGCAGCGTGTCGAGCGACAGGTAGTCGCCATAGGACATACGTCCGTCAAACGACATCTGCGCGCCTTCTTTGGCGGGGTCATAGGGGGTGGACATGGAAAGGCTCCTTGGTGTTCCGGAAGTGTATCAGATTGCGGAAACAGGAGCCTTTCTCGAATTGAGCGTGCCGCATTGGGCCAGCCGCCGCCACAGGGCGACCCAGCCAGCCGGACGGCACAGTGGCACGCGATATGCGGGCAGAGCCATCATCAGGTGACGGCGTTGCGGGTCTTGTATTCGGCACTGTCCCACAGCGCGTTGGTCATCACATCCTCGATGATATCGACGGCGGCCCGCACATCGCCCTCGTCAATGTAGAGCGGAGTAAAGCCGAAGCGCATGATATCAGGCGCGCGGAAGTCACCGACCACGCCACGGGCAATGAGCGCCTGCATGGCGGCGTAACCCTCATGGAAGCGGAACGAGACCTGACTGCCACGGCCAGCGCCATCGCGAGGGGAGGCAAGGGTGAGATCGGGGCAGCGGGCTTCGACCTCAGCGATGAACAGATCGCAAAGTTCAATCGACTTGGCGCGCACATCCGCCATATCGGCCATGTCCCAGATGTCCATCGACGCCTCAAGCGCGGCGAGTTGCAACACAGGGGGCGTGCCGACCCGCATCCGTTCGATGCCGTTGCCGGGTTTGTAGTTCAGGTCAAAATCAAACGGCGCGGCGTGCCCCAGCCAGCCGGACAGGGCCGGGCGGGCGGCATCTGCGTGGCGGGGGGCGACGTAGATGAAAGCGGGACCACCGGGGCCGCTGTTGAGGTATTTATAGGTGCAGCCGACCGCGAAATCCGCCTTGCAGCCAGCCAGATCCACCGGCAGCGCGCCTGCGGAATGGGCCAGATCCCAGACCGTTACAACCCCAGCGGCATGGGCCTGTTCTGTCAGCGCCTTCATGTCGTGTTTGCGCCCTGTGCGATAGTCCACTTCGGTCAGCATCAGCACCGCAATGTCATCGGTGATATGGGCGCTGACCTCTTCCGGCGCGACAACGCGCAGGGCATAGTCCGGGCCCAGCGATTTCACCAGCCCCTCAACCATATAGAGGTCGGAAGGGAAGTTGCCGCTATCGGACAGTACCACCTTGCGGGTTGGGTTCAGCTCCAATGCCGAAGCGACGGCCTGATAGACCTTGATCGACAGGGTGTCTCCCATCACCACGTGGCCCGGTTCGGCGCCGATCAAACGCGCAATCCGGTCGCCGATGGCGGTGGGTTTCTGCATCCAACCGGCCTTGTTCCAGCCGGTGATAAGCATCTCGCCCCATTCGTCCTCAATCGTGCTGCGCACCCGTTCTGCGGTGGCGCGGGGCATTGGCCCGAGAGAGTTGCCATCGAGGTAGATCATCCCTTCCGGCAGGGAGAACATGGCCTTGGTCGCGGCAAAATCGGTCATCTGAACCTCGTGAGCATGGGTGATCTGGCGGTCAACATATTTTATTTTATGCTTAAAGTTTCTGGAGTGCTATCGCATCGTGCCGCCCCTGTCCAGAGATTAGGATCCAGGATCCCCGCTCTGGGCGCCACCCGGCTGCGGCTCGGGGATGCCCAGCTCGGTGCGTTTGCGCTTGGACAGGCCTGCGGTGACGAGACGATAGGACAGGCTGATCTGCTCTTTCAGTTCCGTGTCGCTCAGGCCGGGGTCCTTGAAATGCTGCAGCCATTTCATCCCGCGCGACGCCAGATAGGGCGCCGGGCGGACGCCCGGACGCTCTTGCAGGACCTCAAAGGCGATATCGCCGGTCTTGAAGGTAAAGGCGTCCTTGCCATCAGCCCAGCCGCAGATGGCAAAAACCTTGCCCCCTGCCTTCCACACGTCGGCATTGCCCCATTGGACCACATGGGACGTGGCGGCAAAGCTGGCGCAGAACGCGTTGAACTCTTCCCGTGTCATCAGGTTTGCCCGCCGGCAATCTCAATTGTCTGCCCGTTGATCGACTGCGAGCCGGGACCGCAAAGCCACAGCAGCGCTGCGGCCACCTCATCGGGCAGAATCAGGCGTTTGTGACGATTGGCGGAGACCATGATCTTCAGTGCGTCTTCCTCACTGACGCCCGCGCGCTGAGAGATCGAGGTCACGTTCCGGTCGATGATCGGGGTATCGACGTAGCCGGGGCAGAGGGCGTTGAAGGTATAAGGCGTGCCCAGATAATCCTCGCTCAGCGAGCGTGTCAGGCCGATAAGCCCATGTTTGCTGGCCGAATAGCAGGGCGCGCCTTGCAGGCCACGCAGGCCCGCGATGGAGGAGACGGTGACGACGCGGCCCCAGTCGGTCTGGCGCATGGATTTCATGGATTCGCGGATCGTCAAAAAGGCGCCGTCCAGATTTGTGGCCATCATATTGCGCCAGAACTCCATCGACATCTTGTGCAGGGCCTTGCCCTCAGCGATGCCAGCGTTGGGCACGCAGATCTGTATCGGCCCGCGGGCGGCAGTGGCGGTGTCGATCTTGGCGATGACATCAGCTTCGTCACGCACATCCATCGCCAACGGGTGAAGCACGTCGGTTGCGACCTCCTCCAGAACCTCTTGGCGACGGCCGGTGATGGTGACCTCTGCACCTTCTGCGGCCAGCGCCTGTGCCATTGCCAGGCCAATGCCGGTACCGCCGCCGGTGATCAACGCGTGTTTTCCCTTGAGTGTCATGGCCTTGCTCCGCTGTTGGGTGTTGGTGTTCTTTGCCGGGATATCTCCCGGTTGTGAGAAGAGCCTAACCGCCGCGCGAAGGCAGGCAAGATCTCCGTTCCGTCACTTTGTCGGGCATTTCAGGGGTAGGGGAATTTTGCCGTCTTGGATCACCTCCGAGAGGTTGTTTACATAAATATTCCAATGTATGAATGTCATTCCAAAGGTGGCGACAGGCCCCCGTTGCAGATGGAGGATGACATGAAAACTCTCGCCTTTGGCCTGGTGGTCACGCTGATATCGCCCGCAGCTGCGCTGGCGAGCGAAGATATCGCCGACCAATACCCCCAGTCCGAGCTCTACGCCAAACCCGTTGAAGTGATTCCGCAGGTGTTTTCCGCTATCGGGGCGACCGCACCGCCAACCTATGAAAACGCAGGTCACAACAATAATCTCAGTTTTGTCGTGACGGATCAGGGCGTTGTCGTCATCAATGCGGGCGCGTCGGACGCGCTGGCGGCTGCGCTGCATGCGGAGATCAAAGCGCTGACCGATCAGCCGGTGGTGCTGGTGATCAATGAAAATGGTCAGGGCCATGCGATGCTGGGCAATGGCTATTGGCGCGATCAGGGCGTGGATGTTCTGGCCCATATGGAGGCCACGGCAGAGGTCAAAGAGAGCGGCCATTTCATCCTGCAAGGCATGCAGAGCTACAATAAGGACCGCGCGGGCGCGACACGGATTGAGCCTGCCAACCTCAGCTTTGAGGATCGCTATGATCTGTCGCTGGGGGGCGTCGATTTTCAGATCCTGCATCTGGGCCCGGCCCATGATCCTGGCGATACTCAGGTCTGGATTCCGCAGTGGGGAATGTTGATCGCCGGGGATATCGCGTTTCACGAGCGGATGCTGCCGATTTTTGAACATACCTGCACCAGCTGCTGGATTGAGACCTGGCAGGAAAAGTTGGAACCGCTCGATCCAACCTATGTGATCCCCGGTCACGGCCATCCGACCAATTTCGATCAGGTGCGGCGCTACACGCTGGACTACCTCGTGGATCTGCGCAGCAAGATTGGTGCCCATATCGAAGAGGGCGGGGATCTGGCGTCGGCTTATTACGTGGATCAGGCCCGCTGGCAGCAGCTCGATACCTTTGAGGAATTGGCGACCAAGAATGCCGGTCGCGTCTATGAGGAAATGGAGTGGGAATAGCCGCAGGAGGGCTGTCGCTTTGGCCATTAACGCTCTTGTGACCGGTGATTGGCGCCGTCTGCGCTGATCACCCGTTTGGGCATGCCAAAGTATACGTGGCTATCCACAACAATTTGTGCAGGATCATGCCGCAAATGGAACGGATTCGCCGTTTCACGACCATTCAGGGCAATTTGTCCTTATCCTTCGGAGGAGCGCTCCGAAGGGTGGACCTTCTGGCCTCATGAGGGAAAACTGCCGCTGATGCGCATCAAATCGGACAAGGATCACCCGGAGTGTCGCCTGCAATGAAATGGATCGACGTGCCTCCGGTGTGGCTGTTGGGCTTTGCGGTGCTGGCCTGGTGCCAGGCCCGATTTCTGCCGTTGGGGCTTGAATTCTCGGGGGGCGCAATCGGCGCGTTTGTGGGGTTTCTCAGCGGTGTGCTGATCGGCGGAGGGATCGTTTTGATGCTGCTGGCCGTGACGGAATTGCGGCGCCAGAAGACAACGCTTCACCCGCATGGGCAGCCCAGCCAGCTGGTGCAATCCGGCATTTTCAAACGCAGTCGCAATCCGATTTATCTCGGTGATTGCCTGTTGCTGCTGGGGCTGATCCTGCGGTTCGATGCGGTGCTGTCGCTGGCGCTGCTGCCAATTTTTGTTTGGGTGCTGGAGCGGCGGTTCATTCTGCCGGAAGAAAACCGGTTGCGCAGGCAGTTCCGCGCGGACTGGGCGCGGTATGAACAGAAGACACGGCGATGGCTGTGATGGATTTGCGGCACCGCGGCAATCCGTTGCGGCGACGCAGCGAAACTGTTGCGCAAAAATGTTGCGCAATGTAGTCAAAATATTTGCGATACGTGCTCAGTAAGTCTGGCGCGGGGACAATGAGGGGGACCGACAAGGTGAAAATAGGCACGCCAAAAGAAGTATTTGACGGCGAGGCGCGGGTTGCGATGACCCCGGACTCTGCGGTTCAACTGCAAAAGCTGGGCTATACCTGTGCGATCGAGACCGGCGCAGGTGCTGCGGCTGGGTTTGCAGATGCCACATATGAGGCTGTTGGCGTTGAGATCGTCAAAACACCGGCCGCCCTGTGGAAAGCGGCAGATATCGTGGCCAAGGTGCGCCAGCCGACTGAAACGGAACTGAAGCGGATGACAGCGGGCAAGACGCTGATTTCCTTCTTCAATCCGGGCGGCAATGAGGCCGGTATGGAGCTTGCACGCTCCAAGGGCGCCAATGTGATCGCGATGGAAATGGTGCCGCGGATTTCCCGCGCGCAGAAGATGGACGCATTGTCCTCCATGGCCAATATCGCGGGCTATCGCGCGGTGATCGAGGCGGGCAACAATTTCGGCCGGTTCTTCACCGGTCAGATCACGGCGGCAGGCAAGGTGCCGCCCGCCAAGGTTCTGGTGGTGGGCGCCGGTGTTGCCGGTCTGGCGGCCATCGGGGCATCCACCAGCCTTGGCGCGATCACCTATGCCTTTGACGTGCGCCCTGAAGTGGCCGAGCAGGTCGAAAGCATGGGCGCAGAGTTCGTTTACCTTGATTTTGAGGAAAGCCAGCAGGACGGTGCGGCAACCGGCGGTTACGCAGCTGTCTCCAGCCCCGAATTCCGTGAGGCCCAACTGGCCAAGTTCCGCGAATTGGCCCCTGATGTTGATATCGTCATCACCACCGCGCTGATCCCCAACCGCGAAGCCCCCAAGCTGTGGCTTGAGGATATGGTCGCGGCGATGAAACCGGGTTCTGTCATCATTGACCTTGCAGCTGAAAAAGGCGGCAATGTCGAAGGAACGGTGATGGACGAGAAGGTCGTCACCGAAAACGGCGTAACCATCGTCGGCTATACCGATTTCCCCAGCCGCATGGCGGCGCAGGCTTCGACGCTTTATGCCACCAACATTCGTCACATGATGACTGACCTGACGCCCGAGAAAGACGGTCAGATCAATCACAACATGGAAGATGATGTGATCCGTGGCGCGACGGTGACCTTCGAGAAAGAAATCACCTTCCCGCCGCCACCGCCCAAGGTGCAGGCCATCGCGGCCCAGCCGAAGAAAGAGGTGAAGGAGCTGACGCCCGAAGAGAAGCGGGCGCAGGAAGTCGAGGCTTTCAAGCAGCAGACCAAAAATCAGGTCACTCTGTTGGCCGTTGGCGGGGCCTTGGTGCTGCTGGTGGGGCTGTTTGCGCCCGCCAGCTTCATGCAGCATTTCATCGTGTTTGCGTTGGCCTGTTTTGTGGGCTTCCAGGTGATCTGGGGTGTTGCCCACTCGCTGCATACGCCGCTGATGGCTGTCACCAATGCGATTTCCTCGATCATCATTCTTGGGGCGCTGATGCAGATCGGATCGGGATCATTCCTGGTGATCTTCCTCGCGGCAGTGTCGGTATTCATGGCCGGGATCAATATCTTCGGCGGTTTCCTCGTCACCCGGCGCATGCTTGCCATGTTCCAGAAATCTTAAGGAGGCCGGGATTATGGACTTTGGCTTTACAACTGCCGCCTATGTGGTTGCGGCTGTTCTCTTCATCCTGTCGCTGGGCGGCCTGAGCGGGCAGGAAAGCGCAAAACGCGCCGTCTGGTACGGCATTGCGGGTATGGCGCTGGCGGTGCTGGCAACCCTGATTGGGCCGGGTGCTGGTCTGTGGCTGTTGTCGATCGTCTTGATCGCCGCAGGCGGCCTCATCGGCTACTATGTCGCCAAACGCGTGCAGATGACCGAAATGCCCCAACTGGTGGCGGCGATGCACTCGCTGGTGGGTCTTGCAGCGGTTTTTGTGGGCTTCATCGCCCATATTGAGCTGGGTCGCGTTCTGGCGATGGATGACACCGCCAAGAAGGCGCTTGAGGGTTTTGGCGCGCTGCTGGCCAAGAAAGACGGTGTTGAGATCGCGATCCTGCGGGTTGAGCTGTTTCTTGGTGTCTTCATCGGGGCTGTGACCTTTACCGGGTCGGTGATTGCCTATGGCAAGCTGGCGGGCAAAGTGTCTTCGGCGGCCACCAAGCTGCCCGGTGGGCATATGCTGAACGCCGGTGCGGCTGGGCTCTCGCTGATCTGCCTGATCTGGTATTTCAACACCGGCGGCCTCTTCCCGCTGTTCCTGATGACGCTGGCGGCACTGTTCATCGGCTACCATCTGATTATGGGCATCGGCGGCGCCGATATGCCGGTGGTTGTCTCGATGCTGAACAGCTACTCCGGCTGGGCGGCGGCAGCGATTGGTTTCTCGCTCGGCAATGATCTGTTGATCGTGGTTGGCGCGCTGGTGGGCTCCTCCGGTGCGATCCTCAGCTACATCATGTGTAAGGCGATGAACCGCAGCTTTATCTCGGTGATCCTTGGTGGCTTTGGTGGCACTGCAGGCCCGGCGATGGAAATCGACGGTGAGCAGATCGCAATCGAGGCAGATGGCGTGGCAACCGCGCTGGATGAGGCTGACTCTGTGGTGATCATCCCCGGCTATGGCATGGCAGTGGCTCAGGCCCAGCAGAATGTGGCGGAACTGACCCGCCGCCTGCGGGCCAAGGGCAAAAACGTCCGCTTTGCGATCCACCCGGTTGCAGGACGTCTGCCCGGTCACATGAACGTGCTGCTGGCGGAAGCGAAGGTGCCTTATGACATCGTGCTGGAAATGGACGAGATCAACGAGGACTTCCCGGAGACCGATGTGGCGATTGTCATTGGCTCCAACGACATCGTGAACCCGGCGGCACAGGAAGACCCCAATTCGCCGATCGCTGGCATGCCGGTGCTGGAATGCTGGAAAGCGAAACAAGTCTTTGTCTCCAAACGCGGTCAGGGCACTGGCTACTCGGGGATCGAGAACCCGCTGTTCTTCAAGGAAAACACGCGGATGTTCTATGGCGATGCGAAGGCCAGCCTCGACAAGCTGCTGACCATGATCAGCTGATTGTTCGGCTCATCGCTGCACACACTGAAAGAGCGCTCCCGACGGGGCGCTCTTTTTTATTGGCCAATGCGGACTGGGGCCTGTGCTATCATAGGGCAGCCGAGGAGGATGATATGGAAAAGGCCCAAGGCATAGGTGGCGTGTTCTTCCGCGCCAAAGACCCAGAAGCGCTCAGCCGATGGTACAATGACCATCTGGGAATTGACCCCGTTGGGGGGACACCCTGGATGCAGGGAGGCGGCTATACTGTCTTCGCCCCGTTTGCTGAGGACACCGACTATTTCGGAGACACAAGCAAACAGTGGATGATCAATTTCCGGGTAACGGATCTGGCGGCGATGATCGCGCAGTTGCAGGCGGCGGATATCTCGGTGGAGACACGGCCGGAGTGGGACGGTGAGATCGGCTATTTCGCGCGGTTGCACGACCCGGAGGGCAATCCAATAGAATTGTGGCAACCTATTGGGCGGGCTGCAGATACCGCTTGAGCTGGAGTGTACTCCAACCGTTAGGGTGTCCCGACTCACCCATGGTGGGTGGGCAGCAAGAGAGACGTGCATGAAGATTTCAGACGTGGCGATGGCCACTGGCCTGAGCGTGGATACCCTGCGCTTTTACGAGAAGATCGGGCTGATAGACCCGCCCGCGCGGGATGCCGCCGGGCGGCGGGTCTATGACCGCGATATCCTCGGCTGGATCCGTTTTCTGGGGCAGTTGAACGCCACAGGAATGAAGCAGGCGGACCGCGTCCGCTATGCCAGATTACGGGCAAAGGGGCGGGAAACACTGGCCGAACGGCGCGAAATGCTGGAAGCCCACCGCGAGGTGATCCGCCGGCAGCTGGCGCAGCTTCATGACACGCTTGCCCTATTGGATCGCAAGGTGGCGATCTACCATGACCTGGAAAAGGACAGCGCAGATGTCTGACGCATTGACCCATGGCCGCAAGCTGCTGGCAGAGATGAACCCGAATCTGGAAGCGATCCTGGCAGAGCGCTACGACGCACATTTGCCGGGAATGGCAGAGAGCCTGGTGGAGTGGGCCTATGGGCGCCATTACGCGCGCGAGGGCCTGGACCTGCGCACACGGCAGCTCTGTACAATTGCCGCGCTGACGGCGCTTGGCGGTCAGACCACTCCGCAGTTGAAGATAAATATCGCTCATACCCGTGCGGCGGGCGCAAGTGAGGCAGAGATTCTGGAGGTGATCTGGCAGATGGCGGTTTATGGCGGGATGCCTGCGGCCATCAATGGTTTGAATGCGGCGATTGAGGTGTTTGAGGCGGCATAATGCCCTCGTCTGGCGTCGGGCTTGCCTCGATTGTATACGGTTGTATCCAGTTAAGACGTTGAAATAACGTAATTCTTTACAGGTCAATTGGCCTCCGCTAACCTGTGGTCTGCCGCTCAGGGAGACCACAGATGCCGCCAATTCAAGACCACCCGCTGCGTTACCAGCTGGCAAATGAGCTGCACGCCCGCCCGTTCCCGACGATGAGCAATCCGTCGACGGTGATCTATCTTGCGATCAAGCAGCCGCAGGAGGCGGTGCACCGCGATCGCAGCCGGGATCTTGCCCATCTCATCGAGCTACTGGACCGGCACGGGGTGCCGCATCCGAAACCGGGTGCGACACATCATTCCGCGCAGCTGGGGCGCCATACCCTGAAATGGGAACAGCATACCGAGTTCGTGTCTTACACGCTGTATTTCGATGGCATCAGCGAGCGGCCCTACGATCCTGCGGATTTCGATGTGTTCCCGTCTGATTGGCTGTCCGAAGCGCCGGGGCAGCGCATCACCTCGCTGATGCTGCGGGTCCTGCCGCGCGGCGAGGTTGCGGATGTACGCCGCGCGCTGACCGATTGGTTTGTGCCTGAGAGCCTGGCCGTTGCGCGGGTGCTGGATGACAGCTGTGTGGTGGCTGGGGATTTCCGGATCGACCCGGCAGGCCACATGCGGTTCGCCGTTTTTCCGAACACGGAGACGGGCGCCCAGCGGATTGGCCGGGTGGTGCAGCGTCTTTGCGAGATCGAAACCTATCGCGCCATGTCGATGCTGGGATTTTCGCGGGCGCGTGGCCTCAGCCCCACCATCGGGGTGCTGGATACCCATCTGAGTGAGATGATGGTGGAGATGACCGGCGACCGCATGCCTGCCGAACAGACGCTGTCACAGCTGTTGATCGTCTCGGCTGAGTTGGAAGCGATGGCGGCGCAGGCGGCGTTCCGCTTTGGGGCGACAGGGGCCTATGATGCGCTGGTCAACCAGCGCATTGCCCTGCTGCGGGAGGCGCGATTTGAAGGGTATCAAACCTTTGCCGAGTTCATGCTGCGCCGGTTCGAACCGGCTATGCGGACCGTAAAATCAACGGAAGGACGGCTGGCCACATTGGCGGATCGCGCGCGGCGGGCAGGGGAGCTGTTGCGAACTCGCGTCGATGTAGAACGCTCCGCACAGAACCAGGCGCTACTGGAAAGCATGGACCGCCGCGCGGATATGGCACTGCGGCTGCAACATACGGTGGAGGGGCTGTCTGTGGTGGCGATCAGCTACTATGCGGTGTCACTGGCATCCTATGCGCTCTACCCCCTTGCCGTGGTTCTGGGCCTCAGCAAGGGGATGATGACGGCAGCACTTACTCTGCCGGTTGTACTGATGGTGTGGCTCGCTGTGCGCCAGATCCGGAAGCGGCTGCATTGAGCCAGGCATTTGCGGCCAGGCCACCTGCGGCAATCGACGCCAGTGCCAGCACCGCAGCCAAGCTGAGTGTCGGAATACCAGCGAGGCCTGCGCCAACGGTGCACCCGCCTGCCAGAACTCCGCCAACGCCCATCAGCACAGCGCCGCTGAGGTAGCGGCCGGTCTGGCGCGGGCTCTCAAAGCTCTGCCACTGAAAACTGCCACTCAGCAGTGCGGCGACCAGCGCGCCGATTAGCACGCCACCGACCAGACCCGTACCAAAACCAGCCGGTACGGCGCTGGAGGCCAGCGTGTAGAACAGGGTCTCGGCTGATGGCGCGGTGAAGGAGAGGCTCTCCATCGCGATGGGGTCAAATTCGTCGAACAGCACATAGCCAGTGCCCACCCAGGCAAGGGGCACGAGTGCGCCGATCAGTGCCCCACCAAGAAGGGGCAGAGCGCGGTTCCCGGATTTGAGGGCGACAGCGACAGCGGCAAGGGCGATCAGCACAGCCACGACCAGTGGTCCTCCGGCCAAGGCCGCAAGAGAGGCGTAGTCGCCTATGGGGACCGTCACGCCGCCAATCCAAGTGCGGAGCGGAGCCAGCACGCCCTTAAGTGTCGCATGGGCGACAATGGCGAAGGTCACGATCACCACCAGGGCGCGCAGATTGCCGCTACCGGTCAGCACCATCAGCCGGGAGACACAGCCGCGTGTCAGCACCATGCCGGCACCGAACATCAACCCGCCAAGGACCACCGCTGCCACGGGCAGATCGGCCACCATCAGGCGGTGTTCACCAAAGCTGATCCAGCCAAGCGCCACAGCGGCTTGGGTGCCCAGAACCGCAACCGCGAGCGCCATTGCCCAGACGCCAGCGGCTTGACGGCGATCCGCACCGACTACAGCACGGCGAAAACAAAACCGGGTCAGCTGCGCCAGCCCGCCAAAGAGGATCCCGACACCCAGGGCAAACAGGACCGAAACCGCACGGGCGGTGGTGTCTTCAAAGCCAAGTGTTTCGAACATATGCGGTCTCCGTGACTGCGATAGGGAGGGGCGACGGGATCCATCGCTTTTGGAATATTTTCCCGAAATGGCCGTTTTTTCGGCAGGCAGCAAGCTTTGAGGCCAGATGGCATGGCGTATTGTGCAGGAAATTATTCTGTCCGAAGTGATCTCTCTGGATCAGACGTCCCGCCGCGCTTGCAGTGGGCAAAAACAAATCGGCCACTCAGAGGGAGTGGCCGATTGATATGTTTTTATTTGAATGTGTAGGGGTGTTATGCCCCGTACTGCGTCTTCGGTATCAGCGCCCCCGGATCCGAGGGTCCAGCGCGTCGCGCAGGCCGTCGCCGAGGTAGTTGACGCTCAGCACGGTGAGAGAGATCGCCATGCCGGGCCAGAACACCCGCTCAGGATACTGCTGGAGATAATCCGTCGCATCATAAAGCAGCCGTCCCCAAGTCGGGAAATCCGGCGGGAAGCCGAGGCCGAGGAAGGACAAGGCCGACTCGGTGATGATCGCGGTCGCAATGCCCAGTGTGGCCGACACCATGATCGGTGACAGCACGTTGGGCAGGATGTGGCGCGAAATCAGCTTGCTGTTGGTGGTCCCGATGGAGCGCGCCGCCAACACGAATTCCCGTTCCTTGATCGCCAGAACATCGCCCCGCACAATCCGTGCGGTGGGCATCCAACTGGTGATGCCGATGGAAGCCACGATCAGGATGAAGATGCCCTGTTCCGGCCCGAAGGTCGCGTTCAGCGGCTCGCGGAACAGCAGCATCATCACCAGGAGGAGCGGCAGCAAAGGCAGCGCCAGAAACAGATCTGTCAGTCGCATCAGCGGCCCGTCGAGGCGCTTGAAGAACCCCGCCAATACGCCCACCAGCGAGCCGAGGAACAGCGCCAGCAGCATTGCGGTCAGACCAACGGAAACGGAAGTCGCCCCCCCTGCCATCATCCGGGCCAGCATGTCGCGGCCCAGCTGATCGGTCCCAAAGGGATGTGCCCAGCTGGGGCCCTGGTTGCGGGCGCGGATGTCGATGCGGGTGGCATCGATATCCCAGAAAAACGGGCCAAGATAGACCGTCAGCACGATTAGCAGAAACAGCGCACCGCCAAGCATGGCACCTTTGTGCGATTTGAACTGATCCCACACATCCAGCCACTGGCTGCGGGGCGGTTGGTCCAGCTCTTCCATCACACCTGCGGCGGGCAGGGCGGTGGAGGCGGGGGCAATCCCTTCGTCGGGAACCAGACGGTCCTTATCAGTCATAGCGGATCCTCGGGTCTAGAATGCCATAGAGCACATCTGCGATCAGGTTGAACAACACGATGAGCACAGCAAAGATAAAGGTCAGCGTTTGCACCATCGGCAGATCGTTGGCCTCAATCGCGCCGATCAGCAGCTGGCCGATGCCGTTCACCTTGAACACCTGTTCAGTGATGATCGCACCGCCGAAGATGGCCGGAATACCAAGCGCAATAACAGTAACCACGGGGATCATCGAGTTGCGCAGCACATGGACCATCACAACCACATATTCGCTCAGGCCTTTGGCACGGGCGGTGCGGACATAATCCTGATTGAGGTTGTCCAGCATCGAGGCGCGCATGAAGCGGCTGAGCTGTGCGGTAATTTGCAACGCCAGCACCATGACCGGCATGACCATCTGTTGCAGCTGTTTGACGAAGGAGTCCCAACTGTTCACCACATGCGTGGTGTCATAGATCGAGGGGAACCAACCAAGCTGAACCGAGAAAATCACGATCACCAACACGCCGGAGAAAAACGGCGGCACAGAGAAGCCGACCATCGACACGAAGGTGCCGACCTGATCGAACCAGCTATACTGGCGGTAGGCCGAATAAATGCCGATAGGCAGGGCGATGGCGATCGCCACCAGATAGGCCGTGCCCACAACCCAGAGGGTCTGCGGCATGCGCTGTACGACGATATCCATCACCGGCGAGCGGGTCTGCCAGGAGATTACGCGCAGGTCACCGGCTGAAAAGCTGGTGCCTAAATAATGGTCGATCAGAACCTGAGGTTCGATCCAGAAGAACTGTACGATCCATTTCCAGAATCGGATATGCGCGGGTTGGCCAAGGCCAAGTGCCTCGCGCATCTTTTCTTTGACTTCGGGGGGGACGGTCAGAGGAACCTGAGCCATCGGATCACCGGGCGCGAGTTCAAGCAGCAAAAAGATAACAAGGCTGATGAACAGAAGCGTCGGAACCGACAGAACAAGGCGTCTGATTGTAAAGGTCAGCATCCAGTAGGCGCCTTTGCAATTGGAAGAATGGGGTGGAACTGGGCGGTCTTTTGCCTGAGATCCATTTCTGGCCGATGCAATGACGTCATTCGGACGTAAATGGCAAGAGGCCCCGGCGCATTACCGGGGCCACTGCAGGCGTTAGACGCTTACTCGGTGCGGTGCCAGTCAGCTGCGTTCCACAGCTCGGTGTCCCAGACGTTCAGATCCACGCCACCCAGGGTGTTGGAGCGCGCGGACAGACGACCACGGTGAACCAGCGGAATCATGCCACCTTTTTCGACGATGATATCGTTCAGGCGCTTGGCGATTTCCGCGCGCGCTTCCAGACCAGCCGTTTGGGACAGTTCGGCGTGCAGCTTGTCGAATTCCTCATCGCAGAAGCGGGAGATGTTCTCACCCTGCCACTGGCTGTCAGGACGCGGTGCCTTGTCGCACAGACCGTTGCCCAGATAGGACTGCGGGTCGGTGCCGTTGAAGGTGTTTGCGTACATTTCGACGTCAGCATAGAACTTCTGGAAGGTGTCGGGGGAACCCGGATCACCACCGAAGAAGACCGAAGAGTTGATGTTGCGCAGCTCGGTCTCAATGCCGATTTCGCTCCACCACTGTTTGATCAGCGCCTGGAAATCCTGACGCACGGCGTTGGTCGATGTCTGGTACAGGATCTTCATCGGCTTGCCGTCGGGTGTTTCCCGCACGCCATCACCGTTGGTGTCCTTGTAGCCGGCTTCGTCCAGCATCGCGTTAGCGGCGGCGAGATCCTGAGTGGAGCAGTCGAACGTATCCGACGCAAAGGCTGCAGGGGCAGGAACCCAGTTACAGCCGACTTTGCCTGCCTTGCCATAGCCGATTTCCACCAGCAGCGGACGGTCGATGGCCAGTGACATGGCTTTGTAGACCGCCGGATCGCTGAGGAACGGATGCGGGCGGATCACCGAACGCTCATCCGGGCCAAGCGCCGGATCGGGGTTGGTGTTGTTCAGCATGATACGCTCAACCAGAGGACCAAAGCCCGCGACCGGCACGCCTTTGCCGCCAGTTTCCATCTGCGCGATGACTTCGGGGGCCAGCTGGAGATTCCAAGCGTAGTCGAACTCGCCGGTTTCCATAACGGCACGACCTGCTGCGGTTGCGTCGCCGCCACCTTTGAACAGAACCTTGGCAAAGGCAGGCTTCGCCGGGTCACGGTAGTTGGTGTTGGCCGACATGGTGATCACGTCGTTAGGCTTGAACTCATCGACGACAAACGGGCCGGTGCCGATGGGCGCAAAGTTGGCGGTGGTGCATTCGGGTGCCTTGGCACCGACGCAATCAGCAAACTGCGCAGCCTGGATGATCGGGCTCTCGCCGCCGACAAAGGGGCCATAGGGGAAGGGGGTCGGCTTGTCGAAAGTGACCTTGACGGTCAGATCGTCGACCGCTTCGACGCTGGTGACGCCTTCGAATTTGGTGACCTGCGCGCAGCCGCCTTCAGGGTGCATACAGTAGTCAGCGGTGAATTTCACATCCTTGGAGGTGAAAGGCGTGCCATCCGACCAAAGAAGGCCCGGCTTGATCTTCCAGGTGATCGAGGTGAGATCTTCGCTCACGCCGCCATTGTCGACAGTCGGGATCTCTTCAACCAGATAGGGAACCATTTCGCCCTGTGGGTCGTAGCGTGCCAGCGGTTCGATCACCAGTGACGCCGATTCCACATCCTTGGTGCCGCCCGACAGGAACGGGTTCAGGATGGAGGGGGCTTGCCAATAAATAATGTTAACCTGGCCGTCCGATCCCCGTTCGGCAAAGGCTGCGGGGGCAAGCGCGGCTGACGCAATTGCACCCAGCAAAAGGGTCTTAATTTTCATAATTCACTCCTTGTCGGACACGTAAGTGCCTTCTTTTGACCGGGTCTGTTGCACCCCGGAGATTTGCCACATCGCTGTGGTCTGTGCGGTTGAGCACGCAATCTCTGCCGGGTTGTGGCTGCGATCACGTTACCGCGATCAGGGCTTGCAACCGGAGGCAGGCGTGGCTGCACTGCGGGTATCGAATACAGACTTCTGCCAAATTGCAAGACTTGCAGCCGAGAAAAAATTGCGCAGGCTCTGGCCGCGGGTTTGACGGGGTCAGCGCAGGTGCGTACACCTTTCTGTTAACGCCATCGAAAAAAGAAGAATACGAAGGGGACGTCACGGTGCTGGATCAACCAATCGCGCAAATCAAAGGGCTCCGGGTGGAGTTTCAGACCAAAGACGGCCCGGTGGTGGGCGTCAAGGATGTCTCCTTTGATGTTAATCCCGGCGAAACCGTTTGCATTGTTGGCGAATCCGGGTCTGGCAAATCGGTGTCCTCGCTGTCGCTGATGCGTCTGGTTGAGTTTGGTGGCGGCGATATTACGTCAGGGCAGCTGCTGTTTGACCGCCGCGACGGAGGTGAGGTGGATCTCGGCAAAACCGATCAGGCGCTGATGAAACAGATTCGCGGCAATGAGATCGGGATGATCTTTCAGGAGCCGATGACCGCGCTGAACCCGGTGTTCACCGTCGGGCGTCAGCTGACAGAAGGGCTGCGGATCCACAAAAACCTCAGCAAGAAAGATGCCGAAGCACGCGCGCTGGAACTGCTGCGTGAGGTTCGCATCCCAGAGCCGGAACGCCGCCTGAAACAGTATCCGCATGAATTGTCGGGCGGGATGCGTCAGCGGGTGGTGATCGCGATGGCGATGGCCTGCGAGCCGCGTCTGCTGATCGCGGATGAGCCGACGACTGCGTTGGATGTGACTATTCAAGCTGAAATCCTTGCGCTGATGGACCGGTTGAAGCGGGAAACCGGCACAGCCGTGATGTTCATCACCCACGATATGGCGGTGGTCGCGCAGATGGCAGACCGTGTGGTCGTCATGTTCCGTGGCAATAAGGTCGAGGAAGGCACCGTCACGGAGATCTTCGAGAACCCGCAGCATGACTACACCAAAGCCCTATTGGCGGCGGTTCCCAAGCTGGGCGAGATGCGCGGCAAGGACTACCCTGAGCCGATGAAGCTGATGGGTGTGGAGCAGCAGGAAATCGCACCGATCACGGGCAGCGATGAGGTGCTGCTGGACGTTCGCAACTTGGTGACTCGTTTCCCGGTGAAGGGGGGCATCCTGCGCCGTACCGTGGCCAATGTGCATGCGGTTGAAGATGTGTCTTTCAAGGTGTTCAAGGGGCAGACCCTGTCGCTGGTTGGTGAATCCGGTTGCGGCAAATCCTCCGCCGGTCGGTCTCTCCTGCGCTTGGTGGAGCCGCAATCCGGGGCGGTGGAATTCGAAGGCCGCGATATCCTTGGCCTGAACCAGAGCGAGCTGCACAAGGCGCGGCTTGATATGCAGATGATCTTTCAGGATCCTTTTGCCTCTCTCAATCCGCAGATGCAGCTGCTGGACCAGGTGGCGGAACCGATGCGCAACTACGGTCTGGCTTCTGGTTCAGAACTGCAGGACCGCGTCGCCACGCTGTTTGATCGGGTGCATCTGCCGCGCAGCTTCATGCGCCGCTATCCGCATGAAATGTCCGGTGGTCAGCGTCAGCGCATCGCCATTGCCCGCGCCCTTGCACTCAATCCGAAACTGATTGTTGCAGATGAGGCGGTGTCGGCGCTGGACGTGTCGGTGCAGGCGCAGGTGCTTAATCTGATGATGGAGCTTCAGGCCGAACTGGGGCTGTCGTTCCTGTTTATCAGCCATGATATGGCCGTTGTTGAACGGGTCAGCCATCAGGTTGGCGTGATGTATCTGGGCCGCATTGTCGAACTCGGACCGCGGGCGCGCGTGTTTGAGAACCCACAACACGCCTATACGCAGGCGCTGATGAAGGCGGTGCCGATTGCGGATCCGAACCAGCGCAAATCGGAGAAGGATCTGAACTTCAAACCGATCCCGTCGCCGATCCACGATCTGAACTACGAGCCCGAACCCTCGCAGTACATTGAGGTGGAACCGGGGCATTTTGTTCTGACCACTGATAGCGGTTACTAAGAAGATGGCAGAGCAGCTCACCCCGCTGGAGATCATGAGCAAGCTGATCTCTTTTCCTACCGTCAGCAGCGAAACCAACCTGCCGCTGGTGGAATGGGTTGAGGGCTATCTGGCCAGTCACGGCATCACCGCGCACCGCTGGGTAGATCCCGATCAGCCGCATAAGGCGGCGGTTTTTTCCCATGTCGGCCCCGAGGTCGAAGGGGCCGTGGTGCTGTCAGGGCATACGGATGTTGTGCCGATTGAGGGGCAGCCCTGGGACAGCGATCCCTTCACCGTGGTTGAGCGCGACGGCAAGTATTTTGGTCGCGGCACCTGCGACATGAAAGGTTTTGACGCCCTGGCGATCTGGGCATTGGTTGCGGCGCACCACCGAGGTGTCTCGCGGCCTTTGCAGCTTGCGCTCAGCTTTGATGAGGAGGTTGGCTGCACCGGCGCGCCGCCGATGATTGCCGCGATGCAGGAGGTTCTGCCCAAGGGATCCTGTGTCATCGTTGGGGAACCTTCGGTGATGCGCCCGGTGACCGGGCACAAGGGTGGTATTGGCTACAGCACCCATCTGGTGGGTTTTGAGGTGCACAGCTCTCTCATGCACACGGGTGTCAGCGCCATCATGCAGGGGGCCCGGCTGATTGATTGGGCCAATGCGCGCAATATTGAGAATATGGCCAAGACGCCGGATGACGTCGCATCTCTGTTCACGCCGCCCTTCACCACCTGCCACGTCGGTATGATCAATGGCGGCACGGCCCATAACATCACGGCAAAAGATTGCCGTTTCGTGATGGATTTCCGGGTTGTTCCCGGCGAATCTGCGGCCGAGTGGGAAGCGGCCTATCTGGCGAAGCTGCGCGACATCGAGGCAGAGATGCAGGCGGTCCATCCCGACACCCGCATTGATGTCAGCAAGAAGTTCAACGTGCCAGGCCTGGTTCCCGAGGTCGAAGGCGAAGCCGAAACTCTGGTGCGTGCGCTCACCGGCGACAATGGCACCCATGTGGTCAGCTATGGGACCGAGGCGGGGCAGTTTCAGGAAGCGGGCTATTCCGCTGTGATCTGCGGGCCTGGTGATATCGCGCAGGCGCATCAGCCAAATGAGTATATCGAGGTATCGCAGTTCAACGCGGGCCATCGGTTTATGCAGCAACTGGTTGACCGGCTCGCTGCCTGACGACTGGCCTGCGCCGGTTTCGGGGCTCTGCTTGGGCTGATCATGGCCGACGGCGATCTGCTTGCACCTCATTACTTGATAAGGCAAGTTTTCTGAAAGAGAGTGGCTGCAGACCTTACCGTTGATGCGGCTATCCGCCTGCTCGCGCCATTGGAAACAGTGTTTTCGTTGCTTGGCAGCCAGCGATGCAGCTGGGACAGCGGACCAATATTAGGGAGATGCCCATGCCGATCAAGAATCGCCTGTCTGAAATGCACGCTGAGATCACCGGTTGGCGGCGTCACCTGCATCAGATGCCGGAACTGCTCTATGAGGTGCATAAGACCGCCGCTTTTGTCGAGGAGAAGCTGCGCAGCTTTGGCATCACAGACATCACCACCGGTGTTGGCCAAACCGGGGTCGTCGCCGTCATCGAGGGCAAGACCAACACCTCGGGCCGCGCTATCGGCCTGCGTGCCGATATGGATGCGTTGCCAATCACCGAGGCGACCGGGCTCGATTACGCCTCCCAGACGCCGGGGCTGATGCATGCCTGTGGCCATGATGGCCACACCTCGATCCTGCTCGGCACTGCGAAATACCTGGCCGAGACCCGCAATTTTGACGGCAAGGCAGTGCTGATCTTTCAGCCGGCAGAAGAAGGCGGTGCCGGAGGCAAGGCGATGTGCGATGACGGCATGATGGCGCGTTGGGGTATTCAAGAGGTCTATGGCCTTCATAATGCGCCGGGCATTCCGGTTGGGGAATTCGCCATTCGCTCCGGTCCCATTATGGCGTCCTCCGATGAATTCGAGATCACCGTGACCGGGCTAGGGGGGCACGCGGCTACCCCGCATGAGGCGATTGATACCACGCTTGTGGCTGCACAGATTGTGGTGTCTTTGCAGTCGATTGTGGCGCGCAATATCGACCCGCTGAAGCGTGTGGTGCTGACTGTTGGCACCTTTGAAACCGACAGCACCGCCTCCAATGTGATCGCCCATACGGCTCGGCTGCAGGGCACCGTGCGGACGTTGGATAAGGAATGTCGCAGCCTGGCCGAGACCCGCGTGCGCCGCATTGCGGAGGATATCGCCTCGGCCTACGGCGCGCAGGCTGAGGTCAATTGGATGCCGGGCTATCCGGTGACCGTGAATACCAAAGCTGAGACCGGCTATGCGGTGGAGGCGGCGCGCGCCGTGTCGCCCAAGGTGAGTGACAACACGGATCCGATCATGCCATCGGAAGACTTCTCCTACATGCTGGAAGAGCGCCCGGGCGCCTATATCTTCCTTGGCAATGGTGACACCGCCATGTGCCACCATCCGGCCTATGATTTCGACGATGAGGCGATCCCGCTGGGCTGCAGCTGGTTCGCCGAGCTGGTCGAACGACGTATGCCCGCAGCCTGAGGATGACCCGATGCCCGTGAAGAACCGCTTTGCTGAAATGCACGCCGAAATCACCGCCTGGCGTCGGGATATCCACCAGCACCCGGAAATCCTCTACGAGACACATCGCACCAGCGCACTGGTGGCCGAGAAGCTGCGTGCCTTCGGCTGTGACGAGGTGGTGACCGGGATCGGCCGGACCGGCGTTGTCGGGGTGATCCGGGGCCGCAGCGATACGCAGAACCGGGCGATTGGTCTGCGTGCCGATATGGATGCGCTTCCTATGGCAGAAGACATCGGCCTGCCGCATGCCTCGCAGATTGAGGGCGCGATGCACGCCTGCGGCCACGACGGCCATACCGCGATGCTCCTGGGAGCGGCCAAATACCTCGCAGAGACGCGCAATTTCGATGGCACTGCCGTGGTGATTTTTCAGCCCGCCGAAGAGGGCGGCAATGGTGCCGAGGCCATGTGCAAGGATGGCTTGATGGACCGCTTTGGTATTGATGAGGTCTATGCCATCCACAATTCGCCGGGGCTTGAACTGGGCAAATTCGCCCTGCGCCCGGGGCCGATCCTGGCCTCCGTTGATGAGTTCATCATTCGTCTGCAAGGACGCGGTGGCCATGCGGCCAAACCGCAGGAAACCGCCGATACCACGGTGATGATGTGCCAGCTGATCACAGCCCTGCAGACTATCGTGTCGCGCAATGTCGATCCCGTGATGCAGGGGGTTTTGTCGATCACCTCGGCTGAGACATCGTCAAAGGCGTATAACGTCATCCCGGACCGGGCGGAGGTGAAAGGCACCATTCGCACCCATTCACCAGAAGTCCGGGCACAGATCCCAGAGCGGCTGCGTGCTGTCACTGCCGGAATAGCTCAGAGTTTTGGCGGCTCTGCGGAGGTGGAGTTTGTGAACGGTGTCCCCGTGACCATCAATGACGCTGAGGCGACCACATACGCCCATGCGGCAGCGCTGGCGGTGGCGGGCGATTGTGAGGAGGTGGCACTGGCCATGGGCGGAGAGGACTTCTCCTTCATGCTGGAGGAGCGCCCCGGTGCCATGATCCGTGTTGGCAATGGACCCTCGGCTGGCCTGCATCACCCGGCTTATGATTTCAACGACGATGCCATCCCAGCCGGATGCAGCTGGTTCGTCACCCTGATCGAACAGCGGCTACCACTGCCCTGATGGGAAAGGGTCGTCTGCATCAACCGTCATTCAACTGAAAACAGCGCGGACCAAGATCGTCAGCGCATTGATAGAGAAAAAGGACCTTACCATGCCTGTGAAGAACCGTTTCGCCGAACTGCAAAGCGAAGTCACCGCTTGGCGACGTGATATCCATGAAAATCCTGAAATCCTGTTCGAGACCCATCGCACCAGCGCGCTGGTTGCAGAGAAGCTGAAAGAGTTCGGCTGCGATGAGATTGTCACCGGCATTGGCCGGACCGGTGTTGTGGGCGTGATCAAGGGCAAGTCTGACAGCTCCGGCAAGGTCATCGGCCTGCGCGCCGATATGGACGCATTGCCGATCCATGAACAGACCGGTCTGGAATATGCCTCCAAGACCGATGGCGCGATGCACGCCTGTGGCCATGACGGTCACACTGCGATGCTGCTGGGGGCGGCCAAATACCTGTCTGAGACCCGCAATTTCGACGGTACTGTTGTGGTGATTTTCCAGCCCGCCGAAGAAGGCGGTGGCGGCGGCAAGGAAATGTGCGACGACGGCATGATGGATCGCTGGAACATCCAGGAGGTCTACGGCATGCACAACTGGCCGGGCCGTCCTGTGGGCTCCTTCGCGATCCGTCCGGGTGCTTTCTTTGCAGCGACGGACCAGTTCGACATCACCTTCGAAGGGCGCGGCGGTCATGCGGCGAAGCCTCAGGAGACCATCGACACCACCGTGATGTCGGCGCAGGCCGTGCTGGCGCTGCAAACCATCGCCTCGCGCAACGCAGATCCCGTGCATCAGATCGTGGTTTCGGTAACCTCGTTTGAGACGTCCTCAAAGGCGTTCAACGTGATCCCGCAGAGTGTTCAGATCAAGGGAACTGTGCGGACCATGTCTGGCGAGATGCGCGATCTGGCGGAGAAGCGGATCAATGAGATTTGCGACGGCATTGCTGCGACCTTTGGCGGTACGGCGGCCGTGACCTACCACCGGGGGTATCCGGTGATGGTGAACCATGACGAACAGACCGAGTTTGCGGCGAAGGTGGCGCGGGATATCTCTGGCGGGTGCGAGGACGCGCCTCTTGTGATGGGCGGCGAAGATTTCGCCTTCATGCTGGAAGAGCGCCCCGGCGCTTATATTCTGGTTGGCAACGGCGACACCGCCGCCGTGCACCACCCCGAATATAACTTCAACGATGAGGCCATTCCGGCCGGGTGCAGCTGGTGGGCAGAGATTGTCGAACAGCGGATGCCCGCCGCCTGATCACTGAGGCAAAAGACAAGCTAAGAGGATCGCCTGTCCCGTTGTGGGCAGGCGATTTTTTTGGCGTTATCTAGGGGGCTTGAGAGGCTGCTCGCTTAACCTGCGGACCAGAGCTCTTGATAAACGGCGTCGATGCCATTTGCCTCCGCACGGGCGCTGAAGGCGTGGACTGCCAAATCGCGACCAGCTTGTCCGCGGCGTGACAGTTCTTCGGGTGCTGACAGCAACTGACCTGCGGCCTCTGCCGCGGCGTCGGCGGCCTCCAACGGCACCACGGTGCCGACGGTCCCTTGCGCCGAAAAGGCACGATAATATCCGGTGTCTGAACCGACAAAGGGCACAGCACTGGCCAACCCCTCCAGCGGAGCCATACCGTAGCCTTCGTAGCGGGGCAGCTGCATCACCAGCGACAGCGCGCGCATCACGCGCGGCAGATCGCTTGCCGGAATTTCGCCGGGAAACAGAATGCGTTCGCCAAGGCCCGCCGCTGCGATCTTTGCCTGCAAGCCCTTCAAAAAGCCCTGATGCTCTCGTGTGGCACGCCCGATCACCAGAGCGACAGCGCCGGGGTGGTCCGGCAAGAGTCGCAGCATAGCGTCAACAAACAGATCAGTGCCTTTCTCCGGGCGAATACGCCCGACGGTGGCAATCCCTTGCTGGCCGCCATAGCCAAGCGCGGCCCACGCCGAGCTGCGGTTTTCCGCCGGTGTGAAGACATCGGTGTCGACCCCATGCGGCACCACAGCACGCACATGGGGGACATAGGTTGCGGCGGCTTCGGTGGTGGCAATCACCGCATCCATGCGCGAGATCAGCCAGCGCGGAAACGCAGAATGCCGCCGTTGCGCCGCCGAGGTGAAAACGATCCGCACCGGCAGGCGCAGGACGTCGCGCGCCCAGATCGCGGCACGCATCTCGGTGTTGCGCCGGACGTGCCAGATCGCGAAGGATTTGCCGGGATCATGATGGCGTGAGGCCGCGCGGGCGGCGGCGATGCTAATCGGATCCGGGCAGCCGGGCAGGGCGCGTCCCACCAGCGCCATCTCGTATCGACCGGCCTGTTGGCGGACCACATTCGCAGCGGTCGCCGAGACGCCGGTGAAATTGCGATTGAAGTTGGTGACAAGCAGGTCGGCCATCTGGCGGTTCCGATCAGTTGCGTGTGTTGGGCGAAGGGAGCGCCAGATGGGTGATCAACAGGTCCACCACACCGTCAAGGGCTGCCGCCTGCGCCTCGACCACGCCGCGCGCAGCAGTGCGAGCCGTGTTAAGGGCGGTGTCATCCGTCAACCAATGCTGGACTGCGCCGGCCAACGTTGGGGCGTCGCTGACCTCAACCGCTCCACCGGCGTCGATCAGCGGTGGATAGGTCTCGGCAAAGTTGGAATAGCCCGGGCCGGTGATGACGGCGGCGCCGGCCTGTGCCACCTCAAACGGATTATGCCCGCCGATGGGGGCAAGGGAGCCACCCAGAAACACGATGGGCGACAGCGCATACCATGTGCCGACCTCACCCAGCGTATCCGCCAGATAGACCTGCGTGTCAGGGGTGAGGGCATCGCCTGCGCTGCGACGGGCAACGCTGAGGCCCGCCTTCTTGATCAGCGCGATCACCTCTGTTGCGCGCTCCGGGTGACGGGGCGCCAGCAACAGGCAGAGGTCGGGGGTCTCGGCCAGCAGTGCTTTATGCGCGGCGATCACAGTCTCCTCCTCTCCACGGTGGGTAGAGCTTGCGACCCAGAGCGGGCGCGCTCCCAGCTCGGCCTGAACAGAGGCAAGGGCGGTCTGATCAACGGGCAGCGGGGCGGACCCGGCTTTCAGGTTGCCGCTGGGATGGACGCGATCAGCCGGGGCGCCAAGGTCGATCAGGCTCTGGCCCATCTGCGGGTTCTGGCTGAGCAACACATCGAAATGCTGCATCACAAAGGCGGCGGTGGCCGGTTTGGATTTCCACCGCGCGATGGATCGGGCCGACAGTCGGGCATTGACCAATGCCAGCCGCACGCCGGAGCGTTTGGCCGCGTCCAGCGTTACCGGCCACAGCTCACTTTCGACAAAGAGCGCTGCGTCCGGCTGCCAATGCCGCAGAAAACGGCGCACGGGAGCCGTCGCATCCAGCGGCGCAAACTGGTGGCGACAATTGGCCGGCATACGCTTGGCCATCATCTCGGCAGAAGTTGCGGTGCCCGAAGTCAGTAGGAATTCCGCGCCGGGCAGGCGGGGGGCCAGTTTGTCGATCAGGCTCAGTGCGGCCAGGCTTTCGCCGACCGAGGCACCATGAAACCACAGCAACGGCGCATGGCGGCCATCGGGCGTTTGGGGTGTTGGGCGCGGCTCTGTTGGATAGCCCATCCGTTCGCGCTGGCGGGCAGCTGACACGCCGTGATCGGCGAGCTTGCCTGCGACTTTGCGATAGGCAAACGGCGCCAGCACCGCAGTGATCGCGCGGTAGAGGTGAAACAACAGCGGCGCTGCGCTGGTCTTGCGGCTGGTCATCTCAGCCGCCGGTATGGCTCATGTGGCGGGGCATTTGCCCGTCGAGCTTCTGCCGCGAATAGTCAAAGTCATGGCCTTTGGGTTTCAGGGTGATCGCGGCACGGATCGCATCTTCCAGCGCCTGATCATTCTCAGGATGATCGCGCAGCGGGGCACGCAGGTCTGCCATGTCTTCCTGACCCAGACACATGTACAGCTCCCCTGTGCAGGTCAGCCGCACGCGGTTGCAGCTTTCACAGAAATTATGCGACAGCGGCGTGATGAAGCCGATTTTCTGACCGGTTTCTTCCAACCGCACATAGCGCGCCGGCCCGCCTGTGCGCTCCGCCAGATCGGTGACGCTGTAGTGATCGTCGTAAGCGCGACGCACGTCTTTCAGCGACCAGTACTGACCCAGTCGGTTTTCGTTGCCGATATCGCCCATTGGCATGACCTCGATCCAGGTGAGGTCCATATCACGCTCCGCGCACCAGCGGGTGATGGCGGGCAGCTCGTCTTCGTTGAAGCCCTTGAGAGCGACCGCATTGATCTTGATCCTCAGCCCAGCCTTCTGTGCGGCGTCAATGCCGCGCAGCACCTGCGGCAGGCGGCCCCAGCGGGTAATCTCGGCAAATTTGCCCTCATCAATGGTATCAAGCGAAACATTCACGCGGCGCACACCCGCGTCGTAGAGGGCCTGCGCGTATTTCTCCAGCTGAGACCCATTGGTGGTCAGCGTCAGCTCCTTCAGCGCGCCACTTTCGAGATGGCGTGTCATGGAGCGGAAAAAGGTCATAATGCCCCGACGCACCAGCGGTTCGCCCCCGGTGATGCGCAGCTTCTCAACACCCAGATTGACGAAGGTCGAGCACATCCGGTCCAGTTCCTCCAGCGTTAGCAGCTCTTTCTTCGGCAGGAAGGTCATGTTCTCGGACATGCAGTAAACGCAGCGAAAATCGCAGCGGTCAGTGACCGAGACACGCAGATACGTGATGGCGCGGGCGAAGGGATCGATAAGCGGAGCAGTCATCCCTCTTAGGTAAAGCGGGGGCGGGCTTGCGGCAAGGGCTGAGTTTGGCCGAAACGGGGATTGCCGCTGGCAAAGCCGTGAGGTGAGAGCTAGTGTCGCGCTATGCGTTATTCTGTTTTGATCCTGTCTTCTGTCGTGCTGCTTGGGGCCTGTGGCCCGTTGCAGTGGAATTCCTCGATTCTGGGTGGGCGGACGTCCGCTGGCACGGCCGGGGAGTCGGCCGCCGATACTGCCGCCAATACCGTACCGCTGGCCCCGGGTGTCGAACAGGCACCCTTGGATGCGGCAGAAAGGCAGAGCGCCTCTTCCGGTGTGACCGCAGGCTACACCGGGCGCGCGTCGACCGTCGCCAGCTTGGGCGACCCCTCGCAATCGGGCCTGTGGATGGAGACGCCGCTGGTCGATAGCCCACAGACAGCCCGCGTGCGTTCGCCGCGCGGCACCGAGGTCACGCTGACCCTGCGGCCCATCGGCGGCGATACCGGAGCCGGAAGCCGCTTGTCCATTGATGCGATGCGCGCACTGGGGCTGCCATTGACCGAGCTGGTCGAGGTGCAGGTGTTGCCAGCGGGGTGATCTGACATCCTGAAGCGATGAAAAAGGGCGCGAGGGATGTCTCCCTAGCGCCTTTTCTTAGGGTATCGGACTATGCGTTGTCGCTGGTGGTTGTATCTGCGGTGGGTTCACCAGCGGGCCCTAGATATTTGGCCGCTTCTTTCCGGGCAAAGGGTTTCATCGCCGCGCCATGTTCGGCCAAAAACGCGCGGCTGCGGTCGGCATCATGTTTGCTGAGATCGCGCAGCCACCAGGCGATGGCTTTCTGAATGAACCAGTTGCGATCGGGCACGTAGCGTGCAGCCCAGCCTAGGATCCGTTCACGCGCGGCCAGCTCTTCAGGTTTTGGGTTGGGCAGTTTTGCCCAGGGCAGGGTTGAAACCAATGCGGCGCGGCGGGTCCACATGTGGACGCTGGACGTCCAGCCCTCAACTGTGTCCAGCCGCTCGGGCTGCGCCTGAAGCCGTTTCTGAATGGCTGAGGCGGCGTGGTCGGCAATGGCCCAGCTGTCAAAATCCGGCACCCAGCTTTGCAACAGATCCCAGACCGGCGCGTCCTCCTTGATCCGGGCTTGGGTGAGCAGCTTGCCCGCGGCAATCCGGGCTTCGAACACATTGCTGGCCCAAAGCTCCTGTGCCAGCTTGCAGCGGGCGGTAAGGCCGTCATCTTGCGCGCTGAGCGTCTTGCGCCACTCCTGGCTGAGGCTGTTGATCACCGGGTTCGGTATGCCTAGCACCCGGCGTTTTTGCTTGTGATAGCCCGCCATCTGGGTCGCGCGCGCAGGCTCTGCAGCAGCCTCCAGCGCGGCCAATGCCACTTCAATCGTCAGCATGTTCATTCCACGGTTACCGATTTGGCAAGGTTGCGCGGCTGGTCGACATCCGTGCCCTTGGCGATGGCGGTGTAATAGGCGATCTGCTGCGCAGGTACCGCATAGAGGATCGGCGCCAGCGTGTCGGGGACTTGCGGCATTACGATCACCTCATGGGTGCCATCGCCCGCGATTTTAGCCCCTTCCGCATCCGTCACAAGGATCACCTTGCCGCCGCGCGCCATCACCTCCTGCATGTTGGAGACGGTCTTGTCGAACAGCGCATCACGGGGGGCGAGGACTACCACCGGCACCTTTTCGTCGATGAGGGCGATAGGCCCGTGCTTCAGCTCGCCGCTGGCATAGCCTTCTGCATGAATATAGCTCAGCTCTTTCAGCTTTAGCGCGCCTTCCAAAGCCAACGGGTAAAGCTGCCCGCGTCCGAGGAAGATGATGTCCTGCGCCTTGGCCAACCCACGGGCTGAGGCGGTGATTTGCTTCTCTCCTGCCAGTGATTGGTGAATCAATCCGGGCAGGGCGCGCAGATCGGCAGGCATGCCATCCGGCAGTGGCAGACCGCGCTGCTCAGCCGCGCGCAGGGCCAGCAGCAGCAGAATAGACAGCTGGCAGGTGAAGGCCTTTGTCGAGGCGACGGAAATCTCAGGGCCCGCGTGCAGCGGCAGCACCACATCGCTTTCGCGTGCGATGGAGCTTTCGGGAACATTGACCAGCCCGACGATCTGCTGTGCCTTGCCGTCCATGTAACGCAGCGCCGCCAGCGTGTCGGCGGTCTCGCCCGACTGCGAGACAAACAGCGCCAGCGTCTTGTCCGACACCGGCGGCTCACGGTAGCGGAATTCGGAGGCGACATCGACCTCAACCGGCATCCGGGCGATTTGCTCAAACCAGTATTTCGCAACCATGCAGGCATAAAACGCGGTGCCGCAGGCCACCATGGTCAGTCGCTCGATCTTCGTGAAATCCAGTTCCTCAGGTAGCGCCAGCTGCCCGTTGTCGCCGAGATAGGCCTTCAGGGCGCGGTCAATGGCCACCGGCTGTTCGGCGATTTCCTTGGCCATGAAGTGCTTGTGCCCGTCTTTGTCGACGCGGGCATTTACGAGCTGGATCTGGCGTTTCTCGCGGTTGGCAATGGCGCCGCGCTGGTCCCGGATCTCCAGGCTGTTGCGCGTCAGGACGGCAAAGTCGCCTTCTTCCAGATAGGTGATCTGATCGGTGAAGGGCGCCAGCGCGATGGCGTCGGAGCCGACAAACATTTCGCCGTCACCATGGCCGATTGCCAGGGGCGATCCCTTGCGGGTGGCGATCATCAGATCCTCTTCGCCCTCAAAGAGGAAAGCCAGCGCAAAGGCCCCCTCCAGCCGCGCGACGGTTTCACGCGCGGCCTCAATGGGCGCGTGCCCCTCACGGATCAGGAATTCGCAGAGCAGAGCCACGGTTTCGGTGTCGGTCTCGGTTTGAAAGGTGATGCCTTTCTGAGCCAACGCGCCGCGCAGATCCTTGAAATTCTCGATGATGCCATTGTGGACAACCGCGACGCCACCGGCCCGGTGCGGATGGGCATTGCCAACAGTTGGGGCACCGTGGGTGGCCCAACGGGTGTGACCGATCCCGGATTTGCCGGGCAGCGGATCATGCACCAGTAGATCGGAGAGGTTCACCAGTTTTCCCACAGCGCGGCGGCGGTCCAGCGCGCCACCGTTGACAGTGGCGATGCCCGCGCTGTCATAGCCGCGATATTCAAGCCGCTTCAGCGCCTCGACCAGAATGGGGGCTGCTTCGTGATTGCCAAGAACGCCGACGATGCCACACATTAGTCGGCTCCTTTGCTCAGGCGGGCCTTCTTTGCGCGCAGCATGTCCATCAGCTTACGCGCGCGGCCCGGTTTGTTTTGTTGCTCAGCACGGGCAATCGCCAGCGCGCCGTCTTCAACCGATTTGGTGATGACCGCGCCGGTTGCGGTCATGGCTTCATTGCCAATGCGCACCGGGGCGACCAGCATGGTATTGGAGCCGATAAAGGCACCTGCGCCGATTTCGGTGCGATGCTTCATCACGCCGTCGTAGTTACAGGTAATGGTGCCCGCACCGATGTTGGTCGCCGCGCCCACGCTGGCATCGCCGATATAGCTCAGGTGATTGACCTTGGCGCCTTCGGCGATCTCGGCGTTTTTGATTTCAACGAAATTGCCGATGTGGGTGTTCTCGGCCAGTTCCGCACCGGGACGCAGGCGGGCGTAGGGGCCAACCTTGGAGCCGCGCGAGATGTGGCAGCCCTCAAAGTGGGAGAATGATCGGATAAATACACCGCTTTCCACCGTGACCTCAGGGCCAAACACGACATTGGGTTCGATGATCGTGTCGCGACCGATGACAGTGTCAAAGGCCAGATAGACGGTCTCAGGGTCCATCAGCGTGACACCATCTGCCATCAGATCGGCGCGTTTACGCTGCTGGAACACGCGATCCGCACGGGCCAGATCAGCGCGGGAGTTGATGCCAAGAGTCTCAACCTCATCACAGGACACGGCTGTGACCCGCAGCCCATCGGCGCGTGCCAGTTCGACCAGATCGGTGAGATAATATTCACCCGAGGCATTGGCGCTATCAACCCGGTCAATCAGCGCAAACATCTGCGCCGCATTGCCCGCCATCAGGCCTGAGTTGCAGAAATCAATCGCCCGCTCCGCCTCGGTTGCGTCTTTATATTCAACAATCCGCTCAAGGCTGTCGCCATCCATGACCAACCGGCCATAGCGCGCGGGATCAGCCGCGGTGAAGCCAAGCACCACCAGATCGGCGTTCTGTCTTGCGGCCAGCATCCGCTGCAATGTCTCAGCGCTGACAAAGGGTGTGTCGCCATAAAGCACGACGATATCGCCCTCGAAATCGGACAAGGCGCCACGGGTTTGCGCAACCGCATGGGCCGTTCCAAGCTGTTCTTCCTGAACAACAATATCAGCGTCTTCGTCGATGTCGGCCATCACGGCGCGCAAATAATCGGCCCCGTGGCCGGCCACAACAATTGTGCGTTCCGGGGTCAGCGCGCGCCCTGCGGACAGCGCGTGTTCCAGCATCGGGGCGTGGGCAATGGGATGCAAAACCTTGGGCAGGTCGGAGTTCATCCGGGTGCCTTTGCCTGCGGCCAGAATGACGAGGGCGGTGCTCATGTGGTGTTTTCTCTTTGTCTTTTCAGCGCCCCCGTTTTATCCGCTAACAGCAGGCGCGCAAGGCAAAGCGCCATCAAACAAGGTTGCGGGTTGCAACAAGCGGTGGCGAAAACGCGCCGAGAGGGGGCAGATATGCGAACGGTTATCTTCGATCTTGACGGCACTTTGGCGGATACATCTGGCGATCTGCTGGCCGCCGCCAACGCCTGCTTTCGTCAGATGGGGCTGGGGGATCTGCTTTCCTTGCCGCGGGATGCAGGCGTAGCCCTGCGTGGCGGCAAGAGCATGCTGACGACCGGACTGAAGCGGGTTGATCACTATCACGAAGAAACCGTTGAAGAATATTACCCGTTGCTGTTGGAGCACTACCGCGATGCGATCGACCACCATACCGTGATGTATCCCGGTGCCATGGCGGCGGTTGAGCAATTAAAGGCGGACGGGTTTCGCGTTGGGATTTGCACCAATAAGCCTGAGGCGCTGGCAGAGAAGCTGACCCGCAGCCTGGGCGTGCGGGATGCGTTTCACTCGCTGGTTGGGGCGGATACCCTACCTGTGCGCAAACCTGATCCCGAACCCCTGCGCGAGGCCGCGCGCCGGGCAGGTGGGGACCCGGAGCGGACCATCCTGATTGGTGATACCGATACGGACCGCAAGACCTCCGCTGCTGCGGGTGTTGCCTCGGTGCTGGTCACCTTTGGTCCGTCTGGCGGCGACCTTGAGGCGCTGCGCCCGGAAGCGCTGTTGCAGCGGTTTGAGGATCTGCCCGCACTGGCCGCGCGTCTGCTGCCGCTCTAGTCGCAATATATGCCACTGGCCGGGCTTGACCTTGGGCAGTCGGGCGCAGACAAACGCAGTATGACAGAGATTTTCAGCGGCAGTTTTACCCAGCAGGAACCCATCCCGGAAGAGGCCATTGCCGCCGCCGTCGAGGTGATGCGGCACGGGCGTTTGCATCGCTACAACGTGGTTGAAGGCGAGGGAGGGGAAGTAACCCTACTGGAAGAGGAATTCGCAGCACAGATGGGCGCGCCTTATGCGCTTGCGGTGGCCTCCGGTGGCTATGCGCTGGCGACGGCGCTGCGTGCGGTCGGGGTGAAGCCGGGCGACAAGGTCCTCACCAACGCCTTCACCCTCGCGCCGGTGCCGGGGTCAATTGCGGCTGTGGGCGCAGATCCGGTCTATGTCGGCGTCACTGAGGCGCTGACGCTGGATCTGGAGGATCTGGAGCGGCAGCTTTCGGTCGACGGGCACCCGCGCGTCCTGATGCTGTCGCATATGCGCGGGCATCTGTGTGATATGGACCGGTTGATGGCGATCTGCGACGCTTCGGGTGTCACCGTGATTGAGGATTGCGCCCACACCATGGGGGCGCGCTGGAACGGGGTATTGTCTGGACGTCACGGTGCGGTTGGCTGCTATTCCTGCCAGACGTATAAGCATGTGAACTCAGGCGAGGGTGGTCTGCTGGTGACCTCGGACCCGGACATCGCCGCACGCGCGATCATGTTGTCTGGGTCGTATATGCTTTATGAGCGGCATCGCGCAGCTCCGGGACCAGAGGTGTTTGAGCGGATAAAATACGAAACCCCCAATATCTCCGGGCGGATGGACAATCTGCGTGCGGCCATACTACGCCCGCAGCTGCGGGATCTTGATCAGCAGGTGCAGCGCTGGAACGACAGATATCAGCAGATCGAGGCTGGTCTGCGCGACACCCCGGGTCTGAAGGTGGTCGAACGCCCGACCGAGGAACTTTATGTCGGCTCTTCCATCCAGTTTCTGCTGCTCGATTGGTCTGCTCAGAAGATTACCGAGGTGCTCAACCGTTGTGCCGCGCGGGGGGTTGAACTCAAGTGGTTTGGCGCGCCGGAACCCGTGGCCTTTACCTCTCGCTATGACAGCTGGCGCTATGCGGAGGCACCAGAGATGCCCGCAAGTGACCGGGTTCTGCACGGGGTTATAGATATGCGTGTTCCGCTGACATTCTCGCTGGAGGACTGCGCGCAGATTGCCCGCATCATCCGCGCGGAGGCGGCGGCGGTGTTCCAGGCAGGCCCTAACTAAGGGTCCAACACAGACAGATTTGGGTTGGTCCGGCGGTGTAGAGTTGCCGCTCAGATGGCATCCAGAGCGGCGCGATTGTTCTTGCTGATCCGCGCGACAAGCCGCTTTTGTCTGGCATGCGGCGGGATGGGTCTGGCGCTTGCGGTGCCGCCATGCTTTGTGCCGCAGATCAGATCGGGGAAAAGCAGTGTCAGCTCTTCTCGTGCGGCAGGCGACAAGGCGGCGAGCGATTGTTCGGTCACCAGCAGACTTTCACTCGGCGCGCCATTGGCAACTACGATCTCATGGTTGTCGAACAGCATGTGGTAGTAGGTTACAGCCGCGCTGTCTTCGTTGATGTAGATGCCGGGCAGGGCGGTCAGGCGAATTGCTGGGATCAGCACTTCAAATTGACCAAACATGCGCTGCGCCACGCGCGAGCGGATCAGCATGCGATGCTGGCGTGAGACCTGTAGCGGCTGACTTGGCAGTCCGGGGCCAAGCGCGCCTGCTTCGATCCGAACAGGGCAGAGCTTGGCGTTGTCTGCCATCTGTGCTGGCGACACGCTGCGCTTGCCGATCCAGCGCAACGGCCGTGGTCCATTTTCGGTCAGGATGACAGTCCCGGGCGTCAATGTCTCTATTGCGCGGGGGCCCTCAGCCGTTTCGATCAGCGTGCCATTGCAGAAGCAGACCATCAGCGAAATATTGTCGACGATGGCGCCCAGGCTGTTGTCGCTGCCCAGTTCTGTCAGGCGCAGGGTGTATTGGCCTGCAATGGGGAAATCCACATTCAGACTGGCCTGGGTGAAGCTGTTGGTGGTTGGCAGTACCGACATCGACGCGATAACGGCCCCGCCCGCGTCCAGAATTTCAACGGTGAACCCTTCGGTTCCGGCCTGGTTCAACGATGCTGTGCGTAGGGCGGCATCCAGTGTCAGCGCGGTCTGGATTGGATTGTTGACGGTGAAAGATTGCTCCATGACCGTGGTCTGGCCGGATTGTCCGTCCATCTCGGCAACGCGATTGGACGAGCCGTTCCCGAGATAGGCGTTCTCGGTGTAGCTGGTCTCAAGATCGGTGCCGCCCCAATTGGCAGATCCGCTGTCGAAGGTTCCATTTATGATCAAGTTCTGCATCTGGCCGGATCTCTATGTGCTTCGGTAAACTTTTTCCTAATGGCAGACTAAGGCGTCAGTGTGGCGACGGCCAGCGGTGCGCGGGCGGATGGGTGAATATTTCTGGCATCAACGTGACGCGTTATTGACTGAGGGGGAGGGATGTGGCAATTAATGAACAACTGTTCAATAACTGACTGGTTCAGGAGAAAACGATGTTCAACGCAAGCATGACTTTTGATCTGGGCGAAGACGTGAACGCCCTGCGCGACATGGTGCACCGCTGGGCGCAAGAGCGCGTCCGCCCGATGGCGCAGGAGATTGATCAGAAAAACGAATTTCCGGCAGAACTCTGGCAGGAGATGGGGGAGCTGGGTCTTCTCGGCATCACTGTGCCCGAGGAGTTCGGTGGCGCTGGCATGTCCTACCTGGCCCATACTGTTGCGGTTGAGGAGATCGCGCGGGCCAGTGCGTCGGTCTCGCTTTCCTATGGCGCGCATTCGAATCTCTGCGTCAATCAGATCAAGCTGAACGGAAATGCCGAGCAGAAAGCCAAATACCTGCCGCGCCTGGTGTCTGGTGAGCATGTTGGCGCGCTGGCCATGTCCGAGGCGGGCGCTGGCTCGGACGTCGTCTCGATGTCGTTGCGCGCGGAAAAGCGCAATGACCACTACCGCCTCAATGGCAATAAATACTGGATCACCAACGGTCCTGACGCTGACACGCTGGTGGTCTACGCCAAGACAGATCCGGATGCCGGGTCAAAAGGGATCACGGCCTTTCTGATCGAGAAAGAGATGAAAGGCTTCTCCACCTCGCAGCATTTCGACAAGCTGGGAATGCGTGGCTCCAACACCGCCGAGCTGGTTTTCGAAGATGTGGAAGTCCCCTTTGACAACGTGCTGGGCGAAGAGGGCAAGGGCGTGCGTGTCCTTATGTCCGGTCTAGACTATGAGCGCGTGGTGCTGGCCGGGATCGGCACCGGTATCATGGCGGCCTGCATGGATGAGATGATGCCTTACATGAAAGAGCGTAAGCAGTTCGGCCAGCCCATCGGGAACTTTCAACTGATGCAGGGCAAAATCGCGGATATGTACACTGCGATGAACACGGCCCGTTCCTATGTTTATGAGGTTGCGAAGGCCTGCGACAAGGGCACCGTAACCCGTCAGGATGCGGCAGCCTGCTGCCTTTATGCGTCCGAGGTCGCGATGACCCAGGCGCATCAGGCGGTGCAGGCTTTTGGTGGTGCGGGCTATCTCTCTGACAACCCGGTTGGCCGGATTTTCCGCGATGCCAAGCTGATGGAGATCGGTGCGGGCACGTCGGAAATTCGCCGCATGCTGATTGGCCGCGAATTGATGGGCCAGATGTAACCACGCTTGGGCCTTAGGGCGGTCGGTAGGACAGTTCGCGCTTATACTGCGCGGTTTCTTATCCGCAAAACGAGAAAGCGGCGCGCCATTCGGCACGCCGCCCCTCCCTGAAGCACTCGTCTCAGTCTGTTACTCGTCAAAAGGATCAAAAGCGGTGAACGTAGCCAAAGCCCACTGTGACCGGATCGATTTCGGCGGTGCCGATTTTGGCGCCGTTGAGGGTCACATCGGTTTCGATGTCCATATAGCGGACGTTCACCCGCAGTGCGCCGCGGTCAGAGATCTGCCAGTCCGCACCAAGGTTCAGCGCCAGCCCGACACTGTCATCAAGCGAGATCACGCCCGCGGGGGAGCTTTCCTCAAAAAAGGTGGTGTAGTTGATGCCGATGCCGACAAAGGGTTTGAACTGGGTTTGTGTCGGAAAGTGATAGTTGACCGACAGGGTCGGCGGCAGATGCTTGGTGGTCGCGGTGTAGGCGCCGTTCAAGGAGATATCATGTTCGAACGGGCTGGCGGCCAGAAGTTCGATACCGATGTTGTCGCGGATGAAATACTCCGCAGTGAAGGTGAGTGCAGTATCGTCGTCAATCGTCGCAGCCGCGCCCGCAACGGTGCCGTTGTCGGACTTTGGATTGACGTTGGCGATACCGACGCCAAGGGTCCAATCCCCTTGGGACTGGGCAAGGGCGGGGCCGGCCAGAGCTGCCAGTGCAGCGCTAAGAGCCAGGGCAGAAACCATACGGGTCATTGGGACTATCCCTCTTCTATCGTGATCGGGTCGTTTGTTTGCAAAGAACGTATGCGCCTCAGGCAGCGACAGAACACTGATCTGGATCAAGAAGCGGCGTGCTTTCCCTTTGGGAATGCAGGGAAAAACCGCATATCAGTTATGCGTTCTGCGAAGGGCTTGGGATGAGCGGCATGTCTGGACATACATCGTACCCGGGATTGCGCGCCGACGGTGGCTGGCAGTTTCCCGCCTGTCTGAACATGGCGGCGCAGGCGCTGGATCATCCGGACGAGCAGGTCGCCCTCATTGATCTCACCACCGGGGCGCGGCGCGATGTCCGCTACGGTGAGTTGCGGCACATGGTCGATGTGATGGCGCGCGATCTGATGCGGCGGGTGCAGCCCGGTGACCGTGTCGGTGTGTTGCTCAGCCAATCTGTCGATTGCGCCGTGGCACATCTCGCGATCTGGAAAATCGGCGCCATTTCCGTGCCGTTGTTCAAGCTGTTCCAGCACGATGCGCTGGCCTCGCGTATTGGCGATGCGGGGCTTGAGCTGGTGCTGACGGATGGCGCTGGCGCGGCGCAGCTGGGCGTGCTGGCGCAGCCGCTGCTGGTGACGGATATCCTATCGGCAAGCGCAGATCACGGCGGGCATCTCCTGCCTTATGCGGAAACCACGCCAGAGACCCCGGCCGTGCTCATCTACACGTCTGGCACCACTGGCAGCGCCAAGGGCGCGCTACATGGCCACCGGGTGCTCTCTGGTCATTTGCCGGGCGTGGCCATCAGTCATGATCATCTGGGACAGCCGGGCGATTGCCTTTGGACCCCTGCGGATTGGGCGTGGATCGGCGGCCTCTTCGATGTGCTGATGCCGGGTCTGGCGCTGGGCGTGCCGGTTGTCGCCGCCCGGCTGGACAAATTTACGCCGGAGGCCTGCGCCGAGATCATTCGTCAGGGCGATGTGCGCAATGTGTTTTTCCCGCCCACTGCGTTGCGCCTGCTGAAGGCGGTGGGGCAGGGGCTCGACGGTCTGCGCTCCGTGGCATCCGGAGGAGAGCCCCTGGGCGCAGAGATGCTCGCCTGGGGCCAGCGTCATCTGGGCGTGACCATCAATGAATTCTACGGCCAGACTGAATGCAACATGACGGTGTCCTCCTGTGCCGCTGATTTTCCGGTGCGGCCGGGCTGTATCGGCAAGCCGGTTCCGGGATGTGTGGTTGAGGTGATAGACACCGACGGCATCCCCACCAAAGGTGAAGGCGATGTCGCCGTGCGCCGGGGCGCTGCCTCGATGATGCTGGAATATTGGAACCGCCCTGACGCGACGGCGGAGAAATTTCGCGACGACTGGCTGGTAACGGGAGATCGCGGCATCTGGGAGGGGGACTATCTGCGCTTTGTCGGGCGTGAGGATGACGTCATCACCTCCGCCGGCTATCGCATCGGCCCGGCCGAGATCGAAGACTGCCTGATGACCCACCCGGCAGTGGCGACGGTGGGGGTTGTCGGCAAACCCGACGCGCTGCGCACCGAGATAGTGAAAGCCTATGTGGTGCTGAAACCGGGCCATTCTCCGGCGGAGAAAGATCTACAAGACTACGTCAAGCAGCGCCTCGCCCAATACTCCTATCCCCGCGAGGTGGAATTTCTGGATGCGTTACCGATGACCGTGACCGGCAAGGTCATCCGCAAGGACCTGAAGGCGCGGGCGGCGGAAGAAACCGAATGACTCAAGGTGTTGCACATCCGGCGTACGCTGCCCCAACTGAAATGAAAAATTTTTCCCGTATGGCGGGAAAGTGGGCGTGAGATCAGAATACTAAAGCCTGCCAATGAATTTGAGGATTTGGTGGGAGCAAGAGCGAGATGCATATGTCTAAGAGTGAGAATTCTACGTGGCAGGAAAATTACAAAGCGGCTTTGCAAGAGGCCAAGTGGCGGTACACGACCCACGGCCTTGATGCCTCCCAACGAGCCTACGAATACGGCAACTTAGTTGTAAAAAATGCATTCTGGGTAGCTGGAGGGGGGGTGTTCTTCATTCCAACTATGGTTGGTCTTTCAAAAACTGTTGATTTGGAGTTTGCATTCTACTCGGGGCTTTTGTTCGGAGCGGCTGTGCTTCTTGCGCTACTGGCGAACTACATTATCCACATCAACTGGTCCTTGCACGAAAGCGCGTGGGAAAAGTTCTACGACATAGAACGCATTGATATCCGGTTAGCTTTCAGGGTTTCTCATCAACGAGATGCAAAGGATAGAGAAACCGCTGAAAAAGCTCATGCTAATACAAACCGCTGGATCAACAGAACATTCTGGGCCCCACACGTTCTGGCATTTCTATATCTAGTAGTTTTATTCGGGGGCGTTTTCTTCCTGTACAAATCTTTTGGTATCGTTTGGGAGGCCAAGCAATGAAACTCACATCCAAGGCGATGCCTTCGTCCGAAGGCTTCAAACAAAACCGCGCGGTGCATCTGGATGCGCTGGCGCAGATCAGCGAGGCGGCAGAGGCCGCGCGCATGGGCGGCGGCGAGAAATCCCGCGCCCGGCACGAAAGCCGCGGCAAGATGCTGCCGCGCCGTCGGGTGGCTAACCTGTTGGACCCCGGCTCTCCGTTTCTGGAGATCGGTGCCACTGCAGCGCATGGTATGTATGATGGGGTTGCTCCTGCGGCGGGCGCGATCGCAGGTATCGGGCGGGTGCACGGCCAAGAGGTTATGGTGGTCTGCAACGACGCCACCGTGAAAGGTGGTACCTACTACCCGATGACGGTGAAGAAACACCTGCGCGCACAGGAGATTGCCGAGGAGAACCATCTGCCCTGCATCTATCTGGTCGACTCAGGTGGTGCCAACCTGCCCAATCAGGATGAGGTCTTTCCCGACCGCGACCATTTCGGGCGCATCTTCTACAATCAGGCCCGGATGTCGGCGAAAGGCATCCCGCAGATCGCGGTTGTCATGGGCTCCTGCACCGCAGGCGGCGCCTATGTGCCCGCCATGTCGGATGTGACGATCATCGTGAAGGAGCAGGGCACCATCTTCCTCGCAGGTCCCCCGCTGGTGAAGGCCGCCACGGGCGAGGTTGTCAGCGCCGAGGAGCTGGGCGGCGGTGATGTGCATACGCGCCTCTCCGGTGTCGCTGATTACCTCGCAGAGGATGACGCCCATGCCCTGGCGCTGGCGCGGCGCGCGGTGCAGTCGCTGAACATCACCAAGCCGCTGACGGTGAACTGGGCCAGTCCCGAAGAGCCTGCCTATGACCCTGAGGAAATTCTTGGCGTGGTGCCGGGTGATTTGCGCACGCCCTATGACATCCGCGAGGTGATTGCGCGTTTGGTGGACGGCTCGCGGTTCGACGAGTTCAAGCCGCGCTTCGGCGAAACACTGGTGACCGGTTTTGCCCATCTCAAGGGGTGCCCGATCGGCATCATCGCCAACAACGGCGTGCTGTTCTCCGAAGCGGCCCAGAAGGGTGCGCATTTCGTCGAACTGTGCAGCCAGCGCAAGATCCCGCTGGTGTTCCTACAGAACATCACCGGCTTCATGGTCGGGCGCAAATACGAAAACGAAGGCATCGCCCGTCACGGCGCCAAGATGGTGACGGCGGTGGCGACCACCAACGTACCGAAGGTGACCATGCTGGTCGGCGGCTCTTTTGGCGCGGGCAACTACGGCATGTCGGGCCGCGCCTATTCCCCGCGCTTCCTCTGGACCTGGCCGAATTCCCGCATTTCGGTGATGGGCGGTGAGCAGGCGGCGGGCGTGCTGGCAACGGTGAAACGCGATGCCATCGAACGTCAGGGCGGCAGCTGGAGCACGGAGGAGGAAGCCTCCTTCAAGCAGCCAACCATCGATATGTTCGAGGAGCAGAGCCACCCGCTTTATGCCTCCGCGCGGCTTTGGGATGATGGCATCATCGACCCGCGAAAGTCCCGCGACGTGCTGGCGCTCTCCCTAAGTGCGGCACTCAATGCCCCGATTGAAGACACGCGCTTCGGCGTCTTCCGGATGTGAGGATCCCCCATGTTTGATAAAATCCTGATTGCAAACCGCGGCGAAATCGCCTGCCGCGTGATGGAAACCGCCCGTGCCATGGGGGTGCGGACCGTGGCCGTTTATTCCGACGCTGATGCTGCAGCAAAACATGTGCAGATGGCGGATGAGGCCGTGCATATCGGCGGCCCGGCCCCGGCGGACAGCTATCTCAAGGGGGATGTGATCATCCGTGTGGCGCAGGAACGTGGCGCGCAGGCGATCCACCCCGGCTATGGCTTCCTGTCGGAAAACCCAGGGTTTGTGGACGCGGTCGAGGCCGCAGGCCTCACCTTTATCGGGCCGTCTGCGGATGCGATCCGCAAAATGGGTCTCAAGGATGCCGCCAAGGCGCTGATGGAAGAGGCCGGCGTGCCGGTGGTGCCGGGCTATCACGGTGCCAATCAGGATGCGCAGTTCCTGGCAGGTGAGGCGGAGAAGATCGGCTATCCGGTGCTGATCAAGGCGGTTGCCGGCGGCGGCGGCAAGGGGATGCGGCTGGTTGAACAGCCATCCGAATTTGCCGATGCCCTGAAAAGCGCGCAGGGCGAGGCGACCACGGCCTTCGGCAACCCGGATGTGCTGATTGAAAAATACATCCAGCAACCCCGCCATATCGAGGTGCAGGTCTTTGGCGACGGGACCCGCGCGGTGCATCTGTTCGAACGCGACTGTTCTCTGCAGCGTCGCCATCAGAAGGTGATCGAAGAGGCGCCCGCACCCGGCATGACCGCCGAGATGCGCGAGGCCATGGGGCAGGCGGGTGTGCGTGCGGCTGAGGCCATCGGTTACAAGGGGGCGGGTACTGTCGAATTCATCGTTGATGGGTCCGATGGGCTGCGCACGGATGGCTTCTGGTTCATGGAAATGAACACCCGCCTGCAGGTGGAGCATCCGGTGACGGAACTGATCACCGGCGTCGACCTGGTGGACTGGCAGCTACGCGTTGCCTCCGGCGAGAGCCTGCCTGCCCAGCAAGACGACCTCACGATCACTGGCCATGCGTTTGAGGCACGGCTGTATGCCGAGGACGTACCGAAGGGCTTCCTGCCAGCAACCGGCACGCTGACGCATCTGTCCTTCCCGGCTGAGTGTCGCGCCGACAGCGGTGTGCGGGCAGGCGATACCATCAGCCCGTGGTATGACCCGATGATCTCCAAGGTGATCGTGCATGGCGCCACCCGTGAGGTGGCCCTCTCGAAGCTGCGCCGGGCGCTGGAACGGACAGAGGTTGCAGGGACCGTCACCAACCTTGCCTTTCTGGGGGCACTTGCTGCTCATGAGGGGTTTGGCCGGGGCGAGGTCGACACCGGCCTGATTGCCCGCGATCTTGAGGCGTTGACGGCAGTTGGTGAGGTTCCTGTGGCGCATTGGATTGCTGCCGCCCAGCGGGCGTTGGGCCTGCATCAGCCAGGTGAGGACAGCGGGTTTACCCTCTGGGCGCCGCTCCATCGGGCAGTACAACTCACCCATGGCGAGGCGTGTCTTGATATCTCGGTTGAGGTTCTCGGGCCGCAGACGCAACGCTGGCAGCTGGACGACAGCAGTCATGAGGTCACCTTTGATGGCGCGGTCTGGCGGCACAGCGGAGATCCCCTGCCAAATGTGGCTGAAGCGGATGGTCGGCTGACAGTGTTTGGCCGGATCAGCAGTATCTTTGATGCCATTGATCCGCTGGATCGGGCCGGGACTGCCGGTGGTGACACCAATGTTATCGAGGCGCCGATGCCCGGTTTGGTCAAGGCCGTGTTTGCGGAGGCGGGTGCCGAGGTCAAAGAAGGTGACAGACTGGCTATCCTTGAGGCGATGAAAATGGAACACTCTCTCCTAGCGGCGCGCGATGGCGTGGTGGCCGAGGTTTTGGCCTCTGCCGGTGATCAGGTCGAGGCCGGTGCCGCGCTGGTCCGTCTGGAAGAGGCGGACAGCTGAACAGCGATCAGATCGGGCCGTGCCACAGAGGTGCTGCCCCGTCTGCTACCGCAGCAACGTCTGTGGTTTGAGCGATGTCTGAGATTGCCTTGGGGAGAAGTGCATCATGAGCGAAAGCGTTGAAATTTTCGAAGTAGGTCCGCGCGACGGGCTACAGAATGAAAAGCGCGACATTCCCGTCGCTGAAAAGATTGCCCTCATTGACCGGCTGACCGATGCCGGGTTCCGCCGGATCGAGGTGGCGAGCTTTGTCTCCCCGAAATGGGTGCCGCAGATGGCGGGGTCGGGAGAGGTGCTCGCGGGGATCCGTCGCAGGTCTGATGTGCGCTATGCTGCGCTGACGCCCAACATGCGGGGCTACGAGGATGCCCTGACCGCAAAGGCGGATGAGATTGCGATTTTTGCCTCCGCCTCCGAGGGTTTCTCCAAGGCCAATATCAACGCGAGCGTGGCAGAATCGATTGAGCGTTTTACGCCAATCATCGAGGCGGCGCGCCATATCGATATGCCGGTCCGGGGCTATATTTCCTGCGTGACTGAGTGTCCCTTTGACGGGCCGACCGACCCGGACGCAGTTGCGGCGCTGGCGGATCGCCTGTTCTCCATGGGCTGCTATGAGATCTCGCTGGGCGATACCATCGGTCAGGCGACACCGGATTCCATCGCGCGTATGTTGCTGGCGGTGCGGGAGCGTGTGCCGGTTACCCGTCTGGCAGGCCATTACCACGACACGGCCGGGCGGGCGATTGACAATATTGATGCGTCTTTGTCGCTGGGTGTTCGGGTCTTTGATGCCGCTGTTGGCGGGCTGGGGGGCTGTCCCTATGCACCGGGCGCTGCGGGCAATGTGGCGACCGAGGCGGTGCATGAGCACCTGACGCGTCTGGGCTATGAAACCGGCCTTGATGGGGATGTGCTGACCGATGCCGCAGCTATGGCGCGGGCGATGCGCAGCGACGGCAGCTGAGCTGCGGCGGGCGTCTTCATCATCACACTACAGGCAGCCCGTGGCCTTCGGGCTGCAACTTCGACAGGCAGAAAGACCCGATATGTATCAGACCATCACGCTCACGACGGATGAGCGCGGCGTTGCCAAGTTGACGCTGAACCGACCGGAAAAACACAATGCGATGTCCGGTGAGATGTTGCAGGAGCTGAAAGCCGCAGCAGCCGCGCTGGCCAAGGATCGCACCGTTCGTGTTGTCGTCCTTACGGGGGCGGGCAAGAGTTTCTGTGCCGGTGGGGATCTGGGCTGGATGCAGGCGCAGATGGAGGCAGATGCCGAAACCCGCGGGCGCGAGGCGCGGGTGCTGGCGGAGATGCTGATGGCCATCAACACCCTGCCGCAGCCGGTGATTGGCGCGATCCAGGGCAATGCCTTTGGCGGCGGCGTCGGTATGGCCTCGGTCTGTGATGCAGCGATCGGCGCGGATCATATCAAGATGGGCCTCACTGAGACCCGGCTTGGCCTGATCCCGGCCACCATCGGCCCCTATGTGGTGGCCCGCATGGGCGAAGCGCGGGCGCGGCGTGTCTTTATGTCGGCGCGGCTGTTTGGCGCTGCGGAAGCGGTGGAGCTGGGGATTCTCGCTCGGGCGGTTCCTGCAGCAGATTTGGACGCTGCGATTGAAGCGGAAGTGATCCCATATCTCAGCTGTGCGCCCGAAGCGGTGGGTGCGGCTAAGGCATTGGTCCGTGATTTGGGACCCAAAATCGACGATGCGGTGATTGACCACACCATCGCCGCACTGGTGGACCGCTGGGAAGGCAGCGAGGCACCTGAGGGGATCGCCGCGTTTTTTGCCAAGGAAAAGCCCAGCTGGCAGCAGTAATTCCGTCAAAAATGTCGGATTTCATTCACCAGGGCGTGCCTTTTGCGAGGCGCGCCTTATCCTATGAAAACAATAGGGTTTACCTGCCGTGATGTTGATCTGCCGCGTCGGTTACAGAAGGTTTATCCATTAACGATGCGTTGGTTGACGGTGAGGGGGCAGGGGAGTAGACACAGCCCCAAGTCAACACGCCAATTGACGGCGCGCAGAAATCCGCGCGCACGGAAAGGAGCCACTCGTGGAAGAGATGTTGCGGGAATACCTCCCGATTCTGGTGTTTCTGGCCGTAGCGGTCGGGCTTGGAATTGTTCTTATTTTGGCGGCAGTTGTGCTGGCCGTCCGTAATCCGGACCCTGAAAAGGTCAGCGCTTACGAATGCGGGTTCAACGCATTCGACGACGCACGGATGAAGTTTGATGTCCGGTTTTACCTGGTGTCGATTCTGTTCATTATTTTTGATCTGGAAATTGCATTCCTGTTCCCCTGGGCCGTCGGCTTTAAGGATATGAGCGATGCGGGCTTCTGGTCGATGATGGTGTTCCTCGCTGTGCTGACCATTGGTTTTGCCTATGAGTGGAAGAAAGGGGCCCTGGAATGGGAGTGATGACCGGAGCCAACACGGCTGGCGTCGACAAGGAAGTTGTCACCCAGGCCCTGAATGCGGAACTGCAGGACAAAGGGTTTCTGTTGACGTCCGCCGAAGACATCATCAACTGGGCGCGCACCGGTTCGCTGCACTGGATGACCTTTGGTCTGGCGTGCTGCGCGGTTGAGATGATGCACACCTCGATGCCGCGCTATGATGCGGAACGTTTCGGCATTGCGCCACGCGCCTCCCCGCGTCAGTCGGATGTGATGATCGTGGCAGGCACGCTGACCAACAAGATGGCCCCCGCCCTGCGCAAGGTCTATGACCAGATGCCCGAGCCGCGCTATGTGATCTCTATGGGGTCCTGCGCCAACGGCGGTGGGTATTATCACTACAGCTACTCTGTGGTGCGTGGCTGTGACCGGGTTGTGCCTGTGGATGTCTATGTGCCCGGCTGCCCGCCCACGGCAGAGGCGCTGCTTTATGGTCTGATGCAATTGCAGCGCAAAATCCGCCGCACCGGCACTCTTGTGCGCTAAGTGGCTTTGGTTGGAGAGACAAAAATGACTGAAGCCCTGAACGAACTCGGCACCCAGATCGCGGCCAAGCGCCCGGATTGCGTTATCGGCTGGGATGTCAACTTTGATGAGCTGAACGTGGATGTTGCGCCGTCAAATCTGGCGGGATTTGTTGAATTTTTGAAAGCGGACGCGACCTGCAAGTTCTCGTCGCTGGTCGATATCACCGCTGTAGACTACCCGGACCGCCCCAAGCGGTTCGACGTTGTCTACCATTTCCTGTCGATGTATCAGAACCAGCGGATCCGCCTGCGCGTGTCGATCCGCGAGGATGAGATGCTGCCGTCGATCGTTGGCATTCACCCCTCCGCCAACTGGTTCGAACGGGAGGTGTTCGACATGTTCGGCATCCTGTTCACCGGCCACCCGGATCTGCGCCGCATCCTGACCGACTATGGCTTCCGTGGCTATCCGCTGCGCAAGGATTTCCCGACCACTGGCTACACCGAAGTGCGCTACGACGAGGCGCAGAAGCGCGTGGTCTACGAACCGGTGAGCCTGGTGCAGGAATACCGCCAGTTTGACTTCATGAGCCCATGGGAGGGTGCCGAATACATCCTGCCCGGCGACGAGAAAGAGGGGGCGAAATGATGGACGGCTCCAAAATGGATGACGCCCTGACCGGCGAACAGAAGATCCGTAACTTTAACATCAACTTCGGCCCGCAACACCCTGCTGCACATGGTGTTTTGCGCTTGGTTTTGGAGCTGGACGGCGAGATCGTTGAGCGCTGCGACCCACATATCGGCCTGCTGCATCGTGGCACCGAGAAGCTGATGGAAAGCCGGACCTACCTGCAGAACCTGCCGTATTTCGACCGCCTTGATTATGTGGCGCCGATGAACCAGGAACATGCCTGGTGTCTAGCCATCGAAAAGCTGACTGGCGTGGAAGTGCCACGTCGCGCATCGTTGATCCGTGTGCTTTATTCTGAGATTGGCCGTATCCTCAACCACCTGCTGAACGTGACGACGCAGGCGATGGACGTTGGCGCGCTGACCCCGCCGCTCTGGGGCTTTGAAGAGCGCGAAAAGCTGATGATCTTCTACGAACGGGCTTGTGGCGCGCGCTTGCACGCGGCCTATTTCCGCCCCGGTGGTGTTCATCAGGACCTGCCAGATGCGCTGATCGACGATATTGAGGCGTGGACCCATACCTTCCCGGCGGTGATGGACGATATCGACGGGCTGTTGACCGAAAACCGGATTTTCAAGCAGCGTAACGCGGATATCGGTGTCGTGACTGAGGAAGATATCCTCAACTACGGCTTTTCTGGCGTCATGGTGCGTGGCTCTGGTCTGGCATGGGATCTGCGTCGTTCGCAGCCCTATGAATGCTATGATGAATTCGATTTCCAGATCCCGGTCGGCAAGAACGGTGACTGCTATGATCGCTATCTTGTCCGTATGGAAGAGATGCGCCAGTCGCTGTCGATCATCCGTCAGTGTATCGGCAAGCTGCGCGAGACACCCGGTGACATTCTGGCCCGCGGTAAACTGACCCCGCCCAAGCGCGGCGACATGAAAACCTCCATGGAGAGCCTGATCCACCACTTCAAGCTCTACACCGAGGGCTTCCACGTCCCCGCTGGTGAGGTCTACGCCGCTGTTGAGGCGCCCAAGGGGGAATTCGGGGTCTATCTGGTTGCAGATGGCACCAACAAACCCTACCGCGCCAAGCTGCGCGCGCCCGGCTTCCTGCATTTGCAGGCTATGGATTATGTGGCCAAGGGCCACCAACTCGCCGACGTCGCTGCCATCATCGGCACCATGGACGTCGTATTTGGAGAGATTGACCGCTAATGCTTCGTCGTCTGCATTCCGAACAACCCGATAGCTTTGCCTTCACGTCTGAAAATCAGACATGGGCCGAGGCGCAGATCACCAAATTCCCCGATGGCCGTCAGGCCAGCGCGATCATTCCGCTGCTGTGGCGCGCCCAGGAGCAAGAAGGCTGGCTGAGCAAGCCTGCGATTGAATATGTCGCGGACATGCTGGGCATGGCCTATATCCGCGCCCTTGAAGTGGCGTCTTTCTACTTCATGTTTCAGCTGCAACCGACTGGTTCGATTGCACATGTTCAGATTTGTGGCACCACCTCCTGCATGATTTGCGGTGCGGAGGATCTGATCGCGGTCTGTCAGGATAAGATCGCGAACAAGCCCTTCACCCTGTCCGCAGATGGCAAGTTCACTTGGGAAGAGGTGGAGTGCCTTGGCGCTTGCACCAATGCGCCCATGGCTCAGATCGGTAAGGACTACTACGAAGACCTGACCGCTGAAGGCTTTGCGAAACTGCTCGATGATCTGGCCGCTGGTCAGGTGCCGCTGCCGGGTCCGCAGAACGGACGCTATGCGGCAGAGCCGAAGTCTGGCCTCACCTCGCTCACCGAATATGAGAGCGGGAAGACGCAGTATAATGCCTCCGTCCAGCTGGCGGCTGATATTGGCGATACAGTTAAGCGTATCGACGGGACCGAGGTTCCGATCCTGACGCCTTGGATTGGTAAGGATGGTAAGGTTGCCGGACGCGACAGCGCCGATACCCCGCCGCCTGCGCCGAAAACACCGCTTCCCGCAGTGAAACAGGCAGAGGTTGCCAAGGCGAAACCCGCCGCGCCAAAGAAGGCTGCACCGAAAAAAGCGGGTGTTGGTGAACCGGCCTCTCCTGAGGGGGCCGCAACTGAGGCGGCTGCGGGTGTCGAGGAAAAGCCAGAGACGCTGACTGCAGCCCGCGATGGCGGTGCCGATGATCTGAAGATGTTGAAAGGTGTCGGCCCCAAGCTGGAGCAGACCCTGAACGATCTTGGTTTCTTCCACTTCGACCAGATCGCAGCCTGGACCGACGAGCAGGTCGCCTGGGTCGACAGCCGGTTGAAGTTCAAGGGACGCATCGTCCGCGATGGCTGGATCGAACAGTCCCGGCAGCTTGCGGCAGGTGAGGAAACGGACTTCGCCAAGAAGGCCAAGGCCGACGATCGCTACAAAGACGACTGAAACAAGATAACCGCCGCTGCCCATCGGGGCAGGGGCCAAAATTCAGGACCATATGAGCGTAGAACACGACAAAGCACTGGCAGCAAAGGGGCGGCACATCGCGTTGGTGATTGCCGCAACCATGCTTGGTTGGCTGGCGATGTCACTGTTCATCGGCCCCGCACTGGGGCTCGCCGGACGCTACGCTCTGCTGTTTGATTTCGCAGCCCTTGCAGGCTTCATCTATGCAGCGGTCAACATTTTTCAACTCTGGCGCATGCGCCAGGACAGCCAAAGGTAGGCAGACATGCTGAAGGACCAGGACCGGATCTTTACCAACCTTTACGGGATGCATGAGCGCACATTGGCGGGCGCAAAACAGCGGGGCCATTGGGATGGCACTGCGGGCATCATCGAAAAAGGGCGGGACTGGATCATCCAGAACATGAAGGATTCCGGCCTGCGCGGACGCGGTGGTGCGGGCTTCCCGACCGGCCTGAAATGGTCTTTCATGCCGAAGGAGAGCGACGGTCGCCCCTCCTATCTGGTGATCAATGCCGATGAATCGGAACCGGGCACCTGTAAAGACCGCGAGATCATGCGTCATGATCCGCATACGCTGATCGAGGGCGCTCTGATCGCGTCCTTCGCGATGAATGCGCATACCTGCTACATCTACCTGCGCGGCGAATACATCCGTGAGCGCGAGGCGCTGCAGGCCGCGATTGACGAATGTTATGACCAGGGTCTGCTGGGGCGTAATGCCGCCGGATCCGGCTGGGATTTCGACGTCTTTCTGCACCATGGGGCGGGCGCTTACATCTGTGGCGAAGAAACTGCCCTGATCGAAAGCCTCGAGGGCAAGAAGGGCATGCCGCGTATGAAGCCGCCGTTCCCGGCGGGTGCCGGTCTTTATGGCTGCCCGACCACGGTGAACAACGTGGAATCCATCGCCGTTGTGCCGACCATTCTGCGCCGTGGCCCGGATTGGTTTGCAGGCTTTGGCCGTCAGAACAACGCGGGCACCAAGCTCTTTGCCATTTCTGGCCACGTCAACAACCCCTGTGTCGTCGAGGAGGCCATGAGCATCTCCTTTGAGGAGTTGATCGAGAAGCATTGCGGCGGCATTCGCGGCGGCTGGGACAACTTGCTGGCGGTCATCCCCGGTGGATCCTCTGTTCCCTGCGTGCGCGGCGAGAAGATGAAAGACGCCATCATGGACTTTGACTATCTGCGCGGCGAACTGGGCTCCGGCCTTGGCACCGCAGCGGTTATCGTGATGGATAAACAGACCGACATCATCAAGGCGATCTGGCGTCTGTCCAAGTTCTACAAACACGAGAGCTGCGGTCAGTGTACGCCCTGTCGTGAAGGCACCGGCTGGATGATGCGCGTGATGGATCGTCTGGTGAAGGGCGAGGCCGAGCTGGAAGAGATTGACATGCTGTGGGATGTGACCAAGCAGGTTGAGGGCCACACCATCTGTGCGCTTGGCGATGCGGCAGCCTGGCCAATCCAGGGTCTGATCCGCAACTTCCGCGAGGAAATTGAGGACCGTATCAAGGCACAGAAGTCCGGGCGCATGGGCGCCATGGCGGCTGAATAAGGTCCGGGGGAGCAGTTGATGATCACGGGTGTGAGCAAAACCATGGCTGTGCTGGCCCTCTGCGGCGGGGTGCTGGCGGGGTGTGACGGGATCGTCAACGACCGTCCAACCTATGCAGGCGTTCCGTTCAAGGCGAAGTCTAAGCCGGTGAACAAGAAAGAGACGCTGGCGGTGTTTACCACCGCGGTATCCAAGGCGCCGCGTTCGCTTGAGGGCGCGCGGCTGGCTGCGCATCACGAAGGCACCCGCTACTGCATCGAGAATTTCGGATCCTCGCGCATCGCGTGGCAGGTGAACCCGCTTGATACGGGTGTTGCGGTCCCATTGGATGGCGACACGGCGGTCTATGGTGGAACCTGCACCCCGTGAGCATGACGCCTGCATATCCTGTGGCTGCGCATGATGCGCCAGCGGCGGTGTTATTGCATAACGCCGCTGTCTGCGCGCGTGCTGAACGCTTTCCCACCAAGGAGCGTTCAACCATGCGAACCCTGATTGCAACCTGTGCCACCTGCCTGATGTTACTGCCTTCTATGGCGGCAGCGAAGCCATCTCTGCGCGACGTGCAAGAGATTGAAGACCCGCTATTTGCGGTCGCGCTGGCGAAGGAAGTGTCGGACCACTGCGCCAGCATATCCGCGCGTTATTTCAAGGGGCTGACAGAGCTGCGTCGCCTGCGCGCGCGCGCCAATGCCCTCGGCTATACGGATAGTGAAATCCGCGCCTATATCGGCTCGGACACGGAAAAAGCCCGGATGCGGGCCAAGGGAGAACGCTTCCTGGCTCAAAACGGGGTCTCTTACGAGAAAACGGAAACATTCTGTGCGTTTGGTCGTGCGGAAATCAAGAAAAACAGCGCGATCGGCGTTTTATTGAGGGCGAAATAGACCATGTCTGACCTCCGCAAGATCAACATTGACGGAACCGAGATTGAGGTGGATGGGGCAATGACCCTGATCCAGGCCTGTGAAGAGGCCGGGGTGGAAATTCCCCGGTTCTGCTATCACGAACGCCTGTCCATCGCCGGCAATTGCCGCATGTGCCTGGTTGAGGTTGTTGGCGGCCCGCCGAAACCTGCAGCGTCTTGCGCCATGCAGGTCCGCGATCTGCGCCCCGGCCCTGAGGGGCAGGCACCGCAGGTGAAGACCAATTCGCCCATGGTGAAAAAGGCGCGCGAAGGCGTGATGGAGTTCCTGCTGATCAACCACCCGCTGGATTGCCCGATCTGCGATCAGGGCGGCGAGTGTGATCTTCAGGATCAGGCGATGGCCTATGGCGTGGACTTCTCACGCTTCCGCGAAGCCAAGCGCGCGGTTGATGATCTGGATCTGGGGCCGCTGGTCGGCACCGCAATGACCCGCTGCATTTCCTGCACCCGCTGCGTCCGCTTCACCACCGAGGTGGCAGGCATCACCCAGATGGGCCAGACCGGCCGGGGTGAGGACAGCGAGATTACATCGTATCTGAATGAGACGCTGGATTCGAACCTTCAGGGCAATATTATTGATCTTTGCCCGGTTGGGGCGCTGACGTCGAAACCCTACGCCTTCACCGCGCGTCCGTGGGAACTGACCAAGACCGAAACCATCGACGTGATGGACGCGCTTGGCTCCAACATCCGCGTGGATACCAAGGGCCGCGAAGTGATGCGGATCCTGCCGCGCAACCATGACGGCGTGAACGAGGAATGGATCAGCGACAAGACCCGCTTTGTCTGGGACGGTTTGCGTCGCCAGCGTCTGGACCGCCCGTACGTGCGTGTTGATGGCAAGTTGAAGCCCGCCACCTGGCCGGAAGCGCTGGAGGCGGCTGCCACCGCGATGAAGGGCAAGAAAATCGCCGGTCTGATCGGGGATCTGGTCCCGGTTGAGGCGGCGTTTGCTCTGAAGCAGCTGGTCGAAGGGCAGGGCGGCAAAGTGGAATGTCGGACCGACAAGGCCCGTTTGCCCATCGGCAACCGCGCGGCCTATGTTGGCACTGCAACCATCGAAGACATCGACAGCGCCAAGGCGATCATGCTGATCGGTACCGACCCGCGCAACGAGGCACCGGTGCTGAACGCGCGCCTGCGCAAAGCCTGGATCAATGGCGCCAACATCGGCCTGATCGGCGAGCCGGTCGATCTCACCTATGACTATGCGCATCTCGGCACCGACCGTGCAGCGCTTGAGGCGCTGCTCAATGGCGAGACCGCAGGTGCGCTTGGCAAGGAGACGCTGGTTATTGTGGGGCAGGGTGCCCTGCGTGAGGCCGACGGTCTGGCGGTGCTGGCGCACGCGCAGAAATATGCGGCGCTGACCGAAAGCAAACTGATGGTGCTGCACACCGCTGCGGCCCGTGTTGGCGCAATGGACGTGAACGCCGTCACCGAGGGCGGCGTCGAAGCGGCCATTGACGGGGCTGAGGTGATTTACAACCTTGGCGCGGATGAGGTCGAAATCGATGCGGGCACGACGGTGATCTACCAGGGCTCCCACGGGGATCGCGGAGCGCATCGCGCTGACATCATCCTTCCCGGGGCTGCCTATACCGAAGAAAACGGCCTGTTTGTGAACACTGAGGGCCGCCCGCAACTGGCTATGCGCGCGAGCTTCGCGCCGGGTGAGGCGAAGGAAAACTGGGCGATCCTGCGGGCGCTGAGCGCAGAATTGGACGCCAAGCTTCCCTATGACTCACTGGCACAACTGCGCACCGCGCTGGTCGCAGAGGTGCCGCATCTGGCCCGCATCGACGACGTGGCGGACAACGAGGGTCCGGCGCTTGAGGTTAAGGCGATGGGCAAGGCGGCGTTCCTGCCGGCGGTCAAGGATTTCTATCTGACCAACCCGATTGCGCGGGCCTCGCAGCTTATGGCGGAACTGTCGGCGGGTGCAAAGGCGCGCGGCGCTGAGAAGATCGCTGCGGAGTGATCCGGGCGGGCATCATATCGCCCTTGCTGCTGGCGGCCTGCGTGCAGGTCCCACAGACATCGCAGGCGCCGTTCACCCCCGATTACCAAGGGGTGGAAACGCGGCTGTTGGACGGCGATCTGGTGCAGTTCCACGTTGCCATGATCGGCGCCAGAAACAGCGCCGATCTGGATAATTATGCTGAATGCGCAGCGGCGCAATATGCGCTGATCCGCGGTTATGGATTTGCACGTCACGTGCGCACAAAAATGAAACAAGAGGGTGGCGTTCAGACGGCAGATGCTGTCTACACCATCTCGCCTTCCCTCCCGCGCGGACTGCGCACCATCGACGCTGAAGTCGTGGTCGCGGATTGCGAGGCTAACGGAATACCCACGGTGTGAGGACCTATGGCTGAATTCTTTAACACCCCAGGCGGCATCGCTGTACTGATCCTGGCGCAAGTGCTTGCAGTTGTTGCCTTTGTCATGATTTCGCTTCTGTTCCTCGTTTACGGGGACCGCAAGATCTGGGCGGCTGTCCAGATGCGCAGGGGCCCCAATGTTGTGGGCGTCTACGGCCTGCTGCAATCGGTGGCGGACGCGCTCAAATATGTGGTTAAGGAAGTCGTGATCCCGGCCGGTTCCGACCGGGCGGTCTTCATTCTGGCCCCACTGACCAGTTTTGTTCTGGCGATGATCGCCTGGGCGGTGATCCCTTTCAACGACGGCTGGGTGCTCTCGGATATCAACGTCGCTATTCTCTACGTGTTCGCGGTGTCCTCGCTTGAGGTTTATGGCGTGATCATGGGCGGCTGGGCGTCGAACTCGAAATATCCGTTCCTCGGCTCCCTGCGCTCTGCGGCACAGATGATCTCTTACGAGGTCTCCATCGGCCTGATCATCGTTGGCGTGATCATCTCCACCGGTTCGATGAACTTCGGCGATATCGTGCGCGCGCAGGACGGTGATCTGGGGCTCTTGAACTGGTATTGGATCCCGCACTTCCCGATGGTGTTCCTGTTCTTCATCTCGGCGCTGGCAGAAACCAACCGCCCGCCGTTCGACCTGCCGGAAGCGGAATCTGAACTGGTTGCGGGCTATCAGGTGGAATACTCGGCGACGCCGTTCCTTCTGTTCATGGCCGGAGAATACATCGCCATCTTCCTGATGTGTGCGCTGACATCCCTGCTGTTCTTTGGCGGCTGGCTGTCCCCGATCCCGGGCCTGCCCGATGGCGTGTTGTGGATGGTTGCCAAGATGGCGTTCTTCTTCTTCCTCTTCGCAATGGTGAAGGCGATCACCCCCCGCTACCGCTACGATCAGCTGATGCGCCTTGGCTGGAAAGTGTTCCTGCCGTTCTCGCTGGCTTGGGTGGTCTTCGTGTCCTTTGCTGCAAAATTTGACTGGTTCTGGGGCATCTTCGCCCGCTGGACCGTGGGAGGCTAACTGATGGCGAACATCGACTACACCCGCGCCGCCAAATACTTCCTGCTGCAGGATTTTTGGGTCGGCTTCAAACTAGGGCTGAAGTATTTCTTTGCCCCCAAGGCAACCCTGAACTACCCGCATGAGAAGGGCCCGCTGTCGCCCCGTTTCCGCGGCGAACATGCGCTGCGCCGCTATCCCAACGGTGAGGAGCGCTGCATTGCCTGCAAGCTGTGCGAAGCGGTCTGCCCGGCGCAGGCGATCACCATCGACGCGGAACCGCGCGAGGACGGCAGCCGCCGCACCACGCGCTATGACATCGACATGACCAAATGCATCTACTGCGGTTTCTGTCAGGAAGCCTGCCCGGTGGATGCCATTGTCGAAGGTCCGAATTTCGAGTTCGCCACCGAAACCCGCGAAGAGCTGTTCTACGATAAGGACAAGCTGCTTTCGAACGGCGAACGCTGGGAAGCTGAGATTGCACGCAACCTCGAACTGGATGCGCCCTACCGATGAGCGACGCCAAAAACCCATTTGAGGCCATGATGGCCCAGGCTCAGGACATGGCCAAAGCCCTGAACCCCGCGTTGGAGAGCTTTTCTCCCACCGGAGCGTTCAAGGAGTTTGAGGCGCTGTGGCCGACGATGCCGAAGGACGTTATGGAAATGATGTTCGGCAATACAGTCAACACCGGCGGTCTGGATGCCAAAACCCGTCTGCTGCTGACGCTGGCTGGGCTGACAATGCAGGGCGCACAGGCCGATTCAGCCGTGCGCCAGACCGTGCGCCACGCCCTAGAGGCGGGCGCGAAGAAACAAGAGATCGTTGAAACGATCGGACAGATGTCGGTGTTTGCCGGCATCCCGGCCATGACCCGCGCGCTGGAGCTGGCGCAAGACGTCATGGACGCCAAAGGGGACGATGAAACATGAGCGTTTTTGCCTTTTACCTCTTTGCCATCAGCGCCATCACCGGCGGGCTGTTCACGGTGATCAGCCGTCAGCCGGTGCATTCGGTGCTGTGGCTGATCCTGGCCTTCATTTCCTCGGCCGGGCTGTTCGTCCTGCTGGGGGCTGAATTTGTCGCCATGCTGCTGATCATCGTCTATGTGGGCGCGGTTGCGGTGCTGTTCCTCTTTGTGGTGATGATGCTGGATGTGGACTTTGCCGAGCTGAAGGCCGAGATGGCGCGCTACATGCCGCTGGCGCTGCTCATCGGTCTGGTCATCCTGATGCAGTTCGTGATGGCCTTTGGCGTTTGGGAGACCGCACCGGCGGCCGCCACGCAGCTGGCTCAGCCGATCCCCGTCGACCAACATAACACCGAGGCGCTTGGCCTCATCATCTATGATCAATACTTCCTTCTGTTCCAACTCTCCGGCCTGATCCTGTTGGTAGCGATGATCGGCGCGATTGTGCTGACGCTGCGCCATCGTCAGGACGTGAAACGTCAGGACATCGTCGCGCAGATGATGCGTGACCCGGCGACTGCGATGGAACTCAAGGATGTGAAACCGGGGCAGGGGCTTTGAGACAATGATCACACTCGAGCATTATCTAACCGTCGCGGCGACGCTGTTCGTCATCGGCATCTTCGGGCTCTTCCTGAACCGCAAGAACGTCATCATCCTCCTGATGAGCATCGAACTGATGCTCTTGGCGGTGAATATCAATCTCGTGGCCTTCTCGTCGTTCCTCGGCGATCTGGTCGGGCAGGTGTTCACGCTGTTTGTGCTGACCGTGGCCGCCGCTGAGGCCGCCATTGGCCTTGCGATCCTGGTTTGCTTCTTCCGCAACCGCGGCACCATTGCCGTGGAAGACATCAACGTGATGAAGGGCTAAAGCGTCATGGAAACCATCCTTCTCTTTGCCCCTCTGGTCGGGGCCATCATCTGTGGCTTTGGCTGGAAATTCATCGGCGAAACCGCAGCGACGTGGACCGCAACCGGGCTTTTGTTCCTGTCGGCGCTTCTGTCGTGGATCATCTTCCTGACTTTTGACCCGTCCGCGCATGAAAACGGCTATTACACCGTCGAAATCCTGCGCTGGATCGAAAGCGGGTCGTTGTCGACCTCCTGGGCGATCCGTCTGGATCGGCTGACCGCGATCATGCTGATCGTGATCACCACAGTGTCCTCGCTGGTTCACCTCTATTCGTTCGGCTACATGGCCCATGATCCGCAGTGGAAAGACGGCGAGAGCTACAAGCCGCGCTTCTTTGCGTATCTGTCGTTCTTTACCTTTGCGATGCTGATGCTGGTGACCTCTGACAATCTGGTCCAGATGTTCTTCGGCTGGGAAGGCGTGGGCGTTGCCTCCTACCTGCTGATTGGCTTCTACTACCGCAAGCCCTCAGCCAACGCGGCAGCGATGAAAGCGTTCATCGTCAACCGTGTGGGTGACTTTGGCTTTTCGCTTGGTATCTTTGCACTGTTCTTCCTGACCGACAGCATCAACTTCGATGATATCTTCACAGCGGTGCCACAGCTGGCGGAAACCCAGCTGAGCTTTCTGTGGGGCGAATGGAATGCGGCCAACCTGATTGCCATCCTGCTGTTCATCGGTGCGATGGGTAAATCGGCACAGCTGATCCTGCACACATGGCTGCCGGACGCGATGGAAGGCCCGACCCCGGTGTCAGCCCTGATCCACGCCGCAACCATGGTGACCGCGGGTGTCTTCCTCGTTTGCCGGATGTCGCCGCTGATGGAAGTGGCGCCTCAGGCGACGACGTTCATCACCGTACTGGGTGCGACCACGGCGTTCTTCGCGGCGACTGTGGGTCTGGTTCAGACCGATATCAAGCGTGTGATTGCCTATTCGACCTGTTCTCAGCTGGGCTATATGTTCGTCGCCGCAGGCGTCGGCATGTATTCGGCAGCTATGTTCCACCTGTTCACGCACGCCTTCTTCAAGGCGATGCTGTTCCTTGGCGCGGGTTCGGTGATCCACGCGATGCACCACGAGCAGGACATGATGAACTATGGCGGCCTGCGTAAGAAAATTCCCTATACCTTCTGGGCGATGATGATCGGCACGCTGGCCATCACTGGTGTTGGTATTCCGCTTACCCATTTCGGCTTTGCTGGTTTCCTGTCGAAGGACGCCATCATCGAAAGCGCCTATGCCGGTGGATCCTCCTACGGGTTCTGGCTGCTGGTGGCGGCTGCCGCGATGACCTCGTTCTACAGCTGGCGTCTGATTTTCCTGACCTTCTACGGCAAGCCACGCGGCGACAAGCACACGCATGATCACGCGCATGAAAGCCCGATGGTTATGCTGATCCCGCTGGGTGTTCTGGCGCTTGGTGCGGTGTTCTCCGGTATGATCTGGTACAGCAGCTTCTTTGGCCACACCGATAAGGTCGGCAAATTCTATGGCATCCCCTATGCGGAAGCTTCGGCTGAGGGCCACGGTGATGCCGATGGGGACGATACGCATGGTGCAGACAGCCATGGCGAAGCCAAGGATGATCACGGTGAAGCGGCCACGGGCGAGCATCACTATGTGTTCACCGGCAAGCCGGGTGAGGGCGCGCTGTACGTCGGCCCCGAGAACACCGTGCTGGACGATGCCCACGCTGCCCCGAAATGGGTCAAGGTGTCGCCGTTCATCGCGATGCTGCTTGGTCTGGGTCTTGCGATCCTGTTCTACATCGTGAACCCAAGCCTGCCTGGCCGTCTCGCCAAGCAACAGCAGCCTTTGTATCTGTTCCTCAAGAACAAGTGGTACTTCGATGAGCTTTATGATGCGATTTTTGTCAAACCAGCGCTGATGATCGGCCGCTTCTTCTGGAAGCGCGGTGACGGCAAGACCATTGACGGTGCCCTGAACGGTATCGCCATGGGCATCATTCCCTTCTTCACCCGCCTCGCCGGTCGCGCACAGTCGGGTTACATCTTCACTTATGCTTTCTGGATGGTGCTGGGCATTGCTGCTCTGGTTACCTGGATGTCGATCGGCGGAGGAACGCACTGATGGACAATCTCCTTTCTATTGTCACCTTTATCCCGGCGCTTGCGGCGGCCATTCTGGCCCTGTTCCTGCGCGGCGAGGATGAGGCGGCGCAGCGCAACGCCAAATCTGTTGCGCTTTTTGCCACCACGATCACCTTCCTGGTCAGCCTTGGCATCTATTTTCAGTTCGACCCTTCCAACACGGGCTTTCAGTTCGTCGAAGAGGCGGAGTGGATTTTTGGCCTGAAATACAAGATGGGCGTGGATGGCATTTCGGTGCTCTTCGTGATGCTCACCACATTTGTGATGCCACTGACCATTCTGGCCAGCTGGGGCGTCAGCACGCGTGTGAAGGAATATATGATCGCCTTCCTGATGCTGGAGACGCTGATGCTTGGCGTCTTCATGGCGCTGGATCTGGTACTGTTCTATCTGTTCTTCGAGGCTGGCCTGATCCCGATGTTCCTGATCATTGGCATCTGGGGGGGCAAGGAACGGATCTACGCGTCGTTCAAATTCTTCCTTTATACTTTCCTGGGCTCCGTGCTGATGCTGGTTGCGATGGTGGCAATGTTTGCAGATGCCGGACACACCTGTATTGCAGCATGCCAGGAAGGGCAGGTTGGGTTGCTGAACCACACCTTTGCGTCTGAAAGCTTCAGCTTGCTGGGGGTTCAGATTGTCGGTGGTGCCCAGACTCTGATGTTCCTTGCATTCTTTGCCAGCTTTGCGGTGAAAATGCCGATGTGGCCAGTGCACACATGGTTGCCGGACGCACACGTGCAGGCCCCGACGGCGGGTTCCGTTGTGCTGGCAGCGATCCTGCTGAAGATGGGCGGTTATGGCTTCCTACGCTTCAGTCTGCCGATGTTCCCGGTTGGCGCCGATGTAATGACCGACGTGATCCTGTGGATGTCGGCAATCGCGGTGGTCTACACCTCGCTTGTGGCGCTGGTGCAGTCGGATATGAAAAAGCTGATCGCTTATTCCTCCGTGGCGCATATGGGTTTTGTGACGATGGGGATCTTTGCCGCGAACCAGCAGGGTATTGACGGCGCGATTTTCCAGATGCTGAGCCACGGTTTCATCTCGGCGGCGCTGTTCCTCTGCGTGGGCGTGATCTATGACCGGATGCACACCCGTGACATCGACGCCTACGGCGGTCTTGTCATCCGTATGCCTGCTTATGCGCTGGTCTTCATGTTCTTCACTATGGGCAATGTCGGCCTGCCGGGCACGTCTGGCTTTATCGGTGAATTCCTGACCCTGATGGGGACCTTCCAGAAAAACACCTGGGTGGCAGCCGTTGCTGCGACCGGCGTCATTTTCTCTGCGGGATATGCGCTGTGGCTGTATCGCCGCGTGGTGTTTGGCGACCTCATCAAAGGCAGCCTGAAAACCATCAAGGATATGACTGCGCGTGAACGGTTTATCTTTGCACCGCTTGTCGTGATGACCATCCTTCTGGGGGTCTACCCGGCGGTTGTCACCGATATCATCAGTCCGTCGACCGAGGCGCTGATTGCTAACTTCAACCAATCTCTGGCCGCTGCGGATCTGTCCCCGGCGACCCAGATGGCTTCGCACTAAGGGGGCGTGGGCGATGATCCCAGCTGATCTCACCGTTATCTTGCCAGAGATTGTTCTGGCGCTCAGCGCAATGGTGGCGCTCCTCATGGGTGTCTACACGGGCAAGGACAAACTGGCCCCGGCTCTGATCTGGCTGATGGCCGGGCTGATGTCGGCGCTGGCGATCTGGATCGGGACAGGCGCGTCGGGTAGCCGCGAGGCGTTCAACGGCATGTTTGTCGATGACGGGTTCGCCCGCTTTGCCAAGGTTGCCATTCTGCTATCGGCGTCGGCGGTTCTGGTTATGGGCCAGGACTACATGTCGCGCCGGGGCATGCTGCGGTTTGAATATCCCATCCTTGTCGCGCTCAGCGCGGTGGGCATGATGGTGATGGTCTCCGCCGGCAACCTGATGTCGCTTTACATGGGCCTCGAACTGCAGTCGCTGGCGCTTTATGTCGTGGCTTCGCTGCGTCGTGACAGCGTGAAATCGACCGAAGCCGGCCTGAAGTATTTCGTGCTTGGCGCGCTGTCCTCCGGTTTGCTTCTGTATGGCGCGTCGTTGGTCTATGGCTTTGCCGGTACGACCGATTTTGCGGGCATCTACGCCGTTGCCAAGCACGGCGACGTGTCTGTCGGCCTGCTGTTTGGTCTGGTCTTCCTGATCTCCGGCATGGCGTTCAAAGTCTCGGCGGTTCCGTTCCACATGTGGACCCCGGACGTCTACGAAGGTGCGCCGACACCGGTCACAGCCTTCTTCGCCTCGGCACCGAAGGTCGCGGCAATGGGTCTGTTTGCGCGCGTACTGCATGATGCCTTTGGCCATGCGGTGCAGGACTGGAGCCAGGTCATTGCGCTGCTGTCGCTGCTCTCCATGTTTGTCGGCGCTGTCGCGGCGATTGGTCAGCGCGATATCAAACGTCTGATGGCCTATTCCTCCATTGCCCACATGGGCTACGCGTTGATGGGTCTTGCAGCAGGTACGGCCTATGGTGTGCAGGCGTTGCTGGTCTATATGGCGATCTACGTCTCCATGAACATCGGCACCTTTGCCTTCATCCTTATGATGGAGAAAGACGGCAAACCAATCACCGATATCCGCGCGCTGAACCTCTATTCCCGTCGTGAGCCGGGCAAGGCGCTGGCCATGCTGATCCTGCTGTTTTCACTAGCGGGCGTGCCGCCGATGCTGGGGTTCTTTGGCAAGCTATACGTGCTGAACGCGGCCTATCAGGCCGGCCTTGCGTGGCTGGCGGTTGCTGGTGTGATTGCCTCGGTCATCGGGGCCTTCTACTACCTGCGCATCGTCTACTACATGTACTTCGGTGACGAAGGCGAGGAGCTGGAGACCAACCGCTCGCCAATCCTCTGGGGGTTCCTGATGGCGTCGGCTGCGGTGATGCTTCTGGGTATTATCAACATGTTCGGCATCGAGGGTGCAGCGGCATCAGCGGCTGCCACGCTGGTCAACTGATCGCTCTGACACAGAACACACAAAGGCCTGGTCTGCGGACTGGGCCTTTTTGCCTTGAAGGGACAGGATCATGAGTGAGTGGCCAGAGGGATACGGGCGCAGCCTGCTAGAGGAGGTGGACAGCACCCTGGATGAGGCCGCGCGCCGCGCGCCGACGCTGACCGGCCCGGAATGGATCATGGCCAAGCGCCAGACCAAGGGGCGCGGCCGCAGAGGGCGGGCCTGGAAGGAACCGAAGGGCAATTTTGCAGCAACTCTGGTGATGCGGCCAGATGGTGCGCCGGAGCAGGTGGCGCTGCGCAGCTTCGTGGCGGCCCTTGCCTTGCATGAGGCTTGCGTCGCACTCTGCGGGGAGACCGCGGGACTGGCGCTGAAATGGCCCAATGACGTGCTTTTGAACGGTGGTAAGCTGGCGGGCATTCTTCTGGAGAGCGCAGGGGCCGCAGGCGGCGTCACTTATCTGTCGATTGGGATCGGGGTCAATCTGATTGAGACGCCGATGCAGGAATGGCTGGAGCCGGGTGCGGTCTGGCCGGTGTCACTGCTGTCGGAGACGGGCATCCACATCACGCCTGAGGATTTCCTGACCGAGCTGGCGGCCGCCTATGCCCGCTGCGAACGGCAGTTTGTCACCTATGGCTTCGAACCGATCCGCACCGCCTGGCTGGCCCGTGCAGCCCGTCTGGGTGAGGTGATCATCGCGCGAACCTCCAATTCTGAAACCGAGGGCACGTTTGAGACGGTGGACGGCAGCGGTAACCTTGTCCTCAAGACCGCCAAGGGCCGCGTCAGCATCCCTGCGGCGGATATCTTTTTCTAGGAAGAGGAGCAGGGCAGGTCATGCTTCTGGCGGTGGATTGCGGCAATACCAACACGGTGTTTTCAATCTGGGACGGGGAGAATTTCATCGGTACCTGGCGGACTGCCACCGATTGGCGGCGCACGGCAGATCAGTATTATGTCTGGCTCAACACGCTGATGCGGCTGCAGGGGATCGAGGCAGATATCACCGATATGATCATCTCCTCCACGGTGCCACGTGTGGTGTTCAATCTGCGGGTCCTGGCGGATCGCTACTACAACACGCGCCCCCTTGTGGTCGGCAAGCCGGATTGCCTTCTGCCGGTTTCGGTGCGGGTGGATCAGGGAACGAATGTGGGCCCCGATCGTTTGGTCAATACGGTTTCCGGGTTTGATCAATATGGTGGCAATCTGATCGTGGTCGATTTTGGCACAGCAACAACCTTTGATGTGGTGGCCGAGGATGGCGCCTATATCGGCGGGGTCATTGCGCCGGGCGTGAATCTCAGCCTTGAGGCGCTGCATCAGGCCGCCGCCGCCTTGCCCCATGTAGATATCTCCAAACCCCAGTCCGTCATCGGCACCAATACGGTTGCATGTATGCAGTCAGGTGTGTTCTGGGGGTACGTAGGACTGGTGCGTGAAATCTGCGCCCGCATCAAGGCGGAGCGTGACGTGCCGATGAAAGTAATCTCGACAGGCGGGCTGGCGCCTTTGTTCCAGCAGACAGCCGATCTGTTTGACGCATTTGAGGATGATCTCACGATGCACGGGCTACAGATCATACACAAATACAACAAGGATAACGGTCTCGAGGATGAGCACTGAACGTTTAATCTACCTGCCCCTGGGTGGGGCGGGCGAAATTGGCATGAACGCCTATGTCTATGGCTACGGCAAACCGGGCAAGGAACGCCTGATCCTGGTGGATCTGGGTGTCACCTTCCCAGATATGGACAGCAGCCCCGGCGTCGATCTGATCATGCCGGACATCCGTTGGCTGAAAGAGCGGGCCGACCAGCTGGAGGGTGTGTTCATCACCCACGCGCATGAGGACCACATCGGCGCGGTCGCGCATCTTTACCGCGATCTGAACGTGCCGATCTATGCCCGTGCCTTCACCGCCAATCTGGCGCGCCGCAAGATGGATGAGGCTGGTCTCGGCAGTGAAGAGGTGAAAACCGTTTCCGCGTGGCCCGAGGTGACAAAGCTTGGTCCCTTCACCGTCGGTGTCGCTCCGATCTCGCATTCCATCCCGGAGAGTGGCGGTCTGGTGATCGATACACCTGCGGGCCGTACCGTCCACACCGGCGATTTCAAAACTGATCCGACTCCCATCGTGGGCGAAGCCTTCGACCCGGAAATGTGGGCGGAGATCGCCAAGGATGGCGTCAAGGCGCTGGTCTGCGATTCCACGAATGTGTTTTCGCTGAACCCCGGCCGGTCTGAGGTCGAAGTCGGCCCGGAGATCACCCGTCTGGTGGGCGAGGCTGAGGGCATGGTTGTTGCAACCACATTTGCCTCTAACGTGGCGCGGGTAAAAACCCTGGCCGAGGCAGGCCATGCCGCGGGCCGTTCCGTTGTCCTTCTTGGCCGGGCGATGCAGCGCATGGTCGAGGCTGCGACCGAAACAGGCGTTCTGAAGAACTTCCCAAAGGTGGTCAGCGTTGAGGCGGCTCAGGAGCTGCCGCGCGAAAACCTGATGTTGGTTGTGACCGGCAGCCAGGGGGAGCGCCGCGCGGCCTCTGCCCAATTGGCACGCGGCAAATACCGCGGCATCGAGGTGAAGGAGGGCGACCTGTTCCTGTTCTCCTCCAAGACGATCCCTGGCAATGAACGCGGTGTCATTCGCATCATCAACCAGTTCTCCGAAAAAGGCGTGGATGTGGTGGATGACAGCTCCGGTCTTTACCATGTGTCCGGCCATGCCAACCGCCCCGATCTTGAGCGGATGCATGACATCATCAAACCGCAGATTCTGATTCCGATGCATGGCGAACACCGCCATCTGCGCCAGCACGCCCGTCTGGGCGAGGCGAAGGGCATCGCCAGTGCTGTGGCCGTGAACGGCATGATGATGGATCTGACAGGTGACGCGCCGAAGGTGGTGGATTACGTCGACACCGGGCGCACCTATCTGGATGGGTCGGTCAAATATGGCGCGCTCGATGGCGTTGTCCGCGACCGGATCCGCATGGCGCTCAACGGTCATGTGGTCGTCACCGTCATCTTGGATGAAGAAGACGAACCACTCGGCGAACCCTGGTGCGATATTAAGGGGCTGGCGGAAACCGGTCGCTCTAATGCCGCGCTGGTTGAGGTAATGGAAGAGGATCTGAACCAGTTTATCATGCGTGCCGGTGCCAAGACCCTGCGCGACGATGACAAGCTGGAAGAGAACCTTCGCCGTGTCGCCCGCCAGACCGCGCAGAATGAGATCGGCAAGAAACCCGAGGTGACCGTGGTGGTCAGCCGGATGCGCTGAGCCAGACCGCTTTGACCTGATTTAAGGGCCCGCCGCACCTGATGTGGCGGGCCTTTTTTGATCCGTTTTTTCAGTCGTATGCCTACAATCGATGGGCTGGAACGAAAAAGCCCCGGCAGCGTGCCGGGGCTTTCATCTGTGGTAGGGGATTGACCTTACCGTCTGCTCTCAGCTGCCTGCGCGCAGGCGTCGGATCAGGCGTGACGGGGGCGCGAGATCAGCGCGGCCAACTTCCCCGGCAGGCTGGCAATGCCCCGGCCAAGGCTGCGCAGGAAAGCGGCCATTGCCTCGGCACGCAGCTCATGCGCGCGGGCTTCGATGGCGCGGATTTCGTCGGCGGTCACGGTTGGAAACTCCAGATTGTTCATGGCAGGCCTCTTGGGTGTCTTATGTCTTGTTGACCCTCAGATAGGCTTTCCGGGGTCGGGCGACATCTGCAAAAATGGGCAATCCCGCCATGCTGCAAGTGCAAAGCTCAGAGGCGTTTGGCCGACAACTGGCGCATGGCTCCTGTTGGTCCGGTGACCCGGCGCAATGAAAAAGGGCTGCCTCGAGAGGCAGCCCTGATGATTTCAGCAATCGCCGAGAATATTACCCGGCGCGGCGCTCGGCAAAGCTGAGGGCGATAAAGCTGGGCATGTGGTCGCCCATGCCAACCACATTGCGATCATTGCCACGGTCGTTGCCGCCACGGCCACGACCGGATTTCTGGTTGCCCTTCTGCCCAGATTTCTGCCCGGAGGATTTGTTCTCGGCAGATTTGCCACGGCCAGACGCGCGCTTTTCCTGCTCAGGGGCCTTCTGCTCCTGTGCTGTTGCCTCGACCTCAGCGGTCGCAGCATCATTTGCCTGCTGGGCGTCTGCCGCCTCGTTCACATCCTTGGCAGCGGAGCTGCGGGAAGAGGAGCGGCGGCTGCGGGTCTTGCGTTCAGGCGCCTCGCCGCTTGCATCGTCCTTGCTGTCTTTTGCCTTTGGCTCGGCCTTGGCTTTCTTCAGCGGGTTCTCGATGCGCGGGATCTCGTTCTGGACCAGACGTTCGATGTCTTCGAGGTTCTTTTCGTCCTTGGGCACGCAGATCATCATCGCGGTGCCGTCGCGTCCCGCACGACCAGTCCGACCGATGCGGTGGACATAGTCCTCTGCATGGCTCGGCACGTCGAAGTTGAACACATGGCTGACGCTGGGCACATCAAGGCCGCGTGCGGCCACATCGGAGGCAACGAGGAACCGCAAGGAGCCTTCGCGGAATCCTTCCAGCGTTTTTGTGCGCTGGCTTTGATCCAGGTCACCGTGGATCGGGGCCGCGTCATAGCCATATTTCTTCAGAGATTTGGCGACGATATCCACATCCGTCTTACGATTGCAGAAGATGATCGCATTGGAGCATTTCTCGCCTTCCTGATCAATCAGGTGGCGCAGCAACTTACGTTTCTCGCTGCCCTCACGGTCCCGGCGGGAGGCTTTGAACAGCACCACGCCTTGGGTGATGTTCTCAGACGTCGTTGCCTGACGGGCCACTTCCACGCGCTCAGGCGCGGAGAGGAACGTATTGGTGATCCGCTCAATCTCTGGCGCCATAGTGGCGGAGAAGAACAGTGTTTGGCGGGTAAAGGGCGTCAGGCCGAAGATGCGTTCGATATCGGGAATGAACCCCATGTCGAGCATCCGGTCGGCTTCGTCCACCACCATCACCTTGACGTCAGAGAGGATCAGCTTGCCACGCTCGAAATGGTCGAGCAGACGACCAGGCGTGGCGATCAGCACGTCCACCCCTTTGTCGATCAGCGTGTCCTGCTCCTTGAACGAAACACCGCCAATCAGCAGCGCCTTCGTCAGTTTCAGGTGTTTGGTGTAGGTGTCGAAATTCTCCGCCACCTGGGCTGCCAGCTCGCGCGTGGGGCAGAGCACTAGGCTGCGCGGCATGCGCGCCCGGGCGCGACCGCGCGCCAGCAGGGTGATCATCGGCAGGGTGAACGATGCTGTCTTGCCGGTGCCGGTCTGTGCGATTCCCAATACATCACGCCCCTCCAAAGCAGGCGGAATTGCCCCTGCCTGAATGGGAGTGGGGGATTCGTAACCCGCTTCCTCAATCGCTTTGAGAACTTTGGGGTTCAGGTTCAGATCTGAAAATTTTGTCATATGCGTCCGTTTTTGCGGACACTGACCTGGCCCGCGCGTGTATGTCAGGGCCGATTCCGCATGGTCTTGCGTCCTGTCTTGATCGGCTTGCGGCGGGGCATAGCAAAATCCGCTGCAATCGTCAAACGAAGCCGGGTTTTCGCAGGTTATTGATCCTGTAACGGGTAAACCCGAAACAGTTTAGTCAAATTGCGGGAAATGTTGACGTCGCTTGGCCGCCAAATCCAGTGGGCAATGATGGATCATACCCCGCAGGCGTAGCGCATCATAGACCTCAGGCAGCTCCGCATTGATTTCGCCGAAGAAGCGTCGCAACCCGTCTATACCGTGGTCCTGTTCGATCATGGTCAGCAGCTCATGCTTGTTCAATCCGCCGAAACGCGCCGGAAATCCTGCACCCAGACCCGGCCGGTAGGAGCCACGCGCCAGTCGGAATCGGTAGCTGCCTTGCCAGTCATCCCAGCTGGCGGCGTGGCGATGACAGATCCGCAATCCCTCCTGCTCGGTCTCGCGGGTGTTTTTCTCACCATGCTGGAACAAGTTATGGATTCGGTACTGAATATCGGGGAGGCCGGTGCGGGCAAACAGCTTACCTGCCGTGTGGCTGAGAAAGCCGCCTTTGAGGAAAACGCCGAATTCGGGATAGATCGCCGTGACCTCATGCTCCCGTTCAGCACCAGAGGGAACCATCGCCTTGTAGTGATCCGCATGCCCGGCCAGCGCCTCCAGCGGGCGCATCCGCAGCACATCCGTCTCAGCAGGCAGCGCGGCTAGCGTTTCTGTGATCGCCCGGCTTTGGTCTGAGGCTGCAACATGAGGCCAGAGAAACTCATCCACATCGATATGGGCGATCCAGTCGGTCTGGATCCGCTCGTAGGCGTGGGTCGCGTTCATCGTCTGGCGGGGCTGGTGCATCTTTGGACGCGGCGCCTTGTGCTGCTTCCAATAGCGATCGTCGCAGGTGATCACCCGAATTTTCGGATGCGCCTTTAGATGTGGGTAGACGTCGGGATTTTCTGCATCAAGGTACAGATGTAACCGGTGGGCACCCAGATCCAGGTGGTAGGCGGCAAAATCCAGGATAGATTTGGCGTCGGCCTTGATGGTGCTGACAATACCCCATTTCGGTTGGCTCGGCGTGGTCATGACCTGCGATGCGTCTTGTAGCGCTGAATGCGTCCGAAAATGCTGCGGGGATCTTCCATCACCATGCGCAGCATCCTGATGGCGAGTGGCCGCAGCACCAAGTCCCGTTCGCCATACCGCCACAGCCGCGCCAGCATTTGTCGATCCAGATCGCCATGGGGCAGGTGGTAAGGTGTCATGCCAAGGCCGATGTCATCCAGATCCTTGCCCTTTACACGGGGAAGGCCGCTGTCGGTGGGTCGCCCTGACAATCTCCGTTCACTGTCGTGCAGTTTGATCATATGGAACAGCAACTGCAGCCCTTGTCCGCCAAGCCGCTGATCAATCGTGTCCCCATGATCCGCAAAGGTGGTTGCCGCTGAGATCAGCCAGCGCGTCGGCAAACCCGCCGCCAATGCGCCGCCATGCTCCGCCCAGATCCGCAAGAACAACGCCCGCGCATCCGGTGGCGCATCCCGGCGGCGCAAGATCGCAATACAGAGCGCATGGACCGCCCAGATTTCAGGTTCGCCTGCAAACTCTTCCCGCAGGGACTGCCATTTATGCGCGATATGATGGATCGGCAGATCCTTCTGCCTCGCGGGCTTGGGGCCGGGATCTGTCAGCGGGCCAATGAGAGCGGTCAAATCGGCATCGGCCGCCGGCAAGGCCGACAGCGGCTCCACAAACGGCACCTCTTTCTTTTCGAGCTGCCGCAGCAGCTTATAGAACCCGCCAGGATAGTTTTCGTTGTCGATATCCATGGCGGGGCTGGTGTCACCGATGATCTGGGAGACTGGTCTTAGACCATCATCTCCTTGGTCGCGGTCAGTTTCAAGTCCGGATAGTCGCGCTCAACCCGGTCGATGTCCCACTGAAGGCGCGTCAGATAGACCACATCGCCATCATGATCATGGGCAATGTGCTGCTTGTTGGTGTTGATGAACTTGTCGAGCGCGGTCTTGTCGCCGCTGACCCAGCGGGCAGAGGTGAACTGCGAGGCCTCAAACCGGACGGGCAGGCCGTATTCCATCTCGATACGGCTGGCGAGCACTTCAAATTGCAACTGCCCCACCACGCCAACAATGAACCCGGAGCCGATGGAGGGTTTGAACACTTTGGCGGCCCCTTCTTCGGCGAATTGCATCAGCGCCTTTTCCAGATGCTTGGCCTTCATCGGATCGCCCGCACGCACGCCTTGCAAGAGTTCCGGTGCAAAGGACGGAATACCACTCACGCGGAGCGCTTCACCCTCGGTCAGCGTATCGCCGATGCGCAGCTGGCCGTGGTTCGGAATACCGATGATATCGCCGGCCCAGGCTTCCTCTGCCAATTCGCGATCCGACGCCAGAAACAGCACCGGGTTGGAGATCGCCATCGGTTTCTTGGACCGCACATGTGTCAGCTTCATGCCGCGTTTGAAATGGCCCGACGCCAGCCGGACAAAGGCCACGCGGTCGCGGTGCTTGGGATCCATATTGGCCTGCACCTTAAATACAAAACCGGCGACTTTCTTTTCATCCGGCGCAATCTGGCGCGGTTGGGCGGTCTGCGGCTGCGGCTCCGGCCCGTAGGTGCTGATGCCGTCCATCAACTCCTTCACCCCAAAGGAGTTGATCGCGGAGCCGAACCAGATCGGGGTCATGTGACCTTCCAGAACCGACTGCGGATCAAGTGTCGGCAGCAGCTCACGGGCCATTTCGACCTCCTCAAGCAGCTTTTCCAGCAGGTGTTCCGGTACGTGCTCGGCCAGTTGGGGATCGTCCAGACCGTTGATCTCAATGCTCTCGGCGATTTTGTTGCGATCCGCGCGGTCCATCAGTTCCAGCCGGTCGCGCAGCATGTCGTAACAGCCGATGAAATCGCGACCGACGCCGATAGGCCAGCTGGCAGGTGTCACGTCAATCGCGAGGTTCTGCTGAATCTCATCAATGATCTCAAACGTGTCGCGGCTTTCGCGGTCCATCTTGTTACAGAAGGTCAGGATCGGCAGATCCCGCAGGCGGCAGACCTCAAAAAGTTTCTGGGTCTGGCTTTCCACACCTTTGGCACCGTCGATGACCATGACGGCCGCATCCACCGCTGTCAGCGTGCGATAGGTATCTTCCGAAAAGTCGGAGTGACCGGGCGTGTCCACCAGGTTGAAGCGGTAGTTGGCGTAGTCAAACGACATCGCGGAGGCCGAAACGGAAATGCCGCGATCCTTCTCCATCTGCATGAAGTCTGAGCGCGTACGCCGGGCCTCACCCTTGGCGCGCACCTGACCGGCCATCTGAATAGCACCACCATAAAGCAGGAACTTCTCAGTCAGCGTGGTTTTACCGGCATCCGGATGCGAGATGATCGCAAAGGTGCGGCGCCGGGCGATTTCAGCCGGCAGGTCGGGGCGGTTTGGGACGGTATCGAGCATGAGCGCGCGTATATCAGGATGGCGCGCTGAGGCAAGAAAAACAGGGGGCAAGCCCCCTTTGCATTGCAGACAATCGGGGCTGGTGTTTCAATCCCAGATCAGGGCCTGCCCGGCGAGACAGGCTGGCATTGCATCTGCGGGCAGTTGCCCCAGCTGCTCAAAGAAGGCGAAGGCGTCAAACCGGGACGTCAGTTCGGCGATCTTGTCGCCTTCAAAACGAATCATCATGATCCCTTCAGCATGAACAGGTGTGATCCCGTCCGGGCCATCGGATGTCAGCAGGTAGCGCGTAGAGGTCCAGTCGCCATCTTCCATGTAATGCAGTATCTGCACCCGCAACTCACCCGCCAGCTTGTGAACAACCTCAATCAGGATAGGATAGTCCTTGCGCGGGTTGGTCAGCCCATCCAGCAGTTCCGTATTCTCGAGTGAGGGGGCAAGCATCTCGGCAAATGTGGACATGTCGCGATTTTCCCAAACCTCGGAAAACCAGCGCTGCACAAGGTCTCGTTTCGTCATAGTCAGGCAAAGTTCCATAAATTCCACATCGGGGCGTTTGGCCCATGTGTTGGAATTATCACGGGGACTTCCATCAAAAATCGTAAATTCTCGCCCCCGCGTGCTGAATTTTTCAGCATCTGTTGAGGCCATGCGCATTCGCCGTTGGGCCGGTGGCCTCCTACAGATCGCGCAAATTGGAAGCGGGCGGTCACATGACGCGGCGCTTCAACCCGGCTACGGCCTGACCGCGTTCCATCAGCGCCGGTCGGATATCAAGGCCAGAGGCCACCCGCTGATGGCCCAGCAACAGGCCCGGCGTCCGGCTCAGGTTTTCCTGCGGCAGCGCGGCACGCGTCAAGGGGTTGAGCAGGAGGCTTTCAGCGGCGATCCCTTCGGCGAATACGATTTGATGGCGATCGAATAACAGCTGGAAGTAATCCACAAAGCCGCCACTTTGTTCAAAGATATCAATCCCGTTCACCAGCTCTCGCGCCCGAACCAGATGATCAGGGCGGCCCCTGCGGCGGATGTCGCGGCGGGGATGCACCAACAATCGGTGGTCCGGGCTGACCAGGAGATCATTTTCATTGTTGAGCGCGCCGGCCCGGATCAGGATCGGGGCCATTTCACCGACAGCGCGGCTTGTGCATTGGCCGATCCAGCGCACGTCTTGGGCACCGTCATCGCGCGTCAGAACCCGGTCACCGACCACAAGGTCCTCAATCGGCCGCTGGGCGCCAGTGTCCAGGGTAATATGGGTGCCGCGCGTGAAGGAGACGCAGGCCAGCTGCGCGAGCCGCTGACGTGTGCCCTCGCGTGTCTTGCGCACCAGCGTATAGCCGGTCTGCTGACGCAGTGGCGCAAGCGGCAGCAAATAGATCGCTGCGATCAACCCATCTTCGTCAACCTCGACTATGACCAGAGCCTCAACATTGGCGCCAATATCGGGCATTAGTGTCAGCAGGCAATCAAGATGCAGGCGCGCACCCGGGGTGCCGGTTGCGGTCCCCTCATCCAGGGCAAGCCGCCCATCCGGGCGCGCTGTCAAACCAATCTGGCGAGGTGGGGTGTTGCGGGTCAGCTGATAGACATCATCCAGTTGCAGATCGTCGTAGACCCCCAGGCTGTCGCCCATATTGGCCCCAATTTCGACGCAGAAATCAGCCGCCGCGAACACCGGTAGCGTTTGGGCAGCGACGGGGGTCTGATGCAGCTGTGTCAGCATGGATAACCTAACCAATAGCGGCGCGCGTCCTGCGCGTGTGATCTCCCATTTTGTCGGGAAATGTGGCGAGATGCGGACCAGACGGGGGTGGTTTTGCGAAGCCAGCAGAACCGAAAGACGGCCACGCGCAGGGCGCAGACCGTTTCGCGGCAGCATCGGCACCTGCGATTGGTGTTTGGGCTGGCCAATACCGGGACAAGGGTGCAAGCTCCGCCGCGACAAAAACGGTGTATGATCCCGGCCTGTAAACTGCATGGCCGGAGCACGATATCGCGGCGCAACAGGGAGATATATCATGGATTTGGGATTGGCGGGAAAGCGGGCATTGGTCTGCGCCAGCAGCAAGGGACTGGGTCTCGGCTGTGCGGAGGCCCTGGCTGAGGCCGGGGTGGATCTGGTGATGAACGCGCGGGGGGCGGAGGCGCTGCTGGCCTCGGCTCAGTCAATCCGGGATGCTCATGGCGTCAATGTGGAAACCATCGCGGCTGATGTCACAACCGAGGCGGGGCAGGCCAAGGTCATCGCTGCCGCCGAGGGCGTGGATATTCTGGTGACCAACGCAGGCGGTCCGCCGCCGGGGCTGTGGTCCGATTGGGGGCGCGAAGATTTTATCAAGGCGCTGGATGCCAACATGCTGACGCCCATCGCGCTGATCAAGGCGCTGGTTCCCGGCATGATGGAGCGCGGCTGGGGCCGGGTGGTCAATATCACGTCCCAATCGGTGAAGGCTCCAATCCCGGTTCTGGGCCTCTCGAATGCGGCACGTACCGGGCTTACCGGCTATGTAGCAGGCACTTCCCGTCAGGTCGCGGCGCAGGGCGTGACCATCAACAACTTGCTGCCCGGCATCCACGCCACGGATCGAGCGGTCTCGCTGGATACCGGTGTGGCCCAGCAGCAGGGGATTTCCCTTGAACAGGCCGCTGAGCAGCGCGCCGCGAGCATTCCTGCCGGTCGCTACGGTACGCGGCAGGAGTTTGGGGCCACTTGCGCCTTCCTCTGCTCACAGCATGCGGGTTTCATTATTGGTCAGAACATCCTGCTGGATGGCGGTGCCACCAATATGACCATTTGACGGGGTGGGCAGATGGCATCCGGTTTCTCGTTGAAGGATCAACTGTTTAATCAGGAGAAGACCCGTTATCTGGCTGGCCTTTTCGCGGCGGCGGATTCCGGATTTGACGCTGCGGGCTTTGAGGCTGAGGTGATGGCTCGGCTTCCGGATCTGGAGCTGAAGGAGCGCATCAGCCTGATTGCAGAGGTGCTGGCCGGTCATCTGCCTGCTGATCTGGAGACCGCTGCACCCGTTTTGCGGCGAGCGCTGCCGCCGCCACTGGATCCCAGCCTGTCGGATGATGATTTCGGCGATTTCATCTTTGCGCCGCTGGGGGCGTTTGTGGTTCTGCGGGGGCTGGAGGCCGCACCGGACCTGTCGCTACAGCTGCTGTCGGAGATCACCCAGCGGTTTTCCATGGAATGGGCCATCCGGCCGTTCCTCTCCCATTGGACCGATCAGACATTGTCCGTGATGCGGCGCTGGGCCACCAGTGAGAACTATCACGTTCGGCGGCTGGTCAGCGAAGGCACCCGGCCAAGGCTGCCTTGGGGCCAATCGGTTCCGCTCTCATTGGCGCAGCCCTTGCCGCTGCTGGATCAGCTCCACGCTGACCCGACCCGCTATGTGACACGTTCAGTGGCCAATCACCTCAACGATATCTCGAAAAAGGATCCGGAGCTGGTCCTGGATCGGCTGCGCAGCTGGCAGGCGGCAGATCAGCAGCGCCCGCAGGAGCTGGCCTGGATGACCGCCCATGCGCTGCGTGGGTTGGTGAAGGCCGGGCACAGCGGCGCGATGAAGATGCTGGGGTATGACCCGGACATGCCTCTCGCCGCGACGATCACGCTGCGCGATGATCCTGTGCATATTGGCGGCGCTCTACAGTTTGACTGCCAGCTGGACGGTGCACCGGACGCCCCCGTGCTGGTGGACTATCGTCTGCATTTTCAACGTCCCGGCGGCAAGGTGTCGGCCAAGGTCTTTAAGCTGAAACAATCGGCCCTGACTGGCGGTAGCACGCGTCTCAGCAAACGCCATCCGCTGAAAGCCGGGGCGAGCACCTTTACTCTGGTGCCGGGACCCCATCGGCTTGAACTGCTGGTCAACGGGTGCGTGCGCGCTGAGTTGAGTTTTGATTTATTGCCACCGCAGTGATCATGCTGCCACTGACGACCCTTGATGTCGCGCTCTGGTGCGCTCCCTTGCATGGAGACAGTGGCGTTGATATCTGCAGGCCAATCCCGATCATTTAGGTCGGACACGAACAACGAGGTCGCATGACATCTGCCCCCCCTGATCCGATGCTTGGCACCGACAGCCCGACGGCAGCTGCGCCGCGTCTCGAAATCCGCAATCTGCGGCGCTTTTTTGACGGGCGTGCGGTGGTAGATGATGTGTCCTTGCAGATCCAGGCCGGGCAGGTGACCTGTCTGCTTGGCCCGTCGGGATGCGGCAAATCCACCACGTTGCGGATGATCGCCGGGGTGGAGATGCAGGACAGCGGCGAGATCTACGTCGATGGCAAACTGATCTGCGATACCGTGTTTCGCGTACCGCCAGAGCGCCGTGAAATCGGGTTGATGTTTCAGGATTTTGCCCTGTTTCCGCATCTGAGCGTTGCCGACAATGTCGCCTTCGGCCTGAAGGGCAGCAAGGACGAGAAACGCGCCCGTGTTGAAGAATTGCTGCATAAGGTCTCGCTCGCGCAATATATCGACGAATTCCCCCATCAACTGTCTGGTGGCGAACAGCAGCGTGTGGCTTTGGCCCGCGCGCTGGCCCCACGCCCACGGATCATGCTGATGGATGAGCCGTTTTCCGGGCTTGATAATCGCCTGCGCGACGGTATCCGCGATGAGACCCTGACACTGCTGAAAGAAGAGGACGCCGCCGTCCTGCTGGTCACCCATGAGCCGGAAGAGGCGATGCGGATGGCTGATGAGATTGCTTTGATGCGTTCTGGCAAGATCGTGCAGCAGGGCGCGCCTTATAACGTCTACACCCGACCAGTGGATCGCGCGGCGGTGGGTTTTTTCAGTGATACCAACGTTTTGCATGCCGAGGTGAACGGGGCGCTTGCCGAAACCCCCTTTGGCCAGTTTCTGGCGCCGGGCGTGCCGGATGGCACCAAGGTCGATATCGTGTTCCGCCCGCAGCACCTGCGGATTGATTTTGACCGCAACGGACGCGGTCCTCATCCGACTCCCAGCGATGGGGTTGCCGCGCGCGGCGTCGTCAAACGGGCCCGCTTCCTCGGGCATGAGAGCTTGGTTGAGTTTCGTATGGATTTTGACGACAGCGTGTTGAAGGCGACGGTGCCAAATGTCTTCCTGCCGGATGCCGGGCGGGTGATGTGGCTGACTGTGCGCCGCAACCGTTGCTTCGTCTTTCCAACCGGCGGCTGACGCGGCGGATCAGTCCGGCGCGGGGGTGTCGGCATAGGGCTGATAATCCATCAGGCGCTTGCCCGGTTCATCCACGAACAACTCCGGCAGGGGCTCGGCGGCCTCGATGAGGTCAACCCGAAATACCCTGAAATCCTCACGTGCCTCGCACCAGGCGGTGAGGGTCCAGACCCGGCCCCAGTATTCCATATGCAACGGGCGGATGACCCGCTCGGTCAGCGTGTCATCAATACGTCTGTAGGTGAGATGCAGCTTTTGGCGCGCCTTGATTGCTGCGCGCAGCGTTGGCATCTGGGTAAACCCTCGCGCTGCGTCGGCGAAGGGGTAGACTGCAAATTTCCAGGCATCAGCTTCGGCAATGGTACCCTCGGGCAGCACCGCGTCCACCTTGGCGGCCAGACTTTCGGCAGCGGCCTTCAGATCGGGATCGGCAGCCTCAGCGACAATCGCCATACCAAGGTTCAGCGCCTCCAACTCCTCGCTGGTGAGTGTGAGGGGCGGCAGGGTGATCGCCTCGCGCACCATATAGCCCACACCGCGCGCACCCTCGACCGGCACACCGCTGGCGACCAGCGTGTCCATGTCGCGGTAGATTGTGCGGGTCGAGACCTCCAGCCGTGCAGCAATGTCCTGCGCGCGGTGCAGTTTTCCATCGCGCAGGATCTGGATAATGTCGAACAGGCGGTCGGTGCGGCGCATGTCCTAGCCTTTATACGGGGCGGGGAGGAGGTCAAGACCACCCTCCGCCCCTTGAGCCTGAAAGGAGCCTGACCCTAGCTGGCCATGGACCAACGGACCTCCTCATGACGCATCTTGGCCGTATCGGGCGCGATTGCCGCCATTACCTCTGCCGAGAACTCCTGCGTCATGAAGCTTTGTGCCACCTCCTGTGCTGTCGCCATATCCTGCCAGACCACATAGTCGGTCCAACTGCCATCTGCGCCCTGGGTCAGCTGACGATGCAGAAAGCCGGATTGCGCGCGCACAAATCCCTCGGTGCGCTGCATCAGCGCCACAAAATCCGCTGTCTTGACGCCCTCAGCCAGATGAAAGGTCACGATCTCTGCCACATGTTTGTCCATCACTTGTCTCCTTTTCGGTGTGATACACTGGCAATAGCGCCCCTCAACTGACATGAACCTGTCAGTTGGATTGCGTCACCTCGGATAAAGCTGCTTTTTTGTCAGTTTCCGATGCCGCCCATGCGGCTCAGATCTTTGCCGCGCCGGGGTGGGGGCGTAAAACCGTCGTCAAATGACATCTGCGGGCCATCCCCCGGTCCGCACGCAGAAGGAGACCCTCTCATGCTTAACAATATCGGCCTTCCGGGCCTGCTGCTCATCGCCGTTGTCGTGCTAGTCCTGTTTGGTCGCGGCAAGATTTCTTCGCTGATGGGTGAAGTGGGCAAAGGCATCACCGCCTTCAAGAAAGGTGTCAACGACAGCACCAAGGAACTGGAAGAAGAGAACACCGCTGAGGCCGCGCGCGACGTGACCCCCGAGACCGAAAAAGACAAGGTCTAAGCGGCGATGTTTGATCTTGGGTGGACCGAACTCATGGTCATCGGCGTTGTGGCGCTGATTGTTGTCGGGCCCAAGGACCTGCCGGTTTTGTTCCGCAATGTCGGGCGGTTCGTGGGTAAGGCCAAGGGCATGGCGCGCGAGTTCAGCCGGGCCATGAATGACGCTGCCGATGAGGCGGGCGTCAATGACATGGCCAAGGGCCTGAAGGCTGCAGCCAATCCGATGAACACCGCCATGGATGGCGTCAAACAGGCGGCGCAGGATATGGCAAAGTCAATCGACCCGACCAAATTCGACCCCGACAGCGAAACCGGGAAACTGGCGGCTGAACGGGCAGAAGATGCCAAGAAAATCCAAGCCGCCACCGCCCGTGCCGCAGCAGACCGCAAGGCGCGCGAGGCCGCTGAAGCGCAGGCCAAGGCGGCTGAGGCGGAGGCGGCTTTGGCAACTCCAGACACGCCGACAACGCCGGAAAGTGAGACCAAGACATGAGCGCGTCTGAAGACATCGACGACAGCACAGCGCCGCTGATTGAGCATTTGGCCGAATTGCGCACCCGCCTGATCCGGGCGGTGGGCGCGTTCATCGTGGGGATCGTGCTGGCCTTCACTGTTGCAGAACCAATCCTGCAATTCCTGCTGGGTCCGATTGAGGAAACCCTGCGCAATCTGGGCGATCCCGCACCAACACTGCAATACACCAGCCCACAGGAATATCTGTTCACGCTGTTCCGCATCTCCATGGTGTTTGGCTTTGCACTGTCGTTCCCGGTCATTGGCTTCCAGCTCTGGCGCTTTGTGGCGCCGGGTCTCTACAAGACTGAGAAGAATGCGTTTTTGCCCTTCCTCATCGCCTCGCCGGTGATGTTCCTCTTGGGGGCGAGCTTTGCGCATTTCGTGGTGACACCGCTGGCGATGGCTTTCTTCCTTGGCTTTGCCGATGTGTCGTCGATCTTTGCCAACCTTCTGTCTGGCGCGGTCAGCAGCCTGCCTGCCGATGCCGCCGTGGTGCCGGAAACCACCGAAGGGGTGCGGATCACCTTCTTTGGCAAGGTGAACGAGTCGCTGGATATCACGCTGAAATTCATCATGGCCTTTGGCCTGTGCTTTCAGCTGCCGGTGCTTCTGACCCTGATGGGGAAGGCCGGTCTGGTCAGCGCTGACGGGCTGGGTAGCGTGCGCAAATATGCGGTTGTCGCCATCCTTGTATTGGCAGCTCTTGTGACCCCGCCGGATGTGATCACGCAAGGGATCCTGTTTTCGGTGGTCTATGGTCTTTATGAGGTGTCGATCCTTCTGGTGCGCCGGGTTGAGAAAACCCGCGAGGCGAAGTTGCGCGCCGAAGGTTACTATGACGACGACGATGATCTCGGCGAGGAAATGGATATGCATCCCGAAGATGATCCTCTGATGGCCGAGTTTGAAGATGATGATCAGGACGACGGTAAGGCCAAGTAATCCCTACCGGAACGGATGACAAAAGGCGCGCTGGAAACGGCGCGCCTTTTTGCTTTGGCGGCTGCCCTCTTGCCCGCGCAGCCTGAACATGCTTTGACCCCGGTAACCCACCGACGGAGACTCCCATGGACCAGAAAAAACCGACCCGCGTTGTGCTTTCCAGCGACCACGCCGCGATTGAGCTGCGCCAGGCCATCGCGGATCACATTGCCGCCAACGGCTGGGAGGTCGTCGACATTGGCCCCACCACCCCGGAGAGCACCCATTACCCCAAGCACGGCGCAGCCGCGGCGGAGCGTGTGGCCTCGGGCGATTGCGATCTCGGGATCATTCTTTGCGGCACCGGTCAGGGCATCATGATGGCCGCAAACAAGGTGAAGGGCATCCGTTGCGGCGTCTGCTCTGAAACCTTCTCCGCCAAGATGATCCGCCAGCACAACAACGCCAATATGCTCTCCATCGGGGCGCGTGTGGTTGGTGACAGCCTGGCGATTGAGATTGTTGATGCCTTCCTCAATGCTGAGTTTGAAGGCGGTCGCCACGCCACCCGCGTGGATATGATTGAGCCGCAGGACAGCTGATCCCACAAAGGGTCGCGCCCCCAAGCCAGATAACCGGAGGTCCAGATTATGGATGAGACAAGCCTGACCCGCATCGCGGATGCGCTGGAGCGGATGGCGCCCGCACCGGTGAAGGCACCGGATTTTGCTGCGGCGTCGGCTTTTGTCTGGCATGTCGCGCCGGACCGGCTGGAGCCTGTGAGAAGCGTCAACCGCGTTGATCTGGACCTGCTCCTGGGGATTGATCGCGCGCGGGACACACTGTTGGACAACACCCGTCGCTTTGCCGCCGGGTTCGGCGCGAACAACGCGCTTCTATGGGGCGCCCGTGGCATGGGGAAATCCAGCCTGGTGAAGGCGATTCACGGCCAGTTGTCACCGGAGTTTCCGGCGCTCAAACTGGTGGAATTGCAACGCGAGGATCTGCCCTCGGTGGCGCGTCTTCTGAACCATCTGCGCGCCGCGCCTGAGCGCTTCATCCTGTTCTGTGATGACCTTTCCTTTGGCCATGATGATCAGCACTACAAAAGCCTGAAAGCGGTGCTGGATGGCGGTATCGAAGGGCGCCCGGATAATGTGCTGTTCTACGCCACCTCCAACCGTCGCCACCTGATGCCGCGCGATATGATCGAAAACGAGCGTTCCAGTGCCATCAACCCCTCCGAAGCGGTTGAGGAAAAGGTCTCGCTCTCGGATCGGTTCGGGCTGTGGTTGGGTTTCCACCCTTGCGATCAAGACGAATATCTCGCCATGATTTCAGGCTATTGCGCAGCCTACGGTGTAGAGATTGCGGAGCAGGAGCTGCGCGCCGAGGCGATAGAATGGCAAGCCACACGCGGCGCGCGTTCGGGGCGGGTGGCCTGGCAGTTCTTCACCGATCTCGCCGGTCGTCACGGTGTGAAAGTCACCTGAGAAGGCCGCGCGCGGCTTTGGAACGACCCCACCGGTACATCAAATGGAAAACGGCGCTTAGGGATCTCCCGGGCGCCGTTTTTTATGGTCTGATGTAAGGGGGCGACGTCACTGCAGATAGGGCAGGGGATCAACGCTTTCGAAGCCGTTGCGAACCTCAAAATGCACATAAGCCGACGGCCCGTCACGCAGCGCAGCAATCGTCTGGCCGCGTGACACTGTATCGCCCTTGTTCACCGCGATCTTGTCAACGTTGGCATAGACCGTCAGCAGCTTGGCGTCATGGCGGATCACGATGATCGGGATATTGTTTGAATCCTTGGTGATCGCCGCGACGGTGCCGCCATCGGCGGCCTGTACCGGCGCGCCCGCAGCCCCCGCGATATCAATGCCGTCGTTCTTGCCCTTGGCATAGGTGCGGGTGATCTTGCCCTTGACCGGGTAACTCATCGCGCTGCTGGCGCTGCGGGTGGGGGCGGGCACTTCCACCTTTGGCAGATCCTTGGGAGCTTCGGCGGCCGGGGCAACGGTTTCCTGCGGCAGCGGCTTGGTCGCGCTGGGTGGGGTGGGCGTGCTGGTGCCCTCACCGGGGGCCGTGACGGTTGCGACTGCGGGCACGGCTGCTGTTGCGGAGGCCTCCTTGCGCGGTGCCGGACGGTCCTTCAGCGGGATCAGCAGGAACTGGCCTTCACGAATGGCAAAATCGCTGCCCAGACCGTTCCATTCCGCCAGTGCCTTTACTGGCACCTGATACAGCCGCGAGACGGTATAGGCTGTCTCGCCGCGTTTCACCTTGTGGCGCACCGGCTCCGGCCCGCTCTGCACCTGCGGCTTGCTTGCCGGAGGTTGCGGCGCCAGCGGTGTGGTGTTGACGGTGCTTGCTGCATTTGGCGTGGTGGAGGGGGCACTGTCGATAGCATCTCCCGCCAGCGAGGCGATATCCACACCGCCTGTGCTGTTTGAAGCGGTGCCAGGTGCCCGGCGGGGCAGGGCGATGATTTCGCCCTGGCGCAGCGGATCGTCCGTCTTCATGCCGTTGAAACGGGCCAATTCGCTGGCGGGCAGACCAATGCGGCCAGCCACGTCATTCAGCGTATCGCCGCGCCGGGCCACGGCCACCTGATAGGACGGGTAGGTGATCAGGCCATTGGAATCCGGTTTCGGACGGCTGGTAGTGGCGGTTTGGGCCGCCTTGGTGGTGTTGAAAGCACCGATCTGGCCGCGCAGATCATAGTCAAGCGGCGCCTCGCAAGCGGCCAGCACGGCCACCAGAGGCAACGCCATCAGCACCTTGCGGCCTGTCGCGCGATCGCGGCGGGTGGGGTCAGTCACTGTCATTTCGCTCTCCTCAGAACGCCGTTCCCGTCTTGCGGGCCCCCATTATCCCTGGGGCTTGCCAATAGTCCGTCGGCCAGCCACGTGATCCGGCTCGGGATCTTCCCGAACTTTGGGGGAGGGCAGGTCTTGCCTCTCCCTTACGTGTCTTTGCCGATCCCCTCAAGCAGGGGAACAAAACGCACCGGGCGCAATTCGTCGTATTCCAGACCGCTGGCGGTTTTTTGAACACGGATCAGGGTCTGTACGGTGTCCGACTGCCCCACGGGCACCACCATGATACCGCCGGTCTTCAGCTGCGCCAAGAGCGGGCCGGGGGGATCCTCGGCAGCGGCGGTCACAATGATTCGATCAAAGGGCGCCTGCTCCGGCAGCCCATGGCTGCCATCTCCCACCAGCGAGGTGATATTGGACAGATGCAGCTGGTCAAAAATCTGCCGCGCCTCCCGCACCAGCCGGGCATGACGGTCCACGGTATAGACACGCCGCGCCAGCTTGCTCAGGATCGCCGCCTGATAGCCGGACCCGGTGCCGACCTCCAGAACCGTGTCGCGGGGCGAAATCTGCAAAGCCTGCGTCATCAGCCCTACGACTGAAGGCTGCGAAATGGTCTGCCCGCAGGCAATCGGCAGCGGCATGTCCTCATAGGCACGCGCCGAAAACAGCCCCCGCACAAAGGGGCCGCGATCGATCTGTTCCATCGCGTCCAGCACCTGCGCATCCGTCACTCCGCGTGAGCGCAGGGCAAACAGAAACTGCATCTTGGTTTCGGCAGTCGGCTCGCTCATTCAATGCCCTTCAGGCGCTCCAGCGCGTCCGTCGCCGTCAGATCAGCCCGCATCGGCGTGACCGAGATATAGCCCGCCAGATTTTGTGCTGCATCCGTGCCCTCGGCGGTGGCGATATGCTGATTGCCGCCCCGGATCCACAGGTAGCGCCGCCCATTGGGGGAGGTCTGCTCCTCAGCGGAGAAATGGCTGCCACGCCGAAATCCCTGCGGTGCGATCCGTCGCCCTTTGACATCCTCCGCAGGAACGGGCGGGAAATTTACGTTGTAAAACAACCGGTAATCCGCGTCTTCCTTGGGTTGTGTGTCAAGGATTGAGCGGATGAGATCGGCGCCGTGCTGGGCGGCGGCTTCAAACGGGTTGTCCAGCTGGTTGTTTTCTGGCCCAAAATACTGCGACAGTCCCATCGCGGGGATGCCCTGCAATGCTGCCTCCATCGCGCCACCCAATGTGCCGGAATAGAGCGCGTTCTCAGCCGAATTGTTGCCCCGGTTCACGCCCGACAACACCAGATCCGGCAGCTGATCCTTCATCACCACATGCAGCCCTGCCAGCACGCAGTCCGCAGGCGATCCTTCGGCGGCAAAGCGGCGCTCGCCCAGCTGGCTGAGCATGAAGGGGCGGGTGTAGCTGATGCAATGGCCGACGCCTGATTGTTCAAACGCGGGCGCGACGGTCCAGACCTCGCCGTCGGGGCCTGCCACATCGCGGGCGATCTGCTCCAGAACCGCCAGACCGGGGGCGCTGATGCCATCGTCGTTGGTGATCAGAATTCGCATGAACTGGGCCTCTCGTCTGGCTCTGGCGGGCTGTATCTTGGGTGCGGTCGCGCCGATCCGCATGTCCGACCTGAATAAGATGTGGGGCAAAAGGGGGCAAGAGTTTCCCCACTGTGACCGCGCGCAAGCTGCCCGGTGACGGCCCCTGCGGCACAGAGGCCACAGGTTTGTTGTCCGACCCTGAAACCAAGGCGACCGGTGTCCCTGACGGGCACCGGTCGGCGGAATATCGCGCGTCTGCATCGCCGTTGGGCGTCATGCAGCCGATGGGCAACGTTTGGTCAGTCGGCGGCGGTCAGGATCTGGGGCAACAGCCGGGCCGCTTCCTGCTGCGGACTGGCCAGAGCGTCGCGATCCTCGCCGGGGAAAAACCGGGCACGGACAGCGGTGGCCATGGGCTGCGGCGTCAGCACCTGTACCTTTGGGCCGGTCTTTGCAGTCTCAATCCGCCAGCTGTTGGCCAGCGACATCTGGGCCGCCTTGGTGGCGCCATAGGCGCCAAAGAATTTCTCGCCCGCGCGAGGATCCTCAAAGAACACGGCCTGACCGGTTTGCCCCAGCAGCGGCGCCATATAGGGGATCAGCACGGAGGTCGCCGTGGCATTGATCGCCATGGATTTCTGCCAATCCTTCGCAGCGACGAAATTGGCCGGGCTCAACGGTGCGGCGTGGATCGCGGTATGCAGCCAGAGATCCAGCTGCCCCCAACGGTCGTGGATGCCGCGGCAGAGCGTCGCCATAGCCTCGGGGACGGTGATGTCCATCGGGGCCAATGTGGCAGAACCGCCGACGGATTTGATCCGGTCGTCCAGCTCTTCCAGCGCGCCGGTGGTGCGGGCCACGGCAACGATGTGATGCGTCGGCGCCAGTGCCTCTGCGAGGGCGGCGCCCAGACCCCGAGAGGCCCCGGTGATGAGAGCAAGTTTCTGTGTCATGGGCGCCTTGTGCGGTGCGGCGTGACGCGGGTCAAGGGGCCAAAGCGGCGCAGCTTCCGCCCAGTACCCTGTCAGCCCTCCGTCAGTCCTTTGGCTGACACCAAGGCAGGTCAGCTGCCGGGCATCTCGACCCGCGCAGCTTTGCCGTTTTTCTGCAGGATCAGACCGTCGGCATCAATCGCAATGACCTCACCGCCAGACAGCCGGCTGCCACGGGTCACCACCTGCGTGCGCCCACTGGGCATGCGCACCATGGCGCTGAGGTTGTTGCTGGCGCCAAACAGTCCCAACAGGCTGAGGCGGTTGCGACGCAAGGCGTCTTTCTGGGTGGCATGACCTGCAACATTCGCTGGTGTCTTGCCGCTATCACGATTTGCCATTCTGGTAACTTGGTTCTTTCTCTAGTGCGCTCAGGGCGGATGCCGGTCGGCTATCAGCTTCGCTTTCCGCCGAACAGAGGGGGCGGCGCATGGTGGCAAGCGACTGCCGGTGGTCCGCCCATTGGTGCGCAAGCCCTTGCGCATGGCCTGTGCTGACGCTGCGCAATTGCGCGCAGGCCCTTGAACGTTTGCGGGGGGAAGCAGGCTAGGAAGCGGGGGAACTTCAGTGGGGTCAGGCGTCGTAGATCAGCGACGGCAGATCGTGGCCATAGGCATAAAGCAGGCCCAGCAGCTCCTCCAGCTGCGCACCGACCATCTGCAAATTGTAGAGCGGGTGATCCGGCTCAGAGATCTGCAACTCAGGATATTGCCCCTCAGGCCGCATATGTAACATCGCCTCGACCGACTCGCTGCCGTCTGGTGGGATGGCATTGGCCAGCCAGGCGCGTTTGCTGCCCAGATCCTCGGTCTCCTGCATTTCGAACCGGTCGAGATAGGCCTCGAAATCCTCCTGGCTCAGCCGCGCCCAAGTGCCCAGAATGAACTCCTCGCCACGGGTATCCGCCAGTGGCACCGCCAGCACTGCCCGCACAAAGCGCAGTTTGCCAAGGCGGCAAAAATCCTCGGTCAGCACATCACCCGCCTGAGCAGAGATCGCGCTGTTGTCATGCACGAACATATCTTCCGGGCAGACATCGGGCCGGTCACAGCTGAGGCTCAAGAGCTGGGCAAAGGTCGCCCCGCAACAGCGGCACTGGCGCTGCGAGCCAAGCATGCGGGCGAGATGTGGATCCAAAGGGTCGGCCTTTCGGTGGCGGGCGGTGGTGGTCGCAAAACGGCAAGAGGCGCCGATCCGGTGATCAGCGCCTCATGAGTCGAACTGATATCGGCTGCGCTCTTACTCCGCTGCGGCTTTCATTTCAAACCCCCGTTCCACCATATCGGTGGGAACAACCGGGTATTCGCCAGAGAAACAGGCATCGCAATACTGCGGGCAGGCGCTGTTACGCCCCTGATCCTGACCCACGGCGCGGTAAAGCCCGTCCAGTGAGATGAACTTCAGACTGTCCACGGCAAGGTGCTTGGCCATCTCATCTTCGGACATGTTTGCCGCCAGCAGCTTGTCACGGTCGGGGGTGTCCACGCCGTAGAAACAGGGCCAGGCAGTTGGCGGAGAGGCGATGCGGAAATGCACCTCGCTGGCCCCGGCATCCAGGATCATCTCCTTGATTTTGCGCGATGTTGTGCCGCGCACAACAGAATCGTCCACCAGGATCACGCGTTTGCCTTCGATCAGGGCGCGGTTCACGTTCAGCTTCAAACGCACACCCATGTTGCGGATCTGTTCGGTCGGCTCGATGAAGGTCCGGCCCATGTACTGATTGCGGATGATCCCCATCGCATAGGGGATCCCCGATTGCAGCGAATAGCCAATCGCCGCCGGGGTGCCGCTGTCGGGAACGGGGCAGACCAGATCCGCCTCGACCGGGTTTTCTTTGGCCAGCTCGCGGCCAATTGCTTCGCGGGTCTCATAAACAGAACGCCCGCCAAGGATCGAATCAGGGCGGGAGAAATAGACATGTTCAAAGATGCAGAATTTGGACGCTTGGCGGCGGAACGGGAAATGGCTCTCGACGCCCTTGTCGGTGATCACCACCATCTCGCCCGGCTCAATCTCGCGCAGGAACTCGGCACCGATGATATCAAGGGCGCAGGTTTCCGAGCTGAGCGCATACCCATCGCCGATCTTGCCGAGGACCAGCGGGCGCACGCCCAGCGGATCCCGCACGCCGATCAACTTGGTGCGGGTCATTGCCACGACGGAAAACGCCCCTTCGACCCGGCGCAGCGCATCTTCCATCCGCTCCGGGATATTGCGCTGCAGGGAGCGCGCCATCAGGTGGATGATACACTCGCTATCGGATGAGCTCTGGAAAATAGATCCCCGTTCAATCAGCTCTTTGCGCAGGGCATCGGCATTGGTGATGTTGCCATTGTGGGCAATTGCGGCCCCACCCATGGCGAATTCGCCAAAGAAAGGCTGCACGTCACGGATTGCGGTCTGACCTTTGGACCCGGCGGTGGAGTAGCGCACATGGCCAATTCCGATCGGGCCGGGCAGGGTGGACATCACATCCTGCGAGGTGAAGTTATCGCGGACATAGCCAAACCGGCGGGCACTCTGGAACCCTTCGACAGGATCATGGGTGACAATGCCACCGGCCTCCTGTCCTCGGTGTTGCAGGGCGTGCAGGCCAAGAGCAACGAAATTAGAGGCGTCCTGGACGCCGACGACGCCAAAGATGCCGCATTCTTCGCGCAGCTTGTCATCGTCAAACGGGTGGGCGGGGGGCATCTGCGGCATCGGCAAGGCGGTGTGGCTCCGAATCCGGTTGTCAGGATGCCCCCCACATAGAGGGTCCGCCCGCCCATGTCACCAAAGGATCACGGTTTCACGACAGTTGGGGTGAAAAACCCCGCTCGGCTGCTAGTGCTCTCCACAACGACAAAGACCTGCGAGCGGTCGCAGGTCGGGTGTCTTGCCATGATAGGGGCTTGGAAGCGTAGGGTCTCAGCTTGGCTAAAGCAGATCGTGATCGCGCCCTTAGGCCGCCAGCAGACCGCGCAGCATATCAAAGGCGGAAAGCACGTCATCGCTTTCCTCATCGCGCTCATCCGCGTCGCCTTTACCTGCATCGGTAAGCGCGCGGCCGTCTTCGCTGGCCAGGATCTGACGCGTCTCGGTCAGTGTCAGCATGCGAAAGGCGCCGTCGTCGTCTGCGCCGGTCTCACCTGCCACATGCACCAGCATGCCACATTCGGCCCAGATCATTTCTTCCTCGGCAAAGGTGAGATAGATGCGCGCCATCTTCTCCGGCATGGCGGCAGAGATACCGTTGTAGCCGATCAGCGAGACCACTTTGGTCATCGCAGTGGGGATGTCGAACAGGCGCTCCACTGCGGCCAGTTCCAGACCAACCTTCTGATCTGCCGGCAAGGTGAGGTCATTATCATTCCCCAGCGCACCGGCGGGGACATGCACCAACGAGGTCAGGCGCGGCACCGCATGTTTGACGCCGGTCACTTCCTGCGCGCCGCCATCCAGTGTGTAGATCTTGTCACCGGGCTTCACATCACGGGCCTGAACAAACCCGCGATCCGTTTCCACCATCACATGCGGCAGCAGACCACCAGTGCGCGGCCGGGGCCGGGCACGGCTGGGAGCGGCGGGGGAGACAGCTGCCGGGAAATCCAGCAGAAGACCAACAGGCTGACAGTCAGCAAACGATGTCGAGTGGTCCAGCAGCATGGTGTCGTCCTTCTGAGCGATGTGCCTGACATTCTGTCCGGCGTCTTGTTGACACCAATGTGCGCTGCGAAATTGGACGGAAATGGGGCAAGGATCGGGCCGATTGGGACAACTCAGGGGTTTTTGGCCGTCAATCCTGCCTCATTCACCGAATTGTTGCCCGAAAACACCTTGGATCGCAGGATTTGTTAACTTTTATCGGTCTGCGTTACGGTGTCACCCGAGGATCAGTACGCGTTCCAATGCCCCAAAATAGCGATTCTAATTGGTTAACAGAGTGTTAATGAGTGTTTTTGATGTTAGGAAAGGTAAACGTGTTCGCATCTGGAAATGTCGTCATTGGACAAGTGGTCCGTGCGAAACCTCCGCCCTCGCCTTAGCCCTCGCCGCGAGCGGTCACATGGCGATGGGGCCGGTGGTCAATGCTGGGGCTTGCAACCCTGTCAAACCTCAACCGCTCCCATCCGGCCACGAAAAAGGGCGCCAGAGGCGCCCCGTTCCAATCATGATCATATGTCCCACTGTCGCAGATGCGCGATCAGGCAGTAAGCGCTTACTTCTCGCAGGCGCCGATCAGGCTTTCATACTGCGTGGTGACCCAGCCAAGCGCCTGCTCGGGGTTGCGGTCCTCGATCTTGCCGATCATCCGCTCAAACACCACGGCAGAGCGGCTCTCATCCACGATGGTAAAGCTCTGACCGGTCATCACGACATTATAGAGGAAGAAGGCGATCGCCACCAACAGGATGCCGCGCAGCACCCCAAAGAAGAACCCGATGCCCTGATCCAGCCCGCCAAGTGCAGAGCGCTGCACCAGCGAAGAAAACAGCGGTGTGAAGAACGACACCACAATCAGCGCCAATGCAAACACCGCAGCAAAGGCGGCGATGATCGACAATTCGCAGCTGTCCGCGATGAACTCCCCGATCACCGGGATCTCGGCCATCAGCGGCTCGACCTGCGGCGCAAACAGAAAGGCCAAGATGGCGGCGGCGATCCAACCAGCGATGGCCATCGCCTCACGCACGAATCCGCGCGAATAGGCCAGCAACGCTGATACAACAATGACAAGGGCCACGACCCCGTCGATAATGGTGAAACCTTCCATGTCCCTCGCCCGTTAACCTGCGATTAGAATTCTTGCGACTTTAGCCAGCCCCAAAATACTCGCCCACAAAACCGGCGAGATCAGAGGCCTGTCGCACCGCAAGTCCGGGGACCGCGACGGATTTGCCACCACTTGGAGCTATCGCTGCGGTGAAACCAAGTTTTTGCGCTTCTTTCAACCGGTTTTCGGTCTGAGGGGCCGGTCGCAGGGCACCAGAGAGCGATATTTCTCCAAATACCACCGTATCGGCGGGCAGCGCGGTGTCTTCGCGCGCGCTCAGCAGGGCTGCCGCCACGGCCAGATCCGCCGCCGGTTCCGAGATCTTCATCCCGCCCGCAACATTGAGATAGACATCAAGCCCCGCAAACGGGATGCCGCAGCGCGCCTCCAGAACGGCCAGGATCATCGCCAGGCGCGACGAGTCCCAGCCCACCACGGCCCGACGCGGCTGCGAATGCGGCGAGGGCGCAACAAGCGCCTGCATCTCCACCAGAACCGGGCGGGTGCCTTCGATGCCGGAAAACACCACCGACCCGGGCGAGGGGGTGCCGCGCTCTGACAGGAAGAGCGCGGAGGGGTTACGAACCTCGCTCAGCCCGCCGCCGGTCATCTCAAAAACGCCGATCTCATCTGCCGGACCAAAGCGGTTCTTGACGGCGCGCAGGATGCGGAACTGGTGCCCGCGCTCGCCCTCAAAATACAGCACGGTATCGACCATATGTTCAACCACGCGGGGACCCGCAATCTGGCCCTCCTTGGTGACATGGCCGACCATGATGATGGAGATACCGTTGGTTTTGGCGAATGTGGTCAGCTCATGCGCCGCAGCACGCACCTGGCTCACGGATCCCGGCGCGCTGTCAACATGATCTGCCCACATGGTCTGGATGGAATCGATGATGGCCAGCTGCGGCCGCTCCGCCTCCAGCGTGGTCAGAATATCGCGCAGGTTGGTTTCCGCTGCCAGCTTGACCGGCGCCTCCGCCAACCCCAGCCGCTGCGCGCGCATCCGCACCTGCGCGCTGGCTTCCTCGCCGCTGACATAGATCGTCTTCAGGCCCGAGCGGGCAAACTGCGCTGCCGCCTGCAACAACAGCGTTGATTTCCCGATCCCCGGATCCCCGCCGACCAGAATGGCAGAGGCAGGCACCAGCCCACCACCCAGAACCCGGTCCAGCTCCCCCACACCACAACAGGTGCGCGGCGGCGGCGTTTCCTCTGTTGCCAGATCGCTCAGCGGGATCGTTTTGCCCCGCCGCATGCCGAGGGATTTCGACGCAGGGCCGCCCTTGGACAGGCCCTTGTCTTCGGTGATGGAATTCCACTCGCCGCAGCCATCGCAGCGCCCGGACCATTTTGAGAAGGAGGCTCCGCAGGCAGAGCAGGAATAGGATGTTTTTGCCATGCGGTAGATTTGGCAGATGTTTCCGGTTTGTTCAAGCGCTGCGGCGCCTCAGACCGGGCATGCCAGGCTCTGCCTCGCGCTCCGGGATATTTCGGGCCACAAGATGGGGCGCACAGGACATCTTCTGGCGACACATATCCCGGGGGAGGCCGAAGGCTGGGGGCAGCGCCCCGTTTCTAGTCGTCCTGCTGGCGCCGATGGCGCGCAGTCAGAAGAGACAGGACAATCGACGCCAGAATACAGCCCGTAAACAGATAAAGCCCCCAGGCGGTCTCAATCGTCGCGTAGCCAATCCCCTTGGCCAGCGTGATATAAAGCGCGATGAGAAACACATCCGCCATCGCCAGCTTGCCCAAGACATGCAGCACCGGCTGCACCTTGGCGTCCAAGAGGCCCCACTGCACCAGTGCCAGCCCGATGGTTTTGAGATACGGCGCGAAGATCGCGAAAGCCGTGACCGTCAGCGCCAAAATGACGTCACTGCCCCAAAGGCTCTGCAACCCGGTGATCACCGAAATCTCGCTGAGGCCAAAGATCGGCAGCAACCCCGCCCGCATCAGCGGCGCGAACCACGCGACGGGGTAGAGGATCAGGAGAAAGAGGGTGAGGAGGCGGAGGGTCATTCCTCCTCAGTTTCTCTCTTGTCCTCAATCTGTTTCGGCGGCGCAGGCAACTTAAGCTGTTCTTCGTTCCCACTATCCGCAACTTGGAAGATCTTGTTAAAAAGCTCGACTACTGGATTTAAGTTCTTAGCGCTCTGACCGGCAACTGCAGTAACTTCAGTTACGCCTGCAAGCATTACATCTAGGTCGCTGACTTTTTTGTGAATTTCCGTTTGAAGTTTTTCGAGGCGTTTCAGAAGTCGGCGTTTATGGTTATCTTCGAAAACATCGGAGTCGCGAATTTTTTCCCTTGCCTCGCTAATATGAGACTCAATTTCCTTTATCTGTTCCTTACTGAGCTCGACCAAAGTCGTTTCGTAGTTGGATCTGGCCTTTGTGCTGCCTCGCCTCATAGCAAAAGTTAATTCTAGTTTGGCCAACTGTCTTAGAACAGCGTCGCAGGCGCTCTCCACGCTTGTCACTTGGGAGGGGTCTACTGCTGAGATCGAAATTCCTGCTAGATGGGAAAACTCGATAATACTTCCATAGAGTTCAAATAACTCGCCGGCAATTTGGTTGGCGTGAGTTTCACCACTTGTGATCCCCAAATCGCCTCCATTAATTTCCTTAATTCGATCAATCGAATTGATGATACTTGTAACTGGATCCATCTAGTTGCTCTCCAAAATGCTATCTCACCGCCTCAATCGGCCCCTCTGCGCGGCCGTGGATGAATTGTTCCATATAGGGATCACCCGAGTGGTCCATATCAGCCACCGGACCAGTCCATTGGATCACGCCGCCATGCAGCATCGCCACATTGTCGGCAATCGCGCGCACCGAGGTCATATCGTGGGTGATGGTCATGGCGGTGGCGCCCATCTCGACCACGATCTCGCGGATGAGGTCGTTGATGACGCCGGACATGATCGGGTCGAGGCCGGTGGTGGGCTCATCGAAAAAGATGATCTCCGGCTCGGCGGCAATGGCGCGGGCAAGCCCGACACGTTTCTGCATGCCACCCGACAGTTCTGCAGGCAATCGGTCTGCCACATCGGCCTTCAGCCCCACCCGGCGCAGTTTTTCAATGGCGATCTCGCGCGCCTCATCCACAGGGCGCTTTAGTGAGCCGCGCAGCAGGCGGAAGGCGACGTTCTGCCAGACGGGCAGGGAGTCAAACAGCGCAGCTCCCTGAAACAACATGCCAAACCGCGCAAGAAACTTATCGCGGTCGCCACTGTCAGCGGGCTTGCCATCAACCAGGATCTCGCCGCTGTCCGGCTTGATCAGGCCCAGAATGCTCTTGAGGGCGACCGATTTCCCGGTGCCGGAGCCACCGATGATCACCATGGAGCTGCCCTTGGGGATCTCAAGCGTCATGCCTTGCAGGACCCGGTTGTCGCCAAAGGCCTTATGGACGTCATTCATCTGGATCATAGCGAGAAGAAAATCCCTGTGAGGACAAAATTGGCAGCAAGGATCAGGACGGCTGCGGCCTCAACCGACCCTTTGGTGGCGCGGCCCACGCCCTGCGCCCCGCGGCCCGACTGCATACCATAGTAGCAGCCCATGGTGGCAGCGATGGTGCCAAAGGCCGCCCCCTTGACCAGCGAGGAGACGATATCGCGCAGCTCAAGGAAATCGACGGTGTTCTTCAGATAAGCCGCCGGATTGAAGCCCAGGTTCTGCGTCGCGACCACATAGCCGCCCATGATGCCGATAATATCGCCAACGCCCACCAGCACCGGCACCGTGATCAGCGCGGCCAGAACGCGGGGCGCCACCAGGTATTTCATCGGATGCGTGGACAGTGTGACCAGCGCGTCGATCTGCTCTGTCACCTTCATCGTGGCGATTTCAGCCGCGATGGAGGAGGTGACGCGCGCGGCAATCATCAGACCAACCAGCACCGGTCCAAGTTCGCGCACCATCCCAATGGCGACGATCTGCGGCACGACTGCCTCGGCGTTGAAACGCGCGCCGCCCGCATAGATCTGCAAGGCCAGCGCCGCCCCGGTGAAAATCGCAGTGAGGCCCACCACCGGCAGCGACAGCCAGCCCACCTGCAACAGCGCATTCAGCAGCTCGCGCGGGTAGTAGGGCGGCCGCAGCATATGGCTGAACGTGGACAGACCAAAGAGCGTCACCCGCCCCACAGCGCCCAGACCGGCCAGGACCAATTGTCCCAGCCGCGCAATCAGGCTGAGGGGCGAAAGACGCGAAGATGTGCTCATCCAGTATAGCTCCGTGCGTAGCGGCTGCCGAGAGAGGTGAGGATTTCATAGCCGATGGTGCCCGCAGCCTGTGCGAGCGTATCCACGGTCTGGCGCTCGTTGAGGATGCTGAGGTGGCTGGGATCGTCGCCAAGGTCGCTGACATCGACAGTGATCAGATCCATGGAAACGCGGCCGACCACCGGGCAGGGCGTGTCGCCTGCGTAGACCTGGATCTGGCCGCTGCCCAGTGCGCGGTGCAGACCATCGGCATACCCGGCTGCGACCGTGGCGATGCGGCTGGGGCGCTGCGCCGTCCAGCTGTTGCCATAGCCCACGGTTTCGCCCGGATCGAGGCTGCGGATCTGGATTACCGGCAGGTCCAGCTGCGCCACGGGCAGCGCATCGCCATAAGGCTGCCCGCCATAAAGCCCGATGCCCGGACGACACAGGTCAAAGTGATAGTTGCGCCCCAGCAGCAGCCCGCCAGTGGCGGCAAGAGAACGGGGCAGATCCAGACCTTCTGTCATCTGTACAAATGTCTGCAGCTGATGGTCATTCATCGGGTGCGCGGCCTCATCGGCGCAGGCCAGATGCGACATCAACAGAACCGGTCCCTGGCTCAGGGCAATGTCGCGGACGGCGGCCCATTCGGCGGCCTCCATGCCAAGTCGGTTCATACCAGTATCAAGCTGCACGCCAAAAGGATGGCCCGGCAGGCTCTCAAAATGGCGCAGCATCTGGTCGAGTGAATTCAGCATCGGCGTCAGTTGGAAATCGCGCAGCAGTTTTGCGTCGCCCTCCATATGGCCGGCAAAAACCGAAATGCCGGGGCCGGGGCCGATGGCGCGGCGCAGGGCCACGCCTTCCTCTGCCATTGCCACGAAGAAGTTGCGCGCACCGGCATTGGCCAGCGCCTTGCCGACGCGGCCTGCGTCCAGTCCATAGCCATTGGCCTTGACCACTGCGGCGGTCTCGCAATTGGTCAGCGCATCGAGGTTGCGCCAGTTGGTCACCAGCGCATCCAGATTGAGTGTCAGTCTAGCAGTCGTCATGCGCTGTTCATGACACGGGGGCACAGGGGTCAAGGGGGAAACCGCATTCCGGCCCCGCCGACGAGGTGGTTGGCGGATTTCGCGCCCTGGCTTGCTGTTGCGGCGGGCGACGTGGGCTGCCCCTGCAAGCGGGAGTCTGCGGGGCAATTTTTGGTTTTTTGAGTATTTAGGGAAAGGTGACAGGCACCGGGGAGCGTCCAAAGGCGCGCCGCCGGGTCTGGCTGGCGGCGCGTTGTGTTCAGCATTTCGGGGCGCGGATCAATACTCTGGCGCGTGATCCTGCTGCCATGCCTTGGCGAGGTTGCCAAAGCGGGTGAACTGCGCCTCAAAGGCCAGTTCAACTGTGCCGATGGGGCCGTGACGCTGTTTGCCGACGATAACCTCGGCCTTGGCGTGCAAGCGTTCCATCGCCTGCTTCCACTCTTCCATCTTGTCCAATTCGTGATCGCCGGGTTTTTCCCGTTCCTTGTAATATTCCTCGCGGAATACGAACATGACGACGTCGGCGTCCTGCTCGATCGAGCCCGATTCCCGCAGATCCGACAGCTGCGGGCGTTTGTCTTCGCGGCTTTCGACCTGACGTGACAGCTGGGAGAGGGCGACCACCGGGATGTTCAACTCCTTGGCGATGGCCTTCATACCCATGGAGATTTCCGCGATTTCATTGACCCGGTTTTCGGCCATGCCCCGGCAGAGCTGCAGATAGTCGATCACCAGCAGATCCAGCCCGTGGGTCCGTTTCAGACGGCGCGCACGGGCAGCCAGCTGCGAGATCGGCAGGGCAGGCGTGTCATCAATGAACAGCGGGCAGCTTTCCAGATCTTTGGCCGCCTGCACAAAGCGGCGGAACTCTTCCTCGGTCATGTCACCCTGACGGATTTTATGTGAGGAAATCTCTGAGGCTTCGGCCAGAATACGACCCGCCAGCTGTTCTGCCGACATCTCCAGTGAGAAGAAACCGACCACACCGCCATCAACGGCGCCTTCAGTGCCATCCGGTTTCTGGCCGCGTTTGTAGGCCTTGGCGACGTTGAAGGCGATATTGGTGGCGAGCGAGGTTTTCCCCATCGAGGGTCGCCCCGCCAGGATCAGAAGGTCCGAAGGGTGCAGGCCGCCCAGCTGTTTGTCGAGATCGGCCAGCCCGGTGGAGATCCCCGCCATGCCGCCGCCGCGCTGATAGGCCTCGTTGGTGACATTGACCGCCTCGGTGACGGCCTTGAGGAAGGATTTGAAACCGCTTTCGGTCTGGCCCTGTTCGGCCAGTTTATAAAGCGACTGTTCCGCCTCGACGATCTGTTCCTTGGGTTCAGAGGCGACATCGACCCGGCGCGCCTTGTCCGCAATGCTGCGCCCCAGCGCGATGAGTTCCCGCCGGATCGCCAGATCATAGATCATCTGCGCATAGTCGCGCACCGCAAAGGCCGAGATGGATGCCCCGGCGAGTTTTGCCAGATAGGCCGGGCCGCCCAACTCCTTCAGCCCTTCGTCATCCTCCATGAAGGCCTTCAGCGTCACCGGCGAGGCCAGCGCGTTCTTGGAAATCCGCGCGGCGGCAATTTCGTAGATGCGGGCGTGGACCGGGTCGTAGAAATGCGCCGAGGTGATGATCGATGCGATGCGATCATAGACGTCATTGTTGGTCAGGATCGCGCCCAGCAGCTGCTGTTCAGCCTCAACGGAGTGCGGCAGGATGCTGGCGTCGTCGCCCGTCGCCTCGCCATTGGCAGCAGGCTCCGGGGCGGCGGGCAGATTGGGATCAAAAGGCGTAATATCGTTCATCGCTGCTCTCGTCTGCGGCCGACGTTATGTGGCCCGCGTGATTTGGCCTGTGTATACCGGCGGGGCGCTCGGTCTGGCTATCTGGAAAACTCTGAGGATAAGCTGTGAACAGCTTGTGGATATCCGCAGGCTGACCTGTGTGTCGTTTCTACAGAAGCCGAGTTGGGGTCTGGGTAGTCTATATGATGCGGTACATTCTGGGAAGCTGTCTATATCTGCGCTGATCTGCTTGCTTCCAAGTTGATTCGGGGCGACCCTGTCCACAGGCCGCCCCAGATAAGATGCACGTCACACAGAGGGTGATCAGGCGGATTTATGCGCCTCCTGCCAGGCCCGCGGATCCTTCAGGAATGTCTCCACCTCATCCAGCGTTTCGGCGCTAAAGCTCTTCTGCGCCTTGGCTTCGGCCAGGACATCCCACCAGGTGCACAGGTAATGCAGTTCAACACCGTGGTCGCCGAGGCGCTGGGTGGTTTCGGGGAAGATGTCGTAATAGAAAACCACTGCGGTATGCCCACAGGTGGCGCCGGTCTCGCGGATCGCATCGACAAAGGACAGTTTGGAGCCACCATCCGTGGTCATGTCCTCCACCAGCAGCACCCGCTGGTCCTCGGTCATCACCCCTTCGATGCGGGCATTGCGGCCATAGCCTTTGGGTTTTTTGCGCACATAGGTCATCGGCAGCGCCATGCGTTCCGCCACCAATGCGCCAAAGGGGATGCCTGCCGTTTCACCGCCCGCGATATTGTCAAACGCTTCAAAACCGGCATTGCGCATCACCGTGACGGTGAGGAAATCCATCAGCGTCGTGCGGATCCGCGGAAAGGAGATCAGCTTGCGGCAGTCGATATAGCTGGGCGAGGGCAGGCCGGAGGCCAGCGTATATGGCGTGTCGGTGTTGAAATTCACCGCGCCGATCTCCAGCAACATGCGGGCAGAGAGGCGGGCGATTTCTTCGCGTGAGGGGTAGGAGGAGGGGATCATTCTATCATCCTTTTGGTCGGCGCGAGGCGCCGGTGGCAGAAGCCTCCGGCGGGGATATTTGGGGCCAGAAGATCAGGCGACCTTCCAGAACACATCAAAACCGGGATCAAAGACGGTAACCGGGCCTTCCTCGGTGCTGATCTGCTCAGGGAACGTGACCGGGCTGTCCTGTTTTTCCAGCGTCAGGCGCGCGCTGTTCACCGGCAGGCGGTAGAAGGCGGGGCCATTCTCAGAGGCAAAACCTGCCAGCTTGTCCAGCGCGCCGTCTTCTTCAAACACATGCGCCAGCAGCGGCATGGTGTTGGGGGCGGTGAAACAGCCGGCACAGCCGCAGGCGCTGAGTTTGTTGGGATCGGTGTGGGGCGCCGAATCCGTGCCAAGGAAGAACCGCTTGTCGCCAGAGGTCGCAGCCGCGCGCAGGGCCAGGCGGTGTTCTTCGCGTTTGGCCACAGGCAGGCAATAATAATGCGGCTTGATGCCGCCAGCCAGAATGTGGTTGCGGTTGATGATCAGGTGATGCGTGGTGATTGTTGCGCCAAGGTCTTGGTCCTGGCTGGTCACATAATCGGCAGCGTTTTTGGTGGTGATGTGCTCCATCACCACACGCAGACCGGGGGTGGCGCGACGGATCGGATCCAGCACCCGGTCGATAAACACCGCCTCGCGGTCGAAGATGTCGATGTCGTGGTCCGTCACCTCGCCATGGGTGCAAAGCGGCAGACCGATGTCGGCCATGATCTCCAGCACGCCGCGCACCTTGTCAAAATCACTGACGCCAGAGGCGGAATTGGTGGTCGCCCCGGCCGGGTAGAGCTTCACGGCCTTGATGAACCCGCTGGCATGAGCTGCCGCTACATCCGCCGGATCTGTGTCCTCAGTCAGGTAGAGCGTCATCAGCGGCTCAAACGCCATGCCATCGGGCAGGGCGGCCAGAATGCGGTCGCGGTAGGCTGCGGCCTGATCGCCTGTCACCACCGGAGGCACCAGATTCGGCATGATGATTGCGCGGGCAAAATCGCGGGCAGTTTCAGGCAAAACGGCTGTCAGCATTGCGCCGTCGCGCAGATGCAGATGCCAGTCATCGGGGCGGGGGATGGTGAGCTGAACGGTCATGGCGCCCGCCTAGCACAGGGGCGCGCGCAGGGGAAGCAACGGCATCACCTGCGACAGCGATTGGCAGCACCGGCTTTTGTACCGGGCGCCGCCGGGCTGCCCTTACCGTTCGGGGGGCAGTTTGATCTGGCCGTCTGCGGCGCTTTTGCGCAATGCCTCCAGACGGCGGCGGAAGCGGGGCGCGCGCAATCTGCTGGTCACATTGCGGCACAGCAGCGCCATCAGATAGGGGCGTTCATCCTGTTCCAGACGGGCCATCAACTTGCGCAGGTAGGGGCCATTGCTGCGGCGAGCCCGGTAGAGCTTGTAGAACTGCCGCTCGGTCAGCCGGTCCGCCCCAGCCAGAGCGAGAATATTATAGAGGATTTCCATCTCAATCAGCCGCGTCTGAACGGTGTCGCCCAGATGCGGCGTGCGCAGCCGCAGCACATTCTTACGCGCAAACAGGGCGGCATGCATCGAATCCAGCCGCTCACGCGGGTCGTAGATGACAAAACCCTGCTTGGCCGCATCCATCATATCCGGGGCAAAGCCGTAGCGATCGGTGAAATCAACGCGGCGCATCTCGCTGAACCGATCGTCCCAATCTGTGAGACGCGGATCCAGCGTTGCCTGTGGTTGCACCGCCACGACAGTGGCGCCGGGCGCCGCAACGGAGAACGCCGCCGCCGCATAGCCGCAGGGGCCCGCGCCATAAAACACCACCTTGTCGAATTCATCGAAGAAGCCGTCGTCAACCAGCTGGTCGAAGAACCCGTAGATCCGCTCATTGCGGAACCAGGTGTCGCCATTGGAGATAATGCACAGATGGGACCAGCCGAGGTTCTTTACCAGATCAAACCCCAGCGGCTGCGCCACATCCGACAGGTTGTGGATCCCTTGGATGGTCTCGAAACTGACCAGCAGCGTATTGCCCTGATCAATGAAACTGGCAAAGTGACGGCTGCCCAGCGGCTGATACATGCCGTTTTCCTCGGCCAGGGCGGCCATACGGGCCTGCCACTGCGCGGGTTTCAGCCCCGACAGGTCCTCGTCCAGCGTGTCCAATGTATCCTGCTGCATTGCATCGTCCTCTTGTCCCGCCCTTGTTCGGACGGGTTTGCGTCTGGCAACATCTAAGGGCGAAATAAGGCTAAAATTGGAAATTGTAAGGCCGGTTTATCGGCCATCGGCGCGGGTTTCGTTGAAAAAGATGCCTGTTAAGGCCAGCGCCATTATCCCATGTCCTGCCGTCTGACTGGCTACTCTGCGGCGCCGACCGCCATATTGCGCCGGATCAGTCGCTCTTGTCGCCGCCCTGCGGTGCGCCATGGCGGCCCAGCGTGGCAAAGCCGGTGAGCGTGCGTGCGGTGCCGGGGCTGATCAGCCGTGAGGGCGGCGTCATCATCAGCCGCGAAAACAGCGTCCGATACGCCTCCTGCTGCATCAATCTGCGAAACTGCTCATGGCGCCATTGCACCGCGCGGGCATGCAGCTTTTGCAGCTTGGCGTCCTCGCGCAGCAGATCGGCAATGGCCTCGCGGGCGGGGCGATAGCGGGCAATACTCTCATCCTCATCGGTGTTGAAATTCCGTTCAACCCAGTAATCCATCCCCAGATCGCCCGGACGGTTGACCCGCCCCCGCTCGGCCTTCAGCACATAGCTTTCCATGGACCCCAGCGGATAGTGGTTCAGCTGCACCAGATCGAAATTTGCCTGCCCGTAGTCGGAATAGACCCGCTGCGTCTTGAACCCCTGATCCAGTTCCCGCCCGGAACCATCGAACCAGCGAAACTCCTCTAGGGTGGCGCCATCGTCCGGGCTGCGCGGGCGATGCACCCCCAGTTTGCGATAGGTGCCATCGTTGCGATAGAGCGTCTTGAACATGGCCGCGCGCCACGGCCAGTGGATCACCTCCGGCGCGCAGCGGGTGAAGCTGTCGGTCACCGGCTGGTCCTGATAGCGCACCGTCTCGCCATTGCCGAACAGCCGCCAGGTCAGGGTGATGGCATCCGCATCGGGCAGCGCTGCGTGAATATCCGCCAGCCGACCCTCGCCTGCATGGATATTGACGAATTCGTCTACATCCAGCGCCATCACCCAGTCCGCCTTGCGCATCAGACGGTGTTTGTCGGCCTTCTTCAGCCCGGTGAACTGAATGCCGCCCTTGTCATAGGGACCATCGTTGCGCAGATGGGTGACATGGCCCAGCTCATCCAGCCGATCCAGCATCCGGTCGGTGCCATCCGCGCAGTCGTTGGACAGGACGAGGATATCGCTGAAACCCACCGCCTTGTGATGGGCAATCCATTCCAGCAGGAACGCGCCTTCGTTCTTTACACATGTCACGGCCAGTGTTCGCATGCTGTCTCCTGCCACGTCTGTACCGGACCCGCCTGGGCCGATGGCGTGTCTCTGTCATCGCATTGCAGCGCAGGTCGGTCAATGTGTCCGCAAGCCGGGCACAGTCTCGTCCACGGATGACCTATGGGACCAAAGTGGCATGACCAGCCGCTTGACCCGCTTCCATCGCCGTGGCCTCTTGGGCAGAGCCGAAGGGGAGCCAGATGTCGCAGCAGACGAAGCCGAGCCAACCGCAGACCACCAGCCATCCTGTCAGCCATCCCACCAGTCACGCTGCCGACCCCTCTGCACCGGCCGGCGCGCGCGGGATGCCCGGCTCCATTGATGCGGTGGAAACTCTGCTGACGGAGGCCGGATATGTCGCCGACCGAGGACTGGCGACGGTGGTGTTTCTGTCGCTGCGCCTTGGTCGCCCGCTGTTTCTGGAGGGTGAGGCCGGTGTGGGCAAGACCGAGATCGCCAAGACCCTCGCCGCCGCGCTGGGCCGTCGCTTGATCCGGTTGCAGTGCTACGAAGGGCTGGATACCTCCAGCGCGGTCTATGAATGGAACTTCGCGGCCCAGATGATCGCCATCCGCGCCGCCGAGGCAGGCGCTGGCGAACCGCGTGATCGCGCGGCCCTTCAGGCGGAACTCTTCAGCGACGACTATCTTATCCGCCGCCCGCTGCTGGAGGCGATGCAGCCCGATCCCGCTGGCGCGCCAATCCTTCTTATTGATGAGTTGGACCGCACCGATGAGCCGTTTGAGGCGTTCCTGCTGGAGGCGCTCAGCGATTTTCAGGTCACCATCCCCGAACTCGGCACCATTAAGGCGCCGGAACCGCCCATCGTGATCCTGACCTCCAACCGCACCCGCGAGGTGCATGACGCGCTGAAACGGCGCTGCCTCTATCACTGGGTGGATTATCCGGATTTTGACCGCGAGATGGAAATCCTCACCACCCGCGCGCCCGGTCTGGCGCCGCGTCTGTCGCAGGAGGTCGTGGCCTTTGTGCAGGCGTTGCGCACCGAAGATCTCTTCAAACATCCGGGCATTGCCGAGACAATTGACTGGGCCAACTGCCTCTTGGCGCTGGATGTCATTGATCTGTCGCCGGAGGTGATCGCCGACACATTGGGGGCCATTCTGAAATATCAGGATGATATCAGCCGCCTGCAGGGCTCCGAGGCGAAGCGCATTCTGGATCAGGCGCGCGCAACGCTGGGTCCTGCAGGATGATGCGGACCTGCGCTGATGCCTGAATACCCGCCGCTGCCGCTGCCGGAGGCCCCCCGGCTGGCGCAGAATATCACCCATTTTGCGCGTGGCTTACGGCGGGCCGGGCTTCCCATCGGTCCCGGCCGGGTGGCCGAAGCCGTCGAGGCGGTGGCCACGGCGGGCTTCACCTCGAAGCAGGATTTCTACTGGACCCTTCACGCCTGTTTTGTCTCCAAACCCGAACATCGTCAGGTCTTTGCACAGATCTTTCGGCTCTATTGGCGGGATCCGCGCTTTCTGGAGCATATGATGGCGGCGATGCTTCCCGCGATCCGGGGCACGCAGGAGGAAAAAGCCGCCAAGCCCGCCCAGAAACGCGCCGCCGAGGCGCTCTTGGATGGTGCCGAGGCCCCGGATCGCCCCGACCAGCCGGAGGGGGAGGAGCCACCGGAGCAGCTGGAGTTAAACGCCGAACTCACCATGTCGCGGGAGGAACGGCTGCGGCAACTGGATTTTGAGCAGATGAGCACTGCGGAAGTGGCCGAGGCCAAGCGGATGCTGGCCAAGATGCAGCTGCCCATCCGCCCGATCCAGTCCCGCCGCCTGATCGCCTCCGCCACTGGCAACCGCATCAACTGGCGCCGCACCATGGCGCAGGCCGCCCGTCAGGGCGGCGAGATCACAACCCTCGCACGCGCTCAGCGCCGGTTGCGCTGGCCCAACCTAGTGGTGATCTGCGATATCTCAGGCTCAATGAGCCAATATTCCCGCCTGATCCTGCATTTCCTGCATGCGGTCGCCAATCGCAAGGGGCCGGGCTGGGCGCGTGTGCATGGCTTTACCTTCGGCACACGGCTCACCAATATCACCCGCCATCTGGGGCAGCGCGATGTGGATGCCGCCCTTGCCGCCGCCGGGGCAGAGGCGCAGGATTGGGAGGGGGGCACCAGGATTGGCGCCTGCCTGCACGACTTCAACCGTGACTGGTCGCGCCGGGTCATGGGGCAGGGGGCGGTGGTGCTGCTGATCACCGACGGGCTGGACCGCGACGACAGCGATCAGCTCAGCGCCGAAATGCTGCGGCTGCATCTCTCCGCGCGCCGCCTGATCTGGCTCAACCCGTTGCTGCGCTTTGATGGCTTTGCGCCTAAGGCACGCGGCATCCGCGCCATGCTGCCCCATGTGGACAGCTTTCGCGCAGGCCATTCGATTGCGGCGCTGCAGGATCTTGCGGATGTCCTCACCCGGGCGGAGGACAGCGGCGAAAAACAACGGCTGATGCAGATGTTGACGACTGAATAACGGACACAAGCGCCACCTCTGATCGGCAGGCTCTGGCCGAAAATCATCGCTCACAGGCAACTTATTTGCCCCGACGCGGGTTATGTTTCTAGGCTTTGCATCGCACAGCGAAAGGAACACCGCATGGTTTCGCAGCTTCTCAGATCCTCGACCGCGTTGGCGGTCATCGTCTCTCTCAGTCTTCCGGTCGCCGCCCCCGCGCAGTCGAAATCGGACCCGACCGACCTCAGCCAGATGGCCCCTGAAGAAATCACACAGGCGGTGCAGCGCTGCCTACGGTGGCTCAAAAACGGGCGCATCAGCCCCGAAGGGGAGATCCTGAAGGGCAAGGGAAAAGGGGCGAAAGCGAAGTTCTGCCAAGCCTATGTCACCGGTGAATTGGACGCGGATTTGGATCCCGCCCTTGTCTCCTCCGCACTGATGGCAGGCGCTGAACAGGCTGAGGCCGCACCTGCCGCGGGCGAACAGGCCGAGCCAGCAGCCCCGACCGAGGCAGAGCAGGCCGCCGCCGCTCCGGTTGAACCTGCCCCAGAACCCGCCACAGACGCGGCCCCCTCTCAGACCGCGCAGACCGAAGCTCCGGCCGAGACGGCAGAGACAACCGCTGAACAGAACGCAGGTGAAACCACCGCAGAGGCAGAGACTCCGGTGGAGCCGGTCGCCAATGATGGTGTGAACACAGCGGCCAACACAGAGGCAGGCACCACCGCGCCAGAGGGTACGGCTGAGGCCCGAACCACCTCCGACACCGAACTGGCCGCAGCGCTGGCAGAGGCAGAGGACGGGACCGACCCTGCACCTGCGTCCGAGCCAGAACCCGAACCCGAGGTCGAACCGCTCGACAGTCAGGCGCAGGCCGATGCGCTGGCGGAAGATGAGGCCGAGGATGATAGCGCCGCCGCCGCCGCGAGCGCTGACACCACCGGAGAGGCTGAGGTGGTGGAAGAAACCGTGACAGAAGACACCGCACGCAGTTCGGATGAGGAGTTTGAAACCGCCGTCAACACGCCCGCAAGCGAGGCTGAAACCACCGCAGAGGCTGAAACTGCTGCGCCGACCGAGAACAGCGCAGCCGCCGCCCCAGCCGCAGAGGAGGACGACGGCCTCAGCAAGCTGCAGAAGGCCGCGCTTCTGGGGCTGGGCGCCGTTGCCATTGGCCAGCTGCTGAAGCAGGGGGAAACCGTGGTGACCAACTCCGGTGACCGTGCGGTGGTCGAACAAAATGGCCAATACCGGGTGATCAAGAATGACGACGCCCTGCTGCGCCAGCCCGGTAGCAATGTTACCACCTACCGCTTCAAGGACGGCTCTACCCGAACCGTGGTCGTGCGCGAAGACGGCGCGGAGGTTGAAACCATCCGCGCCCGCGATGGCCGCGTTCTGCGCCGCACCCGTACGCTCACCGATGGCAGCAGCGTTGTGCTGTTCGATGATACGCAGCGCGCCGACAATGTGGTGGTCTCCGAATTGCCCACCGCCGCCCCGCGCAGATCCGCCTTCAGCAGCGATACGATCAACGCGGATGAGCTGGCGCTGGCGCTCGCTGCCAAGGAAACCCCCGCCGTCAGCCGCCGCTTCTCCCTGCGCCAGATCCGCAATATCGATGCGGTCCGCCAACTGGTCCCGGAAATCACCGTGCAGTCGATCAACTTTGAAACCGGCTCCGCCGTGATCCGCGCAGCAGAGGCCGAAGAACTGGCGGCGCTGGGCAATGCGCTGCGCGAGATGATCGCGCAGAACCCGCAGGAGGTGTTCCTGATCGAAGGCCACACGGATGCCGTCGGTGCCGCACCCTTTAACCTCGCACTGTCAGATCGCCGCGCCGAAAGTGTCGCGCTGGCCCTGACCGAATATTTCAAGGTGCCGCCCGAAAATATGGTGGTGCAGGGCTATGGTGAGACCGATCTGGCGGTGGTGACCCAACGCGCCGAACGCGCCAATCGCCGCGCCGCCGTGCGCCGGATCACGCCGCTTCTTCAGGGCGGTAACTGATCGGTCTGCTGGCGGATCCAAGCCTGGAACAACACATCAAAGGGCGCCCAGATCGGGCGCCCTTCTGTCGGTTTGAAACCTGCGATAGCGGCTATTTCCGGCTGCGCTTCTTGATGGTTTTCGCCGTTTTCACCATCTTGCCAAAGCTTTTGTCCTTGGCGCGTCGCTGCGCCAGAGAGGCGGAATTGAAGGCTTCTTCGGCGGCCAGTTTGCGCCAGCGGTCCAACCGGCTGGCGTCAACCTCACCGGCGGCAATGCCGGCCTGCACCGCGCAGCCCGGCTCCCCCTCATGGGCGCAATTGCGGAAGCGGCACTGTGTCGCCAGCTCTTCCAGATCGGCAAAGACATCGCCGACACCGCTGGCCGCATCGGTCAGCTGCAATTCCCGCATCCCCGGCGTGTCCAGCACGCCGCAGCCGTTATCGAGGAAATAGAGCTGCCGCCGGGTGGTGGTGTGGCGTCCGCGCGCGTCATCCTCGCGAATGCCCTGCGTTGCGATATCCAGATCCTCGCCAAGCGCCTTGGTCAGCGTCGATTTGCCAACGCCCGAGGTGCCGAGGAAGGCAATGGTCTGCCCGGCCCGCACCCAGGGCGCCAGCGCCTCGCGCGCGGCCGCGCTCTTGGCGTTCAGCGGCACCACCTCCACCAGATCGGAAATGCTCCTGGCCTGGCTGATATACTCCGCCGGATCCTCGCAAAGGTCGATTTTCGTCAGCACGATCACCGGCGTCACCTCTGCATCAAACGCCATGGCGATGAACCGCTCCAGCCGCGCGACATTGAAATCCGCATTGCAGGAGGTGACCACAAACATCGTGTCGATATTGGCGGCGATCAGCTGGACCTTGCGATCCTTGCCCGGTGCGCGGCGGCGGATCAGGCTTTTACGCTCCAGCACCCGGCTGTGTGTTGGCAGTTCGGAGTCCAGCATCAGCCAATCGCCAACCGTGGCTTCGGGGCCGGGGGGGATCACCATGTCGATGCCGTCGCCCATGGCGCGCAGCCCGTTGCGGTTCACTTCGGTTATGCGCACGGGCGGATGGCTTGCCATTTCGTCCAGATCGGTCTGCTGGGAGAAGAACCCCTGCCAGCCAAGATGCTCCAGCGCGCTCAAAGGGCGCGTGCTGTCGGCGATGTCTTCAGGCGCAGGGGTGCTCAGGAATTGGGAATAGTCCCTTGTCATTGGGAATGTCTTTCTTGGTGTGATCGCGGGGTTGGCCCGGATCTGTATGTCTGATGAATGTCGCGCAAATCTTCCCTGACACCTGCCAATAGGGGCAGGCGGCATTCTCCGGGGCAATCTGCAAACCGGGGTGGCCTCTGCCGCCCCTTCTTCACCAGGACATAAACTCTCCAATTCTCTGGCGCTTGGTCTACCCGAGGCAGGGTGACTTGGCAAGCTTTCGCCGCGCGGGGCCGCGGCGGGCCGCCCCGTTTAGCGCGTCAGCTCCCGCATCCCGCGTTCCAGCCCCGCAAGCGTCATCGGCACCATCTGATCGGCAAAGATCTCCCGGATCATCTGGATCGAATGGGTGTGGGGCCAATAGGCTTCCGGCACCGGGTTGATCCACAGATGCGAGGCCCATTGCGCCCGCGCCCGCTCCAGCCAGACCTGACCGGCCTCGGGGTTCCAATGCTCATTGGCGCCGCCCGGATAGGCAATCTCATAGGGAGACATCGACGCATCGCCGACAAAAATGCACTTATAGTCCGGCCCATAGGTGCGCAGCACCTCATGAGTGGGGATCTGCGCATCCCAGCGGCGGCGGTTGTCGCGCCAGACCCCTTCATAGAGGCAATTGTGGAAGTAGAAATATTCCAGATGTTTGAACTCGCTGCGCGCCGCCGAGAACAATTCTTCCACCACTTTGATATGCGGATCCATTGATCCGCCGACATCCAGAAACAGCAGCACCTTGACCGCATTGTGCCGTTCGGGCCGGGTTTTCACGTCCAGATAGCCGTGTTCCGCAGTGGCGCGGATGGTGCCTGACAGGTCCAGCTCCTCCGCCGCGCCCTCGCGCACCCAGCGGCGCAGACGTTTCAGCGCCACCTTGATGTTGCGCGTGCCCAGTTCGACATCACCGTCCAGGTTCTTGAACTCGCGCTTGTCCCAGACCTTGACCGCGCGCTGATGGCGGCTTTCCTTCTGGCCGATGCGCACCCCTTCGGGGTTGTAGCCATAGGCGCCAAAGGGCGAGGTGCCCGCCGTGCCGATCCATTTGTTGCCCCCCTGATGGCGGTTTTCCTGATCCTTCAGCCGCTCCTTCAGGGTCTCCATCAGTTTTTCGAACCCGCCAAGCGCCTCGATTTCGCGGCGCTCTTCCTCGCTGAGGTGCTTCTCCGCCATCTTGCGGATCCACTCCTCAGGGATGTCCACGGCCTCCATCACCGCCTCAGCGGGGATCGCCTCCAGCCCGGAGAATGTCGCGGCAAAGGCGCGGTCGAATTTGTCGATATTGCGCTCATCCTTCACCATGGCGGCGCGCGCCAGATAGTAGAAGGCATCAAGATCATAGGTCGCAAGCCCCGCTTTCATCCCTTCAAGAAAGGTCAGATATTCCCGCAAGGACACCGGAACCGCCGCCTTGCGCAGGTTTTCAAAGAAAGGCTGAAACATCTGGGTCTCCGTCAGGGCTGATCAGGCGGCCATCTTGCGCCCCGCGCGCTGCGTCAGAGCAGCATACGGTCGGCGAGAATGGTCGCAAACAACCCCAGAATAGCAAATACCATGGCGTATGCAGCGCCATATTGCAGCTTATCCGCCAAGCTGCCGCCGCGTTTTTGGGCCGTGCGGACCCCCAGAAGTGCGCCAAGAAGCAATGCGCCGATTACGATCATGCCGATGTCCGTCTGTTAAGAATGTTCATGTCTCAGGTGGGGCCGTGCCGGTCCGGGTCAAGCCGTGACGCCGCTGGCGCTGCGCCAGCCGCAGATCAGTGCGGCGGCGCAAGGGCCGCAATCTCGGTCATCGCGCTGCGCACCGCCCAATCCGGGCCGAACCCGTAGCGTGCCCATCCCTGGCTGTCCAGCCTCACCGCATAGGCCGCGTCAGTTCGGCCCTGCAACAGCAGTGCCTCGGCCTCCAGCAGCATCAGACTGGAGAGCAGCACCGCGTTCTCACCCCGCGCCGCCACCGGCAGGGCAGGCCGGATGCGGGCCAGTGCCGTGGCGCCATCGCCGCGAATGATATCAAAGGCGGCCATGCGGCTCGCAATCTGGGCGCGCAGCAGCGGGCTGTCATAGCGTCCTTGCAGATAGATCAGCGCGGTCTCGAAATGCTGCTGCGCCAGTTCCGGATCATCCCGTTGCAGAATGCGCCCCAGCACATAGTGGTTGAAGGCCCGCCGGTGATCCTGCCAGCCCAGATCACGGGCAATCGCCGCCCCGCGATGTGCCGCACGCAGCCGAACGGCACGGCTGCTGCCCGGTGTCAGCGCCGCCTCGGTCGCGTCGATCCAGTCGCGGGAGGTGGCGGGCAGTGGTTGCGCCGCCCGACCAGCCCCGCCGGGGTTCAGACGCGCCAGAATGGCTGGCAGACGGGCGGCAACCTCAGCCCGTGTCATGCCGCTGCGCAGCTCGGGCGCATAGCCCACCCGCAGGATCAACATATCAAATCCAGTCAGCACCGTATGCACATTGTCGTCGTTGAACACCGAATCCGACAGCCGGTAGAGATCGTTGAGCGGCCCGATGGCCTGTGCCAGCTCCTCGTGCAGGCAGTCGCGGGTCTCCTGCGGGCTCACATCATTGGGCACAAAAATCGCCAGCCTCTGACGCGCGCGCAGATTGGCCCAATTGGTCCGGGGTTTGCGCTTGGAGCGGCGGTATTCCGCCAGCGAACTGACATTGGGCACCACGAAACAGGCCGCGCGGGGCGAGGCGCGGCGGATGGCTTTGCGCGGCACAGCCTCAATGGTGATATTGGCAGCAGGGCCCACAGCCTCCCCGCCCAGCAGCCGCAGATCCAGCCCGGCCTCGCGCTGCAACCGCTGCATGAGCGCCGCCAGATCCCGGTTCAGGCTTTTGGTGGGCTGGCCGATAAGGCGCAGCGTGATCGGGTGTTCAAACCGGGTAAAGACGGGCAGGGCGGTGCCGCTTTCCAGCTGAAAATGCAGATCGAGGAAATCCCGCGCAATATCGCTATTGGCCCGCTGCGGCGCCACCGGATGTGCGCGGGCAAAGCTCTTGGCTGGGGCCAGCGGTGCCAGTGCCGCAGCGGTGCGGCTCGGGGGCGCATATCGTGTCTCAGCCCCGCATGCAGCCAGCGCCGCCACCATCGCCAACGCCGCAAACCCGCGCCAGCACCGCAGCGGGGAGGGCCGCCCTGCAAGAGGATCGGCAGAAGGACCAGCGGGCAGCATACGGGGCCGGAATGTGAACAAGCGATCTCTCCTGCGACAGGACAGCCCCAGCTTGTGCCAAGACAGGGTTAAAAATCAATGTTATGGCTGGCCATAGCGCAGCAGAGCCGCAAAGAGAAGGGCACCCCGGCAACACCTCTCCTGACGTGGGGCGAGGCAGGACCACCCGCCCCGTGTCAGGGGCAAACGCAGAGACAGGTTGAAAAGGCTACGCCAATGGCGTATATACGCAAAGAGACACAGAAATGCCTGCGGGTGGATTACCGCATCACCCCGGTCGCGATCGAGGACGCCATCCACGCCTATCTGGACGAGGATGAGCTGGCCCGGCTGATCGCCACCCTGGTGCGCGACCCCACCATAGGGCGCAAGACGGATGAAGATTACCACCATGTCGCCGGGGATCTGACGCTGCGCTACCGCATCCATCAGGCCAGTCCTGATCTGATGATGGTCTATGTGCTCAGAATACACCGTCGACAGCGGGATCCGCGCCTGTCGGGATTGATGGCGCAGGGCGCGCGGGCGGTGGGCAATCTGGCGCTGGATGTGGTGAAATCCCGCATCAAGGCGCTGCTGAAGGAGGATAATTGATATGGCAGAGCATAAGGCAAACCATCAGGCCAGAGGCACCGGCCGTATCCGCCAGCAAAGCGAGGCGGACCGTGATGCCATGGCGCTACAGCAGATGCAGGACGATATCTCCGGTAAAACGCCCTTGGAGACCATGGCCAGCCGCGAGGTGCCGATGGTGGACGTTGTACGCCTGCGCAAAACCCTCGGCATGTCCCAGGAACGGTTTTGCAGCCACTTCGGCTTTCGCCTCGGCTCGGTGCGCAACTGGGAGCAGGGCCGCCGCCTGCCGGAACGCCCGGCCCGCATCCTGCTGCGCATGATTGAGGATGATCCAGAGCGCGTCGAACGCTTCCTGCGCGAGGCTTACTGAGGGCGCAGGCACAAGGCGGCGTGGACCCCCAGTGCAATGAACTGTGCGTAGATCCACGCCTCAAGCAGCCTTTGGAACAGGCCCTGTGCCTCCGGAACAGCAATGATGGCGCCGAACAGACCACCCCCGACAGCCAAAGACGGCAGCGCAAAGCGCCGCAAAAGCGAAGGTTGCGGGAGGGTCAGCACCAGCAGGAACAGGCCGATCAGCGCCAGCGGGTAGGCCACAGCTGCGGCAATCATATGCGCGATATGGACCGCACTCTGCCCGTCGTCTCCGCCGTTACATCCCGCGTCGCAGGGCAGCCCGGCAGCCAGCATAAGCAGGCCCGCATAGGTCGCCAGCAGGATCAGTGAGACCCGTGTCAACCGTCGGTCCGGCAGGCGCGCATTGAGCAGCGCCAAAAAGCCGAGGAACCACAGTTCAGTCGGGATGAACACCGCATAATTGGTCCAGGCGGCATATGGCGCCCCGGCGGCTCCCAGCACGCTCATAAAATGGCTGACATGGGAATAACCGGGGCTGAGCGCCGCAAGCACACCCACGCCAATGGCCAGCCAAAGCCCGCTGATCACGGGCAGGGCAATCAGCGCCCATGACGCGGTGTCACGCAGTGGTCCTGACCGCAATTCTCGCTCCCCCCGCAACACTACACAACGATCGGATCGCCCAGATCACACAGGAAGAGGACACCAGATACGTCAGCCGAAAACCGTCATATATCAAGGCGCCCTCGCAAGCGCTTCGTGTTGTGCGCCCGTCTCTTCAGCGACGTCCCCGCGCCATGAAGGCAAGCCGTTCGAACAGATGCACATCCTGCTCGTTCTTCAACAACGCGCCGTGCAGTTTTGGCAGCGCGTCTGCGCCATCACGTTTCAGATCTTCCGCCGTCAGATCCTCGGCCAACAGCAGCTTCAGCCAGTCCAGCACCTCCGACGTCGACGGCTTTTTCTTCAACCCGGCTGTATCGCGGATCTCGTAGAACTGCGTCAACGCCGTGGTCAGCAGGCTGTCCTTGATGCCGGGGTGATGGACCTCGACAATCTTGCGCATGGTCTCGGCATCGGGGAACTGGATGTAGTGAAAGAAGCATCGGCGCAGGAACGCGTCCGGCAGTTCCTTTTCATTGTTGGAGGTGATGATCATGATCGGACGCTGACGCGCCCGGATCGTCTCGCCGGTCTCGTAAACATGGAACTCCATCTTATCGAGTTCCTGCAACAGGTCATTGGGGAACTCGATATCGGCCTTGTCGATCTCATCAATCAGCAGCACCACCTTCTCGTCCGCCTCGAAGGCCTCCCAGAGCTTGCCGCGCTTGATGTAGTTCTTGACGTCATGCACCCGCTCATCGCCCAGCTGGCTGTCGCGCAACCGGCTGACCGCATCATATTCATAAAGCCCCTGCTGGGCGCGGGTGGTGGATTTCACATTCCACTCAATCATCCGCAGCCCCAGCGCATCGGCCACCTGCCGCGCCAGCTCGGTCTTGCCGGTGCCCGGCTCCCCCTTCACCAGCAGCGGCCGCTCCAGCGTAACCGCGGCGTTGACCGCAATTTTCAGATCCTCGGTCGCGACGTAATCCTTAGTGCCCTGAAACTGCATTTCTTTCCTGCCTCGTTGCCTCTGTGCAACCCCTGGGGGCGCTCTTATGCAGGTTTTAACCCTTTGTGCGTACTATTGTGTAGTGACAATCGCTGACGCAGGGGATAAACGCTGCGGCATGCGGGGGGAGCCGCTGAGTTTGTAAACAATACCGAGGAAGACCGGCAGTATGGGGCAAACCAAAGGTAGTGAAATGAAGCAAGAAGTGTTTCTGCCGGATGATTATCGTCCAGCTGAAGATGAACCCTTCATGAATGACCGGCAGCAGGAATATTTCCGTCGCAAGCTGCATGAATGGAAGCAAGAACTCCTGGCCGAAAGTCGCGACACGATCGAGGGGTTGCAGGACAATACCCGCAATATCCCCGATGTTGCTGACCGCGCCAGTGAAGAAACAGATCGCGCGCTGGAGCTGCGCACCCGGGACCGCCAGCGCAAGCTGGTTGCCAAGATCGACTCGGCGATCCGCCGCATCGACGAAGGGGAATACGGCTACTGCGAAGTCACCGGTGAGCCGATCTCTCTCAAACGTCTGGATGCCCGACCCATTGCCACGATGAGTCTTGAGGCACAGGAACGCCACGAGCGCCGGGAAAAAGTCCACCGCGACGACTGATTTTCTTGCATTTGTAAAAAAAATCATAACGCCGGGGCCTGTTGCTCCGGCGTTTTTCGTTTATCTGGGGGTATCGCGCGGCCAGAACGGACCGGCCTGTGTGCAGATAGCGGGACAAGATGAGACTGACAGACCGAAAAATCACCATCATCGGTGCGGGCATTGGCGGGCTGGCGGCAGCGCTTGCCTTCAGCCGACAGGGCGCAAAGGTCACGGTTCTCGAACAGGCAGAGGCCATCACCGAGGTTGGTGCGGGCCTGCAAATCAGCCCCAACGGCGTTGCGGTTCTGCGGGCGCTGGGGCTGGCGGATGATCTCGCCTGGAGCGCGCCGCGCGCCCGCGCCGTGGTCCTGCGCAGCCACCGGCAGGGCCGCGAGGTTCTGCGGCTTGATCTCGACCAATATGCGCCGGGACAGAATTTCTACTTCGCCCACCGCGCCGATCTGATCAACCTCTTGGCCGATGCCGCGCGCAAGGCCGGGGTCAGGGTGCGCCTGCTGCAAAAGGTCGACCGCATCACCAGCGGTGCTCGCCCGGTGGTGCATCTGGCCAATGGCGCACAGTGTGGCGGGGATCTGGTGATTGGCGCCGACGGGCTGCATTCCAAGGCGCGGGCTGCGTTGAATGGCGTCGCGACGCCCCGCTTCACCGGGCAGGTGGCCTGGCGCGCGACTGTCGCCAATCTGCACAATCACCCGGCGGAGGCACAGGTTTTCATGGGGCCGGGTCGCCATCTGGTGACCTATCCGCTGCGCGACAGCAGCCTGATGAACATCGTCGCGGTCCAGGAACGCAAGACCTGGGCGGAGGAAGGCTGGCATCACCGTGATGACCCGGAGGCGCTGCGCAGCGCCTTCACCGGATTTGGTGGCGCCGCCGCCGATCTGTTGGCGCAGGTCGATCAGGTGGCCCTCTGGGGGCTGTTTCGCCATCCGGTTGCCGAGGTCTGGCATCAGGGCAACCTCGCGATCATGGGCGATGCTGCGCATCCCACCCTGCCGTTCATGGCGCAGGGCGCAAATCTCGCGCTTGAGGATGCCTGGGTGCTGGTCGATGCCCTGCGCACCGCCACCACTGACGAAGAAGGGCTCGCCGCCTATCAGAGCCGCCGCCGCAACCGCGCCGCCAAAGTGGTGGCTGCCGCCACCGGCAATGCCTGGAAATACCACCTGCGCCAGCCGCTCGCATGGCCCGCGCATCAGATCCTGCGCCTCGGCGGGCGGCTCGCGCCCCAGCGCATGGTACAGCAATTCGACTGGATCTACGGCCACGACGTCACCGGCGGCACCCCCGCCCCAACAGGCAACGACCCCGGCGCAGGTGGTCCCATCACGACGCTGGCCTAAGGTGACGGAACAGCAAGCCAAGCAGCTGTGCGTCGCGGCCCTGTCGCTGAATATTGATGGGGTGACGCCTGAGTCATTTCTCAGCGGCGATCAGACTGGCATGTCCAATGAGCAGGAGGCCGCGTGGGCAAATTTCTTCGACGTTATTGAACGTTTTCAATAGTATAGAAGACATGCGCGCGACGGCATAGCTGGCTGGATAAGGCCCACCCGCGCAGCACTCCGTCGGTGCGGTCAGGCCCTCAGCGCCTCACAGATCCAGATCGACCCAGACCGGCACATGATCTGATGGCTTGTCACGGCCGCGCACATCCTTGTCGATCTGACAGTCACGCAGCAGGTCGGCGGCCTGCGGGCTCAACAGGAAATGGTCGATGCGGATGCCATTGTTGCGGTTCCAGGCGCCGGCCTGATAGTCCCAGAACGAATAATGCCCCGGCCCCTGATGGCGCGCGCGGAACGCCTCGGTAAAACCGAGCGCCATGATCCGCTGAAACGCCGCCCGGCTTTCGGGGCGGTGTAGCGCATCGTCTTTCCAGGCCTCCGGGGTCTTGGCATCTTCGGCCTGTGGGATGATGTTGTAATCCCCGGCCATCAGCGCGGGCATTTCCTCGGCCAGCAGATCCTGCGCGCGCAGCCGCAGCCGCTCCATCCAGGCCAGTTTATAGGCGTATTTGCCGCCCTCGACCGGCTGGCCCTCCGCGTCCAGCTCTACCGGGTTGCCATTGGGCAGGTACAGCCCGCAGATGCGGATCGCCTGTTTGCCCACCACCGTCGCCTCGATCCAGCGCGCCTGTTCGTCGCTGTCATCACCGGGCAGCCCGCGCCGCACATCCTCCAGCGGCAGTTTCGACAGGATCGCCACCCCGTTAAAGCTCTTCTGACCGTGAGTTTCGACGTTGTAACCCCGGTCCTCGAACAGCTCGCGCGGGAAGGCTTCATCGACGGATTTGATCTCCTGCAGCACCACCACATCGGGCTGCGCCTCATCCAGCCAGTCCGGCAACGCGTTGATACGGGCCTTGATACCATTGATGTTGAAGGTGGCGATTTTCATATCCGGTCTCCTGCCTCTGTGGCCCGGGGTGGGGCGCCTGATCTATCGCCCAATCCGGGCGAGGGGGCAAGGGCGCGGCGGGACGCCCATGCCGAATCATCGCCGTCGAAAATGCGGCATATCGCAAAACCGCGCGACACCCGGTTTGCAGCGCTGCAAGAGGAGAGGCAGCCGATCCCCCCGCGTTTTGTGTGGCTGGGGTTGTGGACAGCTCTGTGGTTAACCTGTGCAGAAGCGGCTTATTTGCTTCCTGATCAGGCATCTGCCGCGCAAAGCTCATCGGTTGTCCCATCATAAAAACAACTCAAAGGCGTGCTTTCGTGTTGTCGAGCAGGCATTCCGGGTCAATCGTCGACGGGTGTTTTTCACCTAGAACGGGAGACGATCCATGACCATTGCTACACAGCGCCGCCAGACCGCGGCATCGCAATTGACCGCGCCAGAAACCGACCTTCACAGCGGCCAGGGGGCCGAGCTGTTTTCCTCCGGATCGCTTAGCCACGACAGCCGCGGTGACATGGTTGAAGGCGCCGGAACCGCGCTGTTTTCCTCAGGCTCAGCGCCCCGCGCTGATCGCGCCACCACCGGCGGTGCCGCAACCGGTCTGTTCTCCTCCGGCAGCTGATCCTCGACGAACCAACCTTCCAGATTGCGCCCTGCCGCCGGGGCGCACCCCCCGCATTGGTGCAAGATCCATGACTGTCATCCTGCCTTTCACACATCCCGGAGCGGGCCGCCGCAAAACCCGTCGCGCCGCCATCGGCACGCAGCCCAGCGATCAGCCCCCAACTGGACCGGGGCTCTCTGCGGCTGGCGCAGTTGCGCCGTGGGTTGAGAGCTTTGCCCGTCACCGGCGGCAGCCTCAAGATGTCTATTGGCTGAAGGAGAACGCAGAGCTGCTGAGCCTGCTTCGGGTGATGCAGCACCGGGTTGGGGGAGGCGCGGGCGCAGGGGGTTTCGGGGATGAGGCAGCCCTGTCCCCCCTGCGCCCGTTTTACGATCGCGCCGCACGGCAGTTGCAGTTTTTCCCGCAATACTATCGGTTTATCCTGTCGATCTGTCTCGACTACGAGGACCTGATCGGGACCGGTCACGTTGGATCCAACACCCGCGCAGCGGAACTGGCCCATTGGGTGGCCCATCAGGGGCTGGTCGAGGCGGAAATGTCAGACCTGCAACGGGCCGAGGCGCGGCAGCTATTGGCGCGACGCGGCATCGCGGTGCCAGTGGATCCGGGACTTGATGACAGGCTGCGCCGGTTTGCCCACCGCAGCCAGACCTTCGCCATCCCCAATCGCAAGGCTGCTTATGAGCTGACCCATATCGTGTTCTACCTCTCCGACTATGGTCGCCGCGATCCGGGGCTGGACGTCGCGGTGCAGTGCAGCCTGACCTATGCGGGGCTTCTGGCTTGCCTGGATCAGGATCTGGATCTCCTGTCTGAAATCTGCATCGCGCTGCGCTATTGCGGTGTCACGCCACTGCTCTTGTGGGAACAGGCCCTGACGCGCGCCCTGGCGGGCTTTGTTATCACGCCAGACGGGTTTGACGGGCATATGGATGGCTATCACGCCTACTTCGTCACACTATGGTGGCAGCAGATCTGCGGCCCGGCGCAACAGCCGCTGGGGGTGGATATCGGCGGCTTGCGCGTCGGCGCATTCCATATCGCGATGCCTGAAACCACCAGCCTGCTGCGCCCGCTGTCGGCTTGGCTGCTGGAGGTTGGGGGACGCTCGCAGATGACCGCGCCGCAGCTCTGGCGCAGCGCGGTGAATGAGATGACGGCCCAATACGGGCCGCAGGCGGGTCAACAGCTGTGTGACCTGCAGCACATCAGCCCGATGTTTGAGGGCTTCTGGCGCATCTTCAGCAGGTCAGGCGATTGCGGCTCAAAGCTGCGCCTGATTTGTAGTGATGGCCTCAGCCTGCTGCCACGCTCACCCGCATAGCGCAGATACCGCACAAAATGGAGCCACCCGCGCCTTCATGCGGCCAAGGGAGGATTACATCGAAAATGAGGTGCCGCAGCCGCAGCTGGAGGTGGCGTTGGGATTGTTGATTACAAACCGCGCGCCGATCAGCTCTTCGGTGAAATCAATCACCGCGTTTTCCAGAAATGGCAATGAGACCTCATCAACCACAACTTTCTGGCCCTGACCCTCAAGGATCAGATCATCCGCCTGCGGGGCGTCCAGGGCAATTTCATACTGAAAGCCGGAACAGCCGCCGCCTTCCACTGCCACACGCAGCGCCTGACCCTGATCGGCGGCGCCAATTTCGGCCAGCCGGGCAAAGGCGCGTTCAGTCACTTTCGGGGGCAATTGCATCTCTGGTCTCCCAATGAGGTGATCACTGCCGTGTTGCAGCAGAGACAATAATATAGAAAGGTGACGCGACAGGGACAAGATTGACCGGGGAAAAGATTAGTGACCTACGCGCCTTACGCGACCATGCCGGACCGCAGCCGTGGTCGTCAGATCCCCGAGGAAGAAAGTAGCTTCCGATCGCCCTACCAGCGCGACCGAGACCGGATCATCCACGCCAGCGCCTTTCGCAGGCTCAAGCACAAGACACAGGTGTTTGTCGAACATGAGGGCGACAATTATCGCACCCGGCTGACCCATTCCATTGAGGTGGGGCAGGTGGCCCGCACGATCGCGGGCGCGCTTGGCCTCAATCAGGAACTGACCGAGGCAGTGGCGCTGGCCCATGATCTGGGGCACACGCCCTTTGGCCACACCGGTGAGGATGCGCTGCATGCGCTGATGGCGCCCTACGGCGGCTTTGATCACAACGCGCAAGCCATTCGTATCGTCACCTCGCTGGAACGGCATTACGCCGACTTTGACGGGCTGAACCTCACCTGGGAGACGCTGGAAGCCATCGCCAAACACAATGGTCCGGTGGTGGGCGATCTGCCTTGGGCGCTGGCCGAGTGCAACGCGGCGGTGGATCTGGAGCTGCACACCCATGCGAGTGCGGAGGCGCAGGTGGCGGCATTGGCGGATGACATCGCCTATAACAACCACGATCTGCACGACGGGTTGCGCGCGGGATTGTTCACCGATGCCGATATCATGGACCTGCCGGTGATCGGGGCCGCGTATCATGCGGTGGACAGCCGCTATCCCGGTCTGGATGCGCGCCGTCGCCGACATGAGGCGCTGCGCCGCGTCTTTGGCGTGATGGTCAGCGATGTGATCGACGGCGCCCGACGTCGCCTTGCCGCCAGTGGCGCGCGCAGCGTCGAGGATGTGCGCTCCCTCGGGGCACCTGTGGTGGTGTTCTCCGATGCGCTCTGGGCCGATCTGAAGGACATCCGCGCCTTTCTCTTCACTCGCATGTATCGGGCCCCCAGTGTGATGCGCAAACGCGCCGAGGTCTCCAAGGTGGTCGAGGCGCTGTTTCCCTATTTCCTCAACCACCCTGAGGAGATGCCCGCCCGCTGGCAGGGGGATATCGCCGCCGCCGCAGGGGAAACCGCGCTGGCCCGCATTGTGTCGGATTACATCGCAGGGATGACAGACCGCTTTGCACTGCAGGAACACCGTCGCCTGTTCCCGGCTGAGGCCGCCGCTGCGGAGGTCGACCTGCGCGCGGGGGAGTAGGCGCGGGCTGCGCAGCGACTGGCGGTATCGCTGATGCCAACTGGCTCTATCGTCGGGCGGGCGCGATGCGGTTTGATAGGCAGGAGACAGCTGCAAACCGCAAGAGGGCGCCATGATCCCCACGGGCACCACAACCAGTGGCCTGACACATTGGACCGTCACCTTTCAGGACGCGCCGGAGATGGCGCGGATCCGTGCGGATCGGCTGCGCCGGGATGCCCATATCGCCTTTGTGCGCGCCCACCCGGAATTACAGATCGGCGGCGCGCTGGCGATGCGGCCCGAGCAGGATTTCCCCGGCGCCATCTGGAACGTAGAGGCCAAAACGCGCGGTGATGTGGAACGTCTGATTCTGCGCGATCCCTATTATGTCGCCTCGCTGCGCCGCTATCAGATCACCCGCTGGGGCCGCCTGCCGGTGCGCGACGCGCCGGTGGCCTGATCCGCAGGCTTGCGGGGTCGTACCGAGCTAGGCGACAGCGGGCGCGCTTCCACCGGTCGCGCCCAATTTTCTGACCGAGAAAATGGACCGGAAAATTCAAATTTTCCGCCCGCTGGCCCGCGCAGGCGGATAGGTGTCCTGCAATCCTGTTGACCCTGCCGCTGGCCCTCGGTATCCGCAACGGTGAACAGATGGGACGCCAGACATGAACCTCTTTACCGATATCCGCTCGCTCGTGCTTGACTGCCTCAAGGTAATGGTGGCTGAGGGCACCCTGCCCGAAGGGCTCGATTTTGCCAATGTCGCGGTAGAGCCGCCGCGCGATGCGGCGCATGGGGATATGGCAACCAATGCGGCGATGGTGCTGGCCAAACCCGCCAAGATGAAGCCGCGCGATATCGCCGATGCGCTGGCAGGGAAGCTGGCCGCGGACGCGCGCGTCACCTCAGCCGAGGTGGCAGGCCCCGGTTTCCTCAACCTGCGTCTGGATCGCAGCAGCTGGCAATCGGTGCTGGCGGCCGTCCTGGCGGAGGATATCAAATTCGGTCGCTCCGACCTCGGCGCGGGCAAGCGGGTCAATGTGGAATATGTCTCCGCCAACCCCACCGGCCCCCTGCACGTCGGCCACACCCGTGGTGCGGTGTTTGGCGATGCGCTGGCCAGCCTGCTGGATTTTGTCGGCTATGACGTCACCCGCGAATACTACATCAACGATGGCGGCGGTCAGGTCGACGTGCTGGCACGCTCTGTCTACCTGCGCTACCTTGAGGCCCACGGCCAAGAGGTCGCCTTTGTCGATGGCACTTACCCCGGCGACTATCTCGTCCCGGTTGGTCAGGCGCTGAAGGACAAGGTTGGCGATGCCTATGTGGACCAGCCCGAAGATGTCTGGCTGGAGGAGATCCGCAATTTCGCCACCGATGCGATGATGGATCTGATCCGCGCCGATCTGGCCTCGCTTGGCATCCAGATGGACAAGTTCTTCTCCGAGAAATCCCTCTACGGCACTGGCCTGATCGAATCCGCGCTGAAAAGCCTGGATGACAAGGGCCTGATCTATGAGGGCGTGCTGGAGCCGCCGAAGGGCAAGAAGCCCGACGACTGGGAACCACGCGAACAGACCCTGTTCAAATCCACCGAACATGGTGATGACGTCGATCGCCCGGTGAAAAAATCCGATGGCGCCTGGACCTATTTCGCACCGGATATCGCCTATCACTATGACAAGGTCGAACGCGGCTTTGATATGCTGATCGACATCTTCGGCGCCGATCACGGCGGTTATGTGAAGCGGATGAAAGCAGCCGTCTCAGCCCTGTCTGATGGCAAGGTGCCCTTGGATATCAAGCTCTGCCAGCTGGTGAAGCTGTTCAAGGACGGTCAGGAATTCAAGATGTCCAAACGGGCAGGGACCTTTGTCACCCTGCGCGATGTGGTGGATGCGGTGGGGCCGGATGTGACCCGCTTCATGCTGCTCACCCGCAAGAACGATCAGGGCTTTGATTTCGACCTTGATAAGGCGCTGGAACAGTCCAAGGACAACCCGGTCTTTTATGTGCAATACGCCAATGCACGGATCTGCTCGACCCTGCGCAAGGCGGCGGAGGCGGGGATCGCCACCGACGACGCCACGCTGGCCGCTGCGGATCTGTCGCTGTTGCAGGATGATGCCCAGTTGGCTGTCGCCAAGAAGCTGGCGGAATGGCCGCGTCTGGTGGAAATCGCCGCCCGCACCAATGAGCCGCACCGCGTGGCCTTCTACCTCTACGATCTCGCGTCTGAGCTGCACGGGCTCTACCACCTCGGCAAAACCAACGAAGGTTTACGTTTTGTTAACGAGAGCAACCCATCTGCAACACATGCGAAAATGGCGCTGGCCAAGGCCGTTTCCATTGTCATTTCCGCCGGTCTTGGTATTCTTGGGGTCACACCGGCGCAGGAGATGCGATAGCTAAAATCGCCCAGGCCGCCGGATCGAGGCAGATCATCAAGTAGAAACCCGGGGCGGCGCATCGCGCACAGTATGCGGGCAGTGAGGCGGAAATGGCGTATTTTACGCAGGCAGGTCACGGCCAGTCGTATTCCAATGGAGGGGACCGTTCTTCGGACCCCGCCACAGAAACGCAAGGGATCCGGCAGGAGCCGTCTTTCGCCGATGCGCATTTGCGCGATCCCGTTGCCCAATCGCCCTATCCGCAGCCGGAACACCCCTTCGGCCATGATCCGCAGACACCCGCTCCGCGCCCGCAGGCCGCCGCAGGGTATGGCCAGCAGCCGCAAGCGGGTGGGTATTTTGCACAACATCAGCCGCAGGCGCCCGCGCAGGGCTATAGCCCTTATCAGCAGGCAGCCTCCGCCTATGGCGACCCGGCAGAGGACGCCTATAGCGGTCCGGGTACCGACCAGGGGCACCGCTATGACGACTATGGATTTACCCCCGAACCCGCCGACACCGGCCGCGCCGGACTGGCGAAGGCGTTTAGCGCCCTCGGCGCCGTGGCCTCGCTGGCGCTGGTCGCAGGCATCGGTCTCTGGGGCTATCAGCTGATTTCACGCGACGTAAGCGGCGTGCCCGTGGTGCGCGCTGTCGAAGGCCCGTTGCGGGTGCAGCCAGACAACCCCGGCGGCCTGCCCGCCGATCATCAGGGCCTTGCGGTCAACGCGGTTGCCGCCAACGGCAACGTCGAAAGCCCCGCCGACCGTCTGACGCTGGCCCCCGAAGACGTGGCGCTGACCGATGATGATCAGCCGATGCAGGCGGCCCTGTCCACAGGCAGTCCGGGAGCCGGGCGGGACCGCGCCTCCGCGCCTGACACCTCCGATCTTTCGACTGAGGCGGTGGCCGCCTATCAGGGCGGCGACATCGACGCGCTGGTGGCAGAGCTGACCGACGGCGTCACCCCACTGGGACAGGATGCGCTGAACGGGGCAGAGCAGCTGTCCGCTGCCGCGCCAAACGCCGCCCCGGCAATTGTGCAGCCGGAACCCCTGCAACCCGTGAGCATCGCCGCCGTGGCCCCGGGACCGAACGCGGCCCTGCGTAACGCCCCCGGCGTGCGCGTCTCGCTGCGGCCCGCAGCGCGCCCGGCGCGGTTCTCTCCAACTCGTGCGGTTGCGGCCACCCCGGCGGCACGCACCACCCAGGACGTCTCGCCCGACAGCCTGCCCGCAGGCACCCGGCTGGCCCAGCTTGGCGCCTACGAAAGCGCAGAGGTGGCCCGCGCCGAATGGGACCGCATCCACGGTCGTTTTGCGGACTATCTGGAAGGCAAGAAACGCGTGATCCAGAAGGCTGAAAGCGGTGGTCGCACTTTCTACCGCCTGCGGGCGATGGGTTTTGCCGATCTCTCCGATGCGCGTCGGTTCTGCTCCGCTCTGGTGGCAGGCAACGCCGACTGTATTCCCGTGACCACCCGCTAGGGCATCCCCGCCAGGACTTGGGGCCACCCCCGACACCTCAGCGCCCGGCCCAGCCGGGCGTTTGTCGTTTACCATCCGGCAAACTGCTGCCAGTTTGCCCCATCCGACCATGGCGCCGCCCGCGACACTGGTGTATCAGCGCCCCAGCACAAAGAGGATCGCAATGCGTTACGGAGCCACCATATTAGATGCCGAAGGCCTGCGTCTCAGCGCGGCGGAAAAGGCGCTGTTTCAGCGGGTCAATCCGTTTGGCTTCATCCTGTTTGCCCGCAATGTCGACACTGCCGAACAGACCCGCGCGCTTTGTAGTGACCTGCGCGAGGCGGTGGGCCGTGATTGCCTGATCACCATCGACCAAGAGGGCGGCCGGGTGCAGCGCCTGCGCTCGCCACTGGCGCGGCAATGGCAGCCCGCATTGGATCACGCGCAGGCGGCAGGGGCGGGCGCAGACCGTGCCATGTATCTGCGCGCGCGGCTGATCGCAGAGGAATTGCGCAATCTGGGCATCGACAGCAACTGCGCGCCGCTGGCGGATGTGGTGGGCGAGGGGACGCATCCGTTCCTCAAAAACCGCTGCTATGGCAGCGACCTCACCACCGTGGTCAACCGCGCCCGCGCCACCGCTGACGGCCTGCTGGACGGCGGTGTGGTGCCGGTGGTGAAACACATCCCCGGCCATGGCCGCGCCAGCATGGACAGCCACCATGATCTGCCCCGGATCACCGCCTCGCTCGCCGATCTGGCGCGGGAGGATTTCGCCGCATTTGCCGCGCTGAACGATCTGCCGATGGGGATGACGGCGCATCTGGTCTATGAGGCCCTCGACAGCCAGCCCGCCACATTGTCCCCCCGGGTGATGCAGATGATCCGTTCTGACATCGGCTTTGACGGGCTGATCATGAGCGACGATATCTCGATGAAGGCGCTCAACGGCGCCCCCGCAGATATCGCCCGCGACACCATCGCGGCCGGCTGCGATGTGGTCCTGTTCTGCAACGCCCCGCTGGATGAGCGCGCCGCCGTGGCCGAGGCCGCAGGCGAGATGACCGACGCCGCACAGGCGCGTGCTGCGCGCGCCGAAGCCGCCCGCCGCGCGCCCACCGCGCTTGACATACCCACGGCCGAGGCCGAACTATCAGCCCTTATGGGCGGACAGGTATATGGCTGACACTCTGTTTGACGACGACGCGCTCAGCGTCGAGGACCGGCTTGCGGCCGAAGCATTGATCGTGGACGTTGACGGCTACGAGGGGCCGCTTGACGTGCTCCTGTCGCTCTCGCGCACGCAAAAGGTCGATCTGCGCCGCATTTCAGTGCTGGAACTGGCCCGCCAATATCTCAGCTTTGTAGAAAAGGCGCATGAGCTGCGCATTGAACTGGCTGCGGATTATCTGGTGATGGCGGCCTGGCTCGCCTATCTGAAATCCCGCCTGCTGCTGCCACCTGACCCGACCGAGGAAGGCCCCTCCGGTGAGGAACTGGCCGCGCATCTGGCGTTTCAGCTGGAGCGTTTGCAGGCGATGCGCGACAGCGCCGCGCGGTTGATGGCGCGCGACCAGCTGGGGCGCAACTTCTTTGCCCGTGGTCAGAGCGAGGATGTCACCCGCATCCGCACCGTCAGCTACTCGGCGAACCTCCTGGATCTGATGCAGGCCTACGCCCGCATCCGTACGCGGGATGATTTCCGCCCCTTCGTGCTGGACCGCGAGGCGATCTTTACCATGGAGGCGGCGCTGGAACGGATGCGCCACCTGATCGGCTACACCGGCAGTTGGACCGATATGATCACCTATCTGCCCGAAGGCTGGCACGCCGACCCGATGAAACGCCGCTCCGCCACCGCCTCCACCTTTGCGGCTTCGCTGCAACTGGTGAAAGAGGGCCATCTGGAGCTGCGCCAGAGCGAGACCTATGCGCCCATTCAACTGCGCATTCGTGACAAGGATACCTGATGGACGACCACAGCCAGAACACCGTTGCGGAGGAAACCCAAACCCTGTTTGAAGCGCCGCCGATGGCCGAACAGGAGCGCATGGTTGAGGCGGTGCTGTTTGCCAGCGCCGAACCGGTCACCGTGCGCGATCTTGAGGCGCGGATGCCGCACGGCTGCGAACCGGGCACCGCGATGGAGCACCTGTGCAAACGCTACGAGGGGCGCGGCGTCAATATCGTGCGCGTTGGCGATGCCTGGGCGCTGCGCACCGCCTCCGATCTCGGCTTTCTGATGCAGAAGGAAACGGTGGAAACCCGCAAACTCTCGCGTGCCGCCATCGAAACCCTTGCTATCATCGCCTATCACCAGCCGGTCACTCGTGCTGAAATCGAGGAGGTGCGCGGGGTCTCTGTGTCGCGCGGCACCATTGATCAGCTGTTGGAAATGGACTGGATCCGCCTCGGTCGCCGCAAGATGACGCCGGGCCGTCCGGTGACATTTGTCGTGACGCCGGTATTCCTTGATCACTTTGGGCTCGAAAGTGCGCGCGATCTGCCCGGCCTCAAGGAGCTGCGCGCCGCTGGCCTGTTGGAAAACCGCCCGCCACCGGGCAGCCTGCCCCTGGGCGGACGCGGCGACAGCGACGAGGTGGAGGAACAGCCGGAACTCTTTGGCGATTGATTGCCACCGGGAACAGACGCCCTAAATCCGCCGCATAGAGGGGCCACACTAATACGGTCGGGCTGGTGGCCCGGCAATCCCGATTGGTGCGAAGGAGACAGGCAGATGAACATTGAACGCGTGATCAATATGATCCTGCGCCGCCTTGTGGGCCGCGCGGTCAATGCAGGCGTTAATGCCGGGATCAGGGCTGTCTCAAAACGTGGCAAAGGGCAGGGCGCTGATAAGGGCACCCGCCCGCTTCATCAGGATGAGGCCACAGCCCAGAAGGCGCGTTTGATGCGTCGCAACACCCGGCCACCCCGGTTCTAGGGGAGAATCAGGCTTACTCTGGTGATCTGAAATGCTTTGACAGTTTCAACCCCTGACCCTGATAGTTCGACGCAATATCAACGCCATAGAGCTGCTCTGGCACTTCGGACATCCGCTCATAGACCAGCCGCCCGACAACCTGCCCATGCTCCAGCACAAACGGCGCATCATGGCAGCGCACCTCCAGAACACCGCGCGACCCAGCACCTCCAGCAGCGGCATAGCCAAATCCGGGATCGAAGAATCCCGCATAATGCACCCGGAATTCGCCCACCATCGCCAGATAGGGCGCCATCTCGGCAGCATACTCCGGCGGAATGGCAATTGCCTCGCGGCTCACCAGAATGTAAAACGCACCGGGATCCAGAATGATCTGTCCCTTGGTGGTGCGCACCTCCTCCCAATACTCTGCCGGGTCGTAGTGACCCAGTTTCGACAGATCGACCACGCCGGTGTGATGTTTGGCACGGTAGCCCACCAGATCACCGCTTTCGGGGCGCAGATCGACGGAGAAGCCGAGACCATCTGAAATCACCGGATCACCCGATACAATCGGCGTCGCCTCATGAACCGCGCGCAGGTCGGCATCACTCAGGAACGTCCGTCCCTGACGAAAGATGATCTGCGTCAGCAATTGCCCCGGCTGCACCACAACAGAAAAGCTCTGCGGGCAGATCTCGGCATAAAGCGGCCCGTCATAGCCATCGGGCACCCGGTCAAACTCCACGCCCTGATCTGTGATCACCCGCGTCATCACATCCAGCCGCCCGATGGAAGACTTGGCACTGGCCGCCGCCGTCATACCCTCCGGCAGGCGAATGCGCTCCATCAGAGGCACCACATAGACGCAGCCTTTTTCCAGCACCGCACCGCCGGTCAGCGCCACCCGGTGCATGGTCAGATCCTCCAGCCGCTCCGCAACAGTGCGCCCAAGACCGGGCAGGAACGAGGCACGCACCCGGTAGGCGCAGTCGCTCAGCCGCAGATCAAGGCTCGCAGGCTGGATCTGATCATTCAGGATCGGAGAGAAGGCGGCAATCGCGCCCTCGGTGATCATCTGCCGGATTTTCCGGTCCGACAGCACACCCTGTGTCAGGCTGCTGCGCGTCTGTCCCTCAGATGTCATCCCATTCTCCCAACGCTTTGTTATCAACACCTTGCACGAAAGGCAGATACAAAAACACCCACCCCAGAAAGGGGCGGGCGTTTTTTAGCCCCTTGCGAGGCGGGGTATTTTGGTCGGGCTAGCAGGACTCGAACCTGCGACCTTCCGTCCCCCAGACGGACGCGCTACCAGGCTGCGCTATAGCCCGTTGCGCTGGTTTCTACCCGTTTTTCCGGCAGGGGCAAGCGAAAAGATCAGTTTCTTTCGCCCCGCTGGCAAGTTTCTAGGCCGCCCCCTGATGTGCGCGCAATCTCTCGGCGCAGGCCCGCACCTCCGCGATGTGATCGGCAGGCAGATGGTCCACCCCGGCCAGTCGCGCCAGCATGCCCGACGCCTGCGGAGCATGCGGCTCCGCCTCATCTGGGATGTCAATCACCAGCGGTTTTGGCTCTTCAGCGACGTCCGCAGCGACCTCCTCACCGACCGGCGCCTCAGCCTCCGCTGGATCCGCCGCCACCAGTTCCGGATTGATGAGGTCCGGGGCGCCCAGATCTGGGTCGGCCCCGTCCTCGCCCGCGTCAACGCTCTCCTGATCAAGGAGATCGGCCACGACCGGAGCAGGCTCCGTCAGGTCAATTTCGGCCACATCCGCGTCACCCAGGTCGGCTTCCGCCAATGCGGGACCATCCGGTGCAGAAACATCCTGTTCTGGTTCGGGCACGTCAGCTGCCGCCGCCGGTGCGACCTCAAGGGACTCCGCATCCTGTACGCCAAGCGCGGAAAGCTCAGGATCTGGAGCCGCATCCTCTGGCAGATCGCTCTGCAGCGCGGCTGTCGTCTCCTCGGCAGTGATCTCCGCCGCGACCTCCGGGATGTCCGCCTGTGGCGCGAGGTCCGGGGCCGTCTCGGTCAGTTCCGCAGGCGCTCCAATCTCCGCAGGCGCCGTCAGTTCCACCGGGTCTCCCAGCTCCGCCGGAGCGGCCAGTTCCCGCGTTTCAGCCATGACATCCGGCGTCTCTTCCGCGGACGGTGCGGCAGTATGCTCCGGCAGGGGCGCATCTTCTGCATCCGCAAGATCTGCCACAACCTGCTCCGGCTCCTGCAGCGCGGCGTCCTCCGCCAGTGGTGCGTCCAGAAAATCATCGGAGACCGCAGGCGCGCTCAGGACCGGGTCGCTGACCAGGCTGTCGTCCAGCGTCGGCGCATCCAGTTCCAAGGTGTCCAGATCCACCGCGTCGGCTGCCACTGCGCTGTCGTCAGCCATCTCCGGCAGCTCTGCCGGTTCAGCCAGATCCGGCGCATCGGCAGGTGGCTCCGGCATCTCCGCCTCATCAGCAAAGGCCAAGGGATTGTCCTCGGGGGAGGGGGCTTCGTCGTCGTCCGCCAGATGGTCGGCATGTGCATCCGCCGCATCCGTGGCAGCGGCCAACTGTTCTTCTGCGGGTGGCCCCTCAATGTCTGAGACCAGCGGTTCGGCCTCCGCAAGGGTATCTCCGAGATCTAAGGGCGGTTCGGCAAGGGGCTCTGCCTCAACCGCCGCGACCTGTTCCGGCGCCACCACATCGTCAAGGGCAGGGTCACTGTCCAGCGCCTCGACCACCGGGGCTGGGCTGTCACCCTGATCAAAAACCACCGGGTCCGGCACGTCACCTTCAGCCACGGCATCAGGAGTCGGCGTCTCTGGGTCGGCAGTTTCAAGATCGGCAATCACTGGGTCCGCAGTCTCAGGTGCTGTCGCCTCGACCATCTCTGTCGCATCATGCAGGGGCGCATCATGCAAGGGCGCAGCAGGTGCGGAATCTGTTTCAGGGTCTGCGATCAGATCGGGCGCTTGCGGTGCAACAGCCTCCACAGCACGCCCCGGCTCATCCTCAACAGGCTGGTCCGGGGCATCTCCATCGCTCCAGGGAGAGGCGCTCTCGGCGTCGGTTTCATCGACGGCGGCCACAGTCTCCACGTCTGTCCTCGCTGCCACCGGGCCAAGGCTCGGCTCAGCGGTGGGCGCCGGATCAGCCTCAACCTCCACGGCGCCACCTTCGGCAGTGTCACCTTCCAAGGGCGCGACCGAGGTGACGGTCTGCCCAGCCGGGGCCATCAGCTCCGCCGGGGCGAGGGGAACATCCACGTCCGCCGCCGCCGTCTCTGTCTCAGTCGGCAGGGGCGGGACTGGGTCCGCACCTCCGACCTCAGACACCTCAGGTGTTGCATCCCACAACTGGCCCTGTTCCGGCGTGGGCGCATCAAGATCTGTTGTTGTATCAACGTCTTGATCGATTTCAGCCGGGGCGGTGGCATCACCCTCGCCTGCGATGATCGCAGCATCACGCGTCTGATCCGCGACATCCAGCGGCAGACCCGGTTGGGCAGCCATTGCGGGGCTTTCCGACGGGGCCTCTGGCGCGGGCGCAGCCGTATCGGCCATCGCCGCACCCATCGCAGCGGAAGGCGGGGTCGATGGGTCCGGTGGGGGGGCGGCAGGTGTTGCCATTGGTGCCGCGGGCGTAGCGGCAGGCGTGCTCGCCGCTGCGCCGGGTGTGCCACCTGTCATCCCAACCGGTGTTTCCCCGACCACCTCGCCTGGCATCTCGCCCGTAGGCGCTGGCGCGGCAGGGATCGCCGTTTCGCTGGTGGTCGCGGCTGGCGGGTGGAGCGACCCGGTCTGAGACACCGCAGTGTCAATCGGATCGGCAGCGGGAGCCACACCATCAGCGGCAGGCGCAGCGGCGGGCATGGAGGGAGCGGGCATGGAGGGAGACCCCGGCGCGGCGTCGAACGCGGGTTCCACGGCGGCAGAGGTCCCGTCCTCAACGGCAGGCGTTGCCGGGACCACGGGCGCGGTTTCTGTCTGCGCTGCTACAGGCGTCTCACCCTGCGGCGGCGCCACAGGTGTCGGATCCGCTGAGGCCAGCGGTGCAGACGCAGCTGGGGTAGATGCGGGGGCAGCGGCCGCGGGAGCCGGAGTGCTGGGGGCACCTGGGTCGGCAGCAGGGGCAGCCGCGCTGGGGGCCGCAGGAACCGCAGTAGCAGGAGCCGCAGTAATCGGGGCGCCCGTCGCGGGCGAGGCCGCAGGGGGGGCGGCGCTGACAGATGGTGCGGCAGGTGTTGGATCCGCCAGTCCCGGTTGAGCCAGTCCCGGTTGAGCCAGCCCCGGTTGCGCCAGCCCCTGTTGCGCCTGCGCCGGTTGGACTTGCGCCGGTTGCGCCTGTCCGGGTTGGGCCTGTCCCGGTTGGGTCTGTATCGGCTGAGCCTGCGCGGGTTGCACGGATTGTGCTGGCGTCTCTGGCACCTGCGCCGCCTCTGCCGGTGCGGCCAGCGGCGGTTCGGTGGCGGTGGGGGCCTCTTGCGGGGCTGCATCTGCTGGACCATCCGCCTCGACAGGGTCCTCAGCCTGAACCTCGGCCTGAACCTCGGCGATGGCGATCTCCTCGGGCGGGCTTACCTCTCCCTCAATCACCACTTCACCCGTTGAGGGGGCGGGATCAGTTGCCTCGGCCTCAGCGGCAGGGATATCTCCGGCACCCATGGCGGCCACATGGGCGGGACCATGTTCGCGCAACAGCGCCTGCACATCCTTGATGGACAGCCCCTTGTCGTGCAGCAAAATCTTGATGCTGCCCAGCAATTCAACATCGGCAGGCCGATAGTACCGACGCCCGCCTGCGCGTTTGACCGGTTTGATCTGGGTGAATTTGCTTTCCCAGAAACGCAAGACATGCGCCTGGATCCCCAGCCACTCCGCAACTTCGCTGATGGTGCGGAAGGCGTCTGGTGATTTTGACATCGCGTGGTGTGTCCCGTGGTTACTGACCGTTATTTACGGTTCCCGTCTGCCACCCGGTCCTTCATCAAATGCGATGGTCGAAAGGTCAAAACCCGGCGAGGCTGAATGGGCACCTCTTCGCCAGTCTTCGGGTTGCGTCCCACGCGGGCGGATTTATCGCGCACGCTGAAGGTCCCGAAGGAAGAAATTTTGACCTGTTCCCCACGGACCAGGGCGTCAGACATATGCTGAAGCAGGCTTTCCACCAGCTGCGCGCTTTCGTTGCGCGACAGGCCAACCTCGCGGAAGACCGCTTCACTCAAATCCATTCGTGTTAGTGTTTTTTCGCCCATGACTATCCCCGCTGTTTGTCGAAGCATAGGGCGGGGGGAATTTCCCTGTCAATATCAATGAATTGCATCGGGGAGTTGGACTGGTAAAATCGCACGCCTTCTGAGCGTTGCCTTGCCGCTTACCAGCGCAGCACCACCGATCCCCAGGCCAAACCGCCGCCAATCGCCTCGGTGACCACCAGATCGCCCTGTTTGATCTGACCCCGTGCCTTGCCCACCGAAAGCGCCAGCGGGATCGACGCGGCGGAGGTATTGCCGTGGTCCTGTACGGTCACGACAACCTTCTCCATCGGCAGGCCCATCTTCTTGGCGGTGCCCTGAATGATGCGGATATTGGCCTGATGCGGCACGATCCAATCCACGTCATCCGCGCCAAGGCCGGCCCGCTCCAGCGCGGTATGGGCGGTGGAGGCCAGTTTCTCAACTGCGTGGCGGAACACCTGATTGCCCTGCATGCGCAGATGACCGGTGTTCTGGGTCGATACACCGCCATCCACATAAAGCAGATCTTTGTAGCGCCCGTCGGAATTGAGATCGGTTGCCAGAATGCCGCGATCATCGCTGCTGCCGGCGCCGTCCTGCGCCTCCAGCACCAGCGCGCCGGCGCCATCACCAAACAGAACGCAGGTGGAGCGGTCGGTCCAGTCCATGATCCTGCTAAAGGTCTCAGCCCCGATCACCAGCACCTTTTCGGCCTGACCGGAGGCAACCAGCGCATTGGCGTTGCTCAGCGCGTAAACGAACCCGGCACAGACCGCCTGCACGTCAAAGGCAAAGCCGCGCGTCATACCCAGTTGCGCCTGCACCATGGTGGCAGCAGAGGGGAAGGTCAGATCGGCGGTAGAGGTGGCCACGACGATGGCGTCGATATCTTCGGCCGTCAGCCCCGCATCGGTGAGCGCATTTTGCGCGGCCTTGGTGGCCATCATCGAGGTGGTTTCCCCCTCGGCGGCGAAATGGCGGCGCTCAATCCCGGAGCGGCTGCGAATCCATTCGTCGGTGGTGTCTAGCGTGGCTTCGAATTCCGCGTTTTCGACCACGCGTTCAGGGAGATAATGCCCGGTCCCGACAATTACTGCGCGTCGCGTCATTCTATGGCCTGCCTTTTAGTCTTTTTTGGTGGGCGCCTGGTCGGTTGGGGTCTCGTCCATTTGCGCTGGTTTATCTTGGGTAAGCGCCACAGAGGATGCAACCCGTGCCGCCAGTTTTTCTGCAAACCCCTGCTGGGCGAGACGGAACGCCAGCTTGACCGCCGCCGAGACACCGGTGGCATCGGCGCCGCCGTGGGATTTCACCACGGTGCCATTGAGGCCAAGGAACACGCCGCCATTGACCCGGCGCGGATCCAGCCGTTTGGAGAGCCGCTTCAGCGAGGTCATCGCCAGCAGCGCGGCAATCTTCGACAGGAAGGAGTATTCAAATGCCTCGCGCAGGGCGACACGCATCAGGCTGGCGGTGCCTTCGCCGGTCTTGATCGCTACATTGCCGGTAAACCCGTCGGTGACAATCACATCGGCCACATCACCGGGGATATCGCTGCCCTCGACGAAGCCAACAAAATCAAAGCTGCCGTTGTCCGAATGATCGGAGATCAGCCCGTAGGCCTCTTTCAGATCGGCGTGGCCTTTGTGTTCTTCGGTGCCGACATTCAGCAGACCCACGCGGGGGCGGGGGATATCCATCGAATTGCGCACATAAGAGGTGCCCATCAGGGCATATTGTAGCAGATCCTGCGCATCGGCACGCACATCGGCACCGACATCCAGCATCACGTTGAAGCCTTGCGGATTGCGTGACGGCCAGAGAATCGCAATCGCCGGACGGTTCACGCCGGGCAGCTTGCGCAGGCGCAGCATCGACAGCGCCATCAGCGCGCCGGTGTTGCCGCAGGAGACGGCGCCGGCGGCTTCGCCCTGTTTGACCGAGTCCAGCGCCGACCACATCGACGTGCCCTTGCCGTTGCGCATCACCTGAGAGGGTTTGTCCTCCATGGTGACCACATCGCGGGCATCGCGGAATTCCACGCGTCCATTGAGGATGCGTTTCTTGGCGACGAGTGGTTTCAGCTGATCTTCGGGACCATGCAGGATGAACCCCAGATCGGGGTTCTTGTCGGCGGACATAGCAATGCCGGCCACCACAACTGCGGGGCCGGCATCTCCGCCCATGGCGTCAACCGAAATGACTATGCGGCCGGCATTCTTCTGCATCTGATCGGGTTTACCCGCCATGAAAAGGCCTGCCTGACATAAGTCTGGGTCAGACGCGGCTTAGGCCGCGTCTTCGTCCATGTCGATCTCGTCAGCGGCTGCGACGATTTCTTTCTCGTCGTAGTGGCCGCAGGAGGGGCAAACGTGGTGCGGGCGCTTCAGCTCGCCGCAGTTGCCGCATTCGTTCGGGTTTGCAGCAACCAGTGCATCGTGCGCGCGGCGGTTGTTGCGACGCGACTTGGATACTTTGTTCTGTTGGACAGCCATGTCTCAACCTTTGTCACTTGGGGCCTTGGGGCTGTCCCCGCGGCGCGTTTCACATTCAATGTTTCGATCGGTCTGCCGTGCGTTTAGGCCGCAGCCTTGCCGATGTCCAACCAAAATTCCGATGAGCGCGCGAAAATACTGCGAATTGACGCTGGCGCAAGTGGTTTTTTGGCCGGTCAGCGCAGGAACACCAATCGGAATCGTCTGGCTGCTCTCTTTTCAGTCTTCGCCGCCGCCGTCAAGCTGATCGCGCAGAGCCGCCAGCCCGGCAAAGGGCTTGGTGTCTTCATCGCGCATGGGGGCCACACCGGGTTCGGCATGCACCGATTCTCCCAGTTCGGCGCCGTCTTTGCGGGGGTATTGCGGCAGCGCCAGCGCCAGCGCCTCCACCATCACCTCCTGCGGGGAGATATGGCTGCCAAGCGGTTCGCTGGTGTCATCTTCCGGCATCTCCACTTCTTCCTCGCTGTCGGGATGCACCAGCCCCGCGATGAAGCTGCGGCGCACCTTCTGGTCGATGCGGCTGGTCACCGGATCCAGTGTCACCACGCAGGGCTGCACCACGGTCGCCCCCAGATCCGCCACGAGTTCCCAGTCGCGTTTGCCCAGGGCGCGGATCTCTCCGGCAAAGCGCAGCTTGCGCAGATCATCAACGCCAAGCTCCTGGGCGAGCGCCTTCATCGTGGCGGTGTCAGGGCGCAGTTCAAAGGTGGTTGCGCGGTTTTGCGGGAGGTCAGCGACCCGAAAAGCGGTGCTCTCAGACATTTGGGGGACTTTCGTTTCTTGAACCGGAGGCTCGGTTTAGGTAATCCGGTTCAAAGGCGTATTCAAGCCGGGGGGCAAGAGAGTAGCATGACATCCAAACGCATGAGGTCGCTGAAGGCGGCGACAAGGGTCACGGTTCTCTTGGTTGCGGGGCTCGCGGTCAGTGGCTGCGCGATGTATCGCAAACATGGATATGTCCCCAGCGAGGAACTGCTCTCCGAGGTGGTTGTGGGCGTTGATACCAAGGACAGCGTGGCCGAAACCGTCGGTGTGCCTGCAGCAGAGGGCGTGCTGACCGATGGCGGGTATTACTACGTCTCCACCCTGATGCGCCGCCGCGGCCCGTCAGCGACAAAGCCGGTCTCGCGCGAATTGGTGGCGATCAACTTCAACGATCAGGGCGTGGTCACCGGGATCGAACGCTACGGTCTGGAACAGGGCCGGGTGATTCCCTTGCAGCGCCGCGTGACCAGCTCCAACGTGCAGGACAAGACATTCCTGCGCCAGCTTCTGGGCAGCCTCGGCAACTTTGGCCCTGGTGGTCTGATCGAATGATGGGGCGGGTCTGATCGGCCTGCATATCGAGATCTTTGAAAAGCCATCCCGATCCGGGGTGGCTTTCGTCATTTGGCTGAGATGCGATCCATGGTAGGCAGGCCTGAGTTGTTTGCTGTGCGGTAGCTTGCGGTGTCTGTGGTTGGTGGAAGATCTGTGTTGCGTGATGTAATCAATCCGGTCGGGATGACAGGTGATGCAGAGCCTGAGGCTGTTTTGCATGGCGGCCGCTACCGTGTCCGCGTCATTGATGGGGCGGAGGGGGCGCTGGACCATGCCGATCTGCAACAGGCACAGCGCCTGCGTGGTCTGTGTTTTGGACGACCGGGGTCGGATGCAGAGGCACTGGATGCGCGCTGTCGGCATCTGTTGGTGGAGGATCAGGCCAGTGGCCGCTTGGTCTGTTGCTGCCGGTTGCTGCTCTTGCCGGATGGCGCGCATCTTGGGGTCAGCTACGCCGCGCAGCGCTATGATCTGACCCCGTTGCAGCCGCGTACTGGCCCGCTGCTGGAGCTGGGCCGGTTCTGCATCCATCCTGATTGGCAGGACGCGGATATTCTGCGGCTGGCCTGGGGCGCGCTGACGGCGTTTGTGGACCAGCAGGGCGTGGAGCTGCTGTTTGGCTGTTCGTCGTTCCGGGGCACGGATCCGGCGGCTTACTCTCAGGCACTGGCCCTGCTGCGGTTGCGTCATCAGGCCCCGCCGGGGCAGGGCGTCGGGGTGCGTGCGGCGGAGGTGCTGGAGCTGGCCGCGCTGGATCTGCCCCGCGTGGACGGCAAACAGGCCTTGCAGCAGATGCCACCCCTGCTGCGCAGCTATCTGATGATGGGTGGTTGGGTCAGCGACCATGTGGTGATTGACCGTGATCTCGACACGCTGCATCTGTTTACGGGTGTTGAAATTGCCGCCATTCCCGCCGCGCGCAAACGTCTGCTGCGCGCTGTTGCCGGGGGCTTCGCCAGTCACGGGGCCTGACAGCCGTTGACCTGCCCCGCGCCCCGGTTTAGCTGGCTCCTATGGCACGTATTCCTCTCTTACAGATGTCCGGTATCTCCCTCACCTTTGGGGGCGATCCGGTGTTCGCGGATCTTGATCTGGTGGTGCAACCCGGTGACCGGGTGGCGCTGGTTGGGCGCAATGGCTCCGGCAAATCCACCCTGATGAAGGTGATGGCCGGTCTGGTCGAAGCTGACGCGGGGGCGCTGGTGGTGCCGCCCGGAAAATCCGTCGGCTATATGGAACAGGACCCGCAGATGACCGGCTTTGCCACCCTGGGCGATTTCGCGGCCTCCGAGTTGGACCCCGGCGAGATGTACAAGGTGGAGCGCGCAGGCGAGGGGCTGAAGTTTGATCCCGCACGCCCGGTGGCGACGGCCTCTGGCGGTGAAAAGCGCCGCGCGGCGCTGGCCAAGCTGATGGCCGAGGCGCCGGATCTGATGTTGCTGGATGAGCCGACCAACCATCTGGATATTGAGGCGATCACCTGGCTTGAGAATGAGCTGAAGGCGACCCGCGCGGGGTTTGTGTTGATCTCGCACGACCGGGCGTTCCTGCGGGCGCTGACCCGCGCGACGCTATGGGTGGACCGGGGGCAGGTGCGCCGTCAGGAAAAGGGGTTTGAGGCCTTTGAGGCCTGGCGCGACAAGATCTGGGAAGAAGAAGACCAGCAGCGCCATAAGCTGAACCGGCTGATCAAATCCGAAAGCCGCTGGGCGGTGGAGGGGATCTCGGCCCGGCGCAAGCGCAATATGGGCCGGGTGCGCGCGCTTCAGGATCTGAAGGCGGAGCGGTCGAGCCAGATCAAACGACAGGGCGCCGCGGAGCTGGCGCTGGACGCAGGCCCGAAATCTGGCCGTAAGGTGATTGAGGCCGCAGGGCTGACGAAATCCTATGGCGACAAGGCGATTGTGCGGGACTTCTCCCTGAAGGTGCAGCGCGGGGATCGGGTTGCCTTTGTCGGGCCGAATGGTGCGGGCAAGACGACCCTGTTGAAGATGCTGCTGGGGCTGGAACAGCCTGACGCGGGGACGGTGCAGCTGGGCACCAATCTGGAGCTGGCGCTGTTTGATCAGACCCGTGATCAGCTGGACGGCGATGCCAGCCTTTGGGAAAACCTGACCTCTGATCCTCTGCTCGGGATTTCCGGCAAGGCGGATCAGGTGATGGTGCGGGGGCAGCCGAAACATGTGGTGGGCTATCTGAAGGAATTCCTGTTCGATGAGGCGCAGGCCCGCGCGCCGGTGCGGTCCCTGTCCGGGGGCGAAAAGGCGCGGTTGCTGCTGGCCCGGCTGATGGCCCGGCAGAGCAACCTGCTGGTTTTGGATGAACCGACCAACGATCTGGATGTCGAAACACTGGATCTGTTGCAGGAGCTGCTGGACAGCTACGACGGCACGGTTTTGCTGGTCAGCCACGACCGGGATTTTCTGGACCGTGTGGCCACCACCACCATCGCCATGGAAGGCGGCGGCGGGGCCACCGCCTATGCCGGCGGGTGGAGCGATTATCTGGCCCAGCGTGGCCCTGTGGCCGGGGCGGCGGAGAAATCCGAAAAACCCAAAGCGGCGAAATCAAAACCCAAGCAGGAGGCGCAGCCGAAGGACGGTCTGAGCTTCAAGGAAAAACACCGGCTGGAGGCCTTGCCCGGAGAGATCGAGCGGCTGGAGGCGGAGATCGCTAAATTGCAACAGCTGATGGCCGATCCTGAGCTGTTCACCCGCGAGCCGGTGAAGTTTCAAAAAGCCACCGATGCGCTGGTGGAGCGGCAGGAAAAGCTCTCCGCCGCTGAGGAAGAATGGCTGGAGCTGGAAGAGAAATCTGCGGGCTGAGGCCCGTCTGGTTTTTTGGTAAGTCATATTGACCCAATGTTTCGCGTGCGAAACATTGGGTCAAAGACGCTGCCGTAGTCGTTTGTAAAATATAAATTTTTCCTGATTGAAGTCTAAGGTGGCGCGCGCCTGCTGTGCAACAGTTCCGCGTTTTAACCGTGCGGATGTCAGCCGGGCAGCGCCCGCGCCGGATTGCCGACAACCCTCACCCCGGCTTCCACATCCCGTGTCACCACGGCACCAGCGCCGATGATGGCGCCATCGCCGATGCTGACACCGGGCAGGATGATCGCGCCGCCGCCGATCCAGACATCGGATCCCAGCGTGACCGGGCGCGCGACCTCTAAACCCTTGGCGCGCAACGCAGGATCGCGGTGATGATCGGCGCAGTAGATCTGCACATTTGGCCCCAGCATGCTGCGATCCCCGATGCGCACAGGGGCGCTATCCAGAATGGTGCAGCCCGCATTCATATAGACCTGATCGCCAAGCGTAATATTGATCCCATAGGCGCAGTGAAACGGGGTCTCGATCAGGCAGTTCTGTCCATGTTCAGCGAAGAGCGCAGCCAGCGATGGGCTGAGGGTTTCGCTGGGGTCCGGGGCGCGGTGATTGTGCTGGTGCACCGCCAGACGGGCCTGATGACGCAACACCGAGAGTTCGCTGTCTATGCAACAGTACCAGTCGCCCGCCTGCATCTTTTGCCGCTCAGATCGGCTCATGCCGGGCCTGTTCCGGGTGAGGGTGGCGCGATGGTTTTGGCGTAATCGGCCATCAGATCCGCCAGCGCCTCCGCCGTGGTGGGGAAGCGGGCATAGCTGTGGGGGGCCGGGACATTTGCCCAGGGCTGTTTCTCCTCGGTCATGATCTCGACGAAGGGGGTGAACCACGTCAGATCATCCAGCAGGGAGGCACGCAGATTCACCCGCTCCGGCGCCGCCTTCAGGCGCGAGAGAACGAAGCTGAGGCAGCTCGGGCAGTAATAATGCTTGCGCTCTGCGCTGTGGAGGCCGCCTAGCACCAGCTCTCCCGTGGTGGTGACGGCCGCTGCCGGGAACATGACGGTCAGGGAATAGGCGCTGGCGGCAAGTTTCTGACAATCGCGGCAATGGCAGGCCAGCGTCAGCAGGGGCGCGGCAGTGACATGCAGCTGCACAGCGCCGCAGAGACAGGCGCCGGTCAGTGGCAGGTTGGGCTGGGTCATGGGTCGGCTCCCCCTCGGTCAGGCTCCGCGACAGGCTAGCGGAGATTCTGGGGGCTGTCGCTGCTCATTTCCCTGCCGCGCCAATCAGGGGGAGGGGGGCCTCAAGAGGGGGATCCCCCCTTGAGGTATCAGCGGGTATCAGCTGCACTACGTGCACCTGTGGGCGCGTCAGCGCATCCGCAGCGCGCCGTCGAGGCGGATCACCTCGCCGTTGAGATACCCCATCTCGACGATGAACCCGGCCAGACGGCCATATTCGGCAGGATCACCCAGGCGGGCGGGGTTGGGCACATCGGCGGCGAGCTGCTGCTGCACCTCCTCCGGCAGGCCAGCGAGCATTGGGGTCATGAAGATCCCCGGCGCGATGGTCATCACCCGCACGCCCGAAGAGGCCAGATCGCGGGCCATCGGCAGGCACATGCCCACAACACCCCCTTTGGAGGCGGCATAGGCGGCCTGGCCCTTTTGACCGTCAAAGGCCGCGATGGAGGCGGTGTTGATGATCACGCCGCGACCACCATCCTCGGCCGCGTCACATTTGGCGATTTCCACAGCGGCCAGCCGGGCCACGTTGAAAGTGCCGACGAGGTTGATGTCGATGGTGCGCTGGTAGGCATCAAGGGGATGTGCGCCATCGCGGCCCACGGTTTTGATGCCAAGGGCGATGCCGGCGCAGTTCACGCAGGCGTTGATCTTGCCCATCTTCTCGCTGGCGAGCGCCATGGCAGCAGCAACTGAGGCTTCGCTGGTGACATCGGTTTCGGCAAAATGCCCCCCGATTTCGGCGGCCACGGCGGCGCCGCGTTCGGCGTCCCGGTCCAACAGGGTGACCTGGGCGCCATTGGCGGCGAAATGACGGGCGGTGGCCTCACCAAGGCCAGAGGCGCCGCCGGTGACGACGGCGGCGGTTTGCGACAGTTTCATGAGCAGGGCTCCTCCCGGGGATCTGTGCTATCGGGTTCATATCTGAACATGCGTTCAGATAATCACGTCCCCCTAGCAGTGTCCAGAGAGCCCGGGATTCATCAGCCGTTTGTCGAGCGCGGCCAAGGGGCGCAGCAGGCGACCCAGCGGCGGCCAATAGGCCCAGGTGCCGCCCAGTTGGTGCAACCGCGCGCCGGTGCCCAGTTTGAACCGGGCCAGACCTGCGGCGTCTTCGGTGTTGATCACCCCCAGATCCAGCTGTTCGCAGCCCTGTTTGGCCAGCCAGGACATCGCCTCCCACATCAGGAGGTTATGGGCGGAGAGTGCCTTGCCCCGGTCGGTGGTGTGGGCGATGTGGTAGGTCGCGCCGCGCCCATGGCGCAGAACAAGAATGCCCGCGACGATCTCCTTGCCGTCATGGGCCTCGAAAATCTTGGCCATGCCTTTGTTCTCGCGGGCGTAGGCCAGCGTCAGATCCACAGGCCAGCTGCGATACCCACGGCTGGATTGCTGCGCGGCATCGGCGGCAAAGATCCAATGCGCCGGTGTCTGCGGCAGCGATTGGCGGGTGATGCGCAGCCCCTGTTGTTCGCCGTGGACCAGCCGGTTGCGCCATTTCTGGTGCAGATTGGCGCGCCGCTGATCGGGGTCGGTCGTCAGGTCGACCAGCCCGACATGGGCCGGGCTGACCAGCGCCACGGCGCCGTGGCGGGCCAGGGCAGGCGTGGGCGTTTCGGGGGATAGGATCACTGGCGTGCGGCGCAGGCCGTTCTCCTGCAGGTGTTCCAGCAGACGCAGCGGTTTGTCGATGCGGGCACGGTTCACCATGGCCACGTTGATGCGGCCCCAGAGTTTGCGGCGCATCACGACAGTGTCCTTCATCTGGCCAAGCACCAGAGGATCCTTGCCGGTGGCCTGAAGTGCGCGGGCAAATTCTGCCGATTGCGGCAGGGCAGAGATGGTTTCATCGCGAAGAATGGGTCGGGGCATGACATCTGCTGGTGTGAAATCGAACATGGCGCCATTAACCGCAGCGAAACCTAAATGATGGTTAATGGGGGTATGAAAAATACGAATAAAATTCGAAATCATCATGCGCCGGGGCCGAGGATCACCAAAGCCGCCGCTTTGTTGGCAGCGCTGGCCGTGTCCTTGCCGGTTGGGCTGGTGCTGTTGCTGGTGGATCTGCTGCTGTTATGAGGGCGCGGGTTGGCTGCGGTGGGACCCGTGGCTGAGACGAAAAAGGGGGCCGATTGGCCCCCTTGGATCATCGTTTTGATCTATGCGCGCGGGGTCAGCCGTCTAGCTGCACCAGCGCGTGGCGTTTTTTGCCGGCCGAGAGTTTGATCGGCGAGGCGAGCGCGGCGGCGTCGATCATCAGCCCTGCATCGGTCAGCGGCTTATCGTCGATCTTGGCACCGTTTTCCGAGATCAGGCGCTTGGCGTCCTTGCCGGATTTGGCCAGCCCGGATTTCACGATCAGCTGCACGATGGAGATGCCATCGCCCAGATCCGCAGATGACAGCGAGAGCGTGGGCAGATCGTCGCCAATGCCGCCTTTCTCAAACACTTCGCGGGCGGTGGCCTCGGCGGCGGCGGCAGCCTCGGCGCCATGCAGCAGGGTGGTCACCTCATTGGCGAGGATCACCTTGGCGGCATTCACCTCGGAACCTTCGAGCGCGCCGAGGCGGTCACATTCGTCCACCGGCAGCTCGGTGTAGAGCTTGAGGAAGCGGCCCACATCGGCGTCGGTGGTGTTGCGCCAGAACTGCCAGAACTCATACGGCGAGAGCAGATCGCCATTGAGCCAGATCGCGCCGTTCTGGGACTTGCCCATTTTCTTGCCATCTGAGGTGGTCAGCAGCGGCGAGGTGAGGCCGTAGATCTCATGATCCAGCACCCGGCGCGTCAGGTCGATGCCGTTGACGATATTGCCCCATTGGTCCGACCCGCCCATCTGCAACACGCAGCCGTAGCGGCGGTTCAGCTCAAGGAAGTCATAGGCCTGTAGAATCATGTAGTTGAATTCGAGGAACGACAGCGACTGTTCGCGGTCGAGACGCGATTTCACGCTCTCAAACGACAGCATCCGGTTCACCGAAAAATGGCGCCCGATGTCGCGCAGGAACGCGAGGTAGTTCAGATCGTCCAGCCATTCGGCATTGTTGAGCATCATCGCCGCGTTACCCGCGCCGCTGTCATAGTCGATATAGGCGTCGAACACCTTTTTGATGCCGGCGATATTGTCGTCGATCTGGGCGTCGGTCAGCAACGGGCGTTCATCCGCGCGGAAGGAGGGGTCGCCCACCTTGGTGGTGCCGCCGCCCATCAGGGTGATCGGTTTGTGGCCGGTTTTCTGGAACCAGCGCAGCATCATGATCTGGATCAGTGAGCCGACATGCAGCGAGGTCGCAGTGGCGTCGAAACCGATGTAGGCGGATTGACCGGGAGTCATCAGCGCCTCGTCCAGGCCCTGATAATCGGTACAGTCGGACAGATAGCCGCGTTCCATCATAACTGCGATGAAATCCGATTTTGGGTGGTAGGTCATGATGTGCCTCGGCTTTTGAATTGCGCGCTGCTGTATAAAACGCAATTTGCACGGGGGAAAGCAGTGTGAACGGCTTTGCGGAAGAAATTCGCTGCTGTATCCTTGCGGTCAAATCGGCGCGATGCGTCCAATATCTCAGCAGGCCTTATCAGCATGACAAGATCCCATCCTCCGGCGCGTTTGTCCGCGATCCCCAAAACCGGCGTGTTGCGCGCCCTTGGCACCATGAGCGGCACCTCGCTGGACGGGGTGGATGCCGCCATTGTCGAAACGGATGGCGTGGCGATCCACGGCTTTGGGGCCAGTGCTTATCGCGCCTATGAACCGGTGGAGCGCGCGCAGCTGGCTGCCGCGCTGGGGCAGTGGCAGGGGCCGCAGGTGGAGGCGGCAGGAGAGATCGTGACCCGCGCCCATGCGGATCTGCTGGCGCAGGTTTTATCTGATCAGGCGGATACGGATCAGCGGGCGGTAGATGTCATCGGTTTTCACGGTCAGACGCTGGCCCATGCGCCGCAGACACAGGGCACCCTGCAGGTGGGGGATGGGGCGGCACTGGCGGCTGAGCTGGCAACGCCGGTGGTCTGGGATTTTCGCAGCGATGATGTGCGGTTGGGCGGTGAAGGCGCGCCGCTGGCGCCGTTCTTTCACTTCGCCTGCGCGAAATATCTGAAACGAGACAAGCCCCTGTGTTTTCTGAACCTCGGCGGAGTGGGCAATCTGACCTATGTCGATCCACGGTTTGACGCGGCGGAGGATCCCGGGGCGCTGCTGGCGTTTGATACCGGGCCGGCCAATGCGCCGATCAATGATCTGGTGCAGGCGCGCTGCGGTCAGATGATGGACGAAGGCGGCGCGATTGCCCGGGGCGGTGTGGTGGAAACTGGCGCGCTGGAGCTGTTTCTGGCCGAGCCGTATTTTGCCCGGATGCCACCGAAGTCTCTGGACCGGAATGATTTTGCCGAGATGATTGATCTGGTCAGTGAGTTGACCGATCGCGATGCAACAGCGACCCTGACCGCGATGTGTGCCGCAGCCGTGGCGCAGGGGATGGAGCATTGCCCGGAGCCACCGGAGGTGGTGCTGATCACCGGTGGCGGGCGGCATAATCCGGTGCTGATGGAGATGCTGCGGGTGTCGCTGGATTGCCCGGTCGCCCCGATTGAGAGCGTCGGGCTGGATGGCGACATGCTGGAGGCGCAGGCCTTTGCCCATCTGGCGGTGCGAGTGGCGCGGGGGCTGCCGACGTCCTGTCCGGGCACCACAGGGGTCCGCGCCTGTGTGGGCGGCGGTGTGGTGAGCGTGCCAGGCGGCGCGGGCTGAGGTCTGGCAGCCAAGAAGCTTTAAAGTTTCTTGGCAAATTTCTGTGTAGAAATTGGGCGTTAGCCGCGCGGGATGTCAAAGCTAGGCGCGGCGAGTTCAAAGCCTTCGAACTGGAACCCCGGCGAGACGGTGCAGCTGACCAGCGTATAATCTCCGGTGGTGCGGGCGGCTTGCCAGTGGCCTTCCGGCACAATCAGCTGGGGTTCGCCCGCTGTCAGATCGGGGGTGAGCAGGTGGTCCTGTGCGGGGCCATCGTCGCTGGCCGAGAGTGACAGCACCAGCGGCGCGCCAGCGTGGTAGAGCCAGATTTCGGTGGCATCGACCCTGTGCCAATGGCTGCTTTCGCCCGCCTTCAGCAGGAAATAGATGCAGGTGCCGGTGGCGCGGCCGTTGTGGCTGTCGGCGTTACCAGCAATCCATGTCTGGCGATAGTAACCGCCTTCGGGATGGGGCTGGAGGTCCAGCTTGGCGATGATCTCATCGGCGGTCATGTCTCGGCTCCGTTTAGTCTGTTGGCACAGGGTAGGTTTGGCTCTGGCAATTTGACATTTGCCGCATATGTTTGGGCCATGACATTGCACATTCCCTTTGACAATACATATGCCGCGCTGCCGCCGGTGTTCTACACGAAACAGGCCCCTGTGCCGGTGAAGGCGCCAGAGCTGCTGGCCTATAACGCCGCGCTTGGGGCAGAGCTGGGCATCACCGCAGGTGAGACGGCTGAACTGGCGGAGGTCTTTGCCGGCAACCGAGTTCCCGATGGGGCCGAGCCGCTGGCGCAGCTTTATGCGGGGCATCAGTTTGGCAATTACAATCCGCAGCTGGGGGATGGGCGCGCGATCCTGCTGGGCGAAGCTGTTGGCCCGGAGGGGGCGCGGCGCGATATCCAGCTGAAGGGATCGGGGCGCACGCCGTATTCGCGGGGCGGTGACGGGCGGGCCTGGCTGGGGCCGGTCCTGCGGGAATATGTGGTCAGCGAGGCGATGCACGCGCTTGGCATCCCAACCACCCGCGCGCTGGCGGCGGTGGCATCGGGCGAGACGGTCTGGCGCGAAGAGGGCGGGCTGCCGGGGGCTGTGCTGACGCGGGTGGCCTCCAGCCATTTGCGGGTGGGAACCTTCCAGATCTTTGCCGCGCGTGGCGAGCAGGCGGCGCTGCGTCAGCTCACGCAGTATGCGATCCAGCGCCACTATCCTGACGCGGACGGCCCGATGGGGCTGCTGCGGGCGGTGCGGGATCGTCAGGCGGAGTTGATTGCGGCCTGGATGTCGGTGGGGTTCATCCATGGGGTGATGAATACCGATAATTCGTCGATATCCGGCGAGACGATCGACTATGGGCCGTGCGCCTTTATGGATGTGTATCATCCCAGCACAGTGTTCAGTTCGATCGACCGGATGGGACGTTATGCCTATTCCAACCAGCCCGATATTGCGGTGTGGAACCTGGCGCAGCTGGCGACCGCGCTGATCCAGCAGGCGGAGGATCCGCAGGCGATGGTGGAAGAGGCGACGGAGATTGTGCATGCGATGCCCGCCCTGACTGAGGCCGCCTGGCTGCGGCGGTTCGGGGCCAAGATCGGTCTCGCTGAGGCGACGCCTGAGGATATGGCGCTGATCACCGGCCTGTTGACGCGCATGGCAGAAGGTCAGGCGGATTTCACCAATACATTCTGGGCTTTGCTGGAAGAGGTTGAGCCAGACACAGGCGCGGCGCGGGATCAGTTTCTGGCGCCTGAGGCCTTTGACAGTTGGGCGGAAGACTGGCGCGCGCGACTGGCACAGGAGGCAGACCCAGTGGCGGTGATGGCGGCGGCAAACCCGGTCTATATCCCGCGCAATCACCGGATTGAGGCGATGATCGCCTCTGCCGTGGCGGGGGATTTCGCCCCGTTTGAGCGGCTGAATACGGTGCTGTCGGATCCATATGCCGTGCAGGACGGGGCCGATGATCTGCGCCGCCCTCCGGCGGAAAGTGAGGTCGTCAAGGCGACCTTCTGCGGCACCTGATTGGCGGGATCGCTGCGCGCGCGGTTATTTGCGGTTGATCAGCACGATGCCGATTGCGACCAGTGCCAGTGCGGCCCAGACCTGCGGGTAGATCACCTCATCCAGCAGGAGCCAGCCGAGGATTGCGGCGATCACCGGTGACAGGAAGCTGAAGGAGGCGACCGCATTGGCGCGGTAAATGCTGATCAGCCAGAGCCACAGGAGATAGCCGAGGCTGGCAATGGCCACGGCCTGAAACACCACGCCGGAGATATGCAGCGCGGTGGGGTCGCGTAGGAGCGGACCGAACAGCGGCGAGATCGCCAGCAGCACCAGCGCCGAGGTGGCCAGCTGATAGGTCAGCTGGCGGATGGGCGGCACCGCGGACAGGGGCGAGAGGCGCGCGCACAGGGCGATCCCGGCCCAGGCCAGCGTGGCCGCAAGCGCCAGAACATCACCGAGCAGTGAGGCATCATCGCTGCCCCGGTGCAGGACCGCCAGCACAACGCCCCCCATGGCCAGCACAAGACCGAGCATGCGCAGCGTATTGAGCCGCTCTCCGGGCAGGAGCAGATGGCCGGCCAGTGCCAGCCAGACCGGCATGGAGTTGAAGATAATGGTGACGCGCGAGACGGAGGAGAGGTCCAGCGCGACATAAAGACAGACAAATTCAGCGGTGAACAACAGGCCGGACACCAGCCCCCAGAGATGGACAGAGCGCGTCCAATGTGTTGGCGTCTGGGCAGGCGCCGGCGTGTTTGCGCGTTTCAACTGGCCGCGAAAGGCGAGCCATGCAAGCAGCACACCGAGGCCGATCAGAGAGCGCAGGCCTGCCTGAAACACCGGGCCAAACCCGCCGTTGGAGACCTTGATCACCACCTGATTGAAGCCCATCAACCCACTGAAGCCGATCAGCATTGCGGCCCCGAGACCGTCCATTGCGCGTTTTTCACTCATGGCGCCAGAGGAGGGGTAGGAGATCTCAGAGTCAAGGTGGCAAAACAGGTGTTTAGGTCACTGCGGATCGGCCTTGCCCGGCTCTGGCCTGTGCGCTGGTTTTGGGTCATGCTGTGGTGCGTATCGCGTATCAGATTGGCAGCAGATAAGGCAGGCGGAATGACGCAGGAACAGAGCAGGCAACCCGGTCGGCTGCGCTTGGCGAGTTACAATATCCAGAAGTCCGTCGGGCTTGATCTGCGCCGCCGCCCGCGTCGGACCCTGCAGGTGATCGAGGGGACGGGCGCCGATCTGGTGCTGTTGCAGGAGGCGGACAAGCGGTTGCCGCCGCGCCCGGCTGCCTTGCCGCATTTCATTCTGGATGAGGCCGGTTGGCAGGTCGTGGATCTGGGCGGAGCCGGGTCGCTGGGCTGGCATGGCAATGCGGTGATCTGGCGGGGCGCGGCGCTGACCTTGCAGGATCATGGCCATATCCCGTTGCCGGGGCTGGAGCCGCGCGGCGCGGTCTGGGCGCTGTTTCAGACCGGGCTTGGGCCACTCAGGGTGGTGGGGGCGCATCTGGGGCTGACCACCAAGGCGCGCCATGAGCAGGTGCATCATCTGGCCGAGGTGATCGCAAGAGAGCCTGAGTTGCCGACCGTCTGGGCTGGTGATTTCAATGAGTGGTCACGTCAGCCGGTGCTGGATCATCTGGCGCCGCAGTTGCGGTTTGTGCCGCCGCGCGCCAGCTTTCCGGCGCTGCGGCCCATGGGTGCGCTGGACCGGATTGCGGTGAGCGCGGGGCTTGAGGTGGTGGACAGCGGCGTTTACCGGACGCGGCCGGCGCATATTGCCTCCGACCATCTGCCGGTCTGGGCCGATCTGGTGGCGGTGGACCAGCCCTAGGGCGCGCCGACCGGCCAACGCGCCGCCGTGGCCAGATGGCGGGCACAGGGCAAAAGCCGAAAAAATATAAAGCCGGAGACGCGGACTGCGACCCCGGCTTTAATTCTGGTTTCAACGGCGGCCCTGAAGAGGGCCCGCTGAGGTCACCCGGTTGGGCTTACTGGGCGCGGCGGCGCTGACCGCCGGGTTTGCCCTGTCCGCCACCTTGGCCTGCACCCTGACCGCCGCTGCGCGCGCCGCCCTGACCGCCGCCACCGCCGCCACTGCGCCGCCGACGATGACCGCCGGGTTTGCCGCCGCCACCGGGTTTGCCACCACCACCACCACGGCGTCCGGCCGGAGCCTTGGCATCGGGCAGCACCTCCCACGGACGGCCGGAGGCCACCGGGATATTGAGGTTCATGGTCTTCTGAATGGCTTTCAGCTCGCCCATCTCATCGGGCGCACAGAAGGCCACGGCCTGACCGTCCTTGCCCGCGCGTGCGGTCCGGCCAATGCGGTGCACATAGGCGTCCGGGACGTTGGGCAGCTCGTAGTTGTAAACGTATTTCACGTCGGGGATGTCCAGACCGCGGGCGGCCACATCGGTGGCCACGAGGATCTTCACCTCGCCGGATTTGAACGAGGCAAGCGCGCGTTCGCGCTGACCCTGGGATTTGTTGCCGTGGATTGCCGCCGCTGAGAAGCCTGCTGCGGACAGCGTCTTCATCAGTTTTTCCATACCGTGTTTGGTGCGGCCAAAGACCAGTGTACGCTCATCCTTATGGGCGCCCAGCAGCTCCTTCAGGAGCGACAGCTTTTCAGCCTTGGCGATGAAGTGCACCGACTGGGTGATCTTGTCTGCGGCCTTGCCGGGAGGGTTCACCTCGATCCGGACCGGGCTTTGCAGGTAGGAGTTGGCGATCTCGTTCATCTGCTTGGGCATGGTGGCCGAGAACAGCATGGTCTGGCGCTGTTCGGGCAGCAGTGCTGCGATTTTGCGCAGCGCGTGGATGAAGCCGAGGTCCAGCATCTGATCGGCCTCGTCCAGCACGAGGAAGTCACAGGAGCCAAGGTCCAGTGCGCCACGATCAAGGATGTCCAGAAGACGGCCCGGCGTGGCGATCAGGATATCGGTGCCGCGCGACAGGCGGCTGATCTGTGGGTTGATCGACACACCCCCGACAACCAGCCCGGTTTTGATCGGGGTGCCTTCGGTCAGGCCCTTGAGGTTGGCGGCGATCTGGTTGGCCAGTTCGCGGGTCGGCGCCAGCACCAGACCGCGCACGGTCTTGGCGGCAGGCTTGCGGCCGTATTGCATCATCTGAGCGATCAGGGGCACGCCGAAAGCGGCGGTCTTGCCGGTGCCGGTTTGCGCCAGCCCCAGCACATCCTTGCCGTTCAGCGCATGCGGGATGGCACGCGCCTGAATTGGGGTCGGATCGGTATAGCCCAGCTCAGCAATGCGGGTCAGGAGCTTTTCAGGCAGCCCCATGGTTGAAAATTCTGTCACGTCTCGTCCTTTCACAGCCGGGCGGATGCCACGGCCGGTGCCGCCCATGCGCATGCCGGGCGGACTGTCGTTGGGGCAGGGACCTCGGGCGGACGGGCATCATGCCAGACCGCTGGTCGCTGCGAGTGCCCCACGCGTGATATTGGGAACGGTGGCATATCCTTAGGGTCGGTTCAGTGGCCTGCGCACGCTTCTGGCGCGGCCCGACGTCCTCTGCTCACGCGGCAGGGAGGGATGCCTGCAGCGGGAGATGGGCCTGTCGGCGATGAAAGTCAATGGTGAATTGCCGCTTATTCTGCGCCAAAGAGTGTAAAAACCCGGTTTGCGTGGCCTGCGTCTTTGTATAAACAGGGACGCCACGCTGCATAGAGGACGGTCATGAGCGAGACGATTATCGCACGCTGCGAAGCCATAGGTCTGCGGATGACAGGCCAGCGACGGGTGATTGCCCGCGTGCTGCAAGAGAGCGCCGATCACCCGGATGTCGAGGAACTCTATGCCCGTGCCAGTGCCCTGGATGGGGCGATTTCGCTGGCGACGGTCTATCGCACGGTGAAGCTGTTTGATGAGGCGGGCATTCTGGAGCGGCTGGAGTTTGGCGACGGGCGCGCGCGCTATGAAGATGCCGACCGGGAGCATCATGACCACCTGATCGATATGACCACCGGGGCGGTGATTGAGTTTTGCGACCCCGAGATCGAAGCCTTGCAGGAAAAGATCGCTGAGAAACTGGGCTATGAGCTGCGGGGCCATAAGCTGGAACTCTATGGCGTGCCGCGTAAGCGGGACTGAGCGGCGCAGGTCGTTTTCTTTTCAGAAGAAAACGGGACCGAATTTTGCGGAAAATTCCGCTGTGCGACCGGGGCTGCTGCGGGTTGCCCATCACCGGGTGTGATGGCAGAGGTCACATGAAGTCATGGGGCGACGTCGCAAACGGAGTAGTTCGGTGTCGCTGGCTGATGTTTGTTGGCCGGATTGGTCGGCGCCGCTGCCCTGCCGCCGTTCACAAATCATCATCATGGGCACAAACCACCATCACGGGACGATCACGATGAACAATGTCACAGGAATTTTGCTGGTGATCCTCGCCATGGCGGGGTTCTCGCTGGAGGATATGTTCATCAAGCAGCTCGCCAAATCGGTGCCTGTGGGTCAGATCTTGATGATGCTGGGTCTTGGCAGCGGCACGGTGTTTGTGATCTGGGCCAAGCTGCAGGGGCACCCGGTCCTGGCGCCGCGCAACTGGCGCTGGCAGCCGGTATTGCGCGCCTCACTGGAGGCCCTGGCGGCGGTCAGCTTTGCCTCGGCCCTGGCGGTGGTGGATATCTCCACCGTGGCGGCCGTGTTTCAGGCGATGCCGCTGGCGGTCACCGTGGGGGCGGCGCTGTTTCTGGGCGAGGACGTCGGATGGCGGCGCTGGAGCGCGATCCTTGTCGGCTTTGCGGGTGTGTTGATGATCGTGCGGCCCGGTCTGGCGGGATTTGAGCCGGGTGTGCTGTTGGTGCTGATCTCGGTTGTGGCGGTTGCGGCGCGCGACCTGATGACGCGGGTCATGGACAGCGCTGTGCCCTCTGCCGTGGTCAGCTCGCAGGCCTTTGGGTCGGTGATCCCGGCGGGGCTGGTGATGCTGCTGATCTTGCCCGGAGAGCCTGTCGCCCTGCAGGGTGGCCAGTGGGGCATGCTGCTGGGTGGCGTGATCTTTGGCGTGCTCGGTTACTATGGCATCGTTACAGCGACCCGGATTGGCAACGCCGCTGTGATCACGCCGTTTCGCTATTCCCGGCTGGTGTTTTCCATCCTTATCGGCGTGGTGGTCTTTGCCGAGGCGCCCGATGGTATGACGCTGATTGGATCCGCGCTGATCATTGGCTCGGGGCTCTATACCTTCCTGCGGGAGCGGCGTCTGGCACGGCATGCAGCGCGCGCGGCAGCGGTGGCTGCAGCCTGAGGAACAGGCGGCGAAAACCGGCGGCAATTGGTTGCGCAAACAGGCGCCTGTTAGCCCTAACCCCGTAAAATAAGTCACGTTAGCGATAACGCCCGTGGTTTACTTTTGCCCTGTGGATGCTATGACGCTGGCAAGAATTGCCGCAACCATTTGCCAAGATCAGGGACCCGAGTGATGAGCACTATTATCGATATCCACGCCCGTGAAATTCTGGACAGCCGGGGCAACCCGACTGTCGAGGTTGATGTCATGCTGGAAGACGGCACAATGGGCCGCGCCGCGGTGCCCTCCGGCGCCTCGACCGGGGCCTATGAGGCGGTGGAAAAGCGCGACGGCGACAAATCCCGCTATATGGGCAAAGGCGTGCTGGAAGCGGTTGCTGCGGTGAATGGCGAGATCGCGGAGGAGCTGGTCGGCTTTGACGCGACTGAGCAGGTTGCAGTCGACATGGCGATGATTGAGCTGGACGGCACCGAAAACAAAGGTCGTCTGGGCGCGAATGCCATTCTGGGCGTGTCGATGGCCGTGGCCAAGGCCGCCGCTGATTTCACCACCCAGCCGCTCTATCGTTATATCGGCGGCACCTCGGCGCGAATGCTGCCAGTGCCGATGATGAACATCATCAACGGCGGCGAACACGCCGACAACCCGATCGACATTCAGGAATTCATGATCATGCCGGTGGCGGCGGAGAATATCCGTGACGCGGTGCGCATGGGCTCCGAGGTGTTCCACACCCTGAAGAAAGAGCTGTCGGCGGCGGGTCTGTCCACTGGTATCGGTGACGAGGGCGGCTTTGCCCCCAACATCGCCTCCACCCGCGAAGCGCTGGATTTCGTGCTGAAATCCATCGAGAAGGCGGGCTACAAACCGGGCGAGGAAATCTACCTGGCGCTCGATTGCGCGGCGACCGAATATTACAAGGACGGCAAATATGTCCTGTCGGGCGAGGGCAAAACCCTGTCGTCTGATGAGAATGTGGCCTATCTGGCGGCGCTGGTGAAGGACTACCCGATCATCTCCATCGAAGATGGCATGGGTGAGGATGACTGGGACGGCTGGAAGGCGCTGACCGATGAGCTGGGCGACAAGGTGCAGCTGGTGGGCGACGATCTGTTTGTGACCAACCCCGCACGTCTGGCCGATGGCATCGCGCGCGGCTGCGCCAACTCCATGCTGGTGAAGGTAAACCAGATCGGCACCCTGACCGAGACGCTGAAGGCGGTCGATATGGCGCATCGCGCGCGCTACACCAATGTGATGTCGCACCGCTCGGGTGAGACTGAGGATGCCACCATCGCAGACCTCGCCGTGGCCACCAACTGCGGCCAGATCAAGACCGGGTCGCTGGCGCGGTCGGACCGGCTCGCCAAATACAACCAGCTGATCCGGATTGAGGAGCTGCTGGGGGAAGTGGCCGAATATGCGGGCCGCTCCATTCTGAAATAAGATCTGAGGCCGGGGCGTTTGCTCCGGCCTTTTTACTTGGTGTTTGTATTTGTGGTGTTTGACCATGCTTAAAAAGATTGCGCATTTTTTCATTCGTCGCGCGGAGCGCCGGGTGGGCGTTTCTCTGGAGTATTCCCATGCGATTGCGGAGGCTGATTTTGGCCTGCTGACGCGTTACAATCGGGTCTTCGGGTTTCTGGATCCCAACCGTCATGTGCCGGCGGCGGCTTATCACGCGGCGCGGCTGACCGGCGCGTTGAGTGCGGATTGCGGCACCTGTGTTGAGGCGGAGATCAACCTGGCAAAAGCCGCTGGGCTGGCGCCGGAGCTGATCCAGTCGATCCTGACAGGTGGCACGCTGGAGCCGGAGCTGGAAGCGGTTGTGCGGCTTTCCGGGGCAGTGGCTGGTGCGCGAACGGATGATCCGGAGGCACGGGAGATTGTGCGCGCGGCCTATGGCGAGGCGGGGCTGATTGAGCTGAGTTTCGCCATGAACGGTGCAGCTATGCTGCCGGGGATCAAGCGCGCGATGGGCTATGCCACGGCCTGTGATCTGCAATTGATGCGCCGCTTGGCCTGAGGCGCGGCCGCCCCTCGTGTGGGGGCGGCGATCTCAATCTGCGCCTTCTCGACGTCCTGTCCTAGGTAGGCCCCGAGTGGGCAGCTGCTGGCGATGGGCCTGTCGTCCGGCCAATGTCAATCAAGGCTCATCCTTCAAATATGTGCGAATAGCGCGCGTCTGTGGCCTTGTTCACAGACGCGTGAGGACGGCTGTGGCAGTCTCTGGGTCAGGCGCTACGGGGGTGGCGCTGGCTGAGGAGGGGGAAGACCATGCGTGTAAGACCACATCCGAAAGCCCGGCCAACCGTTTCGGTGACCAAGGCTGACGCAACAGTGCCGGTTGGCGCTGCTCTTGCGACGGCCGGTGCAGGAAGCTGGCTGCCCATCGGGATTGTTGTTGCGGTGGCGCTGCTGGCGGGATGCGCTGGGCCTGGGCGCTATCCGCTGAGCGGGCAGACTGTTGGGATGAGCGATCCGGTTCTTAGCCTGTCGATGACACAGGGCGCGACTGTTGCCGGGGGGCTTTGACGCGCGCTGCCAAGGGGGATCGACAGCATCTGGGCCCTCTCTCTGTTCCGGGGGGCCTGCGCCGACGGGGGGCGCGGCTTTTTCAGCCGTTGGCGAATGGGAAAGACCCTGAGGGCGGTTGGCTCTCAGGGTCTTTTTCGTCTGTATATTTCCATGCCGGGCCGTTTGGGTCGCGGTCAGACGTGGGGTGGCTGGTCGACCTGGGCCTTAGGGGCAGGCCGCCGTGTAATAGGTGCCATCGCCGCGCGAATAGGCGCATTGGCGGGACTGGTTGTTCTGGGCCACCACGGTGCCCGCCGCCGCACCACCCAGGGCGGCAATCAGACGCCAGTCATCATCCGCCTTGAGCGCATCGGCAGCGATCAGACCGGCGGCGGCACCACCAGCGACCCCGGCGACGGTGCGTTGCTCCGGTGTGAGGTCAGAGCAGGCGGATAGGGCCAGGGTGGCTGCACTGAGCCCGGCGAGAATATGCGTTTTCATAAGGGTTCCTTTCCTGTCTTATGTGCGGTCCTGTTGATCCGGACGCACTTGGGTCGTGGCGGTCGCGATGATCTTGCGATGCGGAGCGACCGGATTGGAGTGGTCGCTGTGTGATCTGGGGGTGGCCCCCGTCCGAGCAGAGACAGGGGGCCACGCCGCGCGGGGGGCGCGGTAGATCCGGTTGAATTCTGTAGCAGACCAGAGCCGCCTCACCCCTGGGGTGGCTCTGGTCTGCTGGCCGGGTCTCACCCCTGATCCCCGGCCAGTTTGGCCATTGATGTGGCCGCAGCAGTCTGGATCTGGTCCCTCTCGGCTCCCCTAAGCCGGTGTTGAGGGGGCATATCCCATCGGAATGCGCCGGACCCATGCTGGTGTTTGTGCCGTCAGCTTTGCCTTGGCGACCACCCCGGTGGGTGGCCATACGTTGCGGCTTCTGCCGCTGTCTCAGTTGCGCTGCCAAAACTCTCTCTGGCGGCGCGCTCCCACACGTCCCACGGTGTGTTCAATATCGGTCAGCGGTGCGGAAGACTGTCAGGTTCTACCGTGCGCTGTCTGAGAAGGAACGCGCAACCTGCGCATGGGTTCCCTCCGCGCGGGAAAAAACATGTGGAAAAACTGCTGCGGGCGCAGCGCGGGGCGACCGGACGGGTTGGTTTGGCCGCCCTGTCGTAGCCGTCGGGACCGTTCGCCCAGCGGTAGGATCAGAGCTTGCGGCTCATCAGCATGTAGGTGTCGCGCGGTTCGAACCGGGCGCGGGCATAGAGGTTGCGGGCGGTCTCATCGGTTTTGTCAACTTCGAGATGCAGCGCCTTGATGCCAGCCTCTGCGAGGGTGCGGGGCAGGGCAAAGAGCACTTCGGTGGCAATGCCGCGCCCGCGCACCGGGGGGCGAATGAACAGCTCATCCACAAAGCCGTCCATGCCGCCAAACTCTACCGACCAGCTGAAGGTGACCACGATATAGCCCACTGGGGCGCGGGCGGGGCCGATCAGATAGACCGCGCCATAAGGCAAGCCCTCGAGCAGCGGTTCAATCGCGGCCCGCCGCAGCGTGTCATCGGAGGGGATTCCCATCTCGGCGTGGAAGGCGGCGACCAGATCCAGAACGCGGTCCAGATCTTCGGTGCGGGCGAGGTGCAATGCGGCGCTCATGAGGTTTCCTTTGCTGCCAGCGCGTTGATCGCGTGGGCTTCTGCCTTTTGCACCCAATCCGATTTGCAGTCACCATATCCGTGCATGTCGCCGGGGTGCAGCGCGGCACATTTGCCCTTGATCGCCGCATAGCCCGCCCGCAGTGCCGCGTTGGCCCGCAACGCATCGCGAAAGGCGATATGGCGGGTGATCTCGTCAGAGCCTGCGACATAACAATGGGCCTGCACCCGGCGTTTGCCGGTTTCTGGATCATCAGCACGGCAGTAGCGCCGTCCGGGCAGGCCGAATTCACCCAGCCATTCGAAACCAAGCGCCTCAATTTGTGGGCGGGCGGCATCCATGGCCGCCTCGCTTTCAAAGACGGGTATCAGGTCAATGATGGGTTTGGCGGGCAGGCCGGGCACAGCGGTTGATCCGATATGATGCACCGTCACTAAACCGTCTATCCTGCTGTCTGACCAGCGGTCTGCTTCGGCCTTGGCTTGTGTCGGCCAGCTGGGATCTGGGGCAACGATCAGGCTCATAGCAGCGCCAACCGGCTGGTGATCAGATCGAAGAAGCCATCGGCCTCCAGATCGCCAATGAACAGCGCATTGGCCGGGCGGTCGGTGACCCCCCACCAATCGGCCACGGTCATGCCCAGCGTCAGCTCGGACGTGGTTTCCACCACAACATTGACATGGCGGCCCGAGAACAGCTCTGGCCGGATCAGATAGGCAATGACGCAAGGGTCATGCAGCGGGCCACCTTCGGAGCCGTATTTCTCCACATCAAAGCGTTCAAAGAAATCAAGCATCTCGGCGGTGAAACGCGCCACTTTGGTATCGAGGGCACGGATCTTTTCGACGCGTGCGCGGGTGGCGAGCGCCTTATGGGTGACGTCCAGCGGCATCATGGTGACCGGCACACCTGATGTGAGCACTGCGGCGGCGGCCTCCGGGTCGACATAGATGTTGAATTCTGCTGCCGGGGTGATGTTGCCGACCTCGAAATAGGCACCACCCATCAACACGATCTTCTGCACGCGGTCCACGATATCGGGGGCCTTTTGAAAGGCGGCGGCGATATTGGTGAGCGGCCCCAGCGGGCAGAGCGTGACGGTGCCGGGCGCTTCGCGGCGCAGGGTGTCGATGATGAAATCAACGCCATGCGCCTCCGCCAGCGGCATGGTGGGATCCCACAGTTCGGGTCCGTCCAGACCGGTTTTGCCATGCACATGTTCGGCGGTGATCAGGGGCCGTTGCAAAGGGGCGTCACAGCCGGCGTGCACGGCGACATCCGGGCGGCCTGCCACCTCGCAGACGCGGCGCGCGTTGGTTTGGGTCAGGGCCAGAGGCACATTGCCAGCAACACAGGTTATGCCAAGCAGATCAATCTCTTGCGGGCTGGCCAATGCCAGAAGAATGGCGACAGCGTCGTCCTGTCCGGGATCGGTGTCGATGATGATCTTGCGCGCGCTCATGGGGCTGTCCTTCTGGTCGTCGCGCCGACCCTCGCAAGGGTGGCGGGCAATGTCCAGCGGTGGCGCGGGCTGCGGTCGGGAATTCGCCGGTTTCCTCCCACCCTCACACTGAAAAAGGCGCGCCGGATATAGCGCGCCTTAGCGGTGGGTCTGGCCTGTGCAGAAGGATCAGGCAGCGGCTGCGCCCATGGTGTCGTCCATCGCAGAGAGCAGAATGCCCGCAATCACATCGAGTTCGTCGCGGCTGAGGCGCACAGGCAGGCGGACATCGCAGGCCTGCATCAGCATGGCGCGGGTCTGCGGCAGCTCCGGGATATCGCGCAGGAACTGCCAGTTCCAGAAGGCACGGGCATTGTCTGCTGAACGGCCGAAGATCTGCACCTTGACGCCCCGTGCCTCGGTTGCGGCGGCAAAGCGGGTGATCTCATCATGGCTCATATCAACCAGATTGAACTGGATCGAATCCGGGGCGCGCTGCTCTGGTGCCAGCCGTGCGGGCACGTTGATATGCGGCGAGCGGTTCAGCTGATCGGCCACGTAGTCGTGGTTCTTCAGCCCGTCGCGAACCCGGCGGGCCAGTTCCGGCAATTGCGGACGGATCACCACAGCGGAAAGATTGCTCATCCGCAGATTATAAAGCGGCAGCTGGTTCTGCCACTTGGCAAAGGCCTGTTCCAGAGCACCGGTGTTGTCGCCTGGCGCGGCTTTGTGTTTCTTCCAATTGTGCTCATAGGCGCCGGACATGATCACCGCGCGGGCCACCAAATCGGCATCATCGGTGACCAGAATGCCGCCTTCGCCGGCGTTGATCATCTTGTAGGACTGGAAGGAGAAACAGCCGATCGCGCCGAGCGTGCCGATATTGCGGCCATGCCAGGTGGTGCCCAGTGAATGGGCGGCGTCTTCAACCACCGGAATGTCGCGCGCCTGACAAAGCGCCATGATCGCATCCATATCGGAGGTATGGCCGCGCATATGGCTGATGATCACCGCTTGCACATCGTCCAGCTTGGCCTCGAAATCAGCCATGTCGATGCGGTAGTTCGCGCCCACCTCGCAGAGCACCGGCACGCAGTCGGCATGCACAATGGAGGAGGGGACCGCCGCAAAGGTAAAACCGGGGATCAGCACGCGCGCATCACGGGGCAGGTCCAGCGCCTTCAGCGACAGGAACAAGGCCGCCGAGCAAGACGACACCGCCAGCGCGTACTTGCTGCCAAGGAGCTGGGCGAATTCCTCCTCCAGCAGGGCGACGGGCGCATCCTGCGGGGCGGTATAGCGGAACAGATCGCCAGAGTGCATCAATGCCTCAAGCGCGGCGCGCGCGGCCTCCGGGATGGGTTCTGCCTGATGGACATTCGGGACCTGCGACGGGGATGCCTGGCTCATATTTCAAAATCCTGAAGTTACCTTTTCAAAAATATAAAAGGTCTATGGGCAAATGCCAAGCACCCCCGGCGGCAGTGGCGGGTTTTGGCGACGAATTTCACGAAACTGTTGCTTTGGGTCTGTCCGGGGGCAGAGGGGCGCACCGCATGGCGGGCGCCTCGCAGGATCTTAGATACCCAGCCTGTCCCGCAGCGAATACCAGGTCATTGCCAAGGCCAGCAGCGGGCTGCGCATGGCCGCGCCGCCGGGGAAGGCGGGGGCGGGCACGCGGGACATTGTCTCAAACCCGTCACTGTCACCGGCGATGGCGCGCGCCATCAGCTGACCGGCGTGGGTGGCGGTGCCGACGCCATGGCCGGAATAGCCCGATGCGCTGAGGATATTCGGGGCAAGCCGGGCCAGATAGGGCATCCGTTTCATGGTGATGGCCAAGGTGCCGCCCCAGGCGTAGTCGATCTTCACATCACGCAGATGCGGGAAAATCTCCGTCATTGGCTTGCGCACGGTGGCGGCGATATCGCTGGGGAAGCGGTAGCCATAGCTCTCACCGCCGCCAAACAACAGCCGCCCGTCATGGCTGAGCCGGAAGTAGTTCACCACAAATTTGCTGTCAGCCACCGCCACATCGCGGGCCAAGACATTGGCGGCGTCGGCGCCTAAGGGTTCTGTCGCGGCGATGAAATTGTTGATTGGCATCACCCGCGCGGCCACCTGCCGGTTGAGGCCGCCGAGATAGCCGTTGCAGGCCAGGATCAGATGGTCGGCGGTGACCTGCCCTTCGGCGGTGCGCAGGCGGATCTGTGCGCCGTCTTCGATATCCAGAACCTCGCTGCCCTCGCAGATCTGTACCCCGGCTGCTGCGGCGGCACGGGCGAGGCCAAGTGCATAGGCCAGCGGGTGCAGATGGGCCGCGCCGGTGTCGAGCGAGCCGCCAACATAGGCAGGCGAGGGGCAGATCGCCTCCAGCCCGGCCTTGTCCAGCGCAGAAATCTCACCGTAGCCATAGCGGTTTTGCAGATGCTCCACATAGCGATGTTCGTCGTCGACTTCCGCTTTGGAGAAACAGGCATGGGCGATGCCGGGTTTCAGGTGGCAGTCGATGTCGTGGCGGGTGATCAGGGATTTCACCAGATCCTTGGCCTCCTCAGCCAGGGACCAGAGCTTGGCGGCGTCGCCGTCCCCCATGAGCTTTTCCAGCCCATCCTGCTCCATGCGCTGACCACTGCCCAGCTGACCACCGTTGCGGCCCGAGGCGCCAAAGCCGACACGGTTGGCCTCCAGCAGGATGACCGAGCGCCCGGCCTCCGCCAGATGCAATGCGGCGGAGAGGCCAGTGTAGCCGCCGCCAACAATGCAGACATCGGCGCGGGCCTCACCTTGCAAGGGGGCAAAGGGCGCGAGCGGAGTGGCGGTGGCGGCGTACCAGCTGTTGGGATAGGCCCCTTTGCGGTCATTGGAGTAAAGCAGGTTCAACGCCATGGCACACCTCAATCCCCGGCAGGCACCGCCTATACGGCGAAGCGCAACTGCCTGTCATCTTTCCATAAATACTCACCAGCGCTGACATCTCCCAAGACGCCAGCGCTGAGAATGTTAGACGTTCAGCAGCAGATGCTCCCGCTCCCAGGGCGAGATAACCTGCAGGAACTCGTCATATTCGGCGCGTTTCACGATGGAATAGACGCGGGCAAACTCCGGCCCCAGCACCTCATGCAGGTCTGTGGCTTCCTCAAAGAGGTCGAGCGCCTGACCCATCACCTGGGGGATATCGCCGTCACCGGCGTAGGCGTCTCCCTTGAACTGCTTGCGAGGGCGTTCCTCGCGGGTGAGACCTAGATAGCCACAGGCCAGGGACAATGCGATCCCAAGGTAGGGGTTGCAGTCCATGCCGGCGATGCGGTTTTCCACGCGCCGCGCTTCAGGGCCGGAGAGGGGCACCCGGATACCGGTGGTGCGGTTGTCGCGCGCCCATTCCAGATTGATCGGGGCGGCCTGTTCCTTCACGTAGCGGCGATAGGAATTCACATAAGGCGCCATCACCGCCAGACCGGCGGGCAGGTGGTTCTGCAACCCGCCGATGAAGTGGTAAAACGCATCCGTCTCGCCGCCCTGTGGACCGGAGAAGATATTGTCGCCGCTCTCCATGTCGATGATCGAGTGATGGATATGCATGGCAGAGCCGGGTTCATCGGCAATGGGCTTGGCCATGAAAGTGGCAAAACAGTCGTGGCGCAGCGCGGCCTCGCGGATCAGCCGTTTGAAATAGAACACCTCATCCGCCAGTTTCACCGGATCGCCATGGCGCAGGTTGATTTCCAGCTGCCCGGCGCCGCCCTCCTGGGTGATGCCGTCGATTTCAAAGCCCTGATGTTCGGCGAAATCATAGATATCGTCGATCACCGGCCCGAATTCGTCCACGGCGGTCATGGAATAGGCCTGACGGGCGGCGGCCGGACGGCCAGAGCGGCCCATCATCGGTTCAATGCCGCGCGCAGGATCGGTGTTGCGGGCGACCAGAAAGAACTCCATTTCCGGTGCCACAACGGGATCCCAGCCGCGATCATGATAGAGTTGCACCACCCGTTTCAGCACATTGCGTGGGCTGAAGGGGATCGGTTTGTGATCGCGGTCATAGGCGTCGTGAATGACTTGCAGCGTCCAGTCACCAGTCCATGGGGCGGCGGTGGCGGTGGACATGTCCGGTTTCAGGATCATGTCCTTTTCGATCCAGCCATCGTCATCCGCTGCCTCGGCCCAGTCGCCGGTGATGGTCTGGTAGAAGATGCTGTCGGGCAGGTGGAAATAATCCTGCTTGGCAAATTTGGACGCTGGCACCGCCTTGCCCCGGGCGATGCCCGGCAGATCCGAGATGATGCATTCAACCTCGTCGAGACGACGGCCCTCCAGATAGGTTTTTGCTGCATCGGGAAGGGTGTCTAGCCAGGCTGACATCAGGTCCTCTCTTTCTTGAAGAAGGCATTGAGGAAGGTTGCGATTTCACCCGATTGGACCGGATGGTGTAATTCTGTGCTGGCGGCATCCAGGATCGCATCCGGCACCACGCCGCGTCCGCGGCTGTCGATCAGGCCACCGACAAAGCTGCTGGCGAATTCGGGGTGAGGCTGCAGGGTCCAGATGTGATCACCATAGGCGAGTATACCGTTCTTGCAGTGGTCGTTTCCGGCCAGCACCCGCGCACCCTCGGGCAGGGCGGTGACCTGATCCTGATGCCACGCGTTGAGCCGCAGCGGCTTGCCATCCATCTGATAGGTGACCGGGCCGACGGCCCAGCCGCCGGTAAATTTCTCAACCTTGCCGCCAAGTGCCTGCGCGATGATCTGGTGGCCAAAGCAGATGCCGACCAAGGGCTGTTTACGGGCGTGGATCTCGCGGATCAGATCCTCTAGCGGGGGGATCCAGTCGTGGTCTTCATAGGCACCATGTTTGGAGCCGGTGATCAGCCAGCCGTCTGCTGCGTCGGCGCCGCTGGGAAAGACGTTGTCGACCACCGCGTAGGTGTCAAAGTCAAAATCGCCGTCGGCCAGCAGGTTGCGGAACATCTGGTCATAGTTGCCCGAGTTGCCGATCAGGTTTTCGGGCGCGTGGCCGGTTTGCAGAATGCCGATTTTCATGGGTCACCAAATTTGATCAAATTAAGCCTAGCCGAGGTCCGCAACTCAGGCAAGCGCTTGATGCGGAGCGTTGTGGGCTTTGACAGGCTGATGTCATACCGCCTCAAGCCAGGACAGCCAATGGCTCTCCGCTGGGCGCTCGGCAAAGCCTGCCAGCTCCTGACGTTTCATCATCACCAGATTGCGGATCACCCGGTCGGGCAGGATCCGCGCGATCAGCGGGTCACTGTCGAAGAGGTCGATCGCGGCGTTCCAGTCGGGGGCCAGCTGCGGCAACCCGTCAATCTCATAGATGTTGCCCTCGGACGGGGCCGGGGGCGTGGCGGCATCCTCGATCCCGGCGAGGGCCGCGCCGAGCACCACGGAGAGCATCAGATAGGGGTTGATATCGCCGCCTGCGACCCGGTGTTCGATACGGCGCGCCTTGGGGCTGCCGCCGGGGATACGGATTGCGGCGGTGCGGTTTTCATAGGCCCAGGCGGCGCTGACCGGGGCATGGGCGCCGGGCACCAGCCGGTCGTAGGAATTGCCGTGTGGGGCCAGGATCAGCGTGCTGGCGGGCATCGCGGTGAGGCAGCCGGCCACCGCGTTCATCAGCAGATCCGAGCCGCGTTCGGTGCCATCGTTGAAGATATTGTTGCCGTCCTCATCCTCGACCGAGAAATGCACATGCATGCCGTTTCCAGCCTCTTCGGCATAGGGCTTGGCCATGAATGTGGCGGCAAACCCATGCTTGCGGGCCAGACCTTTGACCAAGGCCTTGAACAGCCAGGCATCATCGGCGGCGCGCATGGCATCCTGATGGTTGAGGTTGATTTCAAACTGGCCCAGCCCCGCCTCCGAAATGGCGGATTGGGCGGGAATGCCCATCGCCTCCGACCCTTCATAGAGGTCGGTGAAAAACGCATCAAAGGCATCAAGTTCCGCGACCGACAGGACCGACTGCTGATCCAGCTCCCGGCCTGTGAGCGGGTCGATGGGCGGGGCCGGCTGTGCGCCGCTGTCATCCAGCAGGCTGAACTCCATTTCGGTGGCGGCGACAACACGCCAGCCGCGCTGCTGGTAGCGGGTCAGCACATCTGACAACACATGACGCGGATCGCCCATGAAGGGGCGGCCGTCTTCCCAGTACATTGCCATCGGGACCAGCGCGGATGGGTTGGCCAGCCAGGGCATCGGGACGGCGCCACGTTCGGTTGGCAGCATCACGCCATCGGCATCGCCGGTCTCAAACACCAGCGGGTTGTCTTCAACATCGCGGCCCCAGAGATCGACGTTGAGGGTAGAGATCGGCATCCGTGCGGCGCCATCTGCCAGCTTGTCTGCCAGCCCCACGGGCATACGCTTTCCACGCATCTGCCCGTTCAGGTCACAGGCGGCGATGCGGATAGTGCGCAGATGAGACAGATCCATCGGAGGCTCCCTAGTTGATTGCCCCATTACTAAAGCAGGATCCGCAAGACGCAAAGAAAATTTGATCAAAAGTTTTGTTGGCCCGATCACAGACACCGGCAGGGCAAAGAAAAAGGCGCCGCAGTGGGCGCCTTTGGGTGCTGGGGTCCAGAGAGTTGATCAGCGGATCAGGTTGGGCCTGTAGCGGATCTTGCGGCGTTTTTCCTGCGGCAGATGGGCGTTCAGCCGGGTGTTGATCACGCCGAAGATGCCAATCACCACCAGCGTCAGCAGGATGAAATAGAAGGCCAGGATCGGGTAGGGCACGAAGGGGTTGAACGTCTTATCCGCGAAATAGCTGGCGTAATAGAGCGCATCGCCGCGCTGTTGCCAGGCCGGGAACCCGGAGAAAAACACCAGCGTGGTGGCATGGAACAGGAAGATCGCCTCATTGGTATAGGACGGCCAAGCCAGACGCATCATTGTTGGCCACATGATTCGGCGAAAGCGGGTCCAGCCGGACAGCCCATAGGCGTCTGCCGCCTCGATATCGCCCTTGGGGATCGAACGCAGCGCGCCGTAGAAGATCTCGGCGGAATAGGCGGCGGTGTTGAGGATCAGCACGATCAGCGCGCCAAGCCAGGCCGCCGACAGCGGATTGAAGATTGGCGAGACCGACTTCAGCTGCAGGAACAGGAAGTAGGCAAAGAAGAACTGAATGAACAGCGGCGAGCCACGGAAGATGAAAATGAACCATTCAGCGGTTTTGCGCAGCGGTGTGGAAGTGGAATTCTTGGCCAGTGCCACGCCATTGGCGATGACAAAGCCGATGACGACGGCGATGGCGCCGAAGTAGATGTTCCACAGCATGCCCGAGCCGATGAGGACAAACTGGTCGCAGAGGGTGAAATCGCTGCGGGGCAACATGCGTTCGCCGATGCCAAGTGCGCGCAGGCCGTAATCCTGAAGGGTCTGGAAACAGCTCATGACGCTTTCCTTTGGGCTTCGCCTGCCAATGTGGCCTGCCCATGGGACAGACGGGTGCGGATGCGCTCCAGCACCACTTCGGAGAGTTTGGTAAAGGCGAGGTAGAACACCAGCAGGCCGAGGAAGTACCACATCCGCCAGTCGCCATGGGGGTAATCGGTGAAGCGGGCAGTCTTGGAGCCACCAAGCTCACGCGCCCAGTAGACGATATCCTCAACCCCGAGCAGGAACAGCAGCGGCGTGGCCTTGATCAGCACCATCCACAGGTTCGACAGGCCGGGCAGCGCATAAGTCCACATCTGCGGCACCAGAATGCGCCAGAAGGCCTGGCGATGGGTCATGCCATAGGCTTCGGCGGTTTCAATCTGGGCGCGGGGCACGGCCCGCATCGCGCCGAACAGCACATTGGCCGCAAAGGCGCCGAACACGATGGCAAAGGTCACCACCGCAAGCGTGAAGCCGTAGACCTCGTGGATCCACTGATCGGAGGAGCTGAGCGGCATCTTGGCAATGTCACAGACAACAAAGTCATTGCCTTGCCGTACCGGCGCGTCCCAGTCGGGGCATTTCACCTGATGGCGCAGATATTCAATGCCCTGATCCAGTGCGATCACGAAAAACAGGAAGAATGCGATGTCCGGCACGCCACGCACCACCGCGATGTAGGCCTTGCCCAGCCAAGAGAGCGGCGCGAACTGCGCGCGTGCAGCCATGGCGCCGCCAAAGCCAAACGCCAGCGCCGCCGGGGCGGTGACGGTCAGAAGCAGAAGCACCGTCCCAAAGGAGGCGTAGAAAGCAAAATGCTTGCCGGTGGTCAGGTAACAGCTCAGCCACTGGAAACCCTCCAGGCTGGCCGGATCAGAGCAAAAGGAGAAGATGGCGGGCCTCGTTCGGACAGGGACGGGTCAGGGGCACCGATGGGGCCGGGACCGGTCAAGGGTGAAGGGGGGCATGGCGCCCCCCTTCTTTGATATCAGGATGATGCGAGGGCTCAGAACTGGCCTTCGATTTCCCATTTTTCCAGCAGAGCGTTCAGGGAGCCGTCTGCCTTCATCGATTCGATGGCCACGTCGAACTTGCCGCGCAGCTCGTCGTCGGACTTGCGGAACGCCATGCCGATGCCGTCTCCCAAGAGGACGTCATCTGCGACAAATTCCATCTCGGTTTCGCCCACGATCGGGATCAGGAAGTCCTTGTCGGCCATGACCGCGTCCACTTCGCCGGCTTTCACAGCGGCAACGGTTTCATCCGGGGTGGGGAATTCAACCAGGGTGGCACCGGTGGAGGCGACATGGGCGGCCTGAATGGTTGAGGCCTGAGCTGCCACAACGGCGCTGTTCACATCGACATCAGCCGACATCGCCGCATAGGCGGAGGGCGACGGGCGGGTGTAGCCGGTGGTGAAGTTCACAACTTCCTTACGCTCGGCTGTGATCGACATGCCGGCGATGATGGTGTCGTAGTTGCCGGACAGCAGGTTGGGGATGATCGAATCCCAGTCGTTGGTGACCCATTCGCAGTCCAGCTCAGCGCGCTTGCACAGCTCGTCGCCCAGCTCACGCTCAAAACCGTCAACCTGACCGTCATCGTTCAGGAAGTTATACGGAGGGTAGGCGCCTTCGGTGCCCAGACGGACAGTGTCCGCCATTGCGATGCCCGCAGTGAGGGCCAGGGCTGCGGTGCCGAGGATAAGAGATTTCATGAGGTTACTCCCGTTTGGTTTGGTTTTTGTTGGTGGTTATTTGCCGTGACGCGTGGAGGCAAGGAAGCCGCGCAGACGTTCGGATCGGGTGCTGCCAAAGACTTCGTCCGGGCAGCCTTCTTCTTCGATCAGGCCTTTGTGCAGAAACACGATGTGGCTGGAGACATCAGCGGCCATGTTCATGTCATGGGTCACGATGATCATGGTGCGGCCTTCAGCGGCAAGGTCCTTGATCACCTTGACCACCTCCTGCTCCAGCTCGGGATCGAGGGCGGAGGTGGGTTCATCAAACAGCAGCGCCTCAGGTTCCATGCAGAGTGCGCGCGCGATGGCTGCGCGCTGCTGCTGGCCGCCGGAGAGCTGCGCGGGATAGGCATCGCATTTGTCGCCGATCCCAACCTTGGTGAGGTATTTGCGGGCGGCCTCTTCCACCTCGGCGCGGTCACGACCGAGGACGGTCAGCGGGGCCTCCATCACGTTTTGCAGAATGGTCATATGCGCCCAGAGATTGAACTGCTGGAACACCATGGACAGGTTGGTGCGGATGCGCAGCACCTGTTTCGCATCCGAAGGACGCCGGGCAAGGCCGGTTCCGGACCAATTGATCGGCTCGCCTTTGAAGAGGATATCACCCTCCTGGCTGTCTTCCAGAAGATTGCAGCAGCGCAGCAGAGTGGACTTGCCCGATCCGGAGGATCCGATGAGGGAAACCACATCGCCGCGGTGGGCGGTGATATCAACACCTTTGATCACTTCCAGCTCGCCATATGACTTGTGCAGGCCGCGGATTTCCAGAACTGGCGTTGTGTCGGTCAAGGTGTCTCTCGTCCAATTGTCGTTGAATTCGTCCTTATTGGACCGAAAAAAAGCGCGGATGCAACGTGCAAACCGAGAAGGCACGCGAGGAAATTGGCATTTTGGCGGATAATCTGATCAAATTGTCCTGGGACTGCTCACGGTCGGGGCATCTGCCGGCCTCTGTGCCAGCCCTATCGTGTGGGTATCAGCGCCGGGCAGGTCGCGGCGCGGTTGTGAGGGCCTCCGCTCCGGGGGTAGCCGGAGCGGATAAGTCTGGTGGATCAGCCTGCCGCCTGCTGGCGAATGGATTGCTCGGTCAGTACCGGGCCGAGCGGTGTCGGGACCGCCAGGTAGGCGCCCGGTGGGATCTCGCTTACACCCTTCAGGTGCAGGGCTTTGCGGTGCTCATCATCCAGAGTGGCGACAGCCTGCGCGACGGCGGTGCGGAGGGGGGCCGGATCACGGGTACTGGCGGTGATCAGCGGCAGACCCGGCGTCGACGGTGTGCGCGCCACTTCAACCAGATCTTTGGCCCAATCGTCATGTTCCTGCATTAAGGTCCAGCTGACAGCATCAAGGGCGGCGAAATCGGCGGTTCCTTCGGCCACTGCACGGGCGGAGGCGATATGGCTGCCGGATTGAAACAGGCTGCCGGGGAGGAGCGAGAGGTCGCGCAGATGCAGCATTGGCGCGGCCCAGCCGGATTGTGACAGCGCCTCATTATAGGCAAAGCTGCCGCCTGCGATCGCTTGCAGGCTATTTCCTGCACGGTTGCGATGGGCGATGAAGACGCTGTTGTAGTGCCCCGGCGGGCAGTCCGCGACGCCGTGATCCAGTGTCGTGACCAGATTGACCTGCTCATAGAGACGGGTGCGGTAGGGCAGGCCGCAGGTCTGTGCCAGCAGCAATTTCGAATCGGACCAGATCGACCAGAGGTCGCCGCCACGGGTGAGGGTTTCCGGCGCGTCGATGGAGGCCGCCGTCAGCTCGTGCCGGATCGCCTGCCACAGCGCATCAAGGGCAGGGGCGGTTTCGGGGCGGTCATACATCGCCAGGCTGGCGATCATGAGCTGGCCTCCGCGCGTCGACGGGCGCGGGCGCTGTCGACATCGCTTACCCCCAGCAGGCTGGCGGAGAGACGCAGCAGCGCATCCTCGGCCGCGTCACGCTTGCCATCGGCGAGCACGACCTGCCACAGGGCTTCGACCACAGCCATGCGGTTTTCATACGCAACGGCGTCCTTGATCGCGCGGGTAAAACGGACGGTGTCGGGGGCCTCGGCCTCCAGCGCCTCGGCCTGTTCGCGCAGCAGGATGGCGCCCCCCAGATCGAGATCGTAGCGGGCCCGCAGGATCCGGTCGATCCGGTCGCGTTCATCGTCGGAGTAATTGTGATCAGACCGCGCAATCCGCACCAGAAGAGCGCAAAGGGCGAGGCGCGCATCGCCATCGTCCAGCGGCTCTGGTGCCGGGGCCAGCAGTCGTCCAAGCAATTCCTTGATCATGGCTGCGGCTCCTTATCTGACGGGTCGGGGGTGGGCGATATCGTGGTGGCGCTCGAAAGCGGGCTTTGTGTGGTCGGCTGAGCTGCGGCCACGCCAGGCTCGGGGCCAAGCAGTTTGCCCTGCGCGCGGGCGCGGGCAGTGTCGCTGTCGGCCTTGGAGAGGCCCATCGCTTTGCGCGCGTCCTCTACGATCTTCATCTCTCCGGGGTGCTCATGACCATCCGCCAGCACCACCTCCCAGAGCGCATCTAGCGCCGCGAGCCGTTCCTCAAGCCCGGTGGTTTCGCGGATGAGGCGGCCGAACGTGTCGGTTTCCGGCGCGGCGGCGTGCAGTTTCTCACAAGCGGCACGGACCTTTGCGGCCTCAATCGCGTCGTGCTGATAGAGGCGGGCCAGAATACGGTCGATCAGGCTGATCTCTTCCAGCTGGTAGTCGCGATCCGATTGCGCCACCCGCACCAGAAGCGCGCCGAGCGCCAGCTCGGCATCGGGGTCCGGCTGGGCGGGGGTCTTTTGAGGTCGAAAGACCTGAAACAGTTTCTTCAGCATGGCACTATTCTACCCTTGAGCGCGTCCAGAACCAAGCGGGCCCTAGTCGCCATAGCCTTCGATGATTTCCATATCGCCGGTGGAGACCGGATCGCGCAGCGCCTTGGCCTGCTGATAGGCGACGGAGTCGTAACAGGCTTTGGCGGTGGCAAAATCCTTGAATTCGATCACCACGGTGCGGGCGCGGGTCTGGCCTTCGCGGACCTCTTTGGGGCCGCCACGGATCAGGAATTTGGCGCCGTATTCGGCAAAGGGGGCCGCATTGGCCGCAACATAGTCCTTGTAGCGGTCCATATCATCAACGTCGACATGGGCGACCCAGTATCCTTTGGGCATGGGGGGTCCTTTCTGGCGCGGATATCAAGCTGTTGCCACAGGCTGATACAGAACCGGGCCAAAGGCAATGACCGCATTGCGCGGTTTTTCCCCTTATGCGGAAGATTTGACGGGACCGTTCAGCCAATGGGCCGATTTACGCAGATTTAGCGCAGATGTGAGGGCACCCTTGGGGCGTTGCGCAGAAGCACCAGCGGTCTGCGGCAATGTCCAATGTGCGGTTTTTGGGGCAAGCCGGTAATGATACCAGTGGCTTGCCCCGTTGTTATGGGCAATCAGCCGATTTCAGCCAGACGCGCCAGCGCCTCTTTGATCTTGGCCTCTTCTTCCTCGCGCAGGGCAAGGTTCTCACGGGCTTCCGCGACGACCTCTTCCGGCGCGGAGGCGGCGAATTTGGGGTTGTTCAAACGCCCGCGCAGGCCGCCCAGCTCCTTGGCGAGTTTGCCCAGGGTCTTCTCCAGGCGCGCCTTTTCTGCGTCCACGTCGATGACATCCGCCAGCGGCAGACCGAAGGAGGCACCGGGGGCAGCGACCGAGGCGCAGCCTTTGGGGAAGGTGTCGACCTGCTCCAGCGTGGTGATGCGGGCCAGTTTCTGGATCATCGCCTCATTCTTCTCCCAGGCGGCGCGCGCCTGATCGGAGAATTCGGTCACCACCATCGGAATCTTGGCACCGGCCGGCACATGCATCTGCGCGCGGGTGGAGCGGATGTTCTCGATCGCGGTGATCACCCAGTTCATTTCGGCGTCCGCATCGGCGTTCACCAGCTCGGTGCCATAGGTCGGCCAGTTTTCATGCACCAGCATGTTCGCACGCTTGGCAGTGTTGCCCCACAGCTCCTCGGTGATGAAGGGCATGATCGGATGCAGGAGGATCATACATTGATCCAGCACCCAGCCCAGCGTCTGCCGGGTTTCAGCGATCACCGCCTCATCCTCGGAGCCGAACAGCGGTTTGCTGAGCTCGATGTACCAGTCGCAGACCTTGCCCCAGACAAAGGCGTAGAGGCCGAGGGCCGCGTCGTTGAAGCGGTAGGCCTCAAGGGCGGCGTCCACTTCAACCCGGACCTTGGCGGTCTCACCGATGATCCATTGGTTCACGGCGGCCTTGGCATCGGGGATGTCATAGGCGGGGGTGTCGGCGTCATAGACGGTGTTGAAATGGGCGAAGTTGACCGCATTCCACAGTTTGGTGCCAAAGTTGCGGTAGCCCGCAATGCGCTGCATATCGAGCTTCAGCACGCCACCAAGGCTGGCCATCGCCGCATTGGTGAAGCGCAGCGCGTCGGCGCCGTATTCGTCGATGATCTCCAGCGGGTCGACCACGTTGCCGGTGGATTTCGACATCTTCTTGCCCTTGGCATCGCGCACAAGGCCATGGAGGTAGACGGTGTCGAAGGGGATGCGTTTTTCAACCGGCAGATCCTGATCCAGAACCGCCAGCTGCATCATCATCATCCGGGCGACCCAGAAGAACAGAATGTCCTGACCGGTGACGAGGGTCGAGGTCGGGAAGTATTTCTGCATCTCCACTGTGTCTTCCGGCCAGCCCAGGGTGCCGATCGGCCAGAGGCCGGAGGAGAACCAGGTGTCGAGGACGTCGGGGTCGCGAGTTATCGTAATTTCACAGATCTTCCCTGTTCCGTCAAAGCTGACGGAAGTTCCAGATGAAGCTGGATTGCGCCCTTTCTCGGCCTGCATTGCGGAGATGGCATCTTCAGCGACGTCCTGAACGTGTACTCTGATTTCGTATCCAAGTACTTGGTCGTAGTAATCTTTCGCTTTTTGTTGTGCTTCTTCGGCGCTAGATGCACAGAACTGTAGCTCGTTCGGCTGTCGGGCACGACCGTCTTCGATGGTTGGTCCGAACCAAACTGGGATCTGATGGCCCCACCAGAGCTGGCGCGAGATGCACCAGGGTTCGATGTTTTCCAGCCAGTGGTAATAGGTCTTCTCGCCCGACTCCGGCAGGATCTTAACGGTGCCGTCCTTCACGGCGTCCAGCGCCGGCCCGACGATCTTGGCGGCGTCCACGAACCACTGGTCGGTCAGCATCGGCTCGATCACCACTTTGGAACGGTCGCCAAAGGGCTGCATGATCGGCTTGTTTTCGACGTAGGGCACAGTTTCGGAGATTTCACTCTCGTTGCCGTCCTCATCCTTCACCGTTTTGGTGAGGGTCTGCATCACGGCGAGACCTTCGGCGGTGATATCGGCGACCACGCGTTTGCGCGCCTCGAAACGGTCCAGGCCACGGTATTCTTCCGGCACCAGGTTCATCGCGGCGATGCTGGCTTCGGTGAATTCTGCCTCCCCATTGGCGATGGCTTGTGCGGTTGTGGCCTCTTCTACATAGGGCGCGCCGTCGCTGCGCATATGTGCCTTGGTGTCCATCAGGTTATACATCGGAATGCCGCCACGCTTGGCGACCTGATAGTCGTTGAAATCATGGGCACCGGTGATTTTCACCGCGCCAGAGCCGAAATCCTTGTCCGGGTAGTCATCCGTGATGATCGGGATCAGGCGGCGCTGCGCCTTGGGGCCGACGGGGATTTCACAAAGCATGCCCACGATGGGGGCGTAGCGCTCATCCGAAGGATGCACCGCCACCGCGCCGTCGCCCAGCATGGTTTCCGGGCGGGTGGTGGCGATGGAGATATAATCGCGCTCTTCCTCCAGTGTGACGTTGCCGTCTTCGTCTTTCTCCACATAGGTGTAGGTGGCCCCACCGGCGAGCGGGTATTTGAAGTGCCACATGTGGCCCGCAACCTCGATATTCTCCACCTCAAGGTCGGAAATCGCGGTTTCAAAATGCGGATCCCAGTTAACCAGCCGCTTGCCACGGTAGATCAGGCCCTTGTTGTACATCTCCACGAAGACCTTGATGACGGCGTCGTGGAAATTCGGGGAATTCTCGTGTCCGGTGCGGGTGTCGCCCTGGGCGCCTGCCATGGTGAAGGCGGTGCGGTCATAATCACAGGAGGCACCGAGGCGCTTCAGCTGGTTGATGATGGTGCCGCCAGATTGCTCTTTCCACTCCCAGATTTTCTCCAGGAATTTCTCGCGGCCCAGCTCACCACGGGAGGGCTGCTGGGTCTTGGCCAGTTCACGCTCCACCACCATCTGGGTGGCGATGCCGGCGTGGTCGGTGCCGGGCTGCCAGAGCGTGTCATAGCCCTGCATGCGCTTCCAGCGGATCAGGATGTCCTGCAGCGTGTTGTTGAAGGCATGGCCCATGTGCAGGACGCCGGTGACATTCGGGGGCGGGATCATAACGCTGTAGGTTTCGCTGCGCTTGGCGTTTGCGCCCGCGCGGAAACAGCCTGCCTTCTCCCAGGCCTCGGAAAGCCGGGCTTCGGCTTCGGCTGCGTTAAATGTCTTGTCCATCGCCATCGGAATGTCCTGCCTGCGTATCTGTCTGATCGGGTCATCCCATACCGAATGGTGCGGCAAAGGGAAAGTCTCCATAGGCGGGCCTGCCAAGGGGGGAGCGACAAGGATCCTGAGAATATCAAAAATATTATGGAACGATCCCGGCGATAACGGCGTTTTAAGGTTAATCCGGCACGGTAAGTGGTGGGGGGACCGCGATGCAGATGACAGTGAGTGATGTCGCGTCCGGTCAACCGGGGTGGAGTTCCAAGCCGCCTTTTCCACCGGGATCTCCCTCGGGTCCCGTTTGTCGATGCCTATGGTTTTAAGCCGCCCGGGCACCCTTGATGCGGATACCGCAGGGGTGGCCGGGCGCACGAGTTTTCAGGGATGATTATCGCAGCAGGCGTGTCAATTGGTCAGCGCTTCGCGTGCAGTTCACTGGCGCGAGCAATCTATTGGCCAGTGCGGTCCAGCTTGGTGGCCAGATGGATCAGGCTCTCGGAGGAGCGCACGCCGCGTGCCTCGCCGATGCGATCAATCGTCTCGTCCAGTTCGGTGGTGGTCTGCGCCACCACCTGCGCCAGGAGGTCAAACCGGCCTGAGGTGGTATGCACGACCTCGACACCCGGCAATCCGCGCAACCGGGCCAGAACCTCCGGGCCGGAGCGTGGTTCAATCGAGATCAGCACAGTGGCCTGCAATGGCGGGCGCGCCTGCGCCGAGGTGCGCAGCGTGTAACCGCTGATCACGCCGGAGCTTTCCAATCGTTCAATCCGCGCCTGAACCGTGGTACGCGCAAGGCCCAGGCGGCGTGCCAGATCGGCCACCGGGCGGCGGGCGTTTTCCCGCAGGAGCGTCAGAAGGTTCTGGTCGGTTTCGTCGGTTTGCATATGTGGCCTGCGATGTGACGTTATTTTTCGTCACTATAGGCAATGTGACGAGCGAAATCGACGGCGTAGTGGCGGAAACTGGGAAAAACATCCAATTAAGGCCGATATCCATGCAGCAGATCCCACCTCTCTGGCTTTCCCCTGAAACCCATTTGGCGCGCAGTACACCGGATCATCCGATCCTGTATTTTTCGCCGCGCGTGCTGCATGAGGTGGCCAACCGGTTTCAGCGCGGTTTTCCGGGGCTGGTGACCTACGCGGTGAAGGCGAACCCGCATCCGGCGGTGCTGTCCAATCTGGTGGCGGCGGGCATTACCGGATTTGACGTGGCCTCGCCCGCGGAGATGGACGCGGTGCGTGCCGCCAGCCCGGACGCGGTGATGCATTACAACAACCCGGTCCGCTCGGACGTTGAGATTGCGGCGGGTATCGCCCATGGGGTGGCGAGCTGGTCGGTGGATGAGTCGAGCGAGCTGGACAAGCTGGCCGATGTGCCCAAGAGCTGTGAAATCGCTGTGCGCTTTGCCCTGCCGGTGGCGGGTGCGGCCTATGATTTTGGCAGCAAGTTCGGGGCAGAGCCGGATATGGCGGTCGAATTGCTGAAGCGGGTGGCGGCGGAAGGCTGGACGCCTGCGCTGTGTTTCCACCCCGGAACGCAGTGCGAGGACGAGAGCGCCTGGGTTGAATATGTCCATGCGGCCAAGCGGATTATTGACGCCGCAGGGGTGAAGATTGCGCGGCTGAACGTCGGTGGTGGCTTTGCTGCGAACCGTGATGGGGTGGCACCGGATCTGGAGAAGGTTTTTGCCGCGATTTCCGCGACGGCAGAGGCGGCCTTTGGTGCGGAGCAACCGGTGCTGATCTGCGAGCCGGGTCGGGCGATGGTCTCAGAAAGCTTTACGCTGGCGGCGCGGATCAAGGGGATGCGCAAGGCCGGTGAGGTGGTGTTCCTCAACGACGGGATCTATGGCGGCCTGGTGGATATCCGCGACATGGGTCTGCCGGGGCGGGTCGAAGTGGTCGCCGCTGATGGCACCCGTCGGAAGGCAGAGGCCCAGCCGCGCGTGGTCTTTGGCCCCACTTGTGACAGTCTGGACCGGCTGCCGGATGGGCTGCCGCTGCCACGCGATACGCAGATTGGTGACTATGTGCTGTTCCCCGGTCTTGGCGCCTATTCTTCGGCCATGAGCACGCAGTTCAACGGCTATGGTCTGTCTGACGTGGCGACGGTGATCGAGCTGTCTGGACAAGCGCGCCCCTAAGGCTACTGTCGCATCTGACGGGATCAATTGGCGCGGCGCGCAGGGCATATCACCTGCGCGCCGCGGTTTTGTGTTTGCCATCGGCAAACCGGGTCCAGCATATCAGTGAGGGCAGGGGCAGAGATGGATAAATTCGGCAAAAGCCAACCGGTGCGGCGGGTTGAGGATATACGGTTCCTGACCGGGCAGGGGCGCTATCTGGAAGATGCCGCACCGGTTGGCGCACTGCGGGCCTGGGTGCTGCGCAGCCCGATGGCCCATGGCACCATCACCCATCTGGATCTTGAGATGGCCCGCGAGGCTGAGGGCGTGCAAGCCATCCTGACACTGGCTGATCTGGAGGCCGCTGGCATCCGCGTGGGTATGGATGGCGCGGTGGTGGACAACCGCGATGGCAGCAAGGGTGCCGCGCCGGAGCGTCCGATGCTGGCCCGCGGTCGCGTCCGGTTCGTGGGCGAGCCGATCGCCGTGGTGATCGCGCAGACGCTGGAGCAGGCCCGTGATGCGGGAGAGCTGATCGAATTGGATATCGACGATCTGCCGGCCAAGGTGGATCTGACAGTGGGCGGCGAACAGCTGCACGCGGAGGCGCCGGACAACCGGGCCTTTGACTGGGGCATGGGGGATGAGGCGGCAACCGAGGCGGCCTTCGCGTCGGCGGCGCATCGCGTGGCGCTGCAGGTTGAAGACAACCGGATCATCGTCAACACAATGGAGCCGCGCGGCTGTTTTGCCAATTGGACCGACGGGCGTTTGCAGTTCACCTATGGTGGGCAAGGCGTCTGGGCGATGAAAAAGCAGCTCAGCGACAAACTGGGATTGGCGGCGGAGGATGTGCATGTCACCACGCCCGACGTCGGCGGTGGCTTTGGCATGAAGGCGATGCCGTATCCTGAGTATTTTGTGGTGGCCCAGGCCGCGCGCCTGCTGGGACGGCCCGTGTTGTGGATGTCTGACCGCAGCGAGGCGATGCTGAGTGACAATGCCGGGCGGGATCTGACCTCACTCGCGGAACTGGCCTTTGACGCGGATCTGCGCATCACCGGCTACCGGGTTCATTCACAGTGTAATTTGGGGGCGTATAACTCGCATTTCGGCCAGCCGGTGCAGACACAGCTGTTCAGCCGGGTGTTGGCGGGGGTCTACGACATTCGCACCACCTGGCTGCGGGTGGAGGGAATCTATACCAACACCGCACAGGTGGATGCCTATCGCGGGGCAGGACGTCCTGAGGCGATCTATGTGCTGGAGCGGGTGATGGATCATGCCGCGCGCGAGCTGGGGATTGACCCATGGGAGCTTAGGCGGCGCAATTTCATCCGTGCGGATCAGTTCCCGTACCAGACCGCAACGGATGAGACATATGATGTGGGCGATTTCCATCAGCTTCTGGCCCGTACCGAAGCGGCGGCGGATCTGGCTGGATTCGCACAGCGCAGGGCCGCCGATGCGTTGCAGGGAAATTTACGGGGCGTTGGCCTGTGTTACTATATCGAAAGTATTTTGGGGGATCCTTCAGAAAGCGCGGAAGTTGCCTTTGAAGAGGAGGGGCGGGTGAGCATCTATGTCGGCACGCAGAGCAACGGGCAGGGCCATGAGACGGTCTATGCGCAGTTTCTGGCGGACCAGACAGGTATTCCTGCAGCAGATATTACCGTGGTGCAGGGCGACAGCGACCGCATCGCCCAGGGTGGCGGCACCGGTGGATCGCGGTCAGTGACCACTCAGGCCAATGCCACATTGGCGGCAGTTGATGTGATGATCGACGCCTTCATTCCTTTTTTGGCAGAGCAACTGGGCGTGAAGCCTCAGTCTGTCACCTTTGATGGTGAGCAGTTCAGCGCGCCGGGCAGCAACCAGCGGCCAACCCTGGTGGAGGCCGCTGAGATGGCCCGTGCGCAGGGGCATCACGCGTTGCTGCGTCACACGGCACGGGCCAAGTTGCCGGGGCGGTCGTTTCCAAACGGTGCCCATGTTGCCGAGATCGTGATCGACCCGGAAACCGGCGTCAGCCATGTGGACCGCTATACCGTGGTCGATGATTTCGGCAATCTGATCAACCCGCTGCTGGCCGAAGGTCAGGTGCATGGCGGGGTGGTGCAGGGGCTGGGGCAGGCGCTGCTGGAGCGGGTGGTCTATGATGCCGATGGGCAACTGCTCACAGCATCGTTTATGGACTACGCCTTGCCGCGTGCGGCGGATGTGCCGATGATTGACGTAGGTTTTGCGCCGGTGCCATCGACCCAGAACCCGATGGGCATGAAGGGCTGCGGCGAGGCCGGGACCGTGGGCGCGTTGACAGCGGTGGCAAATGCCGTGCAGGACGCGGTCTGGGATCGTGGCGTGCGGCAGGTTGAGATGCCTTACACACCACTTAGACTATGGGAAGCATTGAGGAATGTCGCTGACGCAGCTGAGTAAGAGGATCCTGGGATGGCTCGGGCGCCCGCTGCGCTCCGAGCATTCTGCCGAGACCAAGCTGCGCGGGCCGCAGGCCCATCTGATCATCCTTGATGGCACCATGTCGACATTGGAACCGGGGCATGAAACCCACGCTGGCATGGTCTACCGGCTGTGCCAGGAGGTTGGCCCGCAGGTCTCTGTCTTTTATGAGGCGGGGGTGCAATGGCAGAGCTGGCGCAAAACTGCGGATGTGATGATCGGGCGCGGTATCAACCGTCAGATCCGCCGCGCCTATGGCTATCTCGCCTCGCGCTACCGTCCGGGGGACCGGATTTATCTCATGGGCTATTCGCGGGGCGCCTATGCGGTGCGCTCGCTCGCCGGTGTCATAGACGAGGTCGGGCTGCTGAAGGCCGAACATGCCACCGTGCGCAATATCCGCACCGCGTATCGGCATTACCAATGTGGTGGTGCTTCGGCCAGCGGACCGGGCAAGACGCAAGGTTCGCTGACGACGGCTAAACCCGACATCGCTGAGACGGAAGACGCAGGCATCACCGCGCAGGCGGCGGCGCAGACCGGGGGCTGTGTTGCCTCCACTTTCACGGAACGTTATTGCCACCTGGATGTGGAGATTGAGATGGTTGGCGTCTGGGACACGGTGAAGGCGCTGGGCCTGCGGTTGCCGCTGTTGTGGCGCTGGGCGGAGCGGCGGCATGGGTTTCACAACCATCAGCTCGGCAAACATGTAAAAAACGGTTTTCACGCGCTGGCGCTGGATGAGACCCGGCAGGTCTTTGCGCCGGTCCTCTGGGAATGCCCCGACGGGCATGATGGCAAGGTGGAGCAGGTCTGGTTCCGGGGCAGCCATGGCGATGTGGGCGGGCAGCTGGGCGGGTTTGAAGAGGCGCGGCCGTTGTCCAATGTCTCTCTGGTCTGGATGCTGGAGCGGGCCGAAAACTGCGGGCTGCCGCTGCCGCGTGACTGGCGCATGCGGTTTTCAGTTGATCCGACCGCGCCCTCGGTCGGAACCTGGCGCGGCTGGGGCAAGATTTTCCTGCTGCGCGGCAACCGTCGGGTCGGGTTGGACAGCAGCGAGCGATTGCACAGCAGCGTGGGTGCCAATATCACCGACAAACGCTTGGCGCAGTGGCAGTCGGAGCTGTCCAAAGTGGCGCGTTAGCGATCTTGCCGCGCACCGGTGGCTGTAACGGGTTTGAATGGCCAACCGGCCGACGCGCGCCCGTGGGTGTCAGACCTGGAGCCTGCGCATGCGGCCAATCTATGTCGGTGCGAGATCTATGGGTTCGAGTGTGAGTGCCGGGCCTGCCGACAGGCTGTTGCTGAATTTACCTGCGGTTCTAGGGGACCTGCGAGGACCGGGGGATGCGTGTTCTCGACCCATCCTATCCGTGGCATATAGGTCGGCTGTGAACGCCGACGGGAGAGATGCGGACCGTCGCGCAGCGCCATCCGACACGGTGGGTTGTCCGCATCCGGCCAAAAGCCGCGTCATGCAGCACTGACCCAACCGTCAAGCGGTTTGGACCCAGACTGGACCTTCATCGCGTGTGCAATGATATGAAGGGTGGGCGGAGTTGCCGTCCTCCTCCTCAAAATCAAGGCCGGCTCTCGATCCTTTGGAGGTAGTCGCTGACAATCTCCTCCCAGAGCATTGGCCACCACATTACCCAGTGGCCTCTGTTGAATCCGGGCACAGTTACAATATGGAATTCGTTTTCCGCGCCCACCTTTTCAATGTGTGCGAGGTTCGACCGAGAGTGGTCGATGCTGTAGAGCGGATCATCCTCGCCATAGATTGACAAGACCGTGCCGTCGAACCCCTCGACGCGGCGAAAGAGTGTTGGATTGATCTCAGGATCACCCGGACCCTCGGTCATCCACCCCCGACGAAATTAATCACACCAGCCGTGTCTTCTGGCTGATCCCCAGCTTGCATAAGTGCGACCACGCCGCCGCGCGAAACTCCGGAGAAAAGCACCGCGCCATCGCTGACTTCAGGGCGTTTTCTAAGCGCAGCCAAGGCGGCATTTGCATCAATGAGGGCCCTCGTCGCGCCGGGCAGAGAAAGGCGCGCCTCGGTTGAATAGCCCTGCGACCGGTCTTCGGAGAAACCCTCATCGTAAAGCCCGTCGGACCCACCGCGACCTCGGCGCTGAGGGAAAGCCACCACCCAACCGTGAGCATTGAGTAAATCAGCAAACCAGTCATGCGTGAAAAACCATTCGAAGTCGCGTGGGTTGGTGCCAGAACCCGTTGATCCATGATGGACAAGTGCCAGAGGGAAGGGGCCATCACCATCGGGAAGATACATGGCGACCGCGAGCTCGATTGGTTTGCCGTCTTCCGTCATGTCGGTCACCAGAAACTCGCGCCGACCTAGCTGAAACCAATCATCGGTCGGTGCCGCGAGCATGGCTGATAACTCCTGGCGCTCCAACACAGCGAAGTGATCTTCGGTTGGGTATATACCGCGTAAACGCCCGGTATCGGACACCACATAGCGCGCTGCAAAATCATCATCTGCGAAGACCAGAGTCCCGTTCTCTTGACGCGCCTTTGCCCGAAACCAGTTGCCCCCACCCTGCTGGTCACGTCCCACAGAATAGATGACGTCAAGCAGCCCGTCGTCGTCGAGGCCTTCCACGACGAGAATATGGCTGCGCCAGGAATCCCATCTGCCCACCCAAACACCAGCAAAAGGAGAGTGCCCTGCGTCGCCAATCGCGATGCCTGCTGGCAGCGGTGCATCGCCAATTACAATCGTATCCTCTGCCCGAATTTGACCTGCGAGGGGCAGTAATATGGAAAGGGCGAAGAACAGACGCATGACCACCTCTCAAATAGCGCATGGTCGATATTGATTGACTTTAGCAAGGTACCGAATGCGCCTGTTTACGACAATTGTTTTCCCCGGCACTCCCGAACAAGCCATCCGTTGCCTGGCAGAACATCGGAGATTAGATCTTTCACCGGATCGTCCGTGACGGGCTGCTCTCGCTCTCCTCGCGAGGGTATGCACAGCTGTTTTTGCCGTGGTTCGCAAAGCGTCGGCCAGACTTTGCCCGATGGTCGCAGATCGGCGCATCTTTATCGCCAACAAAGTGATAGCCGGGTCAGCCATGCCCCAGTGTGTGGGCGATCTTTGTCAGGGGGCTTTCCGACCTCGAAGCAGCGCCAGCGCCGGATGCATAAATGCCTTGGCCCCTAGCTGGGGGTGATCTGCATGACAATGCAAGTGGTGGAGCCGGTGGCGTAGAGGCGACCGTCGGCAACACCGCGCAACTCGCCATGGGCAACGCCGGTGGAGCGTCCGACGTGATCGGTGAGGCCAATACATTCGATTTCGGTGCCCAGCGGGATCGATCGCAGGATGTTCACCTTGAATTCCAGTGTGGTATAGACCGACCCCTTGGGCACGCGGGTCATCACGGCGCAGGCCATGGCGCTGTCCAGCAGGGTGCCATACCAGCCGCCGTGAACCGTGCCGAGCGGATTGGTGACAGCAAATTCCGGGGTGCCACGGAAAACCACCTTGCCCGCCTCGACGCTATGCAGATGGTAGCCCAGGGTTTCCCCGATGGGCGGACCGGGCAGGCGGCCGTCAAGAATGGACTGCATGAACTCCAGCCCGGAAATCAGCGAAATCTCCTCAGGCTTCATCAGATCGGCGAGACCTGTGGCACGGCGTCGGTGAGAGGCGGCGGAGGGCGCGACGGATGAGGGAGACGGTGCGGTCATGCGGCAATCCTGATCTTAGTCCTGAACAAAACGCCCCAGCCGAAAACAGCAGGGGCGTCAGGATCGGAGGCTAGAAGCGCGCAGGTCGCAGAGCAAGCGCTACGCCACGTTCTCCAGCGAGACATCGGGCGTGATGCCAAGCGCAAAGCAGACGTCACGGGTCAGCTCTGGGCGGTTCAGCGTGTAGAAGTGCAGTTTGTCGACGCCGTTGTCCATCAGATCGGAGCAAAGTTCAGTGCACAGAGCCGTGGCAAGCAGATCTTCGCGACCGTCGCGGATCGCCTTGTCAAAGGCATCGTCGATCCAGGCCGGAATGGTGGCGCCGCAGCGTTTGGCGAAGTTGCGCGCGCCCTTCCAGTTTTCAATCGGCAGGATGCCGGGGGTGATGCGGCTGGTGTCGATCCCGGCCTTGGCGCACTCATCGCGGAAGCGCAGGAAGGTATCGGCCTCAAAGAAGAACTGGGTCAGCGCCTCATCCGCGCCGGCATCCAGCTTGCGCTTCAGCCAGTCGACATCCGCACGGGTACTGGTGGCCTCCGGGTGGCGGTCAGGGTAGGCGCCGACACGGATGGAGAATTGATCGCGTTCAGCCAGTGCGGCGATCAGTTCAACCGAATTGGCGTAGCCGTCGGGGTGAGGTTCGAACCCGGCGGCGCCTTTTGGCGGGTCGCCGCGCAGGGCCACGATTTCGCGCACGCCTGCCTCGGCGAACTGATCGGCTATCGTCATGGTCTCCGCTTTGGTGGCGTTGACGCAGGTCAGATGCGCCGCGACATTGAGGCCAGAGGCGTTGTGCAAGGTTGCCACCGCCTCCCGCGTGAGGTCACGGGTGGTGCCCCCGGCGCCATAGGTCACCGAGACAAATCGGGGGGCGAGTGGGGCCAGCGTCTGCACCGTGTCCCAAAGCCGAAATGAGGCCTCCAGAGACTGCGGCGGGAAGAATTCAAAAGAGATGTCAGGGGTCGTCATTTTAATAAGCGCTCCGCATGATTTCATCTCTTGTTGCATACAGCCTATTGTGAAACAATTTCATAATACTCAAGAACAACATGAGCGACACGATAGATGCATATCGAATTCCGTCACCTGCGCACGATCAAGGCAATCCATCAGGAAGGCGGGCTGGCGCGGGCGGCGGATCAGCTGAATATCACCCAGAGCGCATTGAGCCATCAGATCAAGGGGCTAGAGGATCAGGCGGGGGTGGAACTGTTCCTGCGGCGCTCAAAACCGATGAAGCTGTCGGCGGCGGGGCTGCGGCTGCTGCGGCTGGCGGATCAGGTCTTGCCGCAGGTGGAGGCGATGCAGGCGGAGTTCTCTGCGCTGCGGGATGGCAACACCGGGCGGATGTATATCGCGATTGAGTGTCACGCCTGTTTTGAATGGCTGTTTCCGGTGTTGGAGGGCTTGCGCAAGAATTGGGCCGATGTGGATGTGGATATTCGTCCGGGCCTTGCCTTTGACGCGCTGCCCGCGCTGCAGAAGGAGGAGGTTGATCTGGTGATTTCCTCTGACCCGGAGGTTCTGCCGGGGATCGAGTTCATTGAGCTGTTTGACTATAAACCGGTTTTTGTGGCCTCTGCGCTGCATCCGCTGGCGGAGAGGTCCCATATTGAGGCCGAGGACTTTCGCGGGCAGACCCTGATCACCTATCCGGTGGAGAAGTCGCGACTGGATATTTTCAGCCAGTTGCTGACCCCGGCGGGGGTTGAGCCTGCGCATATCCGGCAGGTGGAGCTGACGGCGGTGATCCTACTGTTGGTGGCATCGAACCGGGGCATTTCTGTACTGCCCGACTGGGTGGTGCGGGAGGTGAAATACTCCTCTGACTATGTGACACGGCCCCTGACATCCAAGGGGATCACCCGCAGGCTTTATGCGGCGATCCGCAGTGAGGACCGGGAAAAGCCCTATATGCAGGAGCTGATCCGCCTGGCCAAGGTTGAGGCGCGCAGGCTGCAGCAGCAGTAGAGCGCCGGCCCTGGGGGATTTGGTGCTTGGCTATGGCCTGTCCGCTCATCGTCGCTCGCCCTCGCGAGACACATGCGTCTGGGGCATAGCTCTCATGTGCGCCGGGGGCGGGGTTATGCCGCTATTGGGCCTTGGCAAGCGGCAATGAGGCGCGTATAGGCACGGTTTGACCGACATCTCCCCCTATTTGCTCAGGAGTCTTTCGCATGATTGGCAGCGCAAACCTCAACATCATGATCAAAGCTGCCCGTAAGGCGGGGCGGTCGCTGGTCAAGGATTTTCGCGAAGTTGAAAACCTTCAGGTGTCGAGAAAGGGCGCGGGCGACTTTGTCTCCAAGGCCGATATCGCTGCGGAAAAGATCCTGAAAGACGAGCTGATGGGCGCACGCCCGACCTATGGCTGGCTGGCCGAAGAGGGCGGCGAAGAGGAAGGCGCAGATCCGACCCGTCGCTGGATTGTGGACCCGCTGGATGGCACCACCAACTTCTTGCACGGTCTGCCTCATTGGGCGATTTCCATCGCGCTGGAGCACAAGGGCAAAGTTGTGGCCGGTGTCGTTTATGATGCCGCCAAGGACGAGATGTTTTTTGCCGAAAAAGGTGCGGGCGCCTGGATGAATGACACCCGTATCCGTGTCTCGGGTCGTCACCGCTTGATTGAATCGATTTTCGCCACCGGTCTGCCCTTTGCCGGGCGCTCTGATCTGCCTGCGACCCTGCAGGATCTGGCGCGGCTGATGCCGGCCTGTGCTGGTGTGCGCCGCTGGGGCGCTGCGGCGCTGGATCTGGCCTATGTGGCGGCGGGCCGCTACGAAGGGTATTGGGAACGCCGTCTGAACGCCTGGGATCTGGCGGCTGGTATCATCATCGTGCAGGAGGCCGGCGGGCTGATTGAAGCGGTGAACCCGGAGAATGATATCCTGACCTCCGGCGAGGTGCTCTGCGCCAATGAGGCGATCTTTGATGGCTTCGCCAAGGTGATCCGGGACTGATCAGGTCGGATAGCAGGTTTTGAAACGCGGCCCTTGGGTCGCGTTTTTTCGTTTGTGCGTTCTGTTTGAGTGGGCTGGCGGCTTTGCTGTTGCCTATTGGTCCGACGGGTGGTTCACGCCATCGTGCCAAGGGATCTCACCATAGGTTTCGGCATGTGCGCGCGGGTTGCCCCCGTCGATGCAACCGAGGTTGATCCCACATTCTGCCGGATCGGAGCGGCGCTGATGATAGACATAGATGCCGCAGGTCTTGCAGAAATAGTGCTTCGCCGTATGGCTGCCCCAGGTGTAGAGGCTGAGGTTCTCCGCGCCTTTGAGGATGCGCAGGCTAGCGGTGCGGGCAGTGACAGCGGCGGCACCCCTGCGGATGCAGAAAGAACAATTGCAGCGGCTGGCAGAGGCAAGGCCGCGGGGTAACTCGGCGCTGATCTCAACCGCGCCACAGTGACAGCTGGCATGGCAGGTTGTTGGGCCGTCTGTGGCGACGGGTGCGGGAGTGCCTGAGGTCATTGAGACGGGCCTTTTCTAAGGGAAATGAGATGGCGCATCCTTATCGGCCCCATGGGCTATCTCGGCGGCTGTTCCTGTGGTCATCACGCCGGGATTTGCGCGCCACGCGGGGGATGCGGCTGGCAGAGTAGCTGACCTTGGGGTGGGGCGGCTGTCCATGGGTCTTGCCCCAATAGGCCGGTCCGCCCCGCCGCAGCCAGAGCGGGATCGTCAGCACCAGCCCGACACCAAAACCGCCCGCATGGGCCCAATAGGCCACACCGCCCGCCTGGGGATCAGAGCCGATGCCGCCCAGAAATTGCATGCCCAGCCACACACCCAGCATCACAAAGGCGGGAATTGAGAAGACGCGGAAATAGACGATCAGGATCAACAGAATATCGACGCGCGCCCGCGGGAAGAGCAGCAGATACCCGCCCATGACCCCGGCAATGGCGCCGGAGGCGCCGACCAGCGGCACCAGTGAATAAGGTGCGCTGGCCACATGGATCAGCCCGGCTCCGATCCCGGAGACAAGGTAGAAGGCGAGGAAGGTGACATGACCCATCTCATCTTCCATATTGTCGCCAAAGATCCACAGAAACAGCATGTTGCCGCCAAGGTGCATCCAGCTGCCATGGAGGAAAGTGGAGGTCAGCAGGGTTTTCCAGTCGTAGCCTGACGTGACCTCTGCCGGGAGCAGGGCGTAGGCGTTGTAGAGCGCGGTCAGGCGGCGCGGACTGTCATAGCCAAAATAGGTCAGCGCAAAGATCGCGATATTCGCCACCATCAGTGCGTAGGTCACATAGGGCGTGCGCCCGGACGGGTTGTGGTCACGGATCGGAAACATGGGGGAACGCTGGGCCGAATATGGCCCAGCGTCAAGAGCTTACCCGCGCGTCGCCTGTGCGGGCGTCATCCAGACTGGTGCGGCAGTCAGGACATACCGCCCAGAAGGGCCGCGTTGCCGCCCGCAGCGGTGGTATCGACACAGACATGCCGCTCGGCCTGCACCCGTGCGATATCCGGCAGGCCGGGGATCAGCGGCAGGATCGGGCCGGTGCGTTTCGCCAGCCAGATCTCAATCTCGCGCGCGGTGGCTGCATCGCCCCACCAGATTACGCCGGATAGCCCGTCCATGGTTGGCAGCTGTGACATCTCGATCGGGCCGGACGCCTCAATTGCGGTGCCGCCAAGGGCATGGACCGCGCGGGCCTGTGCTGCGACGGCCTGCTGTCCCGGCCCGAGGCAAAGGAGTGGCGGACGCGCGAGCTGGGACAGGCGGTTGGACTCACCGGTGGGGCCGGGCAGGCTGGTGGTGACCTCCTGCATGGGCTGGCCGGTGGGGGCGGGCAGGGTGCTCATGATCGCGGTTTCGGCGGGCCAATTTTCCGCCATCTGCTGCCGGTCCGGGGCGCAGAAGCGCGTCATGTAGAAGGGGCCGCCTGCCTTGGGTCCAGTGCCGGAGAGGCCTTCGCCGCCAAAGGGCTGACTGCCGACGATTGCGCCGATCTGGTTGCGGTTCACATAGAGGTTGCCCGCGTGGATCCGGTCACAGATGTATTGCACCCGGTCATCAATCCGGGTGTGCAGGCCAAAGGTCAGCCCGTAACCGGTGGCGTTGATGTCACTGATGATCTGGTCCAGATCCTGCGATTTGAAGCGCACCACATGCAGAACCGGGCCAAAGATCTCCTGTTCCAGCGCCTGAATGCCGGGGATTTCGATCAGGGTCGGGGCCACGAAGGTACCGCCCTGCGGAGCGGTCATCTCCTTCAGCACCCGCCCCTCGGCGCGGGCGGTGTCGATATGGGCGAGGATGCCTGCGCGCGCGGCTTCGTCGATGACTGGGCCACTGTCAGTGGACAGGTTCCAGGGGTCGCCAAGCCGCAGCGCATCCATCGCGCCCTTCAGCATTTTCAGCACATTGTCGGCGATGTCGTCCTGAAGATAGAGGCACCGCAGGGCCGAGCAGCGCTGACCTGCGGATTGAAAGGCGCTTTCGATCACGGATTGCACGGCCTGTTCTGGCAGGGCGGTGCTGTCCACGATCATTGCATTGAGGCCGCCGGTCTCCGCAATCAGCGGCGCGCCGGGGCGCAGGTGCTCGGCCATGGCGGCGCGGATCTTGAGCGCGGTCGCGGTAGAGCCGGTAAAGGCAACGCCGCCGACACGTGCATCGGAGGTGAGGGCGCCACCAACGGCGCCGCCGCCCGGCAGCATTTGCAGCGCGCTGCGCGGCACGCCCGCTTCATGCAGCAGCGAGATGGCGCGGTGCGCGATCAACGGCGTCTGCTCTGCGGGTTTGGCCAGAACCGCATTACCCACCGCCAGAGCAGCCGCAATCTGACCTGAGAAAATCGCCAGCGGGAAATTCCAGGGCGAGATACAGGTGAAGACACCAACCGGCGGTTCCGCCGGGATGCGCGCGGCGTAGTAGCGCAGGAAGTCGACCGCCTCGCGCAGTTCCGCCACGCAATCGGGCAGGGTCTTGCCCGCCTCGCGGGTCAGCAGCGCGAACAGTTCACCGTAGTTTTCCTCATAGAGGTCAGCCGCACGGTTCAGGATCTCGGTGCGGGTCTCAGCGCTGGTCTCCCAAGGGGTTGCGGCGCTGAGCGCGGCGTCAATCTCGGTCTCACCGGCTGTCTGCACATGGCCCACGGTGGTCAGGTCAGCAGGGTTGCGCACTGGCTCATCTGTGGTGGTTGGGGTCGCGGGCGCCTTGGCCAACAGCGGCGCTGCAGCCCAGCTGTGGCTCTTCCAAGGCGCGCGGGCGGCGTCGATGGCCGCAAGGGTGGGCGCGTGGCCCAGATCAAATCCCATCGAATTGGGGCGCTCCGGCTGGAACAGGTCGGGACCCTTGCGCAGATTTGCGGTCAGATCCTCAACTTGCGCAAAAGGATCGGCGGCAACCACCTCAGGCGGGACATTTTCGTCCACGATCTGGTTCACAAAGGAGCTGTTGGCGCCATTTTCCAGCAGGCGACGCACCAGATAGGCCAAAAGATCGCGATGCGCCCCAACCGGCGCATAGATCCGGCAATGGGTGCGGTTTTGTTCCAGCACCATCTGGTGCAGGGTCTCGCCCATGCCATGCAGCCGCTGGAATTCATAGGCGCCATTATCGATCTCCTTCGCCATATGCAGGATGGCGGAGACGGTGTGGGCATTATGGGTTGCGAACTGCGGATAGATCCGGTCGGTCATCGACAGGAGCTTACGGGCATTGGCGATATAGGACACATCGGTCAAGGATTTGTGGGTGAATACCGGGAAGCCATCGACGCCTTCCACCTGGGCGCGCTTTACCTCGGTGTCCCAATAGGCGCCCTTCACCAGCCGGACCATCAGGCGGCGATCGTAACGGTTCGCCATGTCGTAAAGCGCATCCAGCGCCGCACCTGTGCGCGGGCCATAGGCCTGAACCACCACACCGAAGCCGTCCCAGCCAGCGAGGGCGGGATCGGAGATCACCTCCTCAATGACCTCAAGCGAGAGCGACAGGCGATCAGCCTCCTCGGCGTCAACATTAAGGCCCATGCCGGCCGCCTTGGCCAGGAGCGCCAGCGCCTGCAGACGCGGGACCAGCTCCTCCATGACGCGGGTTTCCTGCGCCAGCTCGTAGCGCGGATGCAGGGCCGAAAGTTTCACCGAAATGCCGGGGTTCTGGCGAATATCCTCGCTGTTGCAGGCTGCCGCGATGGCTGAAATCGCCCGTGAATAGGCAAGGTGATAGCGCGCAGCGTCCGCTTCCGTGCGGGCGGCCTCTCCCAGCATGTCGTAGGAATAGGTATAGCCCTTGGCCTCCATCCCGGCAGCGCGTTTCATGGCGCCTTCAATGGTTTCGCCCAGCACGAACTGGCGCCCCATTTCCTTCATCGCGCGGCTGACAGCGGTGCGGATCACCGGCTCCCCCAGACGTTTGATGGCGCCGCGCAGGGCAGAGACGGGGCTGCGTTTCTCATCCAGCACCTTGCCGGTCAGCATCAGTGCCCAGGTGGAGGCATTGACCAGTGAGGAGGTGGATTTGCCCAGATGCTTGCCCCATTCCGATGGGGCGATCTTATCCTCGATCAGGGCGTCAATGGTGTCCGCGTCAGGCACCCGCAGCAGCGCCTCCGCAAGGCACATCAGCGCGACGCCTTCATCGGTGGAGAGCCCGTACTCGGCGAGAAACACCTCCATCAGACCGGGGGAGGAGTGGCCGCGGATGTCGCGCACCAGTGCCGCGGCATTGGCGCTGATGGTGCTGCGGTCTGTCGCGTCCAGATTGGCAAGCGCGAACAGCTGGTCCCGCATCTGGGCCTGATCAACATAGGTGCCTGCATCAATCTGATAGCGCAGGGCGTCGCTGTGCGTCGGTGTCGGCGCAGAAGACATTGCGGGCGTGGTCTGGGTTTGGGGCGCGGTCATGTTGGGAACTCTCCGAAAGAACCATGGGCGATGCCCAGGTTGGTCGTTTCACACATGATATCGTGAATCGATTGGGACAAACGGCCAAAAATGTGGGATATGAAGTGCAATGGGCCAAAAAGAGGCGGGTTTTCGATGCAAATGGACTTTCCGGGAATGGATCGGTTTGATCAGGCGATTCTGGCCGCCTTGGGCGAGGACGGGCGCATGTCGATCGCGGATCTGGCGCGGCGCATTGGGCTGTCGAAGACACCGACACAGGCGCGGCTGCGGCGGCTGGAGGCTGAGGGGATCATCACCGGTTATCGGGCATTGATCGATCCGATCCGGCTGGGGCTGGATCATGTGGCGTTCGTCGAAGTGAAACTGACAGACACCCGCGAGGCAGCCCTGGCGAAATTCAACGCGGCCCTTGCGCGGGTGCCCGAGATCGAGCAGGCGCATCTGATGGCATCACATTTTGACTATCTTCTGAAGGTGCGGACGCGATCCATGTCGGCCTATCGGGCGGTGCTGGGCGAGAAGATATCGGCGTTGCCGCATGTGGCGTCGACCTCCACCTATGTGGCGATGCAGGCGGTGATTGAGGACAGCGCTGTGCTGCCGTGATCGGCAGGCCGGGCGGGTGCGCGCGAAATCGTGACTTGTCCGGCAAAGGCTTTACGCCAAGATTGGGGAATGCGACAGTTCTGGATTGCCCCGCTTCTTGGTCTTGGTTTCGCTACGGCTGCGTCCCTCGCGCAGGCGGAGGGGGCAGGGCCGCCGCCGCCATCCGGCGATATTGCAAGCTGCCCGGCGGCTCCGGATCATCAGGGCGCGGTCGACCAGTTGATTGGCCGTGTGCAGGCGGCCCCGGATGAGATGTCGGCGCAGCAGATCTCCAACCAGTTCTGGCAATATTGGGCAGATGCCCCCAACGCTGAGGCGCAGGCCTTGCTGGATCGTGGGATGACCCGGCGCTCAGCCTTTGATTTTCTGGGAGCGTTGGAGGCCTTCGACCGGTTGGTCGCCTATTGTCCGGACTATGCCGAGGGCTACAACCAGCGTGCCTTTGTCCACTATCTGCGACGGGATTTTGCGGCGGCCCTCACGGATCTGGATCGGGCGCTGGCCTTGTCGCCACGCCATGTGGCCGCCATGAGTGGGCGCGCGCTGTCGCTATATGGGCTGTCCCGCCTGAGCGAGGCACGTGTGGCGCTGGAGCAGGCGCTGTCGTTGAACCCCTGGCTGCCGGAGCGGCATCTGGTGGCGCCAGGTGGACCGCTGGCCCCAGAAGGTGCAGACCCCGCCACGCCGGAGGTGGAGCTGTAAGTTACCGCATGGCGTCGCCCGGAAAAATTCGCCAAAGAGATCAGATAGCCCATTGTACCGCTGGAGCGTCCTAGGTAGGTCTGTGATAGCAGCGGCCTAGCCTGCTGCGCGGACGTGGTGGAATGGTAGACACCGGAGACTTAAAATCTCCTGGCCGTATGGCCGTGCGGGTTCGAGTCCCGCCGTCCGCACCATCATTCAAACAGAACTGAACATGTTTGAATATTTATTCATACAAATCTAGGTGGTTACGGATTTTGCTTGCCTGAGTGGCTACCCATGATGTGCAGGAATGTGTATCCGTTTACGCATATTTTCCGCACGGTGCGTAATTCATGGCGTCTATTCGTAAGCTAAAATCGGGATATCGGGCCGAGGTTGCCCGCAATGGTGTCCGAAAGTCAAAGGTATTTCCGACAAAGCAAGAGGCCAAAGACTGGGCCGCTCGGGCTGAGTTCGAAATATTGAACCACGACAAGGTTGCGGCGAAGCTAACGCTGGGCGAGCTGTTTGAGCGCTATGCTCGCGAGGTCTCGCCTTCAAAGCGGGGGCATCGCTGGGAGGTGATACGGCTGGAAAAGATCGGGCGAGATGAGATCGCCAAGATCAGGCTGGAGGATTTATCTGCCAAGGATTTCGCAAAGTGGCGGGATCAGCGCCTAAAGGAAGTTGCACCCGCGAGTGTGATCCGCGAGATGCAGCTCATATCATCAGTTCTGACCGTTGCGCGGAGGGAGTGGGAGCTGATCGCGGTAAATCCAATCAGTGACGTGCGTAAGCCTACGAAACCGCAGCCCCGTGATCGGTTGCCGACTGCCGACGAAATCGAAGCGATGCAGTTGAGTGCAGGTGAAGATCTGACCAAAGCAACAGCGCGGGCGTTCCATGCATTCAGGTTTGCTCTGGAGAGCGCAATGCGCGCGGGTGAAATTGCTGGCTTGGAGTGGGATCGGGTTGATCTAGATCGCCGGGTGGCTCTGCTAACGCATACCAAGAATGGCAGGCCGCGAGAGGTTCCGTTGTCGACCAAGGCGGTTGAGCTGCTAAGAGCCTTGCCGGATCTCAATCCGGTGTTTGGTCTTTCGTCTCGCCAGCTGGATGTTCTGTTTAGGAAGTTGCGGGATAGGGCGGATGTCACCGGTTTGACGTTCCACGATTCCCGTCATGCGGCGATCACTGCGCTCTCACGAAAGCTTGACGTACTGGCGTTGGCCCGGATGGTGGGGCACACGGATCTGAGGCAGCTGCGCGTGTACTACAATGAAAGCGCTGAAGAGCTGGCCAAGCGCCTGGATTAGGCATCTGGGTTCTTGACCAACTTCTGCTTTCGTTCAAGCTGGCCATCCCTGATCCATCGTCTGACGGTCGCTTCGGATTTTCCCACCTTTTGCGCGTATTCCGCGACGGTAATCCATTTTGCTGGCGGGTTGATTTTTGATGCCAACAGGAGGCGCTTTATTTCTGTCAGCTCATCCTGGAGGCTTGCCAGCGCATTGGCATCTACGGCGATCAGTTGCTGTGTCATTTCTGGCTCCCGATAAGGGTCTGAGTATTCTTTGAGGCTGGCAATTCATTTTGGGCCTTGAAGTCCCTGACCCATTGATAGACGCGAGATTTGGCGATGCTGGGTCCTGGCATTGCCTTCATGACAGGGATGATCTTGGTTGCCGATACGCCTGCTAGAGCGAGTTCTGCGGCCTTTTCCATCCGTTCTGGTGTCATCGTCTGGGGTCTGCCGTGAAGCGCGCCGCGCTCACGGGCCGCTTTGACTCCCGCGATTGTGCGCTCTCTGATCAGGTCACGCTCCATCTGCGCCAGAGCGGCCATGATGTGAAACATGCCTTTGCCCATCGGGCTGGCGAGGTCGAAGCGCTCTGTCAGGCTGACCAACAGGACGTTGTTTGCCTCAAACACCTGCATTGCGCCGATGATGCCCAGCAGTGTACGGCCCAGTCTATCCAACTTCCAAACAACGAACTCGCCACCAGTCTCCGCCGCTGTTGAGATAGCCGCTTGCAGCCCTGGGCGGTTTTTCTTCGCGCCGCTCATTTTGTCGGTGAAGATCATGGCGTCATGGACGCCGTATTGTTTGAGGGCTGTGATTTGCATGTCGAGGTTCTGCTCTATTGTCGAGACGCGGGCATATCCCACTTTCACGGTTTCTGGCTTGGTCACGTCGGTCCTGCAATTGGGGTTAGGTGGAGCGGCGCGCCGGGTCATCGTCTCGGTGCCGGAAGTGGGCGAGTGCGGCTTCCTCTGCGGCGCTCTCGATCAAGCTTTCGACGGTGCGGCCGAGCTGCGTGGCAATGGCATGCAAGCGCCGGTCTGCGGCTTCGTCTATCGCGACGTGGTACGTGTTCATGGTGCCTCCGGGGTTGGGGTTAGGTGGAATGGGTCTCAGTCAAGCGGTAGGCCTGTGCGCAGGAGCCATCTCCAGTACAAGCAATCCACCCTTGGTGCGTCCACACCGCTGCCAACCTGCACACTCGAAACAGTAACCTGGTCGGCCGGGACGGACGTGCTTCTGATTGACGTATGTGTAATGCCTCTCACCAGGCCAGCAGAAATTAGCGATAGCGTCAGCCTGTCGGATAAGCTCTGACGCGAGGTGCGCGCTTTCGTTTCGGAACACGGCACAATTCACACCCGTTTGCCCGCTGGCATCGATGAACTTTCGCCAAACAAACATTGCATCGGCGCTCTTGGTGCGGAGCACAATTTTCTCGCCTGGACCGCAGAACAGCTTTCGTTTGCGCCCATCTTGGTACTGATATGCTGAATAGTGTCGCTCATACATTTTCAGGCAGGATCGATCACCGTCTTTCGTGAGCCACCAAAGCGGTTCGTTCCTGCTTTCAGCCTCCTGAGTTATTTGCATAGATTTACCCTTGTCGGCTTCCATCAAAGGGGTGCGGTTCTAGGTTGAGGCGTGTTCGCGCGGATCAAAGTGCTGCGTCGATGGCGGTGATGATGATCCCGGTCAGCCCGGCGAAGAAAAGTAGAGGGCCAAGGATTGTGCGCTCGTACTCGCAGGCGCGGATTTCAGCGGCGATTTTGAAGGCGCCGACGAATGTCATCAGGGCGAACAATGCAAATTCCATAGGGATCTCCTGAGGTAACAAGGTGGCCAAATCGGTGGTTTAGGATGAGGCGCGGCGGTAGGTCCGTGAGTGGGAGGCCGCGCCTCTGTCGCAGCGCCTACGCTGCGAGTGCTCTGCCCGGCTTAGGGGGTCTCAGGCGCGCCATAAAATAGCGGTAGTTGCGTGTCCTTTTCGGCCTGCTCAACGGCTTCTTTGAAGGCTGCTTCAAAGGATTTCTCAGGGTTGTAGAGCGAGAGGATAAAGCAGATTTTTCCGCCCTTCTTGCGATACCGGAAACGAACAGCCATGCGGTATGCTGCGCCGCCACGGAACACGGGGATTGCGATGATGATCAAATTGGGGATGTTGAGCGGTTTTCCTGCGGCATCCTTGTGCTCGTTTACAAAGCTGATCTCGGCCTCGCCGGTGTCGCGATTTGTCGACACGCTCAGATCGCTGGTTTCAAACACCTGAAACTGCTTGGACATCTGTAGAAGGCTGTGGAGCTGGCCAAACTTGCCTTCAATCTGGTTTGCGGTGCGAATAAGCCGATTTTCCCAGCCCTGGTTATCGTTGAGTTCTTCGCCCTTCAGGATGGCGGGTGTCGGGTCCATGACATCCTTCGCGTTGATCTCGATGAACTCGCCCATGTCGTCTTTTTCAAGTGGATCGCCAGATACGCCCATCCATGCCTTCCACTCATCTGACAGCGGAAAGCTGTAGGTGGCCTTGTGATGGCAGTGGCGGGCGGTCGGGTCACCGGTGACGGTTGTCTGATCGGCTGGGCCTGCGGCGTGATAATCGGCGATGCAGGTCAGCTTGGGTGCGGCCATATCGGGTTCAGCAAACAGGGCTGAGGTTTCACCTTTGAAGCGGTTGGCCCAGCTGATGATGCTGTTCAGATCTTCCAGGCGGGCGGTGCCCTTGCGGCGTGCCGGTTTCAAGTATTCGGCGGCGCTGCGGATTTGCGGTGTCAGGTCTTTGATGTCGCGATGCTTTGGCACCGTCACCAGATCGGCTCGGGTCAGATCCAGTGTCTCATGCAGATCAATGTCTTTATGGTGGCCGAATTCTTCCATCACCTGACGCATGGTCTCGGCTGGGTTCGTCATTACGTCGGGATCGTCATATGCCATTTGGGCTGTCCTCTTTTCTGCGGTTTTTGATGTGCGGGGTGGCTTAGTCCGGATCGCGGATTTCGCCGGTTTCGGGGTCGTAATCGGTGACGTCGCGGACTGGTTCGTGCATCTGCTTCATCATGGGGCTGTAAAGTGTGAGCTCGCCCTGATCGTTGAGGAACGCTGCTGCATTTGATGCGGGCTTCTTGGGGCCTTTGAAGGCTGCGGTTGCGCCCATATTCACGTCGCCGGATTTGCCCACCGCGTAGCTGACTGTGATGGTCATGCTGCCCTGACACCCTTTGGTGCCGTGCTCTTCCTTGTGTTCCAGCATGTCGAGCTGCAGCTGACGGTGATCCTTCATGAGCTGGATCAGGAAGTCGCCACCATCAAATAGGGAAAGCACCTGTTCCAATGACCGCATTTTGTAGGGGTCGTGGGGTTCAGCCTTCATTAGGGCGGGGGGCGTGGTCAGTGTCATCACACGTGGGTCCTTTCTTAGCGCGGGGTCGCGATTTTGCCTGTCCAGGCGTTGAATTCGGTGCGCAGGGCGGCGAAGCGATCGGCAGCGGCCCTGTTGCTATTGAGCAGGCCACGGCTGTTCACGCCGCAGATTAGGCGGACGTATTCAGCGGCGGCGCTGGACATCAGCGATTTGCCGGGAAAGCCGCTGCGCTGTGCGGCGAATTCCTGAAAGCGCGGATCATTGCAGAGGATCCCCGCCTGCTGGGCGGGTGGCATCTCGGCAAAGGACTGGCGGGTCATGCGATCGCGCCTTGGGCGATCAATGCCGGCGGACGGGCGGGAAGGCCTGTCGCGGCGATGTGGCGTCGGATGCGGTCCGCGATCCTGCTGGGTGGTTCAATCCGGTGCGCGGGTTCATCAAGCTTATCGAAATTGACGCGCTGGCCTCGGGCGGATTTCAGGACTGACCACGACCAAATGAATTTATTTGAATTGTTACAGTGCGCTATTGGGTTGCCCGTAGTGTCGAGCGCATCGGTCAGTAGGTCCTGCTCAATATCGCATGTGGCGTTAGCAGGTGCGGGGTTTGTCTCAAATACATCGTCCACGCTGTACTCCATTCAAAATCTGTACCTGTATGTACATAAATATACGTAATGGTATAAATCAAGTCATAAATATACATACAGGTACAAATGTGATGGATGTGAGAAGCTCCCCTAGCCAGTTCTGCGCATGTCGCTGCGAATATCGGTTCTCAGTGCGACATATTCTAAGCCATCGAACGTGACGGGTTTGCTTAACACGCTGACTTTGTATCCCAGTCGCCTGAGTGCCAAAGGCATTAGGCGGGGGGACAGTGTCAGGACTGACTGGGCCCCAACTTCAGACAAGTATTCGTTTGCACGGGCAAGTATTACCCTAGTGATATGGGGACTTCCTACGAAGCGGGTCATTTCCCATAAATCAGCGCTCGGGTGTAACTCGGCCTTCATTGCTGCGGGATCAAAGTCAACTGGCAGAGCGCCCGATAGGAAGTCGGCCAGCATGTAGGACAGATCTTGCCCCTGGCGCCGAGGTGTTATGCTGTCGGTGCGCATAAGTCGGGCTCCACCGATACATTTTCCATCTTCATATGCTACTATAAATTGAGCATTCGGGAGGTCGTATTCATCCCATTCGACTTGCGACGTATGGACGAGATCCCATCCTAGTCGATCTACAAATTCCTCCTTCCTGATTGCCATAAAGTCCAGAATGTTTTGATGGGTTACCTCGGAGGGGTTTGGTCCGACGATTGAAATCATTTTTCTACTCCTGAATTTAGAATCCAAGAGCAGTTTAAGATTTAAGCTTTCGACTTTCTCTATACCGTTCGGTAAGGGCTGAATGCACCTTCACGGATAGCTATTACAACCGCCTGGGCGTCTGTCTTGGCACCAATCTCGTCAAGCGCGTTCACCCGCCTTGCGCGAGCGCCTGAGTAGGTTAGTCCCAGAACTTCGGCGACATCGTTCAATTTTCCACCCTGTGAAATCGCCGACAGATAATCCAAAGTTCCTTGCGATAGCTTTAGCGTCCTGCGTTCTTCAAGCGAACTCAAAGTTGCTAGGCTCAACGCGTCCATGCATCTATCGAGAGTGGCATCCGACGGCGGGCAACCTTTGCGATGAGATATGCTTGCAATTGTCTTGTGCCCTTCGATTTCGAGGGCGAAGCAAACACCGTCTTCAATTCCGAATGATCGCGCCAGCTCAAACGATGCTGCGTCCCATCCTTGCCTCTCCAGCTCGGACCAGCCGATACGGCCATTGCACGTCAAACCGTACCTCAAGGTGGCATCCCTTAGAGCCATGTCCTTCTCATGGTATGCTTCCAAGAATGTGGGAGGATAGGTGAAGTGGGAGTATTTTGGATGACCATTGTTGAACAAAATTCCGATTGCGCATCCGAAATCTGAGAAGCGCGACAATGTGTCAAAGGCTAATTTTACATGAGGGTTCATCTCAAATTCCTTGACCATAACTATCCCCTAGGTAGTATACCAAAATGTATAAATCAATATCAATTTTGACAGTGAGGCCGCACGCATGACGAGTTTTCAGGACATCGCTAGCGCAATAGTCCATTCGTCCGACAGTGAGTGGCGGGCCATACGTCAGTTCTATCTGAAAAGATTGAAGGTTTTTACTTCTTCACAAGGCCGTGTTGCCGAACAAACTCAGCAACATCAGAGATCACGCTCTCAGGTGCATTCGCAAGACTGTTGATCAGCTCTTCACGGTCTGGAGAGCTAGATCGGCCGGTCAAAATGAAGGTAATGTCGACCTCGAGGGCATCGCAGATAGCTTGCAAGCGTGTCGGTGACGGATCCTGAATACGACCGGTCGTAACGCGAGAAACATAAGTCGCTGTTCCAAAAAGCTTGTTGCTTAACGCGTCAGCGGTCCAATCGCTATGCGCAAGGGCTGCTTTCAGTCTGTTTCTTGCGGCGTTGTCCATGTGCTCGGCTTAGCTCTCCCAATCAACGAAAACGGTAGTACGTATCGGTATAGGGCGCAAGACGGATTAGGCGTTGACAGTTGTACGTTCAAGTATATTTATATACCTGTATGTATAAGTGGCGTCAAAAATGACAAACTGCATTCAAGACATCAAAACTCGACGTGAGGAACTTGGTCTCTCACAGGCGGAGCTGTGCCGTCGTGCAGGCCTACCCTCTTCCAACTATGTCTGCCGATTAGAGGGCGGGAAGATCGCCGGGCCTTCGCATGGAACAGTCGTGGCTATTCTCGATGCTCTTGCTGATGCTGAAAAAGAGGCCACGAAATGACGGAACCTCACAAGAACCAATGGGACACTGTGATCCCATCACGTTCAACGCAGCCATTTATTCCTGTCTCTCTCGGGCTTTGGGCTAGCGGTAAAATGAAAGTACCCATGACCCGGAGATGCGCGGCACTTCTTGGAATACGCATCGCCCTGCAGGATCGTTTTAACCCCATCGTCATGGCAATTGGGGCAAAGGTAGTGCAGGGGCTCTACGCCTGCTGGGGATCTATAGACCGTTTGTCCTTCCGGTGTCTGCCACAGTTCGTATCCGCTAAATTTCTCCTGACGGCGTTTCATCTCGATCATCTCGTCGCGGAGATCTCCTACCGTCTCACGAAGTCTTATATTCGCCTCGCGCGCATCCATTATCTGTTCGTTCAGCGCGGTTATGGTCGCTCTGACATCATCCATTGGCAGCGGCTCAGACGACTTAAACAACGTCTTGAGGCGGTCAAGGGCGCCTACAGCCGAAGAAAGTGCCGTGGAGCCGCTGCGAGCGATGTCGATTGCCTGCTTCGCGGTGTCTATGTCGATATCCATAAAATAGCCTTTTGTTCGAATGAAAATTCAAAAGATCGCGTGTTAGCTGCTGCGGCCAAGCCTGGAATGCAAGGGGGGATTAGATGATTGGGCACCCCATGAGCCGCGTCTGTTCAGATGTCAGTCAAGGCGGTTTTTTCAAGCGGCGCGTGGCGGAATGGATCGCATCGGGTGTTTGTGGTATTGCGCCCTATGCGATCCGCTGGTTCTGCGTTTCACGTCTGGGCGCTCTAAAATTCCTCGCCGTATTGCAGATCACCAAACACGAATTCTCCGGTCGTGCCATCGTTCAGTCTAACAATCGCCGTGCCGGAGATCAGATCTGTCTTACGGGTGATGATCGCATTGCCGGTTCGGCCATCGGTGCAGGATACCGGTGCGCGAATTGTAATAGCGGTTGTTCCCGCATCATAGGTGCCAGCGCAACTCAGCCCTCTGGTGTTGAGGACCTGAAAGGTTCCGCCGGAAAGCGACGCGGTCGCTGTGCCTTGTGCTGGCTCGCCATCGAATTGACCATTTACTGGCAGCGAGACAGAGCAAGCTGCGGCAAAAGGCACGACAAAAAACGCAAATTTACGCATGATGAATCCTTCGTATCTATGTACCGAACAACTGGTGCGGGAATGCGTGTGCTGTCAACTCTTTGCGCGGGTTCATCTCCCATTTCTATTTTGTGTGATCCAGCCGGTTGCAGAAACACAGTGGGCATAGAGGGCCGCCACCCTCGCTTCGTCGCCGATTGGGGGCAGGCGCGCCTGCATGTGGCCCCCGTATCCTCCCTGATGGAACCTGGGCGCGTTGGTGCAGCTTGCACTGCGCGCCCCTTTTTCCAAGGGGGGTGCCATGCTTGACCTTCAGTCCTGCGCTTTGGCGTTTCCTGACCGGCCCGATTGGGTCTGGTTGCGCTGGTATTGGGGTATCACAGATTTGCTACGCGCAGGCGTGACGCTTGATGACGTTGCTGCGCGCGAACGGGGGCGGATTGCCTGCCTCGCCACGCCTTATTCGGGTTTTCCCGGCGGTCCCGTGTTGGCGGTTGACTACGCGGCGGAATGGGCGGGGTTGTTGAGTGGGGCAGGGCTGCTGCCCTTGTCGCCTGCGCTATCGGCGTTTGAGGCTGGCACGGCCAGCGCTGAGGTTGGCCCGGTTTCTCGCGTTGCTGAGGTTGTCGTGGTGCCCCCGATCGAGGGTTGGCGTCAGTCGGCAGAGGTCTGGCGCGCTGTCTGCACCGGACTGGGCGCGATGCGGCCTGTGTATCTGCTGAATGGGGGTGCCTGATGGCTGAGCGGGATCTCTGGCGGGCGATCTTGGCCCTGGCTGTATCGGATACGCTCTATGAGGGGGATGCACCGGTCGCCTGCGATGCACGTGATACTGCGTGCGAGTGGTTCCGGTTTGGTGGTCGTGATTTCCGCTTCACATGCGTGATGGCGGGATTTGACCCCGATGCAGTGCAAGCACGGTATATGGCGGGTAAGTTTTCAGCGGTCGCCGAGGCTGGGCGTGCGTTCATGCATCATTCTGGGCGAGAGCCGCATGTACCCAAAAAACGAACAAAGATCTTTATCGAGGGACAGGTGGATAATCGACGTTCACGTGTGGAGGAAAGGGGGAAGTTATGACTGAAGCGCACACGTGCCGATTTCTCTGGACGAGGTTCTTTGATCTTAGCGGTGCCATACGGGTCAACGTTCAGCAACCAATTGTCCCCTTGCGCTTGTGTAGTAAACCTATGCAATCTCAGTTGTGTGTTTCCACCGTAGGGCTTTCTGAAAATGCTCCAAGACTTAGGCGAGTATCCTTATCCGCTGAATTTGCGGTGGGGTTATATCTCTTGGGTGCCATTCTTCCATCGGAAGTTTTTGCAGTCAAAATTCGGTATGAGGGCAGATTTAGAAGTAAAAGGGGCTGCCTTTCAACTTTGCTTGCTGGCAATGGGAGAGCGTCCCCCCGGGACGCTGGATTGCGACCAAGAACATCTCGCTTGGATTATGCGGCTAGATTTGAAGTATTGGTTGGAATTGTGTTCGCGCGACTTTGGCCCGTTACACGGGTGGGGGCGTATAAAGTGTGGTCGAGAGCAACGGCTTTCTCACCCTGTTTTATTGGAAGCGCTAGAGGTTTCCATAAAAGCAGCCAAGCTTCGACAAAGAGGAACCACGGATCGGAAGCCATTCTCACCACCAGATGCAGGGCGCGCGCCGGGCTAGTTTTTTATCTTATTCCATCTGGTAGGCACGTCGAGGTGGCAGCATGACATTGCATGCAGTTTCGTCGCCAGAAGATGTTAGTGGATTGCCTGAGTATCCCATCGACGCGGATTGCCGACTCGACTCTCACGGTTTTGTACAGTGGGAATTTCGCCGCTGGCTCAGTTCCGACATGCGTTGGAATGGGACACACGAATGCAAATCCATGTGGTTCGAGTTGCTCAACCTGGCGCATTCCGAGACGCCGGTTGGGACGCTTCCATGTGATCTGCGGCGGCTTGCCCGGATGATAGAGCCAGCGGTGGATCGCGACCATTTTGCAGAGTTGTGCAAGCTGGAACATGGGCCGCTGCATGGGTGGGTTCGGTGTCGCGTTGATGATGAGATCAGATTGATGCACCCGGTGGTGACGCGCATCGTGACCGCTGCCTTTGCATCGCGAGCAAATCACGTTGCGCGGGTAGAGGCCGCGTCACAAAAAAGGCGTCTGCAGCGTTTGACAGAAGATGTGGCGGCACTGTCTCCGGTAATCGCGGGTGATATGCGTAAGGTGAAGTGGATTGATGCCGCTATTCGGGAACGTATGAAGCTTCACGGTCGCGCTCGGCGCATTGTCGACGATTTGCACACCGCTATTCAGGCTTGCATTGAAGAGGACCGCAGAGGCCGCTTCCCTAAAATCGCTCAAAACTGACTGTCACTTAGTGTCCGTGAGACACTAACGGACAGTCGCGGACAGTCACTTAGTGTCTGCATCGATAATGATAAAGACAATGAGAAAGAAAATAGAACTAGCCAACCGCGACACTCTGAACCGACATCGCCTGTGGAAAACTTGAAATTGTCTGATCGGTTGGAGCGGCACAAAACGGCATAATACAGAACACCTTACTAGCGCAGAACTCTGGCGGGACGCCTGTGGATAACTTGGAATTGCTTAGAAGAAAGGCAGAGCAGACATGGACGCTAGAGAGCAGCAAACGGGCGAAAAGCGGGTGCGGGAACACCTGATTGATCCGCTGACCCGGTTGGGGTTGGTGAAGCCATCGGGAATGACCGTGGCGCAGTTCAAGGTGATGCAGGACGAACTCTGCGGCAAGCTGGCCTATATGACGGATCTGAACCTTCAGGCGCTGGCCGAACAGGTACGATCGATGCCCAGCGGCAAGAGCAAGGATCGGTTTCCGATTGCTGCCAAGGTGCTGGGCTGGGCGGCGCAGATCCAAGCGCCCGCCGATGACGCATCGCCATTGTTCCGCGCGGTGTTCGGCGGTGCCCTCGGCAAGGCTGCGATGGCGGAGGATTTCGCGCCGGAACTGTTGGCACATTTGCGGAGCCATCGGGTGTGGCCGCGTGAATACGATGTGCGCCAGATCCGCGAGCGGTCAATTGAGGCCAAGCGGCGCATCACTCGGATGATTGAGGCAGAGCAACGCGGCGGTGTCGTATCTGAGGAAGATCAGCGACTGAGAGCTGCGCGCGCGCAGGCATCAGAGAAGTGCCGGCGCATTGTTGCGATCGTCGAGAGCGGGGGTGCAGCATGACCGAACATGTGGTGATCGTCGCGCCCGATGGTGTCGCGCGGCTACAGGCTGAGGCAGATCGAATTGCCGCGATCAAGGCGCGCGGTGCAGTACCGTTGGCCTGTGGTGATGAAATACCTGAAGCGCCAGCGCGGGGGGCTTTTCGGGTATTTGAGCCGATGCGGTTGAGGTCTGTTGGTTCCGGCGAATATAAAGCGCAGCATGTTGGATATCGTGGCCGATCGGCAATTCGCAATGCCGACGTGTTCGACGTGATGGCAGCGGCGGCGGCGCGGAAGAAAAAGTCGCCGCCGTTCACGCCTGGACAGGTTGCAATGGGTCGCCACTATCGCGATCTGGTTGAACGCCATGCTTGCGCTGGGTTGCGGTGTTCGTCTCTTGAGGCCGTGTGCTCGGGTGGCGGTGGACAGGGAGGTGAGTTCATTGATGCAGTGCTTCGTGATCGTGAAGAGATCTCGCTGATGCGGCGGCGGATCGGCACCGGCAGCGCGATAGAGGTGCGCAGGGTGCGCCCGAGTAAGCGCGGGTCACGAATGACGATCACCAATCAGCGCCTTGTCGATATGGTCTGTATTGAAGGCAAGTCGTTACGCGATGTTCTCGAATCTCACGGCTGGTCGGTTTATGGGGAAACGACCAAGGCTGTCCGGCAGGCCTTGGCTGGCTTGCTGGATGCAATGGCTGGCCCAGTGTATACTGGGCGTATTCAGTCGCTATGAAAAAAGGGACTTGACCCTTACCTCATCTGCGAGGCATGAATAGTACATCATCACGAAATGCGCCCACGGGAAACCGGCGGGCGCTTTTGCTTTTGGGGGTGTCGATGTCCGGGCTTGATCTGAGTTTGCACATGGACACCAGTGATTTCATCAAGGGTGCTGATGACATCCAGCGCAAGCAACTGCCGATGGCAACGGCGTGGGCCTTGAATGACACGGCACAGGAAGTGCTGGAGCATATCCAGCACCGGATGGAGGTGGTTTTTGATGAGCCGACGCGGTTCACAAAGAATGCGTTCCATGTGTGGCGGGCCAAGAAATCCAACCTGGTCGCCAAGGTGCAAGAGCGGCCATCGGTAGGCAGTAAGCACTATCTGAAGGTGCAGGAACGCGGCGGGCGCAGGCCAAAGACTGGTCTGGAGCGGATGCTTTCATCCTCGCTGGCCTATGACGGGATCTTGGCCGCAATCGCCCCGGCGGCTGGTGCCAAGCGCAACCGCTTCGGCAACTGGGCACCGGGCCAGCGCAATCAAGCGGTCTCGGCCATCAAGGGTTGGAGCGAAACCGGGTACAAGGCCAACGCCACCAAAGACAGCGCGGCCCGCAACCGATCGCGCGCCGCGTATTTCGTGCCGCAAAAGAGTTCGAAGCTGACGCCCGGTATTTACAAGCGCACGGGTAGGGGGAAGCGGGAAAAGGTTGTGAAGATCGCCCACTTTCTGGACAGCCTGCCAAGCTATTCGGAGCGGCTTGGCTTCCATGATGGTGCTGAGCAGGTGTTTGAGAGCCGGTTCCCGATGTACTTCAGGCGCGCCTTCAAAAAAGCGATGGCCACCCGTCGATAGGCCCTTGGGTCCTTCCTGGGGATTGGCTGCACGCGGGTAATTCGCACCCCGATCCATTCAAGTGTCTGTTGTTTTTCAATGCTTTGGGTTGTGGTTCTTGTTGATGTTTGAGCGGAGGACGTTGGCATGATGATCCGGCCCAACATGGCTCTGACCTATTCAGATGCCCGACGCATCCACGCGCGCAAAGGCATTTGGATGGTCGAGTATCTGCGGGCACGGCGATCCCGCGACCGATTGATCTCTTTCTTTCGGCGGCAGCATTTCAAATCCAGACCGGAGAGAAAGCGATGAAGCTACTCAAATCCCCTGAGCCTTTGGCCTTCGGAGTGGGTGTCAGCAAAACACTCGGCGGCTTCTGGGTGCAGATCGGCCCTTGGCTGATCGTTGTCTGAGCAAGTGAGAAAGATAGACCGATGACGGAATTGATCACGTTGGACAGCGGGGAGGTGATTGATCTTTCACGCTACCCGTTGCCAGACGGGATTGACGATGAGGTTTACAACATCCAGCTGATGGCCAAGGCCATGAACACCAGCACGGTAACGGTCAACAAGTGGATTGATGCCGGGATGCCGGTCGAGAACCCCGGCGGAAATGGTCGCTCCTACGAGCTGCGGTTTTCTCATTGCTACGCTTGGCGCAAATGGCGTGAGGGTAAGGACCAAGCGGCTGTAAAGGCGAAGGCCAGCAGTGCAGCGCAAAAGGCCATGCTGTTTGTCGGTGAGGATGATGAGGCCGCAGCTGATAACACGCTCTCGGCAAAAGAGGTGCGTGAATGGTCAGAGGCCGTGATCCTGCGCGACAAAGCAGCGTTGCAGCGCGGGGATCTGGTCAAGCGCGGCGATGTTCAGGACATCATGGAAAAGCTTCTGGGCACGGTTCGGCGAACCATCACCAATATGCCGGATTGGCTGGAACAGGAATTCAGTCTCAGCCCGCGCCAAGCGGACAAGGCCCAGACCTATGCCGATGGCCTGCTGGATGAATTGCGGCTGCAATTGGAACGGCAGGGATATCAGACCGCCGATGTCATAGACTTTGGAGACCGCGACACCCTCGCGGAATAAGCCATGCTGGAAAATCGAGATCATGCGCTGGGACAGATCATGGATCTGCCCCCACTGCCGCCGCATACCAAAGCGGGTGAAGTGCTGGCAGATTGCCTGCCGATCCTGGACGCTCCCAGCCGCATCACGCCGATCGAGTGTGCCCAGCAGAATGTTCGGGTAGAGGCGCGCGGGGTCTGGCAGAACTACGACCCTGACGTCACGCCCTACATGGTCGAGCCTGCCAACACGATCCAATCACGCCTCTACAAGGGTGGCGCCTTTGTCGGGCCATCGCAATCCGGCAAGACCATGGCGTTGATCACCACGGCGCTACATCCAGTGATCTGTGATCCTTCGCCGACTTTGGTGATGCACATGGACAAGCCCAGCCGGGACCGCTGGGTTGAGGAATCCTTGAACCCGGTCATTCACAACAGCCCGGAGGTCTATAAGCGGCTCGGCAAAGGGCGCGATGATGACACCTTCAGCCGTAAGCGTTTTCTGGGCATGCGGTTGATGCTTGGGTATCCGACACCGCAGTGGCTGTCCTCGGCAAAGTACAAGCTGGTAGCTCTGACCGACTATGACCACTTCCCGCCAGAGCTGGGCGTCAGAAAGGACGCGCCTGAGGGTTCGTCTTTCGACATGGCAAAACAGCGGGTGAAGACGTTTCTCAGTCGGGGATTTGTCTTCGCGGAAAGTACCCCGGCGTGGCCCGTAACAGATGAGGAGTGGGAGGCTGCCGAGCAGCACCCACATGAGCTGCCGCCGGTCAAGCATGGGATTGTGTTGCTCTACAATGAGGGCACGCGCGGTCGCTGGTATTGGGAATGCCGTGACTGCAAAGAGCTGTACGAACCTACCGTAGAGCGGTTGGAATATGACAAAACTCTACCGCCGATAGCGGCTGGCGAGACAGCTGTGATGGTTTGTCCGCATTGTGGTGGGTACGTCGGACCTCAGCACAAGACCGAATTGAACCGCGCCGCCTTGGCGGGTCGCGGCGGTTGGCTCCATGAGACAGAAGACGGTAGCGGCCTGGTGCCGTTGAATGACAGCCGCATTCGTGGATCCGAGATTGCATCCTGGGCATTGAACGGGGCAGCGGCGACCTTTGCCAAGTGGTCGGAGCTGATTTCACGGCGTCTGGTTGCAGAGAATGCCCTCGCGAGGCTCGGTGATGAGGTTGCCCTTGCCCGCTACTATTACACCGACGTGGGCGTCCCCTATCACAGGAAGGTCGACAAGAAAGAGGGCGAGCTGACTGTCCAGTTCCTCAAGGATAACCTGCGCGAGGCAGAGCGTGGTGTGGCCCCATCGTGGACCCGCTTTATCGTCATCACCGTTGACGTTCAGGGATCTTACTTCCCGGTGCAGATCACTGCATTTGGAGAAGATGGAAAGGCTCAGGTTGTCGATCGGTTCGACCTGACACAACCGCCCGTAGATGCCCCCAATCGGGGCAGCGGCGATGAGATCCGCCGGTTGGAGCCTGCGCGATACTCTGAGGACTGGAAGGTCTTGGATGGGTTGGCGCAAAAGGTGGTGCCGATCGAGGGCGAGGATTACGGCCTGAAGCCAGTTCACTGCATCGTGGATTTCCACGGTGAACCCGGCGTCAGTGACAACGCAGAGAAATTCCTGAAGCGCCGCCGCAAGGAGGACGAAGGGCACATTTGGCGCGTGTCGCGAGGTGAGGGCAAATTCAAGGTTCCATTCCGCATCAAGTATGCAGAGCCGGAACGGGGCAGCGGCGGTAAGGCCGCGCGCTCTATTCGCATCCTGACAATGGCCACAGACCGTCTCAAGGATACCTTGGCTGTGTCGCTGAAGCGCGCAACCGGGGGTGCGGGGCCATTCCTGTTGCCAAGCTGGATGCGGGAAAACACCGCACTCTTACAAGAGTTTGTCGCAGAACAGCGCGCCTCTGACGGTTGGGAAAAGAAGCCCGGCCAAGTCCGAAACGAGGCGATCGACCTTTCCGTCCAGGCGCGCGCCGGTGCGGAACACAAGGGCCTGTTGCGTATCGACTGGGCAGCCCCGCCGGAGTGGGCGCTAGGCGGTATTCAAAACGAATTCGCGGTCGCGCTGTCAGTCGATGAGGGCGAGGCCGCAGAGCCTGCGCGCGAGAAAGAACCACCTGCGCAGCAATTCGTCAGTTTTCTAAGGAGATGATGGGCATGTACTCGCAAGATCAATTGCAGAAACTGAAGGATGCCTATGCCAAGGGTGTCCTGTCCGTGGAGTTGGCGGGCGAAAAAGTCACCTTCACCAGCGGCTCGGAAATGCGCCGCCGCATCCGCGATATTGAGGGCACCATCTCAGGTGGCGGAAACGAGATGACCGTCTCCTATGCGACAGCGGGGCGGGGTTACTGATGCGCTGGCTTGATAAAGCGGTGCTGGCAATCAGCCCGGAGCGCGGGTTGGCACGTGTCAAGACGCGGAGTGCTGCGTACACCTTGATGAACTATGACGCGGCATCAAAGGGGCGGCGCACATATGGGTGGAAATCACCGGGGACATCTGCCGACAGTGCAGCGCTTGGCAGCCGCTCCCGCCTGCGCAACCTGAGCCGGGATTTTATGCGAAACCGCGCCCTTGCGGTGCGTGGCCGGGATGTGACGTCCGGCAATGTCGTTGGCACCGGCATCCGCCCTTCCGTCCGCATGGAACAGGGGCAAGAAGACCGCGCAAGTGAGGCGATGGAAGTGGTCCAAGATCACCTCCTGACGACTGCAATCGACACTTATGGCGTCAGCGACATCCTCGGCCTTCAGACGCTGGTGATGAATTCGGTTTTCACCGATGGCGAAATCCTTGTGCGTCGCCGCATGCGCAACACGCTGTTTGACCCAAATCTGACATTGCCGTTTCAGGTTCAGCTCATGGAGGTGGATCACCTTGATGAAAGCATAACCAGCAACGGCAACAACGATGTGATCGAAGGGATCGAGTACGGGCCTACCGGGAAGGCGGTCGCCTACCACCTTTTTGACCAGCATCCGGGCGAGGTCGGGTGGCGGCGGCGGCGCAAGATGACCAGCACTCGCGTTCCTGCTGACCAGATCCTGCACATCCGCCGGATTGAGCGCCCAGGCCAGATGCGCGGCATTCCGTGGCTTGCGCCTGTCATGACCACCCTTGGTGAGATCAGTGACTATCAGGATGCGCAGATCCTCAAGCAGAAGATCGGATCTCTGCTGGCGTTTTTCGTCAAGTCTGGTGCTGACGGGAAGACATACGGCGGCGCGCAGCTGAGCCATTTGGAACCGGGCGCGATTGTAGGGCTGGCAGAAGGGCAGGAGGTCACGGCCTCAGAACCACCAAAGGTCGATGGCTATCAGGAGTTCATGAACCAAGCGATCCGAACAATCGCGATGGGGTTGGGCCTCAGCTATGAGAGCTTCGGGGATCTGCGCGGGGTCAACTTCAGCTCCGGCAAGATGGGGCGCATTGAAATGGACCGCTTTGTCGAGATCTGGCAGCGCGCGATCATCATCACTCAATTCTGCATGGGGGTCGCGCGTTGGACGCGGGATAGCTGGCGTCTGGTGGAAGCCTCCAAGGGTCTCGCGCCGGTTCCAAAGTCGATCGACTGGACCGCCCCGAAACGCCCGATGATCGACCCGGCAAAAGAGATCGGCGCTGCCGTCGATGAGATCGAAGCCGGATTGACAAGCCTGCAGCGAAAACAGCGCGAACTTGGATACGACCCCGACGTGATTGCGCGCGAACGGGAGGAAGACGCCAATCGCGGCGGAACCCCAACGGCTCCGGCCAACAGAAACCAGCGCCCCCCAGAGGACGAAACCATCGAAGAGGATGAGGAAGATGAACGGCAATGATTTGATCCTGAACGGTGAAATCGTTCTGGAAGGTTACATCCACGACCATGAGACCTGCGAATGGATGGGGGCTGGGTATTTCTCTAGCCGGATGGTGCGTGATGCGCTTTCGTCCTTCTCCGGCGACGTGACCGTACGGGTCAACTCCAATGGCGGCGACCCTTTCGAAGGTGAGGCGGCGCGGGCCGCGTTCGAAGCCCATTCGGGCAAGGTCACTGTTTTGGTCAACGGCATGGCCGCGAGCGCGGCCTCTCTGCTGATCATGGGGGCTGACCAGATCGAAATGTCCGCCGGTTCGTTCATCATGATCCACGATCCGTCGGGTGGATGTTGGGGCACGGCAGAGGCGCACGAGGCTGAGGCGGAGCGGCTTCGCACCCTCGCCAGCACCTATGCCGATGTCTACGCGGCTCGATCGGGGCGGTCGAGCGATGAGGTCAAGGCGATGATGACTGCCGAGACCTACCTGAATGCAGCGAAGGCGGTGGAAACCGGCTTCGCTGATGCCGTTATCGGCAGTCCAAAATCAGACGTGCCAGAGGATGAGGCATTGGCAGCGGTGCAAACCGAAATGGCCCGCCACCATCGCCAGTATCTCATGGCCATGCAGCATTTTCGCGCATTGGGCGGCAAGCCCGGTGCGAAACCCCAGGTCAGTATGACCGCTTCACAGGAGGCTCAAGAGATGCCGAACGATACCAATCAGCAGACCCCCAATCCGACGCCCTCGGTCACGCCGCCTGAAGGTGCCGCGCCGGAAACCACCATGACCAGCACGCCCGAAATTGAGCAGGCTGTGCAGGCAGAGCGCCAGCGTCAGACCGCTATCCGGACGATGGCAGCACCGTATCGCGAATCCGGGCAGTTGGCGCAGATGCAGATCGACACTGTTATTGATCAGGGCCTCACGGTGGAAGCCGCAGGCGCACGGTTCATGACCCTTATGGCGGCAACGCCTGATCGCGTTGTGCCGGCCGCACCGATTGGCGCCCGTCAGGATGAAGCCGAAACCCGTATGGAAGGCATGATCCAAGCGCTGATGTCCGACTATACCGGGCCGGGTGAGCAGTTCCGTGGGATGCGGGTGCGGGGGCTTGCGATGGAACTGGGCGGCGGCTCCAGCTTCGATACATTCGCGCAGGTTCAGCGCGGTATGCGCTCCACCACAATGATGGGCGGCGCGCATGGCGTTAGCGACTTTGCCTATATCACCACTGAAGTAATGAACCGCAGCCTGATTGCCACCTATGAGCGGCGCACTGCAAACTGGCAGGTTCTGACCGGCACGCCGATGCAGGCCAGCGATTTCCGCGAGTTGCATGCGGCGCGCTTTGGCGGGGATTTCCAGCTCAAGAAAGTCCGCGAGAACGGCGAATATGAAGAGGCCACCCTTGCAGATGAGGCGGAGGGCCTGAAGGTCGAGCGCCGTGGCCGGACCATCAACCTGACTTTTGAAGCGGTCATGAATGATGACATGGGCGCGTTCAACCGCATTCCCACGGATTTTGCGATGGCCGCGCGGCTCATGGAAGCATCCATGGTCTGGGCACTTCTGCGCTCCAATGCGGTGCTGAAGTCTGACAAGACCGCTCTGTTCCATGCCAGACACAAGAACATTGCCCCTGCGGGTGCGATTGGTGCTGAGAGCGTCGGCAAAGCCCGCAAGCTGATGTGGGAACAGAAAGCCTTTGGTTCTGCGGATGGCGCTGAGGACTTCCTGATGGTCGAGCCTGATCTTCTGATTGTTCCCCCGGCGCTGGAAACCGATGCGGGCAAATTTATCGCTGACGTGACCCCGGCAAAAATGGCTGATGCCAACCCCTGGCGCGCTACGCTGACGCCGGTTGTTGCGCCGCATATCGGTTCAGTTGCTCAGGGTGGTTCTGACACGAATTGGTATGTCGCATCGTCTGACCTGCCGCCTATCACCGTGGCCTATTTGGAAGGGCATCAGGCCCCGACGGTTCGCACCGTTGAGGGTATGAACCCTGACAAAGTGACGATGACAGCGCGCCATATCTTCGGTGCGGCTCCGTCAGAGTTCCGCGGTATCGTGAAAGTTCCCGGTCAGTAAGTCGGGCAGTTTTCCCAACATGAACTGATGTGACGAAAGGGCGGCAAGTGCCGCCCTTCGTCGTTTGCAACGCTGACAAAGGAAGGTTTGTCATGAAAAACTATGTAAAGCCCGGTGATCATCTCCCCGTCATTGCTCCGGCAGATGTGAAATCTGGGGACCTCGTCAAGGTTGGCGCTCTGATCGGTATTGCCCAGCATAATGCCCTCGCTGGTGAAGAGGTCGAAATCGTCCGCAAGGGCTGTTTCACTCTGCCGAAAGTGTCGGCCCAGGCATGGGCGCAGGGCGCAAAGGTCTACTGGAACACCGCCGACGCCAAATGCACGACCACAGCGGGCGGAAACACCTTGATCGGCGCGGCTGTTCTGGACGCGGCAAACCCGTCTGACAGCGGCTTGGTCCTTCTGGACGGCGTGATCCGCTAAACCAATGAGCCATTTTTTCGATGGCATGGCCGGATTGCTGAATGATCTGTTTGGTGATCCGGTTCTGATCACACGCGCAAACGGTGATGTTGGCACCATCCAGGGTGTCTTTCGTCGCGATCCAATCGAGGTGGCTGGCGATGATGGGTTTCCTGTCCTGGTCATGAGCCCAACCCTGAAGGTGCCTCAGACCACCCGCCTTGCGTTTGGCGACTTGGTAGAGCCGTCTATCGCACCCGGTGCGCGTTTTGTGGTCAAGAGCGGTGAGCCAAGTCCGTCACCGTCAGCAGATCGCATGGTGGTCTATGAACTGGAGCTTGAGCCATGACAACAAAGATCGCTGAGACCCTTTCGACCGCGCGCGCAACGATAACAGCTGACCCGCGCTTTGCCGGGTTCCGCCAGTTTGGAATATGGGACAAGCGCATCACTGAGGATTCCCTACCCGCTTTTGGTGTCGGGGTGCCTCGCTGGACAGACGATGACAAAGATACCCTAACCAGCGGTGAGGCGGTGACCACGGTTGTGATCGCGCTGAAGCGATCAGATGGGGATCTCGAAAGTCTGGCATTCGAAGATGCAGCGGCGATCAAGGCGCTGTTGTTGTCGGCCTTGGAAGATGAAGCACATGAGCTGAGCTTTCAGGAGGCGACCTATCAGGAGGACACCGCCGGGGAGAAACCCGTTTCCACTCTCTCGATGATGTTCTCTTTCACCTACTGGCCCGCAGTTCTGTAGGCCAGCAAACACCCGCACAGGCGGGTAATCCGACATAGGAGAAGAATGATATGTCAAGCAGCGGAGCAATTCGCGGCGACGGTTCAACTGTACGCGCAGGCGTCGGCGATCCTGTCGCATGGACCAGATTGTTCGGGATCGAGTCTTTTGATTTTCCAAAGCAAGAGCGCCCGGAACTAGACGTCACACATCTGTACAGCCCAAACGATACCGAGGAGGCCATTCCAGGGATGCGCCCTGTGGCGACGTGGACCGTCGAAGTGCAGCACGTTGAGGGGAGCGCTACAGAAGTGTTGTTATCGGGTTTAGAAGCCACCGGGGAGCCGATGCAGCTGGAACTGAAGACTGGCGGCGCTGCAGCCACCCCGAAAGTCTTTGCAGGCTACGTCAAAGGCTACACTCCCAAAGGGATTGGCCCCAAGGGTGTCCAGATGGCTGACCTGAGTATCCTTATTCAAGCCAAGATCGAAGGGTGAAGAGTATATGGTTGACTATTCAAAAGGTGAAGTGAGCGGGCGCGTGCGTGGGCGCGTCAAAACCCTGTGCCTTGATATGGCAGCACTAGAGCGGTTTGAGGCGTTACAGGGCCAAGATGCGTTTTCTGCAATCGAAGAAATGCGCGGTGATGATGCCGGGTTTGCGACGCTGCGCCGACTGGTGCAGTCGGCAATGGCCAAGCACCACCCGGACGCCACACTGGCAGAGGCGCAAGCGTTCATTGCCAAGCATGCTGACAAAATCCGCGCAATGCTTCAGCGGGCACTACCGGAGCCTGAGACGGATGAGGACGCGGCAGAGTCCGCGCCGGGAAAACCGGCCGGAGCGACGGGGTAGGGGTCTCTTCGCTCCGGCATGATTGGCTTGATGCCGGTCTTGATCCTGATCGGTTCTGGCAGATTACCCCGCGCCTTTATGTTGAAGAGATGCGTTCGGCGGCCCGCCGTCGAGCGCATCAGCAGGCCGCCTTGGCTGAGGCCATGTTTGCCGGTTCCCGTATGGACGGCAAAGACCTTCAGAAATACTGCGACGACCTGCGCGGTGAAGATCGAACACAGCCGCCCGAAGCTCTGCCCGGTGCAATTGATGCTGCAGCGCGGGGTCACCCGGTGATGACCTGGAAAGAATTCCTAGCACAAAGGAACACGTGAAATGTCTCTGGTGGGTCGTCTCAAAGCGACCCTCGGGCTTGATGCCCGTGGGTTCGACAAAGGTCTGAAGTCAAGTGAGAGCCGCGTGAAGCGGTTCGGAAAGGCTATCTCCAAGATAGGGGTTGGCCTTTCTGTTGTTTCTGCTGGTGTGCTGGCGGCAGTGCGCAATCAGCTCAATGCCGCTGATGAGCTGTCCAAAAGTGCGCAACGACTTGGTGTGCCGATTGAAGAGCTTTCTGCGCTCCGCCATGCCGCTGATATGTCCGCAGTCAGTGCATCTGATCTAGACAACGGTTTGGTTCGCCTGTCGCGGAACATGCAGGACGCATTTGCGGGCGGCAAAAGAACCTCCGCTCTGTTCCGGGATCTTGGGATCAGCTTTTCTGATACTAACGGCAAGCTGCGTCCAACATCTGAGGTGATGGCAGATGCGGCAGAACGTCTTGCGGCCATGCCTGACGGGGCCAAGAAAACAGCGCTGGCATTTGAGCTGTTCGGGCGCGCGGGCGCTAACCTGATCCCAATGCTGAACGGAGGTCGGGCAGGCCTGCAGGGCATGCTGAAAGAGGCCCGCGAATTGGGTCTGGTTGTCGATCAGAAGACTGGCAAATCTGCCGAGAACTTCAATGATAACCTCTCGCGTCTTTCCAAGACGCTGCGGGGTGTATTGTTGCAGTCCATGGCGGCGCTGGCGCCCGTGTTGGAGCGCATCACAAATGCGGTTGTGAACGCGTCCAAATGGTTCCGTGATCTTTCGCCTTCTGTTCGTCAGGCCCTTGCGGGGTTCGTGGCATTCCTGGCTGTCGCAGGACCATTGGCTCTTGCCATCGGTGGGGTCACATTAGCGCTGTCAGCGATCGCGGGACCAGCTGTTGCTGTGGTTGGTGGTTTCGCGGCTCTAGTGGCTGGGGCTTCAGCCTTGGGCGTCAGCCTCAGAACCATTGCCGCTGTCGCGGGTGCTGTTGCCGCAGCCTTCGGGATCAAACTGGTTGTTGCGATTGGGGCAAAGTTTGTCGCCTCCGCTGTCGCTGCAACCCGTCAGGCCCTCGCTTTGGAAATGGCTCTGGGGGCCAAGTCCCGTGCCGCCGCTGTCGCGGGGGTTGCCGTCAAGAGTTTGTCGCGGGCGCTGATTGCCCTGCGGAGCGCACTTGTCGCCACTGGCATCGGTGCCCTCGTGGTGGCCGCAGGACTGCTGGTCGACCAATTCACGCATTTGGTTCAACGGTCTGGTGGTCTGGGAACAGCGCTGTCCCTTCTGTGGAATGTTGTGAAAGAGGTATTCAACCGGATCGGCCTTGCGGGCTTGGCGGCTGTTGACCGGCTGCGGGCTGGGTTCTTTGATCTTCAGGCCCGCTCTGTGCGGATCTGGGCAGGTATTATTCGAACCGTCACCAATGCCGCCGAGGCCATTGTCGATTCCGGCATTGGCGCTGCTGAAGCCTTCAAGACCGCATTTCAGGGCATCCCCCAGGCCCTTGGCGATTTCATGTTTCAGGCCGCAAACTCGGTCATTGATGGTGTCGAGGGGATGATTAATGCGGTGGTGAGCCGCATCAACAAGTTCATATCTGGTCTGAACAGCGCCCTTGCAAAACTGCCGTCATGGGCTGGCGGCGGGTCTCTGTCGGTCGGACTGGTGGGGGAAGTCAATCTCGGGGGTGTCGACAATCCGTTTGCCGGTAAGGCTGCGGGCATGGGTCAGGCGGCGCAGGATGCCTATGACGCGGCGCAGGGGACCAGCGACTTTGGCGGTCGAGCGGATCGTCTCGAAGCTGTTGCATCTGGCATCGACACCAGCGCGGCTGCTGCCCGCGCCGCAAGCGATGTTCTCCTTGATATGGCTACAGCGCCGTTGACCAGCATCGATGCGTTGCGCGAGGCGATGCAGGAAACCGAGGGGGATATTGACAGCACGTCGGAGGCCACGACCCGGCTACAGCAGGAGCTGGATAAGCTTGGTGATGGCGGCGGCGGTGGTGCTGGCAAGGGAAAGAGCGGCAAGTCCATCAAGGAAAAGCTCAGTGAGCCGTTCAAGTACCTAAAAGAAAAGGTCAAAGGATTTTCCGATTCACTTGCAGGCGCAATCGTTCAGGGCAAGAGCCTTGGCGATGCCATGCGGGGCGTATTCCAGCGGATGGCGCAGGATCTCATTGCCAGTGGCATTCAGCGGCTGATGATGAGCCTGTTTAGCTTCGGGGGCGGCGGTGGCAAGATCTTTGGGTCGCTTCTGGGGTCGATCTTTAAAGTTCCCTCCTATGCGTCGGGCACCATGAACCACCCCGGAGGTATCGCGCAGGTCTTTGAGGAAGGTGGCGAGCTGATCAACCTGCCCAGTGGTGCGCGGGTTATCCCCCACGATCTTTCGCGCATGATGGTGACGGCTGCAGGCAAATCGGCGGGGGCCTCGGCGTCCTCTGATCTGTCCAAAGTGCAAACGCAAGAGGTTGTTGTGCGCCTGTCCCAATCCGCCATGCGTCTGAGCGATGACGGGAAAATCGTCGCGGAGATCGGTTTGCAGACGGATCAGAAGATTTCACGCGCGGCTGAAAATGCGGATCGCGCCTTGCCGCAGAAGGTCCAGCAGATCAACCACAGACCAAGGGATCGCTACACATGAGCAATCAACCACCCCTCGCGCTGTCAGAGTTCTGGAACAAATTGCGCCTTCGGGCGATCACCTTTGATTTACCCGATGATCAGACTGGGACCGGCACCGGCAGCGGCGAGGTTCTCAGGGCCAGCCGCCGCGACGTGCTATGGCAGGGCAAGGCGGCTGTGACGCTCAATCGCCATGACGCGCAGGACGAAGTTAAAGCGCTCATGGATGAGATCCGCCATGGCGGCGCACGTTTTCTGGTCAGCGACCCAAAGCGCAGAGGGCCGCAGTCGGATAAGCTGGGCACCCTTCAGGGCAACAGTGTCGCAACCGTGCATTCCTTCGACCTGGGGGATCGCCGCAAGTTGGTTCTGCGCGGTCTCCCGGCAGGATTTGAGCTGCGGCCCGGTGATCTGTTGTCGATCGAGTACGGCGCTGATCCCGTCCGGCATTTCCTGGCGCGTATCCAGCGCGGCGGGGCTTTCGCAGGCAATACCCCAAAGTGCGAGCTTCGGGTTTTGCCGTTCTTACCGATTGGCCTAGAAGTCGGGCAGGTTGTCACGCTGCGCAGCCCTGTCTGCAAAGCCTCTTACGTGCCCGATTCCTATACCCCTATCGAAAGACTGCCGGGTTACGACGGCGGCTTTGAATTCAAGTGGAGGCAGACTTACCGATGAGCTGGCCAGTTTCCCAACGCAGGGACCAACACAACCGTGTCTTGATGTGGGTTGAGGCGAAAGAGCATCTGACCGGCGACCCAAAGCCGCTTGGTATTTGGGACGGTCGGGATCATCAGCAGTTTGAGATCGATGGCGAGATCCGCGCGTTCTTCGGTGCCGGGAATATTCAGCAGCTCAAAGCCTTCACCTCTGAGGCGGGTTTGGTGATCCAGAACTATGGCCTGGATCTCGCGGCCTTTTCTCCGGAGGTGCGCGCATTGGTGCGTGCCCGTGATGTGCGCTTCGCGCGTGTTCAGATCTATGTTGTTGTGTTTGATCCGGAGACCGGCGCACAGCTTGGCCTGCACAGAGTGTTCAGCGGCGTCATTGATGGGGCACCTGAGGAAATCGGGGCGGCTGGCGGAGACGCTCTGGTGAAGCTGAATCTGGTCTCCAATGCCCGTTTGTTGACGCGCAAAGCGCCTGTCCTCAAATCTCAGGCAGCACAGTCCAAGCGCGATGGCGACAAGTTTTTTCAATATGCGGATGTATCCGGCGCTGTCCCTGTCTTCTGGGGCCGGTGGCGGCACCGGGACTAACTGAAACTCCACAATCTGAAAAATTGAGGCGGGAATGACCCAATCAATTAAGCGCCATAGCCAATGGCGTTCAAATCTTTGCGGCTTTTTGGCTTCGGTCTCTCGGCAGAAATTTCGGCCAGGGTCGCATGATTGCGCCTTGTTTGCTGCCGGTGCTGTGCAGGCAATGACCGGCGCAGATCTCGCCGCAGAATATGCCGGCCGCTATCGCACAGTCGCAGAAGGCATGGCCTTGTTGCGCTCTGAGGGGGTCGTGGATCTCACTGCCTTGGTGATCCGTCATTTTGTAGAAATCCCGCCACTCAAAGCCGGTGTCGGGGATCTCGCCTTGGTTCAAGGGGAAGGGGGAGAGGATGCCCTCGGCGTTGTGCAGGGGCCGTCAATATTCGTTCTGCAAAGGAACGGGCTTGGCCGCGTTTCCTTGGAAGCTGGTTTGAAAGGGTTTCGCGTATGAAAAACCTGTTTCTTGCGGCCTTGGTGTATTTGCTGGCGTCGTCAGGGCCTGCTGACGCCGCGCCAGTAATCGCCGCCTTCCAGGCCGTCGCCGCTTTTGTGGGCACGCTTGGTGTTGTTGGTTCGGCGTTGCTGCAACTCGCGATCGGCTCGGCCATGAGCATGATTGCCAAGTCCAAAATGCGCAAAGCGCAGGGGCAAAATTCGGGCATTCAGACAGAGGTGACCCTAACCGGCGGCACCAACTCTGAGAGCTTTATTCTCGGCTATTACGGCACTGCCGGCACATGGGTTTGCCCTCCTCTTTCGCGCGGTGACCGCCTCAAGGTGCTGACCTATGTGATCGACCTGGCTGGCATGCCCGGACACTCGCTGGAAGATGTGTTTGTCAATGGCGAGAAACTGAAGCTGGACGGCAAAATCAAGCATGGCAAAACCGTCGCCTCCAAACCGGACAGCTTCAAAGGGCTGGTGACCGTCACCTATTTTGACGGATCGCAAACCAAAGCACCCGTCATGATGCAGCGGAACTATGGCACCGATCCCGACTTTCCGTGGACCGCTGAAATGGTCGGTCGTGGGCGCTGTTATGTGATCGTTGAGTTCACGCACGATGCTAAGGTCTTCTCGGGCCTCCCCCGCATGCGCTTCGGTCTGCGCGGCTTGCCGCTTCTCGACCCCCGCGTCGGCGAGGTGGCGCAGTCTGATAATCTCGCGCTGTTGGCATATTCCGTCCTTCGTGGGTTTGAATTTCCCGATGGCACCCGCTGGGGCGGCGAGGCCCGTCTTGCAGATCTCCCGCTGTCGGTTTGGGCCGCTGCCATGAATGAGGCCGATCGTCTGATCGCCACCAAAGATGAAAGTGAGGAACCGCAGTTCCGTGGTGGTTTTGAAATCAAGATCGCTGAGACAGAACCGGCTGAGGTTCTGGAGCGGTTCATGGACGCCTGCACCGGCGATCTCGCTGAAGAGGGCGGTACATGGTACGTGCGCATGGGCGCGCCACAGGTGCCGTCTGCGTTCCTGACGGATGATGATCTGATTGTTGATGCGCCGATGTCTCTGACGCCGTTTGCGGGCTTGGCAGACAGCATGAACAGTCTGACGCTGAAGTATCCGAACCCGGCCATTGCTTGGGAAGTCAGTGAGGCGGAGCGTATCTTGCGCCCTGAGCTGGAGGCGCAGCACGAGGGGCGGCGGCTGTCAGAGGATCTTTCCTTGTCGGCGTGTCCCTTCCCGCTTCAGGTGCAGCGCGTGGGGAAAGCCTATATTGAGGATGCGCAGCGCGATGTGCTGCACAGCTTCACACTCCCCCCGGATTTCGCGCATCTCCCGCCCTTGTCGGTGATCTCCTGGACGTCCGAACACAATGAGTATGACGGAAAACACTTCTCGATCGAAAAGAAGGTAATCCACCCGCACGATCTGTTGGCCTCGGTTGAGGTGCGCGAGGTCGACCCGGCTGACCACAGTTGGTCAACTGATGATGAATTGCCAGTGCCGGACGGCGTGACCCAACTGACGCCGCCGGTGTTGTTCATCCTGAATGGCGTCCGGGTTGCCCCCGTTGATATCTTGGATAGTGACGGCAACCCGCGCAGGGCTGCGATCGAGGTTTCGCAGATCCCCATTGTTGAGGGGATCGAATGGCGGGTGTTCGACTTCGCGGGCACCCGCATTGCCGACGGCGTTGCCATGGATGTTGGCGACACCTTCCTGATCACTCAAGGCATCCTGCCGGGGCACACCTACTTTGCGAGTTTGCGGGTTGCTGATGAGGTCAATGTCGATTGGTCGGCCTGGTATGAGGTCAACACCAATGATGTTCGGCTCGGGCCGGACGATCTGTCAGAAGAGGTGTGGCAGTACGTGGATGGCGTGGCCGTCTCAGCGCTGAACGACTTCAATGGCAGCATGACCTACGCGCTGGAAAAGTTAGCGCAGGTGGACCTGGAAAACCGGGTTTCCGGGTTTTTGGAAACCGCCCGAATTGAGGGGGAGGTGAATGAGAAGACAGAGGCGCTTTCGTCGGAGATGGATGGGGTCCGCGCTGATCTGGTGCAGAACTACATTACTGCGGCAATGCAGGATTCCGCACTCGCGGTCCTACGGACATCTCTAACCGCCGAAATTGATGGCGTTTCCGCCTCTCTGTCGACCAGCTATTACACGATTGCGCAGGTCAATTCTGCGATCTCGGCAGCGCGTACATCTCTGCGAAGTGAAATCGCAGGGGTCTCCGCCACGCTAAACGCTGACTATTACACCATCGCTGAGACCAACTCGGCCATTTCGGCGGCGACAACCTCGGTCACCAGTACCCTTGATAGCCTGACCACGACCGTTAATCAGGTGCAATCCTCGGTCGATGGGGTCAAAGGCACATACGGGGTCCAGGTCAACAACAACGGCGTCGTGACCGGCTTCGGTCTGGTGTCGGAGCTGATCAACGGATCTGTCTCCACCACCTTCACGGTGCAGGCAGACCGCTTTGTCGTGGCCAGCAGCTCAGGCGGGGGGGCCGTGTCGCCTTTCCTGATTTCAGGTGGCAAGGTCTACATCCGTGATGCGGTGATCCGAAACGCGTCTATCTCCAGCGCAAAGATCAAGGCCCTCGCCGTTGACACCCTGCACATCAAGGGCAAGGCGGTTGACACCCGACAGATCGCAGAAAACGCCGCCACCACCTTTTATGAGGCTACGGGTGGTGGCGGTACGAAGCGGATCCAGATCAGGAACACCCATGATGAGCCAATCACGCTGATCATCCAGGTGCTCTATGATTGTCAGGATGACGGCGGTTCTGCTGCGTTGTTTGCGGGCGTGAAGATCTACAAAGAGCAAACCCCCGGCGGGAAAAATAACCTTCTGTCCTTGGTTGGTGACGGCAGCACCGGCGGTGGTGAGGTCGCTGCCGCCGATGGCACCGAAGTCGTCACAACAACCATCAATCCTGGCATCACCCGGTACATCGCAGCCTATCCAGAGGGGCGGGTGGTTCGGCGGTGCGACATGATCATTTTGCAGAGGCAGAGATGAGCGAGAACCGCCACAAAAAGCCCAAGCGCTTTGCGATCTACTGCAAAGACACCGGAGAAATCAGGCAGATCACTGTCTGCCCCGCTGAAGCTATCGGGGGGCAGCTGGAACCGGGGGAGAAAACCCTTGCTCTGGATCTCGCCGGGGAAGCCGAATTGACCTCCCTTCGGGATCTTTCGCGGGTGCGTGTGGATCAGGGCCGGTTGGTGTCTTTCACACCGCCACTGGATCTGGCCGCTGAAATGGCCGCGATCCGGCGGCGGCGCGACAAGCTGTTGGCCGGAACCGACTGGACGCAGATGCCCGACGTTCCGATTGACCTGCGGGTCTGGGGATCACGTCGGGCATATCGGCGTGCCTGGCGCAAATACCGCAAGGCGCTCCGCGATCTGACAGAAACCATCACCGACGTCGGAAACGTCACATGGCCGCAACCTCCCGAGAAAGGACAATAGCATGACGTGGTATCGCACCGGCACGGTCGAAATCGCCCAGGGCAGCAACACCATTCAGGGCACCGGCACCAATTGGATCGAACAGAAATCCGGTTGGGCGATGGTGATCGAGGGCGTGCCCGGATTGGTCGAGATTGACGCAGTGGTCAGCGCGACTGAACTGCGCCTTGTCGAACCGGTCGAGGGTCAAGGCAGCGGATTGGGCTATGCCATTATCCCGACGCATGGCCTCAGTATCCGACTAATTGGATACTTCGACCGGCTGATTGAAGAGCTGAACGCAACGCGGGCGACATGGAAAACGGTGTTTTCCACCTTCAGCGCCACTGCATATCAGCTCTGGCTTGATCAGGGCAACGCAGGGACGGTGGATGACTTCTTGCAGGCCATACGCGGCGAGCAAGGCATTCAGGGGCCTCAGGGCGTCCAGGGCGAGCGCGGCATCCAAGGTGAGCAAGGGGTGCAAGGGGAGCGTGGTGAGCAGGGTATCCGGGGCGAACAGGGTATCCAAGGTGAGCAAGGCGAACAGGGTGTTCAGGGTGATAAGGGCGACACTGGCGCCGGTCTGAACATCAAGGGCACGCTGGCCGATGTTGCGGCTCTGCCCGGATCGGGCACAGCTGGCGATGCCTGGTCTGTGCAGGGCGATATCTTTGTCTGGGACGATATCAACGCCGAGTGGGACAACGCAGGCCCCCTGCGCGGTCCTGAGGGACCAAGAGGGCAACAGGGTATTCAAGGCCCCCGTGGCCCACAGGGTGAGGTGGGTCCGGTTGGTCCAGTTGGGCCGCAAGGTGTGCAGGGCATCCAAGGGCCACAGGGCGACAAGGGCGATACGGGCCTCACCGGGCCAAGCGTCTTTGAGGTCTGGCGGCAGTCCCGTGGTGGTGTCGGCACCTTGGAGGACTACCACGACTTTCTGTCTGATCAGACCGTCTCACTGGCGCGCGCGCAGGCCGACGCTGCCAGCGCCGACCGCGCTGCCGCTGAGACTGCCCGCATCGCGTCTGAAGCCGCAGAGGCCGAGGCACAAGCCGCCGCCGCCTCTGCAACTCAATCGGCGCAAGTCCTCTCTGACAACGCTGAAATCGTGCGCCTGCTGCAACAGCACCGGGTGCGCGCCCTCTTGAATTTGGACATCTAAAGGAGACCTGAAATGTCACTTGAACTGGTCGCACAGGCCCTCAACAGCAAGATCCAAGCGGCGGCAGATGGTGCCGGTCCGGAGGATCTTGCAATGCTGGCAACGGCCCTGGACCGCATCGGTGGCCGGGTCACCATCGCCGAAGTCATGGCGGCAGGTGCAGAGGCCAAGGTGCAGCTATCGCAAGCGCAGGCCGAGGCCATTGCCGCAATCGTCGCCGTGAAAGACGAGGTCCGCCAAGCGGCCTTGGAGTTCCAAGGTACCGCCCTCAAATCCACCCAGTTTTTCGGCCTGTTTGTGGCCTCTCAGTAAAGGAAGGAAAGCCCTATGCCATTTGCAAAAACCACTCTTGATGGGGTCAACACCCCCGAAATCATCGCGACCTCGGCAGGCAAGCTGCTGAATTTGAACGTCTCAGCTGTGAACACCTCGCAGGACCGCGCCGTCGTCAAATTCTACATCCACGCGGCAAATGTCGCGCCGACTGATGCCGATATCTTCGACATGGCGACCTTGGACAAAGGGGCGCTGTTGGAGCGTAGCGGCGTGATCCTGCCCGAAAATATGGCCGTGTCCGCCTTCAGCGATACAGCCGCAATCAACGCATTCGCCTGGGGCCTTGAGGCTCTGGCGTAACCCAAAATCTTAGGAGAACGAACATTGGGACGTATTATCACAGGGGCGCAAAGCGCCCGCACTGGTCGCTTTAATGAAATCGCGATCTTCAACAAGGCCGGTGTATTCGACTGGATCGTGCCTGAAAACATTGACCCCGGCGTGCCAATCCGCGCGCATGTGTATGGGGCTGGCGGTGCTGGCGGTAGTGCTGGTGGCACAGGCAACGGATACGGCGGCGCAGCTGGCGGTCTTGCTCTGTCCGAGATCCCGCTGTCCGCTCTGACCATTGGCGCGGCTGTTTCGTTGACTATCGGCCTCGGTGCCCAGACTTCGACTGGTATTGGTGGCACATCGTCCTTCGGGGCACTGCTATCCGCGACGGGCGGCAACTCTGGTAATAATGACGCGGATAACCTCGGCCTTGCCGCATTCTCTGCCGGTGGTATGGGCGTTGGTGGTGATATCAACCGGCGCGGCGGATCCGGCGGGGAAGGGACGATGTCGTCGTCGTCCGGCGGCGGCGGTGGCGGTGGCAGCGCGCCTGCACCGGGCGGCATGACCGAAGGATACAGCGGCGGAGATGGCATTAGCTATAGTGGCGGCTCCGGGGCTTCTATTCACTACAACGGTATCAAGCCTGAGGGCTCTTCAAGTTCTGCCGGAGGCTCCGGCACCGCAGGACCAGGCTGCAGCGGGATGCCATCTTCAAGTCATGAATCGCACGGCGGAACTGGTGGAGCTGGTTTGATTGGTCCAGGCGGACAGGGGGGGACAGCTTACTCCTATAGCAACAACACTCAGGCCATGACACCTGCCGGAAATGGTTGGGGCGAAGCCGTGTTGTTGCCAAACCGTATTTTGCTGGGGGGTGGCGGTGGCGGTGGTGGCGCGCGCTGCTTCCATTCAAATGCTCATGCAGGGGTTAACGCGGGTAACGGCTCTGCTGGTGCTGGCGGAGGGTCCGCATCTGCTCATGGCTCTGGAACCGGCGGCGTTCGAAACTTAGCTGGAACCGGCGGTCTTCTTGGCGGTGGCGGCGGAGCGGGCCAATACTGTGTTCCCGGCCACGGCGGTAACGCCGGGGGCGGTGGCGCAACCGGATACAACTACGGCTCAGATCAGGGCTACGGTTGGGGCGGCGACGGCCTGATCATCCTGCAATTCGCACTCATTCACTAAGGAGGCTCTCATGGCATATGCAAAAATCGCCAATGGCACGGTTATTCAGGTGCTGGACCATCTGGACGGCGTCATTCACCCCGCCCTACACGGTGGCTACACCGAGGTGATCAGCAGCGTGAAACAGGGGATGACGACACAGGACGGTCAGTCATTCGCCTGGCCCGAAACCGCCGCCCCTGATCCGGTTGAGCCGGTCGCACCGCGCGTCCTGCCGAAACTGGTGTTCTTTCAGCGCCTCACAACAGCTGAGCGCGTTGGCATTCGCACCGCAGGTAAAACCGATCCGGTGGTTGAGGACTGGCTTGCCATGCTGGATCTGATCGAAAACGTGCATCTCGATGCAGAGGACGTCACCGCCAGCCTGGGCTATTTCGTCAGTGAAGGGCTGATCAACGCCAATCGGGTTCCTGAAATCCTCGCCTGACACCGGGCGTTATTCTAACGCCGCCCCACTTTTCCTGAAAATCTGACACCGCACGCGCTGGCCCGTATGGACCCGCGCCAAAACTGCTGCGCGCCAACAGGCGCGCGGCATCTGCCTGCACGGCACATCCCCTCACAAAGCAATGAAGGATAGCTGCAATGACCATTGCAATCATCGTGTTCGTCCTGGCCCAATTGGGCGATGTCATCACCACCAAACGCGCGCTTGCCCGTCCCGGCAATCGGGAGGCCAATCCGTTCATGCGGGTTTTGTTCGACCGTCTGGGCGTCAATGGTGGCCTGACGGTCAAAGCGCTGGTCGCCTCAGCCCTGGTCTATTGGCTGTGGTCTGAGGGCGCGGCGCTTCCCATTTGGGCTGTTGCGGTCATGACGGGCGCAGTTGCGCTGCACAATCATCGCTTGATGCAGAAAGGATGAACCCTTGTCTGTTCATCGTTTCGCAAAACAGGCTCTGCCCCGGTTTCTGAAAAATCCTCGCATTCGGCAAGATCTCTATCACGCTTCCGTCCCGATGGTTCTGGCCGTGGCCATGGCCCCCAGCAGTCTCGCAGGTAGCGCGATCTTCCTGCTGGTCTGGGTGCTTATTCGGTGGAGCGGCCATGGCTGAGTTGCACCACAAATTCAATTGGATACGGGCGGTTTCGATTGTCTCGATCATCGCTCTTTTCATCGCAGATTTCGCTTTCAACATCATGGCCAAAGATCCGCCGCTTTGGGCCTATCTGGTTCCCGGCCTCTTGGCGCTGGGGGTTGAGGCAAACGCGGTTGGCCGGTTGCTGATGCAGCTGGTTCGCGCAGCCGCGAGAGTTCCACAGGAGGACAAAGACCCATGAAACTCACCACCCGTGATATTCAGGCCCGTCTATCGGCCCTGGGCTTTCACCCTGGGCCGATAGACGGACGCAGGGGGCCGCGCACCTCAGCGGCCAGTCGGGCCGCTCTTGAGGCGCACAGCGGCAGCACGGTCACTGATCTGTTCCACAAGAGCGGGTTGCACCGGATACATATGCACTGGACTGCCGGAGCCAAAGGCGTCATCGAAATGGAGCGCCGCGCCTATAACTCGCTGGTCACGCATGATGGGCAGCGGGTGCAGGGCGTGTTTCCGCCAGAGGCGCAGGCAAACTATGCTGTCGGTCGCGCGGCATCCCACACCCGCATGTTCAATCCCGGTGCGATCGGGCACGGAATGGACGCCATGGCGGGCGCAAACGAGCGCCCCTTCGATCGGGGATCCGCGCCTATCACGTCGCGCCAGCTTAACACGTTCTGCTGGTGGGCTGCGGAATACAGCGTCAAGTATTGGATTCCGGTCAATGTCTACGGCATGCCGACCCATGCAGAAATACAGCCGATATTCGGTGTGCGCCAGCGCTGGAAGTGGGACATCACTTGGTTGCCCGGAATGTCTGCCCCCGGTGATCCCTTGGTGGTTGGTGAGCGCCTGCGCGACATGATCCGCGAGCGCCTGCCAGACGTGCGAGCTGCCGCATGATGCGGTGGGTTGCGATCGGGGCACTGTGTCTGGCCGTGATGCTTGCGGGTGTGTCCTCATACCTGGTCTGGCGCAATGGGCACCTGCGCGAAGATCTGGACGCCGCCACGCGCCGCCTACGGGTTGCGGAGCGGCAGGCCGATGACGCACGGCAGACCGCCGATGTGCTGGACGCTCATATCAAACGGATGCAGGAGGATCGCCGCACGCTTGATGCGGATCTGCGCAGCCTGCGGGAACGGGAGGGATACGATGCGCCATTGTCTGATTTTCTTGGCGATGCCTTTGACCGGCTGTAGCTGGCTGCTGCCAGATCCTGAGCCGTTTTATGTAGAGCGCCCCATACCGGGGGAACTGACCACGCCTTGCGCTGAGCCGGTGAAGGGGCAGCGTACCGAGGGCGGCTTTGCGGAGCTGGCCCTAGGCTGGCGTTACACCGCGCGATGCAACGCGGGGAAGCTGGAAGATATCGCGGAGTTGACAGGGCCGCGCTGAATGAAGAAAGCCCCGCCGATTGGCGGGGCTTTTTTTGTATCTGAAGCTTTCGCTGCGAAGCGCAGATAGAGACCTTTGCAAAGTTGTGAAATCTGCCAGCCGGACGGCGGTCCCATATTGCACGAGCAGCGGAGGGAGCAGACCTTCGCCGCAAGAGCAGCCACCAACCATTATCGAACGGACGGGATGCGGACCTTGCGGACATTCGCTGCAAGTGCGCGATCCTTGCTGCATTTGCGAACGCATCAGAAAATTGCTCGCATAGCAGCCATTCGTTGCACAACAGAGTGCGCATGTCGCGCTAACTTAGAGCAGACTTTCCTTCCACGGCGTAGTAGCCTTTTGCGAGTGCTGTTCTGCCGACGCTTCAACCCTAGCAGTAACCCGTGTAGCATGAAGCGCGCATACTCAAATTCGCCGGGCGTTCACAGAGGATATATTTTCGTTGTCGGACCAACTCATCTCCCTAGCAATTGATAACATATCGAAAACGGACTTTGAAACTTGGGCGCAAAAGGTCCTCGCCACGACCGAAGGCATTGACTTTGCTCCAACTGGCGGCATCCACGACGGTGGCCAAGACGGGTTCATTAGAGGGGTTGAAGGACAACCCGCGCATTACATCCAAATTACTAAGCAAGAAGACACGAGGAAGAAGGTTCGCGAAACTATCGAAGCAATTCGAAAGAAACGAAAGCTCGATCAGCTCACATTTGTAACGAGTGAGGTTGAGCAAAACCGAGACCTTCTTGAAGCAAAGTGGGGTAAAGAATTTTCGCTCAGGCTGCGTATCCACGACAGGAGCTGGCTTTTGGTACGTGCCAGCCTTGACGAAAGTTTGAGGGACGAACTCTACGGGTACGTGAGGGGGCTCCTTGAGGAGCTGAACCGGGCTACATCAGTTCGTCGGCAAATTGGGAAACAGGACCGCCTTAGTATCGTCACATACCTCGAAGCCCAGGCAAAGTCTCTCCCGAAGGCAGAAGACTTCCAGAACATTTGCCTAGACACGGTCATCTACGCAGCGCTGCAGGGTACGGATCCAGCAGAAGAAAAGTTCAAAACCGGTGACGAACTTAAGTCCGAGCTAGAGGTTTCCCATGGGCAGCTACTTGCCAAAGCACCGGTTAATCTCGAAGACAGGCTCGAGTTCCTTTCATCAAAAAACAACTCCCCTCGCTTGAGAAAACACCCGGGTGAGAAGTTCGCGCTCCCATACGAGGTTCGAAGCCAGTTCGGTGAATTCAACATTTCGATCCAAAATCAGGAAGATACCTTTCTTGCCAGCTTGAGCTCGCGCATCAGAGAACAAGCGCCAGGGCTTAGTAACGAAATGCATGGAAAGGTTCTGACGTTGGTGCGTGACACGTTGCATGAGACATTTCGTCGACAGGCAATGAATTTTGCAAACTCGTTTAACGCGTCGACTGAGGAAGTAAGTATCGAAGTCTTCGAAATTATTGCGGAGCTTTCCAAGGAGATGGAATTCGAACCTCAGGAACTTGAAGCAGCTCATGAGTTAGCCGCTTCGGTGTTTCGCGGTGCATGCTATTCTTCCGAACAAGGCGAGCGAGCATTTATCGAAACGTTGATGAAATACTATACGGTGCATTTTTTGATGCATGGCGACGCAGTGGTTTCGGAATATTTTTCGGAGATGTCCAAACGCCTTCGAGTTTATCTCGGCACTGATATTATTGTCAGATGTCTATCCGAGACATTTGTTAAAGAAAGAAGCCGTGGCATGACCAACGCACTGAGCAGGATTCGGCGCGGCGGCGTCACGCTGCGAATAACTCGTCGTACATTAGAAGAAGTTTTTAGCCATTTGCATACAACTTACCTGACATTTCGCAATGACTTTGAGGGTTGGTATCGCAATGGTTCGCTTCAAGATATTATGCAGAGCGATAAAATCCTGATTAGAGCATTTGGCTATGCGTATTTTGAGCCGATTGGCCACACACGCCAGCCTAGGGACTGGAGCGATTTTCTCAATCAGTTTGGAAGTGCTTCTTGGTTCGCCGAACCGGAACGCAACATAGATGAATTCGGCTCTTACTTGATAGAAAAGTATGGTTTCGAGTTCGTGGAATTGGAGGGAGTTACATCCAAGATTGATACCGACCTAGCCCAAGAAATTGCTGATGGCATCCTAGACGCCCGAGATCGAGGCACAACGTCTGGACATGCTAAACTTGCGCTAAATGACGCACAGATGGCGCTTCTGATCACTGCTGAACGAAACGAGCGAGGCGAACGGGTAACTACTGACCTATATGGTTACAATACGTGGTGGATGACCGAAGAGGCGAAAGTCTTGCGAGAGTTAAGGAAGCGAGATTTGTCTGCAAATATTGTGATGCACCCGCAGTTCTTGATTAACCATCTGCTGTTAGACCAAGCGGCACTTTCCGAAAATCATCAAGGGCAGGACCTAACCCCAACTCTATTTGGCCTTCGGATCACCAACCGTGTCCCGAGCGCTTCTCTTAAGCAGTTCTTGGATGCGGTGAGAGACATGGGAGATCTGGGAGAAGCCGCGCAGCGTGCTCGTATTAGAGCCGCAGCAAACCGCCTAAAGTCGGAAGGTCGCCGCGCTACGTAGTCTTAAGTTCCGCCCTTGCTGAGTTATCTGCCTCACGTCACGTTAGTAAGCGTAGCCAACAATGGTCCACTTTGGTGAGGTTGCACCGCAGCGTCGATCGGCGCGACGAATGACAGGCATGAGCCGGTCCGACATTCTGCTCCAGCAAAGGTCATTGCCATGAATAATGGCCAGAGTGGGCTCAACTACCCGTCTGTGCTCTCAGCAGCGGACGGAAGGGCCGCGCCCAGTCTGCATCATGCTGCGAGCTAAGTGAACAGCAGCTCTTTGACGGGTGAGGCATGAGCCGGTCAAGAGGTCACAGTTTTGCCAACAGAAAATTTCACAACTAAGCCCTTGACTGAACTTGGGTCGTCGAGAGCAGGACATGAGCGTCCGTCTTTAGCACAGGGATTTCAGCCAGAAAATTTGGCATGATACGAATGTTCTCCCATATTAGAAATTTTAACCCGTGTTTTGGCATTCGATGAGGCGATGGTATTATTGGCTCCAACTTGATTCTGTTTACGGGTAACTATGGGAGAGATCACAATGAAATTTCGCTTCTTAGTTTTGCTAGCGTTTTATTTCTCCACTTCTGCCGATCAAGCGGTAGCCTTTACTCACAAAGGCGACAGCATAATCAAGAAGGGCGGTGATGTCCTCGAGAAAGGCGCTCAAGACGCCGGGAATGCCATCGAAAAGGGCGCTCAAGACGCCGGGAATGCCATCGAAAAAGGCGTTCAAGACGCCGGGAATGCCATCGAGAAAGGGCTTCATGACACAGGGGATGAGCTTGAAAGGTTCGCCAAGCGCGTATGTGAGGATTGGTTGAATATTCCTGATGGGGAATGTTTCGCATGCTACACATCTGACCGTGGTGACGGAGAGGATGCAGTCTATGCTTGCGAGGATGGTGATCCAGATAAGGGCGATCCTGGGCAGTATCCTGGGGATGACGATCCGGGTCCATCGGATGAGCAATTGGAAGACATGAATAATTGGGCTGAGTCGACCAGGATAAGCCATGAAGAACTGGAACCTTGGAGTGACGGGCAAAATAGATTCATGCGCAGCAAGAGAATTCTGGGAAATCCGTTACCTGAGGGTTCAGATGTCGTTTCACCAACAGGTAGCGACGAAATACGTACGAAAGATGACTACGGGATCGGTTTCTTCCTCGCTCCACGCGCACTATATGGCAATGATGGGAAGAGAGTTGGAACCCGATATCATGGTGGCGTCGATTTTGTAAGTAAGCCCGGTCAGGAAATTGTGTCTCCAGTCAACGGAGAAGTCTTGAGAGTTTCCAATGCTTATAAATCAAACAATCAAGGACTAAGCGCAGTAATAATTGGTCATGAGGGGTATGAATTTAAAGTGCTCTATACATCACCGGAGGTGAAGAAAGGAGACTTTGTGCTTCGAGGTCAAAGAATTGGCACGGCGCAAGACCTGAAGCCGAAGTTTGGTGATGGAATGACAAATCACATTCATCTTTCGATAATTGATAGCGGTGGGAAGAGAGTGTCGCCGGATGCTAAATGGACAATAAGAAAAAGAGAATGACTTGGTCGATTTGAACACCTTGGAATGGCTCTATTAACATAATGAACCCTACGAGCGATCATGGCTTAGTACGGACGTTTTCTAGAACATATTTAACGGTGGTTACGTCCGCCCCCCTATCGTTCGTCGGACATGTTTTGAATGGCCGCAAAGCGTCGTTTGAGACGTGCTGCGCGTGCGAGGGGCTACTTGGCGGCCAGCGACCGCAAAGGGCTCACTACCGACTTGCGGCGTTGCATCCCGTACCTACGCCTATCATGGGATCACCGCAGTCAGCCCAATTCGGACTTTCGCACGAGGCCTGCGATGCCCTCGCTGCAGACGCGAAGGATCCCGCCAGACTTCCCGAGAGCGGACCTTCAGGCTAGCTCAGCTGGCCAGGACGATGCTGCACCCCGCTCGAAGGTTAGAGATGCGCAGATAGCGACCTTTGCAAAGTCAGGCCAAGCAGCCAATTAATCTCAAAGAATATCGCGACGCAGCAAGCCATTTCTGACATTGGCTGCGAATCGACTCCACATAGGAGGCGAAATCATGCTTTTCGGGCTACCGATATTGGCGCGGCTTGGGTGGAGAAAATGCGTCCATGCTGGAGCTTTGGCAAGGAAGGTTAGACGCAGCCCAAGTGTTGGGTGCGTTTGGACCGCTTAGGTTGAACGAAGTCTACAAACGCATTACATCTAGAAACTAGATTTAGTGGAGGCGACGGTGACCATACCAAATTTCAAGGTAACCTATCAGAACCCCTTCAATGAATTGTCTGAGTTGCGTCTGAAGCTCAACGCCTCGGACGACAACCAATTTGAGGTAACATGTCGGATACGCTTCAGCGTTATGCACCACGAGCACAATGGGCGCGAATATACCGTTGGGCTGAAAAGAGCTTTTCTCCGCCTAAACCTTGAAGGCTGTGAAACCACACTCGACCCAGTCTTTGGCGAGAATGAACTTGCGGCTGCAACTGATGAGGCAACGCTCGAATTTACTTCTCGCGCTGGAGGCGACTTCAACGCCAAAGCTGGAACTGAAAGCAAGCCAAACGCAGGCGTAGGTTTTAGCGCCGCAGTTGAAGGGACGGGGGCTCGCAGAAGCAGTCTCCGCAATACACGTCTCCCGATGACTGCCAAACCAAACGATACCTGGGAGGTTGCGGCGCAATCTGTTGGCGGCACAGCTCAGGCTAATTTGGACGGGACCGCAATAGCCGGGCAACGGCTCTGCACAATACAACGAAGAGAAGGTGGCAACCGTTTGGCCGTAACCGGTGAAATACAGGCTTCTAAAGGGGCGGTAAACGTCTTAGCAAAGGGCGGAAACAAGTGGGGAAAGGACTTCGCAGTCTGGGGTAACAAAGATGCGGTAATTGGACAGGTGCTGAGAAAGGCACTTGAGCGTGAAACAGTTCGCACCTCGTCGGGCGTTTTTGTAGCATCTCGCTGTGAAGTAGCTGAAGAATGAACAAGCTGTTCGACGACATTCTAACTTCGGAAGAACTTGCGGCAATCGACGTGGTTCACCAAAGCAACTCTACCCAGTTTGATGTTCTCGTGAGCCTCGCAGGTCTGGACCCTGGCAAAGACTTTCGATTTTCTCAGCTACAACGCCTCGATTTGCGCGGTGCAGTACTACGCGGCTTCGACTTTACAGGTTCGGATCTGCGCCAAAGTGTAATCGACGCGCAGACCATCATTGATAATACTACAATTATGGTTGACGCGCAGATCGACTGGATCCAGGCGGACACGCTGCCAATTGTGCAGCAGATGCAGCAAATTGAAGCTACATCTTCATCAGAAAAGCGTCTCGCTCTAATCCAAGAGATGGTAAGTAAGCATGGTCGCACCAACCACGTGGTCGCCTACATGGTGCGTGCCGCTCTAGAGACCAAAGAGGTTGAAACGTTTCTAGATTTCGTAACAAATCTTCCTTCCCAACTTAGCCTTGAACAGATCAGGCAACTCAGCACGCACGGGACGAAGCTATTAGAAAAGAAATTCAAAAAGGCCCAAAGCAGAACGCGTCGCAGCGCGACTGCGAACTTTGCTGTAGAACCGATTGTTGAGCGTCTGCGAGAAAGCCCAGGCGGGTTCGGTGCCCTACTGTTCGGTCAACTTGCAAAGGTAATGAACCAGAAGGCCAAGACTGTTCAACTGAATGGAATGGTAATGCTTGAGCCTCAAGATTTGCAGAAGGCTTTCTCACTACTCCGTCCGAACTAGCCTTCACTACGGTACATCTGGCCGTGAACGTCACTCCTTAGCGTAGTTATCAACGCCCTTGCGACCGCAGAAGATTTCTAGGGTTCGCCGCCTGATGTGACGGACGGTCATGTATGTCTGCTTCGGGCTGAGACCGGGCGTCTGCTAGAACAGCGTTGCGAATGGCTCGATCAGCTCCGGCCCATCGTCGTCGCGTCCAAAGCGGGCAACCTTGTGCGCTCTCATGCGCCCGTCCCAAACGGTTCCTAGACGCTGTTCTTCGTCACTCACAAGATTGCCTGATAGCCATGGGTAAACCTGATCATCGGCTAGGATCACCGGGGATCGTGCGTGTATCTCGCTGATCTGCGGCAATGCTGATCGCGTCAGAATAGTGCATGTGTGCAGATCGTCGCTCAGGCGCGAATAGAGCCCGGCGAAGAACAGGGCAGGGGCGTTGCTATCGGTGGTGATCCACCAGGGTTGTTTGTTGCCTTTGGGGCCAGTCCATTCATAGTAACCTGCTGCCGGGATGATGCATCGTTGTGACTTCCAGGCATTGCGAAAACTTGGCAGGCTGGCTGCTGTCTCAATCTTCGCGTTGAAGGTGGTGCGTTTCCATTCCTTTACATCGCCGCGATGCCAGCTTGGCACGAACCACCAGCGGGCTGCCGCGCTGAACAGCTGGTCGGCATTCAGATAGGCAATATCTACCAGTTGGGTGGGCTTTACATTCCAACTCGCTGACAGCTCAACCGCGTTGGGATCGCGAACGGGTATAGGTGGTCCGAGAAAACGGCGCTCCAGCTCGTACAGCTGTCGCCACGTAAGATCTGGCCTGCCCAATCTCCCGCACATGGTTGATCTACCTCTTAGCAAATGGGTCAACTACAACACGATAGGCAAACGCTTGAACTTTGCAATATGTTCGCATTGTGTTCTCATCTTGCATGAGGATGTTCAGATGCCAAACGTTATGCATATGTGGTGTGTCTGCGGTCATGTCGGTACGATAGAGGTGCCCTACAGGGTGGATTACGCACCTCTTTGGGCCCGTGCGGGATGCCTGATCTGTGGCCGTCTGGGGCAGATTGAAGACATACGCCTTGGCTGGACCGATGATGCGTCATGGAGCTAGGAGAGCAAAAAGAGCAGGACCGGAGTTGCTGTTAACTTGCTTCTTGCTTCGAATGCCGTGCTGATCTAGAGAATCAACACAATGGTGGCTCTTGTTGTAGATGAGATCGGCGTAACTTTATGGGCAATCCGCATGATTTACGCGTCTGCAATCTTAAAGCATTGAAATAGAATGGATATTGGGTGCGCGCCGTCCGCACCAGTTTTGGAAGGCGTCGTATCGGGAGCAGTGAATGCGCTACACATTGGTGGCAACTGCCAAGAACGAGGGGCCGACCATTCTGGAGTGGGTCGCCTATCACAAGATGATCGGCTTTGAGACCATCATCATCTATCAGAACGATTCAGATGACTTTACCCATGAGACCTTGAAAACCCTGAGGGACATGGGCGAGATTGCTTATTTTTACAACCGTGCAGAGCGCGGGCGGCATCAGGTGAAGGCCTACAAGCGAGCCGCAAAGCAGGCGGCGTTTCGAGATGCACACTGGGTATTGGCGCTGGATCTTGACGAGTTTCTGGTCGTCCATGCGGATGGCGGAACCGTGCAGGACCTCATTGACGCGATGCCAGAGTGCAATCAGATCATGTTGAACTGGAAGCACTTTGGAGGTTCAGGCAAGATGCGGATCTCGGAGGATCTGGTGGTTGAAACCTTCACGATGGCCGAGGATGAGGCGCGCGTCAAAACGCACCTGACGCCATTTAAGGCAATGTTCGATCCAAGCGCATATACGCGATGTGGTGTCCACCGGCCACAGGGGCAACTAATCCCGGACGATCAGATCCGCATCTGCAACGGCTCTGGCCTGCCGCTCAACGCCTACGAGCATCGTAATTTTCGGGCCAAAGATCCTGGCCAGCGGGCGTTGGCGCAGATTAATCACTATAACACGAAGGACGCGGCGAGTTTTGTTCTGAAGTCGTACCGTGGCAGCGCGCATCAGGCCAATCGCGCCATCGATCGAAAATACTGGACGCGGCGCAATCACAATAGTCAGGAAGATCTGCTTCTGGCCGCAAGAACCGATGCAATTCGTGGTCGGATGCAGGAACTTGATGCGGCGTCAGGTGGTCGGTTGTTAGCTCTGCGACAGCAGGCGATCGAATTGCACCGCAGCCGGTTTGACGCGCTGATGGAAGATCCTGCTACTGCGTACCGTGACCTCTATACTTATTGTCTGGAAAATCCTGGTCTGGCCACAAGAGACTGAACGTGTCCGGTGGCTGGCCCCTAAAGGGATCAGGAATTGGTGCCTTCTTTTGTCTGATCCGGCGGCGCCGCGCGTTCAGCCTGAACCGAGGCGATGGTCTCCAGAAGCAGCGGTTTACGGATGGGTTTTTGCAAAAAGCGATCCATCCCGGCGTCGAGACAGGCGCGGCGGTCACTTTCGAAGGCGTTGGCGGTCAGGGCGATGATCGCGGGCTGTGCCATGTCGCTGGCCCGAATCTGGCGGGTTGCGGTCAGGCCGTCGACCTCTGGCATGGACATGTCCATCAGGATGATGGCCGGTTGATGGTCGCGACACATATCTACCGCTTCGCGCCCGTTCTCAGCCTCAATCACCTTAAGCGGGGTATCGGCAAGAAATTTTCGGATCAGCAGGCGGTTGGTCCGATTGTCATCGGCCAGAAGCAAAACGCCAGGGCCAGGCTGGAGATGCGCGGCCTCCGGGTTGATCTGTGTTGGGGCACTGGGCGCGCTGCGGGCGGCAGACAGGCGAATTTCGAGCCGGAAGCGGGAGCCCTGACCTTCATTTGAGTTCAGGCTGATGCCGCCGCCCATACGCTGCGCAAGAATATTCGAGATGGTCAGCCCCAAACCGGTGCCGCCATAGTGGCGCGTGGTGGCGGCATCGGCCTGCGAGAACCGCTCAAACACATGTCTGGCCTGATCCTCTGAGATGCCGATGCCGGTGTCCTCGACCTCAATGAACAGATGATAGGGGTCCTTCGTATCGCGACTGACATGCAGAGAAATGCTGCCGTCCTGGGTGAATTTCACCGCATTACTGAGGAGGTTCACGAGGATCTGGCGCAGCCGCCCATCGTCGCCATGAACCTGCTCGGGCAGCTCATGAGCGTATGTTTGCGTGAAGGTGAGACCCTTTTCACGCAGCTTCGGGCGAAGGACATCGACGGCTCCATCGATGCATTTGCGCAGATTGAAATCAACGGCGCTGATCTCCATCTTGCCGGCCTCCAACCGGGACAGATCCAGAATGTCATTGATGATTTTCAGCAGAGCGACCGAGGAGTCCCGGATGGTGTCGACACATTGCTCCTGTTCCACCGAAAGGGGGCTTTCGGCGAGGATATCGGACATGCCGATGATGCCATTCATGGGGGTTCGAATCTCATGGCTCATATTGGCAAGAAACTCGGTCTTTGCCTGATCAGCCTTTTCGGCGGCCTGTTTGGCATAGGTCAGCTGGGCGTTGCGGTGGGTCAGCTGTTGGTTGGTACGCTTCAATTCATTGTTGAGATCGACGTCGCGGGTCACATCCCATTCAACGCCGATCATCCGGTTGCGCCCCCTTGAGTCACGAAAGGAACAGCCCATCGCGCGGATATTCTTATGGGTGCCGTTTTCCAGCCTGACCCGGAAATCGATGGAGTGGTCGCGAACATGGCGCAGCGCCTCCTGAAAACCATTGATGACACGATCACGGTCATTGGGGTGCAGAAAGGACCTCCAGACGGAGAGCGGCACATCGCTTGAACCGACGGGGTCGCCATAAAGCTCCCGCATTCTGCGATCCCAGATGGCAACATCTGAACTGCCCTCAATCTCCCAGATGCCGATTTTCGAGGTTTCAACAGCCATCTCCAGACGGCGTGACAGCGCCTCAAGCTCCCGCTCGCGCCGTTTGAGGGTCTGGATCACCGACCGTCGGGCCGCAGACAACCGGCCCGCCAGCGCGGTTGGAAAGAGAATGAATGCGCCAGCCAGCAGAATGGTGAACCGCAGTTGCCATTTGTTGTCCGCGCGGGTGGGCCAGCCCCCCTTCGGACGCGCGGCAAGTTGCCAGGTGCCCACGGGCAGGACAATGTCCATCAGGACAGGGCGATCCTGCAGAATATCTGCATCGCCGTAAAACTGCACGCCACTGGCGCCTTTGCCATCCTTCCCGACGAGGGCGACATCGATCATCAGATCAGGATCCGTCAGCCCGCCCTTCGAGTAGACAGCATCAATGTCGATCACTGCGGAGAGGATACCCCAAAAGGATTCGTTTCCTTGCGGCCCGATGAAGATTGGGAAACGCGCGATCATGCCGCGACCGCCCTGCAGCAGATCGACCGGACCTGCGAGCACAAGATCGCCGCTGTCGCGTGCCAAGAGGGCGGCGGCGCGTTGGGCATCGTTTTTGCGATAGTCCAATCCGATCGCGGCCTCGTTGCCTTCGATCGGATACATCAGTTTGATGACGAGATCGGGCGCCGCAGCGATATTGCGCAGGCTATCTTCGGCGCCCAGCAGATGATCCGCCAACTGGGCAAATCGGCGCTGTGTCATATCGGGTTCCGTCGACAGCACGGCCTGCAATCCGCGAACCAGTTGAATGTCCGCTGCCAGATTGCCCTCGATTCGGGCGCGGATCAGCCCCGCCTCATATTGGACATCGGCCCGCAGCTTTTGTTCATAGATGGTATCATTCTGGGATTCAGCGGATATGCCCGCGGCGATGATCACCACCAAGGCGACCAGGGTCGGCAGATAGGTCCGATTGTTCAGCGCCTGGATCCACGCTTTGGGCCGAAATCTCATGAAAGGTACACCGGTGATTGTCGTCTGCTGTAAATATACAGTCATTCCTGACGCAAAACTGTTCAACCAATATTAACGATGCCCGAGCTTTTCCACTTTGAGAGGTTTTTCTTACGATCGCTCACGCGTAGCGGGATCTGGTTTGAAAAAACCTGACAGTCGTCTCTCTGATTAAAGTTAAATTGAGCAGGTTATTAGGTGGCTGCCAACGGAAGGGGAACCATCTTGAGTTGAACGTACTAACGAGCGCTAGCGTAAATGCGTGTCTTTGTGATCTATAGTGAACACTTTGAAGGGTAATTAAGTTATTGTAGGCAATAATGAAATTATGAGTGAGACAGGGGAGGTGCTGCTCTCCGGCCCCTGACGTAGCGCATTTTTCAAAGTTAATATTTGGGCAAGGAACCTCCGATATTGATTTTTAGATCAACTTTCAATGTATGGCCGAGGGTAACGATGTTTTTCAAACGTGATGCAAAAAAACAGCAAGCTGAATCGACAATGGAACGGTCGATCATGGATATGATCGATCGAACTCAGGCCATGATCCAATTCGAACCCGACGGAACGATCCTAGAAGCCAATGCAAACTTCCTGGGCGCGGTCGGATACCGGCTTGAGGAAATCCAGGGTAGGCATCATTCGATGTTTGTGGATCCCGATTATGCCCGCAGCGACGCCTATAAATCGTTCTGGGCGGATCTGGCCGCGGGAAAGTTCTTCACCGATCAATATCCGCGTGTATCGAAAACCGGAGAGCAGATTTGGATCCAAGCCACCTATGCGCCGGTACTCGACAGTGAGGGTAAGACGGTGCGGGTGATCAAACTCGCCACCGATATCACCGCGCGGCAGAACAGTGTTGAGGATATCTCAAAAGGGCTCGAAGCCCTGAGTGAGGGGGATCTGAGCTACCGGGTACAGCCCTCTGAATTGCCGGACATGCGGGTACTCTGCGAGGCGTTCAACAACGCGCAGGATACGTTGAACGGCGCTGTTGAAACGGTGAAGGCGGTCGCGGAGGCGGTTGGCAGCACCGCTTCCGAAATCAGCCAGTCCTCCAGTGAGCTGTCGCATCGCACCGAAACCCAGGCCGCCACACTGGAAGAAACCGCCGCTGCAATTGAGGAGCTGACCTCCACAGTGCGTTCTGCCGCCGATGGCGCCCGTGAGGTTGAGGACATCGTCAGCAATGCGCGCGCAACCGCGGAGGAAAGCGGCGAAGTTGTGAGCAACGCGGTGACGGCGATGTCGCAGATCGAGGAATCCTCCGGCAAGATCTCGCAGATCATCTCGGTGATCGATGATATCGCCTTTCAAACCAATCTGCTGGCGTTGAATGCAGGTGTTGAGGCCGCGCGGGCAGGCGAGGCGGGGCGCGGTTTCGCGGTTGTTGCCTCCGAAGTGCGCGCGCTGGCGCAGCGATCCTCTGACGCGGCGGGTGAGATCAAGCAGTTGATCAACGAGAGTTCGCAATATGTCGGCAACGGTGTGAAGCTGGTAAGCCGCGCGGGTGAGGAGCTGCAGAAAATCATCGGCAGCGTCAGCACGATTTCGGGCCATGTCAGCCAAATCGCAACCGGTGCGGCGGAACAATCGGTGACCCTTGTGGAGATCAACACCGGTGTCAGCCAGCTGGATCAGGTGACCCAGCACAACGCAGCCATGGTCGAAGAGGCAACTGCGGCCAGCCAGACACTCTCCAATGACGCCAACGAGTTGACCCGCCAGATTTCCATCTTCAAGACCGGATCGGGCACCCAGAACATCGTGTCATTTGGAAGCGGCGGCACTGGAGCGCAGGGCTATGGTGTCCGTGCAACCGGCTGAATGAGGCGTCAAAAGGCCGTTCATCTGAGGCGCCGCCTCTCCCATTCAGAAGAACGATCTGGGGAACTGTCTGTACCAAATGTCCTCAGCACATGGCCGCCGCACTGCACCAGCAGCTGCGGCGGTTGGTATTTTGACCGCAGTGTTTTCAGGGGCTGATCAGTGGCCATTTCGGCGCTGTGCTGCCCTGGAACTGATCAGGATCAAAGACCGGTCTTCCGACACCATGATTTATGGTGACAGATAACCAAATCTTGCCAACCCATGACCGGAGTGACCGCCATGATCCGCCTAGCATCCATCCTCTATTCCCTGATCGGCAGCAGCCTTGCTGGGGCCGCTGTGATCACGGTTCTGGTGGCCGGGCATGTCTCTGTTCCGGCTATTCTGATGGCGGCCGCTGTTGGCGCCGTTGCCGGACTGCCGGTGTCCTATCTGGTGGCCCGGCGGCTGTATCAGGGCTGATCACCCCCGCGCCCTGGGCTGGGGGCCGTTCAGGCGTCGAAGAACCCGCGGGCCGTTGCCACAAAGGCACGCGGATTTTCGGCGTGGAGCCAATGGCCGCAATCGGGAAGTTTGGCAAAATGTGACTGGCTGAACCGTGCCTTGATCAGGGGGCGATGCTCCGGCAGGACATAATCCGAGGCAGCGCCGGACAGAAACAGCGTGCTGCCGTCCCATTGCGCGTCGGTCTCGGGAAAACCCATGATGTGGGGCATGTCGTGTTCCAGGGTGTCCAGGTTCAGGCGCCAGCGCCTGTTCGGCAGATCAAGGGACTGCGTGAAGAAACTCTGTAGGGCTTTCTCAACGCCGAGGTTGGCCAGTTGCGCTTCGGCGTCGGAGCGGCGTTCGACCTTGGCAAGATCAACCTGACGCATGGCATGGATGTACTGGATCTGGCTGTGCTGATAGGCCACCGGTGCAATATCCGCGACCAGCAGGCGGCGCAGCGCCTGGGGGTGGTTGAGGGCGAGCGTCATCGCTGCCTTGCCGCCCATAGAATGGCCAATCATATCAACAGGCCCGCCATGCGCTGCAATCACCTCCGCCAAATCATCGGCCATATCGTGGTAACTGTGGGTCTCGGTCCAGGGGCTGCTGCCATGGTTGCGCATATCGATTGCGATGACCTCACGCTCATCGCAAAGCCGCTTGGCAATTGCGCCCCAGTTGCGGGCAGAGCCATAAAGCCCATGCGCGATCATCAGGGTGGGCTTGTCGGTCGGGGCGCCGTGGCGGATCGTGTTCAGCATATCCCCGTGATAACGTCGGCATCGTCCGCTCGCCAGCCCCTTTGCGCGGGGGATTGCTGTTGTGTTTGATATCTCCGGCTGGCCATTGAGCGCACCGCAAAGCGTCGTTAATGTGCCGTTAGTTTTTCAGATCCCGGACCATCCATGGCAGATACACTTCTCAGCGATATCGAACAGGTTCAGGAACTGCTGAAAGACCGCGAACAGGCCGGCGGCGACCTTGCCTCTGCCTTGAAACACGCGCGACGCCGGTTGCCACGCCGGATCTACCGTCAGGGTATGCGGCTTGCCGAGGCGCAGCATTTGCTGGCGCACCCGAAGCTGCGGCTGACGGTTGAGCATGATCCGTTGCAGCGCGCGGCGCGAGAGGTGATCAAGCACCTGAAGTCCATCGACCTGGCAGACCGCCGTCGCGGACGGCTACTGGATATCGTCGCCACAATGGCCTTCTCGTTAATCGTGGTCGCGATATTGCTCGTGGTGGTGCTGCGCTGGCGGGGGTTTGTCTAAGGCGTGACACCCCCTTTCCCTTGCGGGCGCGGCCCGGTATCTTGAACGTGGTTCAAGACTGAAGGGCAGAGCAAATGGCAAGCAAGGCCGAAATCCGCAAGCAAGAGTTGCGTGAAAAACTGGTGGCAGCGGCTGAGATCCGCATTCGCCGTGATGGGGCAGGGGCACTGCGGGCGCGGGATCTTGCGACGGACGCGGGCTGCGCGGTGGGCGCCATTTACAATGCCTTTGACGATATGAATGCCATCGTGATGGCGGTGAACGGGCAGACCTTCCAGGCGTTGGGGCAGGCTGTGCGGCGGTCTCTCGACGGGGCGGAAGCTGCGGCGCCTACCGAACGGTTGATCCTGATGAGCAATGCGTATCTGGGATTCGCCGCTGAGAATACCCGGCTGTGGCGCGCCTTGTTCGATGTGCAGGCGGAGGAGACGGAGGTCCCTGACTGGTACCGCGCCGCGCTGGAGGATCTGTTTTCAAACATTGCGGCGCCGGTTGCGGAGATTTTTCCCCACAAAACACCCGAGGATCTGGTGCTCATGGTGCGGGCTTTGTTCTCGGCCGTGCATGGAATCGTGCTTCTCGGGTTGGAGAACCGCATCTCTGGCGTGCCGGTGGACCAAATTGAGCGGATGATTTCCGAGGTATTGTCACGCCTTACATGATTTCCTGAACATCGTTCAAAATAGTCCTTGAACGGCGTTCAATATTTCCCTATACCAAATTCATGAACGGTGTTCACGATTTGGAGGAAGCCATGTTTGCAACGATTAAGACTTTGATCCGGGGCATTGATGCCCGCGCTGAAGAGCGGTTGAGCGACACCTATGCGATTGAGTTAATCGACCAGAAGATCCGCGCCGGTGAGGCAGATCTGACCCGCGCCAAACAGGCGCTGGCCGGTTTGATCCAGAAATCCCGTATGGAGACCCGTCAACTGGAGGCGGTCACAACGCGGATCAACGATCTGACGGAGCGGGCCCGAGCGGCACTTGCAGAGGATCGCCAGGATCTGGCGCAGGCTGCGGCCACCGCCATTGCCGAGCTGGAAAACGAGCAAGCCATGCGTCGCAGCACGGTCGACATGCTGGAGCAGCGCAGCCTGCAGCTGCGCCAATCCGTAGAATCCTGTCATCGCCGTCTGATGGATCTGAAACAGGGCGCAGTTGCAGCACGGGCCACCCGCAAGGCGCAAGGCGCGCATAGTGGCATGGCGCGGGGCGAAGCATCCGGCGACACGCTGGGCGAGGCTGAGGCGCTGATCAATCGTGTGATGTCTGCCGAGGATCCGTTTGAGCATAGCGAAATCCTGAAGGACATCGAAACCGGGCTGAGCCATGGCACGGTGGCAGACGATCTGGCGGATGCCGGGTTCGGCGCCCCGACACGCAGTACGGCTGCGGATGTTCTGGCGCGGCTGACGCCGAAAAGCTGACACATCGCCAGCGCCCAGAAATTGGCGCAGCTTTCTTAAGTATTTGAAAAACCAAGACCACCAACCGGGAGAGACCCAATGACCAACGCACGCAACGACAACAACCTGATCATCACCCTCAATGTGGCCGGTGTGGCCGTGGCTTACGGGATGCTGGGGATTTCGCTCTGGCTTTCGACCGAGGTGCCGCTGGCAACCAAAGGCTTCTGGGGTATGGGCATCATGCTGCTGACACTGAGCCTGATCAACGTTGTGAAATACCGCTTTGACATCCGTTCAAGCGAGGACCGTATCCGCCGCATCGAAGAGGCGCGCAATGAGAAGATGCTGGAAGAGGCGTTGGCTGAGACCAAACCGCTCTGATCCGGTAGGCAGTCACAGCCCAAAAAGACAACCGCCGCGCACCAAGGGTACGCGGCGGTTCTTTTTTCATTCGAACGGCTTAGTGGTTCGGGTAGAGCGGGAAGCGGGCGCAGAGGGCGGCCACTTTCTCACGTACCGAAGCCTCGACCGCAGCGTTGCCATCTTCGCCATTGGCGGCCAGACCGTCGACAACTTCGATGATCAGATCCGCGATCTCGCGGAATTCTGCTTCTTCAAAGCCACGGGTGGTGCCCGCCGGGGTGCCAAGACGGATGCCCGAGGTCACAGTCGGCTTTTCCGGGTCGAACGGGATGCCATTCTTGTTGGTGGTGATATGGGCGCGGCCCAGAGCCTTGTCCACGATGTTGCCGGTCACGCCTTTGGGGCGCAGGTCGACCAGCATGACATGGGTGTCGGTGCCACCGGTGACGATATCCAGACCGCCCTTGATCAGCTGATCCGCGAGGGCCACGGCATTGGCGCGCACCTGCTTCTGGTAGTCTTTGAACTCCGGACGCAGTGCTTCCCCGAAGGCGACAGCCTTGGCGGCGATCACATGCATCAGCGGGCCACCCTGGATACCGGGGAAGATCGCGGAGTTCACCTTCTTTGCGATATCGGCATCGTTGGTCAGGATCATGCCACCGCGCGGGCCGCGCAGGGTTTTATGCGTGGTGGTGGTGGCAACATGGGCATGCGGGAAGGGGGAGGGGTGCTCACCCGCGGCGACCAGACCGGCGAAATGCGCCATGTCGACATGCAGGTAGGCGCCAACCTTATCAGCGATCTCGCGGAAGCGGGCAAAGTCGATGACGCGCGGGATGGCGGAACCACCGGCGATGATCAGCTTGGGCTGATGCTCAACTGCGAGGGCCTCAACCTGGTCGTAGTCAATCAGGCAGTCTTCTTCGCGCACACCGTAGTGAACGGCGTTGAACCATTTGCCGGACTGGTTGGGGCGCGCGCCGTGGGTGAGGTGGCCGCCGGAGGCCAGATCCATACCAAGGATGGTGTCGCCGGGTTTGATCAGCGCCTGGAACACACCCTGGTTCGCCTGCGAACCGGAGTTGGGCTGCACGTTTGCGAATTCACACCCGAACAGTTGCTTGGCGCGGTCGATGGCAAGGTTCTCTGCAACATCAACGTATTGGCAGCCGCCATAGTAGCGACGACCCGGGTAGCCCTCGGCGTATTTGTTGGTCAGGACGGTGCCCTGCGCCTCCATCACGGCGGCGGAGACGATGTTTTCCGACGCGATCAGTTCGATCTCGTCGCGCTGACGGCCAAGTTCATCCGTGACTGAGCCGAACAGCTCCGGATCGCGCTCGGCGAGGGATTGGGTGAAAAAACCGGGGTCGCGGGAAGTGGTCTCGGTCATGCTGCTGGCTCCATGAGTTGGCGTTCCATTTGTGAGATTTCCTATCGGAAACACCACCGCCCTGAAAGCCCGGAATACGACGAATTCCTTGCTGAGAGCGGCAAGACTGGCAATCTTGGGAAAGCTGTGATTGTTTCGGAACGAATTGCGTAACACCGGAAACAGATTTGATGACCATGAGAATCGCCTTTCTGGCCAGCCGGGCTCCGGTGGCGCAGTCAGCACAAGCCGAAATGGTAAGACGATACGGCACTGTGCCGAAGGAAGACGCGGATGTGATCGTCGCCTTAGGCGGTGATGGCTTCATGCTGGACACGCTGCATGAGACGATTGACCTGCCCGCGCCGGTCTATGGCATGAACCGGGGCACCATCGGCTTTTTGATGAACGAGTATAGCGCCAGCGGGCTGCTGGCGCGGTTGCAGGCTGCAGAAGAGGAAATCATCAACCCGCTGTCTATGGTGGCCATGGATGGTGAGGGGCGCAGCCACCGGGCGCTTGCCATCAACGAAGTGTCCTTGCTACGGGCCGGGCCGCAGGCGGCGAAGCTGAAAATCTCTGTCGACGGGCGGCAACGCATGGCGGAACTGGTCTGTGATGGGGCGCTGGTCTCGACGCCTGCGGGATCCACCGCCTATAACTATTCCGCCCATGGTCCGATCCTGCCGATCGGATCCGACGTACTGGCGCTGACCGCTATCGCTGCGTTCCGCCCGCGCCGCTGGCGTGGCGCATTGCTGCCCAGCAATGCCACCGTGCGGTTTGACGTGCTGGAGCCGGAGAAGCGACCGGTGATGGCTGATGCGGACTCTGTCTCCTTTGCCAATATTCGCTGGGTGGAGATCGCAACCCAGACCAAGATCCGCCACAAGATCCTGTTTGATCCCGGCCACGGACTGGAAGAGCGGTTGATCTCGGAACAATTCACCTAACGAAAGAGGGTGCTACCTTAAGGTTGTATCACGCGTTTGTGAACGCGGGCCTCGCGATTTTGTGCGATAATCGAACTCTACATAAGGCCGATGCCAGCGGTGACAGCCAAAGGGCATAGCGTCCCCGACGAGGGGCGCACGATCTACCGGGATGGCCATCGGCCCCTTATTTAAGCACCTAAACTTTGCGTTAGCCGGACTGTGCGGTGGTCACCATCTGCGCGCGTTTGGGTCCTCGAAGGCGGGAAACGCCGGGGCGATGGTCCCGCATCCTTCGTGTGATGATTTTCGTGAACGAGTATCCGGTGGTATCGGAATATCCGGGGGTCGGCGCATACCGAGCCCCGGATTTCTTTGCGTCACCCGCTTGCAATTGGCATCCGTCGCCAAAGTGCGTCGCACATGGGACCAATGCGATCCTCGATTGCGATACAGGCGTCCACCGCCATGTCCTCGCGCCACCGGGGGGCTGCGATCTGTACATTGATCGGCTGTGGTCCGGATGGCAACTCGGCAAGGCGGCTTGGCACTGAGGCGGCGGGCAGGCCCAGAAAATTCATCGCATAGGAATAGACTGCACACCCCAGCACCTCATGCACACCCGTGGCACCTTCCGTGTCACGATCCGGTTTGAAGAAGGGCTGTGGCAGGAAGGGGGTCAGCACAAGCGGGTAGCGCTGCATGAACAGTGACCAGTCTCGCGCGTATTGTGTGCGTTTGGCCATCATCTGCAGGAGCTCCACCCCGGCGAAGGGGGGGAATTCCTGAAAATAGACTTCAAAGATATCGCGCACGGTTTGTGAGCCGGCTGCATCAACGTCGCCCTTCATCAGGGCATAGACCTCCCCCATCAGGGCGCGATAGCCGGTGCGGCCTGCGTCGAAGACATCCGGGAGGGTGACTTCTTCGACCTGATAACCCGCATCCAACAGGGCTGCACGGGCGTCATCCAAGGCGGCGTTGACCTCGGTGTGCAGATCATAGCCGTAGGTCTCCTTGGAGAAGGCAACGCGGATCGGGCCGTCCGGTGCGTCGCCACGCCAAGGCATGGGCACATGGAACGGGTCGCGCGGGTCTGGCGTAATCAGGCTGGGCATCGACAGATGCAAATCGCGGGCGCTGCGGGTGATCAGCCCTTGGACGGACATGCTTTGCGCCAGAATGCCCCGTTCCGCCGATTGGCTGGGATTCCAGGCGGGCACACGGCCAAGGCCGGGTTTTACCGTCACCGCACCATTGGCAGCGGCGGGGAAGCGCAAGCTGCCGCCAATATCGTTGCCATGGGCCAAAGCGCCAATTCCCGCCATCACAGCGGCCCCGGCACCACCAGAGGAGCCGCCCGGCGAGATATGCCGCCCCCAAGGGTTATGCGTACGACCATGCAGCGGATTGTCGGTGTCGGCCCGGAAGGAAAATTCAGGTGTATTGGTGCGCCCGATCACCACTGCGCCTGCGTCCTGCAGGTTCTTCACCACCGGGGCATCATCCGGTGCAATCAGATCCTTCAGTGCGCTGACCCCATTGGAGGTCGCATGCCCCGCCTGATCGACGTTAATCTTGATCGTGACAGGGACGCCGTGCAGCGGGCCACAGGGTGTGCCGCCGGCGCGTGCTTTATCCAGCTTTTGCGCGCGATCAAGGGCGTCGCTGCTCAGATCTTCCACCACCGCATTCAGATCGGGATTTACAGCAGCCATGCGCGTGAGAGAGGCCGTGACCGCCGCCTCCGCCGTCAGATCGCCCGCTATGGTGCGTTGGCTCAGTTCTGTCGCGCTCAATCGCCAGATGTCGCTCTGTGTCATATAGATGCCTCCTTGCTGGCAGGGTAGGCGGGGGCATCCGAGTTGCAAGGGAAACCGCACGGCAAAAAGCCGAAAACCTGTTCAGGTTTCCGGCAACTATTCAGTATCAGAACAAATCTGGTGCCCAGTACGGCCGGGTGCGCGCTACTTCGCGTAGCCAAGCCCCTGCAATGCAGTGGTGATCTCATCCAGAATAGCGGGATCGTCGATGGTCGCGGGCATTTTCCAATCGGTGCCATCAGCGATGTTTACCATGGTGCCCCGCAGGATCTTGCCGGAGCGGGTCTTCGGCAGCCGGTCCACGACGCAGGCCAGCTTAAAGGCGGCAACCGGTCCGATTTTCTCGCGCACCAGCTTGACCACCTGCGCGACAACCGCGTCATGTGGGGTCTCACAACCGGAATTGAGGCAGAGGAAGCCGAGGGGCATCTGCCCTTTCAGACTGTCGCTGACGCCAATGACCGCACATTCGGCCACATCTGGGTGGCCTGCCAGAACCTCCTCCATCGCGCCAGTGGACAGGCGGTGGCCCGCGACATTGATGACATCATCCGTGCGCGCCATGATATAGAGATAGCCGTCCTCATCCTTCATGCCGGCATCACCGGTTTCATAATATCCGGGGAAGGTGGTGAGGTAGCTTTTCCTGAACCGGTCTTCGGCATTCCACAGCGTCGGCAGCGTGCCAGGCGGCAGTGGCAGTTTTACCGCAATCGCGCCCAGTTCGCCTGCCGCAACAGGGTGGCCGCCCTCGTCAAGGATATCGACCTCATAGCCGGGCATCGGCACCGCAGGCGAGCCAAGCTTGGTCGGCAGTTCTTCGATCCCCAGCGGGTTGGCGGCAATCGACCAGCCGGTTTCTGTCTGCCACCAGTGGTCAATTACCGGCACCTTCAGCTGTTCCTGCGCCCAGGTAATGGTGTCAGGATCCGCACGCTCACCGGCCAGATAGACCTGTTTGAGGCCGCTGAGGTCGTATTTCTTGACGTATTCGCCCTTTGGGTCTTCGCGCTTCACTGCCCGGAACGCGGTGGGGGCGGTAAAGAAGCTTTTGACGTTATGTTCGGAAATCACTCGCCAGAACGTGCCCGCATCCGGTGTGCCGATGGGTTTGCCCTCAAACACGATGGTGGTGTTGCCATGGATGAGCGGACCGTAACAGATATAGCTGTGGCCCACGACCCAACCCACATCTGAGGCCGCCCAGAACACATCGCCAGGATCGACGTTGTAGATGTTCTTCATCGTCCAGTTCAGCGCCACCAACTGCCCGGCGGTGTGGCGGATCACGCCCTTGGGCTGGCCGGTGGTGCCGGAGGTATAGAGGATATAGGCTGGGTGATTGCCCTCAACCGGGACGCATTCTGCGGGTTCGACGCCATATTGGAACCCGTGCCAGTTCACATCGCGGCCTTCGACCAGCTCTGCCACTTCCTGCTCGCGCTGGAAGATCACGCAGAAGTCCGGTTTGTGGGTTGCCAGCTCAATCGCGCCGTCCAGAAGGGGTTTGTAATGCACCGTGCGCCCCGGCTCCAGCCCGCAGGAGGCGGCGATGATCGCCTTGGGCGTGGCGTCATCGATGCGCACGGCGAGTTCATTGGCCGCAAATCCACCAAAGACCACAGAGTGCACAGCCCCCAGACGGGCACAGGCCAGCATGGCCTCCAGTGCCTCGGGGATCATGGGCATATAGATGATGACGCGGTCGCCTTTCTCCACGCCCTTGGCGCGCAGGGCGCCGGCCAATGTGGCGACACGGTTGCGCAGTTCAACATAGGAGATTTCGCGCTTCGTATGGGTGATCGGGCTGTCGTAGATGATCGCTGTCTGCTCGCCGCGCCCCTGTTCGACATGGCGGTCGACGGCGTTGTAGCAGGTGTTCACCTTGGCATCGGCGAACCACTCATAAAGGTCATCGCCTTTGTCGGTCAGGGCCTTGCTTGGTGGGCTGTCCCAGCTGATCGCCTCAGCTGCCTCCATCCAGAATTGTTCCGGATTGGCCTTCCAGCCCTCATAGACCTCTGAATACGACATGCGGTTCCTCCTCACTCATCCTTGGCAATGAGTTAGGCGCATGGACCGTCACCGGGCAAGCGCGCTGCGCGACGTCGCGTCAGATTGGCGCAAGAAATTTGCATTTTTTGCCAATTCTATGTTGCAAAGTTTTGCAAACAGGGTCCGTTCGCGGAATTAACAGCAAGATGGCGGTGGGTTTGCAAAGTCTAGCTGGTGACTGCGCGTTGGACCCCTGGCAGAGGTCAGGTCGCAGGCGCAGTGATTCTATGCGTGCGCCTGCGGGCATTTTGCGTGTTGCTGACAAGTGACCGGCAAGTCGGATGTCAGATGTCAGCTATAATGGGTGACTGGTGTCCCGGCGATGGCGGCCATGTTCAGCAGCCCCCGTGCGGTGATCGACGGGGACACGATATGCGCCCGGTTGCCCATGCCCATCAGGATTGGCCCGACCTCCAGCCCTCCGGCGCGCATTTTCAGGATATTGCGCACGCCGCTCGCCGCATCGGCATGGGCAAAGATCAGCACATTGGCTTCACCCTCCAGCCGTGAGTTCGGGAAAATCCGCGCGCGCAGTTCGGGATCCAGCGCGGTGTCGATATTCATCTCGCCCTCGTAGATGAAATCGCGGGGCGTCTCGTCCAAAATCTGGATCGCAGCGCGCAGGCGGGCACCGGAATCGCAACGGGTGTTGCCAAACTGAGATTGTGAACAGAGTGCAATTTTCGGCTCCAGACCGAACCGACGGACATGACGCGCGGCACCGATAACGGTCTGCGCAATCTGTTCGGGGGTGGGTTCAATCCGCACATGGGTGTCCCCGATGAACAGCGGCCCATCCTCAAGGATCACCAGTGACAACGCACCATGTGGCTCATAGGTGCCGCCGCCAAGGACCTGGTTCACATAGTTCATATGCCAGCGATATTCACCAAAGGTGCCACAGATCATGCTGTCGGCCTCTCCGCGATGAACCATGATGGCACCAATGGCGGTGGTGTTGGTCCGCATGATCGCCTTGGCCAGATCGGGTGTCACGCCTTCGCGCTGCATGACGCGGTGATAGCTGGTCCAGTAATCATAGTAGCGCGGATCGTTTTCCGGGTTCACAATCTGGAAATCGGTGCCGGGACGAATACGCAGTCCAAGGCGTTCGCAGCGGGTTTCGATCACCTCTGGGCGACCGATGAGGATCGGTGTCTCGGTGGTTTCTTCCAGAATGCCTTGGGCAGTGCGCAACACGCGCTCATCCTCGCCCTCGGTGAAGACGATGCGCCGTGCGGCGGCCTTTGCCGCCTCAAACACCGGTTTCATCAGGAGCGCGGATTTGAACACGGTTTGGTTCAGTTTGGCCCGATAGGCTGCAAGATCGTCTATGGGGCGTTGCGCAACGCCACTTTCCATCGCGGCCTTGGCCACGGCGGATGACACCACCCCAACAAGGCGCGGATCGAATGGTTTAGGGATGAGGTAGTCCGCACCAAAGGTCAGCTGTTCCCCCTGATAGGCGGCGGCGGCTTCGGCAGAGGTGGTCATGCGCGCCATTTCGGCGATGCCCTCGACGCAGGCGATCTGCATCTCGTCGTTGATCTCTGTCGCGCCGACATCCAGCGCTCCGCGGAAGATGAACGGGAAGCAAAGCACGTTATTGACCTGATTTGGGAAATCGCTGCGGCCGGTGGCGATGATCGCATCAGGAGAGACCTTGCGTGCCACATCCGGCAGGATTTCCGGGTTGGGGTTGGCGAGGGCAAAAATGATCGGCCGGTCGGTCATCTTGGCGACCATCTCCGGCTTCAGCACATTCGGACCAGAGAGGCCGAGAAAGAGGTCGGCGCCGTCAATGACCTGATCCAATGTGCGCAGATCGGTCTTCTGTGCAAAGGCCGATTTATGCGGATTCATATCCTCGGTGCGGCCCTCATAGACCAGACCGTGTAGATCGCAGAGCCAGATATTCTCGCGCTTCACACCCAGTTTCACCAGCATATTGAGGCAGGCAATGCCCGCAGCGCCGCCACCGGTCGACACGATTTTGATATCTTCAAACCGTTTTCCCGCCACATGCAGCGCGTTTTTGGCGGCAGCACCCACGACAATCGCGGTGCCGTGCTGGTCGTCGTGAAAAACCGGGATGTTCATCCGCTCGCGGCAGATTTTCTCAACGATGAAGCAATCCGGGGCCTTGATGTCTTCAAGGTTGATCGCGCCGAAGGTTGGTTCCAGCGCACAAACAATATCGGCGAGCTTTTCTGGATCGCTCTCGTTCACCTCAATATCGAAACAGTCGATGCTGGCGAATTTTTTGAACAGGACGGCCTTGCCCTCCATCACGGGTTTGGAGGCCAGCGCACCGATATTGCCCAGACCCAGAACCGCCGTGCCATTGGTCACCACCGCTACCAGATTGCCGCGTGAGGTGTATTTTGCCGCATCCGCCGGATCGGATTTGATTTCGATACAGGCCTCGGCGACTCCGGGCGAATATGCGCGCGCCAGATCCCGGCCATTGGCCATCGGCTTGGTCGCGCGGATCTCCAGCTTCCCCGGATTGGGATAGGCATGGTAATGCAATGCGGCGTCGCGCAGGGTTTGGGTATCGGATTTCGGATTTTTGGTCATCAGGCGCTCCAGAGACTATAGTTTAGTGTTAAACGACTTTTGACGTCAGGGAAACAGGCTATTCATGGCTGCCGCTGCAGGGGTGGGCAAGTGCTTGCACCTGAACACGCTTCGTCTCACTGTGGTGAAAAAATACCTCAAGGGAGCGACAAATGACCGATACGATTGCGGAGCTGCGATTGCCCACGCAGGAGCTGCGGGACGATATTCCATTTTATACCAAAACACTTGGAATGAAGCTCGATTCCATCTACCCGGCAGATGATCCGGCGATCGGGGTGTTCTCCGGCCATGGTCTGCGGCTGCGGATCGAACGGGGCGCGAGTGAAGCCCCCGGCACCATTCGTATTTTGACAGACGATCCTGACGGGTTTGCAGAAGGCGCCCGCCGGTTGACAGCCCCCAATGGCACCAAGATCGAGATTGAGGAGCGCAACCCGCCACTGGTGATGCCGGAAACTGTTCACAGCTTTGTGGTGCGGCGACTGAAGGATCAGGCCCCCTGGATCATCGGGCGGGCTGGCATGCACTACCGTGATCTGGTGCCGGACCGGTTGGGCGGGTCAATCATTGCCAGCCATATTCGCATCCCTGATGGGGGGCCGGTTCCGGATATGGTGCATTTTCACAAGGTCGGCTTTCAACTGATCTTCTGCATCCATGGCTGGGTTGATGTGGTCTACGAGGATCAGGGCGAGAAGATGCGGCTGACGGCGGGCGACTGTTTCATTCAGCCGCCGGAGATCCGTCACCGGGTGCTGGAAGCCAGCGACAATGTGCAGGTGATCGAAATTGGCGTGCCCGCTGAACACGTGACCGAGATCGATCATGAGATGACGCTGCCGACACCCCATCTGAGACCAGAACGCGAATGGCAGGGCCAGCGGTTTGTCTACAACACGGCCGAGGGTGCCGAATGGGCGCCGTTCCGCCTGCCGGGGTATATCTGCCGCGACACGTCGATTGCCGAGAACACCAAAGGCGTGGCCGGGGTGCAGGTGGTGCGCCGGGGCGAGGGCGCGCCGCAGTGGGCGGCCCATGACACCGATATTCACTTCACCTTTGTAATGAATGGCACGCTGACCCTCGAAGGGCAGGGACGAGAGCCGTTTCAGCTGGAACAGGGCGACGCATTCGTCATTCCACCGGGCATGAAGACCCGGTTGAGCGCGCCTTCGGCTGATGTGGAGCTGCTTGAAGTGACCTTGCCCGGGGTGTTCAACACCACATTGGGCGACCCATCAGCCTGAGGCGCGATCAGCGGGTGGCGGCTTGGGCCGGATGGTGTGTTACAGTCGCCAGCATGTGCCGGGGGGGCTTTCACTCCCTCGGCAAAATCCGCTAGGGTCACCAATTCTGACCAAATGATCAAAAAATTAGGGAATCGCCATGAACCTCAAAGACGCTGCCACCGCCGTTCGTGAAAACGCACACGCGCCCTATTCCAATTTCAAGGTCGGCGCAGCGATCAGAGCGGCGTCCGGAACCGTCTATGTTGGCTGCAATGTTGAAAATGTTGCCTACCCTGAGGGGACCTGCGCTGAGGCGGGCGCCATTGCGGCCATGGTGGCTGCCGGTGAGACGCAGTTGGAGGCTGCCTATGTGATTGCCGACTGCCCCGCACCGATCCCGCCCTGCGGGGGCTGCCGTCAGAAACTGGCCGAGTTCGGCGCCGCTGACGTGCAGGTGACGCTTGCCACAACCGACGGTCTGGAGCGTGAGACCACCATTGGTGACCTGCTTCCGGGGGCCTTTGGCGCGGATCACATGGAGCGGAGCTAAGCTATGGATGCGCGCGCAATCATTGCCAGCCTGCGCCGGGGAGACACCCCGCGTGACGCAGATTTACGCTGGTTTGCTGAAGGGCTGGCCAATGGCACGGTGTCCGATGCGCAGGCCGGCGCTTTTGCTATGGCGGTGTGTCTGCGGGGATTGGGCGTGGAGGCCCGCCGGGCGCTGACGCTTGCAATGCGGGACAGCGGTGATGTGTTGCGCTGGGATCTGGATGGGCCGGTGTTGGATAAACACTCCACCGGCGGCGTCGGCGATTGTGTGTCGCTGCTGCTGGCCCCGGCCTTGGCGGAATGCGGGGCGTATGTTCCGATGATTTCGGGGCGGGGGCTGGGCCATACCGGCGGCACGCTCGACAAGATGGAAGCCATTCCGGGCGTCAGCACCCAGGTGTCCGAGCAGGACCTGATGGCCATGATGCAGAGCGTGGGCTGTGCCATCGTCGGGGCCACGGCGCAGATCGCTCCGGCGGACAAGCGGCTATATGCGATCCGCGATGTGACGGCCACCGTGGACAGTCTCGATCTGATCACCGCGTCCATCCTGTCGAAGAAGCTGGCCGCAAGTACAGATGCGCTGGTGCTGGATGTGAAGATCGGCTCCGGTGCCTTCATGAAGACGCTGGAAGAGGCGGAGGCCCTCGCGCGCAGTCTCAGTGAGACGGCGAATGCGGCAGGGTGCCGAACCTCGGCGTTAATCACTGATATGAACCAGCCGCTGGCACCTGCCTTGGGCAATGCGCTGGAGGTGGCGGAGGTCATGCGGGTGCTGACCGGCGTGTCAGGTCAAAGCGGTGCATTGGCGGAGCTGACGGCGGCGCAGGGTGGTGTGTTGCTGGCCCATGGTGGGCTGGCGGCGGATGCCGAGGTGGGGGCTGCGATGATCCGCAAGGCGATTGCCAGCGGAGCCGTCGCTGAGCGCTTTGCCCGGATGGTGGCCGCCATGGGGGGACCGGGTGATTTTGCCGAAACCTGGCAGAGCATCCTGCCGACCGCGCCGGTGCAACGCGTTATAAAAGTGGAGCAGGCCGGCTATGTCAGCGCCATTGATGGCGAAGCGCTAGGTCTGGCGGTGGTCCAGCTGGGCGGCGGACGCATGATCGAAAGCGATGTGGTGGACGCTGCTGTTGGGCTGTCGGAACTGGCGCCGCTGGGCCGGAAGCTATCTGCAGGCGACCAGCTGGGGATCGTTCACGCAGCGGATGAGGCGGCGGCGGAAGTGGCCGAGGCACGTCTGCGCGCGGCCTATCAGCTGTCAGAGGCTGCGCCGGAGGTGCCGCCCCTGATCTACAAAAGGATTTCATAATGCCGCGCGCGTTTCTTGTGGTGATGGACTCGGTCGGGATTGGCGGTGCGCCGGATGCCGGGGCTTATTTCAACGGCGATCTACCTGATCTGGGCGCCAATACGCTGGCCCATATTGCCCAGACCTGCGCAGAGGGACGGGCGGAGGAGGGGCGCAGTGGCCCCCTGCACCTGCCCAATCTGGATCAGTTGGGCCTGGGAGCTGCGGTCGCGCTGGCGTCCGCTGTGCCCTGCCCGGATCTTGGGGGCGCCGGGATCACCGGGCGTTGGGGCGCGGCCCGCGAGATCAGCCGGGGCAAGGACACGCCATCGGGTCATTGGGAACTGGCCGGGCTGCCGGTGCCATGGGATTGGTGTTACTTCCCCGATCAGACACCGGCCTTTCCGGACGACTTGGTTGCACATGTCTGCGCAGCGGCAGGAACCGAGGCGATCCTTGGCAATTGTCATGCATCGGGCACTGCGATCATTGCCCAACATGGCGCCGCGCATATGCAGTCGGGTTTGCCGATCTGCTATACCTCTGCTGACAGCGTGTTTCAGATCGCAGCGCATGAGGAAACCTTTGGTCTGGACCGATTGCTGGCGCTCTGCGAGGCGGTGGCGCCTTATCTGCATCAAATGAAAGTGGGTCGCGTCATTGCGCGGCCCTTTACCGGAACACCGGAGGTTGGATTCCAGCGCACCACCAATAGGCGTGACTATGCCATTATGCCACCTGCGCCGATCCTGACCAATTGGGTGCAGGACGCAGGCCAGCCGGTGCATGCCATTGGCAAGATTGGTGATATCTTCTCTATGCAGGGGGTAGATACGCTGAAAAAAGGCGACGATGCGACCCTGATGCAGCATCTCCACGATGCGGTGGCAGAGGCCGAGGAGGGGAGCCTTATCTTTGCCAATTTTGTGGAATTTGACAGTCTCTATGGGCACCGGCGCGATATCTCGGGCTACGCGAGGGCGCTGGAATGGTTCGATACAGAAATCGGTCGATTGCTGCCACTGCTGCGGGACGGAGACCTGCTGATCCTGACTGCGGACCACGGCAACGATCCCAGCTGGCCGGGGACCGATCACACGCGTGAACAGGTGCCGGTGCTGATCGCCGGGGCCGGGGTCGGCCCCCTGGGCACCATTGGGTTCGCGGATGTGGCGACGACGGTTGCCGCGCATCTGAACGTGCCTGCGCGGGGGCCGGGGCGACCAGCACTCAGGACATAATGAAGCGGGCCGGTGAAGGATCCCGGCCTGTTATCCCCGTAGTGTTTGCGGGGTATTACGCCAATACACGGCAAATCCGCCTTGCCTGTCCTGCGGTGCAAGGACTAAGAGAGTTTGAATTTTCCTGAAAGGAGTGCCCAATGTCCGATCACCTGACCGTTGTCGATCACCCGCTGGTGCAGCACAAGCTGACCCTGATGCGCGACAAGGGCACGTCAACCGCCGGGTTCCGTCGCCTGCTGCGCGAGATCACCCAGCTGTTGGCCTATGAGATCACCCGCGAGATGCCGCTGACCACCACCACCATCGACACACCGATGGAAGAAATGGAAGCGCCGATCCTTGCGGGTAAGAAACTGGCGCTGGTGTCGATCCTGCGGGCGGGCAATGGCATGCTGGACGGCGTTCTGGAGCTGATCCCCTCGGCGCGGGTCGGCTTTGTCGGCCTCTACCGGGATGAGGAAACGTTGCAGCCGGTTCAGTATTATTTCAAGGCCCCGGAGGAGCTGAAGGATCGTCTGGTGATCGCGGTTGACCCGATGCTGGCCACTGGCAACAGCTCTGCGGCGGCGATTGATCTGCTGAAAGAAGCCGGTGCCAATGACATCCGTTTCCTGTGCCTGCTGGCCTCGCCCGAAGGGGTGGATCTGATGAAAGAAACGCACCCGGATGTGCCGATTGTAACAGCCTCTCTCGACCGTGAGCTGAACGAGAAAGGGTATATCCTGCCGGGACTGGGCGACGCGGGCGACCGGATGTTCGGGACCAAGTAGCCATTTGCTGTTTCGGCATGTGCCGCACGTAGAAACAGGGGCGTCCGATTGCGGGCGCCCTTGCTGCATTGCGGGGGGCTCCCTGCTTGATCCGGGCCTATCGGGCGCGCTGATGCCTTTGGGAACTTTCGCTAATTTGCGGAAACCCTGCTTTACTCAGATTCGCTTTTCAGGCATCCTGCCGCCATATATTGTGGGGCTTTCGGATGACGCTTACTAGAATTATTGCAAGTGCCTTGATCGCGGCGGCCAGCTTTGGCGGGGCGCATGCGCAGTCAGCCCGCACCACCGAAGCCCCGGCTGAGTTTCCGCCTGCCTCCTTTGAGGGCAAGCAATATGTCGACAGTCGCGGGTGTGTTTTCATCCGGGCGGGTATCGACGGCACTGTCACATGGGTGCCGCGCGTGACCCGAAGCCGCAAGCAGCTGTGTGGTTTTGAGCCGACACAAGTGGCTGCCGCACCAAGCGCGCCGAAAGCGACCTCTGCACCGGGACCTGAGTTGATCACGTTGCCAGCAGACCAACGCGCGAATGGCGCGGAGATCACCGTCGCAGAAGAGAGCACACCCCTGGTCGCAGCATCGACCGCGCCGCGCAGTGTCACGACCATCAAGCCACAGCGCAGCGCGGTTCGGCAGGCCAAGCCGGTGCGGACTGCGGCCTCTACCGGCTCGGTGCCGCGACAGCGCCCGCTGCTGGATGACGCCTATCGCCCGCCCACCGCCGCGCCCACCGTCGTCAGTCAGGGCTATGGCCGCTGTCCCGGTGCTTCGGCGCTGAGCCAGCAATACATCAACCAGACTGGTAATGTGCGCTGCGGCCCGCAGGGGGGCAGCAACCGCCTGTCATCGGTTCTGGACCCTAACACCCGCGTGGTTCCCAAACATGTCTATCAGGAACGCGCGCTGAGCCGTGGTCTGAAGGTGCCTGAGGGCTATCGTCGGGCCTGGGGCGATGATCGCCTGAACCCGCGTCGGGCCGAAATGTCACTCGGCGGTGTTCTGGCGCGTGCCAATGGCGGGGTGCCTGCCGGATACGTGCGGGTTGCCCGTCAGGACCGTTACAATCCGAACCGGGGGCCGCAGGGGACCGCAATCTGGACACGCACCGTCCCGCGCGAGGGGATCCGCCGCCCGGTAGACCGGCCTGTTGTGACCCTCTCTGCAAGACAGCGGGCTGATGCCGCGGCAGCCGTGGCGCAGGATGATATCCTCGTCACCCGTCTGTCCACGCGTTCGCAACCTTCGGCGGGCACCACCCCGCGCCGAGAGGCCTCAGCGGCCATGTCTGCGCCTGTTGCGCCCTCCCGCTATGTGCGGGCCGCGACCCTTGCCGATGTGACGCAGGCGGAAGCGGTGGCACAGCGGCTGCGCCAAAAGGGACTGCCGGTACGTCTGGGACGGGTCAACCGCAAGGGACAAACCTTGCAGGTGGTGCTGGCCGGGCCATTCACTGGTGGGCAGGCGGCTCAGTCGGCCCTGTCCAAAGTGCGCGCAGCAGGTTTTGCCGGGGCGCGGTTGAGCAAGTAGGCAGCAGATCAGCAGATTGGCACAGGGCATGCTAAGGGCGCGTGGTTTGCGACGTCTCAGGATCCCCGTGAGAGCAACTTGGGCCGGTTCAGCCGCAGATGCTCTGCAATTGAACCCAGTCACGATCATTCAGCACCGGCTGTAGCTCGCGCCCGGCCATCGGGTCGGCTTCGATCAGGCCAAGCACCGTTTTACCGGTGATGTCCTGCGCATAGGCGTAGGGGCTGGAGGGCACCGCTGCGCGCGCGAACTCCGCGAGCGTCGTGGTCTCATCCGGGGTCGGGCGCGGCGCGCTGATGACGGTTTCTGCGTAACGGTCCAAGGTCGCTCGTGTCAGCTCACCGGTTGTCAGCATCCTGAAGGTCGCCCGGATGCCCCCGGCGGCCAGCAGTTCAGCCAGCGGGTCCTGTTCCACAGCGCGGGCGCGTTCAACCAGAACGGCGCCAGCTGCGACAGCCGGATCTTCGTGATCCTCGACCAGATCACGGTTCAGCAGGACGATACCGCCAGGCAGATAGAGGCTGCTGGCCACACCGCTGCGCAGGATGACCAGCTGGCGTACATCCAGCCGCTCCGCCAGCCGGTCCAGAATGGGCGCGGTCTCCAGCGTGCTGCAGGCCTGACCCGACACCCGCTCAATCCGGCCGAGCAAGGCCTGCCCCAGCGCCTTGCGCTTGATATCCGGCACCACGTCGACCGTATGGGACAGCAGCGCATTGGGCAGCCAGAACACGGCAAGCCCGGCCGCAACCGCTAATGTCGAGAGCAGCGTAACAGCGCGCAGGCGGCCCGGGCGGGCCCGCGCGCGGGTGAGGGCAGATTGCAACCGGTTGATCGCATCCAGCATGGCCGTTTCATCTTCGGCAATCTCCAGCGTCTCGCCGTGATCTCCGTAGGGATGAAAGAGGGCCGGGAAACTGCCGGGATTCTGGCGTTCAAGTGCTGCAAGGGACCAATGCGCCAACGGCCGGTCATTCATATCGGCGATGGTCAGGGTTGCGTCCCCGACCGAAACGATAACATCGCGCCGCTGCGCATCAGGGGCGGCGCGCCACAGGGCTGCAGCCTCAAGCCGTTGATATTCCCGCAATGCCGTCATGAAAAACGATGCACCCTTACCGCTAATTGTTCACAGATCAAATAGCACGGCGATCCGGGCGTCAGCAATTGACTTTGCGACAGTTCCGTCCGCGCGTGCTTTATGAACCCATGTCAGAGTGCCTTGGCCTGCTGGCGCAGTTCAAATTTCTGGATTTTCCCGGTCGAGGTTTTCGGAAGCTCCTGAAAAATCACCTGTTTTGGGGCTTTGAAACCTGCCAGTGTTTCGCGGGCAAAGCGGATCAGATCGGCGGGGTCCACGGTTGCGCCGGGCTTCAGTTCGACAAAGGCGCAGGGCACCTCACCCCACTTATCGTCGGGTTTGGCGACCACGGCTGCAAGGTTTACATCCGGGTGCCCCATCAACACGCCCTCCACCTCAACCGAAGAGATATTCTCGCCGCCGGAGATGATGATATCCTTCGCGCGATCCGCGATCTGGATGTAGCCATCCGGGTGCTGCACAGCGATATCACCTGAGTGGAAATATCCGCCTTGGAAGGCTTCGGCGGTGGCATCGGGGTTCTTCAGATAGCCTTTCATGACCGAGTTGCCGCGCATGACAATTTCGCCCTGATCCTGGCCGTTCATCGCGATCTGCTGCATGTCATCGGACATGACCGTGATATGATCCATCATCGGGAAGGCGACGCCCTGACGGGCCTTGATTGCGGCACGGCCCTGCTGGTCCAGCGTATCCCAGCTGTCACCTTTCCACAGGCATTCGGTGACATGGCCGTAGGTTTCCGTCAGCCCGTAGACCTGTGTGACATGAAAGCCGAGCGCCTCGATCTTCTCCAATGTCGCAGGGGCGGGCGGGGCGCCTGCGGTAAAGACCTCAACCGTGTGATCGAACTGGCGACGGTCGTCCTCGGCGGCGTTCACCAGCATATTGAGCACGATGGGCGCGCCGCCGAAATGGGTCGCGCCTTCATCGGCGATTGCATCGTAGATCGCAGGCGCGGTGATATCGCGACAGCAGATCAGCGTGCCCCCCAGAACCGGCATCATCCAGGTGTGGTTCCAGCCGTTGCAATGAAACAGGGGGACAATGGCAAGGTATTTCGGCTGCATCACCATGCGCCAGGAAATCACCGTGCCCATGGTCATGAGGTACGCGCCGCGATGGTGATAGACGACACCTTTGGGCCGACCCGTGGTGCCGGAAGTATAATTTAGCGCAAGGCTTTCCCATTCGTCCTGCGGCATGATCCAGTCGAAATCATGGGCCGCAGCGGCAAGGATATCCTCATAGATCGGATGGCGGCCTGATGCCGGGTGGCCCGCTTGATCATCCGGCACCTCGATAATCAGCGGTCCCGGGCCATCGCAGGCGGCCTTTGCCTCCTCGGCGAGGGTGAGGAACTGGCTGTCGACCAACACCACCTTGGCCTCTCCATGATCGAAGATATAGGCGACCGTGCTGACATCCAGCCGTGTGTTGATGGTATTCAGCACAGCGCCACAGGCGGGCACCCCGAAATGCGCCTCGGCCTGGGCCGGCAGATTGGGGATCAGCGTGGCGACGACGTCACCGGGGTGGACACCCATCCCGGCCAGAGCTGAGGCCAGCCGCGTGCAGCGGTCGTAATAGGCGGCATATGTCTTGCGATGAGTGCCGTAGACCAGGGCAGGCACATCGGCAAACACATGTGCGGCGCGACGCAGATGTGACAACGGTGTCAGTGGCACATAGTTGGCGGCTGTCTTCTCCAGTCCTGACTCGTCCGACATCCAGCCCATTTCGGCCTCCTCAAGATGATTCATGCGTCGTTGGTTCAAGATATTGCGCATAGTTACACCCAAGGGAAGGCATAAGGCAGTTTTGTTTTTCAATGACAGCGGGCGACCACGCTGCCACACCGTGTCAGCCCGGGTTTTCTTCGGGGAGTAAACCGCTTAGCTTGGCGCCATGATCCTGTCACCCGGCCGTTCCTACGTCTTTGTGCATATTCCGAAGACCGGAGGCACCGCGTTGTCGCTGGCGCTGGAGGCGCGGGCCATGGCGGATGATATGATGCTTGGCGATACGCCAAAGGCCAGCAAGCGGCGGCGACGCCTCAAGGGCGTTAAAACGCGGGGCCGATTGTGGAAACATTCAACACTGGCGGATATCGACGGGCTGGTGCCCGAGGCGCAGCTGTGGGGTCTCTTTGCCTTTACACTGGTGCGGAACCCGTTTGATCGGGTGCTGAGCCTTTATCACTGGCTGCGGGCACAGAGCTTCGATCACCCTTCGGTTCCGCTGGCGAAGACGCTGGATTTTCCCGATTTTGCCTGTCATCCCAAGATGCTGGCAGCGTTTCGTGCCACCCCGGCGCGCGCCTATATGCGGCGTGCGGACGGGGTGGAACAATGCGCGTGCTATATCCGGCTTGAGCATTTCGCGCAGGACGCCGCACCCCTGTTCGATCACCTGGGGTTTGAGCTGCGCCTGCCCGTAGCCAATGTCTCTGAGCGCCCGCGCGGCTGGCAAGCGGCCTATACAGATGCGGCACGTATGGCGGTGGCAGAGGCCTGTGCAATGGATCTTGCCCAGTTTGAATACTCTTTTAACGATTCACCGATAGACCAGTAGTCGAGAGATGGAATCACGGGGTTTTCGAAGCCTCCGCCAAAATGGCGCAGCTTTGATCCGAAATCGTGAACAGCTTTCCCGCAGGTCGGCTCTTGTCGCCTGTCGGACGGGTAACGTGACGGGTCATGCAGAACGTATGGCTGCCTTGGTGAAAGGGAAAACCGATGCTGGATTGGCTGCTGAAACGCAAGCTCTCTCCGATGGCCGAGGCTCTGGCGACAGAGTATCCGTTGGTCGCAGCCGGACAGGGCGGGATCCTGTCGGGCACGCATGTGGCCTCACATCTTGGCTGGCGCCCGATTGAGGCCCTGGCCGTGGGCGATATGGCCCTTACCTTTGACCATGGGATGCAGCCCATCGTCGATATCCACCGCGAGACGCTGTTGCTGACCAGCGGTGCCCCCAATCCACTGACATGTCCGGTCTATATTCCGCAGGATGCGCTGAACAATCGCGCGCCGCTTTGGGTGATGCCGAACCAGGGAATTCTGATCGAAAGCGATCTGGCCTGTGACGGGCAGGGCGATCCCTTTGTGGTGGTGCCAGCCTGCGCGCTGGAAGGCTATCGCGGGATCCGCCGCGCGGAACCAGAGACCCGGCTTGAGATCGTCGTACCGCGTTTTGCACAGGACGAAGTCATATATCTGGAGGCGGGCCTGCTGGGGTTCAGCGTCTCACCGCGTGACCTGCTGTCGTTCGACACAAGCGCGCAGCCGGATCTTTATCGCGTGCTGCAGCCCGAGACCGCCCGAGAACTGGTGATCGATATGATCACTGAGGAAAGCGTCTGGGCCACGACCCTGCCGATGGGGCCGGGTGGTCATGGCGCGGCAGAATATGCCGCGATGGTCTAAACCGCCGAACACAGACTGCGTCGACCAAGGCCGCCATCCGATCCGGAGGCGGCTTTTTTCGTGTCTACATGCCCTTCATCGGATGTGTTGACGTGAAAAAGCGGCGCCCAAGGGCGCCGCTTTCAGATGCGTTTGGACTGCGGTGGCCTGATCAGGCGGCCTTCTCGGCCTCAGGATTGAAGCGACCGTAGAAGGTCTGACCTTTCTCCGCCATCTCCCGCAGCAGCGGCGGGCAGGTGAAGCGCTCACCGTATTTCGCAGTCAACTGATCGCAGCGCTCAGCCGCATAGGGCGTGCCGATGATGTCGAGCCAGCTCAGCGGACCACCGGACCACGGCGCAAAGCCCCAGGCCAGAATAGCGCCCACGTCGCCTTCGCGAATGTCCATCAGAACGCCCTCTTCCAGTGCGCGCACGGCTTCCAGAACCTGTGCGAACATCAGGCGTTCCTGCACCTCGATCAGATCGGGCTGCTCTTCGGCCTGCGGGTATTTCTCCTGCATGCCCTTCCAGTAGCCCTGACGCTTGCCCTTGTCGTCATAGTCAAAGAAACCAGCGTTGGACTTGCGCCCGAGACGGCCCTGTTCTTCCATCCAGAAGATCAGGTCATCCGCTGCACTCTCCGGATAGGCATCACCCATCGCCGCCTTGGTGGCGCGGGCAATTTTGGCGCCCAGATCGATCGAGGTCTCATCGGTCAGTTGGATCGGCCCAACGGGGAAGCCCAGCTGACGTGCGGCATTGTCGATCAGCGCCGGGGCGACGCCCTCGGTGATCATCCGTGCGCCTTCGTTCACGTAAGGGATGATGCAGCGGTTACAGTAGAAGAACCGGGCATCATTGACCACGATCGGTGTCTTGCGGATCTGACGCACATAGTCCAGCGCCTTGGCGACCGCGCGGTCACCGGTTTTCTCACCTTTGATGATCTCCACCAGGAACATTTTTTCCACCGGCGAGAAGAAGTGAATGCCGATGAACTGTTCCGGGCGCACCGAGGCCTCTGCCAGGCCGGTGATCGGCAGGGTCGAGGTGTTGGAGGCGAAGATGCAATCCTCAGGGATGATCGCCTCGACCTTTTTGGTCATCTCGGCTTTGACGCCGGGATCTTCAAACACCGCCTCAATGATCAGATCACAGCCTTTGAGCGTGTCCAGATCCGGGGTTGCGGTGATGCGTGACAGCATCGCCTCTTTCTTCTCGGCGGTGACTTTGCCGCGCTTGATGCCCTTGTCGAGATAGCTCTCGGTATAGGCCTTGCCCTTGTCAGCGGCGTCCTGATCACGGTCAACCAGCACAACCTCCATGCCAGCCTGAGCGGAGACCAGCGCGATGCCTGCCCCCATCATGCCAGCACCCAGAACGCCGATTTTCTTCACGGACTGATCCTCGATGCCCGCAGGACGCACGGCGCCTTTTTCCAGCGCTTCCTTGTTGAGGAAGAGCGAGCGGATCATCGCCTCGGAGGAGGGGTTCATCAGCACATGCGTGAACCAGCGCGCCTCGATCTTCAGCGCGGTGTCAAAGGGCACGAGCGCGCCCTCATAGACGGCACTCAGCAGGGCCTTGGCCGCCGGGAAGGCGCCGAAGGTTTTGCCATGCACCATCGCAGCGGCACCAAGGAAGGTCATGAAGCCCGCAGGATGATAGGGCGCGCCACCGGGCATCTTGTAGCCCTTCGCATCCCAAGGTTTGACGATATCGGCGTCTTTCGCCTCCAGAACCCAGGCACGCGCAGCGGCCAGAGGATCTTCGACAACTTCGTCGATGATGCCAGCGCCCTTGGCTTTCTTTGGATCAACCAGCTTGCCTTCCAGCAGGAAGGGAGCCGCTGCCATGGCGCCCATCTTGCGCACCAGGCGGGTGGTCCCACCAGCACCGGGGAAGATGCCAACCATGATCTCCGGCAGGCCGATCTTGGCCTTTGGGTTGTCGGCGGCAAAGATACGATGCGTGGACAGCGGCAGTTCCAGACCAATGCCAACGGCGGTGCCGGGCAGGGCTGCTGCGACCGGTTTGCCACCCTTGTTGGTCTTGGGATCCATGCCGGCCCGCTCGATCTTGCGCAGGCCTTCGTGCATTTTCATGATGCCTTCGAACAGGCCCCGCGCGGGCTCGTCACCGGCATCCTCTTTCATCTTGGCCAGCACATTGAGGTCCATGCCACCGGCAAAGTCTTTCTTGCCAGAGGTGATCACGATGCCCTTGACCGCGTCATCGGCCAGCGCGTCCTCGACCAGACCGTCGAGGTTGATCATGGCTTGGCCGTTGAGCACGTTCATAGTCTTGCCGGGGCAGTCCCAGGTGATGATGGCGACGCCGTCGGCGTCTTTTTTCATTGTGAAATCAGACATATCTTCTTCTCCTGCCGCCTGGGTTACACGCGTTCAATGATGGTGGCCGCGCCCATGCCGGACCCGATGCAAAGCGTAGCAAGGCCAGTCTCCCGGTCGCTGCGCTCTAGCTCATCCAGCAGCGCGCCGAGGATCATCGCGCCGGTGGCCCCCAGCGGGTGGCCCATTGCGATGGAGCCTCCGTTGACGTTCACCTTGTCGTGGTCCACGCCAAAGGCCTGCTCAAACCGCATCACAACACTGGCGAAGGCCTCATTGACCTCAAACAGGTCGATATCGCCAATTGCCATGCCATTGTCGCGCAGGATTTTCTCCGTAACAGGCACGGGACCGGTCAGCATGATGGTGGGGTCGGTGCCGATCTTGGCTGTTGCTTTGATGCGCGCGCGCGGCTTCAGGCCCATCGCCTCGCCGAATTCCTTGTCGCCGATCAACACAGCAGCGGCGCCATCCACGATACCGGAGGAGTTTCCGGCGTGGTGAATGTGATTGATCCGCTCCAGATGCGGATACTTCAGCATGGCGATCTTGTCGAAGCCGGGCATCTGCTCGCCCATCATTTGGAATGCGGGGTTCAGACCGCCCAGCGACTGCATATCGGTGCCGGGGCGCATGTATTCGTCGTGGTCCAGGATGGTCAGCCCGTTGATGTCACGCACGGGTACGACGCTGCCAGCAAACCGGTTGTCGTCCCATGCAGCCTTGGCGCGGCGCTGGGATTCCATTGCCATTGCATCAGCGTCATCACGCGAGAACCCGTATTCGGTGGCAATGATATCCGCTGAAATCCCCTGTGGGACGAAATAGTTGTCGATTGCGATAGCGGGATCAACCGCGATGGCGCCACCGTCCATGCCCATAGGCACGCGGCTCATGGATTCCACGCCACCCGCGATATAGGCGTGACCGGCGCGGCCACGGACCTGGTTGGCGGCCATGTTCACCGCTTCCAGACCGGAGGCGCAGAAGCGGTTGATGGAGACACCGGGGATCGATTCATCCAAGTCAGACGCCAGAACAGCGGTCCGCGCCAGGCAGGCGCCTTGCTCACCGACTTGGGTGACATTGCCCCAGATCACATCCTCAACCGCGTGACCTTCGAGGTTGTTGCGGTCTTTCAGAGCGTTGAGAGCCACTGCCGACAGCCGCGCGGCTGTCACTTCATGCAAGGATCCATCCTTGCGACCCTTGCCGCGCGGGGTGCGCACGGCGTCATAGATATAGGCTTCGGTCATATCAGTCTCCTCAGGCTCGGTCCGACGGGTTGCCGGGCATTAGATCGTAAGGGGCTTTCCAGCCCGGTTGGGCGCTCAGCCGTGAGAGCCAAGCGTCGATATTAGGCCATTCAGCTCGCACGAAGCCGAAGGGTTCTGGGTAATAGAGATAAGAACAGCAGGTCAGATCGGCGTTGGTGAGGCCGTCGCCCACGATCCAGTTGCGTCCCTCAAGGTGTTTGTCCAGGATCGCATAAGCCGCCTTCAGCCGACCTTGCAGGAAGGCGATTACCTCCTGCGGGCGTTTGTCAGCGGGCAGGAAATTCATCAGGAAGCGGCAGAGCCCGGCGTTGGAGGACAGTTTGTGATTGTCCCACAGTTGCCAGCGCAATATCTCACGCGCCTCTTCCGCTGTCTTGCCGCCAAATTTGCCATAGGTATCTGACAGATACTGCTGGATCACACCAGACTGGCTGAGCGTCAGATCTCCGTCGACCAGAACCGGGCATTCTCCCATGTCATTTACGTCGCTGCGAAAGGTCTCGCCGCGTGTGGTGCCGCTGAAGAAATCAACAAAGACCGGCTCCCAAGCGATCCCGCCCAGTTCAAGCGCCAGCGCGGCCTTGTAGGAATGGCCGCTCTCACCGAAACAATGGAGTTTGATGCTCATGACATGTCCTTCCTGTCGCCGGAGCGCGTGGGGGTTTCACACCCCCACACCCCCGTGGAGTATTTGTGGAAAGATGACGGAGTGTTCACTCCGCGTTAACAGTGGTGACGCGACGATGGCAGTGCGGGACAGGCTGGAGAGCCGATGCTCGTGAAAGGTGACGGCGCGCCGACCCATTAGGCGGAGAGCTCGGGGGGAGGCGCGTCTCATCCTTTCACCTTTCCCCAAATACTCCCGCCGGAGGCATCCGGCACTGTCAGTATGGCCTGCCGTTTGCCGTGTCACAGGGACCTCGCAATCAGTTCCTTCATGATCTCATTGGTGCCGCCATAGATCCGCTGGACGCGGGCATCTGCCCACATTTCTGCCACAGCATATTCCTGCATGAAGCCATAGCCACCGTGCAGCTGAACACACTCATCAAGCACATCGCCCTGAGTGTCCGTGATCCAGTATTTCGCCATCGCGGCCTTCTCGACCGTCAGCTTACCCTGGAGATGTTCGACCATACATTCGTCCAAGAAGGCCCGCGCGACCTTGGTTTTGGTCTGGCATTCCACAAGTTTGAACCGGGTGTTCTGAAACTGGGTGAGCGGGCCGCCAAAGGCTTCGCGCTCCTTGCAATAGGCGATGGTGCGTTCCACGGCGCCTTCCATCGCGCCAACTGCGCCACAGGCAATGATCAGCCGTTCCTGGGGCAGCTGCTGCATCATCTGGTAGAAGCCCTGGCCCTCGGTCCCGCCCAGGATATTCTCTGGCGCGATTTCCACATTGTCAAAGAACAGTTCCGATGTATCGGCGGCATGGAGGCCCACCTTGTCGAGGTTGCGACCACGGCTGAAGCCATCGGCTCCATCGGTTTCCACAGCCACCAGAGAGATGCCTTTGGATCCTTGCGAGGGGTCGGTTTTGGCGGCAATCAGGATCAGGTTAGCGTGCTGGCCGTTGGTGATGAAGGTTTTCTGACCGCTCAGCCGATAGGCGTTGCCGTCTTTGACGGCCTTTGTCTTGATGCGCTGGACATCCGACCCGGTGGAGGGTTCTGTCATTGCCAAGGCGCCGACCAGCTCACCGGTGATCATCTTGGGAAGCCAGCGCTGTTTCTGCTCTTCAGTGCCATAGGCCAGCACGTAATGCGCGACGATGCCTGAGTGGATACCGTGTCCCCAGCTGGCAAGATTGGCGCGGCTGCCTTCGATCAGGATCGCGGCCTCATGGCCGAAATCACCACCGACACCGCCGTATTCTTCCGGTACGGAAGGGCAGAGCAGGCCAAGCGCGCCGGCCTCATTCCAGGTGGAGCGATCCATCATTCCCTGCTTGCGCCAGGTCTCGAATTTTGGCGCCCATTCACGCGTGATGAACTGCGCTGTCATATCAGCCAGCATCTGGTGCTCGTCGGTCATCCAGCTGGAGTGTTGCTCTGCGCTCATGGGGCTCCCCTTGGTGTCTGTATCGTGCCTTGTGGCATCTGTTGTCTGCTGGTGGTGCGTGCCCACCTATCGTTTGCGGTCCTCAAGCTCGGCATTGAAGAGCCGCAGCCGGTGGGTGAGGTTGTCGCTGTCTGTCACGCTGTCGAAATTCTCAAACAGAAAGGACAGGGCCTCGCCTTCGTCGAGGCCAGCCTCCTGAGAGAATTTTCGCAACCGGCGGTAGCCGTCTTCGGTCATGGCGACCGGCAGGCGGCGTGTGAGGCGAAAGCGTTTTGGCATGGTCTCTCCTCCGATTGCGGCACACCGAAACGTGTCCGGAGCGCCAGTCTGTTATGTCGGCCCCGATGTCAGATAACCGGGGGCAGGTCACGGAGCCCCCTATGACAATAAGGGGCTCCGATCTTCTTAAATCGCGGCTCAGAACTGGTCTGCGGCCAGCGCCATAACGGTGTCGCCACCGGTCTGGATACGGCTGAGATGCAATGCAGTCGCAGGCAGTTGGCGTGCCATGTAATAGCGCCCGGTCGCGATTTTTGTCTCGTAGAACGCGGCGTCAGAAGACCCGGCGTCAAGCTCAGCCTGCGCAGCCTTTGCCATCTCGGCCCACATCAGGCCGAGGCAGACATGGCCGAACATGTGCATGAAGTCATAAGAGCCGGAGAGTGCGTTGTTCGGGTTGGTCATGCCGTTTTGCATGAAATACATGCCAGCGGCCTGCAGATCCTTCGACGCAGCTTTCAGAGGTTCAATGAACTCCTTGCTGTAAGCCTCGGAGATATCGCCGTTTTCCTTGCAGAAGCCTTTGACCATCTCAAAGAACGCCATGACATGCTTGCCGCCGTCCTGCGCCAGCTTACGGCCAACCAGATCCAGAGCCTGAACGCCGTTGGCGCCCTCATAGATCATCGCGATCCGCGCATCGCGGGTGTACTGCGACATACCCCATTCTTCAATATAGCCGTGGCCACCATAGATCTGCTGGGCCTGAACGGTCATGTCATAGCCCTGATCGGTGAGGAAACCTTTGATCACCGGGGTGAGCAGCGAGATCAGCCCGTCGGCGTCCTTGTCCTCGGCGCGGTGCGCCTGGTCGATCATCTTTGCCCCCCAGAGGATAAAGGCGCGCGCGCCTTCGGCAAAGCTTTTCTGATCCATCAGGTTGCGGCGAATGTCCGGGTGAACGATCAGCGGGTCTGCCGGGCCATCCGGGTTCTTCACGCCGGTGACATCGCGCCCCTGAAGACGATCCTTGGCGTATTCCAATGCGTTCTGATAAGCGGCCTCGGCCTGGGCCAGACCCTGCATGCCAACACCGAGACGGGCCTCGTTCATCATGGTGAACATGGCGCGCATGCCCTTGTGCTCGGTGCCGAGCAGGTAACCGGTGGCGCTGTCATAGTTCATCACACAGGTTGAGTTGCCGTGGATGCCCATTTTCTCTTCGATCTTACCGACCGACACGCCGTTACGGTCGCCGAGTGAGCCGTCTTCCTTGACGATGAACTTCGGGACGATGAACAGCGAGACGCCCTTGATTCCGTCGGGGCCGCCGGGGATCTTGGCCAACACCAGATGGATGATGTTGTCGGCCATGTCGTGATCACCGGAGGAGATGAAGATCTTCTGACCGGTGATTTTATAGCTGCCGTCGTCCTGTGGCTCGGCCTTGGTGCGCATCAGACCCAGATCGGTGCCGCAATGCGGTTCGGTCAGGTTCATGGTGCCGGTCCATTCGCAGGAGACCATCTTCGGCAGGTAGGTGTCTTTCTGCGCGTCGGTGCCATGGGCGAGGATGGCGGAGGCGGCCCCATGGGTCAGGCCCTGATACATGGTGAAGGCCTGGTTCGCGGCAGAGAACATCTCTCCCACGGCGGTGCCCATGATATAGGGCATGTTCTGGCCACCGTATTGCTCCGGCATGTCGAGACCGGTCCAGCCGCCTTCCTTCACTTGCTCAAACGCGGCTTTGAACCCGGTGGGGGTATAGACCACGCCGTTTTCCAAGCGGCAGCCCTCGGTGTCACCTACGGTGTTCAGCGGGTGCAGCACTTCGCTTGAGATCTTGCCGGCCTCTTCCAGAACGGCGTTGGTGAAATCGGCGTCCAGCTCGTCGTAGCCGGGGATGGCCTTTTCAGAGATCTTCAGAACATTGTGCAGAATGAACTGGGTGTCTTTGATCGGGGCGGTATAACTGGGCATCGCGGTCCTCGCTGTGGTTCTGCGGTGTCTGTCTGGATCGCCTCTCCCGCAATCGGGACAGGCAAGCATGGGGCCGGGATCTATTCCGCGGCTTCTTGTTTGGCGGTCATTGAGGCGATCACGCGATCCCCCCAACGCAGTTGCTCTTTCAAGTCGTCAATCGCCTCGTTCAGCTCATCGCGTTGGCGCTCCATATCGGCGAGACGCTCGCAGGCGATGTCATAGGTACGGGTCAGCTGTGTCAGCTGCTGGTCGCCCATATGATAGAGGTTCAGAAGTTGCCGGATTTCCTCGAGGCTGAAGCCAAACCGCTTGCCACGCAGGATCAGCTTCAGCCGGGCCTGGTCGCGTTTGGTGAAGAGGCGTTTCTGACCCTCGCGGATTGGAAACAACAGCTCTTTGGCTTCGTAAAACCGCAATGTGCGCGGCGTTACGCCGAACTCATCGCACATCTGGCGGATGGTCTTGGTTTCATCGGTCATCGTCGTAACTCATAACTGCTGGGTTGTGAGACTAAGGTGAGCAGCTTGCCCGGCGTTTACAACAGTTAGTTGACGTTGACGTAAGTTGAACGCTGCGTCACTTTTTGAGGTGACGTAGGATCCGGTAGAGTGACGCAGCGTTATCTCGTTTGTGTCGCAACGGTTTGCCCTGTGAAATAGGGGTGTTTTGAAGTTTTACGGGCATAATATGCGCGGATTTTGCGTCTATTATGTTCGATTAATTGGACTGAAGTCGCCGCGCTGCGATCGCAAAAATCGTGGGGTGATTTGGGTGGAATCACAAAACGCCCCACCAAACTGGCGGGGCGTTTCGGGTGGTGAGCCGATGATAAGTTCCCCCACAGGGGCAACGGTCAGGCGTCTTGCGACAGCAGGCTCAGCGTCGTGGCGCGCAGGTCGTGAAGCTCCTGCAGGGCCTCGTCCAGCTGCTCGCGCTGCTTGCGCAGCTCCCCCATCTGGCGGTCGGCCATTTCGACAAACGCGCGGTTTTGCGCCTCATCGCCCTCATTCTCATAGATCAGCAGCCATTGGCGGATCTCTTCCAGCTGAAAGCCGAACTTACGTCCACGCATGATCAGCTTCATCCGGGCGCGCTCACGGGCGCCATAAAAGCGGGATCGACCTTCACGGTCGGGCTGCAACAATTCGATGTACTCATAGTAGCGAAGCGTGCGCGGGGTCACGTCGAATTCGCTGCACATCTCCTTGAATGACAATTTCTGTTCGGTCATTCTCAATTCTCCCTTACCCGCAAACTAAGCGCAACCGACAGGGGGTTCAACCGCTGGGCTTGCTCTTCGGCCAAGGTATGGCTGATAAAGAGGAAATCAAAACAACGGGGGGCCTCATGGTCGACAAGACGCGATTTGCGCGACAGTTCATAGAAGCCATTCCTCACGCGCAGGAGCTGGGGATGAGGCTGACGGAACTGGGGGAGGGCACCGCCGAGATTATCATGCCCTATGATGAGAAGCTGATTGGGGATCCGGAAACTGGGGTTATTCATGGGGGGGCTGTATCGGCGCTGATGGATACCTGTTGCGGCGCTGCGGTGATGTGCCATCCTTCGGGACCAGGGGGGACTGCAACCATTGATCTGCGCATTGATTACATGCGCGCGGCAACTCCCGGACAGCGGATCCTGACCCGTGCCACCTGTCATCACATGACCCGCAATGTCGCCTTTGTGCGCGCCACCGCCATGGACGAGGACGAGGCAAACCCGGTCGCGACCGCTGTTGGCGCCTTTACAGTGGAGAGCAAGTTTTGAGCCGCCCCCGTCCCGAACCCGTCCAAGTGGTGAAACAGCGGCGCGATGCAGCGCTCGCCGCCCTTGTGGCGTCCGTGCCCTATGCGCGCTTTCTCAACATCACATTTGACCGCCGCGGGGATGAGCTGACGGCCCAGTTGAATTTTGACCACAAACTGATTGGGAACCCATTTCTGCCTGCCATTCACGGGGGCGTGACAGCCGCGTTTCTGGAGATGACAGCAGTCATGACCCTGACCTGGGCTAACCTCTGGGAGCGCATCGAAAGCGGCAGTCTTGATGTTGAGGAATTGGCCGCTGGTAAGCTGCCGCGCCAGCCCAAGACCATTGATTTCACTGTGGACTACCTGCGGTCTGGCCTGCCGAGGGATGCCTACGCACGGGCCACGGTGTCGCGGTCTGGTCGCCGCTATGCCTCTGTCCATGTAGCGGCTTGGCAGGATCACCGGGACAAGCTCTTTGCCCAGGCAACGGGTCACTTTCTGATGCCGCAGGAGGCGGCCACGCACTCCTCGACCTCGCCGGAATTTGTGGCGGATGCTGCGCCGGGCGATAAGGCTTAGGCACAGATGACAAGCGTCGCCGCCGAAGGGGCCAAGCCGATCACCCATAAGCGCGTGTTGAAAATCGCGCTGCCGATCGTGCTGTCAAATGCCACCGTCCCGATCCTGGGCGCGGTGGATACCGGCGTGGTTGGCCAGATGGGGCAGGCGGCGCCAATTGGCGCGGTTGGCATCGGGGCGGTCATTTTGGCGACGATCTACTGGATCTTCGGATTTCTGCGGATGGGCACCACAGGGCTCGCTGCGCAGGCGCGGGGTGCTGGCGACTGGGCCGAGACAGGCGCGCTGCTGACCCGGGGCATCCTACTGGCTTTCGCTGCGGGCGCCATGTTCATCGCCGGACAGGCCGCTGTGTTCTGGGGCGCCTTTGCGCTGGCGCCAGCCAGTGCCGAGGTCGAAGGGCTGGCGCGGGCCTATCTGGAAATCCGGATTTGGGGCGCGCCCGCGACCATCGCGCTTTATGCGGTGACCGGCTGGTTGATCGCGGTGGAGCGGACGCGCGGGGTCTTTGTGCTCCAGATCTGGATGAATGGCCTCAATATCCTTCTGGATCTGTGGTTTGTGCTGAGCCTTGGCTGGGGCGTTGAGGGTGTCGCCGCCGCGACCCTTATTGCGGAGTGGAGCGGTCTTGCGCTGGGGCTTTGGCTGTGTCGCGATGCCTTTGCGGGGCGTCAGTGGCGCAACTGGGCGCGGGTCTTTGATCCGGTTCGGCTCAAGCGTATGATGCAGGTGAATGGCGACATCATGATCCGCTCCGTCTTGCTGACCGGATCTTTCACCACCTTCCTGTTCATTGGGGCCGATCTGGGCGATGTCACGCTGGCGGCCAATCAGGTGTTGCTGCAATTTGTTGAAATCACCGCCTTCGCGCTAGACGGCTTTGCCTTCTCCGCAGAGGCGCTGGTCGGCAGCGCTGTGGGGGCCAAGGCGCGGATGCAGCTGCGGCGCGCGGCGGTTGTAGCCAGCCAATGGGGCGTTGGCGGCGCAATTGCGCTGGGGCTGCTCTTCTGGCTTGGCGGTGGGTGGCTGATTGACGTGATGTCCACGTCTGAGGAGGTGCGCGCGGCGGGACGTGATTATTTGATCTGGGCGGCCATCCTGCCGCTGATCAGCGTCGCCAGCTATATGTTTGACGGCATTTACATCGGCGCCACCTGGACCCGCGATATGCGGATCGCGATGATGCAATCAGTGGCAATCTACGCCGTTGCGCTTGTTCTTCTGGTGCCAACACTGGGCAACCACGGGCTTTGGGCGGCGCTGATGGTGCTGAATTTGGCGCGCGGCACCACGCTTGGTCTGCGCTATCCACGACTGGAGGCGCAGGTCGGCAGCTAGCGCGGCGGACTTTTCTCGAAATACTCGGGAGTGGTCAGAGGAGCGCAGTGAGACCCTCGGTTGGACGACCGATAATTGCGGTCTCCTCGGTGATTGCGATGGGACGCTCAATCAGGATCGGGTGGGCCGCCATCGCTGTAATCAGGCGCGTGTCGTCATCGGCCGTGCTGAGGGTCAGCTCTTTGAAGATCTTCTCACCCTTGCGCATCATATCGATTGCGCGAACACCAAGCTTTGCCTGAACCGCAGTCAGCTCAGCCTCTGACGGGGCATCTTTGAGATAAAGCCGCACAGTCACCGTCGCGCCGCGTTCTTCCAGCAGGGCCAGACCCGCACGGGATTTGGAGCAGCGCGGGTTGTGCCAATATGTGATCATAGCCAGTCTCCTCTTTTACTGCCAACGGCCTCAGCGACGTTGGAGAACCCGTCTCCCGCCAGCAGCTGATCCAGCCCCCGCGCGATGTCACCGGCCAGCGACAGCCCCGCATAGACCATGGCCGTATAGAATTGCACCGCCGTGGCGCCGGCGCAGATTTTGGCATAGGCCTGCTCCGGGGTGGAGATGCCACCGACCCCGACCAGCGGCACACGACTGTCGAGCAGCTCAGACAGCTGCGCCAGAACGCGGGTGGATTTCTCAAACAGTGGCGCTCCAGACAGTCCGCCCGCTTCGCCGCGATGGGCGCTGTTCAGCCCTGTCCGCTCAAGCGTGGTGTTGGTGGCAATCACCGCATCAATCCCGGTTTCAACAACGACTTCGGCGATATCTTCGATCCCGGCGCGATCAAGGTCCGGGGCGATTTTCAGGAATACAGGCACCCGCCGATCCAACCCGTCGCGGGTCTCGATCACGCCGTTGAGCAGGGCCGAGAGCGCCGCCTTGCCCTGAAGGTCGCGCAGTTTTTCGGTGTTGGGAGAGGAGACATTGACCGTGGCGAAATCCAGATGCGCGCCGCAATGGGCCAGCACTTTAGCAAAATCTGCCGCGCGGTCGCTGCTGTCCTTGTTGGCGCCAAGGTTGAGGCCGATCACAGCATCCTTTGGGCGGGCCGCGAGGCGCTGGCCGATCACGGCCATCCCCTCATTGTTGAAGCCGAACCGGTTGATCGCGGCCTGATCTTCGGTCAGGCGGAACAGGCGGGGCTTGGGGTTGCCGGGTTGGGGCCGGGGGGTGGCGGCGCCTACTTCAATGAACCCGAAACCGGCCTGGCTCAGCGGGCGCAGCGCCTCGGCGTTTTTGTCGAACCCTGCAGCCAACCCAACCGGGTTGGGCAGATCAAGGCCCGCGATCCGCGTCGTAAGCCGCGCAGATGTGACCGGGCCAGGCGTCGGCGTCAGACCCATTTTCAGGGCCTTGATCGACAGGCTATGGGCAGCCTCTGGATCACAGCGGTGCAGCGCCGCAAGGGCGAGACGTTCGGTCAGGCTCACGCCATGTCCTCCGGGAATTGATGGGTGCCATCAACCAGCGGCAGCGGCTTGGCCCAGAGCACGTCCTCCATGGTCATCTTGCGATAGAGATGCGGGAACTCGGCCCCACCGCGCGAGACCTCCCAGCGCAGGTCATCGCCAAGGTGATCGGCCTCTACCGCGATCAGCCAAAGTCCGTCAGCCCCTGCGAAATGTTTGGCCGCTGTTTCCTGCGATTGGCTGGCGGTGGAGAAATGAATGTAGCCATCGCTGAGGTCGATCGGGGCGCCGAGGGTCTCGCCCTCTGTCTGCAGGTTGGTCCATTCGTCGGTGCGGAAGATTTTATAGATCAGCATGGCGCGGTGATGCCCTGCGTGTCCGGCTGAATCAAGGCCGAATATGGTGCCTGTTGACGCAAGGGCAGTGGGGTGGTGGATTTTTCCCCTTTGACTGCGCCCGCGTTTCCCCGCACCATTCGCCCAATAGAACAATAAGGGAGTATGTTTTCATGATGACGCGTTTTTTGACGTCTGTTGCCGCGCTTGGCCTGACGGCGGGGGTCGCCGCAGCGGATTACAAGCTGACCATTCTGCACACCAATGACTTCCACTCGCGGTTTGAGCCGATCAGCAAATATGACAGCGGCTGCCGCGAAGGTGACAATGCCGAAGGCAAGTGCTTTGGTGGATCCGCGCGTCTGGTGACCGCGCTTGCAGATGCGCGCGCGCGCAGCAACAACAGCATTCTTGTGGATGGGGGCGACCAGTTTCAGGGGTCGCTTTATTATACCTACTACAAGGGCAAAGTTGCCGCCGAGATGATGAACAAGCTGGGCTATGACGGTATGACCGTTGGCAACCATGAGTTCGACGATGGGCCTGAGGTGCTGCGCGGCTTTATGGACTCTGTTCAGTTCCCGGTTCTGATGTCCAATGCGGATGTCAGCGGTGAGCCGACACTGGCGGATGTACTGAAGAAATCCACCGTGATCGAGCGCGGCGGTGAGAAGATTGGCCTCATTGGTCTCACCCCTGAAGATACGCCTGATCTGGCGAGCCCGGGCAAGAACATCACCTTTACCAATCCGGTAGATGCGGTGCAGGGCGAGGTCGACAGGCTGACTGCCGAGGGCGTGAACAAGATCATCGTGCTCAGCCATTCGGGCTATGCTGTGGACCAGCGGGTTGCGGCCGGCACTACAGGTGTCGATGTGATCGTCGGCGGTCACAGCAATACGTATCTCTCCAACACCTCGGACAAGGCGGCAGGCCCTTATCCGACCACAGTGAATGACGTGGCCATCGTGCAGGCCTATGCCTATGGCAAGTTCCTGGGCGAACTGAACGTGACCTTTGACGATGCCGGGAATGTCATTGAGGCGGTGGGTGAGCCGCTGATTATGGACGGCACCGTTACGGAGGACGAAGGCACCGTTGCTCGTATCGCTGAGCTGGCCAAACCGCTGGATGAGATTCGCAACAAGGTTGTTGCAGAGAGCGCAGAAGCGGTTGACGGCGACCGCAACAATTGCCGCGTTCAGGAATGTCAGATGGGCAATCTGGTGGCCGATGCCATGCTTGACCGGGTGAAGGATCAGGGCGTCAGCATCGCCATCGCCAACTCTGGCGGGATCCGCGCCAGCCTGGAACCCGGTGAGGTCACCATGGGCGAGGTCCTGACGGTGCTGCCGTTCCAGAACACGCTCTCGACCTTTGAAATCACCGGTGAGGAGGTGATTGCCGCGCTGGAGAACGGGGTAAGTCAGGTTGAAGAGATCAAGGGCCGCTTCCCGCAGGTCGCTGGTCTGAAGTTCACCTGGGATCCCAAGGTTGCCCCTAATGAGGGCCGCATTCAGGATGTCATGGTTGGCGAAGGTGACAGTTTCGCACCGATTGATCCGGCCAAGACCTATGTGGTCGTCACCAACAACTACGTTCGCAATGGCGGCGACGGCTACAAGGTCTTCGCGGGTGACGACAAGAACGCCTATGACTTCGGCCCGGATCTGGCTGACGTGATGGCAGAATATCTGGTCGAAAATTCGCCCTATAAACCCTACACCGACGGCCGCATCAGCCAGAAGTGAGTGACGGCAGCGGCTGCGCTGCTTATTAAAGTAAACCGGACCGCGCCATATATCTGGCGCGGTCTTTGTTTTTTGCCTTTGTTGGGGCATAAGACGGTTATGGACCACCCGCTGATTGACCTTATCAATGCCCGCATCGAGAAGGCGGAGGCCGATGGCGCTTTTGACAATTTGTCAGGGGCAGGCAAGCCGCTGCGCCAAGTCGATGATCCGGAGAACGCGCTGGTCAATCGCTTGGTTCAGGAGACTGGCGGGGTGCCGGAATTTGTCAGCCTGTCCCGGACACTGGCCGATCTGCGACAGCAGCTGATCGATACAGGCGACCGGACAAGGCGTCAGGACATCATGAAAGAGATGTCGATGCTTGAGGCCCGTATCGATCTGGCACGTAAGGCATATGGAAAATAACGCCCCATCGGTGGATGTTTGCTGGTAGGGGCCGGTCGGGTCATCCCGTCGTTCGTAACGTGCCGATATTATTCAGCCCCTTGGGCGTTATGGGAGTTTAGTCAGTCGTCTTTCAGCGGGGCTGCCGGGGCACGGTGCGGTGCGCGGCGCAAACGGTCGCCGACCTGCGTAGCCTTCGTCAGCAGCGTGGTCATCTGCACCTGCTCGGCGGGGCTGAGGCCGGTCAGAATATCGGCCTGCAATTCCTCAACTATCGGTAGGGCGCGGCGCAGCAGAGAATGCCCGCTGTCGGTCAACGTGACCACCCGAGCGCGCCGATCCGTCGTTGAGACATCGCGCTGGATCAGCGCTTTGGCTTCCAGCCGGTCGATCACCTTGCCAAGCGTCGCCCGATCATAGGCTATGCGGGCGGCAATCGTGGCCTGATCTACGCCGGGTTCATGGGCCACCGCTTCGATGGCGGCAAACTGAACCGGGGTCAGGTCGATGTCATTGCGCGCCATATGGTCCGCAAACAGCGCTACAGAAATTTGGTGCAATCGCCGGATCAGATGGCCCGGGAACTGCAAGGTATCTACCGGTGGCTCTGACATGTCCTACCTCCCGTTGGACAAAAGGATCCCATGCACATCCGACAGGGCCGGGTGCGGTGGAACAATAGATAGAATTTCAAACGAATCTTCGAGCCATAATAAAATGTTTACAGGGCGAAGGGAATGCGACTTTTCCTTACGTCCGTGGCGCTGTAGATCATCGGATATGGCCATTCGTTTTACATCGCTATCCGATATCCTCGATCAGGACTACGATTGTGTCATTGACGTGCGGAGTCCCGCCGAATTCGCCGAGGATCACTGGCCCGGTGCCATCAACCTGCCGGTTCTGGACAATGAAGAACGCGCCGAAGTCGGAACGATCTACGTTCAGCAAAGCCCGTTTTTGGCGCGCAAAGTGGGTGCGGCCAAAGTGTTTCGCAATGCCGCTGATCATGTCGAGCAAAGCCTCAGCCATCACCCCGGCTCCTGGCGGCCACTGGTCTATTGCTGGCGGGGTGGTCAGCGCTCGGGCAGCTTTACCTGGTTGCTGCAACAGATCGGTTGGCGCGCGGACGTGGTTGAGGGCGGCTATCAAAGCTACCGCCGTCTGGTGAATGACTATCTCTATAATACCGAACTGCCGCATCGTTTTGTGGCGCTTGATGGCTATACTGGCACCGCGAAAACCGACATTCTGAAACGGGTTCAGTCCCTTGGTGGGCAGGTTTTGGATCTGGAAGGGCTGGCGCATCATCGCGGCTCACTGCTGGGCGATCACCCGACGCCGCAGCCGAGCCAGAAGGCGTTTGAGTCTGAAATAGCTGGCCAGTTGGCGCGGATGACACCGGATCGCCCTGTACTGGTGGAGGCAGAATCCAGCAAGATTGGTGCGCGGATCATTCCGCCGCGACTGTGGTCCGGAATGAAACGCGCCCCGCGGATTGAGATTGAGGCTTCCATTGCTGCGCGCTGCCGCTACCTGTTGGCGGGGTACGACGACATCCTGTCCAACGGGGATATGCTGCGCGTCCGGTTGGATGGGTTGCGGGCGCATCGCTCCAACGCTGTGGTCGATGGCTGGTTGCAGTTGATTGATGCAGGCGACAAACCAGCGCTGACCGAGGCGTTGATGGTGCAGCATTACGATCCGGCTTATGAGGCTGCGCGCCGGAGCATTGGTGCCGATGTTGTCGTGACACTTCGGGCCGGGGATCTTGGGGAGGCTGATCTGGATCGGCTGGCCGCAGATCTGCTTGGTGAACTTGATCAGTTGTCGCTCGGATAACCTCCCGTGCCGGAGGTCTGCAACGCTACACCCACCTTAGACGAGGGTAATCGCGCCTGCCGTATCTGACATATGGCCGATGATGGTGGCATTCGGGGCATGGGTGCGCAGTTGCGGCAACAGGGCTTCTGCCTGCCTCACGGGGAGCGCAGCCAGCAGGCCACCGGCCGTTTGCGGATCAAACAACAGATCCTGCACACCACCGGTGGAAATCTCCGGCAACTGGGCGGCGTTTTCCGCAAACAGAGAGGACCGGATCCCCCGCGCCGACAGGGCAGCGGCACCGGGCAGATAGGGCATCGCATCAAGACGAAGCTCAGCGCCGAGCTTGGATGCCTCGCGTATTCCAAGGAGATGCCCCAGCAGCCCGAACCCGGTCACATCCGTCATCGCATGGGCACGGCACAGCAGCTCAGCAGCCTGGCCTTGCGGCTGGCTCATGGAGGTCAAAGCCCCCGCCACGACCGCCCCATCAGCAGCCCCGGTCATTTCAGCGGCCATGATCACACCGGTGCCAAGCGGTTTGGTCAGGATCAGCGCATCTCCGGGCTGCGCCCCGGCCAGGGTGATGGGCTGTCTGTGACAGAGCCCGGTGACACTAAACCCGATGGTCAGCTCATCCCCGACAGAGGTGTGGCCTCCAACGATATCGGCCCCCGCGTCGCGGATGATCTCACCGGCGGCGACCATGATTTCATGCAGGGTCCGGGCCTGCAGCTCCGGTGACAGTTTTGGCAGGATCAGATTGGCGGTGGCGGCCTGCGGGGCGGCGCCCATGGCCCAGATATCGCCAAGCGCATGCACCGCCGCGATCCGCGCCATCACAACAGGGTCCGCAGTAAAAGCCCGCAGGTGATCGGTGCTGAGAACCTGTTGCTGCCCTCCAGTCATCAACAGCGCTGCATCATCACCGGGCAGGGGCGTGATATCCGCGCGCCGCACCTCTGGCGCTGAACTGAGCGTGGCCTTCAGCGCGCGGGCGCCAACCTTCGCGCCGCAGCCACCGCACATTGGCTTTTCTCCAAGTACCTCGGGCAGGTCATGGGTGTGTTCCGGGGGCAAAGCCGGGGTTTCCATCTGCGGAAGGTCGCGGAACTGCGCCATGAAGGTCTGATCAATGTGGTCTTTCCACCGCCAGATCCAACTGCCGGAGAAGGTCAGGCCGAAGCGTTCGCCAACGGCACTCTTGTCGCCCATGGAGATCAGTTTCAGATAGTCCTTTTGCGGTTGATACTGGCGCAGCGGATCCTTGGTCAGGCTGGCACGCAGATTGTGAAAAAGCACCGGCGCCTGACGCACTGCGTAGACCCCGGCCTTGGGGTGTGGATCCGTGCTGAAATGGGCGCAGTCGCCGCTGGCAAAGACATCTGTCTGGCTGGTTTGCAGGGCGCGGTCCACGCGGACAAAACCATGGTGCAGGTCCAGACCGCTATTGGAAATCCAGGCATACGGGCGCGCGCCCGCCGCGCCTGTTGTGAAATCGGAGTGGATGGCCCGACCATCATCCAGCACCACATGGGCGGCTTCAATCTGTGTGATCGTAGCCTGCTCAATCACGGTAACACCCAAATCATGCAGCGCTTTTCGCAGCTGGGCCTGAGCTTTGCTGCCTGCGTCATCAAGGATGGTGCCACGGTCAATCAGCGTGGCCTGGGCCAGTCGCCTGCGGGCGCGCAGGGCATGGGCCATGGCGAGGATCAGTTCCACCCCGGCCACGCCACCGCCGATCACCGCAACATGGGCCGGGCCATCTCCCTCCAGATATGTAGCCCAGCTGGCGGCAAAGCGGCCCAGCGGCTTGGCCGGGATCGCGTGGTCCATGAAACCGGCCATGTCCGGCATCGCGGACGTGATGCCGAGATTGATCGCTGCAACGTCGTAGGCAATAGGCGGGCGGCCCGCGACATGTACCTGCCGGGCGGTCGTATCGATGTGTTCCGCAGCCCCGAGAATAAGCCGCGCCCCTGCAAAGCGCGCCAGCTTAACCAGATCAATGTCCAGCGCGCCCCGATCATAGTGCCCGGCGACGAAGCCGGGCAGCATCCCGGAGTAGGGCGCGGTGGGGCCGGGGTTGATCACGGTCAAACGCGCGCCTGCCAGGGGGCGCATTCCCCATTTGCGCAGCACCAGCGCATGCGTGTGCCCGCCGCCGATCAATACCACGTCTTTGGTCAGGGGGAGGGGGGCTGCATGCATTGTTGTCGTCCACCGGTCTGCGCAGGGTCACCCGGACAGGTTGGGTCCCGGATGAAAGACCCCCGCCGAAAGGGGCGGGGGGTGTTTGGTCAGACCTCAGGCCCGATCACCTCGTTCTCGGGCTTCTTATGGGTCGCCCAGATTTTGTCCTCGCCTGCGTCCGGCAGGCTGTCCGGGGTGTCATGGCGGTGGATATGCACCTTGGCAATGAAATTTGCCGTGATCGGGGCGGTCAGGAACAGGAACAGCGTAATCATCAGCTCATGCACGGACAGGTGGTGCTCATAAACCGCTGCATGGGTCATTGAGGCCAACAGCACACCGCCGACGCCCAGCGTTGTTGCCTTCGTTGGCGCATGCAGCCGCGACATGCGGTCGTTGAGTTTCAGCAGGCCAAAGGAGCCGACGATACCGAACACCCCGCCGATCACGAGAAACCCGGCAATGACGATGTCAAAGAATTGGTCCATGGTCTCTCCTCACTCGATGATATTGCCGCGCAGGATGAACCGCGCATAGGCCACAGTGGAGACAAATCCCAGCATGGCGATGATCATTGCCGCCTCAAAGAAGATCTCAGTCCCAAGCGCCAAGCCGTAAAGCACCATCAGCGCGATCGCGTTGATGAACATGGTGTCCAGAGCAAGGATCCGGTCAGCAACATCCTCGGCCGAGACGACCTTCCAGAGGTTCATCAGCAGCGACAATGCAAAGCAGACGAACGCAAAAATTGCAGCAGTTTCGATCATTCGAAGATCTCCTTCAGGCGACGTTCGTAGCGGTCTTTGATGTCGTCGCGCACCGCCTCCGGATCGGGCGCATCCAGGCAATGCACAAGCAGCGCATGGCCCTCGGCCGAAAGGTCCGCCGACACGGTGCCCGGGGTCATGGTGATTGTTGCGGCCAATACCGTGATTGCCTCAGGTGTGCGCAGCTCCAGCGGCACAGTCACCCAATTGGGGTGACGGCGGGAATTGGGTTTGAACAGCACGATCTTGGCGACCACCAGATTGGCAACCACAATATCGTAAAGCACGATGAGGACATAGCCGATGATCTTCATCGGGCCTTTCATCTTCAGCTGTTGCGGCCAGTAGGGCTGCGTCAGGAAGGGGATCAAAACCCCCAGCATGAAGCCAAAGACCAAGGAGTTCAGAGACCAGCCGTTGACCAGCAGCAGCCAGGTCACAGTCAGAACCAGCGTTAGGATCGGGTGCGGCAGTATGCGGCGCATCAGCTTCATTTTGAGCCCCCCCCGAGGACGGTTTCGATATAGGCGATTGGCGTGAACAGCTGGGCCGCGGTTGCATCGGCATAACGCGTCATCGGCCCGGCAAAGACGGTGAGCATTACAAGTGCGGTCATCAGGGCAAAGCAGACCACCAGCGGCAGGACCGGTGCCGCCGCAGGGGCTGCGGTTGCCTCGCCGTCAAACAGGTCGTCACTGTCAGCCTCTGTGTCTGCGTCACTGTCGCTGTCTGGCAAACCATGGCTTTTCCAGAAGATCAGCGTGCCAGCACGGGCCAGGCCGATGATCGTCACCAGAGAGCCGATCAGGATTACCGCCCAGATCCACCAGACCAGATCATGATCGCGGGCGGCGTCCATCACCAGCAGCTTGCCAATGAAGCCGGAGAGCGGCGGCATCCCCGCCAGCGCAATCGCAGCAACAAAGAACATCACAGACAGAAGACCGCTCTGCGGCATCAACCGCATCGCCGCAACCGCGCCGCCCTGACGTTCCATCACCTGATCGGCTATCAGGAACATCAGTGCTGTCGCTAGCGTCGAATGGACAATGTAGTAGAGCGCCGCGCCGGTGGCAGCAGGGGTAAACAGCGCGATGGAAATCAGCAGAGTCCCCATCGATGTGATCGCGCCAAAGGCCACCAGCCGTCCGATCTCGCGGGAGCCGAGGACACCGACAGCCCCCACCGCAAGCGTCAACAGCGCCGCAGGCAGCAGCCAGTCGCCAACCAACCCTTCGGTGATTGCGACGTCCGGGCCAAAAATCAGGGTATAGACGCGCAGGATCGAATAGGCGCCGACCTTTGTCATGATCGCAAACAGGGCAGCAACAGGCAGGGGCGCATGGCTGTAGGAGGCCGGCAACCAGAAATGCAGCGGCAGAACCGCAGCCTTGATCGCAAAAACCAGGAGCAGCATCACTGCGCCCACTCTAAGAAGCGCGGTTTCTTCGGCGGACATCTCGGCCACACGGACCGCCAGATCCGCCATGTTCAGCGTGCCGGTGACGGCGTAGATGGTGCCTAGGGCAAACAGAAACAGGGTGGAGCCCAAGAGATTATAGACCACATATTGCACACCGGCCTGAAACCGTTTGGCACCGCCTGCGTGGATCATCAGCCCGTAGGACGCAATCAGCAGCACCTCGAAGAACACAAACAGGTTGAAGGCATCCCCGGTCATGAAGGCCCCCAGAATGCCCATGATCTGGAACTGAAACAACGCGTGGAAATTAGCACCACGAGAGTCCCAACCGGTGCCAATTGCATAAAGCACCACCGCCAGCGCCAGCACCGAGGTGAGGACGATCATCATCGCCGACAACCGATCCAGCACAAGCACGATCCCAAAGGGGGCCGGCCAGTCGCCCAATTCATAGACCTGCACGGTGCCATCCGCCGCTTGCGCGGCCAGCGCCAGCGTCAGGCACAGCACCAGTACGCTGCTGGCAACGGAAAAGATCCGTTGCAGGTCCAGATGGTAGCGCAGCACCATGATAATGAAGGGTGCGACAAGGGCCGGCAGGACAATCGGCGCAATCACAAGGTGGTTCATGCGTCTTCTCCTGCTTTCGCATCGTCGTCGCTGAGGTTGATCCGGTCATCCTGCGACGACAGATAGGCCCCAAGCGCGATCATCACGACAACGGCAGTCATGCCAAAGGAGATCACGATCGCGGTGAGCACCAGCGCCTGCGGCAGTGGATCGGTATAGGGCACCTCTTCGTATTTGTTGAGGATCGCTGGCGCGTTGGTCATCAGGCGTCCGGTGGCAAACAGGAACACGTTCACCGCATAGGACACCAGCGACAGCCCAAGAATAACGGGAAAGCTGCGACGGCGCAGGATCAGGTAGATGCCGGCCGCGGTCAGAACGCCCACGGCCGAAGCGACTAGAATTTCCATAATCAGCCCTCGTTCTCGGTCTTGGCCACATCATCGCGGGCCGGGTTGATATCCATCGCATGGGTGCTGTCGGTCCCCGGCTGCCAGGCAAAGCGCGACAGGCTCTCCAGCGCCAGCAGAACCGCGCCGACAACCGCCAGGAACACGCCCAGATCAAACAGCGCCGCAGTGGCCCATTCAAACTCCTCCAGCGGTGCCCAATGGATGTAGCCAAAGGCGCTGGTCAGGAATGGCTGGCCACTGAACCACGACCCCATGCCGGTTGCGGCGGCAATCAGCACGCCGGATCCGATGATGCCATGGTAGGGGTAGCGCTGCCGCTCGGTCGCCCAGGCAAAGCCAGACGCCATATATTGCATGATGACAGCAATCGCTGCGATCAGACCGGCGATAAAGCCACCGCCGGGCAGGTTGTGCCCGCGGAAGAAGATATAGGCCGCCACCATCAGTGCCAGCGGCATCATCACTCGGGTCGCCACCACCATCATCATCGGATGGGAGTCACCGGCCTGTGGCAGATCCGGTTTACGGTTCAGCAGATAGGCCCGCACGCGGGTGCCCAAGACCGCTTCGGTCAGGGCAAAAATCACCAGTGCAGCAATCCCCAGCACGATGATCTCGCCAAAGGTGTCAAAACCCCGGAAATCGACCAGGATTACATTGACCACATTGGTGCCGCCGCCGCCCTTGTAGGAGTTCTCAAGGTGAAAGCCGGAAATCGTCTCGCCGATGAAATCACGGGTCATGAGGGCATAGATCAGCCCGCCGACGCCCAGACCTGCAACGCTGGCAATGGAGATATCGCGCAGACGGGCACCGCCGGAGCTTTCGACCGGGGTTTCCTTCGGCATGAAGTTCAACGCCAGCAGCATCAGGATGATGGTGACCACCTCGACCGAAATCTGCGTCAGGGCGAGATCCGGGGCCGACATGTAGTTGAAGCCCATGGAGACCACGAGACCAACAACGCCAATCAGCACCAGTGCCAGCAGGCGATTTCGGTGCATCGCGACAAGGAAACCGGTGGCGATCAACAGGCTGGCCCAACCGAGGATCGGGATCAGGCCCACATCCTGAAGGGTTCGTGTCGGCGCCGCCAATGTGCCGGATTGGTAGGCATAATAGGACAGCACCGCCGTGAAGGTGATCATGATCCCGCCATACCGCGGCATAGAGCCATTGTGCATCCCGTCGGTGATCCCGCGCGCGAGGCGGGTCAGGGCAGCAATCAGCGCCTCGAAAATCACCTTTGCCTCAGGGCGCGGAGTGGCATTCCACAGTCGCATCAGTGGCTTGTGCAGCATCAGCAGCACCACACCGCCAACAACCGCGACCATCGACATATAGAGCGCCGGGGTAAACCCGTGCCAGAGTTTCAGAGAGTAATAGGGCAGCTTCTCGCCACCGATGACCGCAGAGGCTGCTGTGGCGACAAGTGGCCCGACAATCTTCGCCGAGAACAGGCCGATCAGCACCACCAGACCCACAAGGAACGCAGGCGCCAGCCACATACCGGCACCCGGATCATGCGGGGTCGCCGGATAATCATCTCGTTTCGGACCGAGGAAAACATGGGCGATAAACCGGAACGAATACGCCGCAGAGAACAGCGCCCCGAGCAGCGCGAGGCCAGGCACCAAGTAATGTGAGCCAGCCCAGGCCGTGTGCACGGTTTCCTCGAGCATCATTTCCTTGGACAGGAAGCCGTTGAAGGGCGGAATACCGGCCATCGACAGTGCCGCAACCGTCGCAATGGCAAAGGTGATCGGCATCAGGTGCCGCAGGCCGCCAAGACGCTTGATGTCACGTGTATGGGCCTCGTGGTCGACAATGCCGGCACTCATAAACAACGCCGCCTTGAAGGTCGCGTGGTTGATGATGTGGAACACTGCGGCCACCGCCGCAAACTTGGTGCCAAAGCCCAAGAGCATGGTGATCAGCCCCAGATGGCTGACGGTTGAAAACGCCAGAAGCGCCTTCAGATCATCCTTGAACAGGGCGATGATCGCACCCAGCACCATGGTGATCAGCCCGGTTGTCGCAACGATATAAAACCACTCAGGCGTGCCGGCCAGAACGGGCCACATCCGCGCCATCAGGAACAGACCTGCTTTCACCATCGTGGCAGAGTGCAGATAGGCCGATACCGGGGTGGGCGCCGCCATTGCGTGGGGCAGCCAGAAATGAAACGGGAACTGGGCTGACTTTGTGAAAGCGCCGATCAGGATCAGGATCAAGGCGGGAAGATAGAGCGGCGAGGCCTGAATGACCTCCTTCGCGCCGAGGATGACGGTCAGGTCATAGGAGCCAACGATATTGCCGAGGATCAGCATGCCCCCGATCATGGCCAGACCACCCGCACCGGTGACAGTCAACGCCATGCGCGCGCCCTGGCGCCCTTCCGGCAGATGCTTCCAATAGCCGATCAGCAGAAAAGAACTCAGCGAGGTGAGTTCCCAGAAAATCAGCAGCAGCAGGATGTTATCGGATGTGACAATCCCCACCATCGCGCCCTGAAACAGCAGCAGATAGGTGTAGAAATTGCCCATCGGATCTTCGCGCGACAGGTAAAACCGCGCATAAAGGATGATCAGCAGACCAATGCCAAGGATCAACCCCGCAAAGAGGAAGCCTAGTCCATCAAGAAAGAAGTTGGCGTTCAGCCCCAGGGCGGGCAGCCAGTCGAATTGCGCCTGAATGACCTCACCGCGCATCACCGCCGGGGCGTGCAGCATCAGTCCGACAAACGCGAGCAATGTTGTCAGGCCTGCCGCCGATGCCGAGGCATTGCGCCCGGCACGGATCAATAGCGCGGGGAAAACCGCGCCCAGAAAGGGCAGGGCTGCAATCAGGAACAGGGACACGTGCGGTTCTCCTCCATGCACAGGGCCAGATCGTTTGCTGCCTAAGCAATTTTTCGCAACTGTGCCAGCCCCGACCGCGCCTGCAAACCCTGCAAAAGCGGCGATCAGGTTAGTTTTTTGCGCACCGCACCGGTTTGATGCGATCTGGTGTCAGGTTGACAAGAACTTGATCACCATGCGGGATGTCTCATGCTGAACACTATGCAGGAACCTGCTAGGTCTTGGATCATGTAGGACGGCGCCTGTAGTGAGGGGAGAGGCCAGATGTCGCATTCTCAATCAAAACGGTCAGATAATTCCAATCCTCAGTCCAAAGGCGGCGACGGCACTCCACAACTCACGTCCGGGCTGGGCGGTTCTGTGATCTCGCGGCGTCGGTTCCTGCGTGCCGGTGTGGCTGTTGGCGGGTTGGCCGTTGCGGGTGTCGGTGGATACGTCTGGTGGCGCCGCCAGCCCCCGGACCATGATTTGCCGCGCCTGACGGTCGAAGAGGCCTTTGCAAAAGCCAAGGCAGATGAGCTGATCCTGGTGGATATCCGCACCCCGCGCGAATGGCGGGCGAGCGGCGTACCCGTTGGCAGCCATCAGATTGATATGCGGCGCGACGATTTTCTGGCGGCGCTTGATCAGGTTACCGGCGGCAATCGCAGTGCGGCGCTGGCGCTGATCTGCGCGCGCGGCGTGCGTTCGGCCCGTGTGACCCTGGCGTTGGATGCGGCGGGGTATTCCAACGTGATCGACGTACCGGAGGGGATGCTCGGCTCTGCCGCTGGTCCGGGCTGGTTGCGCAGCAATCTACCCGTCGCCCGCTGGACGGGGCAGGGCTGATGCGTCCCGCGATTGTGCGCGCTGGTCGCTGGTGCTTCGGTTTTGCTGTGGCGTTGTCCGGGGTCTCACTCGCATCTGTGGCCGTGGCTGAATGTGGCCCACGGGATGATGCCTGTCAGATAAAGGAGGGGGATTATCACATCGTCCTGCCTGACACGCAACTCGGCGCGGCAATCCCGGCAGTGATGTTTCTGCACGGCTATGGCGGCTCGGGCGAGGCCGCCCTGCGCAATCAGGCGATGGTCGATGGGCTGACCGGGCGCGGCTATGCGGTCATCGCACCCACGGCGCTGCCCCGCAATCCCGGCGGCCCGCGCTCTTGGGCGTTTTTGCCAGATTTCGGTGGCCGTGACGAATCCGCCTTCTTCGACGCAGTCATGGAAGATGCCGAAAAGCAGTTTAACATCGACCGAGAGGCGATTGTTTTATCAGGATTTTCCGCAGGTGCCTTCATGGTCAGCTATCTCGCGTGTTCGTCACCTGATCAGTTCCTTGCCTATGCAACGGTGTCGGGCAGTTTCTGGCGGCCTCAACCAGAGAGCTGCGCGGGCCCAATCCGCCTGATGCATACTCATGGATGGGCGGATGAGGTGGTGCCGCTGGAAGGGCGCTATCTGGGAAATCGGCGCTTCCAGCAGGGCGATATCTTTGCCGGGCTGGAGTTGTGGCGGGATACCAACGGGTGCGACACACATGCGCCAAGCCGCAGTTGGTCCGCTGGCGGTCAGCTGCGGCGTCGCTGGGACTGCGGACCGAACGCGGATATCGAATTGGTGCTGTTTGCGGGCGGTCACCGGGTGCCACGGGATTGGACCAATTGGCTGTTGGATTGGGTCGAGAACAGCGCACTGTCGCAATGAGGCAACAAGTTTCGCGGTCATATTGATGTCGATATCTCAATAAAAATACCCTGAGAAATTTCCTAAAATCTCTCAGGGTTTACGTATTCACACAATTTCGGGCGTGTCACTCAGCTGCGGTGCGATGCGTCGGCACGGTCTCCAATGCCATGCGCAGCCGATTGCGTCGGGCGCGGGCGATGCGGGTGATGCGGGGTTCTTTGTGGACTTCGCGTGTTGCCAGAAGGGCCTTGGCAAAGCGCTGCAACGGCACACCAGAGAGCGCCGACAGCGGCACCGCCAGCACCAGCGATAGCGCGATCGGCAGCAGCCAGACAGAGACCACACCCGCCAGAATACCGCTCCAGAGGGCAACCCCGCTGACAGTTTCCAGCGCATGGCACGTTATCAGCGTCCGCCAGGAATAGCGGCCACCGTCGCGTGCCTGTGGCGACCAGCCTTTTTGCAGGCCGAAGGTGGTACGCAGCACAGCAATCATCTGCTGTACCATCAGGATAGGTGCATAAAGGATTGCAAGTAGGATTTCCACGAACAGCGACAGGGTAAACCGCCCCGCGCCACCATATTCGGAGAACCGGCTGCCGGTCATTGGCAGGGCGACAACAGCCAGCAATTTTGGCGCCAGCAACATGGCATAGATCAGCAGGATCACCAGCACATGGCGTGGCTCTGACATGTCGGGCCAAGACGGCATCAGCGGGTTGGTTTCGCTGAAGTAGGTGAGGACAGAGGCCTCCTCGCCGCGTCCGATCAGTGCCCAGATTACCAGCAACGCGAACCAGACCGGTGCCATCAGATAACCGATGGCCCCATGCAGCAGATGGAACCGCGACAGCGCGCGAAAGCCCTTGGCGTTCAAGAGGTTCAGGTGCTGCAGGTTGCCCTGACACCAGCGCCGGTCCCGTAGCACGTGATCAATCAACGTCTGCGGTGTTTCCTCGTAGGAGCCACGGATACGCGGCAGGAACTGAACACTCCAGCCTGCACGGCGCAGAAGGCCCGCTTCGACGAAGTCATGGCTCATGATCAGCTTCTCACCGCCAAAGACCGAGCGCAGCGGTGGCAGCCCTGCGCAGGCGGCAAAGGCGCGGGTGCGGATGATCGCGTTATGGCCCCAGTAGTTGCCCTCGTGTCCAGCCCAGCGGGCCAGCCCCTCGGCCAGCGCCAGACCGTAGACGCCATTGGCGAATTGCTGCATCCGGCCAAAGACAGACTGCGCGCCGATCAGCTGGGGGTAGCTCTGAATGAGGCCCGCGCCGGGATCGCGGGCCAGCGCATCCGCCAGATGGGCGATCGCGCGTCCCGTCATCAAGCTATCGGCATCCAGCACCAGCATGGCATCCCAGCCCGCGCCCCAGCGGCGCACCCAATCGGCGATATTGCCAACCTTGCGGCCAGCGTTATCTTCGCGGCGGCGATAGTAAAGCTGGGTTCCGGCAGGCAGCATCGCACGCAGAGCCTCTACGCTGGCGCGTTCCTGCGCGGCGATGGCGTCATCGCGGGTGTCGGACAGGATGAACATTGCATAGTCATGAACCCCGCCACGGGCATGCAGTTCTTCCAGCATCGACTGGGCATTGCCCAGCACATACCAGGGCACCTCATTGTAGATCGGCATCAAGAGCGCGACCTTCATCCGCTGGGGGCGGCCTCGTCCCAGGGCGCGCGGCCGTTGCGAAAGACCCCAGAGGCCTAGAAGAACGGTCGAGACCGAAAAGCAGATCCAGAAAAAGTTGAAGGAAATCAGTACCAGAAGCGCGATTTCCAGGGTGGAGAACCCGTCAGCAGCAAACCAGTCCTTCATCCCCCAGGTCAGCAGGCCAGTTGCCGCCATCGCCGGGGAAAAGGCCAGCACCCGCCAGAGCGCAACCTGCCCTTGCGTTGCCTCACCCGTCTGTGCGGATGTGGGGATCCGGTCAGCGAGAGCAGGGCAGGCCTGATCCTGAAAATAGGCGCCGAAGTTCTGCTCCGGCATGGCAAGTGGCTGTTCCGGCGGGGTCAGCGAAAAATTGGTCATTTGGTCCACCGGTATAGCCAGACTTCTGACGCGGGCTGACCGTCCTTGCGCAGCTCTGCGCGCAGCTCGACATGATCGCGCTCGCCCGGATCAAAGGCAAACGCCAGCCGCAAACCACCGGTTTCCGGGTTTTCCTGCAATACGCCTTCGGTCGGGGTGACATGGGGAGAGGTGATATGCGCCTCAAGATCATCCACACCGCCCGCGAACATCGGGTGGGCGGCAAAATCGATGGTCATGATGCGACCGGGATCCCCGAAAATCCGCGCACCGGCCGCCGTGTTGATCACCTGTGGCACAGATAGGTCCGGACCATCGCCCCAGGTCAGCCGGTAGTCGATATTGATTTCGGAACCGGGCGCGTAACTCTCACGTGGGCGCCAATAGGCGACGATATTATCGTAGATTTCTTTGTCGGCCGGGATTTCCACCAATGTGACCGCGCCCTTGTCCCAATCCCCCTTCGGCTCCACCCACAGCGCCGGGCGCTGGTGATAATGGGCCTCCAGATCTTCGTAGTCCGACAGCAGCCTTGGGCGCTGCATCAGGCCAAAGCCACGCGGGTTTTCATCGACAAAGGAAGACAGTTGCAGCGTTTTCGGGTTGGCCAACGGCCGCCATAGGGTTTCGCCATTTCCGTTGACCACCAGCAACCCGTCGCTGTCATGGACTGCTGGGCGGAAATCATCAAACCGGTTGCGGTTGGTCTGATCGAAGAGGAACATCGACGTGAGTGGTCCAAGCCCGATATTGTCCAGCTCTTCGCGGGCAAAGAGGCGCGCCTCGACCTCCATCACGGTGTTCTGACCGGGCAGGATATCGAACCGGTAGGCACCAGAGACCGAAGGGGAATCCATCAGAGCATGGACCACCATATTCTTTTGCCCTGGCACTGGAGCTTCGAGCCAGAACGATATGAATTCAGGGAATTCTTCACCCTTTGCGGTGGCCGTGTTCACGGCCAGTCCCCGTGCCGACAGCCCATAGGTATGGGCGGCCCCGATGGCGCGGAAGTAACTCGCCCCTTGAAAGACGCAGAACTCGGTTTTCTTGCCCGGTTCTTTCAGATCGGTGCGCAGGCGAAAGCCGGAATAGCCAAGGCTGTCGTCAATGCTGAGATCAGGCGCCTTATCGGTTTTGTCAAACAGGGACAGATCAAAGGCCACCGGCTGTGCCAGACCATTTTCAACGGTGAAAATCTCTACCGGGCGGGGGAAGTAGAGCCCCGGCAGGAAGAAATCGACGTTGTAACTGCGCGGGGTTTTCGACCAGAGCGCGTCACGGCTGCGGAACCAGCGGGTCTGATAGTCCTCATAGCTTTGCTCCTGCCAGTCCTGCGGAACGCTGGCGCGGGGCGCATAGGGGGCGGCTGCGAGATCGCGGGCAAGGGACACCACGGTTTCGCGCGAAAAGGCAGGACCACCCGTCGCCAATGCGGGCGATGTCAGCGCCCCAAGCGCAAACGGAGCGGTGCTGGCCAGGGCCGTTGCCAGAAAGGTGCGTCGCGAAAATGCTCTCATCTCTTGGTTTTCCATGGATGCGATTTGAACCAGGCAGCGATATAGGCGCAGCCAATGATCAGGCCAAACCCTGTGAGGTTGAAAAATGCGGTTGTCAGGACAGACCGGTCCGTCAGGTCCATGGCAAAGCCAAGGAGCCGTGCCAGTGCCATTGAGAAGACAAAGACCGCAAGCGATTGCTGACCGACCTTGGTGATCAGCGACAGGAGCACGGCCCAGATGCGGGCCGCCGTAGACTGGCCGGATGCGATCAGCCGTCGACCACCTTCACCAGCGATCACCCAACCGAGATAGGCCAGCGACAGGAAGTGCCCAAAGCGCAGCAGGCCAAAGTCGGTTTTCTCCCGCCATTCCGCCGTCTGTTTCCAGGTAGGACGGATGAGGTCGGCAAGATCCTGGTTCCAGGCCTCGACCCAGAGAAAGACCTTCCAGGACCCAAACGGGGCCAGCAGGACGAGGTAGGCTGCGGCCACGACCACCAGCACGCGGGAAACGGGCGGGGCTGGCAGCCAGCCCTTCATGAAGGCAAAACCGGTAAAGAACAAAAGTTGCCAGCCAAAGGGATTGAAGAACCATTCCCGGCTGGACCAAGGTTCAGCCGAGAGCGACAGCCCATCCGGCCCAAGGCCAACCATATAGGGGTTGGCGAGCAGCCAGATCCCGATTGAAGCGGCAGCCACCGCCCAGATCCCGATACGTTCCAGCCCCATCATCAGCGGCATCAGCGCCAGAACAACCAGATACATCGGCAGGATGTCGAAATAGTTCGGCACATAGCTGAGCGTCATCAGCCCGACCAGCTGCGGCACCGGGTTTTCAAAGAACGGGCGCAGATTGAGCGAGGCGATATAGCTTTTGTCGAAGCTGCCATAAAGATCCAACGCCGCCATGCTGGTCGCGATAAACACAAACAGCCCGATATGGGCCCAGAACACCTGCCAGCAGCGAAACAGAACCCGTGCGCTGCCCATCAGCCATCCTTGACGGCCAAAGGTGCCGCCGAAGGCGATGGCCGATGCCATGCCGGAACAGAAGACAAAGATCTCTGTCGCGTCTGAGAAGCCAAACCGCGCCGGGATCCATCCTGTCCAGCGGTTGCCGGGGATATGGGCACAGAGGATGATGAACATCGCTATGCCCCGGTAGAAATCCAGACGTGGATCACGGGGTGCACGCGGCTGCACATCCGATTGCGGAGCAACCGGGCGATTGGCCACTGGTGTGGTCTCGGTGCCCTTGGCACCGGGAAAGGGCGAGATGGTCGCCATAGGCTGTTGTGTCCTTACTTCGGTTACTCTGCCGGGACGCTTTGTGCGCCTGGCGCACCACGTCCGGCAGTAATCAGGGCGCGGCGCGCCTGGGCATAGCTGTCTTCGGCGCCGCCTCGCTGGGCCCGCCGTTCATTGAGGATGGCCTCCACCGCATCCAGACGCCCCGCCCGGAGGCCTGCATCAATGGTTACGCGTTCAAAGACATCCCGCTGGGCATGACTGCCACCGGCCAGTTGCAGCGAACTGCGACCCGTCGCCAGATAACCGAAGGCCTCGCTGTAGTTGCCTTCGCCAAACGCCTCCAGCCCCAGTGCCAGACCACATCCGGGCGTCGCCATACGGGCATCGCTCTCACTTGCGCCGCGACGGGCGTCGGCATGAATACGTTGCACCAGCTGGCCGGCCTCAAGTTTGCGGTCATCACCAACCAGCGCCAGCAGATAATGCAGGTCAGCAAAGATCAGACAGCCATCCTCGGTTCTGTTAGCACAAAGCTCGGCCAATTCTTCCCAGCGATCGCCAATGGCCACGCCCTCCAATTCCAGCCGCATCAGCAGTGAGGTGGCGTTGGAGATGTCGCGGTAATCATCCGTTTTGTCTTTGCGAATTTCATGATCATAGAGCGCCAGAACCTGTTCGGTTTGACCCTGATCCAAGTGCATTAGCGCTTTGTGCCACCAGACGTGGTAGCGGAAATTGTTGCAATGTGCCCAGGCCTCCTCGCGCCCAGTGAGCCAGTCCAACCCGGCGCGTGAATTGCCTGTCATGTCATGCACATGGGCCACTGCGTGCAGGCCCCAGGCATCATCCGGCGCCATCCAGAGCGCCTGTCGGCCAGTCGCGTCGGCCAGATCGTAAGCGCCCGTCTCCTCAAGCGAGAAAGCATGACAGCCAAGCAGATATCCCCGCCCGGCGTGATCAGGCGCATAGGCAGGCAATACGCGTTCAATGGATCGACGCATGCCCGTGCTGTCACCCAGAATGAAGCGGATCGCATGGCTCAGTTTCATCGCCAGCGCATCCTCCGGGTGGCTGCGCAGCACCGTCTCCATCTCGGCAATTGCAGCGGAGGGACGCCCCTCTAGCCAGGCTCCGAGTGCTGCAATGTAGTGACGCTCGCGCGGGAGGGCGCCGTCTTCGGTAGCCTTGGCGGCGGCATAGGCGTCATGGGCGGCCTGCATCAGCTCTGCCCGGCCCAAGAGCAGGACAAACATGCCCTTGGCAGCCTGCGCCAGTGCAAATTCCGGGGCGGCGTCCAGCAGGGCACCGAGATGCGTTGGCGCCGCGGCGGCATGTGACAGAACCCCCATCTGTACGGCGTTCCAGTTCTCTAGGGCTACGGCGTCTGTCAGGCTGGTGTCCTGGCCAAAAATATCTTGCATCATCGTTTGTCCGATCCGTGTCAAAAACGAAAGCAGTGGCGCTTTGTCGTCGAGCCTAAAGCACGCTATCGCGTCTCGCGATGCCCGCTCGCGGTTTGGTGAAGTGGCGTGTGCAATCTCGTGGGAATAGGGAGCCAACCATGTCGATTGGCAGCGATTTCCCGCATTTTTGCCTATCTGGCAAGCCCGGGATGCCTGACTTTGGCCGAACACCGCCAGTTTCTGTAACACTCGGCCAGATCCTGCCGGTTGCAAAGCGCTAAACGGACTGTTTTCTGCGGGTTCTTAAGGGGATAGGGGCGGCGACCGCCGCGAATCCGCCCGCGTCAACGCAGGCGGATTAAGGGAGCAGAGGTGCTGTGTCGCCGCAAGCGGGGTCAGCGACTCTCTTCGGCAAAGGGGTCCGCCCCCGGTGCCAGAAGGTCAGTGCTGTCGCCACAGGTCGGTGGCGCGTGCCGATAGGTGACCGGTGTGCGCGAGAATTTCAGCGGGTTGCCCAACAGCCTGACAGGCCCGGCAGCAGAGGTCATCTCAATTGTCATCTCGCGGGCCGCAACCTGATCGCTGGCAAAAACCTGATCCAGCGTTTGCACCGGCCCGGCAGGCACCTTGCGGGCCTCCATCGCGGCGATCACCGCGTCGGTGCTATACTGGCGGAGAGCAGGCACCAGAATATCGGCCAGCGCATCGCGGTTCTGCAACCGTGCTGGATTTGTGGCAAACCGCGGATCCCGCGCCAGTCCATCCAGCCCGAGAAAGGACAGGAACCGGCCAAATTGCGCGTCATTGCCCACCGCCAGAATCACATGCCCATCGGAGGTTTCATATAGCCCATACGGCACAATGCTCGGATGCTCATTGCCGCGCCGTTTCGGGGCGGTCCCTGTATTGAGCGTGGCAACACCTTCGTTGATCAGCCAGGCGATCTGCGCATCAACGAGCGCGATATCAACCTGCTGGCCCTCGCCGGTCTGCTCCCTGTGGCGCAGGGCAGCCAATATGCCGACGCAGGCATACATGCCGCACATCACATCGGCGATGCCGACGCCGACCTTCATGGGGCGCCCGTCCGGTTCACCGGTCAGCGACATGATCCCGCCGTAGCCCTGCGCCATCAGATCATAACCGGGCTTCTGCGCGTTGGGGCCGGTCTGCCCGTAGCCTGAGATGGACCCATAGACGAGATGCGGAAACTCTGCATGCAGGCTGTCGTAATCGAGCCCGTATTTGGCCAGCCCGCCGGGTTTGAAGTTCTCCAGCAGAATATCTGCTTCGGCGGCGAGGCGGCGGATCACCTGCTGCCCCTCGGCGGTGGAGATATCCACCTCGACGGAGCGTTTGTTGCGGTTCGCGGCCATGAAATAAGCTGAAAGATCGGATTGCTGACCCTCGGCATCGACCACATAGGGTGGTCCCCACTGGCGGGTGTCATCGCCGCCGCTCTGCGGATTTTCCACCTTCAGCACGCTGGCGCCCAGATCGCCCAGCATCTGGGTGCAGGTTGGTCCCGCCAAAATGCGGGAGAGGTCCAGCACCTTGATGCCTGTGAGGGGACCGTGGGGCAGTTTGCCGTCGGTGGTTGAATCAGATGAGCCCATCATAGGCCTCCCGGTCAAATTCTGCGGCAATAACGGTGAAATGTTCGGCCTGCTGTGCCTCATTCAGGGCGGCGCGCAGGCTGGCGCGGTCGCGAACGCGCACACCGTTACCGCCAAAGGCACGGCCCATGGCGGCAAAATCATGCAGGCCAAAATCAACACCGGCATTGTCGAGGCGGCGCTGGCGTTGTTTGAGGTCAATCAGCGCAAGGCTCGCATCGACAAACACCACGAAAATCGGGGCCACCCCCAGTTCCGCCGCGGTGGACAACTCCCCCGCGACCATGAGGAAGCCAGCATCGCCGGAGAAGCTGACAACCGTGCGCTGCGGCTCGGCCAGTTTGCGGCCAATGGCCATCGGCACCGCGCAGCCCATGGTGCAAAGGCCCGAGGATTGGATCAGCGCGCGGGGCTCCTGACAGCGCCACATTTGCGAGAGCAAAATCCGATGTGCGCCGCTGTCCGCCGTGGCGAGCGTATCGACGGGCAGGACTGACTGACATTCTGCGATAATCGCGGCGGGTCCCCAGTCGGCATCTGCCGCAAATGCCGCAGCAAGGGCGCCGCGAGCCGCTTCCGGCTGTCCGTCAGGCCAGTGCTGATGTGCTTGGGCCGTATCATCAGCAAGCTGTGCGCCGACGGTCAGTGCCCGCAGGCTGGGGGCGAGGCCTGCCACAACAGTCAGGCTGGCGCTGTGCATGTAATGGGTGTTGTCTTCGGCGCAGATGTCGATCACCCGCTGGCGGCTGCAATCCCAAGCGTTGCGCCAGCCCGGGCGCATTTCAATCGGGTCATACCCCAGCGCCAGGATCAGATCGGCCTCCCGCACCAGCGGCAGCAGGTGACGATCCGCCAGAGGCGACAGCCCGGCACCGCCGAGGCAGAGCGGATGATCCTCAGGCAGGATACCCTTGGCCTTGTAACTGGTCACAAAGGGGATCTGGTAATGTTCAAGAAAGGCGCGCAGGCTTGCCCCGGCGTCTTCGGCAACAGCATCAAGACCGATCACCGCAAGGGGGCGGTCTGCCTCCGCCAGCCATGCGCGCGCCTGCGCCAGGTCAGCGGGCTGGGGCTGCGTGGCTCTGGCAGGCGCGAGGCAGGGGCGGTGAGTGCCGGCAGGGGCATCAGCGACAGAAATCGGCACATCGACATGCACCGGCCCGTTGCGTGGCTGGGTTGCAACGCGCAGGGCCTTGTCTGCAATCACACCAGCGGCCTCTGCATCAAGGCGATAGCTGGCTTTGGTGATTGGGGCGAACACTGCCTGATGATCCAGCACCTGATGGGTGTAGGTCGCAGCCTCGACCGCATCGACGCAGCCGGTCAGCACCAGCATCGGCACGCGGTCCTGATGGGCATTGGCCACCACATTCACCCCGTTCAGCGCGCCGGGGCCAAGGGTGGCGACCAGAATAACCGGCGCGCCATCGCTGTGATGCACACCTTCGCCCATGAAGCCGGCACTGTTTTCATGCTTGGCGAGGTGAAAGGTGATCCCCACCTTGGTCAGGGCATCGACAAGGGTCAGAACCTCACCGCCGGGCATGCCGAAGGCGTGGCGGCATCCCGCCGCATATAGCCGCTGTGCCAGCACATCAGCGGCGCGCAGTGGGTCAGTGGCCGCCGCGGCTGCGGAATTGGTTTCAGTCATGAAATCTGCCCTTCGTGAACCTGTCCCGCCAAATTGCCGGAACCGGGCAATGTTGCAAGCCTCCTCACGGGGGTGTGAGCGTCAAGGTGCCGACTGCACAGCCTTTTGCGCAATAGCCTCAAGATGTTGGTCCAGCTCGGCTGCGATGTCTGCGAGCTCTGGCCCGCCCTCCGCCAGATAGGGGGCAAAGACATGGATGGCGGTTTTGTAAGAGAGAGTGGCGTCACCGTTGTCCTCTTCGATCACATAAAGTCGGATCGGTGCCTCGATCATTGCGGCAGTTGAGCGGCGCAGAACCCGCACCGCGTAGTCATTGTTGAAAACACCGATCACCCGATTGCCGGGAATGGTGATGCCGCGCGCGGCGGCGGCCTTGGTCGGGCCTGCTTGGGTGACAACAACTAGGCCCTGTGACTTGGTGGCCGTGATTACGTCGCGGACCAGCTGCGCATAAGGTTTGGTGGTGTGATGTACGGCCCAGCCAGGACGGTTGGTGAGCGGGCCTGCTGCGACGACAGCCGTCTGCAGCAGTGCGAGGCCTGTCAGGACGACGACGGCAGCTGCGCGTTGCAGCGACATCCTGCTGAGCCGGATCAGATCCCTAACCATTGCCATGAACTCCCTCTGTTGCCGACAGTCTATGACGTCTGCAGGTGTTCCCCCGGTCACATTTTTGTGGTCCCCGACAGGCTCTTGGGCTGGCGCGCGTCAGGCCACGCGGCGAAACCCGGTGATCAACTGGCGCAGCCCCAATGCAGCCCCGGCGAAGATCGACAGGAAGGTCACCGGCGCCGACAGCGACAATAGAGAAAACGCACTCAGCCCCTGACCAATAGTGCAGCCCATGGCCAGCACGGCGCCAATCCCCATAATTGCGGCCCCGATGATCTGGCGGCGCAGCTCTCGCGGATCATCGCAGGCTTCCCAGCGGAAATGCCCCTTGATCAGCGAGCCGATGAAGGCGCCCAGCCAGACACCGCTGACCGAGCCGACAGCAAAGCTGATCGGGCGCAGGCTGCCGGTCATGGTCCACATGATGGTCTCTCCCAGCGGCGCGGAAAACGAATGCGAGACAACAGGCACCGCGTCAAAACCGGTGCGCGCGATATAGCTGCTGCCCGCCCAGCCGCTGACAACGGCAAGCGCCACCAGCGCCGCCCAGCCGATGGCGGCAGGGGCCTCGCGCACCTCCCGCCCCGAGATGGAAAACAGCAGGATTGCCCCACCAATGGCAAAGCCGATGGGTGTGAGCGCCAGCCCGAGCCGATCGGCCAGATGATGTGCAATTCCTGCAGGCAGGTCGTCGGTGATGGGATCCTGAAAAAAGATCAGGTTGCGAAAGGGGGCGAGGGGGCCTGACAACACCACAAAGGTGGACACCCCCATCACCAGAACAATGACAAAACTGCGCAGATCGCCGCCGCCGAGACGTGCAATGGCGCCATATCCACACATCCCGCTGAGCGCCATTCCGTAGCCAAAGAGCAGCCCGCCCGTGATTGAGGCCAGCGGCATCCAGCGGATGGCGAGGTATTGCGATTGCACCGGTTCAAACCAGCCCAGTGCAATCAATCCGAAACTGCCAAGGATTGCCATACCGATGGCCATGCCCCACATCCGCATACGCAAGGAAGAGCCGCCATAGAGCAGATCCTCAATCGCGCCCAGCGTGCAGAAGCGACCCAGCCGCGCAGTCAGCCCCAGAAGCACGCCACCAAACAGCCCCAGAAGGGCGGTCAGATGCGTGTCGCTGATGAGATCGGACAGGGCTTCGGGCATCAGAGGCGGGCTCCGCCGGTTTCAGGTCTGCGGGGGTGGCCGAACATGACGGCTCCGCAAACGAAACCGGAATGGCCGGTCGCTGCGGTCAGCCGTCTTTGCAGAACAGCTCATAGACCACTTCGAGAATGCGGCGCGGGCGGTCATCGGCCAGCCGGTAGTAGATGGCCTTGCCCTCACGACGAGGAATGACCAGGCCTTCGAGGCGCAGGCGTGACAGCTGCTGTGAAACAGCGGCCTGCCGTGCGGACAGCAGTTCTTCCAATTCGGTGACCGATTTCTCACCCGATACCAAATGGCACAGGATCATCAGGCGCCCCTCATGGCTGATGGCCTTCAGAAAATTCGAAGCACGGGTGGCGTTGTCCACCATCGTGTCGAGATCTTCGGGATCCATATCGGCGGAAAACTGTGGCAGGGCCATATCGGTGTTCTCTCCTGGTTCAACCATTGGTGGCCAAGGGGGCGGTGGTCTGGTCGGGGGCGCTGTGCGAGGAGCCTGTCGGCACGAAACCGGCATGTTCCTGCAGTAGCCCGGTGATCAACGGCCAGAAGAAATCCTCTCCCGGATAGCCTTCCAGTCTGGCCATTTCATGCCCGTCTTCAACGATCAAGAAGGTTGGCGTGAATGTGACCCGGCGTGACAGGGTCAGATCCTCCGGCATCGCGCGCAGATCGGCCCGGCGTAGCGGGGCAAAGCGACCTTCGGCGGTTTTGGGGTAAATCGGCGCAATCTCGGCGTCCCAGCGCGCGCACCAGGCGCAGCCGGGTTGCTCGACCATCACCAGTTCCGCGGCATCGGCAGTCTTAGCCAAAATGCCCGTCGTCGCCAAAAGGGCCAACGCCGCCAGGGAGGCACTGGCAGCGCGACGAATGCGGTGCAGTAGGGGTATCAGAGGGGTGAAGGCCATGATTGTTGGGTCTCGATGATCAGCTGTGTGTCCGTGATGCGCTAGTGGCGGGCCAAAGTCGGGCCATTGACGGCCCGGTCTGGTCGGTGTCTATATGTACTACGTAATTTGAATATGTGAATAGTACAAGTTTCACAGAGCAGACTGTGCCCTCAGGACGTCGGCGGGCGCTGCCACCTCTGCCACGCACCCGCGGCGATCTCGTTCGTGTCAGCAATTGGCGGGACATCGCTGTCGGTGCGGCGCGGCGATCACGGTCTGAACAGGTCGAACACATATGGTCGCAAGGGACCCAAGAACATGCTGGAAATTTCCCTGTTTGGGGCTGTGATTGCCGGGCTTTTGTCGTTCTTCACCCCCTGTGTTCTGCCGATGGTGCCGTTTTACCTGTCCTACATGGGCGGGCTCTCCATGGCTGAGCTGCGCAGCGAAGATGACATTGCGCCAGGCGCGCAGCGTCGGCTGGTGCTGGCGTCGATCTGTTTTGCCGCTGGCGTGACCACCGTGTTTGTACTGATGGGCATGGGCGCCACTGCGCTGGGGCAGTTGTTCGGGCAGTATCTTGATATCCTTGCCTATGGGGCGGCGGCCCTGCTGCTGGTGTTTGGTCTGCATTTTCTCGGGGTCGTGCGCATTCCGCTGCTGTACCGCGAAGCCCGGGTTGAGAGTAGCGCGTCGCCCGCGACCTATGCCGGGGCATATATGATGGGGCTGGCTTTCGGCTTTGGCTGGACGCCCTGTGTGGGGCCTGCCTTGGCCTCGATCCTGATGATCGCCTCTGGCATGGGCGATATCTGGCGTGGTGGGCTGCTGTTGCTGGTCTATGGCGCGGCGATGACCGCACCTTTTGTGATCGCAGCCCTGTTTGCGCGTCCGTTTCTTGGCTTTGTGGCGCGCCACCGGGCGGCCTTTGCCTGGGTGGAGAAGGGGATGGGGGTCATGTTGATAGTTTTTGCGGTGCTGATCGCGACCGGCAGTGTGCGCTATATTGCCGAGGCGATGATCCGCTGGTTTCCTGCCTTTACGAACATTGGCTGATCAGTGGTGCGCCGTGCGTCTATTGTGAACCTGAACGGGAGGATGAGAGATGAGACGATTGTGGATTGCCGTGCTGTGGCTGCTCTGCGCCGGGCCCGTTTTGGCAGTAGAGCTGGGCGACGATGGCCTGCACAAAACCCCCTGGATGCGCGAGACCTTCAAGGATCTGCGCGAGGATCTGGAGGAGGCCAACGCCGAAGGAAAACGGCTGGTTCTGTTCTTTGAGCAGAGAGGCTGCATCTACTGCACCAAAATGCACGAGGAGGTGTTTCCCAAACCTCAGATCAGCAGCTACATCGCGGACAATTTCTTCGTCGTGCAGCTCAATCTTTATGGTGATGTGGAGGTGACGGATTTCGACGGCGAAACCCTGTCCGAAAAGGATATGGCGCGCAAATGGGGCATCCTGTTTACGCCGACCATGATGTTCCTACCCCAAGAGGTGCCCGCGGTTCCGGCCCCTCAGGCGGCGGTGTCGATCATGCCGGGGGCCTTTGGCGTTGGAACCACGCTGGACATGTTCACCTGGGTTAAGGAAGAGCGCTACAATCTTGATAACGGTGAAGATTTCCAGCGTTATCATGCCCGTCGCATTCAGGAGCGCGACAACGGCTCTGCTGATTGAGGGGCTGCGTGCCCCGTGCCTGACATGCCAGCCAACCTGCAGCAGCTGCGTGTTGCGACCTCTCTTGGGCGGGTCATATGAAACGACATAATAAAATTCAAATTACTGAATTTGATGTTGCGTAAAGCGGGTGAGGTCGCCTAGGGTAACCGCCAGCGAAGCACGCCAAAAGCGCGTGGGAGCCAATGGGAGGAAACATGAAGCAAATATCTCTGACACTGGCAGCTTGTCTGGCCGGGACAGTTGCGTTTGCCGCTGAGATTGCGCCGAAAGACGTCGGCTACGACGAAGATGGCGCCGTTGCCGCATCGCTCAGCGGGGCTGCCGGGGATGCCGCCAGTGGCGCATTGCTGGTTGGCGATAAATCCAAGGGCAATTGCGTGGCCTGCCATCAGGTGACCGCGCTGTCCGATGTGCCATTCCACGGCGAAATCGGCCCCGCGCTTGACGGTGCAGGCAGCCGCTGGAGCGAAGCCGAACTGCGCGGCCTCGTGGCCAACGCCAAGATGACATTCGACGGTACGATGATGCCGGCCTTCTACAAGGTCGATGGCTTCATTCGTCCGGGCGATGCCTACACGGGCGAGGCGGGCACTGAGCCGCTGCCGCCCATCCTGACCGCTCAGGAAATCGAAGATGTGGTCGCATTTCTTGCGACCCTGAAAGAAGACTGACGCAAAAGACCGGGATCTTTTTGCGCCATCAACGTCAAAGGAGACATACGATGGAGTTCTCACGTCGCGACACACTTGGTCTTGGCCTTGGGGCCGCTGCTCTGACCATGCTGCCCCTGCGTGTCGTTGCTGCAACCGAGGATCGGATTGCAGAATTCACCGGTGGTGCGAAGATGGCCGACACCGGCCTGACACTGACCGCGCCGGAAATCGCTGAAAACGGCAATACGGTTCCAATCGCGGTCGATGCCCCCGGTGCCACCGCCATCATGATTCTGGCGACCGGCAACCCGACCCCTGGCGTGGCGACCTTCGCCTTTGGCCCGCTGGCTGCCAGCCAGTCTGCCTCCACCCGGATCCGCCTTGCAGGCACGCAGGATATCGTGGCCGTAGCCAAGATGGCCGACGGCAGCTTTGCCAAGGCCAGTTCCACCGTCAAGGTAACCATCGGCGGCTGCGGCGGCTAAGCGCGACCTGTCATTCAGGCTCACCCCATAGATATCAGGAGTTTACGACATGGCATCCGGTGTAAAACCCCGCGTCAAAGTCCCCAAGAAAGCAGCCGCAGGCGAAGCGGTGACCATCAAGACGCTGATCAGCCACAAGATGGAAAGCGGTCAGCGCAAAGACAAGGAAGGCAATGTCATTCCACGGTCGATCATCAATCGCTTCACTTGCGAATTCAACGGCGAGAGCGTTGTCGATGTGACCATGGAACCTGCCATTTCCACCAACCCGTATTTCCAGTTTGATGCGACCGTCCCCGAAGCGGGCGATTTTGTCTTCACCTGGTATGACGACGACGGGTCGGTCTACACGGAACAAAAGTCGATCGCGATCGGCTGATCCCTTCCGGATCCATAGGCAAACGCCCTGTCCGGGACACCGGGCGGGACGACCACCCAAGGGAGGAAACAACATGAACAATAAGGCAATCACTGCAATTGCCATGGCGATGGCGCTGCCTGTCGCGGCTTATGCCGAGGCAGATGACGACACGCTGGTCGTCAACGAAGAGATTGAAATGGTCACCAAGACCACGGCACCTGGCCATATCTCTGACGCGCTGGACGAGGTGATGTCGGGCTGGCATTTCCGCTCGGACGAGACGCAGGCGCTGCAAATGGATGATTTTGACAACCCCGCGATGGTGTTTGTCGATCAGGCCATTGATACTTGGTCCAAGGTTGAGGGCACCGCGGAGAAATCCTGCGCTTCCTGTCACGACGATGTCGAGGAAAGCATGGCAGGTGTCCGCGCGGTCTACCCCAAGTGGAACGAGGACGCAGGAGAGATCCGCACCCTTGCGATGCAGATCAACGACTGCCGTGAGAGCCAGATGGGCGCCGATAAGTGGAAATACACCGGCGGTAAAATGGCGGCCATGGAGGCGCTGATTTCAGTGCAATCACGTGGGATGCCGGTGAATGTGGCCATCGACGGACCGGCCCAGTCCACCTGGGAGCAGGGCAAGGAACTCTATTATACCCGCACGGGTCAGCTGGAACTCTCCTGCGCCAATTGCCATGAGGACAACTATGGCAACATGATCCGCGCCGACCACCTGAGCCAGGGGCAGATCAATGGTTTCCCGGTCTACCGGTTGAAGAACACCAAGCTGAACACCGCCCATGCGCGGTTCAAAGGCTGCGTGCGCGACACCCGCGCGGAGACTTACAAGCCGGGGTCGGCTGAGTTCGTGGCGCTGGAGCTCTATGTGGCTTCTCGGGGCAATGGCCTCTCGGTCGAGGCGCCGTCTGTCCGTAACTGATCTAGCGTGGCCCCGTATCAGCAATGGTACGGGGCGCGTTTCCACTTATTTCATTCAAACATGCGAATATATCGCATGTCTCAGTAGAAAGATAACCCAATGATCTCGCGGCGTGATTTCATGCAGGTCTCCATGGCAGCCTCCGCTTTGGTCGGTGCCTCCGGTTTTGGCAACTGGGGTCGGTTGGCGGCCCAGCAGAAGCTGACACAGGATCAGCTTTTGCAGTTTGACACTTATGGCAATATCAGCCTGGTCCATGTCACCGATATTCATGCCCAGCTGAAGCCGATCTATTTCCGCGAACCGTCGATCAATCTGGGCGTTGGCGAGAACAAGGGCCAGGTGCCTCACATCACCGGTGCGGACTTCCGCAAGGCGTATGGGATCGCTGATGGCAGCCCCTCCGCCTATGCGCTGACCTACAATGATTTTACGTCGCTTGCGCAGGGGTATGGCCGCGTTGGCGGCTTGGACCGGGTATCCACAATTATCAATGCGATCCGGGCCGACCGCCCGGATGCGCTTCTGCTTGATGGCGGCGACACTTGGCACGGCTCCTACACCTGCCATCACACGGTCGGCCAGGACATGGTCAATGTGATGAACGCGCTGAAGCCGGATGCGATGACCTTCCACTGGGAGTTCACGCTGGGCTCTGACCGGGTGAATGAGATCGTGGAGGGGCTGCCCTTTGCGGCTCTTGGCCAAAACATCTTTGATGCGGAATGGGATGAGCCGGCTGAGCTGTTCAAACCTTATAAGTTCTTCGACCGTGGCGGCGCGAAGGTCGCCGTGATCGGTCAGGCCTTCCCCTATATGCCGATTGCAAACCCCGGCTGGATGTTCCCGGAATACTCCTTCGGGATCCGCGATGAGCATATGCAGGAGATGGTCGACGAGGTGCGCGCCGCTGGTGCGGATGTTGTCGTGGTGCTGTCGCACAACGGGTTTGACGTAGATAAGAAAATGGCCGGAGTGGTCAGCGGCATCGACGTGATCCTGTCGGGCCATACCCATGACGCGCTGCCCGAGCCGGTTCTGGTCGAGCAGACCCACATCATTGCCTCTGGCTCCAACGGGAAATTTGTCTCCCGCGTCGATCTGGACGTGCGCGATGGCCAGCTGATGGGGTTGCGGCATAAGTTGATCCCTGTGTTTTCTGATGTGATTGCGCCCGATCCGGTGATCACTCAGCTGATCGACGATCAGCGCGCCCCTTATGAGGCCGACCTGGCTGAAGTGATCGGACAGACTGATGAGCTGCTCTATCGGCGCGGTAACTTCAACGGGACCTGGGATGACCTGATCTGCGACGCGTTGCTAAGTGAACGGGAGGCCGATATCGCCCTGTCGCCCGGTGTGCGCTGGGGACCGTCCTTGTTGCCGGGCGATGACATCACCCGCGAGGATATCTGGAACGTCACCTCCATGAGCTATGGTGCCGCCTATCGCAATGAGATGACCGGCGAATTCCTAAAGGTTGTGATGGAGGATGTGGCCGACAATATCTTCAATCCCGATCCCTATTACCAGCAGGGCGGCGACATGGTGCGGGTTGGCGGCATGGGCTACCACATCGACATTACCAAGCCGCAGGGTGAACGGATCAGCAATATGACGCTGCTCAAGACTGGGGAAGCGATTGATCCGGCCAAGACCTACATCGTTGCTGGCTGGGCCAGCGTGAATGAAGGCACCGAAGGCCCGCAAATCTGGGATGTGGTCGAAAACCACATTCGTAAGATGGGCACCGTCACCCTTTCCCCGAACAATTCCGTACAGGTGTCGGGCGTCTAAGCCCGGCATCCGCCAAAAAATTTTACGCTGATGAATTCACGAAAGTGAATTTTTCGATGTAAGGAGACGATCAGAGATGAACGACAAACCGAAACAAACCAGCCCTTCACGCCGCCAGTTTCTGGCCGGTGCTGCGGCGGTCGGGGCAGGGGCGGTGACGGGCCGCTCGGCACAGGCCGCGACCCCTGATCCGCTGATCACCGAGGTGCAGGACTGGGCCTCTGGTCTGGGCGACGGAGTGGATGCGACGCCCTATGGCTTGCCCATTGAGTATGAGGCAGATGTGATCCGGCGCAATGTGGAGTGGCTGACGGCGGACACCATCTCGTCGATCAACTTCACCCCGATCCACGCGCTGGACGGCACCATCACCCCGCAGGGCTGCGCGTTTGAGCGGCACCACTCGGGCGCGATTGAACTGCGCAAGGAAGACTACCGGCTGATGATCAACGGGCTGGTCGATACCCCCTTGGTGTTCACCTATGCGGATCTGGAGCGTTTCCCGCGCGAAAACCGCGTCTATTTCTGCGAGTGTGCGGCGAATTCCGGCATGGAGTGGGCGGGCGCGCAGCTGAATGGCGCGCAGTTCACCCACGGTATGATCCACAATATGGAGTATTCCGGTGTTCCGCTGCGCACTCTGCTGGAGGAAGCGGGTGTAAACCCCGCAGGCAAATGGGTCTACGTGGAGGGCGCGGATGCCTCCTCAAACGGCCGCTCCATCCCGCTGAAAAAGGCGATGGATGACGTGCTGGTCGCCTTCAAGGCCAATGGCGAGGCGCTGCGCAAGGAGCATGGCTATCCCGTGCGCCTGGTGGTGCCGGGCTGGGAGGGCAATATGTGGATCAAATGGCTGCGCCGGGTTGAGGTGATGGACCAGCCGGTCGAAAGCCGCGAGGAAACCTCGAAATACACCGATACGCTGGCTGACGGCACCAGCCGCAAATGGACCTGGGAGATGGACGCGAAATCCGTCGTCACCAGCCCCAGCCCGCAATCGCCGATCAAACATAGCACGGGGCCGCTGGTGATCACAGGGTTGGCCTGGTCGGGTCGTGGTGCGATCACCGGGGTTGATGTGTCGGTAGATGGCGGCAAGAGCTGGCAGGAGGCACGTCTGGCGGCTCCCGGCACGGACAAGGCGCTGACGCGCTTTTACCTCGATACCAACTGGGACGGCTCCGAGATGTTGCTGCAAAGCCGTGCCCGCGACGCCTCCGGCTACGTGCAACCGACCAAGGCGCAGCTGCGCGAGGTGCGAGGGCTGAATTCGATTTATCACAACAACGCCATCCAGACCTGGTGGGTCAAGGCAAGTGGGGAGGCGGAAAATGTCGAAGTTTCCTAAGCTTATCACAGCAACAGCCGTTGCAGCGGCTTTGGCGGTTCCGGTTTATGCAGAGGGGTTTGGCCTGGGCCGTCCTGCCATGCCGGAGGAAATCGCTGCCTGGGATCTGGACGTTGCCCCTGACGGCACCGGCCTGCCGGAAGGGTCAGGCGATGTGTTCACCGGCGAAGAGGTCTTTGCCGAGAAATGCGCCGTCTGCCATGGCGACTTTGCCGAAGGTGTCGGCAACTGGCCCAAGCTCGCAGGTGGGCAGGGCACATTGGATCATGATGATCCACTGAAGACCGTCGGCAGCTACTGGCCCTATCTCTCTACCACTTGGGACTATGTGAACCGGTCCATGCCATTTGGCGATGCGCAGTCGCTGACCCCGGATGAGGTCTATGCCATCGTGGCCTATATTCTCTATTCCAACGATCTGGTGGATGATGAATTTGTGCTGTCGGATGCGACCTTCGCCGATGTGGAGCTTCCCAATGTGGATGGATTCGTCTTGGATGACCGGCTGGAGGCGGAGAAGCACTTCTGGAACCCGGAACCTTGCATGGAGAATTGCAAGGACGGCGTTGAAATCACCATGCGCGCCATGGTGCTGGATGTGACGCCTGAGGAAGACCGGGCCGAAGCACCCGCCGACGTCGAACCGGTTGAGGACACAGCAGCCGAGCAACCCGCAGAGGTCCCTGCCGACGTGGTTGTTGCCTTGGACCCGGAACTGGTCGCCAAGGGCGAGAAAACCTTTCGTAAATGCAAGTCCTGCCACCAGATCGGGGCGGGGGCCAAATCGAAAACCGGTCCGATCCTGAACGGGATTATCGGCGCGCCGGCGGCCCATGTTGAGGGGTTCCGTTACTCAAAAGCAATGAAAGCCGCTGCCGAGGGTGGTTTGGTCTGGGATGAGGCCGAACTTGCCGCGTTTCTCGCCAAGCCGAAGAAATACATGAAGGGCACCAAGATGTCCTTTGCGGGACTGAAGAAAGACGCCGATATCGAGGCGGTGATTGCCTATCTGAAAGCCGCTACTGCCGAATGACGCCGGGGGCATCGCCCTGCACACCACCTCCGCAACCGACAGGGGCGGGGGTGGTTTCATTTCAGGCGCGTCGATCCTGTGTCACATGTCTCTGGGCCCTTGTTTTGCGCAGGCCCTTGCGATACTTACGCCGGTTCTTTCTGAGCGACAGGTGCCCGACATGACCCATCCCAACACCCTTGGTATCGACTTTGGCACCTCGAACTCCGCGGCGGGTGTCGCCGTGAACGGGCGCCCTTGGCTGATTGAGGTCGAGCCGGGGGAAACCACCCTGCCGACGGCGGTGTTCTTTGACATAGACAGCCGCAGTATGATCATCGGGCGCCGGGCCACACGGGCACTGATCAACGGCGACGAAGGGCGGTTTATGCGCGCCTTGAAAAGCCTGCTTGGCACCCCCTTGATGCATGAAAAACGCCGTCTGAACGGAGAACTGGTTGATTTCGTAACCATAGTGGCACGGTTTTTGGCAGCGCTGAGGACGCGTGCCGAGGTGGCCACCGGACAGACCTTCACCCATGCGCTGTCCGGCCGCCCGGTGTTGTTCCACAGCAAGGATGCCACCCGCAATGCACAGGCAGAGGTGGATCTGCGCGCCTGCTATATGGCGGCAGGGTTTGAGGATGTGCGCTTCATGCTGGAACCGGAGGCGGCTCTGCGGTCGGCCCGCGCGCAATCCGGTATCGGGCTGATCGTCGATATCGGCGGCGGCACCTCGGATTTCACCGCGTTTGAGCAAACCACAGAGGGCACGACCCGCATTCTGGCCTCTCACGGTGTGCGCCTTGGCGGGACAGATTTTGATCGGCAGCTGAGCATTGATCACGTCATGCCGCTTCTGGGCCGGGGCAGTGCTATTCGCAACAGCTTCGGCGGTGGCAGCCTGCCCGCACCTAATCGGTTGTTCAACGATCTGGCGACTTGGCAGATGATCCCATTCCTCTATGCTGCGGATAGCCGCCGGGCCGCACAGGATCTGGCGCGCAATGCCGAGGAGCCGGAAAAACTGGCGCGCTTGCTATCCGTGCTGGAGGATGAGCTGGGCCATGATCTCGCCTTTGCGGTGGAGCGGGGCAAAATTGCGGCCAACCAACCGGGAGAGCGTAGTGCGGTGATTGATCTGAAAGTGCTGGAACGGGGCCTGTCGGTGCCGCTGGCTGCTGAGGGTCTTCAACGCAGCCTTGCCGCCGATATCGCCGAGATTACCGCCTGTGCCCAGGAAACCCTGTGCCGCGCCGATTTGCGCGCGGAGCAGGTTTCGCGGGTGGTGCTGGTGGGCGGCTCAGCCCTGTTGAAGGGGGTGCAGCAGCAGATGCAGCAGCTTTGCCCAAAGGCGGAACTTTACGCCGAAAACGCGATGACCGCCGTGGCGGATGGTCTGGCGTTGGCATCCGGCAGCGTCTTTGCCTGAGCGAGGGTAAGGGCATCGACGCGAGCAAGGGGAAAAACGCTGATCCTGTGACTGGCTTTGATGCGGAAATCCGCTAGACTGGAAACCCATTTCCCAAGCGTTGGACCCAGGTTTTTATGATTTTCCAGTTGTTTCGTCGATCTCTCTCACAATCTGTTACGGCCAATACCCGCAAAGAAACAGCGCAGCGGCGGGCAGGGGGATGGTTAGCCACCACTCTGTCTGCGGCGCTACTGTGTGGTCTGCCGTACACCGCTATGGCCGCGACCTGCGGCAATACCTCTGCCGGATTTGACAGTTGGAAACGCGACTTCGCCGCTGAGGCCAAACGGGCCGGCGTGCGCCAGGCCGGGCTGAATGCGCTGGCCAACACAACCTACGCCCGTCGCACCATTGCTGCGGATCGCAACCAGAAGAGCTTTCGCTACTCTCTGGAGAAATTCATGCAGATCCGTGGCGCCAATACGATCATTGCACAGGGGCGCAAGCGGAAGGCACGCAATGCCGACTTCTTTGCCGCGTTGGAACGTAAATACGGCGTGCCTGCCGGGATCCTGATCGCCATCCATGGTATGGAAACCGCCTTTGGCAACTACATGGGCGATAGTCAGGTGGTCTCTGCCATCGTCACACTGACCTATGATTGCCGCCGTTCTGAGTTTTTCAAACCCCATGCCATTGGCGCGCTGAAACTGGTGGATCGTGGTGCGATCACCGGCGCGACCAAAGGGGCTAAACATGGCGAATTGGGCCATACCCAGTTTTTGCCCGGCAATGCGCTGAACTATGGTGTCGACTGGGACGGCAACGGGCGGGTGGATTTCTACAACATGGGCGATGCGCTGGCCTCAACCGCCTATTTTCTACGCAAGAAAGGCTGGAAACCGGGACGCGGCTATCAGCAGGGCGAGCCCAACTATAAGGTGCTGAAACAGTGGAATGCGGCAACGGTCTATCAGCAGTCCCTGGCGATCATGGGGCGCAAGATCGACGGCTGACCGGGCCAAATAACAGCTGTTACCGCAAGGGCTGTTTAGTTCCAGCCTTTGCGGAAAAAATGCGGGCTGGCGCCGAATTTGCGTTTGAACTGGCGCGAGAAATGCGTGGCACTGTTGAATCCGGACGCCAGCGCGATCTCTGTGACGGACATCGATGTTTCATTCATCAGCGCAAACGCATGGCTGAGGCGCATGTCGAAATAGACATGCATCGGGCTTTGGTCGAGATAGCGGGCAAACAGCCGCTCCAGCTGGCGGCGCGAAATGTCCAGCCGATCACACAGCTCCCCAATGGACAGCGGTTCCTCAATCGATTCCTGCATCAGTTGCAGCGCGTTCAACAGGCGCTGGTTGCGGCTGCCAATGGCAACAGCATAGTTGGATTTCTGCGGCGTACTCTGACCGCCGGTGCGCACATGCAGGCACATATCCGCCACGATGATCGCCAGCTGTTTGCCGTGGCGGTCTTCGATCAGGTTCAGCATCATATCCGTGGCTGCATTGCCGCCGCCACAGGTCATCAGCGTATCGCTGATCTCAAAGATCCGGGGGGAGGGCAGCAGATCCGGGTAGCGTTCGACAAACCCAGGCTGGTTTTCCCAATGGAGGGTGAAGCGATGATCGCCCAGCAACCCGGCCTGCGCCAGAGCAAAGGCGCCGGTGCAGATCCCGCCGATGGAACGGCCAAACCGGCGCTCGCGTCTGAGCCAGTTCAGCACCGCGTCACTGGCGGCATTCTGCGGCTCCACACCGGAACAGACAAAGGCCAAGGCGTCCCCCGGAAGCGGTCCCATCGGCAGATCGGGGGTGATGGTCATCCCATTGGAGCATTGGATCGGCGTGCCGTCGGGCGTCATCACATACCAGCGATAGAGCTGCGTGTTGGTCACCTGATTGGCAATGCGCAGTGGCTCCACAGCGGCCGCAATCGGCAGCATCGTCGCCTTTGGCAACAACAGGAAATAGAAATCCTGAGGCTCCCCGTCAAAGGGGATGGTCAGATTGGCCGAAGCCCCTTTTTGCACAAAATAATCGTCGATCATATTGGGGAGCCTGTAACACGCCGGTTTCGGTTGGGTCTGTGATCTATGCTAGTTAACCCCGATCTGCGGCTTGCATCCAACGTTTTGCGACGGCGGGACTGCGGTTTTCGACGCCGACCGGACTGTTTGCGCCATCGCGGCCGCCGGTTCGGGGCTGGCCACAACGGAAGGCAAAAACAAACACCGCCCCTTGCAGCCCAAATGTGCCGGCACTAAGACTCAGGTAATACTCAGTCGGCTATGATGCCGACACAATCCAAAGCAGGCAGGTCAATATGGTCGATCCAAGAGAAACATACATGAACACGCTGGTGCCGATGGTGGTTGAGCAGACCAGCCGCGGTGAACGCGCCTATGATATCTTTTCCCGCCTGCTGAAGGAGCGGATCATTTTTCTGAATGGTCCGGTTCACGACGGGATGAGCTCGCTCATCGTGGCGCAGTTGCTGCATCTTGAGGCAGAAAACCCCTCGAAAGAGATTTCGATGTACATCAACAGCCCCGGCGGCGTTGTGACCTCCGGCCTGTCGATCTACGACACCATGCAGTACATCAAACCGAAGGTCTCGACGCTGGTGATTGGTCAGGCGGCCTCCATGGGCTCGCTCCTTCTGACCGCTGGCGAGGCCGGCATGCGCTTCTCGCTGCCCAACAGCCGCGTGATGGTTCACCAGCCCTCAGGTGGTTTTCAGGGTCAGGCAACGGATATCATGATCCACGCCGAAGAGACGCTGAAGCTGAAGAAGCGTCTGAACGAAATCTACGTCAAGCACACCGGTCAGGAATACGACAAAATCGTGGACGCGCTGGAGCGCGACAACTTCATGTCGCCTGAGGATGCAAAAGACTTCGGTCTGATCGACGAAATCGTTGAAAACCGCAGCAAGCTGGACCCAGAGGACAGCTGATCAGCGGTGTGAGCTGACAAGTGTGCCCCGTCGTCATCGGGGCACACTTTGCGATTGTGGCGGCTGTGCCGGTGGCATAAGCTGCCAATATTACGGGTGGCGCAGGAGGCGCATGCACGCCCCGGACGGAAAGGTAGACCATGGCAACGAACTCAAGCGGCGACAGCAAGAACACGCTTTATTGCAGCTTCTGCGGCAAGAGCCAGCATGAGGTGCGCAAGCTAATTGCGGGCCCAACCGTGTTCATCTGCGACGAATGCGTCGAATTGTGCATGGACATCATCCGCGAAGAGACCAAGGCCTCTGGCCTGAAATCCACCGACGGTGTGCCCACACCGAAGGACATCTGCGAAGTTCTGGACGACTATGTGATCGGTCAGGCCATGGCAAAGCGGGTGCTGTCGGTTGCGGTGCACAATCACTACAAGCGCCTGAACCACGCCCAGAAGGCCGGTTCGGACATTGAATTGTCGAAATCCAACATCCTGCTGATCGGCCCTACTGGTTGCGGCAAGACGTTGCTGGCGCAGACGCTGGCGCGGATTCTGGATGTGCCCTTCACCATGGCCGATGCCACCACCCTCACCGAGGCGGGTTATGTCGGTGAAGATGTTGAAAACATTATTCTGAAGCTGCTGCAGGCGTCGGAGTACAATGTCGAACGCGCGCAGCGCGGCATTGTCTATATCGACGAGGTCGACAAGATTACCCGCAAGTCGGAAAACCCGTCGATCACCCGCGATGTGTCGGGCGAGGGGGTGCAGCAGGCCTTGCTGAAACTGATGGAAGGCACCGTAGCCTCGGTTCCGCCGCAGGGCGGGCGCAAGCATCCGCAGCAGGAATTCCTGCAGGTTGACACCACCAATATCCTGTTCATCTGCGGTGGCGCTTTTGCTGGTCTGGATAAGATCATCAAGCAGCGTGGCAAGGGCTCTGCCATGGGCTTTGGCGCGGATGTGCGTGATGACAGTGATGCGGGTGTGGGCGAAACCTTCAAGGATCTGGAGCCGGAGGATCTGCTGAAATTCGGTCTGATCCCGGAATTCGTCGGCCGCCTGCCGGTTCTGGCGACGCTGGAAGATCTGGACGAAGATGCGCTGATCACCATCCTGACCAAGCCGAAGAACGCTCTGGTCAAACAGTATCAGCGTCTCTTTGAACTGGAAGACACCGAACTGGACTTCACCGACGAGGCGCTGAGCTCCATCGCGAAGAAAGCGATCGAACGCAAAACCGGCGCCCGTGGGCTGCGCTCCATTCTGGAGGACATCCTGCTCAACACCATGTTTGAGTTGCCGGGCATGGACAGCGTCGAAAAAGTGGTCGTCAACGAAGAGGCCGTGACCTCTGACGCACAGCCCCTGATGATCCACGCTGACGCCGAAAAAGAGCCGGCCACAGCGGGCTGAACCTAAGCGCGACACGTGTTCAACGCGTGACGATTGATTTCAGGCGGCGCAGGGGGAACCCTGCGCCGTTTTTCTATGACGAAGGACAGTTGTGATGATCAGACGTATCTCCTCAGGTGGTGAATTTGAGGCCAAGATAGGATATTGCCGCGCGGTGGTTGCAGGCGGGTTTGTGCATGTCGCGGGGACCGTGGGGCAGGGCGATGATGTGGTGGCGCAGTGTCAATCGGCGCTCGACACCATTGGTGCTGCATTGGCTGAGGCGGGCGCCAGTTTTGCCGATGTGGTGCGGGTGAATTACTACCTGCCGGATCGGGCAGACTTCGAACCCTGCTGGCCGTTGTTGGCGCAGACCTTTGGCGACAACCCGCCTGCTGCCACGATGATTGAATGCGGGTTGATCGACCCCAAGTTTCGGATCGAGATTGAGGTCACGGCTCTGGCGCCGGGCTAATGCGGCGTCGACAGAGCAGGGACGGCTAGAATTCGAAGGCACGCATCGGTGCCGTTTCTTTGCGCCGTCGGTCCATCAACTGTTGTAGCTCGCTTTTCTCCGGTTCCGGCTCAAGGCCCAGCACAGTTTTCGCGGCGGTCAGTGTCTTCTCTGTCATCTTTTGCCAGTCTCCGGTCTCTGGTTCGGTCAGGCGGATTGTCTTTGCCCCCTGATGGGCGCGGTTGCCGTGGATCATCAGGCTGGTAACCTGCATCAGATCCAGAACGGCAACACTGACAATAAGGGTCGCAACCAGAGAAAGGATGAAGCGCACGCGCGGCCTCGCTATCGGATGTTAAGATTTCGAGATCAACATGGGCCGCAATTGTGGCCTGTTTGTGCACTTGTCCAAGAAGTTTTGCGACAATCCCCACGGGCGGGTGCGGCGTGTCTGGACCTTGGCGGCAAATTGCGCCATATCAGAAGCGAAATTTTCGGAGGAACCGATGGGAATCCTGAACTCTCTCTTGCGGGCTGTAACCTGGTGGAACGGCTCGACCTTGAATACGCGTATTTTCACCGCCCGTAAGGGGCTCAAGGTGGGCGAAGACGATCAGGGCAACGTGTTTTACCGCAATGCCGATGACAGCAAGCGCTGGGTGATGTTCAACGGCGAGGTCGAGGCCTCCCGCATTGGCGCGGATTGGCATGGCTGGCTGCACCGCACCTTTGACGAGGTCCCGTCGGAAAAGCCGCTTGCCCATAAATCCTGGGAAAAGCCGCATCAGGAAAACCTGACCGGCACCATGCTGGCCTATGCGCCGGCCGGGTCGATCCGGGCCGCAGGCGCCCCGAAGGAACGCAGCGACTATGAGGCGTGGTCGCCGGAGTAAGTCCGGCCTATCCATGTGAGACAGCAGCGCCGGGATATGGCGCTGATCGGTTGGCAGGAACGTCGACCCATCCAAGGGCAGGGGCTGAAACAGCATGTCGCATAACACTACTGAGGTTCTGGCAGGTGGGCTGGTTCTGGCCGCCGCAATCGGATTTGCCGTCTATGCGGGGCAGGCCGCGGGTCTGTCTCGGGCCGGATCAAGCTATGAACTCAATGCCTCCTTTCGTTCACTGGAGGGGGTCAGCGTCGGCACCGATGTGCGCCTTGCCGGTGTCAAGATTGGCACCGTGACCGGGGTTGATCTGAACCCACAAACCTTCCGCGCGGATACCCGGTTTTCGGTGAAAGATGGGATTGAGATCCCGGATGACAGCGCGGTGGTGATTTCCTCCGAAGGTCTGTTGGGTGGCAATTTTGTCGAGGTAATGCCGGGCGGATCGCCCTTTGCCTTTGAAGCAGGTGATGCGGTGGAAGATACCCAAGGCGCGGTCAGTCTGATCTCGCTTCTGGTAAAGTTCGTCGCAGGTGGCGGGGACGAAGGCTGATGCGTCTGCTCTCGGCAGTCTTGGCATGTGGATTGAGCATTGGCACCGCCTTTGCGCAGGGCGCTGCGGAAACGGGCAGTTCGGCTGTTCTGCGTGGTCTCGACAAGGTCAACGGTCAGACACAGGATCTGGAAATTCCTGTCGGCGGCAGCGCGGAAATTTTTGGCGTGATCGTCAGTCTGCGGGAATGCCGCTATCCGGCGGACAACCCGACGGGCGATGCCTATGCCTATCTGACAGTGCGTAACCCCAATGATGCCACAGTGTATTTTGACGGTTGGATGATCGCCTCAAGCCCGGCGCTGAATGCGTTGGATCACAGCCGTTACGACGTTTGGGTCATGCGCTGCACCAGCACCTGAGGATCGGGCAGCTCAACAGCGGTGAAGTCTGCGGCGATATCCAGCGCGTCGCGCAATTGGCGCCGATAGCTGGCACGGGTGATTTCGATCGCCCCGAGCGAGGCCAGATGCGGCGTCAGAAACTGCGTGTCGCAGAGCGTGAACCCTGATTGCTGTAAGCGGTCCATGAGATAGGCCAGTGCAATCTTGGACGCGTCACGCCGCCGTGAGAACATGCTCTCACCAAAAAATGCACCCCCCAGCGCAACGCCGTAGACACCGCCCGTCAGCGCGCCAGCATGGTAGACCTCAAGCGAATGGGCGTTGCCCTGATTGTGAAGGTCAATGCATCTGGCGCGAATTTCCGGGTTGATCCAGGTTTCTTCGCGATCCGCGCAGGCGTCCAGCACAGCTGCAAAATCCCGGTTCACTGCGATCTGATACCCGCCCCGACGCAGGGTTTTGGTCAGGGATCGTGACAGGTGAAAGCCGCCAATGGGAAAGACGCCACGCCGCTTGGGATCTACCCAGAACACCTCCGGGTCATCCCGGCTTTCAGCCATTGGAAAGACGCCGACAGAATAGGCGTGCAGCAGCAGGTCTGGCGTGAGGGTCATGGCGTTAGTCTAAAACGGGAGTGGGTAGACACGGAACCGGAAAAACGTGCCGCGCAAGGCAAAGTTCTGGCCGGTGCAGGAAGGAAGAAAGGGCGGCCCGTTGGACCGCCCCGATCTCTTAGGCGTTGCCGAGGTTGGTTTCCAGCCAATGCTCCAGCCAGTGAATATTATACTCACCGGTGTGGATGTCTTTTTCCTCAAGCAGCGCGTGGAACAGCGGCACGGTGGTGTCGACACCATCCACGATCAGCTCTCCCAAAGCGCGGCTCAGACGGGCCAAGGCCTCGGGCCGGTCGCGACCATGCACGATCAGCTTGCCGATCAGGCTGTCGTAATAGGGCGGGATCGAATAGCCGTCATAAAGCGCCGAATCCATGCGCACGCCCAGACCGCCTGGGGCGTGATACTGGGTGATCTTGCCAGGGCAGGGTGCGAAGTTCGGCAGTTTTTCTGCGTTGATCCGCACTTCGATGGAGTGACCGTTGATCTCCAGATCGTCCTGGCTGAAGGACATCGGCAGCCCCTCGGCTACGCGGATCTGCTCGCGCACCAGATCGACACCGAAGATGCCCTCGGTCACCGGATGTTCCACCTGAAGTCGGGTGTTCATCTCGATGAAATAGAACTCGCCGTTCTCATAGAGGAATTCGATGGTGCCGGCGCCGATATAGTTGATCTTGGCCACGGCCTCGGCACAGGTTTTGCCGATGCGGGCGCGCTCCTCAGGGGTGATGCAGGGGCCTGGGGCCTCCTCAAACACCTTCTGGTGGCGGCGCTGAAGCGAACAATCCCGCTCGCCCAGATGCACGGCCTTGCCTTTGCCATCGCCGAAGACCTGGATCTCGATGTGGCGCGGCGTGGTCAGGTACTTTTCGATATAGACCTCATCGTTGCCAAAGGCGGCCTTGCCCTCGGCGCGCGCCGTCATGAAGGCCTGCTCCATGTCGGCAGCGGTCTTGGCCACCTTCATGCCGCGACCACCCCCACCGGCGGTGGCCTTAATGATCACGGGGTAGCCGATGTCTTCGCCGATCTTCTTGGCAGTTTCCAGATCTGGCACACCGCCGTCAGAACCGGGAACACAGGGAACGCCGAGGTCCTTCATCGTGTCCTTGGCGGTGATCTTGTCACCCATGACGCGGATGTGTTCGGCGGTCGGCCCGATAAAGGTCAGCCCGTGATCCTCAACGATCTGCACGAAGTTGGCGTTTTCCGACAGGAAGCCATAGCCGGGGTGGATCGCCTGCGCGCCGGTGATCTCGCAGGCGGAGATAATGGCCGGGATCGACAGGTAGCTTTGTGTTCCGGAAGGCGGGCCAATACAAACGGATTCATCGGCCATGCGCACATGCATAGCATCCGCATCTGCGGTGGAATGTACGGCAACCGACTGGATGCCCATTTCCCGGCAGGCGCGGATCACGCGCAGGGCGATCTCACCGCGGTTGGCAATCAGGATCTTGTCAAACATGGTGGACCCTTACTCGATGATGACCAGCGGTGTTCCGAATTCGACCGCTGCGCCGTCTTCGACGAGGATACGCTTGATGGTACCGGCCTTGGGTGCCGGGATGTGGTTCATGGTCTTCATGGCTTCGACGATCAGCAGCGTATCACCCTCGGCCACCTGATCACCCACCTTCACGAACGTCGGCGCGCCGGGTTCGGGCTGGGTGTAAACGGTGCCCACCATCGGCGACGGGACAGCGCCCGGATGGCTTGCGGGATCGTCATTGGCGGCAGCAGGCGCTGCGGCAGGAGCAGCCGCGGCCGGGGCTGCGGGAGCGGCAGCGACAGGCGCCGGGGCTGCGTAGGCCTGCACCGGGGCAGGTGCGGCGATGGTCTGACGCGACACGCGCACATTCAGGCTGTCGTCTTCGCCGTAGTCACGCTTCACCTGCAGTTCGGTCAGGTCATTGTCGCGCAGCAGTTCCGCCAGCGCTTTGATGAAGGATACGTCTGCTTCGTGGGTCTTATTTGTCATTTTTGTCCTCAGCCGGTTCCGACAGGCCCACAGAAGCTGCGGGCATAAGATTTGAAGGCGCTTATAGGGTATGCTTTACCACAAGGAAAGCGCTGACAATATGGACGCTAACATGGGCGCCCTTGAGGTGATTTGCAATCTTGCGGTGCGGATCGCTGTTCAGAGCGGCATTCCGGTTAGTTTCGCCACCAGTTCCGGCAGTTTGCGGGCGGAGAACTTGACCAGAAGATGCGCCCGGTGGGTTTCGATCGTGCGATAGGACAGGTTCAGCTCAGCGCCGATTTCTTTGGCTGAAAGTCCGCGACAGGTCAGGATTGCCACATCACGCTCGCGCGGGGTGAGGCTGACCACGGGCCGGTCGTCCGAGATGTCGGCGAAACTCCAGACACCGCTGCGAAAATGGTGCTCCGGCGTCAGGGAGCGCCCGCGCACCCGGCACCAGAACAGATCGCCGGTGCGACGGCGCATGATCCGTTCGTCGTTATACTGCCCCGACTGCGCGTCGGGCTGTTGCAGCCGGTCGCCGATGCGCTGGAAGTCTTCTTGGCTGGGGTAAAGCTCAGCAATGGGCAGGCCGACGTAGCTGCCGCTATCCCCCCCAAAGGTTTCGGCAAACTGCTGGTTGCAGCGCTGGATCACCCGTTGATCGAGCAGAGCCAGCCCCACCGGCGCAAATTCAAAGGCAAGATCGGTCATGGGGGCAGATAACCGCTGTTCCGGCGCAAAGCAAAGCAAATTCAGGGCGCAAAATGCGTGGTGGGGTCCTTTGTGGCCACTTGCAAACTGGCATCACGGGTTCCAGAAAACGGGAGCAAAAAAGGGCTGATGCCACCGCATCAGCCCCAAGGTGCCAAGGCCGGTACATGAACCGGCCCGACGGGGAGTGTTGGGGTTAGATGGCCAGGTATTCGGCGCGCAGGTCCTCGTTTTCGAGGACTTCAGCGGCGGCGCCATCGAAGACAATACCGCCGGTATCAAGGATCACGGCACGGTCGGCCAGCTCCAGTGCACGCACTGCGTTCTGTTCAACGATGACCGTGGTGATGCCCTGTTGTTTGATGTGAATGAGGGTCTTTTCGATCTCATCCACGATAACGGGCGCCAGACCTTCATAGGGTTCATCCAGCAGCAACACCTTGATGTCGCGGGCCAATGCACGGGCAATCGCCAGCATCTGCTGTTCGCCACCGGAAAGCGTGACACCCTCCTGCTTGCGGCGTTCGCCAAGACGTGGAAACAGCTCATAGAGCCTCTCAAGAGACCAGCCGATGGGCGGGGCAATCTGCGCCAGCTGCAGGTTTTCCTCAACGGTGAGGCCGGGGATAATGCGGCGATCTTCGGGGACGAGCCCCAGACCCGCGGCGGAGGCCTCATGCGAGGACATCTTGTGCAGGGGCTGATGGTCCAGCCAAATCTCGCCCTTAGTCACCATCGGTGAGCCGGTGCGCGCGATGGAGCGCAGGGTCGAGGTCTTGCCAGCGCCGTTGCGGCCCAACAGGGCGAGGATCTCACCTTCGTGCACGTTGAAGGAAATACCCTGCACGATGTAGCTCTCGCCGTAGTAGGCATGCATGTCCCAGACCGACAGAAAGGCTGGTGCCGTGGTGGCGTGGTTGGCGTGTTTGGAAAAGTCGGGTTTGACGTTCATCTGTGATCTCCTTACGCCGACTCGCCGAGGTAGGCTTCGCGCACCTTCGGGTTGCCTTTGATGTTCTGCGGATCGTCCTCTACCAGCGGGGTGCCCTGCGCCAGTACAGTGATCCGATCCGCCAGTGAGAACACGACGTGCATGTCGTGTTCGATGATCGCGATGGTGATATCGCGCTCGGATTTGATCTGTTTCAGCAGGTCGATGGTGTTGTTGGTGTCGGCCCGCGCCATGCCCGCTGTCGGCTCGTCCAGCAGCAGAAGACGCGGTTCCTGACTGAGGCACATGCCAATCTCAAGCCGCCGCTTATCCCCGCGTGACATGGAGGCGGCGTTCATGTGCCGTTTGTCGGCCATGTTCATCTCCTCCAGCATGTGCTCTGCCTTCTCCAGAATGTCGCGCTGGCCAGAGACGGCGCTGATCGCATTCATTTCAAAAGCGCCATCGCGTTTGGCAAAACAGGGGATCATCATGTTTTCCAGCACCGACAGGTCGCCAAAGATCTCAGGCGTCTGGAACACACGGGAGATGCCCATCTGGTTGATTTCGTAAGGCGCGCGGCCCAGGACGGATTTGCCATCGAACATCACCGATCCGGTGTCCGGGATCAGCTTACCCACCAGACAATTCAGCAGCGTGGACTTGCCCGCCCCATTGGGGCCGATGATGGCGTGGACAGTGTTTTCGCGCACGCTGAGGTTCACCTCGGACAGTGCCTGAAGGCCACCGAACCGCTTGCCCACGTTTTTGACTTCAAGGATACCCATTGGTCTTGCTCCTTATTCCGCAGGTTCAGTTTTGCCCGAGGGGCCGTCTTTTTTCGCTTTGCGCCCTTGGATCCAGCCGCGCAGCTTCTGTCCGCCTTCAACCAGGCCACCGGGCAGGAAGATCACCACCAGCATGAACAGAATGCCCAAGGTCAGGTGCCAGCCTTTGCCGATGAAGGGATGCACGATGAAGACCATCGCATCCTCGATCCCGTCGGGCATGAAGCTGAACCAGCTGTGCAGCACGTTGTCGTTGATCTTGGAGAAGATGTTCTCAAAGTATTTGATGAAGCCTGCGCCCAGAACCGGCCCGATCAAGGTGCCGGCACCACCGAGGATGGTCATCAGCACCACTTCGCCGGAGGCGGTCCACTGCATCCGCTCAGCGCCTGCCAGCGGGTCCATTGAGGCCATCAGACCGCCAGCCAGACCGGCATACATGCCCGAGATCACAAAGGCAGCCAGCGTGTAGGGCCGGGTATTCAGGCCGGTGTAGTTCATCCGCTGCTGGTTCGACTTCACGGCCTTCAGCATCAGGCCAAAGGGCGAGCGGAAGATGCGGATCGACAGGTAAAAGGCGGCCAGCAGGATCAGCGCGCAAAGATAGTAGCCCGCATTGAACTGGAACGCCCAGGGGCCAACGGCCATCTCGAAGGTGGAGCGCATCTCCAGGCCAAAGAGGCTGGTCACCGGGATGGAGCCATCGGCGGTCGCCGACACGCCCAGAACACGGGGGTCATCCAGCGTCAGCTGCAGGCCGGTTTCGCCATTGGTGATCGGGGTCAGCACCGAATAGGCCAGGTTGAACGACATCTGTGCAAAGGCCAGCGTCAGGATCGAAAAGTAGATGCCGGAGCGACGCAGGCTGACATAGCCGATCACCAGTGCAAACAGGCCTGCGACGATCACCGACAATATGATGGCGGGCACCACGTTCATGCTCAGCAGCTTGAACATCCACACCGCCGAATAAGACCCGACACCAAGGAAGGCGGCATGGCCAAAGGAGAGGTAGCCGGTAAGGCCAAACAGGATGTTGAAGCCAATCGCGAAGATGCCGAAGATTACAAATCGCTGCATCAGATCAGGATAGCCCGCATTGAACTGCGCCATCGCGCTGCCCGTCGGGAAAGGGTTCAGGATGAACGGTGCAAACAGGGTCAGGATGGCAACGACCAGCAGCAGCGTCTTATCTTTTTTGTTGAGTGCGAACATGTGCTTAGTCCTCCATCACACCTTTGCGGCCCATCAGGCCCCGCGGGCGGGTGAGCAGAATGATGATTGCGACCACATAGATGATGATCTGGTCGATGCCGGGGATCAGGGATTTGATTTCATTCATCGAGGCGAAGCTTTCGAGCACGCCAAGAAGAAACCCCGCCAGTACGGCGCCGGGGAGGGATCCCATGCCGCCGACAACCACCACGACGAAGCTCAGCACCAGAAAATCCATGCCCATATGGTAGTTGGGGGAGTTGATCGGGGTGTACATCACGCCAGCCAGACCGGCGACGGCGGCGGCAATACCAAACATGATGGTAAAGCGGCGGTCGATATTGATGCCCAGAAGGCCCACGGTCTCCCGGTCTGCCATGCCTGCACGCACCACCATGCCAAATGTGGTGAACTGCAGGAAGGAGAAGATGCCGCCGATAATGACCACAGCAAAGAAGAAATAGACCACGCGCCAGACCGGATAGACGATGTCCATCCCAATGATGGACCCCAGATTGACGACACCATTCAGGGCGTCCGGGGCAGGGGTCTGGATCGGATTTGCGCCGTAGAAGTATTTCACCACCTCCTGCAGCACGATGGCGAGGCCGAAGGTCACCAGGATCTGGTCTGCATGGGGGCGCTTGTAGAAATGCTTGATCAGCCCGCGTTCCATCACGTAGCCGACGCCGATCATGATCGGAATGGCAAAGAGGATCGCAAGCGGCACCGCCCAGTCAATGATCGCACCGCCCACCTCGGGGCCGAACCAACTTTCGACATAGGGGGTTTTCACCTTGAGCGGATTGCCCAGAAAATCCTTCTGGGTTTCATCTACGGTTTCAAAGCTGAGGCTCAGGACCCGTTGCACGGTGACCGCACAGAAGGCGCCGATCATGAAAAGCGCCCCATGGGCAAAGTTCACCACGCCAAGCGTGCCAAAGATGAGTGTCAGACCCAGCGCGATCAGCGCATAGGCCGAGCCCTTGTCGAGCCCGTTTAAGATTTGCAATAGGATTGCGTCCATTGTCCCCACCTTCGGTTGGTCCGTCTGGAATTGGCATAAGTCGGCTGTTCAGCGCCGCTGGCGCTGGTCCTGTCGTCGTGAATTGTCAGGCAGGTTGACGCCGGGAGAGTGGCAGGGCGGGCACATGATCTGCGCCCGCCCCATGTCTGTGATCAGGCGCCGCTGTTGCAGGTGCCCAGGGCACCGCCTGCGAACATCGGATGATCCGGCGCGTAGGTCACCTGTTCGGCCGGGGTCACTTCGACAACTTCAAGGAGGTCGAACTCCGAGGTCGGGTTTTCCTTGCCGCGCACAACCAGTACGTCTTTGAAGCACTGGTGGTCTTCGGCACGGTACAGCGTCTTGCCATTGCCCAATCCGTCGAATTCAAACCCTTCGAGGGCCTCAACAACCGCGCAGGGGTTGAAGGAGCCCGCGCGTTCGACTGCATCTGCATAAAGCAGGGTCTGGCAGTAAACGGTGTGTGCCGCCTGGCTCGGCGGGAAGCCATATTTGGAGCCGAAGGAGCGTACAAAGGCTTGCGAGCCTTCGTCCTGCAGCGACCAATGCCAGTTCGTGGAGCCGTGGATGCCCTTCACGTTGGCACCGGCACCCTTGGCCATCAGGCGGGAGTACAGCGGAACAACGATTTCGAAGTTTTTGCCGTTTACGACCTTCTCACGCAGACCAAACTGGACCGCATTGGTCAGCGAGTTCACCATGTTGCCGCCATAGTGGTTCAGAACCAGCACGTCGGCACCGGAGTTCAGAACCGGCGCGATATAGGACGAGAAGTCGGTGGCAGCCAGCGGCGTGCGGACCTTGTTCACGGTGTTCCAACCCAGCGCCTCAGTGGCGGCGGCGATGGATTCTTCCTGGGTCCAGCCCCAGGTGTAATCCGCCGTCAGATGATAGGCATTCCGGTCCGTGCCATAGAGGTTCTTCAGCACCGGTGCCAGTGCCGCACCGGACATGTAGCCGTTGAAGAAATGGCGGAAGCCATTGGCCTTCTTGTCTTTGCCGGTGGTGTCGTTGGAGTGGGTGAGACCCGCCATGAAGATCACGCCAGCCTCCTGGCAGAGACCCTGTACAGCAATCGCCACACCGGAGGACGACCCGCCGGTGATCATCACGGCGCCGTCTTTTTCGATCATCGACTTGGCCGAGGCACGGGCCGCGTCGGATTTGGTCTGGGTGTCGCCGGTGACGAATTTGACTTCCTTGCCCATGATCCCGTTGCCCTGCAGGGCCTTGGACGAGAAGGTGTTCATCATGCCGCCGTCGCCGCCGCCATTCAGATGTTCAACGGCCAGCTGATAAGCGCGCAACTCATCCGCGCCCTCATCCGCGTAGGGGCCGGTTTGGGGTACGTTGAAGCCCAGCGTCACAGTGCTGCCGGTCGGCTCATTTGTAAACGCGGCTGCAGACGATGCGGTAAAGATCGTCGGAAGCGCCACGCCGGCGCCCGCGATGGCACCGGTCTTCAGCACACCGCGACGCGATACGTCAGTCTTGGACATGTAATCCTCCCTTATGTGTAACGACGGCAACAGCTCCTCACTTCCGCTGACGTCCGCACGTTTTCGTGCAAAACCAGTATGGGCGCGGCTTGTAAAATCACGCAATAAAACCCTTGAAATGCTGATTTATTCTGTAAACAAATGAACAGGTGTTAAGGGTTTTCTGTAAAGAAACTTATGTTGCAGCGCAGAAAGCCCTTGATCCGCCATGCTTTTGGAAGGGAGTGCCGCCATGGGGCGTGACACGCTGACAGGGAGCCGCATCCGCGAGCGGCGGTCGATGCTGGGGCTGCGCCAGGCCGAATTGGCGCGGCAGGTCGATATCTCTGCCTCCTATCTGAACCTGATTGAACACAACCGGCGCAGAATCGGCGGCAAGCTGCTGGTTGATCTGGCGCGCGTGCTGGCGGTTGAGCCGTCGATGCTGACCGAAGGGGCGGAGGTGGCGCTGCTGTCGACCCTGCGTGAGGCTGCTGCGGATTTGCCCAGGCCGGTGGCAGAGCTGGACCGGGTGGATGAATTTGCAGGCCGGTTTCCGGGCTGGGCCGAGGTGCTGGCGCAAAGCCAGCAGCGTATCGCCAGCCTGGAGCGCACGGTGCAAACCCTGTCGGATCGTCTCACCCATGATCCGCAGCTGGCGGCCTCGCTTCATGAGGTGCTGTCCACTGCGGCGGCGATCCGATCAACCGCGTCGATCCTGGCGGAGACCGGAGAGCTGGAGGTCGAATGGCGTGACCGCTTCCACAACAACCTGAATGAGGATTCGCTACGCCTTGCAGAGAGTAGCCGCGCTTTGGTGAACTTCCTTGATGAGAGCAATACCTCCGCAGAACGTCGTGGTGTCCCTCAGGAGGAGGTCGAGCAGTTCTTCGCCAGCCACGGTCATCACTTTCCGCAGCTGGAAGCGGCAGGGCCTGAGGCGCGCGGGGATTTGATTGAGGTGCTGATTGCGCAGGGGGGCGATCTGGTGAGTGAGGCAGGCCGTACCATCGCCCGCGCGGCCCTGCTGCAATATTGCGCCGACGCCGCAGTGCTGCCGTTGATGCCGTTGACTGAACGTCTCGCCAGTGGTGGGATTGCCCCGGTCAGCTTGGCTCGTGCCTTTGATTGTGATCTGCCGACCGTGCTGCGCCGGCTTGGAGCGTTGCCGCCTGCGGTGCTGGGCCAGGAGGCGGGGCTGGTGGTCTGCGATGCCTCTGGCTCCATCCTGTTTCGCAAGCCGGTCACGGGGTTTGCATTGCCAAGGTTCGGCGCCTCCTGTCCGTTGTGGCCGCTGTATACCGCGCTTTCGCGCCCGCAGGTGCCCGTGCGCCGGGATGTGGTGCAGCAGGGGCGCAGTGCCGTTGGTTTCGATTGTCTGGCGGTCTCTTGGCCTCATCAGCGGCCAGATTTTGACAGTGACCCGCTGTATCACGCGGTGATGCTGATCCTGCCTAAGGGCGAGGTGGCGGAGACAGCCCAGCCAGTGGGCGCGAGCTGCCGGATCTGTTCGCGCCGCGACTGTGTGGCACGGCGCGAACCGTCGATCCTGAAGGAAGAGTTTTGACAGCAGCGCAACCGCAACGCTACTGTTGCGCCAGGGACGGAGACGCCTTGAGGCAATGACCTCGCGAAGGATCGGGCGTAGGGGAGGAATATCCACACAATGGGCAGGCATGTTGTTCTGGTCGAAGACGAGCCGAATATCACCGAGGCAATCCGATTTCTGCTGACCCGCGATGGCTGGCAGGTCGACAGCCACGCCGATGGTAGCGATGCGGTTGAGGTGATCTGCACGGCGAAGCCGGATCTGGTGATCCTGGATCTGATGTTGCCCGGCAAAAGCGGGCTGGAGATCATTCGTGAATTGCGCGACAGCGGGCAGCTGCCGGGTCTGCCGGTTCTGATGCTGACCGCACGAGGGCAGCTGCGCGACCGGGAGATGGCAGAGCAGGCCGGGGTCACCCGGTTCATGACAAAACCGTTCTCCAACAATGAGGTTCTGACCGCAGTCCGCGACCTTCATGCGCAGGCGGCGCAGAACCGTGCGGGTGTGTCTGAGGCTGGCGCTGCGGCTGCTGATCTGGCTGAACAGGCCCGCCAGGGATGATCCGTGGCGACGGCGCTGAGAGCGAGGGCGAAACCGGCGCGCCGTTTGTTGAACGCCGGACCTATCGTCGCCGCCGTCTGATGGATGTTGCTCGCCTGTTGCCTGTCTTGGGTGCGCTGTTGCTGCTGGTGCCGCTGATGTGGCCCGACCCAGACCCCTATCCTGCACCGGACAGTATGTCAGGCATGCCGCTGTCACGGGCGATGATCTACATTCTTGTGGTCTGGGCGGGGCTGATTCTGGCGAGCTTTGGTTTTGCGCTTGCGGTGCGGCGCTGGGCGGAGCACTGGACCGAAGGTGGCGAACCGCGCCGGGGCGGGGACGCGGACTGATGGCGTCGCTCAATGTGTTGGCGCTGGTCTGTCTGAGCTATGTTGCGCTGCTGTTTATCGTGGCTTTCGCCGCGGATCGTCATGCCAGCCATGGACGCACTGCCCGTTGGATGCGGTCACCGTTGATTTACACGCTGTCGCTGTCGATCTATTGCACCGCTTGGACCTTTTACGGGGCGGTGGGTTACGCGGCGCGCTCGGGATTGGAATATATCACCATCTATCTTGGTCCCACACTGGTCATGGTCGGCTGGTGGTGGGGCTTGCGTAAGCTGGTCCGTATCGGGCGCAGCCAGCGGATCACCTCCATCGCGGATCTTTTGTCGGCGCGATATGGCAAGTCAAATCTCTTGGCGATTGGTGTCACGATCCTCGCCGTGATTGGCACGACACCATACATTTCATTGCAATTACAATCTATTACGCTGTCGTTTGCGATCTTCGCAGAAGCAGACCCGCTGCGCAGTGTCAATGAAACACAGACGGTGTTCTGGGTGGCGGCCGGGCTTGCGGCCTTTGCCATTCTGTTTGGCACGCGCAATCTCAACGCCAATGAGCGCCACCACGGCGTCGTGACCGCCGTGGCACTTGAGGCGGTGGTGAAGCTGGTCTCGCTGCTGGCGGTGGGAATCTTTGTTGTGTGGGGAGTTGCGGGTGGGGTGGGCGAGACCATGGCCCGGATTGATGCCTCCTCCATCGGCCGGTGGCAGGTTGATGGCGGGCGCTGGGCGACGATCACTTTCCTATCGGCAGCGGCCTTTGTCTGCCTGCCGCGTATGTTTCAGGTCATGGTGGTCGAGAATGAGGATGAACGGCATCTGCGCGTCGCGGCTTGGGCGTTTCCGCTCTATCTCCTGCTGATCTCGATCTTTGTGGTGCCGATTGCCGCCATCGGGTTGGAGCTGCTGCCGGTGGGATCGAACCCGGATCTGTTTGTCCTGACCCTGCCTCTGGCCGAGGGCCAGCAGGGGCTGGCGATGCTGTCTTTTCTGGGGGGGTTCTCCTCTGCAACATCCATGGCGATTGTCGCGGCGATGGCGCTGTCAACCATGGTGTCAAACCATATCGTCATGCCGATCTGGCTGCGCTGGCAGGAGGTTGGCGCCTCCGTCTCCGGCGATGTGCGCCATGTCGTGCTGCTGTCGCGGCGGCTGTCGATCGCGGGCATCATGGCGCTGGGCTATTTCTATTATACGTTATCGGGCGGCGGTGCGGCGCTGGCGGCTATCGGTCTGATTTCATTCACCGGCATTGCGCAGATGCTGCCGAGCCTTGTGGGCGGGCTGTTCTGGCGTGGCGCGACCCGCAGCGGAGCGCTTGCAGGCTTGTCCGTTGGGTTTGCAATCTGGCTTTACACGATGCTTTTGCCAGAACTGGGCGGTGGGTTGCTGCCTGCGCATGTACTGGCGGATGGGCTGTTGGGCCTGTCGTGGCTGCGCCCTCATGCGCTTTTTGGGATTGAGGGGTTGGACCCTACGGTCCATGCGGTTCTGTGGTCGATGGCATTGAACACAGCGGCGTTCCTGATTGGATCTCTGCTGTCCTTTCCCAGTCCGATGGAGCGCCTTCAGGGGGCGCAATTTGTGCATGTATTTGACCATTCTTCGGGGCCGCGTGGCTGGACTGGATCCGTGGCGCAGAGCGAGGATCTGATGGTCATGTCTCAGCGCATCCTGGGGGCGGGTGAGGCACAGACGTTCTTTCAGAGCGAATTGGCGCGCCAGGGCGGGCGGGGGCCGCTGCCCGAGCCGACCCCAGCGTTTCTGGAGCGTCTGGAACGCGAGCTCAGCGCCTCTATCGGCGCAGCGGCGGCCCATGCGATGGTCGGGCAGATCGTCGGCGGGTCTTCGGTCTCCGTGCAGGACCTATTGGCGGTGGCGGATGAGACCGCGCAGATCCTTGAGTATTCCAATCGGCTTGAAACACAGTCCGAAGAACTGTCAAGAACGGCACGCAAACTTCAGGAAACAAATGAAAAACTGACACAGTTGTCGCAACAGAAAGATGCGTTCCTCAGCCAAGTGAGCCATGAATTGCGCACGCCGATGACCTCCATCCGGGCGTTTTCCGAGATCTTGCGTGATACCGAAAACCTGGCGTCGCAGGATCACAGTCGCTATGCGGGCATTATCCACGATGAGGCGCAGCGGCTGACCCGTCTGCTGAACGATCTGCTGGACCTCAGCGTGCTGGAAAATGGTCAGGTGAGCCTTAACATCAGTGCCGGACGTTTGGGCGATGTGCTGGACCATGCGGTGGCCACTGCGCTGGCCGATGGATCGGCGCGGCTGCGGGTGGAACGTGACGTGGCGACGGATGATATGCGGCTTTCCTCTGATCTGGACCGGTTGGCGCAGGTGTTCATCAACCTGATCGCCAACGCCGACAAATATTGTACCGCAGCGGACCCGGAACTGCGGATCACCGCCCGGCAAAGTGGTCATTGGATGTTCATTGATTTCATCGACAATGGTGAGGGGATCCCGCCAGAGTTTCGCACCACTATTTTTGAGAAGTTTTCGAGGGTTAGCCCGGAACGGGCAGGCGGCGCGGGCCTTGGTCTGGCGATTTGCCGGGAGATCATGCAGCGCCTTGGCGGAGATGTGGCCTATCTTTCGGGGGAGGTTGGCGGTGCCTTTCAGGTTTCCTTACCTCTTCGTCAGGAAAACCCGGTTTAACTGTTTATCGTAAAGTTATTGGTAACCACTCTTGAGGTAGACCTAGGGCAAAGCGGTGCGAGAGGGGCAGGTTTACAACCTATGTCTGAAACGAAATCGGAAACGGCAGCGAATGGTGGCGGCGGGGTCCTGGCCCGCAAACTGGCAGCCACCAAAGAGGGCAAGGGCGGACTGACCAGTTCGTTGACCCTTAAGGCTTTGCGCCGCTCGATTGCGCGGGCGGCAGCGGATCTGTGTGACCTTCCCGTGGCAGTGCTGGCCGCGCGTCAGGCCAACCGCATTCCCGAGGACCTGCCACCACATCTGTCGGACAAGCATCTGCTGGTGGTGTTGGACGGACCGCACGGGCGGATTGGTGCCGCCACGCTGGATGCGCCCACCGTGACCGCGCTTATCCAACAGCAGACCATGGGGCAGGTTCTGGGCAAGGCGCCGAGTGAGCGGAATTACACCCCGACAGACGCCGCCATGGTTGCCGATTTTCTTGAGCGCACCTTTGCCAAGGTGGTCTCCATGCTGGCCCAGCAGAAAGATGAGGCGATTTTCTCCGGGTACCGTTTCGGAGCGCAGGTCGAGGATGTGCGCAGCCTTGTTCTTGGGCTTGAGGCGGAAGACTACCGGGTGATTGAACTGACGCTGGATCTTGCCTGCGGGGCGATGCAGGGCGGGCTGACCCTGATCCTGCCTGAACCCTCACCCGAGGATCTGGGCGAGGCAGGTCAGAACGCCCATCAGGCCGGCCCATCGCTGGGAAGCAATATGGGGTCCATGCGGGCCGAGTTGCGCGCTGTTTTGTGCAAGATGAAGGTTCCCGCGAATGAGTTTTCCTCACTTGAAGAGGGGGATTTGCTGCCGTTGGATCAGGCCTTCCTCTATGAGACGGAGATGATATCCATCAGTGGTCAGGCTATTGCGCAGGGGCGTCTGGGCCAGATGAACGGCGCACGCGCTGTCAGGCTCACTGATCCGCGCACGAAGCTGGTGAACGACAGTGCGGCTGATGAGAGTGCGTTTTCGTCCCACATGGGCGGTGGTGCCGGTGCTTTGGATCACGAACCGCCAACCTTGGATCTCTCCGTTGCGGCTGACGGGTTGCAGGATCCCATGGGTGACATGGGCGGAGGCCTGGGGGATGGGCTCGGTGACCTTGGAGGAGATCTAGGTGGCTTTGGCGGCGATCTGGGTGGTGACCTCGGAGCGGATCTGGGCGGCGACCTTGGCGGTGATCTGGCGGGTATGCCGATGGCGGGCGATCTTCCTGATGGCCTGAATGACGGTCTGGGTGACGCCATGTCCGGCGATCTGCCAGATCTTGGAGATCTACCAGACCTCGGTGCGATGCCGATGGGCGACGGTCTCGGGGATGGCTTAGGTGACGGCTTGGGTGACGGGCTGGGCGATTTCAGCGCGGATGCGGCTGCGATGGAAATCTCCGATCTTGCCGGGCTGAACAGCGGTACCGGGTGACCCTGCCAAACCGGGCAGTCGAAATGGAAAACGGCAGCGCATGATCTGCACTGCCGTTGAATTTCAGCACCTTACACGGTGAAGCTTATCTGAAGTCAGGGCTCTAGCTGACGATGTCAGCTTTCGTTTGCTGTCGGGGCTACCTGCGCTGCCTGAGTGGCCACGGCCATCAACGTCGGGCGCAGCCCATCAAGCTGATATCCGGCCTCTGCAGTGGTGGCGAGGATCTCATCCACCGGCATAAGCGGCGCTTGGCCCAATGCCCAAACAACCGAGCAGCGGGTACCGGATGCGCAATAGGCCAGTACCGGGCCATCCGAAGCCTCAACAAACGCTTGCTGCTTGGCGACATTCTCTGGCGTCATAGTCTGGTGGGTCAGCGGCAGCACTTCGAACCGCAACCCCTGCGCCTCGGCAGCGGTGCGGATGGCATCGGCCTGATGGCTGGGCGGGACCTCAGCATCAGGGCGGTTGCAGATCACCGTGGTAAAACCGGCGGCGGCCAGTTGCGGCAGGTCCTCAACCGAAATCTGCGGCGAGACGGAATAGCGGGGGGTCAACGTGCGTGGGTCCATGATCCGGCCTTTTACGTGCTTGCAGCCGCGCGGTCCAGTCGCTGGGCGACCGGGGGCGCTGCCATCATGCCGATGAGCAGTGCTGTGATGAAAATGATGCCGCCGGTGCCGCCATAGCTAAGCGAGGCAATCGCCGGCCCGGGACAGAGGCCAGCCAATCCCCAGCCGATGCCAAACAGGACAGATCCGATGATCAGTCGTCGGTCAAGCTCCTGCCGTGGCGGGGCTGGAAAACTGCCGCCGACCACTGGCGCGCGACCGCGGGTCAATTGCCAGGCCAATGCCATTGGCAGTATGGCCCCGCCCATCACAAAGGCCAGCGTCGGATCCCAAGCGCCGAATATATCAAGCCAGCCCTGAACCTTTTGTGTGTCGGTCATGCCAGAGAGGAACAGGCCGAGGCCAAACAGCCCGCCCGCTGAGAAAGACAGAAGAAGACGCATCAGATCAGCCCCCAGACATGGCGAAACAAAGCAAGTGTCAGACCACCGGCAAGAATGTAGATGACGGTTGCGATCAGCCCGCGCAGGGACAGTCGGGAGATGCCGCAGACGCCGTGACCGGAGGTGCAGCCATTGGCAATCCGCGTGCCAAGCCCCACCAGAAGTCCGGCGGCGACAATCACCGCCGTGTTCGAGGTGAGATGTGTGTCCGGCGCCTCGGCGACGGTCAGCCACATCACCAGCGGGACCAGAACAACGCCTGCAACGAAGGCCAGCCGCTCAGCCGCGTTGTTGCGACCGCTGCCATCAATCAGGCCGCCAAGAATGCCGCTGGCGCCCATGATGCGCCCATTGCCGAGCAGGTACACCGCACCGCCCGTGCCGATCAGCACGCCGCCAATCAGCCCCCAGATCCAGTCTATATTCATGGTGAAATCCTTGTGGTCTATCAATCTGTGACAGGGAGCCCAGGGGTTATTCGCACCGGATCTCGCAGCCGTCTGCGAAATGGGCGGCGCGAGGACGGCCCCAACCGGAAGTTCTGGGATCAGAGTTTGTTGATCGGCACCTTCAGGTAGACATTGCCGTCGGTATCGGCGTCCGGCATTTGGCCCGCGCGCATATTGACCTGCAGAGATGGCAGGATCAGTCGGGGCATGGACAGTGTTGCGTCGCGGGCATCCCGCATGGCGACGAAGTCCTCAATCGGGCGGCCTTGACCGATATGGATGTTCAGCGCTTTCTGCTCCCCCACCGTGGTTTCCCAGGCATAATCGTCTCTACCCGGTGCCTTGTAGTCATGGCCGACAAAAATACGTGTGTCGTCGGGGAGCGTCAGGATTTTCTGGATCGACTGGAACAGGGCTTCGGAGGAGCCACCGGGGAAATCGCAGCGGGCGGTGCCAAAGTCGGGCATGAACAATGTGTCGCCAACAAATGCAGCGTCCCCAATCACATAGGTAAGACAGGCAGGTGTGTGGCCGGGCGTGTGCAGCACATCACCGCGCAATTGCCCGATGTGGAAACTGTCGCCCTCGTTGAACAGCGCGTCGAACTGGCTGCCATCGCGTTGAAATTCGGTGCCTTCGTTGAAGACCTTGCCAAAGGTATCCTGGACCAGGGTGATATTGGCGCCGATGCCAATTTTCCCTCCCAGATGCTCCTGAAGGTAGGGGGCGGCTGAGAGGTGGTCGGCGTGGACATGGCTTTCGAGGATCCACTCAACCCGCAGGCCCTCGGCCTTTACCCAGGCGATCATCTCATCAGCAGAGCGGGTATCGGTGCGACCGGCAGCGTGATCGAAATCCAGAACGGAATCGATCAGGGCGCAGGCGGTGCCATCCGGCTCACGCACGACGTAGGATACGGTGTTTGTCTGTTCATCAAAAAACGCTTTGACGATTGGCTTCATGGGGGATCTCCTGCTGCTAGCTAGTACATATATAGAAAAATGAATATGTGCAAGGGCAGAGGCGGGGAAATTTGATTGGTCTATGGTCTACGTCGGAATCTGCTGTGTTCGGCGCTATGACTTGCGGGATCATTATTTCACGTTATGGTTGATCTTACTCAAGGTCACGTGGCGGGATATCTGCTATCGTGGCGGCAGCGGTGAGGTGAGCCGCGATGACCTGCGCCAAAATCCGGATGCCGGGATGGAGCGGGAGGCCGTTGTGCAGCCTCCCACAGTTCTACCAGGCCTCTGGGTTATGCCGCCGATGCGGCCCGATGGGCAGGTCCAAGGGAGGAGTGCAGAATGACCAGTGAGAACAGAAAGAGCGATAGTCTGATGCAGCAGGCCCAAGGGCTTGAGCGCCGCGTATTGGCCGCGCACCGGTTGGACCGGCTTGTTTTATATCCTGAGTTCAGCCGAACATTGGCCCGTTTGCGGGTCGCGGGGGAACGCGTTCCAAGCCGCATGTTGCGGTTGGAGCAGATGCTCAGTGAGGAAGCGGCTGAGGAAATGTTCGACAACATGCCGGTCTGAGGCCGGGCCGGTCGGGTTTGTTTCCGGCAATAGATTTAGTGCTGAGGTCAGAAGTTGCTGCGAATGACTGATCGCCCCTCTGGCCCGGCCTTCGCCGTTTTGCGTCAGCGATCAGCCGCCCAGTGTCAGCCCCAGCATGACCAGCATTAGCCCGATGACCGACAGGAACAGCGCACCAAGGTTATAGGGCAGCACCTTTTGGACGACAGCGCGCAGGGCGTCGTCGTCCAGCTTTTGCCGTTTGGCCTGCATTACGCGCACCACGCTCCACATCAGCCCGATCAGACCTGCTACCGATACGGCCGCGCCGGCCCAAACCATAATCTCGTACATCGCACTCTCCGGTGGTGGTGTCGGCCTGCGCCTACCTGATTGACGGGGGCAGGGCAAGCCAGCCGAGGTCGGGCGCAGACACTGACCGGGGTGGTTTTTGCCTATTCGGACGGGTCCTATGTCGGATCTCCCTATCACCGCTTGCGGAGCAGGGGGCACGATTGTATCTGGAGGGCTGATCCGAGTTTCCACCCTTTGCCGACGGAGCCCACGATGGATATGACCGAAGACGAAAAAAGCGACAGCTACCGTGTGACCGCTGGTGAATTGCGCCAGTTTATCGAACGGTTTGAGCGTCTGGACGCTGAGAAGAAAGATCTTGCTGAGCAGCAGAAAGAGATCATGGCCGAAGCGAAGGCGCGCGGCTACGACACCAAGGTGATCCGTAAGGTGATCGCGCTGCGCAAGCGCGACAAAGACGATATCGCCGAAGAAGAAGCGGTTCTCGAAATGTACAAGGAAGCGCTCGGCATGTGAGCCGATATGGCCTTACGTGATGGCGCAAGCCTGTTTGGCCCTTCGCGTTCGCGGAGGGCTTTTTTGTGTTCTTTAAGTTTGTATAGTTTAAGCTTGAAGTAAATTTCATCCTGATGGATATTGGGAGCTGAAAGTGGTTGCGCGGATCGTCGCGCTCAGGACAGGAGCCCAACATGCCGACAGTGAATGTGCACCCCGAAGGCTGGAAACCGGCCAAAGGCTATGCCAACGGCATGATCGGCGAGGGGCGGATGCTGTTTGTTGGTGGCCAGATTGGCTGGACTGCGGATCAGGTCTTTGAGACGGACGACTTCATCGGTCAGATGAGCCAGGCGCTGGAGAATATTCTGGCAGTCGTGCATGAGGCCGGTGGCAGCGCCAGCGACATCACCCGGCTGACCTGGTATGTGACCGACAAGGCCGAGTATCTGGCGCATCAGCGGGAGGTCGGGGCGGCCTATCGCGCTGTCATGGGCTACCATTTTCCTGCGATGACGATGGTGGTGGTTGCGGGGCTTGTCGAAGATCGTGCCAAGATCGAGATTGAAGCCACTGCGATGCTCGCCTGACCAGGACCGCGCATCTAATCAGATCTTATTGAAGCCGCTTTTCTGTTCGATTGTTTCGGGCAGAGGGTCGGCTTTTGCCTTCTTTGGGGCAATGGTGCTGACCCTGTTTGCCGCACGGCAATAGCGTAATTCCGCTGATCGGGATGGTTTGCCGCAGCCGCCCAATATTTGTGCTGGGGCAGTTTTTTGTTCTTCTGCAACGTATTGGCCCGTTGTCTTCGTAGTTGCGCTTCAAAAAACTGACTGATCAAAAATTTTACCAGTTGATAAAAAATCAAACTGTGGCACTCTGATTTGCATAAAAAACAAATCCAGGGAGACACCCAATGGCGACCAGCCATCAGGCATCCGGCATTCAGGCAGGGCGTTTGTCCGCCTCAGAAATTGCCGACAACTTTGGAGACCTGCATCCCCAGTATGAGGCGCATGAGGCGGCAGTGGCGGCGGATCGCTGCTATTTCTGCTATGATGCGCCTTGTATGACGGCATGCCCGACCTCCATCGACATTCCTCAATTCATCCGTGAGATCCAGACCGGCCATCCGGAAGCGGCGGCGAAGACCATTCTGGAACAGAACATCCTTGGCGGGATGTGCGCTCGGGTGTGTCCGACCGAGACACTCTGTGAGGAAGCCTGCGTCCGCGAGGCGGCTGAGGGCAAGCCGGTTGAGATTGGTCGCCTGCAGCGCCATGCCACCGACACGTTGATGGAAAAGGGCGTGCATCCCTTCACGCGCGCAGCAGCAACGGGCAAGCGGGTCGCTGTCGTGGGCGCGGGACCTGCAGGTCTGGCAGCAGCGCACCGTCTGGCAATGCTGGGCAACGATGTGGTTATCTATGAGGCCCGGCCAAAGGCGGGTGGCCTCAACGAATTTGGGATTGCCGCCTATAAATCGACCGAGAATTTCGCCAGCCGCGAAGTGGACTGGCTGCTGCAAATCGGTGGGATCACCGTGGAATACGGCAAAAAACTCGGTGCGGAACTCAGCTTGGACGCGCTCAAGGCCGAGTATGATGCGGTGTTCCTGTCGATCGGTCTTGGCGGCGTCAATGCGCTGCGTGCCGAGGGCGAGGACAAGGATGGCGTGCGTGACGCGGTCGACTTTATCGCCGAGCTGCGTCAGGCCGATGATCTGACCAACTTGCCGGTTGGGCGCAATGTTGTCGTGATCGGCGGCGGGATGACGGCGGTGGATGCTGCGGTGCAGTCCAAGCTGCTCGGTTCAGAGACTGTGACCATCGCCTATCGCCGGGGCCGTGACGCCATGGGCGCGAGCCGGTTTGAGCAGGATCTGGCCGCAACCAAGGGGGTGCGCCTGTTGTTCAATGTTCAGCCTGTCGCGGTGCATGGCAACGGTGCCTGTGCTGAAATCGAGCTGGAATATACCAAAAGCGAGGGCGGCCAGTTGAGCGGCACCGGAGAGACGGTGCGGATAGCAGCGGATCAGATCTACAAGGCGATTGGTCAGACCCTTGAAGATCAGCCTGATGCGCTGACGCTTGAAGGGCGCAAAATCAAGGTGGACGCGCGGGGCCGCACGTCGCTTGCCGGGGTCTGGGCTGGGGGGGATTGCGCCTCTGGCGGAGAAGACCTCACCGTGACAGCCGTCGCCGAGGGTCGCGACGCCGCTATGGATATCCACGCCAGCCTGATGGGCTAAGCCAGCCACAGGGCAGACCCGGCCCTGTGTTGCCAGTGTAAGGAACAGATAAATGGCTGATCTGACAGCAGATTTCCTGGGGATCAAATCTCCGAACCCGTTCTGGCTCGCCTCTGCGCCGCCAACGGACAAAGAATACAACGTGCGCCGTGCCTTTGAGGCCGGCTGGGGCGGGGTGGTCTGGAAGACCCTTGGCTCCGAAGGGCCACCGGTCGTCAATGTGAACGGGCCCCGCTATGGCGCCATCTGGGGCGCGGATCGCCGACTTCTCGGGCTCAACAATATTGAGCTGATCACCGACCGCCCGCTTGAGGTGAACCTGGAAGAGATCACCCGGGTGAAGAAGGACTATCCGGATCGTGCGATCATCGTGTCGCTGATGGTGCCCTGCGAGGAGCAGGCGTGGAAAGATATCCTGCCGCGGGTCGAGGCCACTGGCGCGGACGGCATTGAACTGAACTTCGGCTGCCCGCATGGGATGGCGGAGCGCGGTATGGGATCTGCCGTGGGGCAGGTGCCGGAATACATCCAGATGGTTACGGAGTGGTGCAAGAAATACTACTCCAAACCGGTGATCGTGAAGCTGACGCCGAATATCACCGATATTCGCCAGCCTGCGCGTGCGGCCAAGGCGGGTGGTGCAGACGCGGTCAGCTTGATCAACACCATCAACTCCATCGTGTCAGTAAATCTCGATGCCATGGCGCCAGAGCCGACCATTGGCGACAAGGGTACACACGGCGGGTATTGCGGCCCGGCAGTGAAGCCGATTGCGCTGAATATGGTGGCTGAAATCGCCCGTTGCCCGCAAACTCATGGCCTGCCGATTTCTGCCATTGGCGGCGTCACCACCTGGCGCGATGCGGCGGAGTTCATGACCATGGGCGCTGGCAATGTGCAGGTCTGCACCGCTGCCATGACCTATGGCTTCAATGTCGTGAAGGAGATGATCTCTGGCCTGAACCAGTGGATGGACGACAAAGGCTATGACCGGTTGGATGATTTCGTCGGCAAGGCTGTGCCGAATGTCACCGACTGGCAGTATCTGGATCTGAACTACGTCGCAAAGGCCAAGATCAATCAGGATGATTGCATCAAATGCGGTCGCTGCTTTGCCGCCTGCGAGGACACGTCACATCAGGCTATCGCCATGAGCGAGGATCGCGTTTTCACCGTGAAGGATGATGAATGCGTGGCCTGCAACCTCTGCGTCAATGTTTGCCCGGTTGAAGGCTGCATCACCATGGAGGAGGTGCCCGCCGGGCAAATTGATGAGCGCACGGGCGAGGTTGTTTCCGACGATTATGCCAATTGGACAACCCATCCCAACAACCCCTCAGTGACCGCTGCGGAGTAAGCGGAGGTCACCGGCCTGCCATCGTTGGATGGAATGATATAAGAAACGGCGCGCCCTGATCGGCGCGCCGTTTTCTATTTGTCTTGTCAATAAAGGGGGCGACTTTCAGCAAGTGCTGGTGTCAGCGGGTGTCGGCGGGTGTCAGCATGCGTCGGAACATTCGATCCAGATGCTCTGGGGCCGCATCAAAAGGATCCTCATCCCCCATCAACGTCCGCACCTGAACATCGAAATCCGCATAATGCTGGGTCAGCGACCAGACCGAGAACAGCAAATGTTTCGGATGGGTCGGGTTCAGCTTCCCAGCGTCCATCCAGCCCTTGATCAGATCCGCTTTTTCTTCCAGCAGAGGTTTCAGATCCTTAGACAGGGTGTCCAGCATCCGCGGCGCGCCTTGCACGATTTCATTGGCAAACAGACGGCTTTCGCGCGGGAAATCCCGGCTCATCTGCAATTTGCGCTGCACATAGGCCAGCAATTCTTCCAGCGGATCGCCATCGGGATCAATGGCGCGCAGCGGATCCAGCCAGGTATCGAGAAGGCCGGACAGCAGTTCGGTAAAAATCGCCTCCTTCGAGGGGAAGTAATACAGCAGATTGGGCTTGCTTAACCCGGCGGCGCGGGCAATCTGGTCCACGGTGGCTCCGCGAAACCCGCTGTTGGAAAACACCTCAAGGGCGGCCTCCAGAATAGTGGCGCGATTCTTTTTCTGAATGCGGGTCGGGCTGCGATCCTTGGGCATCGGGCTGTTCGGGCTCTTCCTGGGGGCCGCAACACCGCTGCGCGCCTGATTTTCACTCAACCGGCTCTGCCTGCCGGAGTTTTCTTGCTTCGTTAGACGCAATTTCTTGACTGAATGTCCACCCGTGATAGCCTGAGTTTGACCAGTTGGTCAAATCATGACCAGCGTTTCAAAGCCACCGACAAGGCGCAAAGCCGCACGTCCCTGCGAAAAAGCAGGGCAACAGGGAAGGAAGCTGAGATGACGTCGCTTGGACAGAATCTGAAGATCAATGGCGACAGGCTGTGGGACAGCCTGATGGAAATGGCAAAAATCGGCCCCGGTGTCGCAGGCGGTAACAACCGTCAGACCCTGACCGATGCGGATGCCGAGGGGCGCGCACTGTTTCAGTCGTGGTGTGAGGCGGCTGGCTGCACCATGGGGCTGGACACGATGGGCAATATGTTTGCCCGGCGCGAAGGAACTGATCCCGAAGCGCTGCCGGTCTATATGGGATCGCATCTGGACACGCAGCCCACAGGCGGCAAATATGACGGTGTCCTCGGGGTGCTTGGTGGATTGGAAGTTGTCCGCACGCTCAATGATCTTGGCATCAAGACCAAACATCCGATTGTCGTGACAAACTGGACCAATGAGGAGGGCACGCGGTTTGCGCCCGCGATGCTGGCCTCTGGTGTGTTTGCCGGAAAACACACGCAGGATTGGGCCTATGCCCGCGAGGATGCTGACGGCAAAACATTCGGTGATGAACTGAAGCGTATTGGCTGGGTCGGTGACGAAGAGGTCGGCGCCCGCAAGATGCACGCGATGTTTGAGCTGCACATTGAACAGGGGCCAATCCTTGAGGCGGAAAACAAGGATATCGGCGTTGTCACTCATGGTCAGGGATTGTGGTGGCTGCAATGCACAGTCACGGGCAAGGATGCGCATACCGGCTCCACCCCGATGAACATGCGGGTCAATGCGGGCTTAGGTATGGCGCGCATGACAGAAGCCGCGCATCAGATCGCCATGGCGCACCAGCCCCACGCGGTGGGCGCCGTTGGTCACTGCGATGTCTATCCAAACTCCCGCAATGTTATCCCCGGCAAAGTGGTGTTCACGGTCGATTTCCGCTCGCCTGATCTGGGAAAGCTGACCTCAATGCGGGCGCAATATGAGGTGAAGGCGAAGGAAATCGCTGATGAGCTTGGCCTTGGACTTGAGATTGAGCCGGTCGGGCATTTTGATCCGGTAACCTTCGACGAGGGCTGCGTGAGCGCGGTGCGTTCCGCCGCTGAGCGGCTGGGCTATAGCCATATGGATATCGTCTCCGGCGCCGGGCATGATGCCTGCTGGATCAATGATCTGGCCCCGACCGCGATGATCATGTGCCCCTGCGTTGACGGGCTGAGCCACAATGAGGCGGAGGATATCTCCAAGGACTGGGCGGCAGCTGGCACAGATGTCATGTTGCACGCAGTTCTGGAGACTGCTGAAATCGTCGCATAGGGGGCGCTGCCCCCGCCGCGCCAGCGCGGCTCCCCCGGGATATTTCGGGCCAGAAGATGCCTGTGCCGTTGGGGGTAACAAGAAAGATGCGGCAATGACCGCGCTCTCACAGGGAGATAGACCATGGCGAAAGTCATCAAGAACGGCACCATCGTGACGGCGGATCTGACCTATAAGGCGGATGTGCTGATCGAGAACGGTGTGATCACCGAGATCGGTCAGGGATTGAAAGGGGACGAGGAGCTGGACGCGACCGGCTGTTACGTGATGCCGGGCGGCATTGATCCGCATACGCATTTGGAGATGCCCTTTATGGGGACATACTCCAGTGATGACTTCGAGAGTGGGACGCGGGCGGGGCTAGCTGGTGGCACCACCATGGTGGTGGATTTCGCGCTGCCCAACCCGGGTGAGAGCCTGCTGGACGCGCTGAAGCGTTGGGACAACAAGTCGACGCGGGCCAATTGCGACTATTCCTTCCACATGGCGGTGACCTGGTGGGGGGAGCAGGTCTTTGACGATATGAAGACCGTCATTGAAACGCGGGGCATCAACACCTTCAAACACTTCATGGCCTATAAAGGCGCGTTGATGGTGAATGATGATGAGCTGTATGCCTCCTTCCAGCGGCTGTCTGAGCTGGGTGGCATTGCCATGGTACATGCCGAAAACGGCGATGTGGTGGCTGAATTGTCGGCCAAGCTGTTGGCGGAGGGCAACAACGGTCCCGAGGCGCATGCCTATTCCCGCCCGCCGCAGGTCGAGGGCGAGGCCACCAACCGCGCCATTATGATTGCCGATATGGCAGGCGTGCCGCTTTATGTGGTGCATACCTCCTGCGAAGACAGCCACGAGGCCATTCGCCGTGCCCGCATGCAGGGCAAACGCGTTTGGGGTGAGCCGTTGATCCAGCATCTGACGTTGGATGAAAGTGAGTATTTCAATCAGGACTGGGATCATGCGGCGCGTCGGGTGATGTCGCCGCCGTTCCGCAACAAGCAGCATCAGGACAGTCTGTGGAACGGGTTGCAATCTGGCTCGCTGTCGGTTGTGGCGACGGATCACTGTGCCTTTACCACCGAGCAGAAGCGTACTGGTGTGGGCGATTTCACCAAGATCCCCAATGGCACTGGCGGGTTGGAAGACCGGATGCCGATGCTGTGGACGCATGGGGTGGCCACAGGCCGCCTGACACCGAATGAGTTTGTCGCCGTGACGTCGACCAATATTGCCAAGATCCTGAATTGCTACCCCAAGAAAGGTGCGGTTCTGGTCGGGGCGGACGCGGACCTGGTGGTCTGGGATCCTGAAATGACCAAGGTCATCTCGGCGGCGAGCCAGCAGTCGGCGATCGACTATAACGTCTTTGAAGGGCATGAGGTGAAGGGGTTGCCGCGCTTTACCCTGACCCGTGGCCATGTGGCGGTTCATGACGGCGAGATCCGCTGTCAGGAGGGCCATGGTACCTTCGTTGAGCGCGAGGCCAATGCGACGGTGAACAAGGCGTTGTCGACCTGGAAAGATCTGACGGCGCCCCGTCCCGTCGAGCGGTCAGGTATTCCGGTGACAGGTGTGTAATTCAGGGACGGGCTGCCAGGAATGGCGGCCCGTTTTCCTGTGTGAAATCAAGGCGAATAGATGAATATGGAAACGACCACCCAGGCGCTCAATTCCCAGGCCGCCGCTTCCGATATCACCCCGCAGGCGCCGGTCATCGAGGCGCGCAATCTGGACCTGACCTTTCAGACCAATGACGGCCCGGTGCATGCGCTGAAGGACGTGAGCCTAGAGATCAACAAAGGCGATTTTGTCTCCTTCATCGGCCCGTCTGGGTGTGGCAAGACCACGTTCTTGCGCTGCATCGCGGCGTTGGAACAACCCACTGGCGGTGCGCTGACGGTCAATGGAATGACGCCGGATGAGGCCCGCAGACAACGCGCCTACGGCTATGTGTTTCAGGCTGCCGGGCTATATCCCTGGCGGTCGATTGCCAAGAACATCAAACTGCCACTTGAAATCATGGGCTATTCCAAAGCGGAGCAGGCCGCGCGGGTCGAGCAGGTGCTGGAGCTGGTGGAACTGGCGGGGTTTGGCGGCAAATACCCCTGGCAGCTGTCGGGGGGAATGCAGCAGCGGGCCAGCATTGCGCGGGCTCTGGCGTTTGATGCGGATATCCTGTTGATGGATGAGCCCTTTGGGGCGCTGGATGAGATCGTCCGGGATCACCTGAATGAACAGCTGCTGAAGCTGTGGGCGCGGACCAATAAAACCATCGGTTTTGTCACACATTCCATTCCGGAGGCGGTCTACCTGTCCACGAAGATCGTGGTGATGTCACCGCGTCCGGGGCGCATTCACGATGTCATCGACAGCCCGCTGCCCAAGGAACGGCCTTTGGACATTCGCGACAGCGCTGAGTTTATCGAGATCGCCCACCGGGTCCGTGACGGTCTGCGCGCGGGGCATGCCGATGACTGATCGGCGCAGCGGCAAAGATACGCCACCGGAAAATTTGAATTTTTCGGGGAGTTTTCTTCAGAGAAAATTGGCGTCGCATGTGATCGTGTGGAAAGGGGCAGGATCATGAAAACAGCGCTTGCTGTCTTAAGCGTCCTCGCGGCAATTGCCGTGATCTGGTACGCGGCCTGCGTTCCGATGAACATCAAAGGGGTTCTGGATGCCGCGGAGCGAGCGGGGGCTGAAGTGGTTCCGGCCACCGCCCGCGAGCGTCGCGACATGGGCCCGATTGGACTGGTTGCGGCCAATTCCTTTGCTATCGGGGATGTCTGGTCGCAGGACCGGCCGCGACTGCCTGCGCCGCATCAGGTGGCAGGGGAGCTGTGGGAGACCACGGTGGAGAAGAAACTCACCTCCAAGCGGAGCCTGATCTACCATGGGCAGGTGACGCTTTCGGCGACATTGCTGGGGTTTGTTATTGGCACCGGTCTGGGGATCCTCTTGGCGGTTGGCATCGTACATAGCCGTGTGATGGATATGTCGGTGATGCCCTGGGCGATTGTCAGCCAGACCATTCCGATTATCGCTCTGGCCCCGATGATCATCGTGGTTTTGTACTCTATCGGCGTGCAGGGGATCCTGCCGAAGGCGGTGATTTCGGCCTATCTCAGTTTCTTTCCGGTTGTTGTTGGTATGGTCAAGGGGCTGCGCAGCCCTGATCAGATGCAGCTGGATTTGCTGAAGACCTATAATGCGAGCCTGGGGCAGGGGTTCTGGAAGCTGCGCCTGCCGGCCTCGATGCCCTATCTGTTTGCCTCTTTGAAAATTGGCATCGCAGCTTCGCTTGTTGGGGCCATCGTTGGGGAGTTGCCAACCGGTGCCGTTGCCGGGCTTGGCGCGCGGCTTCTGGCGGGCAGCTACTATGGGCAGACCGTGCAGATCTGGTCAGCGCTGTTTGCCGCTGCGATTCTGGCCGCCGCATTGGTCGCCCTGCTTGGCGTGATTGAGCGGCTGGTTCTGAAACGGATGGGGGTGCAGGTATGAGCACCGGTGGGATTGAGGGCGCTGCCCTCGCCGTTTTGCGGCTCACCCGGGATAATTCGGGCCAGAAGAACGGGGGGCGTGGCCGATGGTGATGGTGTCTATGGCGCTGCTTATATGGTGTGCAGGTTGGTGGCTGAACGGTCGGTTGGCCAATAGCCCGGCGTCGAATACGTCTGCGGTGAAACTGCTGGTTCCGGCCATTTTTGGCGTGACGCTGCTGATTGTCTGGGAACTGCTGGTGCGCGGGCTTGAGGTCTCTTTGGTGATCCTGCCAGCTCCCAGCGTGATTGCCGCGCGCTTTGCCACCAGCCTGCCGGTTCTGTGGCAGGATTTTCAGCAGACGATCCTGAAGGGCGCGCTGTCGGGCTATATCATCGGCTGCGGTGCTGCGTTGCTGATGGCGATTGCGGTGGACCGCAGCGATTTCCTGCGCCGCGGACTGTTGCCAGTGGGGAATTTTGTCGCGGCGCTGCCCATTGTCGGCACGGCCCCTATCCTCGTGATGTGGTTTGGGTTCGACTGGCAGTCAAAAGCGGCGGTGGTTGTGGTGATGGTGTTCTTCCCTGTCCTTGTGAATACGGTGGCAGGACTGCGCGATACCTCAGCGATGCAACGTGATCTGATGCAGACCTATGCGGCCAGTTATTGGCAGAGTTTTTTCAAACTGCGCCTGCCGGCTGCGCTGCCGTTTATCTTTAACGGGCTCAAGATCTCTACGACGCTGGCATTGGTTGGGGCCATTGTGGCGGAGTTCTTTGGTTCACCGACTGTGGGCATGGGATTTCGGATCTCGACCTCGGTGGGGCAGCTGGCGCTGGATATGGTCTGGGCCGAGATTCTTGTGGCAGCACTGGCCGGGTCGGCATTTTATGGCATGATGGCGCTGATTGAGAAAACGCTCACCTTCTGGCACCCGTCGCAACGGGGATAGGCAGCTTTGCGACCTGCGTTTGGAAGTTGGCGCCAACTGGAAGAAAACCTTTGGAGACAGCGGGGTAACTCGCGCAGAATTCAGGACTACAACCAGATATAACAACAGGGAGAAGACAGATGAAAACACTGCTGACCGCCGCCGCCATGGCGCTGGGGGCTGCATCGGTGGCGCAGGCCGCCGATGAGGTGAAACTGCAGCTGAAATGGGTCACCCAGGCCCAGTTTGCAGGCTATTATGTCGCGTTGGATCAGGGGTTCTATGAGGCTGAGGATCTGGACGTCACCATTCTGCCTGGTGGCCCGGATATTGCGCCGACCCAGGTGATTGCCGGGGGCGGCGCGGATGTCACGGTTGAGTGGATGCCTGCCGCGCTGGCTGCGCGGGAGAAAGGTCTGCCGCTGGTCAATATCGCCCAGCCCTACAAGAGTTCCGGCATGATGCTGACCTGTTGGAAAGACACCGGCATCGCTGCGCCTGAAGATCTGGCCAATCGAACCCTTGGCGTCTGGTTCTTTGGCAATGAGTTTCCCTTTATGAGCTGGATGAGCCAGTTGGGGATTTCGACCGAAGGCAAAGGCGAGAAAGGTGTCGAGGTTCTGAAGCAGGGCTTCAATGTCGATCCGCTGTTGCAGCGTCAGGCGGATTGTATTTCGACCATGACCTATAATGAATATTGGCAGGTGATTGATGCGGGCGTGGCCCCGGATGAGTTGATTACCTTCAAATATGAGGATCAGGGCGTGGCAACGCTTGAAGATGGTCTTTATGTGCTGGAAGAAAACCTGAACGATCCGGCCTTTGTCGATAAGATGCAGCGCTTTGTGCGCGCCTCGATGAAAGGCTGGAAATGGGCCGAGGAAAATCCGGACGACGCGGCAGAGATTGTCTTGGACAATGATGCCTCCGGCGCCCAGACAGAGGAGCACCAGAAGCGGATGATGTCTGAGGTGGCGAAACTCACAGCCGGCAGCAATGGCGCGCTGAGCGAGGCGGACTACCAGCGCACGGTGAAGACGTTGCTTGATGGCGGTTCAAGCCCGGTGATCACCAAAGAGCCTGAGGGCGCCTGGACGCATGTTATTACCGACGCTGCGCTGAACTAAGTTCGCGCATGTGGAATTTGTCCCGTCCGCCTCTGCGGGCGGGATTTTTATTTGTCGTGAGATATGTGTTTAGCGGGCTGATTTTATTGCGTATTGATGGCGTCGAAACCGTCGGAAACTTATAGGATAAAGACGATGAGAGACAGTTTGCGGCAGAAAATCGTCACGGTTTGCGACGAGAAAATAGCAAAAAAAGGTGAAAGTGTGGGGCTGTCCTTTTATGCGTTTTTTGCCAACCGGAATGACGATCCGGTGCAGCTGATGGAGGCGGCGGAATGGTGGATCAAACGCCATCAGTTGGATCATTTTGAAAAGGCTGTAAAGATTAGGGGTATGGTGAAGGACGGCCTTTGATAGGACGGCTATTCCCTGTTTCCTATTACGGACCTCGGCTCCTGACCGTGTTTCAACTCGCGAAAGATCCGGCCTGTGCGGGGTGCTGAGCCCGGGTGAAACACTCCCTCTCCGTTGAAGAAAACTCGATTTTATGCGTCCGGCATGGCGGATATTTAAGAATAAATGACAGTTAAAAGTTGAGTCTTATTTTCGATTAACCGTTACAGCTGGGAATTCCGTGTTAGCCTCCTATTATCAAACGATGGAGCGTTTTAGCTGTGGTTTGGTTCTCAATCCGAAGGGAGAGACCATGACTGTCTGGGAAAATGTCCAACTGTGTCTGCGCTCTCAGCCCGATGTGCGGGATAGATCTGAGCGCAAGACAGCGGTCCGGGTGTCGCATCCCGGATCCTCCTACCGGCGGTATAATCCGGAGAGCCAGGTCCGTTGGCCGTTGGCCGACCTCTGTGAGGCTGCGGCGCGGCGCCGTGGACATCACTGCGACAACACCGGCCCCATGCGGGGGGCCGATCAGGTGTTGGTGATGTATGATGCCGGGCGCGACGTTGGCTTGGCATGGCTGAAAGATCGGGTGTCCCTGACTGGTATGGACGTCACGGCGGCATCGACCCTGGGGCTGGAACGTGCAGGCCATGCCGATCTGTTGCACGCGATCTCGGACGGTTTCGACTGGGTTCTGCTGGAAGCCGCGGTTGAGGAGAACGCGCGTCTTGCCCAGCTGCGTGAGATGGAGCTGGCGGCCTGCCTTGGACTGGAAGACCGCGTCGTCCTGTTTCATTCCTCGGACCATCTGGAACAATTGCTGACCGAAGGTATTTCACAGCTTCCGGTGCTGGAACACCGCTATATCGACAATGAGAATAGGGCCAAACCAACCCGTCGGCGCGAGGCCTTGCAGTTATTTGCAAGCGTGACCCTGTCTGCAGAGGTGGATGTGATCGCCTTACCGCAGGATGCGCCCTACGGTGGGATTGAGCTGACCGGTGATTGCACCCTTTGCCAGGCCTGCACCTGGGTGTGCCCTACCAATGCGCTGATCGGGGCGGAGAATGGCGGGGGGCTAGACTTCGTCGAGGCGGACTGCATGCAATGCGGGTTATGTGTGTCGGTTTGTCGCCAAAACGCGATCCGGCTGGTGCCACGGCTGGAGCTGTCACGACACCGAATGCCGGTGTCGCTGACACATCAGGATTTTTTCTGGTCAGATGGGGTGTCCGGTCCCAATGCTGCAGATTCTGTTGCCGCCAGTTTGGTGCGGGGACAGGGCCTGCTGACGACGGGCAGCGTCCCAATTATGCCTGCGTCGGAAAACCACCCTCTCCGGGATGAACGGGATGACCGGGATGATGAAGACCAACAGGGGCCAGATGATTGGCCCAATGGCGGCACCGGCAGTTGGGCAGGAGAGGCGGCGGCGGATGTGGCAGACCGGGCGCCTGCGACACGGCCAACGCTCCGACAGCTTTCAGACCTGCGGCGCGCGCCGTGGCCGGATCTGGCGCGCATCTTGGCATTCTTTGGGGCTGATCGGGCGGATAAGTTATCCTAGCGCGCGATCGGGCCGCTGTCGCAGGTCACGTGGCTAGCCCTGTTCCAGAAACCCGCCATATTGACCTCGCTTGAAAATCAGACCCTTGCCGGAGCGGCTGGTGGTGCGCAGAACAGCCCCCACCAGGATGCTGTGATCGCCGCCATCATGGCAGGCGTGCTTGCAGCAATCGAAACGGGCAATGACATTGGGCAGCACGGGCACACCATTGTCGTTCTGGTGCTCCGGCACGCAGGAAAAATCCTCACCGTTGCGGGCAAAATGCATCGCCATGTCCAGCTGATCCTCTGCCATCACGTGAATGGCAAAATGGGAGGCTGCGACAAAGGGGTCGTGACGCTTAGACTGCCGTGCGGGGCACCATAGCAACAGCGGCGGATCCATGGAGACAGATGTGAAACTGTTGGCTGTGATCGCCAATGGACCCCGGTCTGTGCGGGTGGTCACAACAGTGACTCCGGTGCCGAAGCATCCCAGAGCATCGCGATAGGCCCGCAGGCTGTCTGGGCCGGGAATAAAGCTGGTTTCGGACATATCGCGCGCGCTTTCACTTCAGGTCTGTGCTGGGTGCCATGGGAGGGATCCCATGTCTACCCGCTTCCAATGTGGCACGCGCATCAACAAAAGCCAGAGCGGATTGAAAACAGGCCCACATTTTTATGTGGGCCTGTTCAATAGGTTGGTGGCCGGGCGCTGTGCTGGCGCCTGACCGGCTCTCGTATTTCAGGATGTCGCTTAGACGGTTGCCGATTTGACCACCGCATTCAGCGCGGTGGCAATCTGGTTGATCTCGCCCATGGCATCGATTCGGTTCAACACGCCCTTGCTGTCATAGTAGCTGATCAGCGGGGCCGTCTGCGTATGATAGGCGGCCAGCCGGCTGGTGACGGTCTCGGCGTTGTCATCGGCGCGCCGCGTCATATCTGTGCTGCCACACGCATCGCAGGTGCCAGCCACGCGTGGTTGTTTGAACTGGTCATGATAGCCCTCGCCACAGCCGCCACAGGTGTAGCGCCCGGCCACGCGGACCACCATCGCGGCGTCGTCCACCTCAAGGCTGACAGCGGCATTGATCCGCTGACCCGATTCCGCCAGCAGCCGGTCCAGCGCCTCGGCTTGCACCGTGGTCCGGGGAAACCCGTCGAGGATCACGCCCTTGGCGCAGTCAGGCTCGGCCAGCCGGTCGCGCAGAATGTTGATCACGATCTCGTCGCTGACCAGCTCCCCGGCCTCCATCACAGCCTTTGCAGCAAGGCCGGCAGGGGTGCCGGCTGCAACAGCCGCCCGCAACAGATCGCCGGTCGACAGTTGTACAAGGCCAAACCCTTGTTCCAGTTTGCGCGCTTGCGTCCCTTTGCCGGCACCAGGAGGGCCGAGCAGGATCAAGACAGCGGGGCGGGTAAGAACTGCGGTGTCCATATCGGCAATCATCCTTTATCGGCTCGGTTTGCGATCAGATCATCCACCACCGACGGATCGGCGAGGGTTGAGGTGTCGCCAAGGCTGCCAAAATCATTCTCCGCAATCTTGCGCAGAATGCGGCGCATGATCTTGCCGGAACGGGTTTTCGGCAGGCCCGGCGCCCATTGGATCACATCAGGAGAGGCAATCGGGCCAATCTCGGTCCGGACCCAGGTGCGCAGCTCCTTCAGCAGCTCATCCGACGGTTCGCGGTCGTTCATCAGGGTGACATAGCAATAGATGCCCTGGCCCTTGATCTCATGCGGGTAGCCGACGACAGCGGCCTCCGCCACGGCGGCATGGGCCACCAGCGCGCTTTCAACCTCAGCCGTGCCCATGCGGTGGCCGGACACGTTGATCACGTCATCGACGCGGCCGGTGATCCAATAGTCGCCATCCTCGTCACGGCGGCAACCATCACCGGTGAAGTAGTAGCCTTTGTAGTCGGAGAAATAGGTCTTCTCGAACCGCTCATGGTCCCCCCAGACGGTGCGCATCTGACCGGGCCAGCTGTCCTTGATGCAGAGAACTCCTTCGACGCTGTTACCGTTGATTTCCTCGCCGGATTGCGGGTCCAGAACCACGGGGGCCACACCAAAGAAGGGCTTCATCGCGGCACCGGGTTTGGTTGCATGGGCGCCGGGCAGCGGGGTCATCAGATGCCCACCGGTTTCAGTCTGCCACCAGGTGTCGACGATCGGGCATTTACCTTTGCCAACGACATCATTGTACCAGGTCCAGGCCTCGGGGTTGATCGGCTCGCCCACGGTGCCAAGGGTGCGGAGGGAGGACAGGTCGCATTTCTCGACCCATTCATTGCCCAGACCCATCAGGGCGCGCAACGCAGTGGGGGCGGTGTAGAACTGTGTCACCTTATGCTTGTCGCAGACCTGCCAGAACCGGCTGGCATCGGGGTAGGTTGGCACGCCCTCGAACATCAGCGTGGTGGCACCATTGGCCAGCGGGCCATAGACGATGTAGCTGTGGCCGGTGACCCAGCCCACATCCGCGGTGCACCAGTAGATATCGCCGTCATGATAATCAAAGGTGATCTCATGCGTCATCGCGGCATAGGTCAGGTAGCCGCCGGTGGTGTGGACAACGCCCTTGGGCTGGCCGGTAGAGCCGGAGGTGTAGAGGATGAACAGCGGATCTTCTGCGTTCATCTCAGCGGGTTTGGAGTAGTCATTCGCCTCCAACGCCATCTCGTTGTAGTCGTAGTCGCGCCCATCCACCCAGGTCGTCTGGCCGCCGGTGCGTTTGACCACCAGACATTTCACAGTGTCCTTGGTGTGCAGGAGCGCGGCGTCGGCGTTGGATTTCAGCGGGGTCTTGCGGCCACCGCGGGGGGCCTCATCCGCGGTGATGAGGACCTTGGCATCGCAGCCATTGATCCGCGCGGCGAGCGCATCGGGGGAGAAACCGGCAAAGACAATGGAGTGAATTGCGCCAATCCGGGCGCAGGCCAGCATGGCATAGGCGGCTTCGGGGATCATCGGCAGATAGATCACCACGCGGTCCCCTTTGCGCACGCCCATGGTTTCCAACACATTGGCCATACGGCAGACGCGGGTGTGGAGCTGCTTGTAAGAGATGTGCTGCGCAGCCTCATCCGGGCTGTCGGGCTCCCAGATGATCGCCGTCTGATCGCCGCGGGTGTCTAGGTGGCGGTCGATGCAGTTGGCGGCAACATTCAGCGCGCCATCTGCGTACCAGTTGATTGAGACATTGCCGAGCGTGAAGTCCACATCCTTCACCTGGGTGAAGGGTTTGATCCAGTCGATCCGCTCCGCCTGCTGACGCCAGAACCCTTCTGGATCCTGCATAGAAGCGGTGTACATCTCGTCATATTGTGCGGCGTTGACATGGGCGCGTGCTACCGTCTCCTCCGACGGCGCATAGGCTTTGCTGTCGCTCTCCTGGGTCATCTTGTGTCCCTCCCTCCAGTCTGTTCTCGGAATGGCACACCACAGCGCACGGCGGGATGTGTCAAACCTTTTCCGTCCTCCGCAGCGATAATACCCAAGCTTGAAAATAAGGAAATAAGTGTCCGTGGAATAAGGGTTTACCTGTAAAGCTATTTCCCCATAGGTGGCGTAACTGTAAATCACGTGGGCATGTGCGGCAGTAATCTACTATTTATCATAATGTTAGCTGTAAAATATTGGCTTGGGTTTCGGGGCTGCTATTTTGGGCACAGCACAGTGCTGGCGCTATCAGCCTGCGGCGACTGGCCCCATCGCCTGCGGCAAACTGTGACAGGCGGCCGGGCGTCGGGCCGTTGTTCGAGCGTTGATGGCGGTCATGAAGGATCCATACGCTCATGATGTGAGCAGGTTTTGTGCCCATGCCGCACGGCTGTCGTGTGGGGTTGGCAGCGCCGTGGCTTGGCGCTAGCGTGGTGCCAGATGCTCGTCACTTTGCACCTATGACGGGCCTCAATCTGACGATTGTGGTCAGGCCAGCGCTCAGGCGATTGAGAGCTTGGCATGGGGCAACGGGGCAGGAGTACAAACTGGGAGGAACTCATGAACACTTATCTGACCGCCGCAACTGCGGCGATTGCGGGCCTGTCCATTGCAGGCAGTGCAGCCGCCACCGAATGGAATGTCTCCGTCTGGGGCAAGCGGCGCGCCTTTACCGAACATGTTGAAAAACTGGCTGAGCTGGTCTCTGAGAAGACCGGCGGCGAATTCACCATGAACATCAGCTATGGTGGCCTGTCAAAAAACAAAGAGAATCTCGATGGGATCTCCATCGGCGCCTTCGAGATGGCGCAGTTCTGCGCCGGGTATCACCGGGATAAAAACCCGACGATTACCGTGCTGGAATTGCCATTTCTGGGTGTTGCGAACCTTGAGGAAGAAGTGGCCGTCAGCCACGCGGTTTATGCACATCCTGCCGTGCAGAAAGATCTGGCGCGCTGGAACGCGAAGCTGTTGATGACCTCGCCGATGCCGCAGTACAATATCGTCGGCACCGGCGAAGCCCGTGACGAACTGGGCGAATTCAAGGATATGCGTGTGCGGGCCACCGGTGGCATCGGTAAGGCGTTCTCTGCCGTTGGGGCCGTGCCGACCTCCGTGACTGCGACCGAGGCGTATAATGCGATGGAATCCGGCGTTGTTGACACGGTTGCCTTTGCCCAGCATGCGCATCTGAGCTTTGGCACCATCAACAAGGCCGACTGGTGGACTGAAAACCTCAACCCCGGCACCGTGAACTGCCCGGTTGTTGTGAACACCGATGCCTATGAGGCGTTGAGCGATGCTGAGCGCGAGGCGCTCGATAGCTCCGTGGACGAAGCGATTGCACATTACCTCGCCAACTACGGTGCCCTGCTAGAGAAATGGGACAGTGTTCTGGCCGAAAAAGGCGTCGAAAAGGTCACCATTTCCGAGGACCAGCTGGCGGAATTCCGCAAAGTGGCCGCCGATCCGATCCGCGAACAGTGGATTGCAGACATGAGCGCGCAGGGCCTGCCTGCACAAGAGCTCTATGATCTGGTGCAGAAAACCCTGAGCGATCAGCGGTCAGGCAGCTGATCTTCATATAGTTGCAAAGGGGGCCGGGCAGTTCTGCGCCGGCCCTTTCTTGCGTGAATGCGAAGTAGAGATTACGGGGGCAGGGCATGGCAGGCAGTGCGGCGGTGCTGGAAGATGGCAGCCTGATCAGCAGGTGGGACAGGCAACTGTTGCGGCTGGAACGCGTGATGGCGTTGATCAGTGGCCTTGCGGTGTTTTCACTGATGGTGCTGGCAGTGGTGTCGGTTGGCGGGCGCAACGCGTTCAACGCGCCCTTGCCGGGATATGTCGACTGGATCGAGCAGGTGATGCCACTGATTGCCTTCATGGGGATTTCCTTTGTGCAGCGGGATGGCAGCCATATCCGGATGGATCTGGTGATCTCTGCGTTGCGTGGACGGGCCCTTTGGCTGTTTGAACTGATTTCGGTCCTGTTGATCCTTGCGCTCATGCTGGCGCTGCTTTGGGGCAGCTGGTCACATTTTCTGCGCTCCTTTGATTTTGCGGCCCCCCTGTGGAGCCGCGACAGTTCAATCGATATCGGCCTGCCGATCTGGCCTGCCAAATTGCTGGCGCCGGTGGCGTTTGCAGTGCTGTGCCTGCGTCTGCTGCTGCAGGTTTGGGGCTACGGCCGGGCGCTGATCCTGGGTCTGGCACGCCCCGCCGCAGTGCCACTGGTGCAAAGCGCCGCAGAACAGGCCGCTGCCGAAGCTGAACATCTGGGCGGAGTGTCAACCTCCGCCAGCGACCGCGACTAAGGGGGCAGGCAATGGAACCTATCGAAATCGGCCTCTGGGTCAGCGGCTTTCTTCTGGCGACGGTGCTATTGGGGATGCGGGTCGCCTTTGCGGCGGGTCTTGCCGGGCTGGTTGGCCTTGTGTGGATTTTCTGGGCCAAGTTTGGCTATGATCCCGAGCGTTTCACCAAGGCGCTGACCATCGCCGTGAAGACCGCCGGACAGGTCCCGCATTCCAAGGTCTCCAGTCAGGCGCTCAGCCTTATCCCGACCTTTATCCTGATCGGCTATCTTGCCTATTATGCGGGCCTCACCAAGGCGCTGTTTGAAGCTGCAAAACGCTGGCTGGCATGGGTGCCGGGTGGGCTGGCAGTGTCGACCGTTTTTGCCACCGCAGGCTTTGCCGCGGTCTCCGGCGCGTCGGTTGCAACCTCCGCCGTGTTTGCGCGTATCGCCATCCCGGAGATGCTGAAAATCGGCTACGACAAACGTTTTGCGGCGGGTGTGGTTGCGGCAGGGGGTACGTTGGCCTCGCTTATTCCACCCTCGGCCATTCTGGTGATCTATGCGATCATTGTTGAGCAGGACGTGGGCAAACTGCTGCTTGCAGGCTTTATCCCCGGTGCCTTCTCGGCGGTAGTTTATGGTTTGCTGATCATCGGGATGGCGATGACCATCAAGGGGTTCGGCCCTGCGGTCACCGGTTTCACCTGGCGCGAGCGGCTTGTCTCGCTGCCGCCTGCGTTGCCGATCCTTTTCGTCGTCGCGACAATTATCCTGTTTGTCTACAATCCCTTTGGTGGTGATGCCTGGGGTACGCCAACCGAAGGAGGCGCAATCGGGGCCTTTGTGGTGTTTCTGATGGCGCTTTATCGCGGCATGCGGTGGGCAGAGCTAAAAGACGCGTTGTTGGAAACGGCGAAACTGTCGGTGATGATCTTCACCATTATTTGGGGTGTGCTGATCTACGTGCGCTTTCTGGGCTTTGCTGAACTGCCGGCGGCGTTCTCCGACTGGATTACCTCTCTGATGCTCTCGCCGATGCTGATCCTGATTTGCATCCTGCTGGCCTATGCCGTTCTGGGCATGTTCATGGATGCGATCGGTATGCTGCTGCTCACTCTGCCGGTGGTTTACCCGGCTGTGATGGCGCTCAATGGCGGGGAATATGTTTCAGCGGCGGAGAGCACCTTTGGCATGTCTGGCCCGATGTGCGCGATCTGGTTTGGTATTCTGGTGGTCAAAATGGCCGAATTCTGTCTGATCACACCGCCTATCGGCCTCAACTGTTTTGTTGTGGCGGGTGTGCGCGATGATCTGACGGTGCAGGATGTGTTCAAAGGCGTGACACCGTTTTTCATTGCGGATGGGATCACCATCGCGCTGCTGGTGGCCTTCCCGTCGATTGTGTTGTGGCTGCCCAGCCTCGCCTGACAATTTTTCCCAGCTTACAAATTTGTAAGGCAGCGGAAGAGACCATGTAAGTCTGAACCGCCAAGTTCCTCTCATCAGCCGGGGCGCAGTGATCGCCCCGGCCCCACCAAGAGAGGACATCCCATGGTTACCAAGACCACCACCGGCATCGTCATGACCGCAACGCTGATCGCCTTTGGCTTTGCGGCACAGACCGTGCGCGCCGAGACGATTTTTGAACCGGATCTGACCTATGAACAGATGCTGAACGCCCCCATCGGTGTTGAGCAGGCCATGTCCATCGCCAAGGAACAGGCGAACGGGCGCTTGGTTGAACTCAGCATGGAAGAGTTCAACAGCAAGCCGGTCTATGAGGCCACCATCGCCGCGCCCACCAGCCTGACGGAAATCGTCATCAGCGCCGATGATGGGGCGGTACTCAGCACCGCGCGCCAGACTGCGGCGACCCCGGAATTGATGCAGCAATTGATCGAAGAAGACATCGAAGACGTGATGGAATTCGCAGCCTTGATGGATGGTGAATTGTTCAGCGGTGACCGTCACGACGATGATGACGACGATGGACACTGCGCTGCGCAGGATGACAAGGGCTAAGCCAGCGCTCTGAAATAGCTGCTGTCCGGGCTGCAGGATTTGGCGCCCGATAGACGGTGCGACCGGACAGCAGCAGCGGCTTACCAGACATGAAATTTCAGACCGCGATGGATGCGGTCTCAGTGATTTGCCCAACACCCGAGGCACTCAGAGGTGCGGCAATCCGACGACGGAGAAAGACGACAATGAAAATGATTTTTGCAGGATGTGCGGTGCTTGTGACTGTTGCTGCGTGTAGCAACAGCTTTGATGATCCGCTCCTGACAGACGGCCCCAAACAGGTTGGATATGAGGCAGATCTGGGGGCATGCCGGGCCTTGGCAGAAGGGCATACGGATAAGACGTTGCAATCCGGTGCAGTCACAGGTGCGGTGATTGGCGGTATCATCGGTGCCGTGGACAGCAAGGATGGCGACCGCGCAGATGATGCGTTGGTTGGCGCGGTCCTTGGCGGTGGCGTTGGCGCCCTTGAGGGGCAGAGCGAGCGGGATGAACAGCGGCGCACCATTCTGATCCGCTGCATGCAGGGACGTGGACATCGCGTCCTGGCATGACGCCAAGACCCGGCGCTGCTCCGGTATGGCTTGCGGCGCCGGGGGGCATATGGTCGGATGCGATCAGTCAAAATCGGGCATGACCCGACTTCAGCACCAAGAGGTCGTTTCGGCGGCCCCTTGGTCGCTCTCCCGAAACTGGCGGTGGCGTGATGCGAATACTCTTGCTGGAAGATGATCCTGAAATCGGGACCTGGACGGTCAAGGGCCTCACGGCTGCAGGCCATGTCGTTGATTGGATTGAAAACGGCCGTGAGGCGCTGCTGGCGGCCACAACGCGGGATTATGATGTATTGGTCTTCGATCGGATGACGCCGGATCTGGACGGGTTGTCGGCGCTGAAGACATTGCGTTCGGCGCGCATTACCACGCCTTTGATCCTGCTCACCGCCCTTGGGGCTGTTGAGGACCGGGTCGAGGGGTTGGAGGCGGGCGCGGATGACTATCTCAGCAAGCCCTTCGCCATGACCGAGCTTCTGGCCCGGATCACCGCCCTTTGTCGTCGCGGTCGGGGCGAGGCCGCGGAGACAGCAACCCGGCTCTCACATCGCGGGCTTGATCTGGATCTGCTCAGTCAGACCTGCGCCTGCAATGGGACAACTGTGTTGTTGAACCCCAAGGAGTTTCGCCTGCTAGAGGTCCTGATGCGTTCCAAGGGGCGGATCCAGACCCGGGCGATGCTGCTGGAACGGGTCTGGGATATCAATTTCGACCCATCCACCAGTGTTGTGGAAACCCATATGAGCCGCCTGCGCAACAAGATTGAAAAACCGTTCGGGCTGGAATTTATCAAAACCGTGCGCGGGTCGGGGTATATGTTCATTGATTAGATCTTTTATCAGACGCCTCTTCCGGATGAGCGCGCTACGTCAGGCAATTGTCTTGTCGCTGGCCTTTTTGGTTCTGTTGACGCTGGGCGGGCTGCTTTTGGATGACGTCATCACCGAAGAATTCCGCGCTGAGACCGAAGAGGCGCTGCGCGAAGAATATCAGCGCATCAGCGACCGACTGACGCGGGAGGGGCAGTTTCCTGAGGACATCGTGACCGCCGAAGTGTTTTCCGACAGTGGCGTCGGCTATGCGGTGCTGCGGGCCGATGGCAAGGTGCTGGGGCCGGTATTGCGCGGCGCCTTTGACAGCCAGGGTTTTGATATCCTTGAGGCCAAAGCCCTGTTTCAGCCCAAGGCGCTTGAGACGCTCGACCGGATCTTTGATCTGATCGACGAGGATGAGGAGGAAGAGGCCAGCGACGGCGGACCTGCAGCCGAGGAGGACGCTGCGGGGCAGCTGGGATTTGATGTGGCGTTTGAGAGTGAGGCGGATTTAGGCTGGCGGATATACAGTGGCGCAGTGCTGGATGGTCGCCTTCTGGTCTATGCACCGGGTGTCAGCGCCTTTGGGTCGGATCTGACCAGCGTAATCCTGATTTTTGTGATCATCCTGTCGCTGCCTGCGCTGATTATCGGGTTGATCTTTGGTATTCGGGCACAGCGCCGTCTGAACCGGATCGGAGCCGGGTTTGACCGTATTGCGGATGGTGAATTGGATCTGCGGCTGGCACCAAAGGTGATCCGCGACGATATTGACGAGCTGGCCGCGCGTATTGATGGTGCGACGGAGCGTCTACAGACTTCCATTCGGCAGATGTCTGATTTCTCGGCCAATATTGCCCATGACCTGCGCACGCCACTGACCCGTCTGCGGCTGCATCTGGATCAGGCGGATGAAGCGGAGGATCAGGCTGCGCACCGGGAGGCCGCGATTGCGCAGATGGATGATATCATTGCCATCTTTGGCGCGATCCAGCGGATTGCCCGAATGCAGAGCCAGGGACGACGCGACGGGTTTGCTGCGGTAGATCTGGGCGCGGTGGTTGACCAAGTGCATGAGATCTATGAGGCGGTGGCACAGGACGCAGGACAAAGCCTGTCCTGTCGGATTACCAACGCCGCCACTATCCAGGCCGACCGCAGCCTTATTATGCAGTTGCTGGCCAATCTGATCGAAAACGCCATTCGCCACGCAGGGGAGGGGGCGAGGATTGCCATTGATCTCTCCGGTAGTCGGCTGGCGGTGACGGACGATGGCCCCGGCATCCCGGAGGCTGAGCGCGGGCGCGTGCTGGATCCGCTTTACCGACTTGACCGCAGCCGCAACACCGCCGGGGCAGGGCTGGGGTTGGCAATGGTGAAAGCCATCGCTGAACTCCACGAGGCCGAACTGGAGCTGACGTCCGGCCAGGGTACACGCGGATTACGTATCGAGGTGCGGTTTCCTCAGCCCTGAAAGGGGAGAATGTCCGCTCCTTGCGTCTCGGCAGGGGTGTTTTTGTATCATTGCGGAAAAAAACGATCCGGACAGCGCAAATAGCGTTATCGGTGCTGGCCCTGCATTGCTACCAACGCGCCAAGGGGCGCTGCCCGCACCAATCCTGATTGATAAAGACTGCCCACATGAAGCTAACCGGTCCTTTCCTGTTTATTCTGGCCACTTTGATGATCGATGCCATCGGCGTTGGCATCGTGTTCCCGATCATGCCAGACCTGATGCTGCGCGTCGGCGCGCAAAGCACCGCAGAAGGCGCCTTGTGGAGCGGCATCATGATGTCAGCCTACGCCGCCGCGATGTTTCTGTTTGGCCCGATTGTGGGCAGCTTGTCGGATTCCTATGGGCGCAGGCCGGTCCTGATCCTCGCACTTGTGACACTCACTATTGACTATGTGATCATGGCGCTGGCGCAGACCTACTGGATGCTGCTGATCGGGCGCGTCATCGCGGGGATGGCGGGCGCGACCTATATCACGGCAACTGCCTATATTTCCGATATTGCCAAGCCAACAGAACGCAGCGCGGCGTTTGGCATGATCGGGGCGGCGTTTGGCATTGGTTTTGTGCTGGGACCAGCGCTTGGCGGGCTGGCATCGGGCCTGCATATCAGCGCGCCGTTCTGGATTGCGGCCGGTCTCTCCGCTGTCAACGTGGTGTTTGGGATTGTTATCCTGCCGGAATCCCTGAAACCTGAAAACCGTCGCCCGTTTGGCAAACGCGATCTCAACCCCTTCGGTACGCTGCTCCGCGCCTTTGTCATTCCGGGGTTGGCGATCCCATTGATCTGTATTTTCGTGTTTGAATTTGCCAATCTGGTCTACCCGACGCTCTGGTCCTTCTGGGGTCGTGAGGTGTTTGGCTGGGATGGTTTTACCATTGGGGTGACGCTGTCTGCCTATGGGGTGCTGATCGCAGTGGTGCAGGCTGGAATCCTGCCGCAGATGACCAAACGTCTAGGAGATTTCAAAACCCTGATCATCGCGATGGTGGCGGCGGTGATCGCTATGGTCGGCTTTGGTTTCGCCAGCGCAATCTGGATTGTGGTGGTCTTCCTGCCGATTGCGGCCCTGTCTGATATGGCGCCACCGCTGATCACCGCCTTTGCCGCCAATCGGGTTGGGGAAGACCAGCAGGGCGTGGTGCAGGGGGTGATTGCATCGCTGTCATCCGTTGCAGCCGTTGTGGCGCCGCTGGTGCTGACAGGGGTGTTCGAACGATTTGTCGGTGAAGCCGAATGGTACCTCCCTGGCGCGCCATTCTTGGTCGCGGCAGTGCTGGTTCTGGCATTGGCACCGCTGGTCTTGCGTCTTAGGGATCACGATAACCGGTCGTCAAACTGAGCATCCCCAGTCTGGGGCTGAGGTGTTTTTTGGCGCATGGGATGCAATCATCGGGCCAAATATTGTGGCCTGCAATATGTATGGGCGCGCTGATGTTTGCGTCAAAAAAGTCTCAAGTTATGTCACAAGAAAAAGGGGTTAGAGAGTATCCTCTCTAACCCCTTGAAATCTTTGGCTCCGGCGGTAGGGATCGAACCTACGACCAATTGATTAACAGTCTGAGATTGCGAGTAAATCATGGTCCATTTGGCCTCATTCGGGGCGTACGACCCCTTGAAAACATAGCAATATCATCCCGGTAGCACCATCCAGGCCCACCTGGATCAATCGCAAACACTGTACTCGGGACTGTACTTTCCATGACCATATTCAAATTCACCGAGGCCCGTATCAGGGACCTCCCACTTGGCTCGGGCATCCATCGGGATACTGATGTGAAGGGGCTGATGTGCATCTGCCATAAGACCTGCAAAACCTTTGCCGTTCAAAGCGATGTCCGCCGTGAAAAGCGTCACGTTCGAACCGTGAGGGTCAAGATCGGGCGGGCTGACCATATCCGTCTCAACGAGGCCAGAAATGAGGCCCGAAAGCTGATGGCCACGATCCAGTCTGGCGTTGATCCTACGGCGGGGCCGGAGTCTACAGGCATCACGTTGGAACAAGCCCTGAAAGAGCATCTGAAGGAGCGTGAACTGTCCGACGCCACGGTCAGGAACTACCAGTACCATATGGACAACTACCTCGGACGTCTTCGGCGTCGTGCCGTGGCTGACATTACGCGTCAGGACTGCCGAGAGCTTATGGACCAGCTCACGAAGCGTCACGGCAAGACCACGGGTGGTTCGGTCATGCGCACTGTTCGAGCTCTTGTGAATACGGCCCGTCGCCATGACGAAACTATTGGGGCAAACCCGGTTGATGCCCTTCGTGTCCCTGCAACCCCGAAACGGGAAGTCGGGGAACTGGACATGGCCGATTTCTGGTCCACGACCGAAGCCATGTCTCCCTTGATGCGTGACCTGCAGCGGACGTTCCTTTTGACGGGTGCACGGAGAACTTCCCTGCTTGGTGTGAAATGTGCCGACTTCGATGCCGAGGCTGGCGTGCTGACTTTCACCCACATGAAAACGGGTGGAGCTTGGTCCTTCCCAACCGGCCGCTGGTTGACCGATACCTTGAAGGCCAGAATGGCAGAGGACGAGCCTCTTAACTCGCCCTGGCTTTGGCCGTCACCAGGGTCAGCCACTGGTCACATTGCCGAGCCGAAGCGGGCTGGTGTTCCATCGCCCCACGCACTTCGTCACCATGCCAGAACGATGATGATTGCTGCGGGTGTGCCATATGCAGAAGGGGCGCTTCTGTTGGGGCAACGGCTTCCAGGCGCCTCTGGCGGGTATGTGCATCAGACGCATTTGGTTGAAGCCCTTCGGCCCCATGCTCAAGCCTTTGAGGATATGGTCTTGGCCAAGTCAGGTGTTGCGTGAATGATGGTACGATGCCTTAACACGTTGGCATATCGAGACCTTGCAAGCTGATAACCTGATTTCATCGCTGTCCATTTGGACGCACTTGGATATTGGAGTTATCAACATGAGCAATCCACAAACTGACACCCCTTGGATGACAACCGAGGCCGCTGCCAAATACCTTTCGGTCTCGCCCGGCACCATGCACAATTGGCGTAGCAAGGGCTCTGGCCCGTCTTACCGGACCGTTGGCCGGATTGTCCGTTATCACCGTGACGACCTGGACGCTTTCATGATGACGGGGGCAGCGTAATGCGAACGATTACAGTCACACAGCACCGAGACCCGATGCCGGACTATTCCGACGAAGAAGACCGGTACGAGATGGCCAAGATGCTCTTGCAAGAGGCCAAATGGGACAGCACCGATCCGGTTGAACAGGTGATCGAGGCAAGTTGGGCTGCGGGCTTCAACGGCTTTGACGATGCCTGTCTTCGATTGCTTGCCGAGTTTCTGGGTCGTTTCCCGATTGATTGGATGCAAGACAAGCAGGGGAAAATAACCGTTCATTTCGGAACCGCTTTGGATGCGATCAACTCTAATGCAGACAACGTGAATTTCTGGGAAAACGGATATTTGCGGGACGAAGCCGCAAAGCGTGAGCCGAACAGGTGGCGTGTCCATGAGGCAAAACTGGCAAAACAATTCCACCAGCATTTGACCTAATACCAACGGTCCACTTTGAGTGGTGAAGTTAAAGATTTCCCTACGCCAGCGTTCGTTGCGTGCGGGTCAAGTGTTGGTATGCGGGGGAATTTGGGCACGGTATTGTTCTGATCGATAGACCGGATTGCCACAGCCGCCTAGCAGGACAATCCGGTCGATACTTTAGCATATAGGAGGCCTGCCATGCCTGAGAATGAAGATAACGCCCCCAAGCCTTCTGGCACACCATTGAAAGACCTTCTGACGACGAAGGAAGCCGCAGCCTTGACCGGGCATCCGGCGACCACGCTGATGGCCTTTCGCAATCGCCGCAACAACACCAAATACAAGAATGCTGGCCCTGACTACGTAAAGATTGGGACAGCCGTTTTCTATGAACGTTCTGTGATTGAGGCCTACAACGCCAATCGTGCGGGGGCTTGAAATGGGTATTCATACCGATGCGTCGCAATTGACGCCCTTGCTGGCCAGTGGATATCAGCTTCTCCCTTTGCATAAGTTCTCGGCCGAAGATGAGGTGAAGGGCAAGAAACGCAAACGGGGCAAGTCCCCGATTGACCGCAACTGGATGAAGCGTCCCTATAAATCCCAAGATCAAATCAAGCACATGGAGGCAGGCAACAACGTCGGTGTTCGTCTGCGGCCTTTTGAACTGGTCTTGGATGTGGACCCTCGGGGTTTCCCCGAAGGTGAGACACTTGCCACGGACAATCCATTCAAACGGCTCTGTGAAGACGTTGGCCTGAACATCAATGACTATTCGACCGTTGAGACCGGCTCGGGAGGCCTCCACATCTACATGACCAAGCCAGAGGCTATTTCCACCCGAGACAGCCTGAACGAGCTATATCCCGGTGTCGAGTTCAAGACGGTTGGCCGGCAGGTTGTTGCTCCTGGCTCGATCCATCCCGACACCCTGAAAACCTACACATGGAAGGCTAGCACGCCTGAGCTTGATGCTTTCGGTGCTGAGGCTGCACCTAAGGCTCTTGTCGATTTGATCCGAAGACCATCAGGCAGCGTGGCAACCGGCGGGGGAGAGCACGATCAGGAAGAATTGGCTCAGATGCTTGAGCACCTGGACCCAGCCGACTTTTCAGACCACGACGATTGGCTCACTTTGATGCAGGCTTGCCACCATGCAACGGCAGGGGATGGCCGGCAGGAGTTCGTGGATTGGTGCACACAGGACCCCGCATATGCAGATCACGGGGCCCTGATCGGCATCCGATGGGACAGCCTTCACGCCGACAACGCCGGCAATCGTATAACTTTCCGCACCCTGCATAAATTGCTGCGTGATGCTGGAGCCGAGGATGCCATTCCGAGAACGCCGGCAGCAGATGATTTTGACGACGACCTGGACCAAACCGGAGTGCCAGCAGGGGCAATAACCACGCCCAAGAGGAAGCCGGTGCATGAAGGTGGTTTGATCGTCAACAAGAAGACCGGCGTAGCCCCCGACACACCCAAGAATGCCCTCAAGGCAATTACCGGCTCCAAGCTCGATCCAAGGTTTGACGAACTCAAGCAGCGGGTAGTTCTGATGGGTGAATTGCCCTGGGGTGAGGGCTATGGCCGTGTGCTGACTGACAAGTTGCTCTTGTTGGCCCGCACGTTCTTGATGGAACAGCACCAGCGTAAGGACTACCAGCCGTCGAAGGAAAACGTGCAGGACGCAATCACAACGGTTGCCTATTTCTACAAGTTCAACCCGATCCTGGTCTACCTGGATAGCTTGACTTGGGATGGGACAAGCCGGGTAAAGGACCTCTTCACAGTCGCCTTTCAATGTGGCCGAGACGATTACACCGAGGCCGTCTCACAATGCTTTATGGTCGGGGCCGTGGCTCGTCAAAGGCAACCCGGCTGCAAGCTGGACACGATGCCAGTGATCAAGGGGCCTCAGGGTTCTCTGAAATCTACGGGCATTCGGGACCTGTTTTCCCCGGATTGGTTCAGTGACGCAGAGCTTGGTGATCTGAGGAACAAGGATGCAGCCATGAACCTGGAAGGTGTCTGGGTGCATGAGTTTGCCGAATTGGCCGGTCTTCGGGCAAGTGACATGGACATTCTCAAGGCGTTCATGTCCCGAGCCACAGACAGGTATCGGACGCCTTATGGTCGCAACACCGAAGATCATCAACGCCGTGTTGTATTTGCGGGCACAGTGAACGAAGGCGGATACCTGAGCGACCCAACGGGTGCTCGGCGTTTCTGGCCGTTGGAAATGGCCTCCGGGTCCAGGGTTGATCTGGGTTGGATTGCTGAGCATCGGGACCAGCTCTGGGCCGAAGCTGATGCGTTGTTCAAGTCGGGCATTGGTCACGTTTTGCCCGAGCCGTTGTGGTCGATGGCAGCAGAACGCCAGGCAGACGAAACGGTTGATGATCCTTGGGTTGATAAGCTGGCTGTCATGCTCAGCAACCGGCAATCGGATCGGCTGGCCTTTGAGGCTGGTACGGGTGACTACGCCGATGAAGTGATCGATGGGGAGCGGGTTGCCTCGCCGTTGCGTGAGCCTCCCCCCGCCGACAAGGTGCATACCCAGGACCTGCTCAGCTATCTCGGCTTGGAAAGCGACCGGCAGAACAAGGGCCATGCGCAGCGTTTGAGGCGGTCTATGGAAACCCTTGGCTGGAAGCACAGACGTGGCGTCAGGTTGGGTGGCCGTGTTTCGGCAGGGTATGTCCGAGCCGATGAGTGACGTTCTGGCAATCGGAGCGTATCAATTCGGTCACGGCGTTGACGGTCGTTGATCTTTGTTGACCTGAGGCGTCGCTTCTAAGGCCTTGTTTCGGAACACTTGTTGACGATGTTGATCATGTTGATCTTAAAGCAATATATCTTGGTAGAATAAGCCGATTAGGCGTAGGGCACGGACCAAGGCATAGGGGTAGCGTGCAATCCGGATATATATAGAGAAAACGGTCAACGAAGATCAACGTCGTCAACAAGGCAATAAAAACAATGCGTTACGGAAAGCTCCAAAAACGCCTTGTTGACGTAGAATTCTTCCAGCTTGGAAGACCGGGACTGCACAACGTTGTGAGCCGGCACACTCCCTTGTAAATCGCTGGCATACGGCTCCAACGGAACACGACATTCTGACCTCGAACGGCAACGAGGATGCTGTCCGCGAAAAATCCGAAGTCATCAGCCCGCACAGAAAGGCGGCCCCATTGACACTGAATTGGGCGTTCTGGCGTCTGGGGCGTGAATGACTTCAAGGGCTTAATCGGCACCTTCCTCAGCCAAGCACAGTGATGAAGACAGAATAGGCACCCAAATGAGCTTGATGAGGATGAACCGGATCAAACCGGCCAGTGACCCGCGGATGCCTTCCAAGATTGCCGCAATCACCCGCCCCATCTACGGCGAAAAGGGCGACGAGTTTCTGCTCTATCTCCGTCAGTTCGGACACATCACCTATGCGGCCAATATGACTGGCCTGACCCGGCGGACCTTCTATGACCGGCGTGCAAAGCATCCTGACTTTGCCGAGGCGTGGGACGAAGCCCTGGCTGCTTTCGAGGAAGAATTGACCATGCGGGTGGTCCAGACGGCCTTGGAGATGGGGACTGGCAAATGGGTCCAGTGCTTCGATCCTGAGACGGGCGAACCCGAGTTGGATGACGACTTCGAGCCGGTTTACCGTTTCGAGACGGCGAGCGTTGATCCCCGTGTCCTGAACAAACTCCTATCCCTGCGGATGAGTTCCGTGGATGGACCTGCCCAAACCAATGTCCAGGTCAACAATTCCACGAGCGTTCAAACCTCCCTGCCAGCCAAACCCAGGCTCGTTCAGCCTGAAGGGGCTGCACGGAGGCCCGTGGTGACCGAAAGGGCTGCGGATAAGCGACACGACACGATCGACGCCGAAGTCGTCCAGGGGACGACACAGGAGACCGGGGGAACATCTGATGACTGATCCGATCAACCAGATAAACCTCGTGCGACCTGGGGGTGTTGCCACCGTGGCATTTGCGGATGGCGGCGAGACCATGCGCATCTGCTTGGGCTATTTGCATGACCCAGACGATGGGCTTCTAGCTGAGATGACTGCCAACCGCGATCCTGTTCCCTGGCAATCCGCCAAGGTGAGAGACGAAGCAATCGGGGCAGTCGAGAGACGCAAGGACCTTGAGGATGAAACCCGCACTCAATTGGTCGAATGGATCGTGGCCACGCCCTATTTTGAGGACACCTGACGGTAGGGAGCACACCGTTCATCTTTCCGAGCTTGCCGTTTTCCTCTATCTCTCAATGAAAAGAGAACACGAGCGGATTTTGGTTTATGGCGTCACATTTCGGATCAATTAGGGATTTTGCAGGCTACACTGCCGAAGAAGTGAGTGCGATGAGTTCTCAGGAACAAATCGCAATGATGGTCGAGTGGTTCAACCAGCAATTTGAGGACCCCCAAAACGATACGCCATACAACAAGGACATGGGCGGGTACGTTTACCTCTGGGGTGGTCCCTTCGACGCCAGTGACCAAATCCAAGCTGAGTTCTCAGACGCCGTGGACTTCGATACGATGATGCTTGCGGTGGATCGTGTGCAGGGTGATGGAACGCTCGAATGGGCACCGACGACTGGCGGTGACTTCTACGAACACCCCGAAGACGAACGCGTTGAAACGGGAGAGATTGTCGACGGGGACGGCGAATGGCCTCCCATAGTCGTGGATCAGGCACCAGGGCCGCCGGAGCCAGAAGCGCGCGCCGAGGTGATCCGGCGTCTGGACGAATTGGAAGCAATAGTCCAACCGCTTCTGGATCGGTTCGAGGCAGAAGCTCAAGCCCCGCCAATGATGGGCCACAACAACCCGCCTGAAGAACTGGAACTCGTTCAGGCCGTCCCAAGAGACGAATGGCTACGTGTCAAAGCTGCAATAGATGAAATTCGTCAGCAAACGACAGTCGAGCAACCAAATATCGAAAGGGTTGAACGCGGCAGCAATAGGTTTCTTGCGGCAGCTGCCGCGTTGGCGGGTTGGATCGGGAACCGTTTGAATGCTGTGATCGATGCAGGTGCTGCAGTTGGCGTGGGCTATGGCCTCGCAAACCCGGAGGTAGCAAAGGCCGCCCTTATTAGCGCCGCTCAAGCCGTTCAAACGTGGTTGGCCTCAATGCCTTGGCCGTTCTGAGGCCACGCAGTTCGAGCCTACGCTCCCCAAAAATCGGTCGAAACTGTTCCTGGTTCGGTGCTCGCTCTGTCCCTGATGGGGGTAAGTGACTGTTCGTATTCAGCAATCATGTTCGTTACCCGTTGACCGAATGTCAGAAGGGCGGCTTGTTGGCTTACTTGCCCGCGAGATAACGGCACGGTGTTCCGGACGCAAATGACGCCCGAGAACCCCGAATGAGTGAACCTGCGACCCGGCCAATCCCGCCTTTGCCTTCAATCTCCTATGCCAAGACCAAGCGAGCGGCCGAGGCGTTGGTTATGGAGGCGTTTGACGATTTTCCGCCGTCCGCGGATTTCTCGATGCGGGCTAATGCTGTTCGGTTGCTGGTTGGCATGTGGTTCATCAACGGCAGCATGTCCTTTCCCAGAGGCTGGGTGACGCCAGCGATGCAGGCATTCATTGAAAGGGGGATTGATTGCCCAAATCCTCGATGCTGGCGCTCTTACAGGTCAGATGTGAAAGACAACCCTGGCCAATTCCTTTCAACCCCAGGGGCACCGGTTGATCTTATCCGGCAAATGGAACTCGACCTTATGGGCGAAGCCTGAGCCAGCATTTCACGCTGCACAGTCACACGCTGGTCCCCCGCAGCAGGCAAACGCGGCATCGTATTGTTGTTGGGTCATTTCAACTCCTTTCCCGACACCGGACGGCTAGCATGTTTCTCCTTTTCAGCTAGCCGTCCGGCTCCCCGACGACCGTTAAACGAGGACTGATATGGACAAGAAGGAACTGGACCAACGCACTGCCGAATTGAAAGCTGAGCGGGAACGCCTGAACGGTGAACTCGACAAAGCCCGCATCGAGGCCCGAGAGGCCATGATTGCCGGGAAGAAACCCGGCGGGACAGCAGCCGCAATGGCTGAACGGATCGCAATCGTGGACGATGCCTTGGCCGAGCTTCAAGATCGCAGCCGAGGGGCTGCCGAAAGTGCCGAACGGAACAATCGCCGGCGTCGTGCTGAGGCCGCACTTGATGCCTCGTCGAAGCGGGCCAAGCTCGCTGCTGCGGTGGACGATGCGCTCAATGCTCTGGCGTCTTCATGGGATGCCTACGCCGATGCCCTGCGCAAGGACGTTGGGCAGGTTTCGGGTGCTGGAGGCGACCTGACCGCCGTGGAGCGGGCGCTGACGAACAACCGGGCCGCCGAACCCCTGGTGAAAGCCCTGATCCAGTCGGGCGGCGTCAAGATCGCCCGCACTTTTGGCATCGATACCCCGATCCGAGAACGCCACGCCATTTCTCTCGCTGATGCCGAGGCACGGGTGGCCGAAAGCCTCCGGGTGGAATTGCTTCGCATCAAGGCATCGTCCCCGCAACCCTATGTGTCCCGCGAGGCACAAGCTGAGCTGGAAAAGATGGAGACCACCCGATGAGCCAAGAAGGACAACGCCAGGCCGAAGAACTGGCACGGCTGGAAGCACGCAAGAAAGACCTGGAAGACGCTTTGATGCGGTTGGCCCGAGATGAAGCCGAAGCTCAGGAAGTCGCCGAGTTGGCCCAGGAGGTCACACAACTGGAAAACGAAGTTGAGTCCGCCCGAGCGGCGGCAAAATCCCCCCAAGAGACGGCAAAAAGGACCGCAGATATGTCTAACGAAGTGAAAAAGCAGGCTTTAGACCTGAAAAAACGAGCCGAGAAACAGCTCGACGAGCTGGCCAAATCGATTTGTCACTCGGGGGAAACATTCGAAGCTGCATACTCCCGTGCGCTTGACACCGAGATGGGCGCCATGATGTTGAAAACATTGGATGATGCGTCGGCACTGGCCACTGGGAGTCCGACCCAATCTGATCTGGAAGAAGCTCGCGCTGCGCTCCGATAAATCTGTCTACTATTGTTCCAGATTTCGGGGAACTTAACCATTCGTTAAGTGGCTTTTGAGCACTGGGCCGCAATGTTGGGTTACGAGCGGTTTTCGATCTGCGACTCTCCTTTTCATGGACGCCCCTTTTCGGGGGCTCCCCCATCGGAAAAGGAAAGGATCAAAACCGATGTATACCAATACTCCATATTTTGACGCCAAGGGCGACAACAACATTCAGGACCTTGTGCGTCTGAGTATCACGGTTCCTCGATGCTGTATCGAGAACGATACCGTAGAGAGGTTGCGGAAAGCGGGAAGGCTCAGCGAGGAAGAACTTCGCATTGTTGGCCTCGTCGAACACCTGGTCGAAAAGCACGGATACCTCTACGGAGCAGGCCTCATCAATGCTTTGCATTACAGCATGGACTTTGCGGGCAATGACGAAGAGGTCGCGCTGAACGCAATTGACGAGGCCGTGCAGGAACTGATTGGCGCGTTTTCCCAGCCCTATGATGCGGAGGAAGCAGCATGAATGGCATGGTGATTTCAAACGCAGTCAAACTGGAACAACGCCGAGACGAATTGTCCGACCAGCTCTATGACGCGGAAGTCCAATTGCAAGGCGAATTGGTCGGGGTCGCTGAGCAAATCGCCGAGGGCAAATCTGTACCCCCGGCAATCGCTATGGTCTTGGCCAGGAACCAGTTTCCTGATGTAGACTTTCTGGACTGATCCGAAGCAATCCAAGTGGTTGCAGCCACTTGAGGCATTATAACCTTAGACGACGCAGCCGGCTAGACCTGCTGCGTCGTTCGTTTTCCTTGGAAATCGGCGTGAAGCCTGTGCTCAACACTGTGTCCAAATGTCGGCCGCTTTCGAAGTGGAAGGCCAATCAATGGCTTAGCAGGACATATCAGCTAACAAAATATCAGTAGTGACCCGTTTTCAAAACAAACGTACTGCGGTGGCCTGCGCCTATCACAATATGCAACGGTTCCAATTGCGGGGCTCGCAGGTTCCCCGTTTCCCGACACCGTAGGGTCATCAACGCTGAAACGGAGTCCAGCCATGACCAAATATACCTATGTTGCAATTTCACCTGATGGATCGGAGCACACCCGCAAAACCGACCGGACATACACCCATGCCGTCCTTGTCCAAGGGAATGATGGTTGGAGAGCCATCGGCTTCTGCGGTCGGCCCGACCTGGCCGACAAGAAGTGCAGAGAACATCCCGGATCGATCGTGGTTGAGTGCGGCGTCCTCGGTGACTGTGCGGCTGACAAGGTCAAGGTGGAGGTCGCCGAGAAGGCCGAATCGTTAGCTCCGGATGCCGAAAACGCGCCCGAGAAGCCGAAGCGGACTATCGGTCGTCTCGTCGAAGAACTGCTGATGGACGAGGCACTGGATTATACGGCCATAGTTGACCGGGTCATGGCCGAGTTCTCCAACGCCAAGACGACGGCCCGTAGCGTGGCCTCGGTCGCTGCCGTGCTGAGAAAGAAGGGCGTAGACGTACCTAAACGACGTTAGTACAGAAGGCGGAGACAGTCAGTTTTGTGGTTGCCTCAGTGGCGACCACAAAACCATGTACGACAAACACACCATGTTCTATATCTTGGGGAGCGGGCTTCCGGCGCCCGCGAGTAGGACATCAGGAAGAATTAATCTTCACACCATATGATGAAGATGATCGGAAGAGCGGTATGAGATCAGTTGAACTATTCGTAGGGGCCGGTGGCCTAGGATTGGGAGTGAGCCAAGCTGGTTTCAAGCCAGTAGCGGTCATGGACTGGGACAAATGGGCTTGCGACACCATTCGCCAAAATAGAGAGTTGGGCTTGGAATTGGTTGCCGATTGGCCTCTCCACGAGGTTGATGTCCGAGAGTTTGACTTTGCCAGCATTGAAAACGATGTCGACTTGGTGACCGGTGGCCCCCCTTGCCAACCGTTCTCACTTGGAGGAAGGCACCGGGCCCATCTTGATCCACGGGACATGTTCCCACATGCGATCCGAGCCATCAGAACATTGAAGCCCCGTGCATTCGTCTTTGAAAATGTGAAGGGTCTTACCCGTACAACTTTTGCAAATTACCTTGAGTACATTCGCCTGCAGTTAAGACACCCGGAGCTTGTCGAACGGTGTGACGAGCCTTGGTTGGATCACTTGGCTCGGCTAGAAGAGTACGAAACCAAAGGGCGATACCGTGGACTTGAGTATCGTGTAGCTCTTCGGGTGCTCAACTCTGCAAATTTCGGGGTTCCTCAGAAGCGAGAACGTGTTTTCATCGTTGGCTTTCGATCCGATACCTCGATTGATTGGCACTTCCCTGACACGACGCATTCCCAAGATGCATTGCTTTGGGACAAATGGCGTTCCGGAGAATACTGGGACCGGCACAAGGTTTCGAAGAAGGATCGCCCTGAGGAGGAGCGCCAGATTCGACGAGCATCACGTTTAGACGCGCGACCAGATTTCGCGGCCTGGAAGACCGTTCGAGATGCGATTTCGGATATGCCGGACCCGGAAATGTCGCCCAAGCGGTCAACAAAGTTCAAGGATCATAACTTTCAACCAGGTGCTAGAAGCTACCCAGGTCACACAGGTAGCCCTCTAGATGAGCCTGCAAAAACATTGAAAGCTGGCGTGCACGGCGTGCCCGGTGGGGAGAACATGCTAAGACGACCGGATGGGAGTGTAAGATACTTTACAATCCGGGAGTCAGCGCGTCTCCAGACCTTCCCAGACCAAATGGTATTTCACGGATCATGGAGTGAAACCATGCGTCAGCTTGGGAACGCCGTGCCAGTGGAACTCGGTCGAGTTGTTGCCGAAAGCGTGCGAGACAAGTTGGGCAATATTTAAGTTGCTCCTAGAAGGAGAGACTTGAAGTCGACTTCGTCTATCGGCGGGAAGGCATCCAGATGGTCGGAAATATCGGCAGCTATTTCAGCAGGCGTTTTCAGCTCCTCACTCGCAAGCGCCCATTTGCGTCCCGGGTGCAATGTGTCCCAAGGAGACTTTTTATTCTTCCGAGTATTGGCATCATCACCATGCTTGCCAATGCCAAAGCAGATCTTGGTTTCTTTGTTCCAAATTGGCTTGAAGTAGTTGATGAGGAAGTTTTCGGCGGTTACCTGAAATCCGCTAGCGGTCACAAGGTACCGAACTTCAAAATCATCTAGGCTTATGCCACCTTCGCCGGACACCAACTCTATGCTCTTGCGGTGCTCATTGATGCGTCGACTCAATGACTCGCCCTGTTCGGTAGGGTTTTCAGCATGCGCAATCTTGGGATCAGCCTTGCCTGTATAAAGAGGCGTCTCCTTTCCTGAAATCTTTTCGTATGCAGGGAAGTCGCCCTTGTAATAGAGCGCATAGACACCCGCACCGTAGAATTTTTCGACTTCCGCAAGGGGGTGACGGGGTTGGATCAGCAGGGCCGCAGCAGTAAACCGGCCCATGTAGTTTGGATTTGATGGGTCAAAAATGTGTTCTGGTTGTTTGACCGCATCCAATTCGGCTTCCAGTTCCCGCAAAAGCTCCATTTTTGCGGTCAGTTCTTGCCGCAGCCGCTTTTTCTTAACAGCACTTAGGGCTTCAATTGCGGACCTCGCTTTGTTCGGATCAGTCGCCAGGAGATCTTCTGCGACAGAGTTGGCTCCGACTAATGCTCCACCAATCGCTTTCCCATCGTTCTCGAGCCAAGTCTTGAATTCCTCGACCTTGTATGTGGGACCATTTGGTCCTTCCGACACAGGTTTGGGAAAGTCGGCCTTGCGTTTGGACCAGTTCCAGACGGCTTGACGAGAAACATTTGCTATCGAGGCGAGCTCAGTAAGGGAGGCAAGTTGTGTATTTTCCATAGAGATTCCTTGTGTACATTGATCGTGTACACAAGGTGGGGGTGTTGCTAGCGATTGTCAAGTGTGTATCTTGGGGTTGTACACACTAGGCAACGCGCTCACGCAACACCTCATATCTTCGTTGAATGGCAGAGCCATCGTTTGACGACTGCGCAAGCTCATCAAACTCGATCAGTTTGAAGTCGACACCGTCTTCCTCGGCAGCGAATTTCGCTCGGTTGTCCTTTCGAAGGTCTTCGAAGCCGGAAAGCTCTGCCCGCCCAAAATTGATTGGTGCGTTTTCGGAGAGTAGCTTCGAGAACAGCAGGTAATAGACGACCACCATGCCAGAACTTTTTAGTAGCACATCGCTGTCAGCAAAGACTTCTGCCATCTTTGTGAGTACAGCCTTAACGTGCTCGACGGTTGCTTGAGCTACCGACACTTTTCCAGCCTTGGAGTCTTTCACAAAGGCGTCCAGCGAGGCCTTCTTTGTGTCTACAAATTCCCCAACATGCTCAAGATACAAGAGCTTAGCCGCAAGGTCGTGGTAGCGCTAACGGGTACCGGAGACCTTGACCTTGCTGGTAAAGAACTGGAGCGCCGCTATGTCTCGGAATATGGCCGGTAGTGGGCCGCCAAACGCATTTCTTTTCTCGGCGGCGTTCAGTGGGGTGGCTTCATTTAGGCGCGTAAACATGTCCTCAATGAAATCAAGTTCGTCGGCAATTATGACTTGAACGGGAAGGCTTCGGGTGTGGAACTTTGACAGAACGCGAGGGTATTTGTCCGAAAGCTCGCTGTAGGTCATGTTTGCGGCGGCAATATCTGGGTTATCTTGCGCAGTGAAGTCGGCTCCCAAAGCAAATTTTCCTTCGACAAAGTCCCAAATGGCCTCAAGTCGCTGACGACCATCGATCACTGCGTATCGCTTGCCTTCGATAGCGTTTGGACCAATCAAGTAGTGGAAGTAGAATTTGGGAATGTCGTATCGGTTGATCAGCGAGTCTATGAACAACTGCTTCTTATAGAGCGACCAAACCCCTCCTGGCCTTTGATATTCGGGGTCAACTTGAATCTCCGGCTTCAATTCGACCAGATCCAGAACAGAGGATTCTGACATAGTGTTGATGTCAAATTTTGCCATTAGATAAAGCTCCGTGCATGTTCTGCTGCGTTGGCCAATTCAGGAAATAGGGAAAGCTTGCTTAGATTAAGGGCCTTAAGTTGGTCTCTGAAATTCTGTTTGTTCGCAGCCGGGATAACGACTTTCCAAAGAGGATCGGTGTTGTCCAGTTCGTCGAGGCCCGAAAGGTCTCTATGAGAAACCGTAAAAACACCCTGTTGCATTTGAATTCTTGGGTTGTTTCTCACAGCTGTCGCAGCAAGCGGTTGAAAGGTCTGACGCTGCGCGCCGATTTTGCTTGGAAGGTAATCGTCAAAGTGCTCGTCGTCTCCCAGGCCCAGTACTTGAGTGGCGTTCGGATCGCGTAGCGAGATTGCGTTCAGTTCTTGAGGGTGAAGGGCCCAGATGCACCCGTCATCTTCTTCGTGTTTCCCGTCTTCGTCATTCACAGCAAAATAGAGCGAGACCAGCACGCTTTCTGACCAGTCCAATAGACGGGTTGGCAAGCCATGATGTTGCATCAAGAAAAGCCACTCCCATTCGTCGGCTGGTCTATTGGTGATAAGGGGAAGAGCATTCTGCTCGAAGCGGCGTATGAGCGGCAACTCATTGTCCATCCCACCGTTTCGAGCGAGAGTGCAATCGAGTTTCCAAGTCGCGTCGGCGTGACCTCGAAACCAAACTGGTTCGTTTTCTGGAACTTGCTCAGACAATACGTCCAGCAGTTCTCCAATGCCCGTGATTTGCACGTCTTCGTATTTCATTGAAATCTCGCCTAAAAACCCTGCCTTCTTATCACATGCATCTTACAGTTGCGCAGTGGGCTAGTCGAGCGGGGTGTTGAGGAAGGTCGTCCAAAATCCGAGAACACCGATCCGGGCAGTGTTTTCTGTACTTATTCTGTGCTCAGAAAGAAAAAGGACTTAGCGGCTGAGCGCTAAGTCCTTGAAATCTTTGGCTCCGGCGGTAGGGATCGAACCTACGACCAATTGATTAACAGTCAACTGCTCTACCGCTGAGCTACGCCGGAACGGTCTGTGCCGTATAGCGGTGCGATCTGGTGGCGTCCAGAGCCGTTTTGCGGTTTTTGGAAAAAAATTACCTGGTTTCGGCTAGATCAGCGCAGAGGTCTGAAACGCGCACCGAATGACAGCGGGCCATCCGTTGAAACCCGGGATTTTCCCACAAGATCAACAAGGTGTGCGAAGACATTGCGCTCTGCGGCAACAAGCAGAGAGGGCGGAGTTTCGGTGTATATCCGCGCTGTCAACTCGGTGACGGTGGCGGGACCGGCAGTGAGTTCGGCAAGGATCGCGGCCTCTCGCCCCGTGCGGTGGTCGATCAACCATGCAAGGCGGGTGGCGGGGTCTGTCACCGGGGCCCCATGGCCGGGGTAAAACACCCGCCAGTTGCGCGCGGCCAGCCGCTGGCAGGAGGCCATGAAATCGGTCAGGTCACCATCCGGAGGCGAGACCAGAGAGCTGGCCCAGCCCATCACGTGATCGGCAGTGAAGCAGGCATCCCGCCACGCAAACGCAATATGGTTGCCGAGATGGCCGGGGGTGTGGATCACCTCCAGCTGCCAGTCGGGGCCGATTACGGTCTCCCCATCCTGCAGAGCGATGTCCGGCGCGAACTCGATATCGATGCCCTCGCCACCACCGGCCAGACCTGCGTCGGCAAGCGATGTCATCACGGCGCTGCGTCCCGCGATGGCGTCCCCGAAGGCATAAACGGGCGCGCCGGTTGCCTCTGCCAGCGGGCGGGCAAGAGGGGAGTGGTCCAGATGGCTATGACTGACCAGAATATGACTGATGCGCTGACCTGGTTCCAGGGCGGTCAGGATTGACTGCAGATGTGCCTCACTCGCTGGACCGGGATCAATCACCGCAACATCCGTGGCGCCGATCAAATAGGTGTTGGTGCCCCGGTAGGTCATCGGCGACGGGTTTGGGGCCAGGATCCGGCGCAACCCGGGTTCTAGCGTTTCGGCGATCCCGGCGGGGGGATTGAAATCATCGGGTGCCTGCATCGGGTCTGATCCTTGGTGACAAACGGGGCGCTGAGGATGCGCGTTTTGCTTTTCAGCGGCGGGGTCGCGGGGTAGGTGTAACGCATGTTCTTTCAATGGCTCAAACACTATATGCCGCGCAGCCTCTACGGGCGGGCGGCACTTATTCTGCTGGTGCCGATCGTGACGCTGCAATTGGTGGTCTCGGTTGTCTTCATCAAACGCGATCTTGAGGATCTGACGGTCCAGATGACACTGACCATGCTGCGGGAATTGCGACTGCTGGAGCAGACCATGGCACCGGCTGCCAGTCAGCAGGAGGCGTTGTTGCTGGCAGAGCCTTTGTTGCAGCCCTTGCAGATGCAGATCCGGTTTCTGGAACCGGAGGAGCCGGTGCCATTGGATCAGATGGGGCTGCTGGAATTTTCCGGGCGGGTGGTCCGCAATACGTTGCAGGCCACAGCGCCGCAGTTCATTTCGGCCCAGTTCCCCAACACCCGTCGGGTCCAGTTGGTGCTTGCGAGTGATCACGGTCCGATGGCGTTGGTGTTTGATCGACGCCGGGTGACCGCGGCGGCACCGCACCAGCTGATCGTGACAGTGATTGCCTTTGGCTTTCTGATGACGATCATCGCCTTTGTCTACATGCGCAATCAGCTCCGTCCGATCAAACAGCTCGCCGATGCGGCGCAGGCCTTTGGACGGGGGCGGACGGAGCCATACTCGCCGCGCGGCGCGAATGAGGTGCGGGCGGCTGGCAGCGCATTTCTGGACATGCGTGCACGGATCGAACGGCAGATGGAGCAGCGGACCCTGATGCTCTCGGGGGTGAGCCACGACTTACGAACCCCGCTCACAAGGATGAAGCTGGGCCTCTCGATGCTGGACGATGAGGAGGCCGAGCCGCTGCGGCAGGATGTGGATGAGATGCAGGCGCTGTTGGACGCGTTTCTGGACTTTTCGCGCGGGGTTTCGACCAGTGAGCCAGAGGAGGTCGACCCACATGTGATGATCACGCTGCTGGTGGATGGCTGGCGCCGTCAGGGCAAGGATGTGATGCTGGGTGAGATGAGCGGCAAGGGTAAGGTGATGCTGCGCGGATCTGCAATACGGCGCGCTGTCCAGAATCTGATCTCTAATGCAGTGCGCTACGGCACGCGGGCGCGGGTATCCGTCGCCATGACCGAGAAATTTCTGCGTATCCGGGTTGAGGATGATGGCCCCGGCATTGCTGAGGCCGACCGGACCGAGGCGACGCGCCCCTTCACCCGGCTGGACCCGGCGCGCAATCAGGATCTGGGCAGTGGCGTCGGTCTCGGCCTTGCTATCGTGACGGATATCGCACGCGCCCATGGCGGCACGCTGCGGTTGGAACAAAGTGCTGCCCTCGGGGGGTTACAAGCCGACATCGTGATCGGCCTGTAAACCCTCTGTCACCGGTGCGCGCTCAGATCAGCTCTGATATCTCTACGCTGCGTCGCTCAGCGATGGAGATCTGTGCCGCCATTCCCATCAGTACCGCCATTCGCCCGTCATGAAGGTTGACCTCAGGTGCCGCGCGGGCACCGCGCACCAACTCCAGAAACTTCTGGTGCTGATAAAAGGTGGATCCATTGTGATCACCCGCCTCCAGCAGATCGGGATCAACCGGAACCTCCCGTGCGATGGGGCCTTTGGGCGCGCGCGGTGAGGTCACCAGCTTCGGTAGCGGAGGGGTGCCCAGATGGGCGGGCCAGAACCGGCCCGGACCGGGTACGAAGGCTTCTATCTTGCCGCTTGGGCCAATGGCTGCGACCTCCTCCTGATACTCCGCCCCTTCGGCAAACATGCAGAGTTCCAGCATGGCGCGCGCGCCACAGCTGAAGTCCACGATCACATAACCATTGTCGAGGATGTCGGGAGTGCCATCACTATAGCGCTCGTCCAGATGGTTCACATTCTGCCCACCGCTGGCCATCACCCGCACCGGTTCCGAGCCAAGCGTGAGCCGCATCAGATCGAAGAAATGGCAGCATTTCTCGACAAAGGTGCCGCCGGATTTGGCGTCAAACCGGTTCCAGTCATCAATCTTCTCCAGAAACGGAAACCGATACTCGCGGATGCTTAGCATTTTAACTCCGCCGGTGGCTGCTTCGACATCACGCAGGAAAGCGGCAACTGGCGGCATGTAGCGATATTCCATTGCCACCCAGACCGGTGCATCATAGCGCGCGGCAAAGGCATCCAGCCGCCCAAGATCGGCGAGACTGGTGAACAGCGGCTTTTCCACCAGCACCGGCAGTGGGCGTTGTTCGGCCAGCGCTTCCAGCTGTTCAAGATGGCAGAAGTTGGGGCTGGCAATCAGCAGACAATCAAGGTCGGGGTGGCTGAGCAATGCCTCAAGGCTGTCCATGAACACGGCCTTTGGCGCCAGTGCAGCCGAAATCTCACGCATGGCGGCGTTTGGTTCATAGATCGCGCCAACTGCCGTGTTGTCCAGCAACGCGATATTTCGCAGATGTTCCTGGCCCATCATGCCGCAGCCGATGATCCCGTAGGTGGTGGGTTCGGACATGTTTCCTCCTAAGTGAGGCGCTGAACGTAGAGCGCCCTTTCCGTGTCAAACCAGGTGCGTGAAAACTCAACCGGGGCCAGCTCCTGCGCCCAACTGAGCCGCTCGATAAAGCCAACCGTGGTGCCAGGGGGCTTGGTGAATTGCGCTGGCGCCCAGTCAGGGACGGTCCCAAGCGAGACGCGATCCTCGGCGCGACTGATCCAGAATCCCAGCTGAAGGCGGTAGTAGCGGTAAAGGGAATCAGACAGTTGCGCGGGATCCACATGACCCGCTGAGGCATCCAGCCAGATCTCCTCAACGGCGATGATCGTGCTGTCCAGATAGCGCAGTCTGCGGATGCGTGTGCCCCTTGGGCTGGACCCGAACTCTGGCAGATCTGCAGGTTTTTCGCATGCTGTTACCGACAGGATATCCGCTGTCGGCAGGCCGCCGCCACCGGGCAGTTCCAGCCGAAACATTGAATAGACGCTCGGCATGGTTTGCGTTGTGCGGATATAGTTTCCTGAGCCCTGGATGCGCTCCAGCATACCCTGTTTTTCCAGCTCTGACAGGGCTTTGCGCAGCGTTCTTACGGTGGTTCCATAGGTCTGTGCCAGTTGGCGTTCCGGTGCCAGGCGTTCGCCATCCGCCAGCCGCCCGGCCGCGATTTCGCGCGTTAGCGCCTCGCTGATCTGCAGATAAAGTGGCAGGGCGGTGCCAGAGGTGCGGGAGCTGGACATGGGGCCAATCGTCACGATGTGGAAAAAATTGATACACCATTGATCTACATCAAGGCGCGGGTTATGCAAGAGTTAAGTTGCAAAGCGCGAGGGAGAGGGTGATGAGCGTTGTTCCGGTAACATCTGCGGATCTTGATGCGGTTGAAGTGTCCTGGTTCGCCGCGCTCTGCTCCGACGACTACCAGTTCCTTGGTGTGCCGGACGGGGATCTGCGGTCATCCTGGGCGCATTGTTCGGACATCGTAAAAGAGGCCGAGGCGCAGGGGTTTCGCAACATCCTGTGCCCGTCGTCCTATCAGGTCGGGCAGGACACTCTCAGCTTTGTGGCGGGCTGCGCGCCGATTACCGACAGGATCAATATGCTGGCAGCGGTGCGCTGCGGTGAGATGCAGCCGATCATGCTGGCGCGCACTCTTGCGACGCTGGACCACATGCTGGAAGGGCGGCTGACGGTGAATATCATCTCTTCCGATTTTCCAGGCGAGAAAGCGGACAGCGCGTTCCGATATCAGAGATCGCGCGAGGTGGTGGAGATCCTGAAGCAAGCCTGGACCCGCGATGAGATCAACCACAAGGGCGAGGTTTATCAGTTCGAGGGGCTCACAACCGATCCGGCCAAGCCCTATCAGACTGGTGGGCCACTGTTGTATTTCGGTGGTTACTCTCCGTCGGCGCTGGAGCTGTGCGGTGAACACTGTGACGTTTATCTGATGTGGCCGGAAAAGATGGAAGAGCTCGCGGGGCGCATGAAGGCCGTGCATAGTGTAGCGGAAACCTATGGCCGCACGCTGGATTACGGGCTGCGGGTTCATGTCATCGTGCGTGACACCGAGGCGGAAGCCTATGAATACGCTGATCATATTGTTTCAAAACTGGATGATGCGCAGGGTAAGGCCATCCGAGACCGGGCGCTTGATGCCACCTCGCTCGGTGTCGCGCATCAGGCAAAGAACCGGGATATCGCGGATGAATTCGGCTTTATCGAGCCAAACCTCTGGACAGGAGTGGGACGTGCGCGGTCTGGTTGTGGGGCGGCGCTGGTTGGGTCGACGGATCAGGTGATGTCCAAGCTAGAAGCCTATCAAAAAATGGGTATCCGCGCCTTTGTTCTGTCCGGCTATCCGCATCTGGAGGAAGCGCGGCATTTCGGGGCGCGGGTGATGCCACATCTGAAAACCTGCTCGCTGCCGCATGAATATGGCCGGGTGCCGCAATCGACCCCGGCAACACCCTTAGGGAATGGAGAACGTCGTTGATGGAACGTATCAAGATCGCAGAAGGGCTGGATTTCAGCCGTCTGGTCTATGGCATGTGGCGTCTGGGCGATGACAGCGATACATCTACCGCCCATGTCGAAGCCAAGATTGAGGCCTGTCTGGCGCAGGGCATCACCACCTTTGATCAGGCGGATATCTATGGCGGGTACACGGCTGAGGGGATTTTGGGGCAGGCGCTTAAGGGCAATCCGGCATTGCGGGATCAGATGGAGATCGTGACCAAATGCGATATCGTGGCCCCGGTCGGTCGCTATGCCGATGCGACGGTCAAGCACTACGATACCTCTTCGGCGCATATTACCCAGTCAGTGGAAACCTCGCTGTCGGAGATGGGAATCGACCACATCGACCTGCTGTTGATCCACCGCCCGGATCCGCTGATGGATCATATCGAAACCGGCGCGGTACTGGATGAGCTGGTCGCCGCAGGGAAGCTGCGCGCCGTGGGTGTGTCGAATTTCCGCCCCTGGGATTGGGAACTGCTGCAATCTGCCATGAAAACACCGCTGGCCACCAATCAGATTGAGATTTCGCTTTCTGAGGTCACTCCTTTCACCAATGGCGATCTGGCCTTTCATCAGCGACAGGGCCATCCGCTGATGGCCTGGTCGCCGCTTGGCGGCGGAGGCTTAATGACCGGCAGCGGTCAATTGGCCGAACGGCTGGACGCGATTGCGCAGGCGCAGGGTGTTGACCGCGCCGCGGTTGCTATAGCCTTCCTGCTGCGGCACCCGGCGCAAATCCTGCCGGTGTTGGGGACGAATAATCTGGAGCGTATCAAGCAGGCCTCCGACGCACTGAAGGTCGAGCTGGATCGCCCGACGTGGTTTGAATTGTATGAGGCGGCATTGGGCCGGGAGGTCGCATGATGTCCGCGCATGCAGGGCAGGGCAAACGCAGCTTCGTCCCGGCGGCTGACAATACCCGGCTGCTGCGCGATGCCTTTGGCCGCTTTGCGACGGGCGTGACCATTGTCACGGCAGCCTCCGAGCAGGGGGTGGTGGCGATCACCGCCAATAGTTTTACCTCGGTTTCGCTGACGCCGCCACTGGTGCTGTGGTCGCCAGACCGTCACTCGCGCCGCTTTCCCTATTTTGAAGAGGCCCACCACTACGCCATCCATGTGTTGGCGGCGGATCAGGATGATCTGTGTTGGCAGGTCGCAAAAGATGCTTTTGGGCTGAACCATTTGCAGCTTGCGCAGAACGAGCACGGTGTGCCGCTTCTGGAGAACTGTCTGGCGCGTTTCGAATGCACCCGCTCAGCCATCCATGACGGAGGGGACCACGCCATCGTACTGGGACATGTGGACCGCGCCACCATGCGCGAAGAAGGGGATGCACTGACATTCTACAAAGGTCAGATGGGCCAGATCGCCGCCTCAAGTTAGCGGCCGGTTGCCCGCACCGAGGGAGGTCGGGGCGGCACAAGGGGAGGAGAGAGACGCGATGACGGCAGTTTTATCTGTCCTGAATATACTGCGCCCGCTCAACACCGGCCTGCTTGCAGTCGGTCGTTGGGTGGGCGTTTTTGCCATTGGCCTGATGGTTCTGGCGATCCTTATCCAAGTGTTCTTTCGCTATGTTCTGGGCAGCGCCTTGCCCTGGCCGGACGAAGCGGCGCGGTTCTGCATGTTGTGGATGACAGGCCTGATGGCCCCCACGGCGCTGCGCAGTGGCGGTTTTGTCGCGATCGATGTTGTCGATTCCCTGCTGCGCGGCTGGCTGTTTCACCTCTTGCAACTGCTGCTTTTGATGATTGGCCTGACCGTGCTGATCGTGGGGCTCCAGATCGGCTACAAGGAGGTCACAGGGCTTGGCGGGCGCTTTGCCACAGCCTCTCTCTACCTGCCGACATCGCTGGGGTTTGACAGTTGGTTCCGGGTGCCGCGCAGCTGGATGATGCTGTCATTGCTGGTGGGGATCGGACTGCTGATCCTGGTCAATATCGAGCTGATCCTCGAACGCATCGTGCGATTGTTTGGCCAGGGAGATCGCCTGCCGGAGCGTCCGGGGCTGACCATCGGAGGGGCGGAGTGATGTTGATCTGGTTCCTGCCGCTGTTCCTGTTCCTTCTTCTGATTGGCTTGCCGGTGTTTTTCTGCCTGTTGGCAGCACCGGGCGCGCTGCTGTGGCTGAACGGACAAGAACGCGATCTGACGCTGCTGTATCGCAATCTTTATAACGGGATGGACAGCTTTCCCCTGATGGCAATTCCGTTCTTCATGCTCGCGGGGGAGCTGATGAACCGGGGCGGGATCACCGTTCGGCTGGTCGAGTTTTCGCAGGCCCTGATGGGGCATCTGCGCGGCGGGCTGGCGCAGGTGAATATTCTGTCTTCGATCCTGTTTGCCGGGCTTTCGGGGTCGGCAGTTGCCGATACCTCGGCGCTTGGCTCCATGCTGATCCCGGCGATGGAGCGCGAGGGGTACAGTCGGAAATTCGCGGCGGCCGTGACCGCTGCCAGCTCCGTGATTGGGCCGATCATTCCACCCTCGGGCATTATGATCATCTATGCCTATGTGATGGGTGAAAGCGTCGCCGCATTGTTCCTCGCTGGGATCGTGCCGGGCGTCCTGGTGGGCGTCGGCCTGATGATCATGGTCCGCGCCATGGCTGACCGGTACGAGTTGCCAGCCGCGCGGCGCGTGGTCTTCGACAGTGTTGAGATCGGCGCGATGGAGCGGTGGTTTTCCTTCGGGCTGGTGCGGCTGAACCTTGGTCTGCTGTTGGCGCAGTTTGTGCCCTTGGCCGATGGGGCAGGGGCGCAGATGAAATGGCTTGCCTTCCTTGGGGCGGTGCTGTTTGCCCATGGGTTGATGCTGGGGCTGCGCCGCGTTGTCAGCCCGGCGTTTCGCACCATCTGCAAACGGGCCGTGGTGCCATTGCAAACGCCTGTTCTGATCCTTGGCGGCATTCTGGCAGGTGTTTTCACCCCGACCGAGGCCGCCGCCGTGGCCGTTGCCTATGCGCTGCTGATCAGTTTTCTGGTGCTTGGTTCAATGCGGCTGGCAGACTTGCCGCAGGTGTTTTCACGCGCAGGGATCACCTCGGCTGTGGTGCTGCTGCTGGTGGGCGCCGCGATGTCGTTCAAGACCGTCGTCAGCCTTAGCCACGCGCCGGAGCAACTGGCCGATTTCATTCTGACGCTGTCGGAAAACCCGCTGATCCTGCTGTTCCTGATCAATCTGCTGCTGTTTGTCGTCGGCATGTTTCTGGATGCGGGACCGGCGATCATCATCCTTGGCCCGATTTTGGGGCCGGTGTTCACCGATCTTGGCGTTGAATCCGTGCATTTCGCCATCATCATGTGTGTGAACCTGACGGTCGGCCTTGCAACCCCGCCCATGGGGCTGGTGCTGTTTGTGGCCGCTGCCGTCTCGCAGGAGCGTGTCACCACCATCGCCAAGGCCATCCTGCCGTTTCTGGCGATTGAAATAGCGGTGATCTTTCTGATCACCTTCGTGCCGGCCATTTCGCTGACCATTCCGCGTTTGACCGGGTTTCTGAACTGAGGACAACCAAATACCCAGAATAAAAGAGCAACAGGAGGAGAAACGAATGCTCAGGACAATGGTGAAAACAGTGGCCCTGTCGGCTCTGATCGCTGGCACAGCCCTGTCGGCCTATGCCGCGGATTACAAGATCCGCGCGACAGCGAATTCCAACGAGAATGATGAAGACTACGACGGTTTGGTGGTGTTCAAGAACTACGTCGAGGCAGCCTCAAACGGCGCCATTGAGGTTGAGCTGTTCATCGGCACCCAGCTTTGCTCCAATGGGGCAGAATGCCTGCAGGGTGTCGCCGACGGCTCGATTGACGTCTATATCTCCACCTCCGGTGGCGCGTCGGGGCTGTTTCCCTATGTGCAGGTGCTCGATCTGCCCTATCTGATGGCCGACGACCGGATCGCCGAACATGTGCTTTCGGGTGATTTTACCCGTGCCATGCGCCAGATGGCGCTGGAGGATTCCGGCGATGCGATCCGTCTGATGACCATTGGCAATACTGGCGGCTGGCGGAACTTTGCGAATACCAAGCGCCGGGTGGCGGAACCCGCCGACATGGAAGGCCTGAAGATCCGTACCGTGGTTGCAGATCTGCCGCAGGAACTGGTGAAAGCGCTGGGGGCCGCGCCGACACCGATCCCATGGCCTGAGCTGTTCACCTCGTTCCAGACTGGGGTGGTGGAAGGCTCCAAAAACGGCATCACCGATATCATGGGCATGAAGTTCCCGGATGCTGGCCTGCAATATGTGACGCTGGATGGTCACGCCTACATGGGTGCGCTGTGGTGGATGTCGAACAAGACCTTTATGGATATGCCGGAGGACATGCGTCAGGTCGTCGTGGACGGGTTCTATGCGCTGCAGCAGGCGACGTTTGCTTCGCCCAAGCGCAAGTCGATCCAGGCCTATGAGGATTTTGTCGCGGGTGGCGGCGATCTCTATGTGCCCACACCGGATCAGAAGGCGGCGTTCAAATCCGCCGCCGAGCCGGTTTACGACTGGTTCAAATCCAATGTGACCCGTGGTGATGAAATCTTCACTGCATTGACGGAGGCCGTGGCCGAGGCAGAAGCCGACGTCAATGCGGCGCGCGCAGCAGATCTGAACTGACCTCATCCTGAGATATCAAAGCGCGGCGCGGGATCCCCTCGCGCCGCCGCCCCGTTGGTTAGCGAAACGGGTACATCCAGACCTTGTAATCCTCGACCAGAACATGCGCCTTATCGATCTCTGCCGGGGTCATCTTCTTGACCACTTCTTCCAGGCTGATGGCCGCATCGGGGTCGCCACCGATGGCCGACAGCGTGTACCACATATAGGCGCGCACCAGATCCGGGGCGGGCATCCCACGGCCGATTTCATAGTACCAGCCAATTCCGGATTGGGCGCCCGGATGCCCCTTCATGGCACTGCGCAAGTACCATTCAAAGGCCCGGACATCGTCTTGCTCAACGCCCAGCCCCATGGCGTACATCACGCCGATCAACTCTTCCGCATCGGCATTGCCGGATCGCGCCGCTGGCCAAAGCGCATCATGCGCCGCCGCAAACTGCCCGGCCTCCATCAGATCGCGGGCCTGCTCGATTTCAGCCCAGGCTGGCAGAGGCGCAGTCATCGTCAGGCTGGTCATAGACAGCGCCGCCGCGACCAGAACCGGTTTCCATCTCTTGCGCATGTGCTCTCCTGTGTCGTGCTGACCCTTGGCCTTTGTACCCGGGCGGCCCTGGCAAAGGAACCGCAGCTGCCACCATCTCTTGGACCGGGTGATTTTTTGCCCGTGGATCCGGCGAAGGCGGAACTGGGGCGATTGCTATTTTATGACAAGATCCTGTCAGGGAACAGAAATATCAGCTGCGGCACCTGTCATCATCCGCGCCACGGCACCTCCGATGGGTTGTCACTGGGGTTGGGCGAGGGGGCGGAGGGGCTGGGGCCTGCGCGTCTCTCCGGTAACGGCGCAAACCGGGTGCAGAAGCGTGTGCCTCGCAATGCCCCGGCCCTGTGGAACCTTGGCGCGACATCCATCCGCGTGCTGATGCATGATGGGCGGATCAGCGCGGATCCCATCTATGGCAATGGTTTCAACACCCCGGCGGAGGAATGGTTGCCGAAAGGGCTGCAATCACTGCTGGCTGCGCAGGCCTTGTTCCCCATGACCTCCAGCGTCGAAATGGCCGGGAATGTCGGCGAGAATGAGGTGATAGGCGCCACCCGCGACCGGATTGATCTGGCTTGGCCCATCATTGCAAAACGGGTGCGCGGAGTGGTGGCTTATGGGGCGGGGTTCGTTGCTGCCTTCGACCATATTGCCGCGCCCGAGGATGTGAAAATCACCGATATTGCAGAGGCGCTGGCCCAGTTCATGGTGCAGGATTTCACCTCAATTGACAGCCCGTTTGATGCCTATCTGGCGGGGGATGACGCAGCCCTGACTTCGCAGCAGAAAGCCGGAGCGGATCTGTTCTTTGGCTCTGCTGGATGCAGCGGCTGCCATGCAGGCGCGCTGTTTTCGGATCAGGGGTTCCACGCGCTTGGCTTACCGTCGTTCGGCCCCGGACGTGCCCGCCGGTTTGATCCTTACGCACGCGATGTCGGACGTATGGGAGAAAGCGATGATCTGGCAGACGCCTACCGGTTCCGCACGCCTATGTTGCGGAATGTGGAACTTACCGGCCCATATGGCCACAACGGGGCATTTTCGACGCTGGAGCGGATGATCCGGCACCATCTTGATCCTGCTGCAAGCCGTGCGGCGTGGTCGTCGAAGGATCTAAAGCTGCCGGTGGTGCCGTGGCTGGCCGCCACCGATTTTGTGGTGCAGCAGGACCGTTTCGAGATGGCGCGTCAGGCGCGGGCCCGCGACATCTATCTGCGTCAGGACCTGAGTGATCAGGATATCGCGGCGCTGGTCGCTTTTCTCACGGCGCTGACCGGCGCAAAAGCGCGCGCGCGGGCCTCGTTGGTTCCTCCCACAGTTCCCAGTGGCCTGCCGGTCGACGGGGTAAAGCGCTGAACATTGGATGAGCCGCGATTCCGCGCGCCGCCCGTCGGCGAAATCGGACTGTCAGTACCCTAAATATTCACGAATCGCCGCGCGGCAACCCTGCGCCCGGATCATCGATAGCCAGTAAGAAAACCGCGCAACCACGTCTTGCTGCTCTGATAGATCGCCGTAGATCTGGCTTTGCTGCAACCAGACCTCAGGGGTTTTCTGCGCGTGCTTCGCTGCGGAATTGCGGGCCTCCCAATCGGGATCGTTGGGCGCGATCTCGCTGCCATCCTCACGTAGCCCGGTGCACATCTGAGCCCAGAGCGCCTCCACAAGGCAAAGCCCGTCAATTGCCCCCTTGCTTCGCACAGCATCGCGCAGGATTGGCAGTACGAACCCCGGATGGCGCGATGTGCCGTCATAGGCGACACGCCGGGTGGTGTCGCGGATTTCCGGATTGGAGAAGCGCGCCTCAATCAGGGTCAGGTAATCCGCCGGTGCCATCTCGGGTACTGCCGTCACATGCGGTAGAATTTCCGCCGTCTGAACCTTGCGGAAGAAAGCCGCCAGCAAGGGATCTTTCATACAGTCGGCGATGGTTGCGATCGACAGCAGCTCACCCGCGTTGGCCAGCACCTGATGGCCCGCATTCAGCACGCGGATTTTCATGCTTTCGTAGCCGTGAACATCGTCGGTGAAGATAGCCCCCGCCAGATCCCAAGGAGGGCGCCCGGCGCAGAATTCATCCTCAATGACCCAATGCCGATAGTTTTCATGCGTCACGGGGGCGCTGTCCTCAATCCCGTAGCTTCGGGCCAGAGCAATCTCAGCAGGACCGGTGGCGGGCACAATGCAATCCACCATGGAATTCGGAAAGGCCCCGGTTTGATCAATCCATGCAGCAAGTTCTGGATCGGTCTGCTGCGCCAGTGTCACCACTGCAGCGCGGGTGATCTGACCATTGCCTTGCAGGTTGTCGCAGCTTTGCACGGTGAAGGCAGGCAGACCCCGACCCCGGCGCAGGCGTAGCGCCTCCACAATGGCACCGAAAACGGTGCGCGGGCGGTCGGGCCGGGCAATGTCATGCTGGATATCATCATGGCTCAGGTCCAGTCCGTCGCGCTGTGCGTCCTGATAATAGCCCCCCTCGGTCACAGTCAGCGCAACGATACGGATGGCGGCGCCCGCCATGCAACGGATCAGTTTGGCATTGTCATCCTCCACCGGCAGGAAATCGATCATCGGTCCTATCACCTCAGCGGACCGGCCGGTCGGATCCAGTTCGATCAGTGTCGTCAGACAATCCTGCGCCAGCAAGCGGTCCCGCATTCCTGCATCGGCCGCACGGACGCCGGCCCCGGTGATGCCCCAATCCATCGCCAAGCCCCGCTGCATCAAGGCATGCAGATACCAGGCCTGATGCGCTCGGTGGAAATTGCCAAGTCCGATATGGACGATGCCAGGGCTGATTTCGGCGCGGTCATAACTGGGGCGACCAATCGTTTGCGGCAGTTGGCTCAATGTATCATTCGAGAGTTTCATGGCTGCTGCCTCCCACCTGTGTTCTTGCATCAGCTCATCCATTGGCCGCCATCGACGTTGTAAGTCTGCGCCACGATGTAATTGGCGTCGTCGCTGGCCAGAAAGACGGCCATTCCGGTCAGATCTGCTGCGGTGCCCATCCGCCCGTAGGGAACAGATTGTGCCACCTCGGCTTTTTTCTGGCCCGGGGGCTTGCCCTCATATTTGGCAAAGAAGGCATCAACACCGTCCCAATGTTCACCGTCGACCACACCGGGGGCGATGGCGTTCACATTGATGCCATGTGGGATCAGGTTCAGCCCGGCAGATTGCGTGAGGCTGATCACCGCCGCCTTCGTTGCGCAGTAGACGGACACCAGCGGTTCACCCCGGCGCCCAGCCTGACTGGCCATGTTGATAATCTTGCCACCGGTGCCCTGCGTGATCATATGTTGCGCCGCTGCCTGCATCATGAACAGCGTGCCGGAAACATTGATGTCAAAGGTGCGCTGGTAGGCCTCTCGGGTGACCTCCACGAGCGGTGCTGCCGTGAACACGGCGGCGTTGTTGATCAGAATGTCGAGGCCGCCGAAGCACTCAACGGTGCGGGAAAGGGCGCGGTCAATGCTGGTCTGATCCGTGACATCCAGCTCTATGGCCATCGCCGCGGCGCCGATTTGCGCCGCAGTTGCCTCTGCACGCGCAATATCAATGTCGGCGATGATCACCCGCGCGCCCTCATTCACATAAGCTTCGGCAAAGGCCGCCCCGATGCCACGGGCAGCACCCGTGATCAGGGCGCGTTTTCCGCTGAGACGTTTCATTCGAGCCGCAACCCATCAGAGCCAAAGCGGTGCAGATGCGCCATGTCCGGTGTCAGAAACACCCGCGCGCCGTAGCCCAGATCCAGCTCTCCGCTGGCCCGCACGGTAAGCGGGTCCTCAAAGGCGTCACATTGCACGTGGAAAAATGTGTCTGATCCCAGATGCTCGGAGACCCCAATGGTTCCCGCCCAGATCCCCTCTGTTTCAGAGATGCTGAGATGTTCGGGCCGGATGCCAATGGTGGCTGCGTTGTGCTGCGCAGCCTGCGGACCGGTCAGAAGGTTCATCTTCGGCGATCCGATGAAACCGGCGACGAATACATTGCGCGGCGCGCGATACAGCTCCATCGGGCTGCCGACCTGTTCGATCACGCCAGCCTGCAAGACGACGATTTTGTCCGCCATGGTCATCGCCTCGACCTGATCATGGGTCACGTAGATCATAGTGGTGGCAAGGCGCTTGTGCAGTTCGGAGATCTCCAGACGCATTCCAACGCGCAGGGCGGCATCCAGATTGGAAAGCGGCTCATCAAACAGGAACGCCGCCGGCTCACGCACAATCGCCCGGCCGATGGCGACCCGCTGACGCTGACCGCCCGACAGTTGGCCCGGGCGGCGATCCAAGTAATCGGTAAGGTTCAGCGCCGCAGCGGCGTTATCAATCCGGCGTTTTTGCTCATCCGCAGGGATGCCCGCCATCTTCATCGGAAAGGCGATGTTCTTGCGCACCGACATATGCGGATAAAGCGCGTAGGACTGAAACACCATCGCCAGTCCGCGTTTCGCCGGGGGGATGTCGGTTGCATCCTCACCGTCGATGCGGATGGTGCCGGAGGTGATATCTTCCAGACCCGCAATCAGCCGCAGCAGTGTTGATTTGCCACAACCGGACGGGCCGACAAAGACGGTGAATTCGCCGTCTTCAATGGTCAGGTCCAGCGGCGGGATGACCTCAACGGGGCCAAAATTCTTGGTCACGCTTTCAAGTTTGATCTGTCCCATGGATGTCTTCCTTATTTCACGGCGCCGAAGGTCAGGCCGCTGACAAGTTGTTTCTGGCTGAACCAGCCAAGGATGAGGATCGGCGCGATGGCCATTGTCGAAGCTGCCGACAGCTTGGCGTAGAACAGGCCTTCGGGGCTGGAATAGCTGGCGATGAACGCGGTCAGCGGTGCGGCCTTGGCGGCGGTAAGGTTCAGTGTCCAGAAGGCTTCGTTCCAGGCCAGAATGATGTTCAACAGGAGGGTGGAGGCGATTCCGGGGATGGCCATCGGTGTCAGCACATAGAGGATTTCTTCCTTCAGCGTGGCACCATCCATACGCGCCGCCTCAAGGATCTCACCGGGGATTTCCTTGAAGTAGGTGTAAAGCATCCAGACGATGATCGGCAGGTTGATCAGCATCAGCACCACAACCAGACCGAAGCGATTGTCCAGTAGCCCCATTTTGATGAACAGGATGTATATCGGGTAGAGGACGCCGACCGCGGGCAGCATCTTGGTCGACAGCATCCACAGCAGGATATCTTTGGTGCGTTTCGACGGCACAAAGGCCATCGACCAGGCAGCAGGCACTGCGATGATAATGCCCAGAATGGTTGAACCACCGGCGATGATCACTGAGTTCCACAAGAACCGCATATAGTCGGAGCGTTCCTGCACAACGCTGTAGTTTTCCAATGTCCAGTCAAAGAACAGGAAGACGGGTGGGTCGCTGATGGCCTGTGCCTCGGTCTTGAAACTGGTGAGAATGGTCCAGAGGATGGGAAAGAAGATCAGCAACCCAACAGCCCAGGCCAGCGCAGTATTGATGGCTTTGCGTCTTGGTGTAACGGCTCGTGCCATGGTGGCCTCCTATGCGTCCAGGTTCTTGCCAACGATGCGCATCAGGAAGATGGCAACGATATTGGCGAGGATGATGGCGTAGACACCACCGGCGGAGCCCAACCCGACGTTCTGGCTCTCCAGAACGCGCTGATAGATCAGGTAGGTGAGCGTCTTGGTGCCAAAGGAGCCTTGGGTGGTGACGAAGATCTCGGCAAAGATCGACAGCAGGAAAATGGTCTGGATCAGAACCACCACGGTGATGGCACGGCTAAGATGGGGCAGGGTGATGTAGCCAAAGCGAGCCACCGGCGGCGCGCCGTCCATCTCAGCGGCTTCCAACTGTTCACTGTCCAGCGACTGAATGGCGGTCAGCAGGATCAGCGTTGCAAAGGGCAGCCACTGCCAGCTGACAATCAGGATGATGGATTGCAGCGACGCCTCAGACAGCCAGGACACAGGGGTCGCGCCAAAGGCCTTCCACAAGTGGGCAAAGAGGCCATTCACCGGGTCCATGAACATGTTCTTCCAGACCAGCGCTGAGACCGTCGGCATCACGAAGAAAGGCGCGATCACCAGAATGCGGACAATCCCCTGTCCCCACATCGGTTGATTGAGCAGCAGAGCAAGAAACACCCCGAGGATCACGGTGATGAGCAGGACGCCGCCCACGATGGTCAGTGTGGCCTGAACGCTGGGCCAGAAGGCGCTGGAGGACAGGAAGCGGGCGTAGTTGTCAAAGCCCACCCAACCCAGATCACCACCGCGCAGGGGCAGGTATTTCTTGAAGGAAAAGTAAAGCGTCATCGTCAGCGGAACCAGCATCCAGCCCAGAAGCAGGATCACTGCGGGGGCCATCATGATGCGTGCTGCCGACCGGGAATGTTGGGTCGCCATGGCAAATCTCCATTGTCGCCGGGTTCGAATGCCGTCGTGACAGAATAGTGGCTTGTTCGGGGAGATGGAGCCAGAGGGCAGTCAGTACTGGTGACCACCCTCTGGGAGGGAGGAAGGCGTCAGTAACCTGCCGCTTCCATTTCGTCAGCTGCCAGAGCCTGCGCCTTGGCGAGGGCCTCTTCAGCGGTCTGCTGGCCTGCGAGTGCTGCCGAGAATTCCTGCCCGACCTGGGTGGCAATGCCTGCAAACTCCGGGATGGCCGCGAACTGGATGCCGACATAAGGCACCGGATCAACCGTCGGGTTGTTCGGATCTGCCGACAGAATGCTCTCCAGCGTCATCTTGGCGAAGGGGATGTCTTTGTAGTTCGCATTCTCATAGAGCGATGTCCGCGCACCCGGAGGCACATTCGCCCAGCCTTCGTTCTCGGCAACCAGCTCAATATAGTCCTTCGATGTGGCCCACTGGATAAACTCCTTTGCGGCGGCTTCTTTCTGGGTGCCGGCAGGGATCGCGAGAGCCCAGGCCCAGAGCCAGTTGCTGCGCTTGCCCAGTCCGGTGTCCGGTGCCAGCGCGAAGCCGACCTTATCCGCAACCGTGGAGTCATTGGGGTTGGTCACGAACGATGCCGCAACGGTGGCGTCGATCCACATGCCGCATTTGCCTTGCTGGAATAGCGACAGGTTTTCGTTGAACCCGTTGTTGGAAGCACCCGGAGGGCCCGCGTCGTTCAGCAGATCAATGTAGAAGTTGAGCGTGTTCGACCAGGCTTCACTGTCAAATTGAGGCGTCCAGTTCTCATCAAACCAGCGCGCACCAAAAGAATTGGACATCGCCGTGATGAAGGCTGCGTTTTCCCCCCAACCGGCCTTGCCGCGCAGGCAGATCCCATAGACTTCATTGTCCTTGTCGGTCATCTGGCGCGCAGCATCCGCAACAAAGTTCCACGTCGGGGCGCTGGGCATCTCCAGACCGGCCTTTTCCATCAGGTCGGTGCGATACATGATCATCGAGCTTTCGCCATAGAATGGCGCCGCAAAAAGCGTGCCATCATGCGACAGGCCACCCCGCATGGCGGGGAGAATATCGTCCACATCGTAGTCGGCAGGCAGATCATTCAGCGGCACCAGCCAGCCGTTCTTACCCCAGATCGGCGTTTCATACATGCCGATGGTCATGATGTCGAACTGGCCACCTTTGGCAGAGATATCGGTGGTCACCCGCTGCCGCAGCACGTTCTCCTCCAGGGTGACCCATTCCACCTCATGCCCGGTTTTGGCCGTGAAATCATCAGTCAGCCCCTGCATCCGGATCATATCGCCGTTGTTCACGGTGGCGATGGTGATCGTTTCGGCAAAGGCGGCGGTGCTGGCAAATACGGTCAATGCCGTTGCCGCATGCAATGCGCTCTTAAGGTACATCCTTATCCTCCCATGATTGGATGTTGCCAGGAGAGGATAGCGGAGCGCGGCGTCGCGCGTCAATTTAAAATTAACGCGCGTAAAGTTTTCGGAAAATCGTATGATCAGAGCGATTTAAGCGGAGCCTCGCATCACCAGCCGCCCGTCAAACAGGATCTCGCGGCGGGAATCAGCCAGTGCGTTGCCTTCGATTCGGGCCACAAGTGTTTCGGCACTGGTGCGGGCAATCGCGGTGTAATCCTGCGAGACTGTGGTCAGGGTCGGGCAGGTGTAGCGGGAAAACGGGTGGTCATCGTGTCCCGCCACCCGCAAGGCGCAGCCATCCCCAAGGCCGACCCGCAGGCCAAGCTGATAGGCCGCCGACAGCAGCCCGATTGCCAGGCGGTCGTTGCTGCACAGGATCGTATTGGTCGCGGGGCGGGGCCCCGACAGCAACCGGGTACCTTCGCGAAACCCGATTTCCTCGAAGTCCCAGCCATCGCCGTCGACCTGGATCAGTTCGGGCTGGTGTCCCAGCGCCGCCATTGATGAGACATAGGCATTGCGCCGTTTGACGGCATTCGGGTTGGTTGGTGTCCTCATCTCAAAGAAGGCCGGGGCGTCACCGGTGCGACACAGATAATCGACGATCGTGGTGACGCTTTGCTGATTGTTGGAACCGATAAAGGCCTCGCCGGTGTTGTCCAGATTGGCATCGAACAGCACCGTTGGCACCTCGTTGCAAAATTCCCGGATCTGTGGCGTTTCTGAGACCCGACCCAACGGGGCCAGCAACGTGCCGGCCGGTTTCAGCAGACGCAGGTTGTTGAGGTTCTCCAGCTCCTGCGCCGGGGTGCCATTGGATCCCAGTAACACCGGCCGGTAGCCGGCCGCGATGACGTGATCTTCAATGTGGCGCGCAATCTTTGCAAAAAACGGGTCGGTGAGGTTCGGGACCACGATGCCGATGGTCTTGGTCAGCCGCCGGTTTTGATTCATCGCATAGAGATTTGGCCGGTAGTCAAATTTCTCCAACGCTTCCTCAATCCGCTCCCGGGTCGATTTGCGCACGCTGTCCGGGTCATTGAAGAACTTGGACAGCGTTGGTCGTGAAATTCCGCTCACCGAGGCAAATTCATCCATGTTCCTGATTTTGGGATCACTCATCGCGGGCTGTCCTTGTCGTCCGGGGCCTTGGAAACCGGTCCCTTGAGCGGGGAGATGGGAGACGGACTGTGTCACGATAGTTGACGCGCGTCAAATTTGGCGGTCACATAACGTGATGCGCGAATTCCGGCAAAGGTGGCAGAAGATGGTAGGCCCGGCAGGATTCGAACCTGCAACCAAAGCGTTATGAGCGCTCTGCTCTAACCGTTGAGCTACAGGCCCGCCACAGGTTGGTTAGGAAATCGCGGGCAGGAGGTCAAGCGGTGATCGCGCGGGATCAGGCGCGTTCGAACCGGTCCGTGCACAAGTGCGGCAGCGCAGATGGTCGAGAAAGCCGTCAATCACCACCTCATGCCGCCGATCCAGTGCGTGGCGCGAGGGGTAGACCGCAAAGATGTCCTTGTTCGGCGCGGTATAGCCGGGCAGGATTTGTTCAAACTCGCCTGTGCTCAGCGCCTCTTCGACCAGCAGTCGGGGCGCGCGGGTATAGCCGGAGCCCTTGCCGACCGCGCGCATGATCAGATCCGTATCATCGGCGGTGAAACCAACCCGGATTGGGGCCTGATGCACAGCCCCGTCGCGGGTGAGGGGAAAATAACCCATCGTGTGGTCTTCGTGGTGCTGAATATACTTCAGCCGCTGCATGTCCTGCGGGCAGCTGGGGCGACCGATACGGTCAAGATAAGCCGGTGTCGCAAACAGCACGGTTTCCAGCTCCGCGATCTTGCGCCCAACACCATCCGTATCGCCAAGCGATCCGGTGCGGATGGCAAGATCGTAGTTCTCGCGCACCACATCGACCAGACGGTCCTCAATCCGCATCACGATATTGAGATCAGGATAGGGCGTGTCGAGATCCATCAGCATCGGCCCGAGCACAGCCTGCGCCATAAAGCGGCTTGTGCTGACCTTGAACCGTCCCGAGACCTGATCGCTCTGGGCGTCCAGCTCAGCCGTTAAGCGGTCATAGCCGCCCAGCAGGTTTTGCGCATGGGCATAGACCAGTTCCCCAGCGCGGGTGGCCCGCACGCCGCGCGGCGTGCGCAGCATCAGCGCGTGCCCCAGCAGCGTTTCAAGCGATTTGATCTGCTGGCTGGCGGCGGATTGGGTCAGACCCCGGCGCTGTGCGGCGCGGTTGATGCTGCCTTCGTCCAGCGCAACGGCAAAGGTCTCCAGAAGCGTCAGACGGTCCATCGTCGAGATCCTTATAAGCACGGCTGATACCTCATATCGCGCGCGGGCGCCTGTTGCCAGAGGCTTTCGCGCGCTAGGTTCTGTATCACGTTAGATTTGCTGACCTAGATACCGGAGTTTCTTATGACCCTTTCTCGCAGACATCTTCTTGGTGGCCTTGCCGCTGCCCCGGTGGCGACCCTCGCCAGTCCTTCGCTGCTGCGCGCCGCGAGCCACAGCGCGGCTGAAAGTGCGACGCCGGATCTGCCGGTGGCCTATCACAGTTTTCAGATCGGCTCGGCCCGGGTGACAGCGCTGCTAGACGGGCATTTCCTGCTGAACACCAACCAGATCAACGGGTTTGATCAGGCCGAGGCTGACGCGGTTCTGGACGGCACATTCTATCGCATCAAGGACGATCAGATGTCGCTGCCGGTGAATGGCTATCTGGTGGAGCAGGGGGAGGCCGTGACCCTGATTGATGCAGGCACCGCCGACCTCTTCGGGCCGATCCTGGGCGGGCTGGAGGCGGCCCTGCGTGCGGCTGGCCGCACACCGGAAGAGATCACCAGCGTAGTCGTCACTCACCTGCACCCGGATCACATCGGCGGCCTGCTGAAGGGGGACGGCACCGCGCGGTTCCCCAATGCTGAGATCGTCGTGGGGCAAGGCGAGTATGACTTCTGGCATGACGACGCGGTCTATGCGGGGGTCCCGCAGGATGCGCGCGGCTTCTTTGATATCGCACGGGCGGCCGTTGCGCCCTATCAGGATCGCCTGAAAATGTTCGAGGGCGAGGCAGATGTCATGAACGGGCTGCGCTCGGTGCCGCTGCCAGGCCACACGCCGGGCCACTGCGGTTTCCTGCTTGAGACCGGCGCGGCTCCGCTGCTGATCTGGGGCGACCTGATCCACAGCACAGCGCTGCAATTTGCCCGCCCCGACTGGACACTGGCCTTTGACATGGATCCGGAGCAGACCGTGAAGAGCCGCACCATGATGCTGGACCGCGCTGCCAGTGAAGGGCTGTTGGTCACCGGTATGCATCTTGATTTTCCCGGTCTCGGCCGGGTGGAGCGGGATGGCGATGCCTATGGCTTTGATCAGGCCCCCTGGCAGTTCTCGCTTTGAAGGCATCGCATTCCGGGCTCTGAACACGCCCGGATCCAGCGGTCGCACCCCGGTCTCCGGGGTGCGGCAGATTCCTTTGTTTCTTTCTGCCGTGCCTTGCGCTAAAGGCTGCGCAACGTCTTTGAAGGAGCACTGAGATGACCAGCGGCAAGAACGGTTTGACCTACGCGGATGCGGGGGTGGATATTGATGCAGGCAACGCTTTGGTGGACCGCATCAAACCCGCCGCGAAACGGACCAACCGTTCTGGTGTGATGAGTGGCCTTGGTGGCTTTGGTGCGCTGTTCGATCTGAAGGACGCAGGCTACAACGATCCCATCCTGGTGGGGGCCACCGATGGCGTCGGCACCAAGCTGCGCATTGCCATCGACACCGGCGTCGTGGACGGCGTGGGCATCGATCTGGTTGCGATGTGCGTCAACGATCTGGTCTGTCAGGGGGCCGAGCCGCTGTTCTTCCTCGACTATTTCGCCACTGGCAAACTGGAAACCGAAACCGCCGCCCGCATCATCGAAGGCATTGCCGAGGGCTGTGTGCGCTCTGGCTGCGCCCTCATCGGCGGCGAGACGGCTGAGATGCCGGGAATGTACCCCAAGGGGGATTTCGACCTTGCAGGCTTCGCTGTGGGCGCGATGGAGCGTGGCACCGCGCTGCCTGCAGATGTGCAGGACGGGGACGTGCTGCTGGGCCTTGCCTCTGATGGCGTGCACTCCAACGGCTATTCTCTGGTGCGCAAACTGGTAGAGGTCTCCGGCCTTGGCTGGGATGCAGATTGCCCGTTCGGCGAGGGCACCTTGGGGGAGGCGCTGCTGACGCCAACCCGTCTTTATGTCAAACAATGTCTTGCAGCCGTGCGGGCTGGGGGCGTGCATGCGCTGGCCCATATCACTGGCGGCGGTCTGACCGAGAACCTGCCGCGGGTTCTGCCCGAGGATCTTGGCGCAGATATTGACCTGAGCGCATGGGAGCTGCCGCCCGTCTTCAAATGGATGGCAGAAACCGGCGGTATCGCTGAGGCGGAAATGCTGAAGACCTTCAACTGCGGCATCGGCATGATCCTGTCCGTCTCTGCGGACCGCGCGGAGGATCTGGTCAAGGTGCTGGAAGATGAAGGCGAAACAGTCTCCCGTCTGGGGACTGTGACACGAGGTGCGGGGATGCGCTACGCGGGCAAGCTGCTGTGAGCCACAAGCGCGTCGCGATCCTGATTTCGGGCGGCGGCTCCAATATGGTGTCGCTGGTCGACAGCATGACGGGCGATCATCCGGCGCGACCCTGTCTGGTGTTGTCAAACATTGCCAGCGCTGGTGGCCTGACAAAGGCCGCCGCCGCAGGCATTCCGACCGCCGTGGTGGACCACAAACCCTATGGCAAGGATCGCGCGGCTTTTGAGGCTGAGCTGGTGAAGCCGATCCTTGAGTCTGGCGCAGATATCGTCTGCCTCGCCGGGTTCATGCGGGTTCTGACGGATGGGTTCGTATCGCAGTTTCAGGGGCGGATGCTGAACATCCACCCCTCGTTGCTGCCGAAATACACCGGTCTCAACACGCACGCGCGGGCATTGGAGGCCGGCGACCACCAGCATGGCTGCACCGTGCACGAGGTGACGGCCGTGCTTGATGACGGGCCAATTCTCGGGCAGGCGCAGGTCGACGTCGATGCCGCAGATACACCCGAGACGCTCGCAGCTAAGGTGTTGGTGGAGGAGCATAAACTCTATCCCGCCGTGCTGCGCCGCTATGCGGCGGGTGATAAGACTCCGGTCTATCTGTCCTAAGGGCGGCCTCCGACGTCGCTGCCGCTTTTCTGCCTACCCCCTAAAGAAATCGGCCAGAGGTTGCGGTCTCTAACGGATGCTGCGTGAACTGGCACTATTGCCATGCCACTCCGTCAGCGGCGCCTGTGCTCCGGGGGCCATCAGCGCAGGCACGCCGAGAACAACGATCAGGGTGGCGGCGGCCAGAATGGATGCAAGTGCGCCGCGTCCTGAGGCGGGCGTGCAGAATGTCGGGCTGAGATCGAGCATGGTCATGTCAATGTCTCCTATCAAGATATGACACCAACCTAAGCTGACCCAAAGTATTCACAAAATGAATGTTTGATTGCGTATAAATCACAAATAATGATTATTTACGATGGCATTGCGCCCTGAGGATCACGCCGCAGCTGATTTCCTCTGACACCGCCCGCACATGTTTGCAATAAGCGGGACAAGCGCGTATCACAGCGCAACAATTCAGATAACCAAAAAGCCGTAATTGATGAAAACTCTGACCTCTACCGAAGACCTGCAGGCCTTTTGCGAAGCTGCAGCGCAGCATGATTATGTCACGGTGGATACCGAGTTTCTGCGAGAGCGGACATATTATTCCAAGCTATGTCTGGTGCAGCTGGCCTATCCCGGCGCCGGAAATGAAAACGCGGTGCTGGTGGATCCGCTTGCGGACGGGCTGTCGCTGGAGCCGCTGTATGAGCTGTTTCGCAATGAATCCGTAGTGAAGGTCTTTCATGCCGCGCGTCAGGATCTGGAGATTTTCTGGGTTGATGCACAGGTCTTTCCAAAACCGCTGTTTGACACACAGGTTGCGGCCATGGTCTGCGGCTTTGGTGAGCAGGTCGGCTATGAAACCTTGGTGCGCAAAATCGTCAAACAGGGGTTGGACAAGACGTCGCGCTTCACCGACTGGTCCCGCCGCCCCCTGAGCGACGCGCAGAAAACCTATGCGCTGGCGGATGTGACCCATCTGCGCCAGATCTATGAATATCTTGCCGCTGAGCTGAAACGCACCGGTCGCGCCCGTTGGGTCGAGGAAGAGCTGCAGGTGCTCACCGATCCGGCAACCTATGATGTCGACCCTCAGGAGGCCTGGCGGCGGGTGAAAACCCGCACCAACTCCGGCAAGTTTCTGGCCGTTGTGCGCGAATTGGCGGCGTTCCGCGAAACCTATGCCAAGACCAACAACGTACCGCGCAACCGGGTGTTCAAGGACGACGCGCTGGTTGAACTGGCCTCGACCAAGCCCAAGAACGCCTCGGATCTTGGAAATTCGCGGCTGCTGCTGCGCGAAGCGCGCAAAGGGGCCATCGCCGAGGGGATCCTTCAGGCGGTGGCCAAGGGTGTGGAGTGCCCGGCAGGATCGCAGCCGCAACCCGATCGCAGCCGTGAAAAGCTTCAGGTGAACCCGGCGCTGGCCGATTTGCTGCGGGTGCTGTTGAAGGCCAAGACCGAAGCCTCCGGCGTCGCTGCGAAACTGATCGCGCCCAGTTCGGATCTGGACGCGATTGCTGCCGGTCAGCGGAATGTTCCCGCGCTCAAAGGCTGGCGTCTTGAGGTCTTCGGCGCCGATGCGCTGCGTCTGTGCAATGGTGAAATCGCCCTGGCGGCAAAGGGGCAGGACGTGAAGGTTGTCACGCTCTGACCGATTGCGAGTCTGCATAAATACTGCACAAATGACAAAAGGCGCCAGATCCGGCGCCTTTTTCTATTCTACCAGCGGCATTGTCCGGCGCCGATCAGCGGCGGCTTTCGCGGGCGTTTTGGGCAGCAACAACACGAATGCTGCGCACGCTGGCCAGCTGCTGCTGGCTAAGGCTCACGGCTGCGCGCAGGGTCCGGGTCCGCTCACTGCCGAGGGCGCTGCGGGTGTCAGGGTAAATGGCGCGGAAGGTGAAATCGAGCGTTGCATCACGGGTGCGGGCGTCGCGGTCGGCCTCATCCAGACGCAGCTCGACCCCGTAGGCGCCCTGACGTGCGGCAATGCCGGTGGCGTAGACAATGGCGCCCGTTGGCGTACGCTCGACCCGCATGTCGGTGACGCTCTGTACCAGCACGGTTTCGTCGACCGCATCGGGGCGGGCAAAGACGCTGACCCGGTTCTGAACCGGGATCAGTGGGTTAACCGGCTCACCGCTGGTCTCGACCACCTCAACCTCATCGGAGCCGCCAAACCAGTTCAACGGGTTCACCCGCGAGTCGCGAAACCCGCAGCCAGACAGCGCCACGGCCCCCACCAGAAGGAGTGCGAGAGATCTTTGCATGATGGTCCACCCGTTCGATAAGTCCTCGCATGTGGTTACCCGATTGCAAGCCACTTGAAAAGCAGTTGAAAAGCCATTGTTTGCGGCTTAGGTCCAGCTGTGACGCCGGGCAGAAACCAAATGAGGAAAAACCGTCATGGCCAGTGCCGCCTTTGAAGAGATCGTCGAGGATTTCGAGTTTCTCGAAGATTGGGAAGATCGCTACCGCCATGTCATCGAGCAGGGCAAGGCGATGGACCCGCTGGAGGACGCCCTAAAGGTGCCTGCCACGAAGGTGGATGGCTGCGCCAGTCAGGTCTGGCTACATCCCACCATCGAAAATGGCGTCTTCCACTTCGACGGGGAGAGCGACGCGATGATCGTGCGGGGGCTGATCGCGGTGCTGCGCGCACTTTATAATGGTCTGACAGTGGCTGAGGTGCTGGCAGTGGACGCGCGGGGAGAGCTGGCTCGGCTGGGCCTCAATGATCACCTGTCTGCGCAGCGCTCCAACGGGCTGACCGCAATGGTACAACGCATTCGCGAGACCGCAGCAGCGGCGGCTGCGTGAGCTGATGTGATCTCAGACCGACGCCACCTCGGCGGCCTGGTCTCTGGACTGCAGGTGCCCGATGAAGGCGCGCAGCAATGCCACACGGCGGGGGCGAAAACTCTCGCCGGTGTTGCGGTACCCGTCGATCCGCGTGACATGAAAACTGCGGAAATCTTCCCGTTTACAGCACCAGGCCAGCAGCATCACGCTGCGGTCGTGGTATGATAGCGCCAGCGGGTAGATGCGGCGCTCCGTCCGGGCGTCCCTCAGGTCACGGTAGCCGATGTCCAGAGCCTCCTCTGCCCACATCGCCTCGCGCAGCAGGGTCATGTCGATGGTGGGTGTGGCAGGCGTGTAGAAGCGATGGACCAGATTGACGGCATGCATGGCCTGTCTTTGCTGACGTTCCGGTAGCGTGGCGAGGATCTTCACCAGCGCATCATTGGCGGCCTGCGCCAGATCGGCATCGCCGCGCTGGTTCACATCCGCCAGCCCGAGCGTCAGGGCTTCCAGCTCAATCTGGGTGAAGGTCTGCGGTGGCAGGGCCGGGTCTTCGATCATTGTATAGCCCAGACCTGCCTCCCCCTCGATCCGCGCACCGGCAGCACGCAGACTGTCAATGTCGCGGTAGATCGTCCGTTCTGAAACCTCCATCGCCGTGGCAAGCCGCGCGGCGGTCACAGGCGGGCGCAATCCTCGAATGAGGTGGAGCAGGCGGAAAAGACGATCTGTTTTTGACATAAGGATTTATACCCGCAATATCCTGACAGGAATTGGCAGGAGGGTAGCGGCATATCCTTCCCATCAGCAACTCAAAAAGCAGAAAGGTCATTGATATGCCAACCCTTTATCACTCTCCCAATAGCCGTTCCTCTCGCGTCATTGCCCAGCTGATGCTGATGGGCAAACTGGACGATGTTGATATCGTCATCGTCGACGTGCTGCGCCATGATGGCAGCGGCGGTGCCGATCCACGCAACCCTCACCCTGAGGGGAAGGTGCCATATCTGGTCACCGATGAGGGGCAGGGTATCCGCGAAAGCGCTGCGATCATGATGTATCTGGATGAGCTGTTCGGCCAACCGCTGAGCCCTGCGATTGGGGCCCCGCACCGCGGCGCCTACCTCAGCTGGATGGCCTATTCGGGCGGTGTGCTGGATCCGGTTCTGGTGGCCGCGTTTTCAGGATTGGCGCATCCGGCCCTTGCCGGGGCCTACCGTGGCATGGATGAGGTCTGCGCAGCGCTCGAAACCGCGCTGAGCGAGGGGGATTTCCTGCTTGGTGCGTCGCTCAGCGTTGCGGATATCCTGTTGGCGTCGCCTTTCCAATGGGCGCCGCATCTGATGCCCGACAGCGCCATCATCAAATCCTGGGTGGACCGTGTGGGCCGCCGTCTGGACGGGGAGGCGATAGCCGCATTTGAAGTGCAGGCACTCAGCACGTTGAACGCGTTGGAAGACGCCTGAGCTCGATGAATGACAGGTCGCGCGCGGGGATCAGCCCCGTGCGCCGCCGCCCCAGCGCATCATGGCGCTCTGCAGATCGCCATAGCCGGTGTGGCGATGCTCAAACGCCAGCCCCATGCGGTCGGCGCAGTCTCGTGCCTTGGCCAGCAGGGCAGGGTCATCGATTTGGGACTGGTAGACCAGTTTGGTGTAATTCCCGAACACCATGTCGCGCAGCTCGGGGTGCTTATCCAGCCCCATCGGACGCCAGACAAAGGCATCGAACTGTTTCACCAGGAAATCCGTCAGATAGAAGGCGGTGATTTCACCCTCGTCCGCATGGCGGGCAAAGGTTTCGTTGCCTTCAAAAAACGAATAGCAATGGGGCCCTGCGATCATCTCAACCCCCAGTTCGGCGCATTTGCGCTCCAAGATGCCACCGGTCCCGCAGTCCGCATAAACCACATGGATGGTGTCATAGGTTGCCGAATGTTTGGCCACGGCACCTTCAACCGCTTCGGTGATCTGTTCAGGATAGAGATGCAGCTTGGCGGGCAGGCAGGTCAGATCAATATGATCCAGTCCATTGATGTCCTTGATCGCCAGAATCTCACGGGCCAGCGCGCCACAGGCAATCAACAGGATACGGCCGGTCTTCTTCTCCGGGGCGGCCAGACCCCGTTCGGTGAGGGAGGTTTCCTCAAGCGTGCGCCCCGTGGGCGGTTGGAACGCCGCCCGCTCAGTCAGGCGGGCGGCGCGTCCTTTGCGTGCCAAATCAGGCGCTCATCTGGTTGTGCTTACGCGCAACGAAGTCCTTGGCCATTTCCACCGCCACAGCGGCGTCACGGCAATAGCCGTCGGCACCGATTGCCTTGCCAAATTCCTCATTCAGCGGCGCGCCGCCGACCAGAACGATGTAATCATCGCGTTTGCCCTGCTCGACCATCGTGTCGATCACGACCTTCATATAGGGCATCGTGGTTGTCAGCAGCGCTGACATGCCGAGGATATCCGGCTGATGCTCTTCCAGAGCTTCCAGATAGTTTTCCACGGGGTTGTTGATGCCAATGTCGACAACCTCAAAACCGGCGCCTTCCATCATCATGGAGACAAGGTTCTTGCCGATGTCGTGGATGTCACCTTTTACGGTGCCGATCACCATGGAGCCCATGCGCGGTGCGCCGGTTTCAGCCAGCAGCGGCTTCAGGATGGACATGCCACCCTTCATCGCGTTGGCCGCCAGCAGCACCTCAGGGACAAACAGGATGCCGTCGCGGAAATCCGCACCCACGATGGTCATGCCGCCCACCAGTGCTTCGGTCAGGATCTTGTAAGGCGCCCAACCACGTTCCAGCAGGATGTTTACGCTCTCTTCGATCTCTTCCTTGAGGCCGTCATAGAGGTCATCGAACATCTGCTGTACGAGATCCTCATCATTGAGGTCTGCCAGGATGATGTCATCTGCGTCTTCCGACATGGGTGTATTCCTTGACTGGGCGGGGTGACCCCGGTTTGGCCTTGTTTTATTCGTATTGGTCCAGATTGCCCCTACGAGACTGCAATGTTTGCGACATTGCCTTGGTCCGAACCGACCTATAGGGGCAAAAATAGCGGAATAATAATGAAGATTTCGCATGGAAATCTTCGGTTTCTTGCGTTTGTTCTTTATTTGTTCCTGCACTTGCGGCAGAATGAGCCATGACTGAGATTTTGACGCCCCCGCCACAACGTCGCAAAGCCCGCGCCAGCCTCAGCAATGCGGCAGGGCGGTTTGATATGACACGCGATGCCATCGACGACGGCTGGGGCAACCTGCGGGATTCGGTGCCGGATCAGGAGGACGTCGGCCTCCCACGGATAGAAACCGACATTCGCCATGAGGTGGCCCGGTCACTGATTTCCTACAATAAATCGCCTGATCTGCCGTTTGACCGCTCCATCAATACCTACCGCGGCTGCGAACATGGCTGCATTTATTGTTTCGCCCGGCCCAGCCATGCCTATCTGGGTCTGTCACCGGGGCTGGATTTTGAAACCCGGCTGATCGCGCGCCCCAATGCTGCTGAGGTGCTGCGCCGTGAGCTGTCGCAACCGCGCTACCGGGTGGCACCGATCGCCATTGGCACCAATACTGACCCCTATCAGCCTTGCGAACGGGATCTGGGGCTGACGCGCGCCTGTCTTGAGGTGCTGGAGGCTTTCTCGCACCCGGTCGCCATCGTCACCAAGGGCACCCTGATTGAGCGGGATCTGGATATCCTTTCGGCCATGGCGACGCGGGGGCTGGTGCGGGTCGGGATCTCAGTCACCACGCTGGATGCGGATCTGTCACGCCGGATGGAGCCGCGCGCGCCATCACCGGCGCGACGGCTTGCTACCATTTGCCGCCTGTCTGATGCGGGTGTCCCGGTGCGGATCATGACCTCGCCCATTGTGCCTGGATTGACAGATCATGAGCTGGAGGCGCTGCTGGCCGCCGGAGCAGAGGCAGGCGCGGACGCCGCCAGCTGGATCATGTTGCGACTGCCACGTGAGGTGTCGGAGCTGTGGCAGGAATGGCTTGCCGAACATGTGCCGCTGCGCGCCGAGAAGGTGATGGCCCGTCTGCGCGAAATGCACGGCGGGCGGGATTATGATCCGCGCTGGGGGCACCGGATGCGCGGTGAGGGACCCTATGCCGAGGTTATCGCCAATCGGTTCAAGACAGCGTGCAAGCGTCTGGGGTTGCTTCAGAAATCACCTGATTTACGCTGTGATCTCTTCGCAAAACCGGCACAGGCCGGCGACCAGCTCGCGCTGTTCTAAGACGCGATACTGGCATCCCGCGAAACGACGGCCGAAGCGACGATCACATCGCTTCGGTCCTGTTATGTATGCGCGATCAGCCGCGACGGCGACCGCGACGGCTGCGGCGTTCAGGGGCGGTGTCCTCACCGGTGCCGTCACTGTCTGAGGTGAACGGGCCCAGAACCTCAACAATCCGCTCCAGTGTTGGCTGCTCGCCACGGGGCCGGGTGTCCAGCGCCTCGCGCATGGCGCGCAGGTGATCCGGCATGGTGCCACAGCAGCCGCCAATAATCTTGGCGCCGCAATCCCGTGCCATGGCTGCATATTCCCCCATCAGGGCCGGCGTGCCGTCATAGTGGATATGGCCATCGACATATTTCGGGATCCCGGCATTGCCTTTGGAAATGATCGGGCGGGTTGTCCCCTGTGCTGCGAACCCAAGGACAGTGCGCAGAATGTCAGACGCCCCGGTGCCGCAATTGGCGCCAAAGGCCAGGGGCGCGGGGTCAAACTCCTCAACCAGCTGGGCCATATCGGCAGAGGTGACCCCCATCATGGTGCGCCCGGCGGTGTCAAAACTCATGGTGCCACACCAGGGCATATCTGCCAGTTTGAACGCTTCGGCGGCGGCGCGGTACTCTTCCGGGGCAGAGATCGTCTCCAGCCACAAAACATCAACGCCGCCCTCTTTCAGCGCTTCGGCCTGCTCATGGAACATCTCGACCGCCAGCGCGTGGCTCAGCTCCCCCACGGGTTGCATGATTTCACCGGTCGGGCCAACGGAGCCGGCCACTGCGATCTTGCGCTCAGAGCGATCCGCGACATTGCGGCCCAATTCGGCCCCCGCGACGTTCAGCTCTCGGACCCGGCGGTGGGCATCGTGCAGCTTCAGCCGCGCAGCCGTCCCGCCAAAAGTATTGGTCAGGAACAGATCGCTGCCCGCATCAACCGACCCCTGGTAGAGCGCGGTAATTTTCTTTGGTTCATCCACATTCCAAAGTTCCGGCGCATCACCGGACTGCAGGCCCATGTTGAACAGGTTGGTGCCGGTGGCCCCATCTGCAAGCAGGGCGTCCTTGGTCTCCAGCAGGGTGGTGAATGTATTGGTCATGGGATGTTCCTGTGGGGGTGATGTCGGTGTTTGCGCTGAGACCTGCCTGTTATGGCGGGGCGGATCAGCGATCAGTAATGGCCCGGTCTGTCATGCACGGCGGGTGAGGGCAATTTCATTTTCTTCATCTTCATTATGAGGCAGATCACCGCGGCGCTGGGATCGATTGTCATCGCAGTCGTCCAGGCCCTGACCCGCAGCGGACCTGCGCCGGTTACGTGCCGCTGCGGCGCGCCGTTCAAATGTCCGCCACAGGCTCTCTTCGGTGGCGCTGGCTGGATCCGCGAGCGTTTCGGATAGGCCGCTGGAGCTGCTGGTGTTTTCGTCGGCTGGTTCTGACCAACGAGGCAGCGGTACCGGGTGATGGACCAGCCGCAACAGCTCGCCCAAGGCGATGGCCAAATGCAGCACGGAGGGCGCGGCGACATACCGGTCCTCCCACCGTGGTGCAAAGCATGTCTTGAAGCGGCGCAGGCCAGGGTCCAGGCGTTGGGCGAGGCGGTGATCGGGCACCGCCGCCAGCGACAGGCGCGGGACCTTGATTGCGGCGGCTTCAGTGATCGCGGCGCGGATCAGAGCATGGCCAGTGCCATCCGGGACGTCCGGCAGCAAGCGCACCAGATCCAGGCACCATTCATGGGCGATGGCATGGAAGCTGACAAATCCGACCATGCGCTCCCGATGCCAGGCGATGAACACCTGCTGCTGCGCCAGATATTCCGCCTGAAACCGGCCCATCGTGGTGCCGTTGGCACCGCCATGCGCGGCCTGCCAGGCCGCATCAATCTGAGCCATCTGTTCAATTGGCAATTCCGGCGCGGCGGGAAGGACACGGACCTCTGCTTTCTCGGCCTGCCGCAGTTTGCGGCGCAGCTGTCGGCGGCTGGAGCCGCTCTCGCTGAAGTTCTCAGGCTGCAGCACCGCCTCCTGTGCGATCCGCAACACCTGCCAGCGGGCACGCCGACATATTGCGGCATCGCGGGCAGTGCATTTATAAAGGCAAGCCACCGCATTGCGGAGCTTGGCATGCTGACGCAGCCCCGGCAGCACCTCCGCCAAATGACCGCTCACCGCGCCAAAAAGCGCGATTGAAGCCTGCGGACTGTCCACCAGCGCCACCTGATTGAGGCCGAAGGCATGGATATGTCCACCGTTTTGCCGGATCACGGCGGCCTCCGCGATGGGCCGGTGCTGTGGCAGATGTGAGGCTGGTCGCATGGCACTGCCACTCAGCGCCTGCGGATCGTCCGCGGGCGGGGTGGTTTCTGCGATGTTCGACGCCAGATGTGTCAGTGCGGGCCAACACAGGCAGAGACCGGCCAGCACCGCCGGAAGAAGGTAATAAACCAGCCGAAAGGCAAGGATCGCGGCAATGATTTCCGCCGTGGCATGTGTCGGCAGCATTGCACAGAGCGCCAGTTCAAACGCCCCAGCGCCGCCGGGCGCAGAGGAGAGTATAGCCACGCCGAGTGCCAGGAAATAGGCAGGCAGCAGCGCCGCAAGCGGCAGGTCAACACCCGCAGGGAGCAATAGCCACAGGGCGCTGCCGGCGGCGATCACATCGATCATCGCCCAAAATCCCAGCGCGGCAATGGCCGTCAGCGAGGGCCAGCGCAGGGTCATCCGACCGATACGCACCACCGGCACAGCCACCATGGCGGCGATCATCGCACATGTCGCCACAAGGATGGTAAAGCCCAGCCAGGGGCTGGAGACAGGCGGCGGGCTCAGCAGCAAGGCTGCGCCACAGATCCCGGCCAGGGCAATCAGAAACGTAATCGCAACCATACCGGTGAGCTGCGCCGCACGCAGCGGGCGCAGCCCCTTCAGCATGCGCCAGCGTGCAAAAGCACCGGTGACCAGTCCAAATCCCAGGGTCTGGGAAATCGCGATGGCGATCATACCTGCGCGGCGTGCCTGAGGCCCATCCAGCCCGGTTCCAAGATGGCGATGCGCAACGCTGTCATAGCGCCCCAGCGCCCAGAAACTGACCCCCGTGGCAAGCAGGGCACAGGCCCATTGCCAGCTCGCAAGGCCGCCCAGAATACCTCGCAGCTGTGTCAGATCAGGCAGTGCAACATGGGCCTTCAACAGCGCCAGACAGCCGATCATCACCGCCACCGGCAGCAACAGACGTGCGCCGCGCATGGCGGTCCGCGTCAGGGCGCGGGCGGCATTGGTCGGGCGTCTGGGCATTCGGATCCTTGTTGCAAACAGCGTGTTGCCGTCTGCGGATCCTACGCCTGAGGCATTGTCACAGGGTTAATGGCTGCGGCGCCGTAACAGACGATCCGTGAAGACGCCGCAAAATCAACCGCAACTCAGCTGTTGTCGTTCAGGACCTGCGCCTTGGCTTCTGGCAGCAGGGCGGCCCGCTGCTCTCGCACATCCTTGGCGCTGGCACGGCCTTGCAGATCGCCGCTGACCTTGCGCAGCACATCTTCGAACCCAGCTTCCTCGAAATCGGACTTGATGACTTCCAGTGCATAAGCCTCGGCATCGGCGCCGGTTTTGCCCATCAGGCCTGCCGCCCAAAGCCCCAACAGCTTGTTACAGCGGGCCTGCGCCTTGAACTGCATTTCTTCATCATGGGCATATTTTGCCTCAAACGCGTGTTCGCGGTCGTCGAATGTGGTCATGGGGCCTCCTTTGGTGTGACATTGGTTATTTCTCAATATGATATGTGGGCGCAGCGTCGCCCCCACAAGTGCCGGACACGCGCCAAGCGCGGGTTTGCCGGCCGGTCGCTGTGATCGCTTTGCCTGCGGTCCGGATCCGCGCTGAACAGCCGTTCGCCGCATATCGGCCCGACCTTGGCCTCAGCTTTGGCCGCGACTTTGGCGCTGCCCTTCGTTTGACCTTGGTTTTACCTTGGCATTTCCAGCTTAGCACAGGCGTCGAGCCAGCCAAGGGGCGGCGGGCAGGGACCAAGCTTGCGGCAGCGCCCCCCTTGCCTTATGAGGGCGGCAGTTCCCGGGCATGAGATTCCCGCTTTTTTCCCGAAAGGCTCCGCATGGCACGTCGCAAGAAGATCTACGAAGGCAAGGCGAAGACACTTTATGAAGGGCCCGAACCGGGCACCATCGTTCAGTACTTCAAGGACGACGCCACCGCTTTCAATGCTGAAAAGCGCGATGTGATCGAAGGCAAGGGTGTGCTCAACAACCTGCTGAGCGAGTTTTTCATGCAAGGTCTGGGCCAGATCGGCGTGCCGACCCATTTCCTGAAACGGCTCAACATGCGCGAGCAGCTGGTCCGCAGCTGTGAAATCATTCCGCTGGAAGTGATCGTGCGCAATTATGCTGCCGGGTCGATTTCCAAACGCCTTGGCATAGACGAGGGCACCCAACTGCCGCGCCCGATTGTGGAATACTGCTACAAGGATGATGGCCTTGGTGATCCGCTGGTCACAGAAGAACATATCGCGGCCTTTGGCTGGGCCAGCCAGCAGGACATGGACGATATCCTGAGCCTCGCACTGCGGGTCAATGATTTCCTGTCCGGCGTGATGCTGGCGGTTGGGATCAAACTGGTGGACTTCAAGATCGAAATCGGCCGCATCTATGACGGCGATTTCCAGCGTCTGGTGGTTGCTGATGAGATCAGCCCAGACAGCTGCCGTCTGTGGGATCTGAAAACCGGTCAAAAACTCGACAAGGATGTGTTCCGCCGCGACCTTGGCAACCTGACCGACGCCTACACCGAGGTGGCGCGGCGTCTGGGCGTGATGCCGAACAACCCGCCCGCGGGCGGCAAGCCGACGCTGGTGAACTGATCCGATCCACAGATCCCGTCCTGACAAAAGGGGCGGGATTTTGACTATCTAACGAAGAGGCCCCTAATCCGGGCTTTGCCATCGAAACCTGAGGGAAAATGCGATGAAGGCACGCGTGCATGTAATGCTGAAAAACGGGGTTCTGGATCCGCAGGGCGAGGCCGTGCGCCACGCGCTTGGCGCGATGGGCTTTGACAAGGTGGACGGCGTGCGTCAGGGCAAGGTGATCGACCTCGATCTGGCCGATGACGCCACCGAGGCCGATGTCACCGCGATGTGCGAGAAGCTGCTGGCCAACACTGTCATCGAATCCTACAGCATCGAGATGCAGGGATGAAGGCGGCTGTTGTAGTCTTCCCCGGCTCCAACTGCGACCGCGATCTGGCGGTGGCGTTTGAGCAAGCGGGCTGTGAGGTTTCCATGGTCTGGCACAAGGACAGCGCGTTGCCTGAGGGCATCGATATCGTTGGCGTGCCGGGTGGGTTTTCCTATGGAGATTACCTGCGCTGCGGGGCCATTGCAGCACAGTCACCGATCTGTCAGGCGGTTGTCGATCATGCCAACCGTGGCGGCTATGCCATCGGTGTGTGCAACGGCTTTCAGATCTTGACCGAAACCGGCGTTCTGCCGGGGGCGCTGCTGCGCAACGCCGGTCTGAAATACATCTGCCGCACCGTGGATCTGCAAGTGGCCACCGCCGACAGCGTCTTTACCGAAGCTTATACGGCGGGCGATGTGATCGGTGTTCCGATCGCGCATCACGACGGCAACTACTACGCTGATGCCGAGACCGTGGCAGCGCTGCAGGATCAGGATCGCGTCGCGTTCCGCTATGTCGACAACCCCAACGGGTCGGTTGCGGATATCGCAGGCATTCTGTCGGAAAATCGTCGGGTTCTGGGCATGATGCCACACCCCGAACGGGCGGCAGATGCGGGCCATGGCGGCACCGATGGGGCGGCAGTGTTCCGCGCATTGGCCGGGCTTGTCACTGCGGCGTGACTTGTGAAGCCGCGGTGGCTTGCGTTAGGTTTTGCCTATGACTGCCGCGCGTGACGCAACAACATCTTCTGAAAAACCGCGCTCCCGCACGACGTCGTGGCGGGTGCGTCTTGCGTTGCTGGTGTTGATGGCGGTGGCCGCAGTGACCGTTTGGGTCACCAACCGTGCCCTGACCGACCGTTTTACCGAAAGCACCCGCAACCGCGCTGAGCTGCGACTGGCGCTCTACTCCGGCAACCTGGTGAGTGAGCTGGGGCGCCATGCCATCGTGCCACAGCTGCTGGCGCGGGATCAGGCGCTGATCTCTGCGCTGCAGTCCAACGACTTCTCGCTCTCCACCCAGCGGTTGATCTCCTTTGTTGAGGAAATCGGCGCCGCCTCCATCATGCTGATGGCGCAGGATGGGCGCACTGTTGCGGCGACGGATCGCAACCGGCTGGGGGAAACCCACCGCAATGCGGCCTATTTCGTGGATGCGCTGCGGTCTAAAACCACAGTATTCTCCGCCATCCGCACCGAAGTCGGCAGTTATCGCTTCACCTATTCGCGCCGCATTGTGGACACCTCCGGCATCCTTGGGGTGATTGTGGTGGAGGTCGATCTGCAGAAATTCGAACGCGCTTGGGCGGGTATTTCCGATGCGGTGATGGTCAGCGACAGCACTGGCACCATCCTGCTGGCGACGGAGTCGCGCTGGCGTGGCCTGTCAGAAGAAGACGCGCTGCAGCTGCAGACGCCGGAGGGCGCAATCCAGCGGGCAATCCGCGCCACCACCGACTGGACCGCCCTGCCAGCGGATGCCTACCTGCAGGGTGAGGCGGTGATGCGACTGGAGTCGCGGATCCCGTTTCAGGGCTGGCGACTTACGTCCTTCACCACCTATGCGTCGATCCGAGAGCGGGTGAACACGGTATTGGCGTTGGAAATCATGGGATTCGCCATACTGCTGGCGCTGGCCTTCTATGCGCTGAGCCGCCGCACCGCGCTGCGCATGGCTTTGTTCCAGCGGGAGTCGGCAGAGCTTCGCGTATTGAACGCGCGGCTGCAGCGGGAAATTGCCGAACGGGAACGCATGCAGGAGACGCTTGCGGTCGCCGAACAGAGCCTTGCGCAGAGCTCTAAACTGGCCGCCCTTGGCGAAATGTCAGCCGCCGTCAGCCACGAGCTGAACCAGCCGCTGGCGGCGATGAAAACCTATCTTGCCGGCGCGCGTCTGCTGCTCAATCGTAACCGCCCGGAGGAGGCGCTGGCCTCCTTTGGCCGGATCGATGACCTGATTGAACGGATGGGCGCCATCACCCGCCAGCTGAAATCCTACGCGCGCAAGGGCGGTGACGCGTTTAGCCCGGTAAATATGGGCGATGCGCTCGCCTCATCCCTGTCGATGATGGAGCCGCAGCTGCGTCAGCGGCATGTCAAAATCGCCCGCATCCTGCCCGAACAGCCGGTCTATGTGATGGGGGATCGGATGCGCATTGAACAGGTTATGGTGAACCTGCTGCGAAACGCGCTAGATGCTACAAAGTCAGTTGCAGATCCTGAGGTCGAAATCCTGCTTGCCGCAGGCGAGACCGCGACCCTGTCGGTGCGCGACAACGGGATGGGGATCAAGGATTTTGGCAGCCTGTTTGAGCCCTTCTATACCACCAAGCAGCCGGGGGACGGGGTTGGGTTGGGGCTTGCCATCTCCTCCGGTATCGTGAACGACCTAGGCGGTCGGCTGACTGCCCGCAACGGACAGAACGGTGGCGCCGTATTTGAAATGCAATTGCCGATCCTTGTGGACGGCATCGAGGCCGCAGAATAGCGCGGTATCACTGGATGGAGGGCACGCGAATGGCACAGGCCATGAAAATCGCGATCGTCGATGATGAACAGGATATGCGACAGTCGATCAGCCAATGGCTGGCGCTGTCTGGCTATGACACCGAGACCTTTGCCAGCGCCGAAGACGCGCTGAAAGTGCTGGGGCCGGATTATCCCGGCATTGTCATCTCGGATATCAAAATGCCCGGCATGGACGGGATGCAGTTCCTCAAGAAACTAATGGGCAGCGACTCTGCGCTGCCGGTGATCATGATCACCGGTCACGGCGATGTGCCGATGGCGGTTGAGGCGATGCGGGTCGGGGCCTTCGACTTTCTCGAAAAACCCTTCAACCCGGATCGTATGTCAGAGCTGGCCAAACGGGCCACGGGCGCGCGCCGCCTGACATTGGACAACCGGGTGCTGCGCCGCGAGCTGTCTGATGGCAGCACCATCATGAAGAAACTCATCGGCTCCAGCCCGGTGATGGAGCGCCTGCGCGAAGATATCCTCGATCTGGGGCAGGCCGACGGCCATGTCCTGATCGACGGCGAGACCGGCACCGGCAAAACGCTGGTGGCCCACGCGCTGCATGCGGTGGGTAGCCGGGCGGGCAAGAAATTCGTGCTGGTTTCCTGTGCGGCACTGGAGGAGGAGGCGCTGTCCAAGCGCCTGTTTGGTCCGATGCTGCCCGAAGACAGCATGCTGCCCGCCATCGAGGAGGCCCGCGGCGGCACGCTGGTGCTGGAAGATATCGACGCGCTGAGCGAGACGCTGCAGGCCAAGCTGCTTAGCGTGATCAATGAGCAGGGCATCCCCGGTGAGACCCGCATCGTGGCGATTTCGAACCTGCAAGAGGCAGGCAAGACTTGCGAGGACGCGCTGCGCCCGGACCTGTTTTACAGGTTGGCTGCGCTGCGTATCACGGTGCCACCGCTGCGCCAGCGCGGCGAGGATATCCTGACCCTGTTCACCCGCCTTAGCGAGCAGTTCTCCGAGGAATATGGCTGTGACGCGCCCCAAGTCAGCGCGCAGGAGGCGGCCCAGCTGTTGCAGGCGCCCTGGCCGGGCAATGTGCGTCAGCTGATCAATATCGCCGAACGGGCCGTGCTACAGTCGCGTCGCGGCTCTGGCACCATTGCCTCGCTCCTGATGTCCGATCATGAGGATATGCAACCGGTGATGACCACCGAGGGCAAACCACTGAAGGAATATGTCGAAGCCTTCGAGCGGATGCTGATCGACAACACCATGCGCCGCCACAAAGGCTCCATCGCCAGTGTCATGGACGAACTGTGCCTGCCGCGCCGGACGCTGAATGAAAAAATGGCCAAATACGGCCTGCAACGCTCCGACTATCTGTCCTGAGCGCTGATCCACACGCAGTCACAGGCAGGGCCGCATTCTCCGGAGCGCGGCCCTTGCTGTTTGCTAACGAATTATTCACCAATTTTCGTCTAAGAACCAAGCAGATAGTATTTAGATTGCGGCTGTGACGAATGACCATTGTCATTACCTATCCACAGGTCTTATGCTGTCCAAATGGGGATGGGACCCTTGTGATCCTGCCCCTCTTGATGAGATTCGCTGCCTTTGTTTTTGTCCGGCAAGATCCGAGAAAGCAAAGTCAGACCGATTGGCCCCGCAGTATTCTGGGGCAGTTTAGCACCTGACTGAGGTTTCTCAGCAGGGATATAATCAGGGCAGGGCGCGGATATTCCCACCTGTCGGAGAAGAAACGCGATGACGCGCGCGAGAGAGAACAGCAGACAGGCAGGAGGGCCGGACAGATGTTCCGGGGCTAACCGCTGTACTGCATGGGCCAATCGCGCGCCACAAGACATCGCCCAGACAAGACACCACCCCGATCGTTCACGTCCGCCCGGCAACGGGCCAGATGCGCGCGTGCGCGGCAGGTGCACCAAGGACACATGGCAAAGAAGATGCTTATTGATGCCACCCACGCGGAAGAGACCCGCGTCGTGGTGGTCGACGGAAACAAGGTTGAGGAATTTGACTTTGAATCCGAAAACAAACGCCAGCTTGCTGGCAATATCTACCTCGCAAAAGTAACCCGCGTCGAACCGTCGCTTCAGGCGGCTTTTGTGGACTATGGCGGCAACCGCCATGGGTTCCTCGCCTTTTCGGAAATCCATCCTGACTACTATCAGATTCCGGTCGCCGACCGGGAGGCGCTGATGGAAGAAGAACGCGCCTATGCCGAGGCACAGCGCGCTCGTGATGACGAAGAAGATGCCAAGCCTGCCAGACGGCAGTCGCGGTCGCGTCGTGGCCGGACCAAAGCTGCGGATGTAAAATCCGCTGATGTGGTCGAGACCAAGGACGTCAGCCCCGAGACCGCTGAAAACGGCGCTGATATCGCGGGTATGGAAACCATCGACCTGACCGATGAGGTCGCGGTTGCTGAGACCAAGCTGGCGGACGTCCCCGAGGCTGCTCAAACTGAGGCCGCTGCTGATGACGCGACCGCTGCTGAGCCGGTTGTGGAAGAGGCCGTCAAAGATGCCTCCGACACACCTGAGGCGCAGGACGCATCCGCTGAGACCGGTGAGGCCGAGGGTGCGGCAGATACGGCGACACCTGAGGCGGACGATACCGCAGATGACGCGGAGTCTGATGACAGTGCCGATAAGGACGCTGGCGCAGATGCGACCGCGAAGGATGAGAATATCGAATCCGTCGCCGATGAGGATGACAGCGAAGATATTCGCCCGGTACGCAAACCGCGCCCACGTCGTTACAAAATTCAGGAAGTGATCAAGGTTCGTCAGGTCCTGCTCGTTCAGGTCGTTAAAGAGGAACGCGGCAACAAGGGCGCTGCCCTGACCACCTATCTGTCGCTGGCTGGCCGTTACTGCGTTCTGATGCCCAACACCGCGCGCGGTGGTGGCATCTCCCGCAAGATCACCAATGCCGCCGACCGCAAAAAGCTGAAGGACATCGCCGTTGAACTCGACGTGCCGACCGGTGCCGGGCTGATTGTCCGTACCGCGGGCGCCAAACGCACCAAATCCGAGATCAAGCGCGACTATGAATATCTGCAGCGCCTGTGGGAACAGATCCGCGAGCTGACGCTGAAATCCATCGCGCCCGCGAAGATCTACGAAGAAGGCGATCTGATCAAACGCTCGATCCGCGACCTTTATAGCCGCGAGATTGATGAGGTGCTGGTTGAGGGCGAACGCGGCTACCGCATCGCCAAGGACTTCATGAAGATGATCATGCCGTCCCACGCCAAGAACGTGAAAAACTATCAGGACCAACTGCCGCTGTTCGCGCGCTTCCAGGTCGAAAGCTACCTCGGCGCGATGTTCAATCCGACGGTGCAGCTGAAATCCGGTGGCTATATCGTGATTGGCGTCACCGAGGCACTGGTGGCCATCGACGTGAACTCCGGCCGCGCCACCAAGGAAGGCTCGATCGAAGAAACCGCGCTGAAGACCAACCTGGAGGCCGCCGAAGAGGTGGCCCGCCAGCTGCGTCTGCGCGACCTTGCCGGTCTTATTGTCATCGACTTCATCGACATGGACGAGCGCAAGAACAACGCCGCCGTCGAAAAGCGGATGAAGGACAAGCTGAAGACTGACCGCGCCCGCATCCAGGTGGGCCGGATCTCTGGCTTTGGCCTGATGGAAATGTCGCGTCAGCGTCTGCGTCCCGGCATGATCGAGGCGACCACCGCGCCTTGCCCGCATTGCCATGGTACCGGCCTGATCCGCTCGGACGACTCCCTTGCACTGTCGATCCTGCGCCAGATCGAGGAGGAAGGCACTCGCCGTCGCTCCCGCGAGGTGCTGGTGCGCTGCCCGGTCAGCATTGCCAACTATCTGATGAACCAGAAGCGCGAGCATATCGCCCAGATCGAAACCCGCTACGGTCTGTCCGTGCGGATCGAAGGGGACCCGCATCTGGTCAGCCCGGATTTCTCGCTTGAGAAGTTCAAGACCGCGTCCCGCGTGGTGCCTGTTGCCGCAGCGCCTGTGGTGTCCGTCGATACCTCGATCATGGATCAGGTTGATGCGGATGAGGCAAACGACGAGGCGGATGAGGCCGAGACTGAAACCAATGACGCCGACGTCGCAGAGGTGCAGACCGCAGGTGATGAGGGCGAGGGCGACAATAAACCCAAGCGCAAGCGTCGCCGTCGGCGTCGCCGGAAATCCTCCGGTGGGGACGGTGATGACAGCAACAACGCGGCGCAGGCTGATGCAAACGCGGACGACCAGACAGCGTCGGATGACGCCGCTGCGGACGAGGCCGACGCAAAGGCTGAGCCAGCAGAGAGCACCGATGCCAAAGAGGGCGAGGGTGACGGTGAGGTGAAGAAGCGCACCCGCACCCGGACCCGCTCGCGCAGCCGCAAGAAGAAGACTGACGAGACAGTCACAGCTGAGGCCGACGCCCCGGCGGAGACGGACGCCAAGGCAGAGCCTGTGGCTGAGGTCAAAGAGGTGGTTGAGGACGCAAAGGCGGAGGACAACAAACCTGCCGAGGCTCCGGTTGAGAGCGCAGAGACGCCCGCTGAGGCTGCTGCGGAACCCGCAGCGCTGAACGGTGACGCCGCCGCAGAGGTGCCCGCCGCCGCCGCTGAAGCAGAGACCGCCGCCATATCTGAGGAGGCCGCACCGAGCCAGATCGTGGCGGATGAGGCCACCGCTGAGGATGTTGTCGCAGATCAGGACACCCCTGCCGCTGAGGAAACAGCGCCAGAGGCTGCCGAGTCACAGACCGCAGAGGCTTCGACGGAAGAGGTAGAGACAGCCCCGGAACCGGAGCTGGCCACTGCCGAAGCTGAACCGGCAAGCCCGCCGAAGCCGAAACGGCGCGGCTGGTGGTCGGTTGGCAGCTGATCGCAAAAGACTGAAAAGGCGGGCATCAGGCCCGCCTTTTTCATGTCAGGACCATCTGGGCGCTATGTGAGGAACGATGCAAACTGAAAACACCTCTCAGTCGGAGATGCTGTTGCAAGAGTTGCTGGCAGCTGAAACCGCTGTCTGGACCGCATTGCAACAGGGCGATATCGCCGCTGACCGGGCCGCATTGCATCCGCAGTTTCTCGGCGTCTATCCAAGCGGCTTTGCCGGGCGGGACGATCATACCGATCAGCTGTCACAGGGTCCGACGGTGGCAGAGTTCAGTATCGAGGATGCGCGCGTTCTGCCGCTTGGCCCCGAAACAGCGCTGCTGGCCTACCGCGCCAGCTACACCCGTCCGGGGCAGGCAGAGGGGGAGGCTGAAGGCGCTGCAATGTATGTCAGTTCGATTTGGCAGCGTCAGGATGGCGGCTGGATCAATATCTTCAGTCAGGACACCGAAGCCCTGCCAGCGGGGGCGGAAAACCCGCTCCCCTGATCTCAGCCACCCTTGCGGATCAGATAGATCTGATGCTGCGGATTGTCGCGGATTTCCAGCAACTCATGGCCTGCCTCATGGCAGAAATGCGGGATGTCCACCACCGCAGCCGGGTCATCTGCATGCACCTCCAATACCCTACCAGAGGCCAATGGTTTCAGACGCTTACGTGCCTTTAGCACGGGCAGAGGACAGAGCAGCCCGAGGGCGTCGAGGATCTCGTTTTCGTTGGTCATCCCTTGCAGATAATCCGGTTGTTTCATCCTGTCCACAAGGTTGTGACCAGCTCCCCCCGTGACCTTTGTCAGAGGCTGGTCTAAGGGTTGGGCATGTTTGGAATTGAAATCATCGACGCAGGGCTGATCCCTGCCATGCTGGTGGCGCTGACGGCTGGATTGGTCAGTTTTCTGTCGCCCTGTGTGCTGCCCATCGTGCCGCCCTATCTGGCCTATATGAGCGGCGTCTCCATTGGAGAGATCCAAGGCACGGCGCAGGCCAGACGCAAGGCCATTGTGGCCGCGCTGTTCTTCATCATGGGGCTGTCTACGGTGTTTCTGCTGCTGGGCTTCACCGCTTCGGCCTTTGGCGCGTTTGTGCTGCAGAATCAGGAGCTTTTTGCGCAGGTCTCCGGCGTTGTGGTGATTGTCTTCGGGCTGCATTTCCTTTCTGTGTTCCGCATTCCGCTGCTTGATCGTGAGGCGCGGATGGAAACCGATCAATCCGGCGGCTCGGCGGTTGGCGCCTATATTCTTGGGCTGGCCTTTGCCTTCGGCTGGACCCCCTGCATCGGCCCTCAACTCGGCGCGATCCTGTCGCTGGCGGCGACTGAGGCTTCGGTCACACGCGGCACCTTGCTGCTGGGGATCTACGCGTTGGGGCTGGGGGTGCCGTTCCTGCTGGCCGCGATCTTCCTCACCCGCTCCATGGTGCTGATGAACCGGATCAAGCCCTACATGGGCGTGATCGAAAAATTCATGGGCGGGTTGCTGATCTTTGTCGGTGTGATGCTTGTCACCGGCCTGTTTTCTGAGTTCTCCTTCTGGCTGTTGGAAACCTTCCCGGCGCTGGCAACACTCGGCTGATCCGTGCGACCCATCGCAGCTTTTGCAGGGATCAAAAGCCCCGCTCGGCAAATCACCGGCGGGGCTTACGCTTTTGATGCAGCGCGGCTAAGCTGAGCGGACAACAACAGGCAAATCGGGCCGCGCAATCCGTGCAAGAGCAGAACCCCAAACCCCCCACAGCCAGTGCGCCGCACCGGGATCCGGACGGCGCACCGCAGGATCCGCCTGTACGTCGTCGCAAGGTCTTCTATATCCCCGGCTACGACCCGATGCCGCCGCGCCGCTACCGTGAGCTATATCGCAGTGAGGGCGCCGCGCAGGCCGAGATTTCCGGCTATCAGCTGTCTCTGGTGCCGCGTCCCAAGACCGCCACCGCGACCGACGGAGCAGGCGGCTTTGGCTGGCAGGTCCGGGCGCAGATTGAGGGGCATGAAGTCGACACCGATGTTGACGTGCTGGTCTGGTCCGACATCGTGCAGGACAGTATGGATCCATCCATTGCCGAGACCTATTGGCAGATGGTGCGTACCGCCTGGATCTATATTTCCACCGGAACGCTGCGACGGCTGATGTGGCTGCGCAAAGGGCCGGTCATTGCTGCCCTGTACCCCGTGGGGATGCTGGTGCTGCAGGCGGCGCTGGCCTTCATCGTGGCGCTGGTCATCGCGCGTCTGGGGCAGGGGGGCGTTGCCCGGCTTGGGCTGACCTCCACCTGGGGTGCGGCGCTGGCTGCACTGGTGTTTTGGGCCGCCGGTCTGGTCGCGGCAGCGATGCTGTTGCGTTGGTTCCGGCGACAGGATGGCCGTCTCTTTGCCTACTATCTGATGCATGATTACGCCCATTCCGCAGCCCTGCGCGGCGCCTACGCACCCGAGCTGGAGCAGCGTATCGCCCAATTCGCGGGTGAGATTGCCGTGGCGCTCAGCGATCCAAACTATGATGAGGTGCTGGTGGTCGGCCATTCGTCCGGGGCGCATGTCGGTGTCAGCGTGCTGGCTGATGTGCAGCGCAGCGGGCTGGCGGGGCGTCATGCGGTGCTGGGGTTTTTGAGCCTTGGGCAGGTGGTGCCGATGGTCTCCTTCCTGCCTGAGGCGCATCGCCTGCGGCGTGATCTGCGTGACCTCTCCGGGCGGGGAGATCTTTGCTGGGTCGATGTCACCGCACCGGGGGATGGCTGCGCCTTTGCGCTCTGTGATCCGGTCGCGGTCACGGGGGTGTCCCCACCGCAGAAACGCTGGCCCCTGGTTATCTCGGCGGCCTTTACCCAGACCCTCAGCCCGGCACGATGGGCGGCACTGCGCTGGCGCTTCTTCCGGCTGCATTTCCAATATCTCTGCGCCTTTGATCAGCCGGGAGACTACGACTATTTTCAGATCACGGCAGGTCCGCGCACATTGGAAAGCCGCTATCGCACCCGCAATCCGTCGCGCTCACGCATTGATGTGACGGCGTCCAAATATACTTCGGTTGGTGGATGATGGGTGATTTGCCGCACGTGGATGATCGCCCTGCCAGCGAGGCTGCTGCATCAGCTGAGGGACCTGTGATCATCCCACCAAAACCTGCGGCCCGCGCCGCCAAGGTTTCGCTCTGGCGCTATCTGCGGCTGTTTCGCGCGGATCTTCTCTCGGCGCAGCCGGCCAAGCTTTATCGTGCCTGGATGGCAGAGTTTCGCACGCCCTTCTTTCGGTCCTTTCTGGTCAATCAACCGGATCTGGTGCGCACGGTGCTAAAGGACCGCCCGGAGGTATTCCCGAAATCCAACCGCATTGGTGAGGGGCTGCGCCCGCTGCTTGGCAATTCGGTTTTTCTCACCAATGGTGAGATCTGGAAACGGCAGCGCCGGATCATTGACCCTGCATTCGAGGGCGGCCGGCTGCGTGAGATCTACCCGGCCATTCACGCCGCTGCGGAGGCGGCTGTCACACGTCTTTCTGATCAGTTGAACAAGGATCCGGAGGCGCCCATTGAAATCGAGGCGGAAACCTCCCATGCGGCAGCGGATGTGATCTTCCGCACGCTGTTTTCGATCCCGATTGAGCATCATCTGGCACAGGAGGTGTTTCACCGATTTCGGGCCTACCAGCAGGCGCAGCCCATCCTCAATCTCGCGGCCTTTGTGCCGCTGCCGCGCTGGCTGCCCCGATTTCACCGACCCGCCACGCGGCGCAATGCGGCCCGGATTCGGGGTCTGATCAGGGATCTCACGCAACAGCGCATGACTGCCATTGACGCTGGTCATGCACCGGATGATCTGGCCACCAAGATCATGAGCACACAAGACCCCGAAACCGGGGCGCGGTTCACGACGGATGAGATGGTTGATCAGGTGGCGATCTTTTTTCTGGCCGGGCATGAGACCAGCGCGTCTGCACTCGCCTGGGCACTTTACCTAGTGGCTTTGGCCCCCGACTGGCAGGAAAAAATCGCAACGGAGGCGGCGGCGCTGTCGCTGGACCAGTTTGCCGCGGCGAGCAGGTTGCGGATCAGTCGCGATGTCTTCCGCGAGGCGCTGCGCCTTTATCCGCCGGTGCCGATGATGGTCCGCGAGGCCAGCTGCCCGCAGCAATTTCGTGGCCGGACCGTGCCAAAGGGCGCGCAGGTGGTGCTGAGCCCGTGGCACCTGCACCGTCACGAACGGCTCTGGGAAAATCCGGACGGATTTGATCCGGGGCGATGGCAGACCGAGAATGGCAAGACTTGTCAGCGCGAGGCCTATATTCCGTTTTCGGCGGGGCCGCGTGTCTGTACCGGTGCTGGCTTCGCAATGATTGAAGGACCGTTGATCCTGTCGATGATCCTGCAGCGGTTGCGGGTGATACCTGTTGCGGAGCAGGAACCCGTGCCAGTCGCTCATCTGACAGTTCGGTCGAAAAACGGGATCTGGTTGCAGCTCATTCCGCGCTAGCCCAGCAGCCGTTCAATGTCCCGCTTCTGGCGACGCACCACGCCGCCTTTTGCAGGGGCTTTCGACGGGAATAGTTGCAGTAATCAGGCATCAGCGGTGAGGGGAGCAGGGGGCGGCATCTCTCTAAGATGCCAAACTTGGTTAACGTGACCTTAAGCGTCGCAGCACATGCAGGCGAATGGCTGAGGCCAAACCGCAGTCCACGCCTCTGGTCTCGTCAATTTCGGCGGCCAGATCATTGATGGCACGCCCGTCTTCAGCCGCAATCTCGCGGAAGGCCTGCCAGAACTCATCCTCCAGCGAGACCGAGGTCCGATGACCGCGCAGGGTCAGCGAGTGTTTCCGCGGGCGATTAGTCATCGTCGGTCTTAGGATCGTCGCGTTTTATGCCATCCAGTCGCCGGACGTCTTGCGCGTTGCGGGCCTTGTCCAGATCCTTCTCAGCCTTGGTTCGGCCATAGGTCACGGCATTCTGGTCAGCGCGGGCCTTTTTCTCGGCCCGCGCCTTTTCCTTGCGATACCGGTTCAGATTAACCGGGCCTGAACCGGAACCAGCCATCAGTCTTTCGGGCCGATCATCTGCTCAGGACGGACAACGGCGTCAAACGTCGCCTCATCCACGAAGCCAAGCGCGATCGCCTCTTCCTTCAGCGTGGTGCCGTTCTTATGCGCGGTCTTGGCGACCTTGGTGGCATTGTCATAACCGATTGTGGGCGCCAGCGCGGTGACCAGCATCAGCGACTCTTTCATCAGCTTGTCGATGCGCGGCTCGTTGGCCTCAATGCCGTTCAGCATCCGCTCGGTGAAGCTGTCGGCCGCATCACTCAAGAGCTGGATGGATTGCAGCAGGTTGTAGGACATCATCGGGTTGTAGACGTTCAACTCGAAATGCCCTTGCGAGCCTGCAAATTTGATCGCCGCGTCATTGCCCATGACGTGAGCCGCGACCTGCGTCAGCGCCTCGGCCTGTGTCGGGTTCACCTTGCCCGGCATGATCGAGGACCCCGGCTCGTTTTCCGGCAGGATCAGCTCACCCAGACCAGAGCGCGGGCCAGAGCCGAGGAAGCGGATGTCATTGGCGATCTTGTAGCAGCTGCCCGCAATGGTCGCGAGCGCACCGGACAGGAACACCATGGCGTCATGTGCCGCCAGCGCCTCGAATTTATTCGGCGCGGTGACAAAGGGCAGGCCGGTGATTTCGGCCATATTGGCAGCGACTTCCTCGCCCCAACCTTGTTGCGTATTCAGACCGGTGCCAACGGCAGTACCACCCTGCGCCAGCTCATAGATGCCGGGCATCGCCGCCTCGACCCGCGCCAGACCCTGGCGGATCTGATGCGCGTAGCCGCCAAATTCCTGCCCCAGCGTCAGCGGGGTTGCGTCCTGGGTGTGGGTGCGGCCGATCTTGATGATGTCCTTGAACGCCTCGGCTTTTGCCTCCAGCCCTTCGGCGAGCTTGGTCAGGCCGGGCACCAGCACGTCACGCACGGACATCGCGGTGGCGATATGCATCGCGGTCGGGAAGGTGTCGTTGGAAGACTGGCCCATATTGCAGTGATCATTCGGATGCACCGGATCCTTGGAGCCGATCACGCCGCCGAGGATCTCAATCGCGCGGTTGGCGATCACCTCGTTGGAGTTCATGTTGGACTGGGTGCCGGACCCGGTCTGCCAGACCACCAGGGGGAAGTTGTCGTCGAACTTGCCCTCGATCACCTCGCCCGCCGCTGCGATGACCGCATCGGCGATGGTCGCGTCCAGCTTGCCCGAGGCCTTGTTGGCCATGGCGCAGGCCTGTTTGATCACCCCCAACGCACGCACGATGGCGACGGGCTGTTTTTCCCAGCCGATGGGGAAGTTCATGATCGACCGCTGGGTCTGGGCGCCCCAGTATTTGTTGGCGGGGACCTCAAGCGGACCGAAGCTGTCGGTTTCGGTGCGGGTATCGGACATAAGTCTCTCTCCGTCTGATGATGACTAAATGTATGCGTCGGTATGCCGTCTACCCCGGTCCGGGCCACGAGGCAATTGCGCAGTTTCGCGCAGCATAGCCATTCCGAACCCAAGGTATAGGGGCCATTGCAGGATGAGTTATTGCACCAGATCAGAAGACCGCTAGATTAAGCGCAGATACACCCGCGACAGACAACAATCCAAAGGATCTGCCCGTGCTGACATATCAAGCCAAACCGCCACAGCAGGCCGCGATCAAGGGCAGGCATCGGCGCCCTGCGCGGGGCAGAACGCTGTCTCTGGCGCGGCTACAATGGCAGGTTCAGGCGGGGTTTCTGGCGCTGTTGATGATCATCGTGTTGGCGGGGCAGGCGATGGCAGCAGATGTACGCCCCTTCTTCGGGCGCTATCAGGGCTCGCTAGAGGTGCCCAACCCCGATGGCAGCAAGGAACAGCGCGATGCGACGGTCCGGATTGGTCCCCTCGCCAACAGTGATGACGGGTTTTATGTTCAATGGACCACGACCTCGCTGAAGAAGGACGGTCGCCGCAAAACCAAATCTTACAATGTAGAATTCCAGCCAACCGAACGGGCTGATATCTTTGCCGCCGCGATGAAGCGCAATGTTTTCGGGCATACTGTGCAGCTCGACCCGATGAAGGGGGAGCCTTACGTCTGGGGCCGGATTATCGGGGACACGCTGACGGTGTTTTCGATGTTTATCGGCCCCAATGGCGACTACGAGATGCAGCAGTATGATCGCACATTGGCGGAGGGCGGATTGGATCTTGTTTATTCCTCGCATCGCAACGGTTTTCCGCGCAAGGAATTGAAGACCTTTCTTGAGCGCCGTTAATGCCTTGGTCTGAAGCCTGTAAATATATTTATTAACAGCGTATTAAGGGGTAAACCTCATCTTATCATCACCCCAGATGTGAAAAATGCGCCGCATGGGTTATGCAGCGCATCTGTCTAAGTGGGCACCGGCCCAGCTAGGCCGGAAATTCTGTTACTTGCGGAAACTGTCGAGCGAGACGACGTCAGCGGGTTTTTTGTCCGCCGGATCTTCCTCCACCTCAATCTCGATATCATCGTCGAGTTCGGCGACCATTTCCTCAACCTCGTCGTCATCCTCCGGGGTTTCAAAGCGCAGGCCAAACTCCACAGACGGATCTACAAAGGTCTTGATCGCGTCGTAAGGAATATACAGCGGCTCCGGTGCATCGCCGAAATTCAGCGTGATGGCAAACCCGTCCTCGCCGACATCCAGATTGTCGAACCAGTGCTGCATGACCACGGTCATCTCGCCGGGGTAGCGGTCCGACAGCCAATCCGCCAGTTCCGCATCCGGGTGTGAGGTGTCAAAGGTGATAAAGAAATGGTGGTTGCCGGGCAGCCCGTGCTCCGCCACCCCATCCAGAACCGAGCGGATCAGGCCACGCATGGCCGAATGCATCAGATTTCCATAGTCAATTTCGCGGGACATTCCGATACCCTTAAGTCTCTTTGCGTTCAGAATACGGATTTCTGCCGGAAACTAAAGAGCCGCTCGTTAGGGATTCGTAAATAATTTCTGACACTAGCGGGATCACGCGTGGCATTTGCGCTGCAATTGCGCGGCTCAGATGATCTGCGCCATCGCGATCCCAAGCCCGGCCATGACGGGCAAAATCAAGGCCAGTCGGCCGCCGCATGCCAGCGCCACAACCGGCGCTGCCAGCACCAGCAGAGCGGCAGAGACATCAAGGCTGGCCATGACCGGCAGCATAAGCGAGATCGCAGGCAGCTCCAGCGTGACAGTCTCGCGAAACAGCACATGCAGCAAAAACCAGACCGACAGGTTCAGGATAACCCCCACCACAACGGCGGTAATCGCCCGCAATGCGGCGCCCAGCCGGGGATGGCTGGCAATCCGCTCCACATGAGGGGCGGCGAGAAAGATCCAGAGAAAACAAGGCATAAACGTCGCCCAAAGCGCCACCAACCCAGCCGCCAGCGCCATCCACATGCCAGAGGCCAGCGCGCCGGCCAGCATCGCCACAAATTGCGTCACCAGGATCAGCGGTCCCGGTGTTGTCTCCGCCAGCCCCAGTGCATCAATCATCTGACCGGTTTCGATCCACTGGTACTGCGCGACCACGGTTTGTGACATATAGGCCAGCACCGCATAGGCGCCGCCAAAGGTGACCACGGCCAGCTTGGCAAAAAACCAGCCAATATCCGCAAGTAGCTGTGGGCCAAACAGGCTCAGCGCGCCGAGGGGCAGCAGCCACAAACCACCCCAGAGCAACAGCGTCACCCAGACAGGTCCCGCGGTCGCGGGTGTCAGCGCCTGAGGCTCAGCCTTCTCCGAAACCCCACGCAAACTGCCGAGAAGCGCAGCGGTCAGCAGGACCAGCGGAAACGGCAGATCAAAAAGAAACAACGCGAGGAAGCCAAACGCGGCCAGTGCCAGATCCGTCCCCCCATGCAACGCCTTCTTACCCAGCCGCTGGAGGGCCTGCAAAACGATGGCAACAACTGCGGCTTTGATGCCGAGAAATCCAGCTTGCACAATCGGTTGCGTGCCAAAGTTAACGTATAGATAAACCAGTGAGGCAATCACCAATGCCCCCGGCAGCACAAACAGCAGCCCAGCCAGAACACCACCAAGGCCGCCGCGCAACCGCCAGCCGGCATAGGTGGCCAATTGCATCGCCTCAGGGCCCGGCAGCATCATGCAAAACGACAGCGCGCGCAGAAACCCGGCCTCACTCAGCCAAGGGCGGTCCTCGACCAGTTCCTTATGCATCAGCGCAATCTGAGCTGCCGGCCCACCAAAGGACATCAGCCCGATACGGCCAAAAACCCGGATCAGATCGGCCATAGCGATCGCATCGCCGCTTGATGAGGTTTTGGGATCTGCTGATATCTCGGTCATAGGCGCCCCGCTGACTGGTCGATGACCTTCTATCATTCCCCGCGCGCAGCGCCAGTGGGCGGCGACCCAGCCGCAACGGAAACCCGCAGCAACTACAGATATATCATAGGCCAACGCCCAGATGGGGCGCGCCCCTCAGGTTTCATCAGCCCAGATGAGCCGCTCGCCCGTCATGCAGATCGGCAGGCAATCCGGCGGCAGCTGGCCCAGCTGTTCGAACATCGTCATATAGTCGAAATTCGACAGAAACTCGCGGATCTGGCCATCCTGCATCCGCACAATCAACTGACCGAAATAATCCAGAGGCTCATCGGCGCGGCCATAGCCCTGCACCCGGACCCGTATCGCAACATAGTCACCATCATCCAGCGCATGGGTCAGAGTGAGGTCAAGATCATGGAAGATATTGTGCAGCGTGCCAACCACCTCCCGGTAGTCTGCGGCGATGGCGACGGCGCCATGCAGGGGGCCGTTGACCTCCAGATTGGGATGAAACATCGGCTCAACCAGATCCAGATTTTGACCAACCCAGACATCATGAAACCACTGAAAGAGCCGTTCGCTGTTTTTCATATATCCCCGAATGTCTGCAGGCAGAGGTCGACTTGACGTAGCAATCGTTGGTCTTGAACGGGCCGGTCTGGCGCGTGCGGTGTAGCGGGCTCCGCCTGCTGTTGGCTGAGTAGGTCCCAAAGGTCAGGCAGGTTTCTGCGATCAGACTGGACCACAATTCTGAACAAAGTTTGAACGCCTGGTCCAGCCCTATGGCCATCCTGCAGCTGGTGATGAGTGAAGACCATTCTCCCCGTCAGATCAAGTCTTCCTGCCAGATCAACAAGCTGGCTGACTACGGCACGGTCGCAGGCATCGGAATATGGGGGGAGGAAAGTGCAGGTTTCTGTTGCCAGGTACCTGCGAACCCCGCCTTACACGGCTAGGCATAAGGACTTAAGTTTCGGCGACATTAACAGCTTACGCTGCTACTGCCATTGCCGGAGCACGATTGTCATTTGCAATTGTACAAGTTTCGCCGATAACGGTGGCAGACAGCCGAGACAAAGCTAACCCCTTTAGACGTTCGTCGATCCTGTTTCGACCCCATGATCCCCAAATGAAGGATGTTTGGTGGAGTCGCCGGGTACCGCCCCCGGGTCCGATCCGCTTATTACGAGCGCGTTTATGTCCATAGTTCCGAAGAACAAATCTTATATAGGCAGGTTTTTGTCGGATGCAAAGGGGGCGGTATCAAAATCCTGCAAGGTTTCTGATGGTCTGCGACGGCAAGGCTGAACCCTGACGAGGCTGCGTCAGCTTGAGGCGGGACGCTGCGCGCGCGCCGCAAAAACCAGTGCCGCCAGCTTGCAGGTCTCCGCTTCCAGCGCGCTCAGATGGGTGGTGGCCGCGTCGCCATCCCCGGCCTTGATGGCCTCGACAATCCGACTGTGCAACGCAGTGATCACCGCGCGATCTCGCGCGGTGAAGGTGATCATATTCATCAGCGGTTGCATCGCCTCCACGGCACCGGCCAATTGGTAAGACAGCACCGGGTTGCCTGCCGCATCCACCAGCGCCCGGTGAAAGGTCACATCAGACGCACAAAACGCCTCATCCGAAAGACCGGGTTGGCTCTGCCGGAAAATCTCCGCGCGCATGGTGGCAAGGTGATCCGCCGTGCGCCGGGTGGCCGCCAGCGGCGCACAGGCGCGCTCCAGCGCGTAGCGGGCCTCGCAGGCGGTATCGAAACTGACGGCATTCATGCTCAGCAGCAGCGTCGACGTGGTGATCTGTTGCGCATACGCCTCCTCAAAGCTGAGCCGATTGACAAAGGCGCCGCCGGTGGCCCCACGCTGGGTGCGGATCAGCGATTGTGCGGCCAGCCGCTTCAGCGCTTCACGCACGGTGGGGCGCGAGACCTGAAACTGCTCTGCCATCTCCGCCTCCGAGGGCAGCCGCTGGTCGACAATCAACGCCCCAGTGATGATCGCATCACGAATGGCTTCGGCGATCTGGGCGGACAAATCCGCAGTACTGCGAGGGGTCAATTTCATGCTCTGGCGCCGCCTGTCGGGAGAAATCATTTGTCAGACATTTAAAAGTCTGACAAATGATTGGCAAGAGCTGAGTCGCCGTCGCGGAGCAGGAGGAGGCCCGTCGGCAGGATCGCTCAGCCAACGCACCCAGGCGCGCCGGTGCGCCAATGAATGTCAGAGGAGGACAGATCATGTTCAAAGCTTTGGTGGTGAACAAGGACGAAGACAGCGGCAAAACATCAGCTGCCGTTGAAACGCTCAGCCTGGATCAGCTGCCCGACGCAGAGGTGACGGTGGCGGTGGACTACTCCACAGTGAACTACAAAGACGGGTTGTGCATCGGTCCGGGCGGCGGGCTGGTGCGCAAATATCCCCATGTGCCGGGCATCGATTTTGCTGGCACGGTCGAGGCCTCCAACGATGACCGCTACAAGCCCGGCGACAAGGTGGTGCTGACCGGCTGGCGCGTCGGTGAGGCCCATTGGGGCGGCTATTCGCAAAAGGCCCGCGTGCGCGCCGACTGGCTGGTGCCGCTGCCAGAGGGGATCGACACGCGGCAGGCGATGGCGGTGGGTACCGCAGGCTTTACCGCGATGCTGTCGGTGATGGCGCTGGAGGATCACGGGCTGACACCGGACCGTGGCCCGGTGCTGGTCACCGGGGCTGCGGGCGGTGTTGGCTCTGTGGCCACCGCGATCCTTGCCAACCTCGGCTATGATGTGGCCGCAGTGACCGGCCGCCCCGAGACGGCGGAGTACCTGACCGTCCTTGGTGCCACGCAGATTGTGCCGCGCGAAGAGCTGAACGAAACCGTCAAACGCCCGTTGGAGAGCGAAAACTGGGCCGGCTGCATTGATGCCGTCGGCGGCGCAATGCTGGCGCGTGTGCTGGGCCAGATGAAATACGGCGGTTCGGTTGCGGCGGTCGGGCTGGCTGGCGGGGCAGGGCTGCCGGCCACCGTGATCCCGTTCCTGTTGCGCGGTGTGAACCTGCTGGGCATCGACAGCGTGATGCAACCCTATGGCAACCGGCTGCGGGCCTGGCAGCGGGTCGCCACCGACCTGCCGATGGAGAAGCTGGAGGCGATGGTTCAGCCCGCCACCCTGTCGGACCTGCCAAAGCTTGGCGCCGATATTCTGCAAGGGCAGGTGAAAGGGCGCGTGGTCGTGGATGTGAACGGCTGACGCGGGCAGGCGTCACCCGCCCAAACCCCGGCCCACACTCAGGCCCAGACTCAGGCCGACACTCGACCCGGAATTTGCCCAACATTCTGGCGAGAAGGTACAGAAGCGCGCAGCCCGGCTGCGCGTTTTTTCACATCGGTCGACCAGCCCATCCTGATGGTGCGCGCGTAGGGCGCATAAGGCGCGACAATCACGCGGTTTTCTGCTACACTCGACCTCTGCACCCGACCGCGCCGCCGCTGCGTGCCAGCGCGCGACCCTCTGCTCTGGCATAGGCTCTGACCGGTCAGGCAGGGCGAACCGCGCGCGCATCGTCTGAGCGCTCCTGCGATTTTTTCACGATCGGCGGGAACCCGCGCAGCCGATGAGCGGTTGAGACACTGGACGTTCACATAAGACAAAGCAGGGACACCCATGACAGATGAAACGGCCAATCAGGGCATACCCGCCCCCGACGGTGAGGCCGCCGTCATCGACACCGAATATGAAATTGGACAGGACAATTTAGAGGGATCGGTGGGGCCGATCGGATTTGACATCCACAACCCCGTGTTCATGGTCTCCGGCATCAGCATCATGCTGTTTGTCTTCTACGCGCTGGTCCTCCCCGAACAGGCCGCCGCTTTCTTCGGCTGGCTGCGCCCGGCGGTGACCAGCTCCTTTGATTGGTTTTTCCTCAGCGCGGGCAATATTTTCGTGCTGTTTTGTTTTTTCCTCATCGTCTCACCCTGGGGCAAGGTACGTCTGGGCGGTGCGGATGCGGCACCCGATTACACTTATACTGGCTGGTTCGCGATGCTGTTCGCTGCAGGCATGGGCATCGGCCTGATGTTCTACGGCGTCAGCGAGCCGATGAGCCATTATTCCACCTCCTTCGGCGGGGTGAGCATGGGCGAGAACGGCGCCCGCACCGATTGGGCCCCCTTGGGTGGGGCCGCAGGGGACAGCGCGGAATCCGTGCGTCTGGGCATGGCGGCAACGATCTACCACTGGGGCCTGCACCCCTGGGCGATCTACGCCATTGTTGCGCTGTCACTGGCGCTCTTTTCCTTCAACAAGGGGCTGCCGCTGACCATCCGCTCGGCCTTCTACCCGATTTTCGGCGAACGGGTCTGGGGCTGGACGGGCCATGTGATCGATATCCTTGCGGTCTTTGCCACGCTCTTTGGTCTTGCAACCTCCCTTGGCTTTGGTGCGACACAGGCCAACGCGGGGTTGAATGAACTCTTTGGCGTGCCGGTCGGCTCCACCACCGAAGTGATCCTGATTTCCGCGATCACCGCCGTGGCGCTGGTGTCGGTGGTGCGTGGCCTTGATGGCGGCGTGAAGGTGCTGAGCGAGCTGAACATGGGGCTGGCCTTCCTGCTGCTGATCTTCGTGCTTCTGGTTGGGCCAACCCTGCTGATCATCACCGGTTTCTTCGACAGTCTGATGGCCTATGTGCAGTATCTGCCTGCCCTCTCGATGCCCTTCGGGCGCGAGGATACCAATTACAGCCAGGGCTGGACCGCCTTTTACTGGGCGTGGTGGATCAGCTGGTCGCCTTTCGTCGGGATGTTCATCGCCCGCGTCAGCCGGGGCCGCACCGTGCGGGAATTCATCATCTGCGTGCTGCTGATCCCCAGCCTGGTCTGTGTCCTGTGGATGAGCGTTTTTGGCGGCACCGCGATCCATCAGGTGGTGGCGGATGGTTATACCGGTGCGCAGGATGCGGCGCTTGAACTGAAGCTGTTCAAGATGTTGGATCAGCTGCCGCTGGCGTCCATCACCTCCTTTGTCGGGATCCTGCTGGTGATCGTATTTTTCGTCACCTCCTCGGATTCCGGCTCGCTGGTGATCGACACGATCACCGCGGGGGGTAAGGTCGATGCGCCGATGCCGCAGCGGGTGTTCTGGTGCGTGTTCGAAGGCGCCGTTGCGATTGTGCTGCTGCTTGGCGGCGGTCTGGTCGCCCTGCAGGCGATGGTGATCTCAACGGGCCTGCCGTTCACGGTGGTGCTGCTCCTGATGTGCTGGGCAATCCTGCGCGGATTGCAAAGCGAGCCGCGCTGACAGGCCTGACCCCTTAGGTGCAAACATCTGACAGAAAAAACGCCCCGGAGATCATCCGGGGCGTTTTGCAGGTCTGGGCTGCGGTCCTTACGCACTCAGCCCGTGGCCTCATAAAAGCCGACGGAATTGCCGTCTGGATCCTTGGCGTAGAAAAAATGCCCGCCCGGCAGCGAGACCGCTTCCGACACCACCTGCCCACCGGCATCTGTTACCCGCGTCATGACCTCTGCCAGCGCGCCTTCGGCGGCCAGATGCAGGGTCGGGCCGACACCATCCGGGGCCGGTGTGCCGGGATAGATGCTCAGCGCAACGCCGTTTGCCGGGTCTTTCGGGCGAAACAGCAGCATCGGGTTCGGCCCATCGGTGACCAACTCCAGCTCAGCACCTGTCACATGCTGATAAAACCGGGTCGCGGCGTCCATATCGGTCACGGGGATTTCGCCCCAGACCAGAAAATCCTTCGGAGTATATGCCATCATCTGCGTCCTTTCCTGCTGATGTGGCTCCTTGCTACCCGTCGCTGTTGCCAGAAAATGTCATCAGCGCCGCAACGGCAGCTGTCGGCAGGCATCACCATCGGCGCTTGACCTCATGCACCATCATCGGCACTCCTTTCGAAGACAGACATAAGGAGAGACCATGGCCCTCGATATCGATTTCGTCCGCAGCCAGTTTCCGGCATTTGCAGCAGCGAATTTGCAAGGTCAGGCGTTTTTTGAAAATGCCGGCGGCTCCTATACCTGCCAGCCGGTGATCAACCGGCTCACCCGGTTTTACACTGAACGCAAGGTGCAGCCTTATGCGCCCTATGAGGCCTCGACACTGGCAGGCGCTGAGATGGACGAGGCGCGGCACCGCCTGGCGGGCATTCTCGGGGTGGATCGTGATGAGCTGAGCTTTGGCCCCTCCACCACCCAGAACACCTATGTGCTGGCGCAGGCCTTTCGTCAGTTCCTGTCTCCGGGAGAGGCCATCATCGTCACCAATCAGGACCACGAGGCCAACAGCGGTCCGTGGCGGCGTCTCGCCGATGCAGGGATTGAGGTCCGCGAGTGGCAGATCGACCCGCAGACCGGCCATCTGGATCCGGCGGATCTGGAAAACCTGCTGGATGAAAACGTCCGTCTGGTCTGTTTTCCCCATTGTTCCAATGTGGTCGGGGAGCTGAACCCGGTCACCGAGATCACCGCACTGGCCCATGCGGCGGGCGCTTTTGTCTGCGTGGATGGCGTCTCCTACGCACCGCACGGCCTGCCCAATGTTGGCGAGCTGGGGCCGGACATCTATCTGTTCTCCGCCTACAAGACCTACGGGCCGCATCAGGGGCTGATGGTGATCCGCCGTGCCTTGGGGGAGCTGCTGCCCAATCAGGGACATTTCTTCAACGGTGACTCGCTTTACAAACGCTTCACCCCGGCGGGGCCGGATCATGCGCAGGTCGCGGCCTGCGCCGGTATGGCCGACTATATTGCGACACTGGCCCATCACCACGGTGGCCCGCTGACCGAAGGGGCGACGCAGGGCGCCTTTGTCCACGATCTGATGCGCGCCCATGAGGTGGAGCTGCTGCAACCGCTGCTGGACATGGTGAAGGACCGCAATGATCTGCGCCTGATCGGCCCGTCTGATGCCAGCAAACGCGCGCCCACCGTGGCACTGGCGCTGGATCGGTCGGGCGAGGGAGTGGCAGCAGAGCTGGCGGAGCACGGCATCATGGCCGGTGGCGGCGATTTCTACGCGCTGCGCGCGCTCAATGCGATGGGGGTATCGACCAGCGATGGTGTGCTGCGGCTCAGTTTTACGCATTACACCTCGAAAAAGGAGATGACACAGCTGATGGAGGCCCTAGATCGCGTCTTGAGCAAGTGACGAGACCCAAAGGACAGGCGCTTCATGACTGACGAGAAACCGAGCAACGCCCCGATCATCTGGTGGGTGCGGCGCGACCTGCGTCTTGCCGATAACCCTGCGCTGGCGGCAGCTGTTGCTGCCGATGTTCCGGTTATCCCTGTCTTTATCTTTGATACGCTGGACGAGGATCTGGGGGCCGCGCCACGGTTCCGGCTGGGGTTGGGGCTGGCGCATCTGGCCAAGGAATTGGAGCGGCGCGGCGCGCGGCTGATCCTGCGTCGAGGGCCCGCGCAGGAGGTGCTGACACAGCTGATCACAGAAACCAGTGCGGGCGCGGTCCACTGGACCCGCGCCTATGACCCGCAGGCCATCGCCCGCGACACCGACATCAAGGACCAGCTGAAGGGGCAGGGAATTGCGGCGAAATCCTTTGGCGGCCATCTGCTGTTTGAGCCCTGGACGGTCGAGACCAAAACCGGCGGCATGTACCGGGTCTATTCGCCCTATTGGAAGGCTGTGCGCGACCGCGACGTTGACGGGCTGATCGCCGCCCCCTCACGGATCCCGGCGCCGGCGCATTGGCCGGCCTCAGATGATCTCGACAGCTGGCAGCTGGCTGCCGCCATGCGCCGTGGCGCAGATGTGGTGGCGCAATACTGCCGCGTTGGGGAAGATGCCGCGCAGGCGCGGCTGGCAGAGTTCCTCGACACCCGCGTCGCCGACTACAAACAGGATCGCGACTTTCCGGCTGTGGATGCCACCTCAGGCCTGTCTGAAAACCTCGCCTGGGGAGAAATCAGCCCGCGCCGCATGTGGCATCACGGGTTGGAGGCGCGCCGGGCCGGTAAATCCGGCGCTGAGCATTTTCTCAAGGAAATCGTCTGGCGCGAATTTGCCTATCACCTGATGTTCCACACCCCCCATATTCTGACCCGCAACTGGCGTCCGGAATGGGAGCATTTCAACTGGTCGGAGCGTGACGATGACAAGGTCGACGCCTGGCGGCGCGGCCAGACAGGGTATAATTTCGTCGATGCCGCCATGCGCGAACTCTATGTGACCGGCAAGATGCACAACCGCGCCCGGATGATCGTGGCCAGCTTTCTGACCAAACATATGCTTACCCATTGGCGCATCGGTCAGCAGTGGTTTGAGGAGTGTCTGGTGGACTGGGACCCGGCCTCCAACGCCATGGGCTGGCAATGGGTGGCAGGCTCCGGCCCTGATGCCTCGCCGTTCTTTCGGATTTTCAACCCCGATGGTCAGCTGGAGAAATTCGACGCCAAAGGTCGCTACCAATCCGCCTGGATCGCCGAAGGGCAGGCCAATCCGCCGCAGACGGCGTTGGATTTCTACCACGCGACACCCTTCTCCTGGGGGCTGTCGCCTCAGGACAGACGCGCCAGCCCCTTCGTTGATCTGAAGGAGGGGCGCGCCCGCGCGCTGGAGGCTTACGGCCAGCGGGAACTGCCCGAGGACTGACAGATCCCTTGCCAGAAGCGCCTGATTTGGCCTAGCCTTTTGGGCGGGCACGTCTTGGGGAGGAGAGAATGGCGCTCACACAGACCAATGGACAGGCCAATCTGCCGCGCTACTTCGCAGCGATCTTTGACCAGTTGCAGGCGCTGGAGGTGGGGCAGCTGGACATCCATCTGCCGGACGGGCGGGTGTTCCGCGTCAGCGGCCAACGGCCCGGTCCGGTGGCCGATCTGCGTATCCACAACCCCGACTGCTTTGCCCGGCTGATCCGCGAGGGGGATCTGGGGTTTTCCGACGCCTATCTTGATGGCTGGTGGAGCACCTCGGATCTGCAGGCCTTCATGGATCTGATACATCTTGGGTCTGAAACGGTCTATGACGGCTTTCCGGGGCGCGGGTTGATCCGGGCCTATGAACAATTCCGATTCTGGCTGCAACGCAATCACCGCGCGCAGGCCAAGGCGAATATCTCCTACCACTATGACCTCGGCAACGCATTCTACGGGCTGTGGCTGGACGACACGATGACCTATTCCAGCGCTCTCTTCGATACCGGCCAGGAAAGTCTGGAGACCGCGCAGACCGCCAAATATGCCTCCATGGTGGATCAGATGGGCGTGAAACCCGGCGATCATGTGCTGGAGGTCGGCTGTGGCTGGGGCGGCTTTGCCGAATATGCTGCCCGCGAACGCGGCCTGCGGGTGACCGGCCTGACCATCAGCGAAGAACAGCTGAAATACGCCCGAGAGCGCATTGAAAAGGCAGGGCTTTCCGACCGGGTTGAGCTCAGGATGCAGGACTATCGCGACTGCGAAGGCACCTTCGATGGCATTGCCTCCATCGAGATGTTCGAGGCTGTCGGCGAGAAATACTGGCCCGCCTATTTCAATATGGTCCGTGACCGGTTGCGCCCGGGCGGGCAGGCCACCTTGCAAATTATCACCGTCGCTGACCGGCGCTGGACCGTCTACAAACGCGGCGTCGATTTCATCCAGAAACATATTTTTCCCGGCGGCATGCTGCCCGCGCCAAAGATCCTGCGCCAACAGGTGGAACTTGCCGGGCTGCAGGTCATGAAATCGCTCGAATTCGGTGATAGCTACGATCAGACGCTGCGGCGCTGGCACGCCACATTCAACAACCGCTGGGACGAGATTGCTGCTATGGGATTTGATGATCGCTTCAGGAAAATGTGGAATTTCTACCTCACCTCCTGCGCGGCCGCGTTCAAGGCTGAGACCTGCGACGTCACCCAGATCACGCTTGCCCACCGCTGACCGAAAGCCCCGATCATGCCCACCGCCGCCCGATTGATTGCCGCCCTCAGCATGGCTCTTGTCGCTATCGCCGTCTCCTTCCTGATCATGCCGCTGATGCCAGAGGGCACGGATTTTGGCTATTTCGTGCCCTTCAATGCCGCGCTTGGCGTGCTGATTGGCTGGGTCTGGGTGGGGCGCCATGTGGGGCGCGGGGTGGTCAATGCCATCAATAACGGGCTGACCGGTGCCGCGCTTCTGGTGCTGTGGGGGCTGTTCTTTCAGGGCGCATGGGAGATGTTCCGCCTCGCCATGCGCAATCGCTACGACGGCCCGTTTGAGGCGCTTTCGGCAATTTTTGTCATCGGATTGGATTTCTTTTTTGTGATGGCGGTGCCACATGTGTTGCTGGCGCTGGTGATTGGCGGCATCTTCTCTGGCCTGGTGACCGAGAACGCCGCAAGACGCTGGCGCTGAAACAACATATTTCCAATAGGATACAGACTGTGGCTGATCTTTTTGTCTATGGCACCCTGCGCCATCTGCCGCTGCTTGAACTGGTGCTGGGGCGGTCCGGTGCCGCGCTGGATGCCGTGCCGGCGCATCTGCCGGACCACGGCGCCTTTGCGGTGGTGGATCAGCCCTTTCCCGCGATTGAGGCCCGCGCCGGACACCGCGCCCCGGGGCTCTTGCTGCGGGGGCTCACGCAGGACGATATCGACGCGCTGAATTTCTACGAAGGCGGGTTCGACTATACGCTGCGCCGCGTCACGGTGGAGCTGGACGCAGGCGGCAGCGCCCCGGCGGATGTCTATTTCCCCGATCCGGGCCTCTGGCAGACCGGCGCGCCCTGGGATCTGGCCGCATGGCAGGCCGACTGGGGCGCCTTGTCCTTGCGCGCGGCAGAGGAGGTCATGGCCTACCGTGGCCGACTGACCCCGGCTGAGGTTGCAGCCCGCTTTCGCCCGATCCGTATTCGCGCTGCCGCGTGGTTGGCGGCGCAGAACCGGGCCGAGGATCCCGCTCACGATCTGACCCGCGATGTCGTCGTGCATGAGCATAAGCGCGCTTATGTAAATTTCTTCGCCATGGAGGAGATGGACCTGCAATTCCGCCGCTACGACGGCAGCCTCAGCCCGGTGGTGAACCGGGGCGCGGCGCTGGTGGGGCAGGCGGCGGCGGTGCTGCCTTATGATCCGCGCCGCGACGCGGTGCTGCTGATCGAACAGTTTCGCGCGGCCACCTATATCGCGGGCAACCGCCGCCCGTGGATGTGGGAGCCGGTGGCAGGGCTGATTGATCCCGGCGAGACGCCCGAACAGGCGGCCCACCGCGAGGCGATGGAGGAGGCCGGTCTGACCATCGACCAGCTGGAAACCGTGACACGGGTCTATCCGTCCAGCGGCGCGTCGGGCGAGTTTCTGCATATCTTTGTAGGCGTTTGCGATTTTGACAATATCGCAGGCGGCGGCGGGCTGGAGAGCGAGAATGAGGATATTCGCAGCCAGATCATCTCCTATGATGACTTGATGCGCGGTGTTGATGGTCACATCTATCAGGACATGCCACTGGTCACCGCCGCACTCTGGCTGTCACGTCATCGTGACCGGTTGCGTCACGGCGAACCCTGACAAGGCGGCGGGCAACCTAGCATGTGATCTGCATCTCGGCTTGTGGTTGTCCAATGCCTTGGCTACACCTCAACGGGAATGATCGAAAGGGATACCATGCGCATTGCACATGACTTGGCCGACGCGATCGGCCACACGCCTCTGATCCGCCTGAACCGCGTCAGCGATGAAACCGGATGTGAGATTCTGGGGAAGGCCGAGTTCATGAACCCCGGCCAGTCGGTCAAGGACCGCGCGGCACTTTATATCATCAAGGATGCGATTGCCCGCGGGGACCTGAAACCGGGCGGCACCATCGTCGAAGGCACCGCCGGCAACACCGGGATCGGTCTGGCGCTGGTTGGCGCCTCGATGGGGTTCAAAACGGTGATCGTCATCCCCGAAACCCAGTCCGAAGAGAAAAAGGACATGTTGCGGCTGGCCGGCGCTCAGCTGGTGCAGGTGCCCGCAGCGCCCTATCGCAACCCCAACAACTTCGTGCGGTATTCGGAACGTCTGGCCAAGGAACTGGCCAAGACCGAACCCAATGGCGCAATCTGGGCCAATCAGTTCGACAATGTCGCCAACCGTCAGGCCCATGTTGAGACAACCGCACCGGAGATCTGGGACCAGACCGAGGGCAAGGTTGATGGCTTTGTCTGCGCCGTTGGGTCCGGCGGTACATTGGCCGGTGTTGCGGATGCACTGCAGCCCAAGGGCGTGAAGATCGGTCTGGCCGACCCGATGGGCGCCGCGCTCTATTCCTATTACACCACCGGTGAGATCGCGACCGAAGGCGGCTCAATTGCCGAAGGCATCGGTCAGGTCCGCATCACCAAGAACCTCGAAGGGTTCAAACCCGATTTCTGCTACCAGATCGAAGACCGCGACGCGCTGCCGTATGTCTTTGATCTCTTGCATGATGAGGGGCTGGTCCTGGGCGGGTCTTCGGCGATCAATATCGCTGGCGCCGTGCGTATGGCCAAGGACATGGGTCCGGGCAAAACCATTGTCACCGTGCTGTGTGACTATGGCACGCGCTACCAGTCGAAGCTGTTCAATCCCGACTTCCTGCGTGAAAAAGACCTGCCGGTTCCCGATTGGATGACCCACACCCCGGCCTCTATCCCCGGCGTGTTTGAGGACGTATGATCCCCGTCATGCGTGGAATTGTGAAATGTCTGGCCGGGCTGGTTCTGCTGATCAGCCTGGCCTTTCCCGCTCTGGCCCAGCTCGATGCGCGTGCCAAATCCTACTATGAGGACTGGCTGCGCACCGCCAACCGGGCCGAGACCGTCATCGACGCCAGCCGTGCGTCCAATCTCGCGCTGGAACAGCTGCGCAGCGAACTGGCGGATTTCCGGCAGTCCTTCCAGATCAAGCGCGGTGAAAATGGCGAACGTATTCAAACCCTTCAGGGCCAGCTGGATGCGCTCGGCGCCGCCCCCGGTGAGGGCGAGGAAGAACCCGAAGACATCGCCCAGCTGCGCGCGGCGCTGACCCAGCAGCTCAATCAGCTCAAGGTTCCGCGTATCGTCGCGGAGGAAGCCTACAGCCGCGCGGATGGTCTCATCAACGAGATCGACAAGATCGTCCGCGAGCGTCTGACCAAACGCCTGTTTGAACGCGGCACCTCACCGCTCAATCCCGAACACTGGCCCGGCGCGCTGCGGGATCTGGTCCACGCCAGCCGCGCAGTGGGCAATGAAACCCTGTCGCAGCTGCGCAATGACACCACCAGCGAACGCATCAGCGGTGATCTGGTCGGGCTGATTGCCGTGTTGCTCATTGGTCTGCTGCTCATCACGCGGGGCCGGTCGTGGGCCCACCGAGCCGGCGATTATCTGCGCCGCTACGGCGCGCGCGGGACCGGGGTCTGGACCTTCGTGGTCTCGCTTCTGCAGGTCCTGCTGCCACTCATCGGTGTGATCTTTCTGGCGGCAGCGGTTGATCTTTCAGGCATCCTAGGTGTGCGCGGGAGTATCATTCTGGATTCTGTCCCGGCCTGGGCGTTTCTCATTCTCTCCTTTCACTGGCTGGGGGAGCAGCTCTATGCCAACCAGATCGAAAACGATCTGCTGCCGGTGCAGGAGGGCAATCACGCCGAGACCCGCTTTCTGATCGACATGATGGCGGTCATTCTGGTGCTTCAGGACGCCTTCGCCACGATTGAGCGGATCCAGAACATTCCCGAAAGCAGCGCCGCCGTCTATGCCTTCCCGCTGATCACCTGTGCGGCATTGATCCTGCTGCGCCTGCACCGGATCGGGGCCAAACAGCGTCAGGCACAAAGCGACGAAGATGGCGAAGAAGGCGCGATTGCCGCTGGTGCGAACAAGATTATCGCGGTGGTGCGGCGCAGCATTTATCTGCTTGGTTTTGCCGGGCCTGTGCTGGCGGCCATCGGCTATCTCAATGCCGCTGAGGCGGTGATCTACCCGTCGATGCTGACGCTGGCGGTGCTGGCCGGGCTGTTTGTGCTCCATCGCTTTCTCGGCGATCTCTACGGGTTTGTCAGCGGCAAGGGCACAGCGGCGCGCGACTCGCTCTTTACCGCGCTGATCGGTTTTGCGCTGGCGCTTCTGGCGCTGCCGTTGCTGGCGTTGATCTGGGGCGCGCGGGTTGCGGATCTGACCGAGCTTTGGTCGAACTTCCTCGAAGGTTTTCAGATCGGGGACACCCGGATTTCACCCACGGCGTTCCTCACCTTCGTGACGATCTTTGCCGTTGGTTACGGTCTGACACGGCTGGTGCAGGGCAGCCTGCGCAATGCGCTGCTGCCAAAAACCCGCATTGATGTAGGCGGCCAGAACGCCATTGCATCCGGCATGGGCTATGTCGGGATCTTCCTCGCAGCGCTGATCGCTGTGTCCATGGCCGGGTTTGATTTGTCCTCTCTCGCCATCGTGGCTGGTGCGCTGTCTGTGGGCATCGGTTTTGGCCTGCAGACCATCGTATCGAACTTTGTCTCCGGCATTATCCTGCTGGTCGAACGCCCGGTGTCCAAAGGTGACTGGATCGAGGTCGGTGGCCTGATGGGCTATGTGCGCGACATCTCGGTGCGCTCCACCCGGATTGAAACCTTCGACCGCACTGATGTGATCGTGCCGAACTCGGACCTGATCACGGGCACCGTCACCAACTACACCCGCGGCAATACCGTGGGTCGGGTTATTGTGCCCGTCGGCGTAAGCTACGGCACCGATCCGCGCAAGGTGGAGGCCATCCTGATGGAGGTCGCCAAGGCCCATCCGATGGTGCTGATGAACCCGGCGCCCTCGGTGGTGTTCCAGGGCTTTGGCGCCGACAGTCTCGACTTTGAGATCCGCGCCATCCTGCGGGATGTGAACTGGGTCTTGTCGGTGAAATCCGACATGAACTACGACATCGCCCGCCGCTTTGAAGAGGCCGGGATCGAAATTCCCTTCGCCCAGCGCGATATCTGGATCCGCAATCCCGATGCGCTTGCCACCGCCGCAACGGAGGCTGCGCAGGGTATCGCGCCCCCTGAGGCATCGGTGGCAGCAGCCTCAAATTCACCCCCATCCCCGGCCAAGAAACGCCCGGATCGTCCTGATCTTGACGATCTGTCCAGCGGCGACGACGGGGAAGGCAGCGAAGACGGAGACGGAGACGCCGATCGATGACCGAACAATTGTTCCTGACCGACGCCTATACGCAAGAGGCCCCGGCACACGTAACCGAACACACAACAGAAGGCGGGCTGGTTCTGAACCAGTCCGTCTTCTACGCGACTGGGGGCGGGCAACCGGGCGACACCGGCCGCCTCAACTGGTCCGATGGGGCAGGGGAACATGACCTGCCCATTATCAACACGGTAAAGGGGGAGGCGGGCCGCATTGTCCTGATCCCCGCCGAGGGGCAGCCTCTGCCAGCTGTCGGCCAGGAGGTGGTGCAGACCCTCGATTGGGACCGCCGCTTTGGCCATATGCGCGTCCACACGGCGCTGCATCTTCTGTCGGTGGTGATTCCGCTGCCGGTCTCCGGTGGCTCCATCGGCGCCGAGAAGGGCCGGCTCGATTTCAACATGCCGGAGGCGCCTGAGGACAAGCAGGCGCTGGAGGACGCGCTCAACACGCTGATCGCCCGCGATCTGACGGTCAGTGAGCGCTGGATCACTGAGGATGAGCTGGATGCAAACCCCGAATTGGTGAAAACCATGTCGGTGGCGCCGCCTCGTGGCACTGGCCGTATCCGTCTGGTGCGGATTGGCAGCGCTGATGAGCAGATTGACCTGCAACCCTGCGGTGGCACCCATGTGCGCAGCACCGCCGAGATTGGTCCTATCCGCCTTGGAAAGGTTGAAAAAAAGGGAAAACAGAACCGCCGGGTCTACCTGCATCTGGGGGGCTGAGCGGGGCGCGAAAATAAGTTTGGGCAAGAGTGAATTTTTTGCTGTTTTCGCTCTTGCAATTGCCCCCGTGATCCGTCAAAAGTCCGCCCAACGGAGAGGTGGCCGAGTGGTCGAAGGCGCACGCCTGGAAAGTGTGTAGGCGGGAGACCGTCTCCAGGGTTCGAATCCCTGTCTCTCCGCCATAACATCTAGACCAAGATAATTTTATGACAGCCGCCACCGCATGTGGTGGCTTTTTGCGTTTTCACCGTTGATCTGCGATCCGTCATGCCACCCGTCACATCAGGGTGGCCAATACCTGTGTGACAAAATGATAGACGTCTATCAAAAAATGATATACGTCTATCAAAACTCACGAACGCAGAGGCGCCGCAAGGATGGGAAAACCCACATTACATGATGTCGCGGCTGCGGCGGGGGTCAGCTATGCGACGGCGGACCGGGTGCTGAACAACCGGGGCGGCGTGGCCAAGAAATCTCAGGACCGGGTGCGCGCAGCGATTGCTGATCTGGGCTACCAGCGTGACATCACCGCCGCCAATCTGTCGCGCCGCCGTCAGTACCGCTTTGCGGTGTTGCTGCCTGCGGCGCGGGAGGGGTTCTTTGCCACGCTGCACGCTGATCTGGAGCAGGAGGTGGCCGCCCGCTCTCAGGCCCGCCAGCAGATCACCATAACCCGCGTGCCGCCCTTCGACGCCGCAGCGCTGACCCGCGCGATAGAAGGCTGCGCCGCAGAGGGCTACGATGGTGTCTGCCTCGTCGCGGTTGAGGATCCGGAGGTCGAAGCCGCGCTGACCCGGCTGCGGGCGCAGGGAATGGCCGTGGTGACATTGGTTGCCGACAGCGCGCCGCAGACCCGCGATACCTATATTGGCATTGATAACCGCAGGGCCGGGCGCACCGCTGGTGATCTGATGCGGCTGGCCCATCGCGGTGGTGCAGCCCCTCAGGGTCAGATCTTACCCATCACCGGCAGTCTCAACGCCCGCGATCACGCCGACCGCTATGCGGGCTTTTGTGATGTGGTGGCCGCAGATCTGCGCATCCTGTCGCCGCTGGAAACCGGCGATGACCCGGAGATCCTCGAACAGGCCTTGCGCCACGCGCTGCGTGCCAACCCCGATATTACCGGCATTTACAATCTGGGGGCGGGTATTCCGGGTCTGATTTCGGCGCTTGCTACGACACAGCCGGGCGACAAGCCGGTGGTGATCAGCCACGAACTCTGCGCGGCCACCCGCGATGCGGTGGCGCGGGGGCTTATCGATGCGGTGATTGACCAGAAACCGGCGCAGGAAATCACCGCTGCCCTAGCCGCCGTTGTCGCCCTCAGTGACGGGCAGCCGGTTGATCCATTGGCGGGGCAAATCACCCCGGCCGTTCATTTCAAACACAACATGCCCCCGCAGCCTGCGGTCGGGCCAGAAGAGGGGGCCTGACCATGGCTGGCTATTTCGACGACATCGCGGCAATCACCTACAACCCGGAGAGCGACGGGCTGGCCTATCGCCACTACAACCCCAATGAAATGATCATGGGCAAGCGGATGGAGGACCACCTGCGCTTTGCCGTTTGCTACTGGCATAATTTTGTGTGGGAGGGGAACGACCCCTTTGGCGGCCAGACGTTTCAGCGTCCGTGGTTCCCCGCTGACACCATGGATCTGGCGCGTATGAAGGCGGATGCGGCCTTTGATATGTTCCGCATTCTTGGCGTGCCGTATTACTGTTTCCATGACCATGATATCCGGCCAGAGGGGGACAGCCTTGCCGAAAGCCACAAACGCCTGAACCAGATCGGCGATTTGCTGGAACAGAAAATGGCAGACGGTGGTCCGAAACTTCTGTGGGGGACCGCCAATATGTTCTCCAATCGCCGCTATATGTCTGGCGCCAGCACCAACCCGGATCCGGATGTCTTTGCCTATTGCGCCTCCACCGTGCGCGCCTGCATGGATCTGACCCATCGTCTGGGTGGTGAGAACTATGTTCTCTGGGGCGGGCGCGAGGGGTATGAAACCCTGCTCAACACCGATCTCTCGCGTGAGCTGGAGCAGATGGGCCGCTTCCTGTCGATGGTGGTGGAGTACAAACACAAGATCGGCTTCAAAGGCGCGATCCTGATTGAACCCAAACCGCAGGAGCCGACCAAGCACCAATATGACTACGACGTTGCCACCGTTTATGGCTTCCTCAAACGCTTTGGGCTTGAGGAGGAGGTGAAGGTCAATATCGAACAGGGCCATGCGATCCTGGCTGGGCACAGCTTTGAACATGAGATCGCCATGGCCAATGCGCTGGGGATCTTTGGCTCCATCGACATGAACCGCAATGACTATCAGTCTGGCTGGGACACCGATCAGTTTCCCAACAATGTGCCGGAGGTGGCGCTGGCCTATTACGAAATCCTGCGCGGTGGCGGGCTGACGACTGGCGGCACCAATTTCGACGCCAAACTGCGCCGTCAGTCACTGGATGCCGAGGATCTGATCGCCGCCCATGTGGGCGCGATGGATGTCTGTGCACGCGGCCTGCGCGCAGCTGCTGCCATGCTGGAGAGCGACAGTCTCGAGGCCAAGCGCCGGGATCGTTATGCCGGTTGGACCAGCCCCGAGGCGAAGGCCTATCTGGCCAAGGGGGCCACGCTGGACGCCATCGCCGATCAGGCTGAGGCCAAGGCGCTCAACCCGCAGCCGGTCTCTGGCCGTCAGGAACAGCTGGAGGCGCTGGTTAACCGCTTCGTCTAAGGCGGCAGAGCGGGCAGCACCAAACGGGAGAGGGGACAGATATGTATCTTGGCATTGATCTTGGCACATCGGGGCTGCGCGCCCTGATCACGGATGCAGCGGGCAGGCCCGTTGCATCGGCAGAGGCGCAGTATGATGTGCAGACCCCCCATCCCGGTTGGTCGGAGCAGGATCCAAGCGACTGGATCACCGCGCTGGATCAGGCGATGGCACAGTTGCAGGGCCACCCCGGATACAGTGATATTCGCGGGATTGCGGTCGCAGGTCACATGCACGGTGCGGTGCTGCTGGATAGCGCTGATCAGGTGCTGCGGCCTTGCATCCTGTGGAATGACACCCGTTCGGCAGCGGAGGCGGCGGAACTGGACGAAACAGCGCAGGTCCGTGACCTCAGCGGCAATATCGTCTTCCCCGGTTTCACTGCGCCAAAGCTCCTGTGGGTGCAGCGCCACGAGCCGGAGATCTTTGCCAGAACCGCCAAGGTTCTTCTGCCTGCGGCTTACCTCAACCTGCATCTGACGGGGCGGTATGTGGCCGACATGTCCGACAGTGCCGGCACGTCCTGGCTGGATGTCGGCGCGCGGGACTGGTCCGACCATCTGCTGGAGGCCGGACAGATGCGGCGCGATCAAATGCCGGATCTGGTCGAGGGTCGCGCGGCGGCGGGTTGCTTGCGTCCTGAACTGGCCTCTCGCTGGGGGCTGACCGGGCCTGTCACAATTGCAGGGGGCGCGGGTGACAATGCCGCTGCGGCCTGTGGCACCGGCGTGACGACCGCGGGGCAGGGGTTTGTCTCGCTTGGCACCTCTGGTGTGGTGCTGACGGCGCGCGACGGGTTTCACCCCGATCCGGCCACGGCTGTGCATACCTTCTGCCACGCGATCCCGGAGCGCTGGTATCAGATGGGCGTTATGCTGTCGGCGACCGATTGCCTGAACTGGCTGGGCCGTATCACCGGGCGCAGCCCTGCGGAATTGACGGCAGGGCTTGGCGATCAGCTGCGGCCACCGGGGGAGGTGACATTCATGCCCTATCTCTCAGGTGAGCGGACGCCGCATAATTCGGCCAACCTGCGCGGCGGGTTTGACGGGCTGTCCATCGCCACCACTGCTGAGGATCTGGCGCGCGCAGTGATGGAAGGGGTCTCTTACGGTCTGCGCGACTGTCTCGAGGCGTTGCGCAAGACCGGTGCGCAACTTGACAGTTGCCTGGTGATCGGCGGCGGCAGCAAATCCGCCTATTGGGTCAAGCTGCTGGCCACCATATTGGATCTGCCGCTGCAATTGCCCAAGGATGGGGAATTTGGCGCGGCCCTAGGCGCGGCCCGACTGGCGCGACTGGCCGTCACCGGCGAGAACCCGGCCGAGGTGTTGACCGCACCGGAGCGTGCGATGACCGTCCCGCCTGATCCGCAGCTGCGCGACAGCTATGAGGCAGGCTATGCCGCGTTTCGCAAACGCGGGGCTGAGTTGACCTTGCGGTAGCTTTGCGGATGGCGCGAAACGTGCCGTGGGCCGCGAATCGGAGCCTTTGGCGCGGTTCACGAAAAGTTGCCTTAAATTTTCCATATTGTTGCGCGTCGCGGGACAACCTCTGGTCCATTCTGACGGGCTGCGCAAACCGTCCGAGGCGATCTGTCGGAACAACTGCCGCTCAATTGTTCGCATTGGCGCAACAAAAAGCGGGCGTTGGCAGGCCCGCGCGGTGGATTTGGGCCGGATCAGGTCCAACGCAACCTTCGCGCGGAAACAATCACGCCCGCGCACGCCTCAGAGACCAGCATGTCCCGCTTGGGGCTGGTCGGCGACGGGATGCTGATTAAGATTTTGTTCTTTTTTGGGCGCAGGGCGCTGCGTAGGATACCTTCAATGCTGCCACAGAATGCGTGGCGCTCTCTTCTACGCCGTGCCGACAGATGCGGTTCGATTTAATGACACCAAAGCAGGCTGATGGCCGGTTGCACGAGGTTTGCGACCGGTGGAGGCGGCTTTGGAACGGAGACTGCAACGTGCCCTGCTTCACGCCCGGAACAACCATTGCAACCCCCTATGGCGCCTGCGCCGTCGAGGATCTGAGCGTCGGCGACCGGGTGATGACCCGCGACAATGGTCTGCAGCCCATTCGCTGGATCGGGCAGCGGCAGCTGGACCGCGCTGCCTTGCAGGGGGCGGCGCATTTGCAGCCGGTTCTGGTTGCGGAGGGGGCGCTTGGCAATGGGATGCCGGAGCGGGATCTGCTGCTCAGCCCCAACCACCGCGTGCTGATCACCAATGACAAGACGGCCTTCTATTTTGAGGGTCGCGAAATTCTGGTCGCGGCGAAACATCTGACCGGATTGTCCGGGGTGGATGCGGTGGAGACGTCGTCTATCGACTACATCCATTTTGTCTGCGCGGGCCATGAGGTGGTTTGTGCGGACGGGGCGTGGATCGAGTGTTTTCAGCCGGCCGATCAATCCCAGCGCGGATTGGACCGGGCCCAGCGGGAGGAGGTGCTGATGCTGTTTCCCGAGTTGCAGGCGCAGCCATCCGCCATGGCAACATCGGCGGTTGGATCTCCGCGCGGTGGCAAAGACGGGGTGCAGTGGTTCATCCACTGAGGCGGATCTTGTTATTCTGTCGGCGTTGAATTGCGGGCCTTACGCCAGGCGGCCCAGGCCTCTGGCGTGTCCAGATCGGTGAGCGCATGGGACGCGGGCAAGGGGACCGGGCGGATGATCTCCCCCTGATGCTGCGCCGCCTTTAGGATTGCGCGCGCACCCTGATCGCCGGTCAGCTGGCTGAGTGCGGTAAAGTATCGGCGCGGAAACACCACCGGGTGACCAAATGTCCCGTCGGCGCCGGTGGCGCGCAGGATCTGATCCGGAGTGCTGCTGGCCTGCGCCACCACCCGCGCGAGGTCTTTGGCCGTCAGCTCCGGCATATCCGCAGGCAGGATCATCACCGCACCATAATCTGGGGAGAGCGCACCAATGCCTGCGCGGATGGAGGCGGCCATGCCCTCCTCTGCGTCTGGCACATAGACAGGTCTGGTCCCTTGGCAGTGGTCGCGGATCACTGCGGCGCGGGGGTGGTCGGGGGTTGGCAGGGTGACATAGGTCATCGCTGCGCTCTGCGCTGCCGCTGCGCAGATCCGGGCCAGAAGCGGGATGCCGTCAACCCGCTCCAGCAGCTTGTCGCGCCCCCGCATCCGGGAAGATCTTCCCGCAGCGAGGATGAGAGCGGCGATGGCGGTCATATCTGTCGCCTCCCCGGCGTTTGCTTGGGCTGTTGAATGCCTCCGGCGGGGATATTTTGAGCCAGAAGCGGGGGCGGGTCCAGCAAAAGCGGTGGTAATAGGTCAGAGAGGCTGACGGGATGTTTCGCGTGCGAAACATTGGGGCCGATATATGCCCTAAGTGTTGCGTGCTATCAGCAGCTCAGCGCGCGCCGGGCACGCAACAGGGGGGGAGGTGGGTCAGCTGATCTGACCCACCTATGGTATTAGCCGCGCATGCGGGCGCCATCGGCGTCAAACAGCGGTGTGGTTATCAGCCGTGCGGCGCGCAGTTTGCCGAGGATTTCGATCTCCACCTCCAGCCCATCCTGCGCCAGATCGCGGGGGATCAGGGCGAGGGCGATGGATTTCTGCGCGTGATGGGAATAGCCGCCGGAGGTGCAGAAGCCGACCACAGCGCCATCTTGCCAGATGGGTTCATAGGCGGTGACATCGGCGTCCTCTGCCGCCACCTCAAAGGCGCAGAGCTTGCGGGCGGGGCCTGCGTCGCGTTCGGCCTCCGCTGCGGCACGGCCGATGAAATCGACATCTTTCTTGAAGGAAATGAAGCGATCGAGGCCGGTTTCCGCAGCGGTGTAATCGGGCGAAAACTCACTGAGCCAAGAGCCGAAGAATTTATCCAGACGCAGCGACATCATCGCGCGCATGCCAAAGGGTTTCATGCCGTGCGGCTGGCCTGCGGACCAGAGCGCATCCCAGAGCGCGCGTTGCGAGGGCAGGTCGCAGTAGATTTCATAGCCCAGATCGCCGGTATAGCTGACCCGCTGCACGATGCAGTCGGCCATGCCCACGGTCATGCGGCGCACATCCATGAAACGCAGGTCGGAGATATCCTGACGGGTGCAGGCCTGCAGCACCTCCCGCGCTTTGGGGCCTGCGATCTGGAAGCCGTTGCGGGTGTCGGAGATGTTTTCAAGGCTGACGCCGTCGTCCAGGTTTTGCAGGAACCAGCGCATGTGGTAGGCCTGCGAGCCGTAAGAGGCGGTGAGCTGGAACTCTTCTTCGCTGAGGCAGGAAATGGTGAAGTCGCCGATCAGCCGACCCTTGGGGGACAGCATCGGGGTCAGCGACAGGCGGCCCGGCTGTGGCACCCGGCCGGCCATGATGCGGTCGAGCCATTGGCGGGCACCCGCACCCTTGACCAGGTATTTGCCGAAGTTATGGACCTCATTGATGCCGACGGCCTCACGCACCGCCTTAACCTCGCGCGCGGTGGCGTCAAAGGCATTGGAGCGGCGGAAAGACGGCGTCTCATAGCGCGGCTCGTCGCCTGTTGCGAAATAGTTTGGCACCTCAAGCCCGTATTGCGCACCCCAGACGGCGCCCATGCCATCAAAGATGTCGTACATCGGGGTGGTGCGGAACGGGCGGGCTGCGGGCAGCTCCTCGTTCGGGTAGGCGATGGAGAAGCGTTTCTGGTAGTTTTCAATCACCTTGGGTCGCGTGTAACCCGGGGTGATCCAATCGCCAAAGCGGGCGCAGTCCATCGCGAATGTGTCGCGCTCGCATTCGCCCTCCACCATCCATTGCGCCAGCATCAACCCGACGCCGCCGCCCTGGCTGAATCCAGCCATGACGGCGCAGGCGGACCAGTAGTTGCGCATCCCCGGCACCGGGCCGACCAGCGGGTTGCCGTCAGGGGCGAAGGTGAAGGGGCCATGGATCACCGATTTCACACCTGCGCGTTCCAGTGCCGGGAAACGGTTGTAGGCGAAGGCGATGCTGTCCTCGATCTTGTCAAAGTCATCGGGCAGGAGTTCATGGCCGAACTCCCACGGCGTGCCGTCGACGGCCCAGGGTTTGCAGGGCTGTTCGTAGAACCCGATGCAAAGGCCGCGACCCTCTTGCCGGAGGTAGCTTTCACCGGCGGGATCCATCACATGCGGATGCTCGCCGCCTGCGTCGATGATCCCGGCGATTTCCGGCACCTCATCGGTGACGATATACTGGTGTTCCATCGGGTGCAGGGGGAAGTAGACACCCGCCATGGCGCCCACCTCGCGCGCCCAGAGCCCGCCAGCGTTGACCACATGTTCGGCGTGGAGTGTGCCCTTGTCGGTGACCACATCCCAGGTGCCATCGGGGCGCTGGTTGGTCTCCACCACCTTGCAGTGGGTTTCAATGGTGGCGCCGCCCATGCGCGCGGCCTTGGCATAGGCGTGGGTGGTGCCGGAGGGATCGAGGTGACCGTCGAGCGGGTCATATAATCCGCCGACGATGCCGTCGATATTGGTCACGGGGGCGATCTTCTTGATTTCCTCAGGCGAGACGATCTCAGTCTCCAGCCCCATGAAGCGGTGTTTGGCGCGCTCCGCCTTCAGCATATCGAACCGTTCCTGGGTTTCAGCCAGGGTGACGCCGCCGACGTGGTGGAGGCCACAGGACATGCCGGTGATCTCTTCCAGCTCCTTATACAGCTTGATCGTATAGCCCTGCAGCGCGGCCATATTGGTGTCGCCATTGAGGGTGTGGAAGCCGCCGGCCGCGTGCCAGGTGGAGCCGGACGTGAGTTCGGAGCGCTCCAGCAGCATTACATCGGACCAGCCCAGCTTGGTCAGGTGATAGAGCACCGAGCACCCCACAACGCCGCCGCCGATCACTGCTACCCGTGTTGTCGTCTTCATCTTTTCATCCCTCACTGGCTATGTCGCTTCATTCTGGACAGATGTGTTCAGTAGTCCAGTAAAATTGCGACACGCAGGGTCGGGAATGGGCGCTCTGGCGGTGAATTCGCGTTGCGAGAGGCAAATGCAACAGGGCCGCCGCCCAGCGGGGCAGCGGCTTTTGATCTGTCCGGCGCTGAGGCAGGATCAGTGCAGCGGGCGGATTTTCAGCTCGGTCACGCGGTTGCCCTCGCGGGCGGTGACCTCAAAGCGGAAGTTGTGAAAGGAGAACACCTGTCCGACAATGGGGATGGTCTGGGCCTCATGGATGACCAGACCGGCAATCGTATTGGCCTCATCATCGGGCAGTGACCAGTCAGTGGCACGGTTGAGGTCGCGGATGGTGGTGGCCCCATCGACGAGGTAGTTGCCATCGCTGGTCTTGGTGACGACGGTTTCCTCATCCGGGTCGAATTCATCAGTGATCTCGCCGACGATTTCTTCAAGAATGTCCTCCAGCGTAATCAGCCCCTGCAGGGTGCCGTATTCATCCACAACCAGCGCAAAATGGGTGCGGGCGCGCAGGAACTGGCGCATCTGATCATCTAGCGTGGTGGTTTCCGGCACGAAATACGGCGGCTTGGTCACGCTGGTGATGTTGAAGTTGCGCAGCAAGGAGGCATCGCCATCGGGGCCGCCGATCTGGGCATACATTTCGCGCAGGAGATCCTTGGCATGGAGCACGCCAATGATGTTCTCCGGTTCATCCTTGAACACCGGCAGGCGGGTGTGGGGCGAGGTCAGGCATTGTTCGAGGATCCTCTGCGGGTCCAGATTGGCATCGACCATTTCGATATTTGACCGGTGGAGCATGATCTCCTCAACAAAGCGGTCGGAGAGATCAAGCGCGCCGAGGATGCGGTCGCGGTCTTCTTTCTGAACCACGCCTTCGGAGTGGCCCAGATGCAGGGCGCCGGCGATCTCCTCGCGCACGGCCATGATGTGGCTGTCGGGGTCAATCCGCACCCCGAACAGACGCAGGACGCCGCGCACCAGCAGGCGGACGGCCCCCACCACCGGGGCAAGTACAGTCACCAGAATGCCAATCGGAGGGGCAACGGCGGCGGCAGCTTTTTCGGCATTGGAGATCGCGTAGGTCTTGGGCAGTACCTCGGCAAAGATCAGGACCAGAAGGGTCATGACCAGCGTCGCCAGCGCCACACCGCTTTCGCCGAGGGCGCGGGTGAACAGCGCGGTCGCCAGCGATGTGGCAAGGATATTCACCAGGTTGTTACCGAGGAGGATTGAGCCGATCAGCCGTTCGCTGTCTTCGGTGATGGCAAGGGCGCGTTTGGCGCCGTTGGAGCCCTTGTCGGCCTGGGTGCGCAGTTTGCCGCGCGAGGCGGCGGTCAGGGCGGTTTCAGAGCCGGAGAAGCAACCGGAGAGCACCAGCAGGAAGACAATCGCGCCGGCGGTGGTCCAGAAGGTGGAATCGACAAAGGTCGTGGTGCTGTCCATCAGAGTCCCGAAAGAAATGTTGAGATCCCCATGGTTATGGGGTGCCTGTCGCGCTGTCGCAAGAGGGAGGTGCGGAGCTGTCGCACCTTGGGGCGATTATTGGGGATGATTAGTCTGTCGGCTCGTCGTCGTCCGGCTGCGGGGGGGTGTCTGATCCGGTGTCTTTGCGCGCCAGCGGGTGATGTTCCAGCACCAATTCACTCAGGCGGGCGTCCAGCACATGGGTGTAGATCTCCGTCGTGGCAATATCAGCGTGGCCCAGCAGCGCCTGAATGGCGCGCAGATCAGCGCCATTGGTCAACAGATGCGTGGCAAAGGCGTGGCGCAGGGTATGGGGAGAGACAGCCTCGGGCGGGAGACCGCCGGTGATGGCAAACTCCTTGATCAGCAGATAAAAGCGGTGCCGGGTCAGGTGGCCGGATTTGCCACGCGAGGGGAACAGGAAGCGCGAAGGCGCGGCGCCTTTGGCCACGGCGGCCTCCTCAGCGGCATCGCGCGTGGTGAGCCAGGCGGCCAGCGCGTCGCGGGCGGGGGGAGAGAGCGGCACCATCCGTTCCTTGCCGCCCTTGCCCAGCACCAGCAACATGCGCGGATCACCCCGTGCGGCGGCGACGGGCAGGCCGACCAGTTCGCTCACGCGCATACCGGTGGCATAAAGCAGCTCCATCAGGCAGGTGTTGCGCAGCCGGTCGGCGGTGCTGCGCCCGGATTGGCGCGCCGCATCCAGAAGCCGGTCCACCTCGATCACTTCCAGCGTTTTGGGCAGCGCCTTTTTGCGGCCCGGTCCCTTGATCTGGATGGCGGGGTTGTCGCTGCGCCAGCCCTCGTCGAAGGCGAAACGGTAGATCTGTTTGATCGCGGAGAGACGACGGGCGCGGGTGGCGCGGGCCAGCCCTTCGGCGTCGCAGGCGATCAGATAGGCTTCGATATCATCGCGGGAGGCGCTGCCAAAGGCGCGGTTTTTATGCGCAAGCCAACTGGCCACGTCTTTCAGGTCGCGACCATAGGCCAGCAGCGTGTTGCGCGCCGCACCAAGATCGGCCGCCTGCGCATCCAGAAAGGTGGCGATCCATTGAAGATCATCCTGCGGGGCGTTGGCTGGCTGGGCGATGGGTGGGGTCATGGCTGGGGGTGTTTCATGTCATGCCGGGAACGGTCAACGGTGGTCCAGCAGCAACAGCTGAAGCGCGGCGCGGCGGGCGGTGTCCTCCAACCCGACAGCGCGGAAGGTGGCCAGCGCATCGGTCAGATCGCCAAGATTGCCGTCCGCGCCTTGGGCAAAGAGCTGCATCGCGCGCAGGATCGACTCACCCAGCTGGCCGTTGTCGAGCAGCCGTTGCAATTTGCGCGGCGCGGCACTGTCGGCAGCAAAGGCGGCGGCGATGGCCTGTTCGACACCGTTCCGGGCCAGCTCCTGCGTGGGCACCCCCTGCGCCACGGCGGCAACGAAGGCGCTGCGTCCCTGCGACGGGGGCGGGCTGTGAGAGGCGGTTTCATAGGTTGGGGCGAGCAGGCGAATGCGCCAGGCCAGATTGGCCGCCTGACCCTCCAGCGGGATGCGCGCCAGCTGATCGGCAAAGAGATCGGCAAAGGCGGTTTCGATCTGCGCCGCCTGCATGGCGCGCCAGACCTTGGGCAGGGTTTTGCTGACCGCCTCGGCGCTGCCGGTTTCCAGTGCGGTTTCAAAGCGTTGCAGTGCTGCAACCCGGTCCCAGATACCGCCGGAGGCCGCGGGGCTGCGTTCGGTGTATAGCCCGAGCAGGTGATTGGGATTCAGCGCACCGATCCGGGTCAGCCGCTCCGCCGCTTCGAGTTGGGCCTTCCAGCCGGCAATGTCGCGCAGATCCGCTGCTGCAAAGGCGCGCGGCAGGTTGCTGGTCGGGCGGCGCTCTCCGATGGTTTCATAGAGGCGGAACGTCAGGGGATCCGGGGATTTTGGCGCGCGCAGCGGTGGTGCGTCCTCAAACACATCGGGGTTCAGGAACCGGTCGAGGAGGTCGAGCTGGCGACTGTCCACCAGTTCCAGCGCATGGGCGGCCTCCAGCAACAGCGCGGCGGTGGGCCAATCACCAAGCCGGGCGGCACAGAAGATCCGGGCGGCATAATCCGGCGCCAGATGCGGCCGATCCTGCAGCGCGCTGCAGGCCTGCTGCTCGTCGCCGGTCAAGAGGGTGGCGTCAAACCAGCGTTTGAATCGTGCCTTGCTGCGGGTGGGGCCCGCCTGTTCGGCCAGCGCCTGTGCGGGGTCCGGCGCGCCCAGATCCATCAGCCGGTCCAGCCGTGCCAGCAACAGGGTTTCGCCGCCCTCAACCGGTGGGCGGGTCTCCGACAGCAGCAAGGTGAACATTAGCGACTGCATCGCCGGGGATTTCCGCACGGGAACGGAGGCCAGCAGCGTGGCGAGCGCCTCGGCGTTGCTGCCGCGCCAGAGGTCGACCGGCAGGCCGGTGGAGGCTGGTTTGACCAGACCAACCGGCGCCACAAGGCTGGCCAGCGGGGTGACGGTTATCTCCGGGCGGCGGGCGGAGCCTGCGACGGGGGGTTCCAGCAGGACGGTGCCGGGCAGCCCCGCATCAGGCGCCGGTGTCGCCAGCCAGTCGATGGCGGCAAGCGGGCCGTCGGGTTTAGCTGTACCGCTGCCCGCACGGGGGGTGTCGCGGCTGGTCGCCGTGCCGGGCGGGCCGGATTGCGCCACAGGTGAGGCCGCAGGAGCGGCTGGCGTCTGGGCGGTGGCCGCCGCAGCAAGGCCGGACGTCGCGACGCCAAGCCCCAGCGCCAGCACGTGTTTCATCAGATGATTGGGCCGTGGGGCTGCGCTGGCAGAGGTGCTGCGCGCAAGCGGAGCCGCCGGAGCTGCCCGAGCCGACTCACCACGCCGCTGTCTAGTCGGCATTCAGAACCACCGGTTTGCGGACCTCTGCGGTGGGGGCGTCGAAATCCGCCCCGAACCACGGTCCCACATAGGCATAGATCACCAGACCGATCGCTGCCAGAACAACTAAATAAAGGAAGTATTTGATCAATCGCCCCATGGGTGTCCGCTCACTGCTTCTTTGGCTTTTGTGCAAGTTATATATGGCCTTTTTAGCAATATCACGTCATTCACTGAAGAATGAGCGAAAAAGAGCAAACACTCAGTGGCGCGGGTGACCGCCGGGTGCCCGGTGCGCTGAAAAAAACCATCGTGATGGTGGGCATGATGGGGGCAGGGAAGACGGCGGTGGGCCGTGCCCTGGCGGCCCGTCTGAAAGCCCCGTTTCTGGACAGTGACCATGAAATCGAGGCTGCGGCCAACCGCACGATTCCCGAAATCTTTGCCCGCGATGGCGAGCCGTTCTTTCGACAGAAGGAGCGTCAGGTGATCCGGCGGCTGCTGGATGAGGAACGCGGTGTGCTGTCTACGGGTGGTGGCGCGTTTCTGGCGGCGGAAAACCGTCAGATCATCTCGGAGCGTGGTGTGGCGATCTGGCTGAATGCCGACCTTGAGGTGCTGTGGAACCGGGTGAAACATCGCGACACCCGGCCGTTGCTGCGCACTGAGGATCCCCATGCGACGCTGTCGGCGCTCTATCATGATCGGGTGCCCTATTATGCGCAGGCGGATTTGACGGTGCAGTCGGATGGGCAGGCGTCGATTGATGAAATGGTAAACCGGGTTGTCGAGGCGCTGCGCGCCCGTCCGGATGTGCTTGAGTGGGGGTGACGGAGTGGGTGTGATGGAGCAGGCAATGCTGGAACGCAGCGTGCATGTGGCGCTGGGAGCGCGCGCATATGATGTAGTGATCGGGCCGGATCTGCTGGCGGATGTCGGCGCGCGTCTGGCGCCGATGCTGCGCCGTCCAAAGGTGGCGGTGCTGACCGATGAAACCGTGGCGGCGCATCACCTTGAGGGGTTGCGTGCAGGCCTCGCGACCGCCGGGATCGAGATGGCGGCGCTGGCACTGCCGCCGGGGGAGAGCACCAAGGCCTGGCCACAGTTCAGCCGCGCGGTGGAATGGTTGCTGGCGCAGAAAGTGGAGCGCGGCGATATTGTCATCGCCTTTGGCGGTGGTGTGATTGGCGATCTTGCAGGCTTTGCGGCGGCGGTGCTGCGGCGCGGGGTGCGGTTCGTGCAGATCCCGACGTCCCTGCTGGCGCAGGTGGACAGCTCCGTGGGCGGCAAGACCGGCATCAACGCGCCGCAGGGCAAGAACCTGATCGGCGCCTTTCACCAGCCCTCGCTGGTGCTGGCGGATACAGCGCTGCTGGGCACGCTGACCCCGCGCGATTTTCTGGCCGGCTATGGCGAGGTGGTGAAATACGGGCTGCTTGGCGATGCGGAGTTCTTTGACTGGCTGGAGGCGCAAGGCCCGGCGCTAGCGGCGGGTGACATGGCAGCGCGGGTCGAGGCGGTGACACGCTCGGTGCAGATGAAGGCCGATATTGTCGTGCGCGATGAGACCGAGCAGGGCGACCGCGCGCTGCTGAACCTTGGCCATACCTTCTGCCATGCGCTGGAGGCGGCAACGGGCTATGGCGACCGGTTGTTGCACGGCGAGGGGGTCGCGATCGGCTGTGCGCTGGCGTTTGAGCTGTCGGCGCGGCTGGGGCTGTGCAGTCAGGAGGATCCAAGCCGCGTGCGGGCCCATCTGAAGGCGATGGGCATGAAGACCGACCTCGCGGATATTCCGGGCGAACTGCCGGATGCCGAGGCGCTGCTGGCGCTGATGGGGCAGGACAAGAAGGTGGTTGACGGTCAGCTGCGCTTTATCCTCGCACGTGGCATCGGTCAGGCCTTTGTCACCGGGGATGTACCGCAAGAGGCGGTGCTGGATGTGCTGCGGGACGCGTTGGCCGCGAAATAGTCGCCTACCCCGCAGCCGTCCCCGCAGTTTGAGACAACGGCGGGACCAATGTCTGCCAAGGCGTGCAGTTCATAGCCTGTGACATGACAGGAGCCCCCGCAGAACGCGAGGGCTTTTGTCGTTTGTCGTGATCGGGGAAAGAGGACCTCAGGCCACCCAGGATTCGTCGTCCGGTGTGTCGAAACTGCCCTCATTGGAAACATCCGATGCGCCCTGCATCTGTGCCGCCATCTCAGCATCGCTGGCCATCTCTTCCGCTGTCGAGGCGGTGGCGGGACCGTCCAGCTGGAAGGCGCCGATCATGGTGTTCAGCTCACGCGCCTGCTGGAACAGCTGGGTGGCGGAGGCGGTGGTTTCCTCGGTCATGGCGGCATTGGTCTGGGTCATCTGCTCCATCTCGCCGACGGCGTGATTGACCTCGCTCAGCTGTGAGGACTGGGCATCCAACCCCCTGGCGATGGAGACGATCAGCTCGGAAATCGCGCTCACCTGCGTGCTGACGTCGGCCATTGCCGTTCCGGCAGAGCCAACAAGGGTGGAGCCGGTGTTGACCTGAGACGAACTGCGGGCGGTGATCTCGTCGATCTGCGACACCGCATCTGAGCAGCGCTGCGCCAGGCGCTGCACCTCGCTGGCGACAACGGCAAAGCCACGCCCGGCCTCCCCGGCGCGGGCGGCCTCAACCCCGGCGTTGAGCGCCAGGAGATTGGTCTGGAAGGCGATATCCTCAATCACCTTGGTGATCTGGGAGATCTCATCCGAGGAGGCGCGGATCTCCTCCATTGCGGTCACGGTTTTCTGCACGATGTCTTCGCAATCGTTGACTTTGTCCTGGGTGGTGCCTGCGATGGTTTCGGCATCTTTGGCGTTGCGGGCGGATTCGCCGACGCTGGTGGTGATTTCATTCATCGCATGGGTGGACCGTTCGAGCGCGGCGGCCTGCGATTCCGTTCGGCGGGAGAGATCATCCATATTGGCAGCAATCGTCTGGCTGTCATCGCCCACCGACAGGGCCGTGCTGCGCACGGTGTCCATGGCATCCTGCAGCGACTGCGCCAGATCGTTGAAATCCATCCGCAGGCTTTTGAAATCCTCGGGGAAATGATCCTCCAGACGATAGACCAGCACCTTGTTGCTGAGCTGGTTGAGGGCATCGGCGATGGCGTCGGAGACCTGTTTCTGCTCTGCCATGGCGCGATCCAGCTGGTCGTCGGCGGCGCGCTTTTCAACAGCATGCCCGCGCAGGATTTCCGCCTGCCGGGCGATATTGCCGATCTCATCCTTGCGCGACTTGCCGGAGATGGTGACATCCAGATCACCGGAGCTGATCTGCTCCAGCGCGCCTGTCACGATCCGCACACCGCCGGCGATATCGCGGGCAATTGCCAGCGCGGCAAGGCTGATCAATACAAGAACCACCGAGAGAGCGGTCAATGTCTGGTAGAAAGCGTTTTTGTTGTAGGCATCAAACGCCTGAAAATCAGCCAGAAGGGCGCCGCGGATCTCGGTTTCGACGTCTTTCACAACCCCGATGGCCGCCGTCGCGATGTCAATCCACTGCTGCCTGGTCAGAGTGTCCGGCGCGTTGCCGTCAATCACAGCCGTTCGAATTTTGGCGAATCTCTGATAGACATCCCCCGCCGCGCGGTCATCGAAGAGATGCACGCTGTCGCTGTCCGACAGTTCGTGGAACACGCGCATCCGCTCTTTTGATTGCAAATAGGATATGGTCATGCGGGTGCGCAGGCTGTCGGTCCAACCCTTGGCAAACCCCTCCGCGCCGATCGCACGCTGGATGCCATAGGCGTCTTTGGCCATCTGGAAATAGGTAAAGGCCATCGCGCGTTCCGCCAGTTCGGTATTCGGAACCAGCACTTCGAATGCGAGGGCGGTTTCCAGCAGATGTATGTTCAGATCGGTGTAGAAATCGATCATTTCGGGCGCGCTGATGCTGCGGTTTTCGATCTGGGTGCGCACGCCGTCCAGGGCTTCCAGCTCCTCATGGGCGAGTTCGACAAAGATCCGGGTGTTCTCATGCAGCTGTGACAGATCCGCAGATTCGATCACCTCAAGCATGTGGAGGCGCAGATCCTGCGCCTTTTGGCGTTGTTCGGTCAGGGACTGGGGGAGGGCGGAGGTCTCATCGATCAGAAACGCCGCCGACAGGCCACGTTCGAGCTGCAGATTATGCACCAGATCGCCTGCCGTGATCATGATGTCCTGCGTGAGCGTGGTGTCAAAGCTGGCGCGTTTGTTCAGCGTGTATAAAACGGCTGCGGACATCCCGATAATGATCAGGAGGGGAAGTCCGATAAGGGTCAGGATTTTGGTCCGGATGGACATCTGCTGTAACAGGCGGGTGATCATACTCTGCGCTCCGGCGTAACGTAACTACTCCGCAAAACGTTAAGTTTGAGATGCTAACAGACTGTGTATTTGGCGCGCTCTTGAGCGCTTCAAATAGAAGATGTATTCAAAACACGCCTATTTTGAAGGTAAGTGACGTAGCGGGAGGTGCTGGGTCTATCCGTCTTAGAAATCAGGGTTTTACACTAAAAAAGTGCAGACCTTGGCGGGTCCGCACTTTTTTAGTGTGTTCGTATCGGGGTGTTACCCCCCGGATGAAAAGATGATTCGCCCTTAGAACGGGATCTCGTCATCATCGATGTTGTGCGATGCGCCGCCCTGGTTGCCGCCGCCAAAGCCACCGCCCTGATTGCCGCCACCCTGACCGCTGTCGTAGCCACCACCGCCACCACCATAGCCGCCGCCGCTGCCACCACCGTAGCTGCCACCGCCGCCGCCCTGGCCGCCGTCATTGCGACCATCGAGCATGGTCAGCGTGCCGCCGATGCCCTGCAGGACGACCTCGGTCGAATAGCGGTCTTGGCCGCTCTGGTCCTGCCATTTGCGGGTCTGCAACTGGCCTTCGATATAGACCTTGGAGCCTTTGCGCAGGTACTGCTCTGCCACGCGGACCAGACCTTCGGAGAAGATCGCAACCGAATGCCATTCGGTTTTTTCGCGCCGCTCGCCGGTGTTGCGGTCTTTCCAGGTTTCCGAGGTGGCGATCCGCAGGTTGCAGACCTTGCCGCCGTTCTGGAAACTGCGCACTTCGGGATCACGGCCGAGGTTGCCGATCAGGATTACTTTGTTGACTGAGCCTGCCATGGGTCTGTCCTCTTGGTCTGGTCTTTACTGAGGCGCGAATTTCCGCAGTGCGGGAGGTGTCAGACATCCCATACAGCGGTTTCAGCGTGCCCCGTTGGGGTATGAACTCTCTCCGGTCCGAATCTGATCGCGCCGGGTTGGCGGCCACAGTACCGCCCAAGGTCGCCACATGAAAGTCGGCTGGTCGGGATATCTGGGATCATCCACAGATTTTGCGCAGGCGCGCCGTGGGGCCGGGCGGTGGCGGACGGGAATATGCGAAGGTGCTTTTCTTTTTAGTCAATCCGGCTATAGTTTCGCGCAATCAAGGACAGGGAAACCGGGGCGGGACAAGGCGTTTTTAATGCGTAAACTGTTGGTGGGTGTTGCGGTGACCGGGGTTCTGTCGGGTCAGGTTGCAACTGCGGATATGTTCAGCACAAAGAGCCAGCGCAAGCTGTTTGCCTCGCAGGCGCGGGTGTTGGATGAACGGGCGTCTGGGCAATATAAAAACTCGATCCGCCTGCAGCCGCCGACCATTCACACACCGTCGAAATACGGCAGCCTTCCCTACAGTGGCAAATACCGCGGCAAATATCTGAATGTCGCGCGGGCAGCGGCGCAGAAACATGGCGTGCCCGAAGATCTGTTCCTGCGACTGGTGCAGCAGGAGAGCGGCTGGAACCCCACGGCGAAATCCCACAAGGGCGCATTAGGACTGGCGCAGCTGATGCCCGCCACCGCCAAGGCGCTTGGCGTGGATGCCTCCGATCCCAAGCAGAACCTGGAAGGCGGCGCGCGGTATCTGGCGCGGCAATACCGCAAGTTCGGTTCCTGGCGGTTGGCGCTGGCGGCCTATAACGCAGGCCCAGAGGCGGTGCGTAAACACGGCGGCGTGCCGCCCTACCGCGAAACCCAGAATTACGTGAAGAAGATCTGGGGCAGCTGACATCGGCGCTGCCAGACTGCTGCGGAAACAGGCATGTATCTGGCGGGGGAGGTGTGACCCCCTGCGCGCAGATCTGTGGTTCCAAGCTGTCCTGATACGGCGGCGTTTTTTCTCACCCGTCCTGATATTTTGGCGCCGTTTCGGCAGCGCATTGCCGATTGCGCCGGGGATCGGCGTTAATCTGCTGATAATCTTCCTTAATGCCGTGTTAACTCCGTCTGTCTGCCAGAAAGTTGCCTTAATCTCTTGGCACCTAGTGGGAAGCTTCAGAAGAGGAATATCCCGGTGTCTTTCAAACGCTTTGACGAACGTCTTACCCAGATGCAGTGGCAGCCCCAGTCCGGCCCGTCGCCACAGATCGTTGACAGCGTGATGGCCGACCGCCCGCCGCTGGCGGTGCGGGGGGGGGAGTTCACCCTCGCAGGGGCGATCCTGGGGATCCTGATCGGGGTGGGCCTGAAGGGGATTTATACCCCCGGCGCGCCCTGGGGGCCGAACACAGGCCTGACCGGTCTGCTGATCGGCGGCGCCTCCATGGCTGGCGCGGGCCTGTCACTGGCGCTGGCCGCCTATGCCGTGCTGCGCCGTCACGACATGCCGCGCCTGATGCAGTTTGCGTCGATGAATCTGCTGATCATCGTGATGCTGCTGCTGGGATAACCCGCCAGCAGCCCCCGATCCAGCACCGGTCAAGCCGCGCCGCCGATTATTCGGCGGCGATTTTTATGACAGGTTCCATTTCTGTCAGATCGGCATCGCTGAGGTGGCATTTCACCTGATGGCCGCCTGCGAGGGTGCGCACCGGCGGAACCTCTGCCTCGCAGAGGTTGTCGGCCACTTTGGATTTCCAGCGACAGCGGGTCTGGAATGGGCAGCCGGGCGGCGGGTTCATCGCCGATGGGATATCGCCCTCCAGCACGATGTGGCGTTTCTCAACCGACGTATCGGCGATCGGCACCGCGCTCAGCAGTGCCTCGGTATAGGGGTGATAGGGCGGGGCAAAAACCTGATCGGTGGTGCCCAGCTCGACCACATGGCCCAGATACATCACCATCACCCGGTCGCTGAGATAGCGCACGATGCTGAGGTCATGGGAGATGAACAGCAGCGTTGTCTTCTCCTTGCGCTGGATTTCCATCAGCAGATCGGTCACCGCCGCCTGCACCGACACATCCAGCGCCGAGACCGGTTCATCGGCCACCACAATACGCGCGCCACCGGCGAAGGCGCGGGCAATGCCGACGCGCTGTTTCTGCCCGCCTGACAGCTGCCGTGGCATCCGGTCGGCAAAGGCGCGCGGCAGTTTCACCAGATCCAGCAGCTCCAGCATCCGTTCCTTGCGTGCGGCGGTGCTGTCGCCGATGCCAAAGATCTCCAGCGCCCGCATGATCTGCCGGCCCACGGTCATCGACGGGTTCAGCGTGTCAAACGGGTTCTGGAACACCATCTGCACATCCGACACCGTGCGGGTGTCGCGCTGTTCAATCGGGGTGGTTTCGATGTTCGTGCCATCCAGCTGAATGGCGCCCGCGGTTGCGGTCTCCAATCCCATCAGCACCTTGGCGAAGGTGGATTTGCCGCAGCCGCTTTCACCAACGATGGCGAGCGTCTCGCTTTCGCGGGCCTCGAAACTGAGGGTTTCATTGGCCTTCACCACCTTGCGCGCGCCACTGTCAAACAGCGCATTGGCGGAGACCTCATAATATTTGCGCAGCGCGTCGATTTTGAGAACGACCTCGCCAACCTCGGGTTTTTCTTTCTGCTCACCAACTGTGATCGGCGCGTTCCAGTCGATTTCATCATGGCGCAGGCAGCGGGTGTGATGGCGGTCATTGCCATGCACGGGCACCATCGGAATGTCCTGCGCATCGCAACGCCCGGCCTTGAAGTAATCGCAGCGCGGGCCGAAGTTGCAGCCGGGCGGGCGCTCATGCGGGAGCGGGAAATTACCGGGGATCGCCACCAGCGGGCGGGCGTTTTTATCCGCGCCCGGCAGCGGGATGGAGCGGAACAGCGCCTGCGTATAGGGGTGCTGCATCTCGTCAAATACATCATGAATGGAGCCGCGCTCCACCGCTTCACCGGAATACATCACGCAGAGACGGTCGCAGGTTTCCAGCACCAGACCAAGGTTGTGGGAGATGAACAGCATCGAGGTGCCGTATTTCTTGCCCAGATCCTTGACCAGCTCGACCACGGCGGCCTCCACGGTCACATCCAGCGCGGTGGTCGGCTCATCCAGGATCAGCAGGGCGGGTTTTGACATCAGCGCCATGGCGATCACGATGCGCTGCTGCTGGCCGCCGGACAGCTGATGCGGGAAGGAATTGAGCATCCGTTCGGGATCAGGCAGGCGCACATCGGTGACCACCTCAAGAGCGCGCCTGTAGGCCTCTTCCTTGCTGACGCCCTCATGGATCATCGGCACTTCCATCAGCTGTTTGCCGATTTTCATCGCCGGGTTGAGCGAGGCCATCGGCTCCTGATAGATCATCGCGATCTCATTGCCGCGCACGTCGCGCAGCTCGTCCGCCGACATCTCCGCCAGATCGCGCCCCTTGAACTTGATTGAGCCGCCAACAATGCGGCCGTTCTTGCCGAGGTCCTGCATCACACCCAGCGCCACGGTGGATTTGCCACAACCGCTTTCACCGACCAGTCCCACGGCCTCGCCGGGCATCACCGAGACGGAGAAATCCATCACCGCAGGAATTTCCCGCAGCCGGGTAAAGAAGGAGATCGACAGTTTGTCGATTTCCAGGATCGGGCCGTCATACTCTGCGAGTTTGTTCATCTTGGTCTCCCTGGAGGGCTGGTTGATGCCGTGAAAGGCATCTTCTGGCTCCAAATATCTCGGGGGTCCGGGGGCAGCGCCCCCGGAGAGGGTCATATCAGTCGCGCAGGCTTTCTTCGCGCAGGCCATCCGCCAGCAGGTTGAGGCCCAGAACAAGGCTCAGCAGCGCCAGCGCCGGTGGCAGCGGCGGATGCAGATAGATCGACAACAGCTTACGCCCGTCATTGATCGTGCTGCCCCAGTCCGGGCTTTCGGGCGGCAGCCCCAGCCCGAAGAACCCCAAGGTCCCAAGAAGGATGGTGGTATAACCGATGCGCAGGCAGAAATCGACGATCAGCGGGCCACGGGCATTGGGCAGGATCTCCCAGAGCATGATGTACCACGGGCGCTCCCCCCGGGTCTGGGCGGCGGCGACATAGTCTCGGGTTTTGATATCCATGGTCAGACCGCGCACGATGCGGAACACTGTGGGAGAATTCACAAACACCACGGAGACAAAGACCACCAGAATACCGCCCGGCACGTCAAACAGATCCAGTGGCCAGAAGGTGATCTTCGACCCGGGTTCATTGATCAGCGACAGATAGGCGAGGAGACCGGGGACCAGCACAATGGCCAGCCAGATGGCATTATGTTGCGGGCGGGTGCGAAAGCGTGAATGGATCAGCACCGCAACAAAGATCAGCGGAAAGGCAAAGAGCACCACGGCGATATATTGCGGCAGCCCGGTTTCGATGATCTCCGGCGTGACCAGCAGGTAGAACAGCAGGATCACCGGGAAGGCCAGGATCAGGTTGGCAAGGAAGGACAGAACTGTGTCCCATAGGCCGCCGTAGTACCCCGCAGGCAGCCCCAGCGTGATCCCAACCATAAAGGCAAAAAGCGTCGCCAGCGGCGCGATCTGCACCACCACCCAGGCGCCATCAATCAGGCGGCTGAACACATCGCGCGCCAGATTGTCACCGCCAAGCAGATACCAGGCCGCGATGCCTGCATCGGCCTCAGCACCCGGCAGCGGGGTGCCGGGCAGTTTGTTCTTGAGGCCGGAAATCTGCGCCAGCGGGTCATGCGGTGCGATCAGATCCATCGCGCCAAGCACCCCGGTAAAGACCCAGAACATCACCAGCGCAAAGCCGATCATGCCGATGGGGCTGTCAAACAGTTTCCCGTAGAGGCCCAGCCGCCGCTTGAAGGTGATGGAGACGGCAAAAAGCGCGATCAATGCACTCCACACAGGCAAGAGCAACTGCGCCATGGCACCAACGATGCCACCGGAGGCGCCGAAGATGATGCCAAACAGAATGTAGATGACGATCAGCCCGATCACCGCGAGAAAACTGTAGCGCACGGCGATACCGGCCAGCACATCCGGCGTTGTGGCGAGGCTGGCGCTGCGATGGGCGTTCACCGCCATGGTGGGGCTTGTGGTCACAATGCTGAGCACCAGCCAGGCGATCACAGAGGCGGCAAGCGCCACCAGGGCAAGCATCAGCACAGGGGTGAGAAAAGAGAGGCTCCCGGTCCAGCTGAGAGGGTCCATAGTGCGTTCCTCCTTCAGGAAATCCGGATGCGGGGGTTGAGATAGACATAGCCGATATCGGAGATCAGCTGAGTGAGCAGCACCACGACCACGGAGACCACGGAAATGCCGAGGAGCAGTTCGATGTCATTGTTGCCTGCCGCCTCCACCAGGGCCCAGCCGAAGCCTTTGTAGTTGAACAGCGTCTCCACGATCACCACACCATTCAGCAGCCACGGGAACTGCAGCATGATCACGGTGAAGGGGGCAATCAATGCGTTGCGCAGGGCGTGGCGCATGACAATCTTCGGAAAGCTCACGCCCTTCAGTCGGGCAGTGCGGATATATTGCGCGGTCATCACCTCGGTCATGGAGGCGCGGGTCATCCGGGCGATATAGCCGATCCCATAAAGGGCGATGGTCAGCACCGGCAGGAAGAAATTCTCAAAATTGGCATCGGTCATCGCAGATGTCGCCGTGCCCTTGAACCATTTCAAGCCAACCGCAGAGGAAGTGAACACCGCAATGAAGATCACGCCGGAGACATATTCCGGGGTGGCGGTAGTCAGGATGGAGGCGGTGGAGAGCGACCTGTCGGTGACAGACCCTTCACGCATACCGGCCAGAACACCGATCAGCAGCGCCGAGGGCACCATCAGGATCAGCACCCACATCATCAGGAAGGCGGTATTGCCAAGTCGGGTCTGAATAATGGTCCAGACTTCATCCTTGAACCGGGTGGAATAGCCCCAGTCCCCTTGCAAAACGCCACAGAACGACGGGGCGTCTTCTGCCTCCTCTGCGCTGACAACGCCCGTGATGCAGCGGCCGGTGACACCCTCATCCGTGGTGGTACGCCAGCCGGGGAGTACCCCCAGCCATTGGCCGTATTTTACCGGCATTGGTTGGAGATAGCCGTTTTTGTCCAACCAGCTGGCGACGGCCTCATCCGACATGCGGAAGTTGCCCTCGGTCTTGGCCAGTTTTTCAAGGTTCGGATAGAGGTTGGTCAGAATGAACACGATGAAGGTGAGGCAGAGCGCCGTCAGGATCATCACGCCCGTTCGGCGCAGAATAAAAAGTCCCATGCAAAGTCCTGTTGGCAAAGTCCGGTTGGTCTGCCATGCGCGATCGGAGGCAGCGCAGAGGCTGCGCTAGACCTGAGGTCCGACGGCGGGTGAGCTGGCGGCTGTGGCGGCTGAGCTGGCAGCATCTGCCCCGGTGACAGGGCAGATGCGGGATATGTGAGCTGGCAGGATCAGGCCAACCAGCCCCATTTGTAGTGATGATGCTCATAGGAAATGTGCATATCTGCGCCAACGACGCCTTCACGCATGTGGCGGTAGAGCGAGCGCCAGTAGGGTTGGATGGTCACCCCCTCGTCCTGGATGATCGCTTCCATCTTGGCCATGACTTCACGGCGCTTGTCAGCATCCGCAATGGCCAGCGCCTCGGTCAGCAGTCCGTCGAATTCCGCATTGGACCAGCCGAATTCATTCCAGGCCTCGCCGGAGCGATAGGCCAGCGCGTGGATCTGCACGCCCAGCGGACGGTGGTTCCAGTTGGTGGAGCTGAATGGGTATTTCACCCAGTCGTTCCAGAAGGTGGAGCCGGGCAGCACTGTGCGTTTGACCTTGAAGCCGGCATCGCGCAGCTGCGCTGCGACCGCATCGGTGGTGTTCTTGCGCCAGTCATCGTCAATGGAGATGATTTCATGCTCGAAATCCATCATGCCAGCTTCTTCCATCAGCGCCTTCGCCGCGGCAGCATCGACCTTGCGGGCGGGCAGTTCGGCGTATTCGGGATGGATCGGACCAACGTGATGGTTTTCTGCAGGCTGGCCGCGACCGCCATACCCCAGTTCCAGGCAGACGGAATTGTCGACAGCCATGGAGATCGCCTGACGCACGCGTTTGTCAGCATAAGGCTGTTTGCCGTCGACGGTGGCCAGCTGGTTGGGGCGAACAACGATGGTAGCCATGGTGACAACTTCAGACTTCTGAAAGCCCAGCCCGTCCATCACGTCGATGAATTCCCCCACAGATTCGTAGAGCAGATCCACCTCTTCGGATTCCAGTGCTGCCAGCCATGAGGAGGAGTCTGTGCCAAAGTCGATATATTCGATCCGGTCCAGTGCCGGACGGCCAAAGACTGCTTCGCCCCACCATGTGTGATCTTCGTTACGCTCCAGCGTGGCCTTCACGCCGACCTCAAGCTCCGTCAGCTTGTAGGGGCCGGTGCCAACATTGGCCGTGAAATCATCGGTCTGGAAGCTGGAGTGGACAATGGCGGCGGGATAGTCGGCCATGCCGGGGATCAGCGAAATATCGGAGTTCGGCAGGCTGAGGCGGACCGTGTGGCTGTCCACCACTTCGATGGCGCCGTCACGGGCCTGCCCGGAGGCTTCGTCAACCAGTGAGCCGAAACGGCCGGCCATGGAGTTGCCTTCCATGCCCTTGTCACACCAGCCGGCGATATTGCGGGCCACATCCTCGGCGGTGAAATCATCGCCATTGTTCCATTTCACGCCCTTGCGGACGTTGAGAGTGTATACGGTAGCGTCTTCATTGATCTCCCAGCTGTCCAGCAACATGCCGGAGAGAGAGCCGTCGTTGTTGTATTCGATCAGATACTCCAGCGTGCCGCGGCTTTGGTTGCCCATTTCGGACCAGTCATAGGTGCGCGGATCTTTCAGCGGCTTCACCAGCATCTGCATGCGCATGGTGCCGCCATCCTGTTTGTGACCTGCGGCCTGAACCGGCGCGTCGAGCCCAAGGAGGCCGTATGCCGCCACCGAGCTGAGGCCAAGCGCAGTGGCGCGGGCCATGAATTCGCGTCGGTCCATCTTCCCAGCAAGGGTTTCTGTCGCATACATCTTTGCCGCCGGGTGCAGATTGGTCCCGGTGATGGTGTCTTTTGTCATGTGGCTCTCCCTGTTGCACCGCAAGATCTTTTCTTCTGGGACGGCGGGCCAGTCGGATCTGACGGATGCCGTTTGTGGTGCTGTGTTCAACGATTGTTTCCCCGTCTGGCCATTCGGCCCCAGAACGAGGGGTAGGTCAATGTAGGTTATCGACCTTTCGTGTGTATTTCGCGACATTTTTGATGTCGTTTTTGTGTTTTGACTGCCGAACGCCCTGTCCGAAGGGATTAGTACTGGGCAGAGGTGCCCAGTGGCGAGCGGACATGACGCGCGTCTTGGGGTGACTCGCGGCCGATCTCAGGCCTTGGGCGACCCGCCGCATCACGGGGACCTTGATGGGGGCGAGGAAGGCTGCCTTGCGCGCAGCTGTGGCAGCTGTGGAACCGGGCCGTGGCGGGACGGGCGGCCGGATCAGGCGCTGCGTTTCAGCTTGTCACGGGCCTGTTTGCGCAGCCGGCTCGGTGTTTCACCGGTATGCTGGGTGATGAACCGCGTGAAATAGGCCGCACTGCCGAAGCCAAGGGTGGCTGCAATATCGCGCATCGGCAGTTCGGACGTGATCAGCAGGCTGCGGGCGGCGTGGAGTTGGCGTTCGGTCAGCAGGGCGCCTGCGGTCTTGCCGGTTTCGGATTTGCAGACGCGGGTCAGATGGGTGGGCGTCACATTCAGCGCTGCCGCGTGATCCGCCATGCTGGCGTGCTGGGCGTAACATTCGACAATCCGGCCGCAGTAGCCCTGTGCCAGTCTCTGGGCCGCAGTGGGTTTGCTGATGGTGCTGCTGCGTGCCGCCATCAGGCGCCGCACATGGATTGCAATCAGCGTGCCATGGGCCTGCATCGCACGGTACCACAGCGCCGGGCGATCCTGCTGCTCGGCCTGCATGGCCTGAAACATGCTGTTGATCACCGCCTGATCCTGCGCGTCCGGGATGCGTAACGTGTCGGCACTGTCAGGAAAATCCATCGGCGTAGACGCCGGGATTGTCATCACCTGCCCGATACACTGACGGCCCAGTTCCAGCGACCATAATGTGCCCGCAGGTACAAAGATCGCGCTGTTGGGGCCAAATCCTCGCTGCTGACCATTCAGAAAGACCCGTCCCTGACCACGGGTGATCCAGATCAGCAGGTTTTCTGTGAGGTCATGCGCCAGTTCGACCTGCCAGGGTCCATCGGGGGTCAGCTGCGACAGCGGTGCGACAGTGATCTCGCCGATATGGGTGGGGTCAAAAGGCATAGGATGGATATGGTATGTGCTGCTCGTATTTTCCGTGCGCGCAAATGGCCACGAAAAACTGATTCTGGCAAGTTTTTGCCGAAAAATGCGTAAGGATTTAGTCGAATTGCAGATAGCGCATGGGTTTTGAGCAACAATGCGCGCATACCGCACGGTCAGCGGGACGGATTGTCCCGCCCCGATGCAGGGAACTGCGGTCGTGATGTCAATTTGGCCGACGGCGCCGCCCGGACGGGTCCTCAGCCCGGACAAGCCCCGCGCATGATGTTGCATCTAGCCAGGGCGGTGGCAGTGCCAGCCCTTCATGCGGGCGCGGAACCAGGTGCGCTGGCGTTTGGCAAATTGCCGGGTGGCGACTGCCGCGCGCTCGCGGGCCTCGGCTTCGGTCAGGTCACCCAAGTGATGGGCCATCAGTTCCGGCACTCCGATGGCGCGGCAGGCGGGCAGGGCTGGATCATAGCGGTCCTGCATGGCAGCGATCTCCGCCATGGCTCCCATATCCATCATCACATCAAAGCGGCGGCGAATGCGCGCCTCAAGCCAATTCTTGTCGGTGTCAAAGACAATTGCGGTGCAGTGATCCAGCGGCAGTGGCGGCGGCGGCGTGTCTGCCTGCCAGTCGGCCAGCCCGCGCCCGGTAGCGGTCAATACCTCATAGGCGCGCTGCACACGGGCGCGGTTTTGCAGATCGATCCGGGCGGCGGTGGTCGCGTCCAGCGCCGCGCACATCTCCGCGAGCGACAGCGCATCGGCCTGCTGGCGGACCTCTGCCGGGGTGGCGGGTATTTCGGCCAGCCCCTGCGTCAGCGCGGCGAAGTAGAGCCCGGTCCCGCCGACGATAATCGGGCGCGGGCCTGTGCTGAGCAGCGGCAACACCTCACGCAGCCAGTGGCCGACGGAATAGTCGGCATCATAGGGCTGGTGACCATAGAGCAGATGCGGCGCCATCGCCTCTTCCTCGGCGGAGGGGCGGGCGGTGATCACCCGCCAGCAGTCATAGACCTGACTGGCATCGGCATTGACGATCACCCCGCCCTGAGTTTCGGCGATCCGCAGGGCCAATGCGGATTTGCCGGAGGCGGTTGGCCCGGCGATCAGCACCGGTTGGTGGGCTGGGATCTCTGGCAGCGCGGTCAAGTCGGTCATGCAGGGCGTCCTGTTCTTCGGATGTTCCCCGGCGCGCCGGGCAGAGCAGCAAGGCGGCGCCGAAAAACATGTCAGGCCGCATTGATCCTGCCGCCGATTTGCTTCATTTTGCGCGCAAAGTAACCCCGTCATATTCCGGAGCGCAACATGCCCCTTACCAACGATCAGCCGGAGGCCACGCCGGCGGCAACCTATAAACGTGTCATGCTGAAAATTTCAGGTGAAGCACTGATGGGGGACCAGGGGTTTGGCCTGCATCCGCCCACCGTTCAGCGCATTGCCCAGGAAGTGAAATCCGTGCGCGATATGGGCGTGGAGATCTGCATGGTGATCGGCGGCGGCAATATCTTCCGCGGTCTGTCCGGCTCAGCTCAGGGGATGGAGCGGACCACGGCGGATTACATGGGGATGCTGGCCACGGTGATGAATGCGCTGGCGATGCAGTCGGCGCTGGAAGGTTTGGGTGTGTTCACCCGTGTGATCTCCGCCATTCGCATGGATGAGGTGGCCGAGCCCTACATCCGCCGCCGCGCGGTCCGCCACCTGGAGAAAAAACGGGTCTGCATCTTTGCCGCCGGGACCGGCAATCCCTATTTCACCACCGACACGGCCGCGACCCTGCGCGCCAATGAGATGGCCTGTGAGGCGATCTTCATGGGTAAGAACGGCGTCGATGGCGTTTATGACAAGGACCCGGCGCAGCATGATGACGCGGTGCGCTACGATGATATCACCTACGATGAGGTGCTGGCCAAGCGTCTGAAGGTGATGGATGCCTCGGCCATTGCGCTGGCGCGCGACAACAATCTGCCGCTGATGGTGTTCCCCTTGGATGAACCCGGCGGGTTCCGGGGGATTCTGGCCGGGAAGGGCACCTATACCAAGGTGCATGGCTAACACCCCTCTCCATTATTTGAGGGCGCTCAGTCCGGGCCGTACGGCCTGCGGGTGAGACACAAACGGGCCGTGCGTTTGGATCAATCCAGCGCGCGGCTTTGTTGTGCCGGGGGTGTGCCGGGGGCTGAATCAGGCGTCGAGGGCGTGTTTGATGGCAGATCCTCGAGCGCGGCGGGCCACGCGGCGGGGCAGGCCGGCGCTTCAAAACTGCGGCAAGATCGCTATACAACCCCCCGTCAATGTCTTATGAGCAATACAAACACCGCCTCAAGTCAGGGGAGAGCAGAATGTCTGACGATTTTATTCTCGATACCGATGATCTACAGCGCCGCATGGATGGCGCCATGGCCAACCTCAAGACCGAATTTGCGTCGCTGCGGACCGGTCGCGCCTCCGCGTCGATGCTGGAGCCGGTTATGGTGGATGCCTATGGGTCGATGACACCGATCAATCAGGTTGGGACTGTCAATGTGCCCGAGCCGCGTATGGTCACCATCAACGTCTGGGACAAGGGTCTGGTCGGCAAGGTCGAAAAAGCGATCCGCGAGTCCGGTCTGGGCATCAACCCGCAGCTCAACGGCACCATCATCATGCTGCCGATCCCCGAGCTGAACGAGGAGCGCCGCCGGGATCTGACCAAAGTGGCCGGCCAATATGCCGAACACGCCCGTGTCTCGATCCGCAATGTGCGTCGCGACGGTATGGACCAGATCAAGAAAGCCAAGGCCGACGGGATGTCCGAGGACGACCAGAAGCTGTGGGAAGGCGAAGTTCAGGAGCTGACCGACAAGATGATCAAGGTCGTTGACGCAGCGCTGGAAACCAAACAAGCCGAAATCATGCAGGTCTGACACCTGCAGATGTCACAGAGCACAGACACCGCCTTGGCGCCGAGTGAGGGCGAGCCTGCCCCGCAACGCGGTCCCAAACATGTGGCCATCATCATGGATGGCAATGGCCGCTGGGCACAGGCGCGAGGCCGTCCGCGGCTGTTCGGCCACCATGCGGGCGCCAAACGCGTCCGTGAGGTGGTGGAATGCTGCCCGACGCTGGGGGTGAAATACCTCACCATTTTTGCCTTCTCGACGGAAAACTGGAAGCGCACACAGGTTGAGGTCGCAGGCCTGATGAGCCTGTTCCGCCGCTATATCTCCAAGGAGATGAAGGCGCTGTCGCAGCGCAATGTGCGGGTGCGCTTCATCGGCGACCGGGTGCGGTTGGACAAGAAACTGGTCACGTTGATGGATCAGCTGGAACAGGAAACGGCGTGCAATGACGGCACCCAGCTGACCATCGCGCTGAACTACGGCAGCCGTGATGAGGTGGCGCGTGCCACCAAACGACTGGCCGAAGATGTGGCCGCCGGGCGGCTGGATCCTGCGGATGTGGATGAGGAAACCCTGCCGCGTTATCTTGATACCCATGTGCTGCCGGATCCCGATCTGGTCATTCGCACGAGCGGCGAAGCGCGGATTTCCAACTTCCTGCTGTGGCAGTCGGCCTATGCCGAATATGAGTTTATCGACACGCTTTGGCCGGATTTCACCGCCGATGAGATGGACCGGCTGTGCCGCAGCTACGGGCAGCGGGATCGCCGGTTTGGCGCGGTGAAAACATGAGCGGCGCAGGGCGTTGGGGTGATCTGATGCCCCGGCTGATCTCTGCCGTGGTGATGATCCTTGTGGGCGGCTGGGCGGTCTGGCGCGGTGGCGTGGTCTTTGATCTGCTGATCGCGGCGGCGGGCGGCGGCATGATCTGGGAGCTTTTGCGCATGGTCGCGCCGCATCGTCAGGGGGGGGCGCTGCCGCTCGGTGTCCTGTCGATGGGCGCGGTTCTGGCGGCGGCTTTGATGGCGGGCAGCGGGGCCGTGGGTCTGTTGCTGATCCCGGCCATCCTCGGCGCGGTCGCGCTGGATATTCGCCGCGGCCTTTACCTTGGCTTTGCGCTTTGGGTGCTGTTCGCCGCCTATGCCTTCATCTGGATGCGCAGCACATTGGGCCTGGACTGGATGGTCTGGCTGATCTCCGTCGTGGTGGCTACGGATGTCGCGGGCTATTTTGCCGGTAAAACCTTTGGCGGGCCGAAATTCTGGCCCCGTGTCAGCCCCAAGAAAACCTGGTCCGGCACCTCTGCCGGCTGGGTCGCGGCGGCGATTGTCGGCGCGATTTTTGCAATGCAGGCGGGACTGGGCTTTGGCGTGGTGGTGCTGTCGGTTCTGGTCTCCATGGCGAGCCAGGCCGGCGATGTCGCCGAGAGCGCGCTGAAGCGCAAGATGAGCGTGAAGGATTCCAGCGCGCTGATCCCCGGCCACGGCGGCTTGTTCGACCGGTTTGACGGGATGCTGGGCGCAGCGGCGATGGTGCTTCTGGTGCTCAGCCTTTGGGGTCTGCCCGGCGGGACGATGTAATGCGGAAGATCTCGATTTTCGGGGCCACCGGATCCATTGGTCAGAACACGATTGATCTGATCCGGCGGGCGCCCGGCGATTATGACGTTGTGGCGCTGACTGGTGGCGCCAATATTGCTCGGCTGGCGCAGGATGCGATTGCGCTGAAGGCGGATATCGCTGTCACCGCTTATGATGACCAGCTGCCAGCGCTTGAGGCCGCTTTGGCCGGGTCAGGTGTGGCCGCTGCGGCAGGGCAGGCGGCCCTGGCTGAGGCGGCGGCGCGGCCTGCGGATTGGGTGATGTCTGCGATTGTGGGCGCGGCTGGGCTGGCACCGGGGCTGGAGGCGCTGAAACAGGGCGCCACGCTGGCACTGGCCAACAAGGAGTCGCTGGTCTGCGCGGGGGCGCTGCTGCTGGAGACGGCGCGGCGCCACAACGCGCGGCTGTTGCCGGTCGATAGTGAGCATTCGGCAGTTTTTCAGGGGCTGGTCGGCGAGGATATCTCCGCTGTGGAGCGGGTGGTGATCACCGCCTCTGGCGGGGCATTTCGGGATTGGCCGCAGGAGCAGCTGAAGACAGCCACGGTGGCGCAGGCCTCTTCCCATCCCAATTGGGACATGGGGCAGCGGATCACCATCGACAGCGCGTCGATGTTCAACAAGGCGCTGGAAGTTATTGAAACCCGTGAATTCTTTGGCGTGGCGCCAGAACAGATCGAGGTGGTGGTACATCCTGAATCCATCGTGCATGCGCTGGTCGGGTTTCGCGACGGGGCGCTGATGGCGCATCTGGGCGCGCCGGATATGCGCCATGCCATCGGCTATGCGCTGCATTGGCCGGAGCGGCGGGAGCTGCCGGTTGAGCGGCTCGATCTGGCGCGGTTGGCAACGCTCACATTCCGCGCGCCTGACCCGGCACGGTATCCGGCCCTGCAATTGGCCTATGACGTGATGGACCGGGGCGGCCTGATGGGGGCGGTGTTCAACGCCGCCAAGGAGCGCGCGCTGGATCATTTCATCGCCGGACGCATCGGGTTTCTGGATATGGCGGCGGTGGTCGCGCGGGTGCTGACACAGTTTGACAGCGCGGATCGCGGGCTAGATGAGGCAATGACCCTTGATACGGTGAGCCGGACCGACCATCTCGCCCGTATGGAAGCCGACAACGCAATTTTAGACTATGTAAGGTAAGCCCTTGGATTTCGTCTCCTTTCTTCCGCAGCTTGGCGGGTATCTCTATGTGATTGCCAGTTTTGTGGTGGCGCTGTCGGTGATTGTCGCTGTGCATGAGTATGGCCACTATATCGTCGGGCGCTGGTCCGGGATCCACGCTGAAGTGTTCTCACTGGGGTTTGGCCCGGTGCTGTTCTCCCGCGTCGACAAACGCGGCACCCGCTGGCAGATGGCGCTGCTGCCGTTTGGCGGCTACGTGAAGTTCCTTGGGGATGCTGATGCGGCCTCGGGCAAGGATGCGGATGCGATGGCAGATGCTGCCGCAGATCCGGTCGCCCTGCGCCGGACCATGCATGGCGCACCGCTTTGGGCGCGATCGGCAACGGTTGCGGCGGGACCGGTGTTCAACTTCATCATGTCGGCGCTGATCTTTGCGGGTGTGTTCATGCTGCAAGGCACCATGCGCGATCCGCTGACCGTGGAGCGGCTGGTGCCGCTGCCGGGGCTGCAGACGGGTCTGCGCGAAGGCGATGCGCTGTTGCAGATCGAAGGGGTAGACGTGCCCTCACTGGAAGACAGTGCCGCCTTTACCGCCTTCCGCGATGCGGTGCCGGAACAGCAGCCGCTGACCTATACTGTGCTGCGGGATGAGCGGGAGGTCGAGGTCGAAGGTCCGTATCCCTGGCCCCCGCATGTGCGCGGTGTGGCGCCGCGCAGTGCCGCCGCCGATATCGACCTGCAGCCGGGGGATGTGATCACCGCGGTTGATGGCACGCCGATCTTTGCCTTCGATCAGCTGAAACGCGCGGTCGAAAGCGCGGAAGGCAAGGTCCTGCTGCTGGATGTCTGGCGCGCGGGCGAAGAGTTTGAGATGGCGCTGGCGCCACGACGTGTGGATGAGCCACAGCCAGAGGGCGGGTTTGCCACGCGCTGGCGCATGGGGATTGCCGGTGGTCTTGCCTTTGACCCGGCGACGGAGACGGTTGGTGTCGGTGAGGCCCTCGGCGGTGGCGCGGCGCAGGTCTGGGGCGTGGTTGAAATGTCGCTCTCTGGGCTGGGGCATATGATCACCGGCGCGATCAGCACCTGTAACCTCTCCGGTCCGATTGGCATTGCTGAGACCTCCGGCGCGATGGCAAGCCAGGGGGCCGAAAGCTTCATCCGGTTTATCGCGGTGCTGTCTACCGCCGTCGGGCTGCTGAACCTGTTTCCGATCCCGGCGCTGGATGGTGGGCATCTGGTGTTCTACGCCTATGAGGCCGTCACCGGGAAACCGCCCAATGATGCGGTGATGCGGATCCTGATGAGCGTGGGCATTGCGGCTATTCTCAGCCTGATGATGTTTGCGCTCTTTAACGACATCTTCTGCTAAACGTATTTTCGCCGACCGGGGATGACCCGGTCGGCGCTGTGATCCGGGGCCGGATCCTGTGACGGGTTGGCGCGCCCAACTGTCGCCACATTCCCTTGTTAATCCTTTGGTAAGCCGCCAGTGGGCAACGGCGTCGCAGATCGCGGCAAGGTTGTGGCGGATGTGGGATCATTATTGATAGTGGGAGAGTGGACGCCATGAGCAGCCTGCGGATTACCAATTCTGGATTTGGTCTATTTATGCGCCTCAACTGGGACCGTGCCATGTCTGTGGCGACGATTTTGGGGGCGCTTGCTGCCGGTGCCTGGATCGGCAGTCTCTGAGTTTTCAAGCTGTTGCAAGCAATCTGGCGCGTGGGGTGATCCCGCGCGCCTTTTTGTTGTTTTTGACAAGCGCCGATAAACCCGATACGCACGGATTAAGCTGTAAAAAAATCGGGTTTTGACTGATGGTTCGGGGGAAGCACACGGGTACATCCTGTGGGGGGCGCAAATTGGGTGCCCATATTTTGTATAGAAACGTATCTGCCGCGGCGCTGGCCATTGCTTTGGGATTTGTCCTGACGCCAGAGATCGCCGTGGCGCAGAGTTACAGTTTCTCAAACGTTCAGGTCGAGGGCAATCAACGCATCCAGACCTCAACAATTGTGGCTTATACGGGCATTGAACGGGGCAAATCCGTCAGTGCCGGTCAGCTCAATGATGCCTACCAGCGTATTCTTGACAGCGGTGTTTTCGAAACCGTCGAGATCGTGCCGCAGGGCAATACACTGGTGATCAAGGTCACCGAGTTCCCGACAATCAACAAGATCAGCTTTGAAGGCAATCGCCGCATCAAGGATGACGCGATGCTGGCGCTGATCGAATCGGCGCCGCGCCGGGTGTTTAACCCGACCGTTGCCGAACGGGATGCCTCCAACCTAGCGGAAGCTTATGGCGCGCAGGGGCGTCTGGCCTCGACCGTGACACCGCGCATTATCCGGCGCAGCGACAACCGCGTTGATCTGGTGTTCGAAATTTCCGAAGGCGACACCATTGAGGTGGAGCGCGTATCATTCGTGGGCAACCGGGTCTATTCCGACCGTCGCCTGCGTCGCGTGCTGGAAACAAAACAGGCGGGTCTGCTGCGGACCTTCATTCGGGCGGATACGCTGATTGAAGACCGCCTTGAGTTCGACAAGCAGGTTCTGCGCGATTTCTACCTGTCGCGCGGCTATGTGGATGTGCGTATCAACAGCACCAACGCCGAAGTCACCGAAGAGCGCGACGCCGCCTTCCTGGTGGTGGATATCACCGAGGGCCAGCAGTTTGAGTTCGGTGAGATCTCGGTCACCAGCGAAATGTCAGAAGCCGACGCTGATGAGTTCCGCAAGGTGCTGAAGGTGCGCCCTGGCGTGACCTATTCCCCAAGCGTGATCGAGAACGCGATCCGGCGGCTGGAAACCTTTGCCATCCGCAAGGGGATCGATTTCCTGCGGGTGGAGCCACGCATTAGCCGCAATGATCGGGATCTGACCCTGGATGTCGATTTTGTTCTGACCCGCGGACCACGCGTGTTTGTTGAGCGGATTGATATCGAAGGCAACACAACCACGCTGGACCGGGTGATCCGTCAACAGTTCCGCACAGTCGAAGGCGACCCGTTCAACCCGCGCGAAATTCGTGAGAGCGCAGAACGCATCCGGGCGCTTGGGTTCTTTGAGACCGCAGAGGTGGACGTTCGTGAAGGCGGCAGCGCCGGTGAGGTGGTTGTCGATGTAGACGTCGAAGAGAAACCAACCGGATCGTTGAGCCTTGGCGGGGCCTATTCGGTCAACGATGGTTTCGGCATCAGCCTGGGCCTGTCGGAGAACAACTTCCTTGGCCGTGGCCAGCGTCTGTCGTTCAACATCTCCACTGCGCAGGATAAGGAAGAATATACTCTCGGCTTTACAGAACCCTACCTGTTGGGCCGCGACCTGCGGTTCGATCTGGATCTGGGCTTTTCGGAGACCGATTCCAGTTTTGCCCTTTATGATACCAAGCGGGCGTTTTTCTCGCCTGCGCTGACGTTCCAAACCTCCGAGAACAGCAATCTTCAGGTGCGTTATACTTGGGATGAGGACGAGATGATCAGCCGGGGCGACGATTCCTCCGGCTTCCCGCTGGCCGGGCCGCTTGTCCGAAGCGAGATCAATCAGGGCGCCATCAATGCCAGCACCATCGGCTTTACCTATACGGTGGACAGCCGGTTGAACGGTCTGGACCCGAATTCGGGGTATTTGATCCAGGTCGGCGCTGACTATGCAGGGCTTGGGGGAGACTCCGAATATCTGCGCAGCACCGCGAAGTTCATCGCTCAGCGTCGTGTCTTCAACGAAGAGGTCACGTTGCGCGCCACCATCGAGGCGGGGGCATTCAGCTGGCAAGGGGACGGGTTCAGCCGCTCCATCGACCGGTTTGTTCTGTCGCCCAGCATCCTGCGCGGTTTTGAACCCGGTGGTATTGGCCCACGGGATCAGTCACCGAACGGAAGCGGCGGAAATTACAACGACTTCCTCGGCGGCAACTACTACGCAGCTGCGCGTTTTGATGCGGAATTCCCGCTGGGCTTGCCCGAAGAGATCGGTCTGCGCGGTGGTCTGTTCTATGATGTTGGCAACCTTTGGGGTTTGAACAACGCCGATACCGGCGCCGCTGGTGGCAATATCGTTGGGCGCGGCGGCTCTTATCGCCATGTTGTTGGCTTCTCGCTGCTGTGGACCACAGGTTTCGGGCCCTTGCGCTTCAACTTCTCCAAGGCGCTGAAGAAAGAAGACTTCGACCAGGAGCAGAGCTTTGACCTGACACTTCAGGCGCGGTTCTGATTGCAATGACACAAGCTGTGGACACACGGCACAGGGGGGCGCTGGCTGGTTGGCTGGCGCCTTTTCTGTGCGCTCTTGCGGTGCTGCCGCTGATGATCCAACCCGGTGCTGCGCAGGAGGCGACGGTGCCTGCAGCAGGATTTCCCATCGGGGAGACGCTGCAACTGGGGGCGCCACAGACGGGGCTGCTGACCATCCATTCCGAGCGGCTCTACGCCGAGAGTGCCTTTGGCCAACGGGTCACGCAGGAGCTGGACGCCGAGGGCGCGGTGCTGACGGCGGAGAACCGCAGGATTGAGGCGGAGCTGCGTGCGGAGGAGCTGGATCTGACGGAGCGGCGCAGCAGTATGGATCCCGAGGCCTTTCGCGCATTGGCAGATGCCTTCGACAAGAAAGTGCAGGAAACCCGCCGCAATCAGGATCAGAAGCTGCGTGATATCAACCAGATGGGCGAAGACGCGCGGCGCGATTTTTTCACCGCGTCCTTGCCGGTGCTGCAGCAGATCATGCTGGAAGCGGGCGCCGGGGCCATTCTGGAGCACGCCAGCGTGTTCCTCAGTGCCGATGCGGCGGATGTGACGGATCTGGCGATTGCGCGGGTAAATGAGGTTCTGGGCGATGGTCGCGACAGTCAGTCTGAGGTCGACAGCGAGTGATCTGAGATCGCAGGTCTGGCAGAGGTCAGATCTGCCCGGACCTGCCCGGCGGCTTGCCGAAGCTGTGGCCAGTTGCTAGGACATACCTAACATTCAGAAAACGGGAAAACCGCAATGACAACCGAGCTGAAAAGCGCCGACATTCACCTGATCCAGCGGATTCTGCCGCATCGTTACCCGTTTTTGCTGGTCGATAAGGTCGTCGAGATCGATGGCTATTCCTCGGCCTGTGGCATCAAGAATGTTACTATGAATGAGCCGCATTTTCAGGGGCATTTCCCGGGCACGCCGATCATGCCGGGCGTCACCATCGTCGAGGCGATGGCGCAGACCGCCGGGGTGATGCTGGGCGTTGGCATGGATATGATCGACACCGAGCTGCTGATCTATTTCATGAACATCGACAAATGCAAATTCCGTCGCAAAGTGATCCCCGGTGATGTGCTGGAAATGCGCGTGGAAACCACCCGTGGCAAGCCCGGCGGCAAGATCTTCAAATTCAAGGGCGTCGCGACTGTTGATGGTGAAACGGCGGCAGAGGCGGAATTCTCCGCCATGGTCGACGTGCAAAAGGATTGACCCAGATGAGCCGGATCCACCCCAGCGCGGTGATTGAAGAGGGGGCCAAGATCGGTGCGGATTGCGTCATCGGCCCGTTCTGCCTGATTGGCTCTGATGTCGTGCTTGGCGACCGGGTGGAGCTGAAATCCCACGTTGTGGTGACCGGGGATACCGAGATCGGCGAAGATACAGTTGTGTTTTCCTTCGCCGTTCTGGGAGAGATCCCGCAGGATCTGAAGTTCAAGGGCGAGCGCTGCAAGACCGTGATCGGCAAGCGCAACCGTATCCGCGAACATGTGACGGTGAACGCCGGCACAGAAGGCGGCGGCGGGGTGACCAAAATCGGCGACGATGGCCTGTTCATGGCCGGCTGTCACATTGCCCATGACGCGCAGGTCGGGGATCGGGTGATCGTTGTGAACTCAGCCGCGGTCGCGGGTCATTGCGTGCTGGAAGATGACGTCATCATCGGCGGTCTGTCCGGCATCCACCAATGGGTGCGGATCGGGCACGGTGCCATCGTCGGCGCCGTCACCATGGTGACCAATGATGTGATTCCTTATGGGTTGGTACAGGCCCCGCGCGGGGAGCTGGACGGGCTGAACCTTGTCGGGTTGAAACGCCGGGGCGTGCAACGCTCTGATATCACCGCGCTGCGGGCCGCGTTCCAGATGCTGGCGCAGGGCGAAGGCACCTTTCAGGAGCGCGCGCGCCGTCTTGGTGCCGAAAGCGACAGTGAATACGTGCAGGAAATCGTCGAATTCATCACCGGTGAGAGCGATCGCTCTTTCCTGACGCCGGGGGGCTGATCACATGCTAGCATTGATTGCAGGGCAGGGCGCCTTGCCCGCCGAACTGGCCGCACGTCTGTCTGATCGACCGCTGATCTGCGCCATGCGCGGGTCGGAGCCGGATCACATTGAGCCGGAACTGACCTTTCGTCTGGAACAACTCGGCAGCTTTATCGCGCGGTTGGCAGCCTCAGGCGTGACGGAGATCTGCCTTGCGGGGGCGGTGCGTCGTCCGGCGATTGAGCCCGGCGAGATCGACGCCGAGACCCTGCCGCTGGTGCCGGTGCTTCAGGGCGCTCTGGCGGCCGGCGATGACGGCGCGCTGCGGGCCATCATCGGTATCTTTGAGCAGGCAGGTATGACCGTGCGCGCCGCCCATGAGGTGGCGCCGGATCTGTTGATGGCCGAAGGCATTCCGACCGAGGTCAAACCGGGCGAGCTGGACAAGCCCGATGCAGAGCGTGGCGCCGAGGTTGTGGACGCGATGAGCCGCGCCGATGTGGGCCAGTCCTGTGCTGTGCGTCGGGGGCAGGCGATTGCGGTGGAAAACCTCTTTGGTACCGATTGGATGCTGAGCGCGCTGCAAAAACGCCCGGATGGCACCGGTGGGCTGTTGTTCAAGGCGCCCAAACCGGGGCAGGACCGCCGCGCAGATCTGCCCACCATTGGTGTGCAGACGGTTGAGCTGGCGGCGAAGGCCGGGCTCTCCGGGATCGTGCTGGAAGCGGGGGGCGTTATTGTCCTGAACCAGGATGATGTGGTGGCCGCCTGCAATCGCCTGGGCCTGTTTCTCTGGCTGCGCAGCGCATGAGCCTGCGGGTGTTCATCCTCGCGGGGGAACCTTCGGGAGATCGCCTCGGCGGCGCGTTGATGGCCGGTCTGCGCCAGCTGCGCCCGGATGTCAGTTTCGAGGGGGTGGGCGGCGCGTTGATGGCCGAGCAGGGGCTGGTCTCGCGCTTCGACATGTCGGAATTGTCGGTGATGGGGCTGGCGGAGGTGCTGCCGAAGTACCGCCACCTGAAACGTCGCATTCGTGAAACTGCGGATGCAGTGCTGGATATGAAGCCGGATGTGATGATCACCATCGACAGCCCGGATTTCTCCCTGCGGGTCGCTGGATTGGTGAAAGAGGCCAGCAATATCCGCACGGTGCATTACGTCGCGCCCTCAGTCTGGGCCTGGCGTCCCAAACGGGCACAGAAGATGGCCAAGGTGATCGACCATGTTCTGGCGCTCTTGCCGTTTGAGCCGCCCTACATGCAGGCGGCTGGTATGGAGTGTGATTTTGTTGGCCACCCCGTTGTGGGCGAACCACAAGCATCGGCGGAAGAGATTGCAGGTTTTCGCCGCGCCTACCAGCTTGACGATACGCCAACTGTTCTGGCGCTGCCGGGGTCGCGCCGCTCTGAGGTGACACGTCTGGCGCCGGTGTTTGGCGCCGCGCTTAAACAGTTTCAGGACAGTCACCCGGAATACCGGATCGTGGTGCCTGCTGCGGGTCCGGTTGCCGATCTGGTCCGCAGCCATCTGGCGGAATGGTCGGATACGGCGGTGGTGATTGACCCCAATACGCTGGAGCCTGAGGTGGCGAAGGCGCACAAACGCGCAGCTTTCGCAGCGGCGGATCTGGCATTGGCAGCCTCTGGCACCGTCTCGCTGGAACTGGCCGCGGCGCGCACCCCGATGGTGATCGCCTATAAGTTCCAGTGGCTCACCTGGCACATCATGCGGCGGATGGCACTGATTGATACTGTGACGCTGGTCAATCTGGTCAGCGACACCCGTGTGGTGCCCGAATGCCTTGGCCCTGAGTGCACGCCGGAGGCAATTGCAAAGGCGCTGATCAAAGTGAAGGCGGAGCCGACCGCACAATCCTCTGCCATGGCGACCACGATGGAGCGGTTGGGTGAGGGCGGCGAAGATCCCGGCCTGCGCGCGGCCCGGGCCGTGCTGGATCGTCTGCCGACGTAGTCCTCCGCCCGGACCTGATGCCTGCCGGATGCAGAGCCTGCCGGATGCAGAGCCGCGCCTGAGAGCAGCTCTGCCCTCAGGCACTATCTCGATTTTGGTTTTTGGGGGTGTCTGTCAGTAGCCGCGCCAGATCCAGCCGCCGCCAAAAATGCGGCTCCCTTCCCCGGCGTAGAACACACAGGCCTGACCGGGGGAGATGCCTTCCTCGGGGGTCAGCAGTTCGACCTCCGCCTCGGTCTCCGAAATCGGACGGATGATAGCGTCACGCGGGGGGCGGGTCGAGCGAACCTTGACCTTCAGATGCCATTCCTCGCGGCTGGTGAACGCCTCATCCCCCAGCCAGTTGATCTCGCGCACAGGGATCGTACGGGTGGCCAGCATCTCCTTGGGGCCGACCACGACCTGTTTGGTGTCAACATCCAGCTTCACCACGTAGAGCGGCTCGCTCAGCCCGCCGATGCCAAGACCGCGACGCTGTCCGATGGTGTAGTGAATGACGCCCTCGTGGCTGCCCAGCACGCGCCCATCGGCATGGACGATCTGGCCGGGGTCTGCCGCACCGGGGCGCAGTTTTTCAATCACGCTGGCATAGTCGCCATTGGGCACAAAGCAGATGTCCTGGCTGTCGGGCTTGTCCGCGACGGCCAGACCGTATTGAGACGCCATCTCGCGGGTGGCATCCTTGGACGGCAGATGGCCGAGCGGGAAGCGCAGGTAGTCCAGCTGCTCCGGGGTGGTGGAGAACAGAAAGTAGCTCTGGTCGCGATTGGCGTCTTCGGCGGAATGCAGCTCTGGCCCGTTTGGCCCGTCCTTGCGCTGGATATAATGGCCGGTGGCCATGCAATCGGCCTCCAGATCGCGGGCCGTTTCCAGCAGATCCTTGAACTTCACCCGTTCGTTACAGCGGATACAGGGCACCGGGGTTGCGCCAGCCAGATAGCTGTCGGCGAACTCATCAATGACCGCATCCTTAAAAATGTTCTCATAATCCAGCACGTAGTGCGGAAAGCCCCGCTCCTCGGCCACGCGGCGGGCATCGTGAATATCGATGCCGGCACAGCAGGCGCCCTTCTTCGCAAGTGCCGCGCCATGATCATAAAGTTGCAGGGTCACACCCACCACATCATAGCCCTCATCGGCCAAATGTGCAGCAACAACAGAGCTGTCGACGCCGCCGGACATGGCCACGACCACCCGAGTTTCGGCGGGTGGTTTGGCAAAGCCAAGCGAATTCAATTGGGGATGTGCATCCTGCGCCATCAGGCGACTCCTCGGATATGTAGGAAAGACACCGCAGAATATAGGAAAATCCTAATGATCCTCAAGGGGGCAGGTTCATCCCTCCTTAAGGCGTTTGCGCGAAATGTGGGGACGGACCAATTTCGATGCTCCACACGAAGGAAGAGAAGATGTTCTTGAAGAAAGTCGATGGCCCCCGCGCTGTGACCCTGCCGGATGGCACGGTGATGACACGCGCGGATCTGCCGCCAAAGACCACACGGCGCTGGGTGGCATCGCGCAAAGCGGCAGTTGTGCGCGGTGTGCTCTACGGCTTGATCCCGCAGAGCGAGGCATTGCGCCGCTACAGCCTGAGCGAGGAGGAGTTTCGCAGCTGGGTTTCCGCCGTCGCAGACTTCGGCGAGGACGCCCTGAAAGCCACCCGTCTTAAAGACTATCGTAAATCCTGAGGCAAAAAAATCATTCACACTTGAGGTGATCGCGCAAATTAACCATCATGGTAACGGGCCATTAACTTTTTTCCAGCAAGGTTAATTCGACCTGAGGGAAACAGTGTACAGGCGGAGAAAATAATATGCGCATTCTTCTTGTTGAGGATGATCCAACAACGGCGAAGAGCATTGAGTTGATGCTGACTCATGCGAACCTCAACGTTTATTCGACCGATCTCGGTGAAGAGGGGATCGATCTGGCCAAGCTTTATGATTACGATCTGATTTTGCTGGATCTTAATCTGCCCGATATGAACGGCCACGAGGTGCTGCGGCAGCTGCGGATGGCCCGTATCGAGACGCCGATCCTGATCCTGTCCGGTGCCGATGACACCGAGAACAAGATCAAGGGCTTTGGCTTTGGGGCCGATGACTATCTGACGAAACCCTTCCATCGCGAGGAACTGGTGGCCCGTATTCACGCCATCATCCGCCGCTCCAAAGGGCATTCGCAATCAATCATCAACACCGGCAAGATTTCCGTTAATCTGGATGCCAAGACGGTTGAGGTGGGTGGCAAGGCCGTTCATCTGACCGGCAAGGAATACCAGATGCTGGAGCTGCTGAGCCTGCGGAAGGGGACCACCCTGACAAAGGAAATGTTCCTCAACCATCTCTATGGTGGCATGGACGAACCTGAGCTGAAGATCATCGACGTGTTCATCTGCAAGCTGCGCAAGAAGCTGAGCACGGCGACAGGTGGTGACAACTACATCGAAACGGTCTGGGGCCGGGGCTATGTGCTGCGCGATCCGCAGGACGATCAGATGTCCGGTGGCCATCGGATGGCTGTAGGGGCCTGAGACGGCACTCTACCACCCTAAATTGACACCCGAACGATCCCGCTACGGCGGGATTTTTCACATCTACAAGCCGTGCTGCGGCTGGACGCGATGGCGTCACCGTCCTATCACCTAGCTAAGACAAAGCGAGGCGAGAACCGTGACACAGTCAGGCAAGAACGATCTTAAGAGTTTGACCAGCGACGAAGCCCGCGCCCGTTTCCTGTTGCTACAGGACGAATTGCGCGCCGCCGATCTTGCCTATCATCAGGCGGATGATCCGGAGATCAGCGACGCCGACTATGATGCCAAAAAACGTGAATATCGCGCGCTTGCCGAGCAATTTCCGGAACTGGCAGATGGTGCAACTGCGCTGGAGACGGTTGGTGCGCCGGTGGCCTCCGGCTTTGGCAAGATCACCCACGCGCAGCGGATGATGTCACTGGGCAACGCCTTTGACGATGAGGATGTGCGGGATTTCGACAAGGGGTTGCGCAAATACTTAGGCCTCGGCGCCTCGGATCCGCTTGCTTATACGGCAGAGCCGAAAATCGACGGGTTGTCGCTGTCGCTGCGCTATGAGAATGGCAAGCTGATCCATGCCGCCACCCGCGGGGATGGCGCGGTGGGGGAGAATGTCACTGAAAACGCCCGCACAATTGCTGATATCCCGCAAGAGATCGCTGCTGCACCGGCGGTGCTGGAGGTGCGGGGCGAAGTCTATATGAGCCATGAGGATTTCGCGGCGCTGAACGATCGTCACGCTGCGCAGGGGGGCAAGACATTTGCCAATCCGCGCAATGCGGCGGCGGGATCGTTGCGCCAGCTGAATGCGGAGATCACCCGGTCGCGGCCCCTTCGGTTCTTTGCCTACAGCTGGGGGGAGCTGTCGGAACCTTTGGCCGAAACGCAGTTTGAGGCGCTCGCGCGGTTACGGGAGATGGGGTTTCAGACCAACCCGCTGACCAAACACTGCACCACGACCGATGCGCTGATCGCGCAATACCGTCTGATCGAGGCACAGCGCGCGACGCTGGGCTATGATATTGACGGTGTGGTCTACAAGGTGGATGCGCTGGCGTTGCAGGCGCGTCTCGGCTTTCGCTCAACCACGCCGCGATGGGCGATCGCGCATAAATTCCCGGCGGAACTGGCCTGGACCCGGCTGGAGGGCATCGACATTCAGGTGGGACGGACCGGCGCGCTTAGTCCGGTGGCCCGATTGCAGCCGGTCACCGTGGGTGGCGTTGTGGTCTCTAATGCGACCCTGCACAATGAGGATTATATTGCCGGGCTGGATTCAAAGGGCGAGGAGATCCGTGACGGCAAGGATATCCGGATCGGCGACTGGGTGCAGGTCTATCGCGCGGGCGATGTGATCCCCAAGATTGCCGATGTGGACCTCTCCAAACGCCCCGAGGAGGCGGTGCCTTTTGCCTTCCCTGCGGTGTGCCCTGAATGCGGAAGTGATGCGGTCCGCGAGGAGGGAGACGCGGTGCGCCGATGCACTGGTGGTCTGATCTGCCCGGCGCAAGCGGTTGAAAAGCTGAAGCATTTCGTCTCCCGCAAGGCGTTTGATATCGACGGGCTGGGGGCGAAGCAGATCGAAGCGTTCTACGGTGACGAGGTGCTGGCGATCAAAACCCCTGCCGATATCTTTACCCTTCAGGCGCGGGATGCAAAAACCCTCGCCAAGTTGAAAAACCGCGATGGCTGGGGTGAGACCTCGGCTGCGAATCTTTTTGCGGCGATTGAGGAAAAGCGCAGGATTGAGCTGGCACGGCTGATCTTTGGCCTTGGGATTCGTCATGTGGGCGAGGTCGGCGCGCGCGATCTGGCCCTGCATTATGGCGACTGGGACGCGATGGCTGCGGCGGTGGATATAGCGCGTCCAGCGGCCCTGGCGCAGCGGGCGGCGGATGAGGCGGAGGACCGTGAACGGATCGCGGCCGCGCAGGAGGGCCGCCGCGCCCGGATCAAGGAAGCACGCGACCGCGCCATCGCCGCGCTGAACGTGCCGTCCGAGGCCCGCACGGCATGGGACGACCTGACAGGAATTGACGGAATTGGCGCCACGCTTGGGCTGTCGCTGTCCGATGCCTTCGCCAATACGGAAGAACGGGCGGCCTTTGATGCGCTGCGCGGCCATCTGGACATCATCCCGCCGGAGGCGCCCCAGAATGACAGTCCGGTCACTGGGCTGACAGTGGTGTTCACCGGCACATTGGAGAAAATGACCCGCGCAGAGGCCAAGGCCCGCGCCGAAGGTCTGGGTGCCAAAGTGGCGGGCTCGGTATCAAAGAAAACCGATATTCTGGTCGCAGGCCCCGGTGCGGGGTCCAAGGAGCAGAAAGCCCGTGATCTTGGGGTGCGGATCCTGGATGAGGACGGCTGGCTGGAGCTGATTGCAGGCGCATGAGCGGCAGACCAGAGATCCTGTTTCCGCTGTTTGCCGGCTTGGAAACGTTACAGGGGATCGGCCCGAAGACGGCGCAGCATTTCGCGCAGATCGATATAGAGACGCCGCGTGACCTGTTGTATTCGCTGCCTTATTCGATTGTGGATCGCCGCCGTCGCGGCAGTATTCGCGGGCTTGATTACCCGACGGTTGCCACGGTGGAGGTCACCATCGGTGCCCATCGGCCTGCGCGCAACAAGGGCGGTGCCTACCGCATCCATGTGAGCGATGCGGAGGAAGAGTTCCAGCTGGTGTTCTTCCATGGGCGCAGCCGTTATCTGGAGGCGCAGCTGCCGGAGGGCGCGCGCCGGGTGGTCTCCGGTAAGCTGGAGTTGTTTGATGGCATGGCACAGATGGTGCATCCCGATCACATGGTGCCGGTGGCAGAGGCGGGTGATATTCCGGAGTTTGAGCCAGTCTATCATCTGACTCATGGGGTTTCGCAAAAGACGATGTTCAAGGCAGCGCAAAGCGCGCTGTCGCGGCTGCCGGATCTTCAGGAATGGGCCGATCCCTCGCAGATCCGACAGGAGGAGTGGCCGACCTGGCAGGAGGCCCTGATTGCCGCCCATACGCCGGATGGTATGGATGCGCTGGCGGCAGAATCGCCGGGGCGGACGCGACTGGCCTATGATGAGCTGTTTGCCCATCAGTTGACGTTGGCGCTGGCGCGGCTGCGGGACCGTGGACTGCCTGGGCGCAGCAGTCTGGCCAATGGCAGTTTGCAATCGCGGGTGCTGGCGGCCTTACCGTATCGTCCGACCGGCGCGCAGGCCCGCGCCATTGATGAAATCACCGCCGATATGGCGCGGGACGCGCGCATGAACCGCCTGCTGCAGGGCGATGTCGGCGCCGGGAAAACTCTGGTTGCTTTCATGGCCTTGCTGGTCGCAGTTGAGGCTGGCGGGCAGGGCGTGATGATGGCGCCGACCGAGATTTTGGCCCGTCAGCATCTCGAGGCGCTGCGCCCGCTTGCGGAAACTGCTGGCGTGGTGCTGGAGATTCTGACCGGCCGTGACAAAGGCCGGGAACGGGCTGCGAAATGTGCGGCGCTGGCGCGGGGGGATATCCAGATTCTGGTGGGCACCCATGCGGTGTTTCAGGCGGATGTGGCGTTTCAGGATCTGCGTCTGGCGATTGTCGATGAACAGCACCGGTTTGGTGTGCGCCAGCGCATGGAACTGGCGGAAAAGGGCAAAGGTGCCGATGTTCTGGTGATGACCGCAACGCCGATCCCGCGGTCGTTGGCCCTGACGCAGTACGGCGATATGGACGTGTCGGTGCTGGACGAAAAGCCACCCGGGCGCAAGCCGGTGAAAACCGCCGTCATCAGCACGGAGCGCATGCAGGAGGTGGTCAGCCACCTGCGCCGGGCCATCGACGAAGGGCGGCAATGCTATTGGGTCTGCCCTCTGGTCGAAGAATCCGAAGTGATGGACCTCACTGCCGCCGAAGAGCGGTTCAAGCAACTGCGCGCCGTGTTGGGGGACCATGTGGTTGGGCTGGTCCACGGGCAGATGCCACCCGCAGAGAAAGACGCGGCGATGGCGGCGTTTCAGGTCGGGGAGACCAAGGTGCTGGTGGCGACCACGGTGATTGAGGTGGGCGTCAACGTGCCCAATGCCTCGATCATGGTGATTGAGCGGGCAGAGATCTTTGGCCTGGCGCAGCTGCACCAGCTGCGTGGACGTGTCGGACGCGGGGAGGCGGCCTCGACCTGTCTTCTGCTCTACCAAGCGCCGCTCAGCAAGGGCGGGCAGAAACGCCTGGAGATCCTGCGCGAGACCGAGGATGGCTTTCGCATTGCCGAGACCGATCTGGAGATGCGGGGTGCGGGGGATGTCATCGGCACCGCGCAATCGGGTTTGCCGCGATTCCGTATCGCCGATCTGGATCGGCAGGCGGGTCTGATGGCAGTGGCGCAAAGTGATGCACGGGCCTTGCTGGCCTCTGATCCTGATCTGTCCAGCCCTCGGGGGCAGGCGGCGCGGGTTCTTCTGTGGCTGATGAAGCAGGACCAAGCAATTCGTTTGATTTCTGTGGGTTAATCTCGTCCCAGCGTCGAGGGGGTACAGAAAACGCGGCATCCGTTGTCGGCGTTTTTGTCGCTGTTCTTGTTCCATGTTCTTTCGTGTTCGCAAATGTTCTCATAAAGTTCTTTACAGGTTCCGCTGAATATGAGAACAAATAGGCAACAAGACGCCAGAGAGCGATAGCAAGACAGACAGGAGGACGTACCATGATGACCCAAATCAAGACGACTGTTCAGAATGCCCAATCGACACTGCTGCAGGACGCCATCGGCGCGGCAGCGCTGGTTGTGATGCTGGTGGCGGGTTTGCACCTGCCCGGCCTGCTGTGATGCGACCGACCGGCCAGCTATGAGGTTTTAGATTTCCTGATCGCACTCTTTATGCCGGACGGGGCCGCCTGTCCCAAGCCTGCCCGGTTTGCCTGCCGGTCTGGCCGACCTGCCTCAGGTCAACAGGTCCCGTTCGGGTCCCGCATGAGAGAGCATACTGCCGCCGCCACCCCCTCGGGTGTGCGGCGGTTTTTTCGTGTGGTTCGTGGAATATGGATCCGACGGCAGTAACGCGCGGATGTCAGGACTGTCCGCGCCACGCAGCGTTTGCACTTGCGGGCCTGTGGTCAGGCCTGAGCGCAGACCGCTCAGGCGCAGGTCTGTTCCTGATGGGTCTGCATCGCCTCAAAGGTGGCATCCAGCGCCAGCAGGATCGAGGCGTGGCGGTTCTTGAACTCCCGCGCCGGGATCAGCACCTCAAACCCGTCAAAGGGCGCCTCCGGGACTGGCCCATCTTCGGTCAGCATCGCCTTCAGCTGCTGGCGGGCCTGCGCGACCTCCGGCAGGGTGCGGCCAAGGATGACCTCACCCACAACCGCGGCGGAGGCCTGACCCAATGCGCAGGCTTTCACATCCTGTCCAAAGGCGGCGATGGCGCCCTCCTTGATCTGAAGATCCACCGTCACCGTCGAGCCACAGAGGGGGGAGCGTTTTTTCACCGTCACATCCGGGGTGTCCAGCCGGTCCAGATGCGGAATATCGGCGGCCAGCGCCAGGATCCGTGCGGAGTAGAGTTTTATCAGATCAGTCTCGCCGGACATGGGGTACCTCGGGCTTTCCCTTATGCGCTGTTCCCAATACATAGGGGGCCAGTTCCCAGATGCAAAAGGTTTTTGCCATGTCGTTTGATCCTCTTAGCCTAAAGTATAATGAGGCCGGTCTGATCCCCTGCATTGCGCAGGAGGAAGACAGCGGCGAGGTCCTGATGATGGCCTGGATGAATGCTGATGCGGTGATGAAAACGCTGGAGAGCCGCCGGGTCACCTATTGGTCACGATCCCGTCAGGCGTTCTGGATCAAGGGGGAAAGCTCCGGCCATGTGCAGGCGCTGGTGGATCTGCGGGTGGATTGCGACCGCGATTGCCTATTGGCGGTGGTGCGTCAGACCGGGGCGGCCTGCCACACCAACCGGCGCAGCTGTTTCTACACCGCCATTCGCGATGGCGAAGAGGTGGAGTTGATGCAGCCAATGGTCTAAGGCGTGCTGCCAGCTGGAGACGGCCCTGAGGGGCCGTGCCTCCGGCGGGGATATTTTTAGCCAGAAGATGGGGCAGGGCGGGCCTCAGTGAGGCCAACCAGGGCGCGTATATCCTGCGAGGTTGCGCCTTCGGCGCGGTATTTTGCGATGGCGCGGGCATCATCGCGTTTGGCGAGCCGCTTGCCGTTGTCATCGCGAATCAGAGTGTGATGGTGGTAGAGTGGCGTGGGCAAGCCGAGCAGCGCTTGCAGCAGCACGTGGATCTGCGTTGCTTCAAACAGATCAGCGCCGCGCACCACATGGGTGATGTGCTGGTCGGCATCATCCACCACCACCGAGAGGTGATAAGCGCTGCCCATGCCGCGGCGCACAAGGATAATATCGCCGACCGTTGTGATCAGTCGCTCAGGATCAAGCGGATATTGGCCGCCATATGTCTCGCCGGTCTCCGTGAAGGGCCGCAGCCGGGCAGCCTGCACGGCGCTTTTCATATTGAGGCGGATCACATCCTCGGCGCCAGCGTCCGCCATCGTGCGGTTCCGGCAGGTGCCGGGGTAGATGCGCCCATCGGGGCCAAATTGCGGCACACCTTCCTGCGGAGCACCTGCGGCGGCCTCAATATCGCGGCGATTGCAGCGGCAGGGATAGGTGAGCCCCATGGTGCTGAGCTGATCAAGCGCAGCCCGGTAACGGGGCAGCCGCTGTGATTGCCGCATCACCGGCTGCGGCCAGTCAATCCCCAGCCAGGCCAGATCTTCGTAGATCTGCTGTTCCCAGTGCGGGCGAGACCGGGCCGTGTCGATATCCTCGATCCGAAGTAGCAAGACGCCGTCATTCGCGGCGGCCATGTCCTGTGCCAGAAGGGCGGAATAGGCGTGGCCAAGATGCAGCGGACCGGTTGGCGAGGGCGCAAAGCGGGTGATGAATGTCAAGATTTCTCAATTACGTAGACGGTGGACTTAAGGTCGATACCGGGGAGGTGATCGCCATGCTCCCGAGATAGCAGCCGCGCAGCGGAACAGTCCAGCCATTCATTCAGCTTGCCGGTATAGGCGGGATCCGCCAACGCGTGATCGTTGTAGGAAAACACAAACAACCCGTCCCGTGGCAGGGCGTGCATAATCATATCAAATACCGTTGGTGGGGCGGCCCCGGTCCCCAATACGCCGCAGCCAGTGATCAGGCGATAGGCACCCTTGGCGATGGGTTGGGTGTCCGTCACCTCAATCTGCGTCAGGTGCCGATAGGCGCCTTTGGCACGGGCCTGTTCCAGCATTTCGCCGGAGGGTTCCATACCGTCGATGGTTTGAAATCCCGCGCGTCGCAGGGCAAGGCCCGACAGGCCGGTGCCGCAGCCAAAATCCAGAACCGGTTCGGACATATCGGACTGAACGCTTGCCAAAGCCTCTGCGATGCGACCGGGGGTGGCATAGCCGTTTTCGGCGATCTCGGCGTCATAGGAAGCGGCCCATCGGTCGTAGTGGGTCAGGGTCGCTTCCGGTGTTTCAAGGTCATAGGCTTTGTCGAGAAACTTTTTGCTCATGCAGGCAGTTTAGGCACTGCCCGCGCAGAGCGTCTAGGAAAAGTTTGCCAGCCACTCCTGCCAGGCGGTCTTTGCCCGGTCGGTGTAGGCCTTGTAGCGGTCTTTGCGGCCGCGGCGGCCCCCTTTCAGCCCGTCCACCGGGCGGAACAGGCCGAAGTTGACATTCATCGGCTGGAAGGTCTTGGCCTCGGCGCCGCGGGTGATGTGGTGGATCAGGGCACCCATGGCGCTGTCCTGTGGCACTTCGGGTAGGGTTTTGCCCAGAATTTCCGCTGCTGCCATCCGGCCCGCAAGCAAACCCATCGCAGCACTTTCGACATAGCCCTCAACCCCGGTGATCTGCCCGGCAAAGCGCAAATGGGGTTTCGATTTCAGCCGCATCTGATTGTCCAGAAGCGTGGGCGAGTTGAGGAAAGTGTTGCGGTGAATGCCGCCGAGCCGGGCAAAGCTGGCGTTCTCCAGCCCCGGGATCATCCGCAGAACCTCCGTCTGGGCGCCGTATTTCATCTTGGTCTGGAAACCGACGATGTTGAACAGGGTCCCCAGCGCATTGTCGCGACGCAGCTGGACGACCGCATGAGCCTTGACCTCTGGCTGATGCGGATTGGTCAGGCCGACGGGCTTCATCGGGCCGTGGCGCAGGGTTTCACGGCCGCGTTCAGCCATCACCTCGATCGGCAGGCAGCCGTCAAAATAACCGGCGGTCTCGCCGTCGTGGAACTCGGTCTTGTCGGCGGCCAGAAGCGCGTCGATGAAGGCCTCATACTGGTCCTTGTCCATCGGGCAGTTGAGATAGGCGGTGCGCTCTTCCTCGGTCTCGCCTTTGTCATAGCGCGACTGCATCCAGGCCTTCGACATGTCGATGCTGTCGGCGTAGATGATCGGCGCAATGGCATCGAAGAAGGCCAGCGCCTCGGCGCCGGTCTCCTGCTGAATGGCCTGTCCCAGGCTGGCGGAGGTCAGCGGGCCGGTGGCAAAGATCCAGTGGCCGTCCGTGGGCAGGTCGGTGATTTCCTCGTAGGAAACGGAGACATTCGGCAGCGCTTTCAGCCGGGCTGTCACGGTTTCGGCAAAGGGCTCACGGTCCACGGCCAATGCGCCCCCTGCGGGCAGGCGATGCTGCTCGGCGGTGGACATGATCAGACCGTTTGCCGCGCGCATTTCCCAATGCAGCAGGCCGACGGCGTTCTGCTCATCATCATCCGAACGGAAGGAGTTGGAGCAGACCATCTCACCCAGATTGCCGGTTTGATGGGCAAAGGTCTCCACCTTGGGGCGCATTTCATGCAGCACCACGTCTACGCCCATATGTGCGGCCTGCCATGCGGCCTCTGAGCCGGCCATGCCGCCGCCCACGATATGCAATGTTTTTGTCATGCCCGCCACATAGGGCAGCTGGGGCCGTCACGCAATATTGCGCGGTGCGGCTTGTGCTGATCGGTGCGAAAAACTGGCGTTTTTGGGTCTGTGCTAGCCCAACGCCATCAGTCGCAATGTCAATTGGTCTGCGCGGGAGGGGTATTGGGGTCGCTGGGGAACTGTCTGGCCGGGGGAGAGACCCGGTGGAGGGACGGTCCGCATCAGCGACCCTAATTGTGCCGGGGTTTGTGACCGTGTCTCACAAGCCCTGCCCAATCTTTGCCATGATCTTGCCTTGTTTGAAAGACCCGACATGGAAACAATAAATCGCCAATCGTAAACAAAGACTAAAATTTTCGACGTCTTTTAGATTTTTTAAGCGGATCAGCGATTTTTCCAGTTCGGGTCGCGTTTTTCCAGAAAGGCATCAATGCCTTCGATGGTGTCGCCCAGCATCAGGTTTTCAACCATCACCGCGCCGGTATGGGCATAGGCCTCGGCGGTGGGCAGCTGGAGCTGGTCATAAAACGCGCGTTTGCCGATCTTGACGGCGGCGCCGAGCTTGTCGGCAACGGTTCGGGCCAGAGCCTGCGTGACCTCTGTCAGATCCTCAGGCGCGGCGATACGGTTGATCAGGCCCAACTCCTCTGCGCGCGCGGCGCTGATGAATTCGCCCGTGGTCAGCATCTCAAACGCCTGTTTGCGCGAGATATTTCGGGTCAGCGCCACCATGGGGGTGGAACAGAACAGGCCGATATTGACGCCATTGACACCGAACCGCGTGCCCTCCGCAGCGACAGCCATATCGCAGGAGGCAACCAGCTGGCAGCCCGCTGCGGTGGCGATGCCGTGGACCTGCGCGATCACCGGCTGCGGGATCTGCTGCAGGCCCAGCATGACCTTGGTGCAGCGGTCAAAGAGGTCCGCAAAATAGGCCTGCCCGCCATCTTCTGCCTGACGTCCCGCGGTCATTTCACGCAGATCATGGCCGGCACAGAAGGCTTTGCCTCGTCCGGAAAGGATCACCACGCGGGTTTCACTGTCGTGACGCAGGCGGTCGATTTCTGTCTGCAAGGCGTCCAGCATCGCATCAGAGAGCGCATTCAGCCGCTCCGGCGCGTTCAGATGCAGCGTGGCGATGCCGTTGCTGTCGTGACGTTCCAAAATTGTCATCTTGTGTCCCTCCCCGGATTGAGGCCAACGTTAGACCATGTTGCGCAAAGGGGGGAACCGGTATTGCGCGGCAGCCCCATGCGACATCCGCTCGCAGGGAACCGGGACTATGAGGGAGAGAGCACATAATGGGATTGGCGTTTGATGCCGCAGGGCTGGGGGCGTATCTGCAGGAGGTATTTGCAGAGGTGGCCAATGATTTTGTCATCGACAGATTGGACGAGGACGGCATCACCATGCGGCTTCTGGTGGATGAACGCCACCTGCGCCCCGGCGGGACGATCTCCGGCCCGTCGATGTTCGGACTGGCCGATGTCACGGTTTATGCGCTGGTTCTGTCTCGACTGGGGCGCAAGGCGCTGGCGGTGACCACCAACGCCTCCTTCGATTTCATGCGCAAGCCGGTCGGCGGCACGCCTTTGGTGGCGGAGGGCAAGCTGTTGAAACTGGGCCGCCAGCTTGCGGTGGGCGATGTGCTTTTGTTTTCGGAAGGGGAATCGCGACCGGTTGCGCGCTCCACCATGACCTATGCGATCCCGCCAGAACGATAGGCACTTGGGCGCTAGACGTCAGATAGCCGTGGCCAGCGGCTGGCCGACTTTCACCAGCGTCTCGCGGCCCTTAACGCTGTTGGTGACCAGATCGTCGCTGAACTGCACGCGGCCCGGTTCGAACACCACCACGACCGTGGAGCCGCCAAATTTGAAGTAGCCTTTTTCGTCCATCTTCTCGACAGCGCCCGAGGTGCGAGTGTTGACAATGGAGCCGACGCCAAAGGCGCCCACCTCAACAAAGGCGTAGCTGCCAATAGTGTCTGTGTCGATCAGGGTCCAGCTGCGTTTGTTCTCGCCAAAGACATCCGGCCCGGCGCCGAGTGCAATCGGGTTCACCGAATGGAGCGCGCCGGGCAGATCCTTTGCGGCGCTGATCCGACCGGAGGCGGGGAAGTGATAGCGGTGATAATCCGCAGGACACAGCCGCACGATGGCCAGCGCGCCACCGATGAAACGATCCGCGATGCCGGGCAGCATGGTGCGAATGGACATTGGATGACCCTTCACGGGGACAAAGACATCCTCGGCCAGTTCAGGAAACACCAGCACGCGGCCGTCTGCGGGGCTGGCAATCACGCTGGGGGAAGGATCAAAAGGCCGCGCCTCAGTCCTCAGGTTTCGGGCGAAGAAATCGTTGAAAGTTGCATAGCTTTCTGTTGGTTCCGTAGCTTCGCTCATGTCGATGGATAAATCTTCGATCACAGCGCTGATCTTGCCTCTGGAGAGCCGCGAGTCGAACCACGCGCCCATCAACCGACTGATCAGGGCAGAGCGGAACAGCAGTTTCTCCACCGGTTTAGCGCTGGCGTTCTGATAGGCCCAGCGGATCCATTTTTCCCCCAGCACCACCTCCTCAAAGGTTTCGCCGGTGTCGCGGTCAACAACTAGGATCGGGTCGCGCTGCATGGGGGCCTGCCAGAATTTGTTTCGCTCCCGTCGCGCCTAGCAAGAAGCGCGGTCCGGGCCAAGGGGATTAAAGCCCATCGCTACCGGGCCGTGTCCTTCAATCGATCTTGTCCTGTAACCAGTGGATTTGCGTCTTTGCAGCGGCAATCGCGGCGTCGGCATCTGTAAACACCTGTTCGCCGTAATGGCCAATGCTGTACCAACCACGTCCATCCTCGGGATCGCGGCGGAACTCGTCGAAGCCATAACTTCCGTCAGGCCGCTGAAAAATATCGGTGCAGATCAACTCGCCGTCCAAGTTGATCGATCTGATAACCTTGTTGATATGAGCCATATGTCTCTCCCTGCAGAGCAGCGTCAGCTGCGCAGAGCGCGGGCTGCAAGCGCAAAGTCAGCGCAAAAGAAAAAGGGGGCCGAAGCCCCCCAATGCCTGTCCCGTTAGGGGAACAGTTTTCTGACGTAGTTCGGCAAGGCAAAGGCGGCCTTGTGAACCTCGGGGTTATAGTACCCGGTCTCGATCCCAGCCGCGGCGAAGCGCGCCTCCAGATCCTCAAGCCGCACATTGCGCGCTTTGTCCGAATGGCTGCCCCAGCCAAAGGCCATCGGTCCGCCAGCATAAGTGGGCACGGTCGCCAGATAGCAGGAGGCATCAGCAAACAGCGCCTTGAACGCGCGCAGGGTGCCGGTCAGCTCATCGCCCTGCATGAAGGGCACGCCGTTCTGCGTGACGATGATGCCATCCTCAGACAGCGACCGGGCCGCGTGGCCATAGAAGGTGTCGGTGAACAGCACTTCACCGGGTCCAATCGGATCGGTAGAATCGACGATGATCACGTCGAACTTCTCAGTGTTCTCTTTCATGAAGAGCGCACCGTCATTGATCACCAGATTGAGCCGCGGGTCGTCAAAGGCGCCGTCGCTCAGCATCGGCAGATACTCTTTCGAGAAATCCACCACGCCTGCATCAATCTCCACCATGGTCACATGCTCGACCGAGGTGTGGCGCAGCGCCTCACGGGCCATGCCGCCGTCGCCGCCGCCAATGATCAACACGCGCTTTGCATTGCCATGGGCCAGGATCGGCACATGAGTCAGCATCTCGTGATAGATGAAATTGTCGCCTTCGGTGGTCTGCACCACGTCATCCAACGTCAGGATGCGGCCGAACTGGCCGTTCTGAAACACCTTTAGGCGCTGATGCTCGGTGTTGCTGTCATAGAGCATCTCATCAACGCGCAGGGATTGCGCATACTGGGCGTGCAGGCGTTCGGTGATCCAGGTCTGATCGCTCATGCTGCCGCCTCCTTTGATGGAATGCCCTTGGCGAGGAATTCCTCACCGCGCAGCAGTTCACGCACCTCAACGGTGGGCGTGTCAAAGGCCTCTTTCAGCACATCGACCGCTTTCCATGGTTCGGCATCGCCACACATGAAGACGTCAAAGGCGCCATAGCCGATCTCGGGCCAAGTATGGACGGAGATATGGCTCTCGGCCAGCACCGCGACACCGGACACGCCCTGTGGCGAGAATTTATGCGTGTGGATATGCAGCAGCGTGGCGCCGCAGACGTCCACGCATTTACGGAATGCGTTCTGAATGCGGGTTTCGCAATCCAGTCCGCTGCCGTTCATGACCTCGATAATAAGATGGGTTCCGGCAAACACCTTTCCATCCCGACGGATGAAATGGTCTTCGCGATCCGAATCCACAAGTGAGTTTACGATCGCAGTGGTTGCACTGCGGGCGGTATCTTCCTCTTGGGCGCCTGTCTCCAGACCGATCCCCAGTTGGAAGAGGTTGGCGTCCGTCATGACACTCCCCTTCGTTCCAGTAGATGACAATCCAGCCGGCCCTTAGCGCCCCCCCGGATAAGAGTCCGGGGTTGGGATCGGTACCGAAAGTGAAGCGGCATCTATGGTGGGGGCGGGATTCGATCAAGAGGTTTTTTGTAAAATGGATGCGGTCAGCCCATAAAAAAGGCCGGGGCAAGCCCCGGCCGTCAGGTGGTTCCGTTGCCCGGGGATCATGGGCGCCAGAACGGAAGAGTCCCTTGATGGCGTGCCTCTTCACGGGTCAGCCCAACATCTTTGAGCAGTTCCGGAGGCAATTGGCGCAATGCCTGGCGGGTGCGTTGGCGCACTGTCCATTTGGTGACCAGAACCGCAAAGGAGACTGCAACCTCCGCCAGCACCGGCAGGGCGGGGCGGCTGGAGAGATAGAGCATATCCGTCGAAGGGGGAGTTGCGTTCTGTGTCATGGCATTTTCCTATTGTATTGATACAATCCTGTGTTAATATCACAATTATTGGGTACAATTTGTGAGGCATCATGTCCAAGGAAGGATTGTAATGGGTACAATTTGGCCGAATGAGTTGCCAACTGATCTTTCTGGCCGATCCGGTCCCAAATATCAGCGGGTCGCCGATACAATCCGAAACGCGATCGAGGATGGCACCCTTTGTATCGGTACAAGGCTGCCGCCGGTGCGGGAGCTTGCCTACCAGCTGAAGATCACCCCGGGCACTGTGGCGCGGGCCTATTCTCTGCTGACGGATGCGGGGCTTTTGCAGGCTGAGGTGGGGCGCGGCACCTTTGTGGCGGAACCGGAAACCAAGGTTCAGGATGATGTCTGGTCGCGGCAGCTCCACCTGAAGGAAGTCAAAGATCCGGGTCATGTCAGCCTGTTTAGCCCGCGGTTAGTGGATGTGGGGCAGGTGGCGGCGATCCGGGAGGCGCTGGTCAAGATTTCGCAAGGGGACCCGTTACAGTTCCTGAATTACCCAACGAGAGATGCCTACCGCCCCCTGCGTGAGGCTGTGGTCGACTGGCTGTCGCAGGACCCGCTGGGCCCGCTGGATGAGCGTGACGTGGTGCTGACCCATGGTGGACAAAACGGCATCCTGACAGTGATGCAGGCCATTCTGAAGGGACCGCAACCGACCGTGCTGGTGGAAGATCTCTCCTATGCTGGGTTCCGGCGCGCGGCGGAACTGGTGCGCGCGCGGGTTGTGGGCGTTGCGATGGATGAGCATGGCATTCTGCCCGACTCTCTGGAGCTGGCGATCCGTAAAACCGGCGCCATGGTGCTCTGCACCAGTCCCGAGGTGCATAATCCAACCGGGCTTTATACGCCGCTGGAACGCCGCCAGCAGATCCTTGAAGTGCTGCGCCGCCATGAGGTGCAGATCATTGAGGATGACTGTTATCGCATGGGCGAAGCCCGCGCGCCAAGCTACCGCGCGCTGGCGCCGGATCTCTCTTGGCATGTTTCGTCGATTTCCAAAACCCTGACGCCGTCGCTGCGGGTTGGGTTTGCGCTGGCCCCCAAGGGGCGTGGCCGGGATCTGCGACGGATGGCGGAATACAGCTACTTCGGAATTGCGCAGCCGGTTGCCGAACTGACGCGTATCCTGCTGTCTGATCCGCGCACCAGGAAACTGGTCGCCGATGTGCGTCGCGAAATGGACAGCTATATACGGATCGCGGTCAACACTCTGGGTGGGTTTGATCTGATCTGGTCGCGCAGCGTGCCGTTTCTGTGGCTAAAACTGCCCTCGGGCTGGCGCGCCGCCGCCTTTACCCGCGCGGCGGAGGCCGAGGGCGTTCAGATCCGGTCGGCCGATGAATTCGCCCTGCGAGATGGCCGCGCCCCTAATGCGGTGCGGATCGCGGTGAACGGCCATGTCACGCCGAAGCAATTCGAAGACGCCATGCTGCGCCTGCGCGCCCTTTTGGACAACCCGCCAGAACAAATCAGCGTATGATGTTGGGGTATTATTATACCTATTTTTTAAGTGCATGTTTTTGAACAGTTAAATCTGATTTGCGGGTGTTGACCTGCGCATTGGGCTGCCGTAAACCCCGTCCATCGAATTCGGGCGCGCCGCTTTGGTGTGCCCTTCACGTCAAACAGGATTGACCTGATATGAAAACCTTCTCTGCTACTCCGGCAGACATCGAGAAGAAGTGGATCATCATCGACGCCGAAGGCGTGGTGCTGGGCCGTCTTGCCTCGATCGTCGCCATGCGCCTGCGTGGTAAGCACAAGCCGTCCTTCACTCCTCACATGGATATGGGCGACAACGTCATCGTGATCAACGCTGACAAAATCCAGATGACCGGCAAGAAGCGCGAAGAGCACTTCTACTGGCACACCGGTCACCCCGGTGGCATCAAATCCCGCACCAAACAGCAAATTCTGGAAGGCGCGCACCCTGAGCGCGTGGTCTACCAGGCTGTGAAGCGCATGCTGCCCGGCAACCGCCTGTCGCGCCAGCAGATGACCAACCTGCGCATCTATGCAAGTGCCGAGCACCCGCATGAAGCCCAGTCCCCCGAGGTTCTGGATGTTAAATCCATGAACAAGAAAAACACCCGGAGCTGAGACCGATGGCTGATCAGATCAACACTCTCGAAGAGCTCGGCGCCGTTGCAGGCGTAGAAACCGTAGCCGAAGAAACCATTTCGCGCGAACCCGTTCGTGACGAACTGGGCCGCGCCTATGCCACCGGCAAGCGGAAAGATGCGGTTGCCCGCGTCTGGATCAAGCCGGGTTCCGGCAAGGTCTCCGTCAACGGTAAAGAGCTGAACGCATATTTTGCACGCCCTGTGCTGCAGATGATCCTGCGCCAGCCGTTCCAGGTTGCCGGTGTCGAAGGCGAATTCGACGTCTACGCAACCGTCAAGGGCGGTGGCCTCTCCGGTCAGGCCGGCGCGGTCAAGCACGGCATCTCCAAGGCGCTGCAACTCTACAACCCGGCCCTGCGTGGCGCGTTGAAAGCTGCTGGCTTCCTGACCCGCGACAGCCGTGTCGTTGAGCGTAAGAAATTCGGTCGTCGCAAAGCGCGTCGTTCGTTCCAGTTCTCCAAGCGTTAATCGCTGGATCACATGGATTGGAAAAGGCCGCAGAGAAATCTGCGGCCTTTTTCGTTGTCTGGACTGTTTAGGGGCTACGTCAGTCGGGGCAGATGCCACCGGCCGTCAGTTTCAGCTATCCGGTTCAATCAGACCCAGCCCGCGCAGATAGATGCCAATGCCGCTTTCCAGCAGATCCTCAGGCGGGAAGGGAGAGGCGGCACCGGGTGAGTTGCGCGCATAAAGCTCAACCACCCCATGGCTCATCGCCAAGATATGAGCGGAGAACATCGAGGCGGGCGGGCGTTTTTCGGCCGGGATGTGTTGACTCAGATCCGCTGCGGCCCGCTCCAGAATGGCACGCGCGCGGTTGGCGGCCTCGGCCAGCTCCGGGGTGCGGTTCACGGAAATGCCGCTTTCAAACATGGCGATGTAATGGCCTGGATGTTTGCGCGCAAAGGCGAGATAGGCCCGGCCTGTGGCCTCAAACGCGGCCAGGGCAGAGGGCTGATATTTGTCATAGGCGTGCTGCATCAGATCGGCGAACATGACGTAGCCCTGTCGGCCTGCCTCGGCAATCAGATCCTCCCGCCCGTCGAAATGACGGTAGACCGCAGCCGGGGTGACGCCTGCCTTCTTGGCCGCCTCCGACAGGGTAAACCCGGTCGGACCCTTCGCCTCGATCAGGTGCAATGCGGCTTCGACCAGCGCCTGACGCAGGTTGCCGTGGTGATATCCGCGTTTAGGCATCCCAAAGTTCCGGTCCGCCACAGATCGCACCGTCCAGATCGCCAAGCGCCTTTGGATCCTTGTTGGCATAATCAACCGCATGCAGCACCCGGCGGATGGCGGCCAGCCGCGCGCGGCGTTTGTCATCCGAGCGGACGATGGTCCAGGGCGCATGGTCCGAATGGCTGCGCGTCAGCGTGTCTGCAATCGCGGTGGAGTATTCCTGCCAGAGGCTCAGCCCCTTTACGTCAATCGGGCTGAGCTTCCATTGCTTCAAAGGATCGGTTTCGCGCGACAGGAACCGGCGCAGCTGTTCGGCGCGCCCGACGTTGAGCCAGATCTTGAAGACCTGAATGCCATCCTCAACCAGCGCCTCCTCAAACCCGTTGACCTGATCAAAGAACCGTTCGCGCTGGCCGTCGGTGCAAAAGCCAAAGACCGGCTCCACCACGCCACGATTGTACCAGCTGCGATCAAAGAAAACGATTTCACCGGCCGCAGGCAGATGGGTGATATAGCGCTGGAAATACCACTGCGTCTGTTCGCGTTCGCTGGGTTTCGACAGGGCCACGATGCGGGCACCGCGCGGGTTCAGGTTTTCCCGGAACCTCTTGATGGTGCCGCCTTTGCCAGCCGCATCGCGCCCTTCGAAAATGATCGCAATCCGCGCGCCGGTTGCGCGCACCCAGGATTGCATTTTCACCAGTTCGATTTGCAGGCGCTTCATCTCTTTGTCATAGCGCTTGCGGCTCATCCGTTTGTCATAGGGAAAACCGGGATCCAGCACATCGTCCTTGTCCGAGCTTTTGAGGGCGGCGCGGATCTCATCCGGGGCTTCGGTCTGGTAAAACGCGCTGATGGCACCGTCAAAGGGCAGGGGCATTCGAAAATTCCTTCTGTCTTCTGTCCCTTATATGGGGCTTTGCAGAGAAATGTGAATCGTTTTAACGCAAATTCTCTGCCGATGCGGCCCGCGCTGCCGCCCGGTCTACCGCTGCCACAACCGCATCGGTGGCGACCTGATGCGGCATATGGCCGATCCCGTCCAGCACAGCGAGAGTGAGCGTGGGCACATCGCGTTCCAGCTGGCGCGCGTGCAGATCCAGCCCGACGGTGGTATCCGCGCTGCCATGGACCGCCTCAATGGGCAGGCGAAGGGCACTGTAGCGGGGCGCCATCAATTTGATTTCGGCCAGAAGGTCAGCGCGCTGGCGCGCATTGGCCCGCAAGGCAGAGCGGCGCAGGGTCAGACCGGGGCCGAAATGTTCAAAATACCCCGCCGGAAAGGGTTGCGGGGCGAAGACCTCAGTCAGCGTGTCGCGAATGGTGGTCTCCGGCACATAGGCCGTCAGCAGGGGCACCGCCAGCCGCTGACCCAGCGGTGAGGAGGTGACCTTGTAGAAGGTGCTGAGCGGCGTCGGCCAGGGGTGAGAGACCGCACCCACGGTGACCAGCGCAGAGAGACTGTCGGGATCATCCAGCGCCCAGGCCAGCGCAACCCCGCCGCCGTAGCTTTGCCCCAAGACGATGGGACGGTCTGCCCCCAGGTCGGCAACAGCAGCACGGATCAGGGCGGCTTGCTTGCTCAGGGAGGCTTGCGCGCCGCGGGTGCGGTCACTGTAGCCCAATCCGGGCCGGTCGACGATGATCACCCGGTAGCGGTCGCTGAGGGCTGGTGCGAGGCGGAAGGTCATATCGCGGATATGGCCGCTGGCGCCGTGGATCAACACCAGATCCGGCGCGCGTTCGCCTGCGGGCAGGCTGGCAGGCTGTCCCAGATCCAGCAGGTGCATCTGCTGCCCCTCGACAGTCACAAATGTGCCCTGCGGTGGGTAAGCCGACACCGCCTCCGCCTCGCGCGCGTTGGCGCGCCACAGCGTCACGCCAACGCCAAGCGCCAGAACCAACCCGGCGGTCACCATGCCCTTAACGACCAATCTCAGCCATGTCGAAGGGGGTGGATTGGTAGATGTCATTGATCCAGTTGCCATAAAGAAGATGCGCATGGCTGCGCCATCTGTTTTGCGGTTTGCGGCTGGGATCATCATCCGGGTAGTAGTTCATCGGCACGTTGATTGGCGTCCCGCTGGCCACGTCGCGGTCGTATTCCTGCTTCAGCGTATCACTGTCGTATTCAAAGTGGTTGAAGATATAGAGCGCCCGGTGGCTCGGATCCTCGATCAGGCAGGGGCCCGCATCCTGACTGCCCAGAAGGCTGCGCAGGCCGGGGCGCGCGTCAATTTCGGACTGGCGGATTTCGGTCCAGCGCGACACCGGAATGACGCAATCATCCGAAAACCCCCGCAGATAAGGCGAGGCAGGATCAAGGTTCTGGTGACGGAAACAGCCAAAGACCTTGTGAGCCAAGAGGTGTTTTTTCACCCCGTGGAAGTAGTTGATCATCGCCATGCCGCCCCAGCAGACACCAAAGGTGGAATGCACATTGGTTTGGGTCCAGTCAAAGACCTCGCACAGCTCGTCCCAATAGGTGACGTCCTCGAACTCCAGATGCTCAATCGGCGCACCAGTGATGATCAACCCGTCAAAGCGCTGGTCCTTGATCTCCTGAAAGGGACGGTAGAATTCGGCCATATGTTCAGCGGCAGTGTTGCGGGTCTGATGCTCTGTCATGCGGATCAGCGACAGGTCGATCTGCAAGGGCGTCGCGCCGATCAGCCGGGCGAACTGGTTCTCGGTCTGGATCTTCTTCGGCATCAGGTTCAACAGGCCGATGCGCAGCGGGCGAATGTCCTGACGGGCCGCCTGATCCGGCGACATGACCATCACGCCTTCGTTCGTGAGAACGTCATAGGCGGGGAGGTCTGAAGGGATCTTGATCGGCATATCGTGTCCTTTGGTATGTTTGCCCCGCCCATAGCGGTCGGGATCGTTCTGACCCGGAGATGATCTCCGGCGAGTGGCCTGTCTCTGGCCCCTCGTGATGTAGAAGGCCTAGCCGCGCGCCTCAAGAGCGCCCGCGATCACGTCTGTGAAATCAGCCTCGGTGCGGATGCCTGATATCTGATCGGCTGTCACCGTGACGCCCCAGTTCTCAGCCATAGCGGCATAGCGCGGCTGGCGATGGGCCAGCGCCTGCGCATAGGTCCAGCGAATGAAACTATCAGGATCCACATCGGCCTCTGATAGGGTGTTTTCCTTTAGATACTCTTGCCAGACGCGGGCGAGGAAGGCCGGTTCATAGGCCATGGGTTTCGGCGCGCGGTCGAACCGGCGGATCAGCTCTTGGGTATGGGCTTCGTCGCCTTTGATCCAGACCATCAGCGTCTGCTGCGACAGCTCCGTCAGCAGCGGGTCGTTGGGGTCGCTTGCGTCGACCCATTCGCAGATGCTGCCGCCAGTGTCGCAGATGAAGTTCGGATAATCATAAAGCCGCGCAGCCCGGTCGATGAAATAGCCGGTATCACGCAGCGCATTCAGCTCAGCAGTGCGGAACTGGTCCTGACGGCGTGTGTATTCCTGCATCGCCAGCCCGCCCTTGGCCGGATCACCGGGTTTGCCCAGATAGGACGCCACCGGTGTCAGGTTCTCAAAGCTGATGTTGGAGCCGATGTATATCGAGTCCGACAACAGCAGATCGCGCAGGAACGGCACTTTCATCGCCTCGGCCTTGGCATTGTCGGCGATATATTCGCCCATGTAACGGGTGCCGATGCGGTAATCGATGGAATAGTGAAACCAGCTGCCCGCACCGCGCAGGATATTGCTAATATAGGTCTTGCCCAGACCGGACATGCCAAAGAACAAAACCCGCTTATGCGGCGCCTTACGCCACTCTTCGGCAGACGAATAGAGCATTTGAAATCCGGTCCTTGTTGGTTCTTTGCCTTGCTACTGACCAATGTCGCGTGGGTCAATCAGCAGCACCCGAAGGTGACCTGGTCAGATGTAGTCGTGACACGAAAAACCCCCGGCACCATGGGTGCGGGGGCAAAGCTGGTCCTGGCCCTGTCTTTGTTACAGCGCGGCCTGTAAGCGCACGCAGGTCTTACGCAGGATCAGAAGCTATAGCCGACTTTCAGGCCAAAGCTGACGGCATCGTTGTCTTGGAAATTTGCAACGCCCACAGCACCACCGGGGGCGGCAATTGCGTCACCCAGTTTGGTATAGCGGATGCCGGCGGAGATCTTCATCTTGTCCTGAGTGTACTGCACGCCAAGGCGGATTGCCTCATAGCCGTGCGTGGGTGCGAGTGGTGATACGAGGTTGTCGCCATCAACATCTGCGTAGATTACCGCAAGCGAACCAGACCAGTTCTCGTTGAATTTGCGACCCACGCCAAGCGTGTAGGTGACCGAGTCATCAAGGTCGATCAGGTCTACGGTGCGACCGGCCTGACCGCTGAGGCCCGGCACAACCAGATTGGTGACGCTGTGCTCTGCCCAGCGAATGCTGCCAAACAGCAGCGTGTCTTCGGCAATGCCCGTTTGAAGGTCCAAGTTGACCGACTGCGGTGTTTTGGTCTTGGTCGATGTTCCTACCGAGACGCCGTTGGCAAAGGTTTCGTTCAGGTTGAAATCATGTTCGATTTCGGAGCTGTAGGTCAGTGCCGCGCGCAGGGCAATTTCGGGGATCTCATAGGCTACGCCCGCGACCCAGCCAAAAGCACCGTCTTTGTTAACCTTCACGTTATATTGGCTGCCGATAGAGGAGTAGGCGCCGCCCGCCAGGTTAATCGCGCCGTCAATCTCTTGGTAGCGAATGCCGCCATGAACGCTGAAGTTGTCGTTAAACTTGTAACGTACAAGTGCAGTGATTGCGTTGGAATCGGCCACTGCGGTGGTGCCGCCCAGCAGGAGTGAGCTTCCGACCGGGTAATTCACGTCGACGCCCCACGGCTGATCAAAGATCACTGCGAAGGACAGCTGCTCGTTGATGTCCCGCTTGTAGCCTGCGCCAAACATGTTGAAGCGGTCGCCGACATCGCCGGTCGCAGATTGCAAAGGGTTGCCTGCGGTGCCGAGGGTGGTGGTGGCACGGTCGTTACCGGACAGATCTACGGATGAGGTCGCCACGGAAAACTCTGCGTAGGTGCCTTCTTCGAAGATGATGCCAATCGGCTGGCCGGTCCGATCAAGACCGCTGGCCATAGCGGAGCCGGAAGCCAGCGCCAGCGCCGCTGACGTTGCAAGATAGCGTTTCATTGTTCCTCCCTGTCCAGACTTGAGCGTCTGGTTTTAACATTAGAAAACGCTAGCAAGGGGGAATTTTTCGGTCAATGTTGACGCAAAGGCAATCAACGGCAAGAAAATCAGGCAGATCCGCGGTGTTCTGAATGCGCACGCAGGCGTCCGGCCGCATCGAGAATATTGATGTAGTTGGCGCAGAAGATCACCACCGCGCCCAGCAGGATCCACAGGTTAAGCGCTTCACCATAAATCAACATTCCGGCCACAGCGATGGTGGGCAGGCGAGCGAAGTCGATGGGCACGACAACAGTGGCCGGAGCAATTGAGAGCGCCTTGGTCATGCAAAAATGCGCGGTCAACCCGGCGCAGCCGATTACCAGCAACCAAAGTGCCGTTGCGGCATTTGGGATTGCAATTACCCCGTCCCAGCCAGATATCGCCAGACCCATGGCCAGTTGCATCAGGGTGAGCCACAGCAGGATGGAGCTGATCGGCTCATGCCGGGTCAGCCGCTTGGTGAACATGATGGTGAGCGCGAAGAAGACAGCAGAGCTGGCCGCAGCGATCACGCCAAGGTTCAGGGTCTCTGGGCTTGGGCGCGCCACGATCAGGATCCCGATAAAACCAAGAGCCGCCGCCAGCACGCGCGGTTTTGTCAGAGCTTCACCCAGCAGCAGCGGCGACAGCATCAACACCCAGAGCGGAGAGGTGAATTCCAGGGCAAAAACCTGTGCCAGCGGGATCAGGGTCACAGCAAAGAACCAGAGGTTCTGACCGGTGAAATGGGCCGCGTTGCGGATGAGGTGCAGGCCCAGCCGGTCGCGCCGCACCTGTGGCCAGTTGCCCGTGGCGGTCAGAACCACGACGACAATCACCAGGCCGACAGCACTGCGGTAGGTCATGATCTCAAACGTGTCGAGGCTCAAACCCGCCTCCCGTCCGGCAATCGCCATCGAGGAGAAGGAGACAATCGCCCCGATCATCCAGATCGCAGCCGTCCCAATCGGTCGGTCGTTCAATTCCATTACTGCCCCTCATGCGCCATTCTAACGGGCAGAAGGGGGCAGTTTTCAACTTAGGTCAAGCTATGTTCGCCGCGCGGTCCAGTGCTGCGATACTGATATGCCAGGAAATGTCGTGACAGCTATTCGGCAGCAACCTTTCCGGCCGTTGTACCTTGGCGCGGCACGGCCGGTACATCGAGCCGGTTCCCGCGTTGGATGAAGCCCTTGGCGACGTCCTCCGGATCAAAGCTAAACCGCTGAAGCAGGGTTTCTATCTCGCCCACAAGCGCCTCTGTGGTGGAGCTGGTCGTGTTTGACGCATTCATCTTGGGGGGCAAAAGCGCACGCCCCGGATAGCCGAGTGATTGCATCAGCCTTGCGGCACCGTCAGCTGTGTTGGCCTCCTCCAGTGTGGTCTCCACAAAGCGCAGCTGATGGCCGTAGAGATGTTTGTAATACGCGTATCGCGTTTCCATTTCCAATGCATACCAGATCGCAACTCCAATCTCACCCATCGGCGTCAGTTGACTGGGGTCGAGGATATTGTTGCGATAGTTGGGATGCAGGTACCATTGCCAGGGGATGGTAACATTGAAGAAATCATTGCGATTGATGTAACTCGCGATTTGTTTGGCAAGGTTGCGGCGCAGGATGATGATGGTTGTACGCGGTGCAAGACCGTGGTCAACAAGAGCCTCAATGAGCCCGCATTTGCCCAACGTATGATTGCTTTCGGCGTAGGGGGCTTGAAGCTCACCCAGCTTGCCCTCCCAAAAGTCGCAGACAGGTCCGTTCATGCCGTAGGTGTTGAAGTGCCGCATATGGCTGATACTGGGCAGGCGCGTGCCATAGTCGTCGAGGCCAAGGGGTTCATGCACCGATGGAATATTCATGTTCTCGCCGAGAAAACGCGCGAGCCAAGCCGTGCCGGTGCGCCCGGCAGAGAGAGTGAAGATGAAATCAGGCCGAGGATCAGGGGAGGCGGCGCTGCCTGAGGGCATGGCACCAGGTGAAGAGGCAGTCGTGCGCTTGAGTGCCGCCGGATCTGGCGTTGCCACCGGACGGGCGTAGCCGAAGCGGGCAATCTCATCCGCGGCTTCTCGCTCAATCAGATCAGCGGCATCAGGATGTGCGGCAAAGACGGTTGCCGGATCGGCGCCGCTTTTGGGACGAAGCGCGCCTTTCGCACTCAGGCTTGAGAACCGCGCCCAGAGGTCGTCGATACCCAACGCGTTGACATCCTCCTCAAGATGTTCGTAGCGCAGGAAAATATCGGGGCTATTCGGGCCCTCCAGTGGCGCGATGCGACGGTTCTCGCTCAAGACGCTGCGGAAGTGCCCGACAAACTGGTCGAATGTAATATTGCGTTTATCCATCCCCTCCCAGTAGTAGCGCGAGATGATCGCATCATAGGGATCACGCCAGATTGTGATCTTGGTGTAACTCTCCCAGATATCCTGCGGAACGGCGGCGCGGATCTGCCCGGCGGTCATGTGGTTGAAAAACGCCTCGCTTCCTTCATTTCCATCCGGCCAAATTTGCGCCTTATGGTTCTGGGGGCCGGGGTAGCTCAACTCCCTCCGAGTCTCCTCATCCTTAGCACTGATCGGCGTGATGATGCTGTTTGCGTCGCAATAACTGGACAGTGCGATCTCAAATGAGGTTCCGCCAACTTTCTTTGTCTTGATGAAAATAAGCTTGAGCGGATGGCAGATGATCATTCTGAAGATGCTCCAATTGGAATCTATTGAAACCTCGCAAAGAGAGTTGTTCAAATCGTTAAAACATGAGCAAAAATACAGTTAAATCGGTGCTTTCTGGAAAAGAAAAACCCCGGCCGCTGGGCCGGGGTTTTGTGTGTTGTTTATTCCCACTCGATGGTGCCGGGCGGTTTCGAGGTGATGTCATAGGTGCAGCGGTTGATGCCCTTCACCTCGTTGATGATCCGCGTCGCGGTTTCACCGAGGAAGTCGTGGCTGAATGGATAGTAATCCGCCGTCATGCCATCAACAGAGGTCACCGCGCGCAGGGCGCAGGCGTAATCATAGGTGCGCCCGTCGCCCATGACACCCACGGTGCGGACCGGCAGGATTGCAACAAAGGCCTGCCAGATCTCATCATAGAGACCGTGCTTACGGATCTGGTCGATATAGATCGCATCCGCTTCGCGCAGGATCTCCAGCTTCTCGCGGGTGATCTCACCGGGACAGCGGATGGCAAGCCCTGGTCCGGGGAAGGGGTGGCGACCGATGAAACTCCGTGGCAGGCCCAGTTCGCGGCCCAGGGCGCGGACCTCGTCCTTGAACAGCTCTCGCAGCGGCTCCACCAGTTTGAGGCCCATCTTCTCCGGTAGGCCACCGACATTGTGGTGGCTCTTGATGGTGACTGATGGGCCGCCCGAAAAGGACACCGATTCAATCACATCCGGGTAGAGCGTGCCCTGGGCCAGAAACTCGGCGCCCTCAATCGTGTTGGCGTGTTTCTGGAACACGTCGATGAACAGCTTGCCGATGATCTTGCGTTTGGTTTCGGGATCCGACTGACCGTCCAACTCGCCCAGGAACAACTCCTGCTCATCCGCGTGGATCAGCTGGATATTGTAGTTGTCACGGAACATCGTGACGACCTCTTCAGCCTCATTTTTGCGCAGCAGGCCATGGTCCACAAACACGCAGGTCAGCTGATCGCCGATTGCCTCATGGATGAGGATCGCAGCCACCGAGCTGTCGACGCCGCCGGACAGGCCGCAGATGACCTTCTTGTCGCCCACCTGATCGCGGATCGCCTGGATCGCCTGTTCACGGTAGGCACCCATGGTCCAGTCACCGGTGAAGCCTGCGATTTTGACGAAGTTCTCATAGAGCTTGGCACCATTCGGGGTGTGGTGCACCTCCGGGTGGAATTGGACCGCGTAGAAATTGCGGCTGACATCTGCGGTGATCGCGAAGGGGGCATTGGGGGAGGTGCCGTAGACCTCAAACCCCGGTGCAATCTCACTGACGTGGTCACCGTGGCTCATCCAGACCTGTTCGCGGTCGCTGTCGTCGGCAAACCAGCCATCCAGCAGGGGCAGGCTGCTGACTGTTGGGGTCACATAGGCGCGACCAAATTCGGCGGTGCCATGGCCGGACAGCACCTTGCCGCCCAACTGGTGCACCATCACCTGCTGGCCGTAGCAAATGCCCAGGATCGGCACCCCAAGATCAAAGATCTCCTGCGGGGCGCGGGGGCTGCCGTCGCGGGTCACGCTGTCGGGGCCACCGGAGAAAATCACCGCCTTGGGCGCCATTTTGCGCACAAAGTCCATAGTGACATTCTGGTAGGGATGGATTTCGCAATAGACATTCAGCTCGCGGAGGCGGCGCGCGATCAGCTGCGTCACCTGGCTGCCAAAGTCGATGATGAGAAGGCTGTCGTGGGATGTCTCTGTCATGCACGCGCCATAGGGCAGTGGCGCAGGTTTCGCAAGGGATTTTCGCGCCTCGGAGCGCGTTTGCGCTATCCGGCGGGTGCGGTCGCTGCGCCGGTGGCAAGGCGAAAATCCCGGTCGTTTTCGCGAGAAACCTGTCGGGAATGTCGCTTTTCAACTTCAATGGCCGTAATCCTGCGGCGGCCTTTTGTCTGAGCGATATAATCACAGTCGCAACGAAATGCCTGTGGTGAGGAAAAACCATGACAGAAGCAGCTCCAGCAGCACCGCGCCGCCGCGCACGTGGAGGCGGTGGTGCCGCCCGTCGCGCAGAACGTACCGGCGTCAAGATCGACACCGCAAAATACATTGAGCGGAATATCCCGAACTTTGAGGTGCTGGGCGAAGAGGCGCTGCAGGCCATCGAAGCCAACGCCGAGACCATCCTCGAAGAGGTGGGCGTCAATTTCGTGAACAACCCCGCCGCGCTGGAGCGCTGGCGTGAAGCTGGCGCTACCATTGATGGGGAACGTGTTCGCATCCCGCGCGGTCTGGCGCGTGAGCTGTGCAAAACCGCCCCGTCCGAATTCACCCAGCATGCGCGCAACCCGGAGAAATCCGTGGTTGTTGGTGGCAAGAACATGGTGCTGGCACCGGTCTACGGCCCGCCGTTTGTGCGCGATGCCAAGGGCGGCCGCCGCTATGCGACGCTGGATGATTTTCAGAAGTTCGTGAAGCTGGGCTATATGTCGAAATGGTTGCACCATTCCGGCGGCACCGTTTGCGAGCCGACCGATGTGCCGGTGAACAAGCGCCACCTCGACATGCTGATGGCGCATATGACGCTGAGCGACAAACCCTTCATGGGGTCGGTGACGGAACCCAGCCGGGCGCAGGATTCCATCGAAATGTGCGAAATCCTGTTCGGTAAGGATTTTGTGCGCGACAACACCGTGATGACCTCGCTGATCAACATCAACTCGCCGATGACATTTGACGATGTGATGATGGGCGCGCTGGAGGTCTATGCCGCACATAATCAGGCCTGCATCATCTCGCCGTTCATCGTTGGTGGCGCGATGGCGCCGGTGTCGGTTGCCGGGACATTGGTTCAGGTTCTGGCCGAAGTTCTGGCCGGTGTCGCCTACAGTCAGTTGATCCGCCCCGGTGCGCCGGTGATCTTTGGTGCCATGGTGACCTCGATCGACATGAATTCCGGTGCGCCCACCTTTGGCACACCCGAAGCCTCCCAGATCACCTATGGTGCAGGCCAGCTGGCCCGCCGTCTGGGCCTGCCGTTCCGGTCCGCCGGCTCCTTCTGCGGCTCCAAGCTGCCGGACGCGCAGGCGGCTTATGAAACGGCGAACTCGCTCAATATGGGTCTGCTGGCGGGCGTGAACTTCCAGCTGCACTCCTGCGGCTGGCTTGAGGGTGGTCTGGTCGCGGATTTTGAGAAATTCGTCATGGACGCCGATCAACTGGGCGCGCTGCATGGTCTGGCCAAAGGTGTTGTGGTTGACGACGACACGCTGGCCATGGGCGCGATCCGCGAAGTTGGTCCGGGTGGTCACTATCTGGGCTGCGAACACACGCAGGCCAACTTCAAAACCGCGTTCTGGAAATCCGATCTCCTGGACTACAAGCCGTTTGAGACCTGGGAAGAGGAAGGCGCGCGCGACACTGTTGCTTTGGCCAGCAACCGGGTCGAAACCCTGCTGAACGCCTATGAGGCGCCGCCGCTGGATCCTGAGATCCTGGGGAAGCTGGAAGCTTATGTCGCGGAGAAAAAAGCCTCCATGCCTGACGCCTTCATGTAAAAGCGGCGGTTCTGTTCTGCGTAGAGACCGGTCGGCATAGCCCGGTTGGCAGACGGCGGTCCCATTGGGCCGCCGTTTTGCGTTTTCATCGCGCGTCGGTCAGGCGAGGTTCAGACCGGGGCGGCGCAGCCCGTCCGCTTCGCCCATGAGGGCGATCAACACGTCAACGTGGCGGGTCAGCGAATACCCGGCATCTCCCGCTTCACGCCTGCGGTTGTGATCGCGCTCCAGATCCAAAAGTCGCATCACTGCTGCTGCGGGTTTGGGCAATGTGCCATACCCAAGCACCCGTCTCAGATCACGCCGTCGGCTATAGTCGCGTGCCCCGATCCTCGCTGTCCGCACCAACAGCCGAGGGCGGCGCAAAGCGGCCAGATGACCAAAGATATCCTGCATCGTCATGTCCTTTCCAGCTCTGTTGATAGCGCTGTTTAACACAACTGATGCGGGTGTTGCCGAAGGGGGCGGTTCGGCGAACGGTCTATTCGATATTGATTGATGAAAATTTGAAACCAATGATGTTCTGACTGAGACTATTCAGAAAAATCAGGCCAGTACGGTGAGTGGTGTCTGTGGATAACACGTAGGCGGCCCGTGGGAGGATAGTTTCGAATGATCACATGTGGGGTGATAAAATGCAAACTATGGCTGTGTCCGGCCTGCCGGAATGGGTGCCTGAGGAGGCGTGCCGATATCTTGAACATACCGAAGCGGGCCGATCGATCCGCAATCTTGCAAAGCAGGCGGGCTGCCACCCGTCTACTGTGCTGCGACAGGTCCGACGGGTTGAAACCCGTCGTGATGATCCGCTGGTTGATGCGGCCCTGGCGTCGCTTGCGGCCTGTCACTATGCCGAAGACATGCCCGGCCCGCGACCGATGTCAGCCCGTGCGCTGGCGCTGGGGACCGTGCCGACCTGCGCCGAGGCCTTTGAGAGCGAGGCGGTCGAGGTTCTGACCTGCCTCAACCCGCAGGGCGCGGTTCTTGCCGTGGCGGACGGGCTGGAGAAGGCGGTGGTGGTGCGCGAGGCGGCGGCCGGTGACAAGAAGGTCGTCGTGGACCGCACTCTGGCGGAGGCGCTGGCGCTGCGCGACTGGATCGCCTGTCCGGCACCGGGGCGGCTCAGCCGCTATCACATCACGCCGGAGGGGCGCAGCGCGCTCAGCCAGTTTGTGGCCAGCCGGGAAAACCGTGCCCGATCACGGCTGGAAAGCGCCAGCCTGGCGACGCGCAAAACCAATCGCAACCGGCGGCGGCCCCGGCGGGCCCGCTACGGGCTGGGAGAGACGCCGCTGCATATGCTGGCGCGGCTGACGGATCGCGATGGCACACCGTTTCTGACAACAGATCTGGTGCGCGCGGGCGAGCGCCTGCGCGAGGATTTCGAACTGGCGCAGGTGGCGGAGCATCTGGCGCAGACCTCGGCCCAGGTCCGCGAGGGCGATTGCGGTCCCACGATGCCCCGGCGCCGACGACCTGGACAGGCCGCATCGGCGGCCAAAAAGCGGGCTGCCGCCGCGCTGAATGCGCTTGGCGAAGGGCTGAGTGATATCGTGATGCGCTGTTGTTGCCATCTGGAAGGCCTGGAAGCCGCTGAGCGCCAGCTGGGCTGGTCTGCCCGCTCCGGCAAGGTGGTGCTGCGCATCGCTCTGCAGCAGTTGAAACTACATTATGATGCACAGCAGGCGCAGGATGAGTTGATTGGCTGAACTCATTGTGACTGCAATGAAAAAACCCGGCGCCATCGGGCACCGGGTTGGTCTTCTTCGTCAATCTATCTGATACCGGGATCCAGCGGATCGGCCGGTCTCTGTGATCCTGCGGATCAGGCGGCGACCTCGGCCTTGGCGGTCTTCAGGTGCTCCAGAACGGTTTCCGGCGAGGACACGCCATATGGGTCTTCTCCATGGTTGTCGCACAGGCCGGGCTCTTCGAACCATGCTTCGACCACACCGTTGTCAACGATGGCCGCATAGCGCCAAGAGCGGTTGCCAAAGCCCAGGTTGTCCTTGGCCACCAGCATGCCGATGCGGCGGGTGAATTCACCGGACCCATCGGGGATCACGTCGACGTTTTTCAGGTTCTGGGATTCGGCCCATTTGTTCATCACAAAGCTGTCGTTCACCGACATGCAGTAGATCGCGTCAATGCCTTCGGCCTGAAAATCGGCAAAGCCTTTTTCAAAACCGGGCAGCTGATAGGTCGAACAGGTGGGGGTGAAGGCGCCGGGCAGGGAGAACAGCACAACGCGCTTGCCGGCAAAATAGTCGGCGGTGGTTTTGTCTTCCCAGCGGAACGGGTTGGGGCCGCCCACGGATTCGTCGCGAACACGGGTGCGGAAGGTCACGTCGGGCAGTTTTACGCCAGCTTTCATCATCGGCTCCTTAAGGGTCAATTCGTCGTCGCGCGGAGATTTATAATAGTTCTAAATCACCTGCAATGGGGTTTTCGCGGGCGCAATGCCGCAGCGGATGACGGGATGCGGATCGGGCTGGGAGGGTTGCCAATTCGCGCCGTTTCGCGGGAGTGATGCGACCTGTCCGCAGCGACTCGGCAGCCGGGACCAGCGGGCAGATTGCCCGGTTGTTCAAAACCGGGTGGCGGGGTTGCACTCTCCGCAATCTGCATCAAAATATTAATATAAACAGTGTATTGCACAGCTGTGTTGCGTCGCGCGGGAATGTGGTCCGGGCCGAGAACTGGTCGTGCCAAGCGATTGCAACTATGTTACGAAGACCAAAAGACCATTGCCGCAAGGGAACATCGACGTGCGAGATCTGAAAATCCCCGAGCAACGCCACCCGGAAAAGGCCCATCGCCCTGACAATGCTCAGCCGAAAAAGCCAAGCTGGATCCGGGTCAAGGCGCCAGGGGGCAAGGGCTACGCGGAAACGCATAAGATCATGCGTGAGAATAACCTCGTCACGGTCTGTGAAGAGGCCGGCTGCCCGAATGTGGGCGAATGCTGGAGCCAGGGTCACGCCACCATGATGATCATGGGCGAAATCTGTACCCGGGGTTGTACCTTCTGCAACATTGCCACTGGTCGTCCGGATACGCTGGATGCGTTTGAACCGGGGCGGGTGGCCCATGCGGTGCAGAAGCTGGGGCTGAATCACGTGGTGATCACCTCTGTGGATCGCGACGATCTGGAAGATGGCGGCGCGGAGCATTTTGCCCAGACCATCCGCGCGGTGCGTCACCGCAGCCCGAAAACCACGATTGAGATCCTGACGCCGGATTTTCTGAAATGCGCACCTGAAGTGCTGGAAACCGTGGTGGAAGCGCGGCCCGATGTCTTCAACCACAATCTGGAAACTGTGCCCGGCCTCTATCCCGGTGTGCGGCCCGGCGCGCGGTATTTCCACTCCCTGCGGCTGCTGCAGCGGGTGAAAGAGATGGATCCGGCGATCTTTACCAAATCCGGCATCATGGTCGGCCTTGGCGAGAATGCGCAGGAGGTAAAGCAGGTGATGGACGACATGCGCGCCGCTGACATCGATTTCCTGACCATTGGCCAGTATCTGCAACCAACGCCGAAACACCATGCGGTCGATCGGTTCGTGACGCCGGAAGAGTTTGAAAGCTATGAGAAAGCCGCCTATGGCAAGGGCTTCCTGATGGTTTCGGCAACGCCGCTGACCCGGTCGTCCTACCATGCGGGGGATGATTTCGCCCAGTTGCGCGCCGCCCGCAACAAGAAGCTTGGCCTGGCATGACGCCGGACCGTCTGGCGCAGCTGACAGAGCTGCGCCACGCGTTGCACCGGATCCCGGAAGTGTCGGGCGCCGAGGAAAAGACTGCGGCCTTCATCACCGACTATCTGCGCGGGTATGATCCTGACCAGCGGCTGACGGGCCTAGGTGGGCACGGTGTTGCGGCAGTCTATGACGGCGCGGCGGATGGGCCGACCGTGATGATCCGTTGTGAGCTGGACGGGCTGCCGATTGAAGAGATTTCTGCCCAACCCTATCGCTCTACCCATGCAGGGCGGGGCCATCTCTGTGGGCATGACGGGCATATGACCATGGTGGCTGCGCTGGCGCGGGATCTGGCCGCACGGCGCCCTGCGCGGGGCCGTGTCGTGCTGATGTTTCAGCCGGCCGAAGAAACCGGCAAGGGCGCGCCTGCGGTCATTGCCGATGCGGCCTTTGGCGAACTTGCGCCAGACTATGTGTTTTCCCTTCACAATTTGCCGGGGCTACCGGTTGGGCAGCTTGCCCTGTGCAGCGGTCCGGCCAATTGTGCGTCCCGCGGGATGCGCATCCGACTAACGGGCAAGACCTCCCATGCGGCGGCCCCGCAGGACGGGATTTCACCGGCGGGCGCTATGGCGCAGCTGCTGTCGGGGCTGGTGGCGCTTGGCGGCGGGGCCGATCTCGGCGCTGACTATGCGCTGGTCACGCTCACCCATGCGCGCCTTGGCGAGGCAACCTTTGGTATCGCGCCAGGTGAGGGCGAGGTCTGGGCGACCTTGCGCACGGTCAATGATGCGCGGATGGAGGCGTTGATCGCTGAGGCCGAGGATCTGACACGTCAGATCTGCACGGAGTGTGGCCTGGGCGTTGAGATCAGCTTTGACGATGTGTTTGAGGCCTGCACCAATGATGCTGAGGCTGTTGCGATCCTGCAGACGGCCTGCCGCGCCGCAGGGCACCCGGTTGAAATGCGTGATCAACCGCAGCGCTGGTCCGAGGATTTTGGCCAGTTTGGGAAGAGCGCACGGGCCGCGATGGTCTGGCTTGGCTCAGGTGAAATGCAGCCGCAGCTTCATAATCCTGACTATGATTTCCCCGATGATGCGATCCCGGTTGGCGTGTCCATTTTTACGGCTGCCATCGATAACATGCTGAGATAATCTTTATTTTACCGTATCTTATCTGCGCATGTTGATGTCGGGAAACGGCGATCAATCGATCAGCGCATCAACCAGAGCGACCGCGCCCACAATCGCCAGCGTGTCCCGCACCACTTCGTAAATCCGGTCATCCTTGCGGATATAGCGGTGACCCGGAGCAGGCGGCGCCAGCCCCCAACGGGCATGATCGTCAATATAGTCCCAGTCACCGCTCAGCTGCTGAAAACCCTTGTGGCGCGGTTTGTGCTGTTTCTTGATCTGACCGGGGGAATGGTGCGCGACAGTGCTTTTGTGGCCGGGGGCCCATTTCGGGGGCGCGGCGGCGCCTGCGATAGGGGACAGGGCGAGCGAGGCTGCAGCGATATAGGCCAGTCTCATTGGCGATCTCCTTCATGATCTCAACACTTGGATGAGGCTTGGCGGGGATCGGGGGATTTGGCAAATGGACTGTGCCGAAAGACGCTGACGCAACAGCGGGTCATCGGCGGGCTGGTGCCGGTTTTAAAACCCGCAGGGCGCAGGGCGCGGATGTTTGCGCCCCACGTCGGATTGTTCGGCGGATATTGGCGACCGGGAGGGACCGGGCGCGGGTTCAGCCCTCTTCGGTAAAGCGGACCTTGCCGATAAAGGGCAGGTTCCGGTTGCGCTGCGCGTAATCGATTCCATAGCCGACGACAAATTCGTCCGGGATCTCAAAACCGATCCAATCAGAGCGGAAATCCACCTCACGGCGGGAGGGTTTGTCCAGCAGCGCGATGGATTTCAACCGGGCTGGCTGGCGGCTGCGCAACAGATGCGTCACGTGGTTCAGCGTATGCCCGGTGTCGACGATATCCTCAACAACCAGCACATCTCGCCCTTCAATTGCGCCACGTAAGTCTTTGAGAATACGAACTTCCCGACTGCTTTCCATGGCGTCACCGTAAGAAGATGCCTCAAGAAAATCGACTTCGATCGGCAGATCCAGTTCCCGCACCAGATCGGCGATAAAGACGAAGCTGCCGCGCAAGAGCCCCACCACCACCAGTTTGTCGGTGCCTTCAAATTCCGTCTGGATCTCGGCGCAAAGCTCTTCGATCCGGGCCGCAATGGCCTTGGCTGAGATCATCACATCGATGACATATGGCCGCTGTGTCATGGGTGCCCCCTTGAATTTCCCGCGCGTTCATATGACATGACGCGGGACGATCATAGCAGGAAATGCGCCTCTTATGCCTACCCATTCAGAAACCCGGCCAATGCCTTACACGGCGCAGCAGATGTATGATCTGGTGGCTGATGTCGGGGATTACCCCAAGTTTCTGCCCTGGTGTTCCGCTGCCCGTATCCGCAGCCGTACGCCCTTGGGGGACGCTGAGGTGATGGAGGCGGACTTGGTGATCTCCTTCAAGGTGTTTCGCGAACGCTTTGGCAGCCGGGTCACGCTGTTCGCAGAGGAGAAGAAAATCGACACGGAATATCTGGACGGGCCGTTTCGTTACATGAAATCCAATTGGGCCTTTGCGGATCGCGCGGATGGTGGCTGTGATGTGTCGTTCTATGTTGATTTTGAATTCAAGAACGCCGTGCTGCAGGGCATCATCGGTGTGGTCTTCAATGAGGCGATGCAGCGGATCGTGCGTGCCTTTGAACGTCGCGCGGCGGAGCTCTATGGCTGATCCGCAACCACAGCTAAGCCGTTGAATAAAACGGGCCCGCGATGCAGGCCCGTTGTCGTTTGTGATATTGGCTGATTGGCGTCAGCTGGTCATGTCGTAGGCGCGTTCACCGTGAACGGTGATATCCAGACCGTTGGTCTCCGTCTCCAGGTCGACGCGCAGCGGTGTGATCGCGGCGGTAACCTTGACCAGAACGACGGTCACGACGGCGGTGAAGATCCCGACAACCGCCAGACCACCCAGCTGCGCCAGCCAGCTGCCCGCACCAAAGACCGCGATCATGATGGTGCCGAAGATGCCGCCGACACCATGCACCGCAAAGACATCCAGCGTGTCGTCGATCTTCAACAGGTTTCTGACGAGGTTCACGGCCTCCTGGCAGAGGATACCTGCGACAGCACCGATCACCAGCGCCTCAACCGGGCCGACAAAGCCGGAGGCGGGCGTGATAGAGGCAAGGCCCGCAATGGTGCCGGTGACAAGGCCCACCATGGACGCCTTACCGTATTTGATCTTCTCCCACAGCGCCCAGGTCAGCGAGGCTGTGGCGGCGGAGATATGGGTGACGGTGAGGGCCATCGCCGCGCCACCGTCTGCGGCCAGCTGCGAACCACCGTTGAAACCGAACCACCCAACCCAGAGCATGGCCGCGCCGATGAAGACATAGCCGGGGTTATGCGGCGGAGTGGTGCGGTTTTTGCGCGGGCCAAGGAACACCGCGATGATCAGCGCCGCCAGACCTGCAGTTTCATGCACGACGATGCCACCGGCAAAGTCGCGCACGCCGATCTCGCCAAAGATGCCGCCATCGGCCAGCATGCCGCCGCCCCAGATCCAATGCACGACGGGCGCGTAGCACAGGAGCATCCAGAGACCGGAGAACACCAGCACAAAGCCAAAGCCCACGCGCTCAACATAGGCGCCGACAATCAGGGCAGGCGTGATGATCGCGAAGGTCATCTGGAAGGCAAAGAACAGCACCTCCGGGAGGGTGCCAGAGAGGCTGTCTGCGGTGACGCCGGACAGGAACATCTTGTCCAGCCCGCCCCAGAGGCCAGAGGTGCCGCCACCAAAGGCAATGGAATAGCCAAAGGCGAGCCACAGAACGCTCATCAAACAGGCAATGGCATAACATTGCATAAACACGCTGAGCACATTTCGGGCACGGACAAGGCCGCCGTAAAACAGGGCAAGCCCCGGCAATGTCATGAATAGGACGAGGGCCGTGGCCACAATAATCCAAGCTGTATCGGCTGCGTTCATCGCCGTTCCTTCCGCATCTGCAGGCTGTTTCTTGATCTGAAGCCTGACAAAGCGGAACTGGGGCGTTGAAAAAAGCGGCAGGTTTCATATTGGCGCCAGAAAACCGGGCTTTTGTCAAAGTGCTGAAAAAATGAGCGACCCTGCGGGCGTGTTGCTCAATTCCCGCCCACTCTATGAAATAGCGGCAGATGGGCTGTGGTTTGCGTCAGTCCAGCGGGTTGGGGCTGAGCGATTGCCAGATCAGGGTCAGCGCATGGTCGCGTGTCGCTGTGCGGACGCCGTCGCGGCCAAGTGGGCCGAAATCAACTGTTTCGACGTGCGTGGGTTGGTTGCGCCGTGCCAGCGCGAAGCAAACCCGCCCCTCAGGTTTGTGCTCCGAGCCGCCGGGACCAGCAATACCGGTGACCGCTACGGCGATGTCCACATCGGCGCGGCTCTGTGCACCCTCGGCCATCTCGGTGGCCACCTCCTCGCTGACGGCGCCGACGGCTTCTAGGGTTGCCTGCTCAACACCCAGCATCTCCTGCTTGGCGCGGTTGGAATAGGTGACATAGCCCCGATCCACGACCGCGGAGGATCCGGGCACATCGGTGAGGGCCGCCGTAATCATGCCGGCGGTGCAGCTTTCTGCGGTGGCAAGGGTGAGGCCTTTGGCACGGGCCTCACGGATAATGTCTGTCGTGTCCATATCACCCTCTCCTCAGATTAGAGGCCAAGCACCCCATGTGAGAATCCAGCAAGGGCGGCGACGCCAATCGCAGCAAGAATACCGGCGATGATGTCGTCCATCATTACGCCTGTGGCGCCCTTCTGGCGGTCGGCCCAGCCGACGGGGCCGGGTTTCCAGATGTCGAACAGCCGAAACAGCACAAAGGCGGCGATCCAGCCCGGCCAGAGCGCGGTGATTGCGATGTCATGCGCCCATGCGGGGTAAGAGATTGCCCAAAGGGCGACGAACTGGCCTGCGACCTCATCCAGAACAAATTCGGAGGGGTCCATGTTCTCGCGGTTGCGGGTCATGGCCTCTGCGGCCCAGACGCCGACCACCATGCAAATCACGGTCGCAAGCGCCAGCAGGAGAAACCCACCCAGCTGGTGCAGGACAAACGCCAGAGGGAGGGCTGCCAGCGAGCCCCATGTACCGGGGGCGGGGCGCAGATAGCCAACACCGCCGACGGTGCCGATCAGAAAGGCGAGGCGCGACCGTTTCATGGTTTCACCACGCAGGCTGTGGCGATGGCGGCGATGCCTTCGCCCCGCCCGGTGAACCCAAGCCGTTCGGAGGTGGTCGCCTTGATCGAGACGCGTGAGAGATCAATCGACAGGATCTCCGCCACGGCAGCGCGCATGGCGGGGGCGTGGGGGGTGATCTTTGGGAATTCACAGACCAGTGTGCAATCCACATTGGAGATCTGGTAGCCTTTGGAACGCGTCAGCTCGGCGGCATGGCGCAGGAAGATATCGCTGGCCGCGCCTTTCCATTGCGGATCAGACGGCGGGAAATGGCGACCTATGTCGCCCTCTGCCAGCGCGCCGTAGAGGGCATCGGTAATGGCATGTAGCCCGACATCGGCGTCCGAATGCCCCTGAAGGCCGCGATCATGGGCCACCGGCACCCCGCAGAGCACGACCTCATCCCCCGGTCCAAACCGGTGAACATCATAGCCATTGCCAAGCCTTACATCCATGTCGCCCCCTAAATTGCGCGCAGCCCGGTCGAAATCTTCCGGGCGGGTGATTTTGATGTTGTCTGGGTCGCCCGGAATGATGGCAACGTCAATCCCTGCCGCGCGGGCGACCTCCACATCATCGGCGGCGTCATCGCCATTTGCCGCAAGTTGCTGATGGGCAGCGCGGATCTGGGGCAGGTGGAAGCCTTGCGGGGTCTGCGCTGCAAACAGCCCATTGCGGTCTTCAGTGCCGGTGACATAGCCATCGACCCCGCGCCAAAGCGCATCCGTCACGGCCAGCGCAGGGGCAGCGGCCAGATGGGTGTCGAGCGCGGTCATTACTCCCCGGATCATGCGTCCAGACACACATGGACGGGCGGCGTCATGGATCAGCACCCTGTCGATGTTGTGATCACTCAGCAGTGCAAGGCCGTTAGCCACCGATTGGGCCCGTGTGGATCCACCGGTGGTCAGCAAGATGCCGCCCTGGGTAGAAAACTCCTGCCAGTGGTCGTGATCCTCGGCATTGAGGACCAGTGCGATGCGGTCTACGCCTGCAGTGAGGAAGGCATCAAGCGTCCAGTCGATCACCCGACGTCCCGCCAGGGGGCGCCACTGTTTGGCCAGACCACCGCCCGCGCGCAGCCCCTTGCCTGCGGCGACAATCAGTGCGGCGGTTTGGTGTTCCGGGGCACGGGTCGCCTCGGGTGTGTCTGCGCCGACGGTTGCAGACGGGGAGGGGAAGAGATCGGACGGCATCAGGCGCCTCATTGTTGGGTCGCAATTGTTTAGGAGGTGATGCAAGGGGAGGCAATGGCAGCAGGTCACCCCGCGTAATATGCTCAAAAATTAGGCATATGCCAAAAGATGCAGCCTTGCCGCCGGGGGTTTCATTGTCGCATAGAGGCTGCTTCGGTTAGAAACGCTTCATATGCACAAGGATTAGGCAGTTGTCCTTCACTCTCGGTTCCACTTCTCTGACACCTCCCATCGCGCTGGCGCCGATGGCCGGAATCACGGATCGTCCCTTTCGCGATCTGGTGCGCAGCTTTGGTGTTGGGCTGATGGTAAGCGAGATGGTCGCCAGTCAGGAGATGGTCCAAGCCAAGCCCGGTGTGCGCGAACGCGCCGAGCTGAGCGCCGATGTCGAGAATACCGCCGTGCAGATTGCCGGGCGCGATGCCTACTGGATGGCAGAGGCCGCGCGCCAGGTGGAGAGCCGGGGTGCCAAGGTCATTGATATAAATATGGGCTGCCCGGCCAAGAAGGTGACCAATGGCTATTCAGGCTCGGCGCTGCTGAAGACACCGGACCACGCGCTGTCGCTGATTGAGGCGGTGGTGGCTGCGGTTTCGGTGCCGGTCACGCTGAAGACGCGGCTTGGCTGGGACGACAATAGCCTCAATGCCGCTGACGTGGCCCGCCGCGCGCAGGATGCGGGCGTGCAGATGGTCACCATTCATGGCCGCACCCGCTGTCAGTTCTACAAGGGGAGCGCGGATTGGAAGGCGATCTCTGCCGTAAAAACCGCGCTGACCGTGCCGCTGCTGGCCAATGGCGATATTGTCGATACGGCGAGCGCACGTCGCGCGCTGGCCCAGTCTGGCGCGGATGGTGTGATGATCGGGCGCGGGGTGCAGGGTAAACCCTGGCTGCTGGCTGAGGTGGCCCATGACATCTGGGGCAGCGCCGTCCCCGATGTTCCCACCGGTGCAGAACTGGTTCAGATGGTCTGCGCCCACTATGAGGCGATGATCGCGTTCTATGGCACTGACCTGGGCCTGCGGGTCGCGCGCAAGCATCTGGGTTGGTATATGGATGAGGCTGCTACACCGGCGCCGCTGCGCCGCGAGGTGCTCACGGCCAAAGACCCTAAGGCGGTGCTGAAGCTATTGCCTGATGCGCTGACCAGTGGCGCTGGTCCGGATCGCAGCCCCGACCTGGCGGGAGGGCAGGCAGCATGACCGGGCACGTGGGGGAGGCCCCTGCGGGGGTTACAGGATGGAACGGGGCCGATAGTGCGCTTTGGGCCTCGTTGCCTGTGCCGGCCTTTGTGATAGATCCAGAGGCCCGGATCGAAGATGTGAACTCCGCTGGTGAAGGGTTCCTCAATACCTCGCGCAAGGCGCTGCTGGGGAAGGCGATCTGGCACCATGTGATCATTGCTCCCGCCATCGACGAGGCGGTGGCACGCGCCCGCGACAATGGTACGCCCCTGTTTGTCAATGACATTGATGTTGGTGCGCCGGGGCGTGCGCCGCTACAATGCAATGTACAGGTGGCGCGGGTGCAGGGCGTTGAGGGGCGGATGCTGATCCTGCTCTCCCCGCGCGAGCTGGCCGGGCGGCTGACGCAGAACCACTCCGCCAAATCTGCCGCGCAATCTGCGATTGGCATGGCGGAGATGCTGGCCCATGAGATCAAGAACCCGCTGGCTGGGATCACCGGGGCTGCGCAGCTGTTGTCGATGGGGCTGTCGGGCGATGATCTGGAGTTGACCGACCTGATCGTCAGCGAAAGCCGACGTATTGTGAAGCTGTTGGAGCAGGTGGAGCAATTCGGCAATCTCTCTGTCCCGGCCTTTCAGGAGGTCAATCTTCACGATGTGCTGGACCGCGCCCGCCGTTCGGCGCTTTTGGGTTTTGGCGCGCAGATGACAATTATCGAGGATTATGATCCCTCCCTCCCGATGGCCTGGGGAGATGGGGATCAGCTGTTGCAGGTGGTGCTGAATCTTCTGAAGAACGCAGCTGAGGCCGCGGATCCGGGGGGTGGCACCATTCGGATCCGGACGTTCTATGAACATTCCTTCCGGCTGCGCCGCAGTGACGGGTCCGGCAAGCTGTTGCCGCTGCAAATTGAGATTTCGGATGATGGCCCCGGCCTGCCTGAGGCAATTCGCGACGATATCTTTGATCCCTTTGTCTCTGGTCGGGAGAATGGCACCGGACTGGGGTTGGCGCTGGTCAGCAAAATCATCGCCGATCATCAAGGCTGGATCTCGGTCAATTCCGAACCCGGCCGGACGGTTTTTCGATTGTCACTGTCGCGCGTGCCGACCGCACCGCGTCCCGTACCCATCCCAAACGCCCCACGGCAGGAGTAGCACATCATGGACGGCACCGTTCTGGTCGCAGATGACGATCGCACAATTCGCACGGTCTTGACCCAGGCTCTGACGCGTGCCGGGTGTAAGGTCCATGCGACCTCCTCCCTGACCACGCTGATGCGTTGGGTGGGGGAGGGCAAAGGCGATGTCGTGATCTCCGATGTGATGATGCCGGATGGCAACGGGCTGGAAATGCTGCCGAAGATTGCTGATGACCGTCCCGGGCTGCCGGTGATCGTGATTTCGGCGCAGAACACCATCATGACCGCGATCAAGGCGGCGGAGGCGGAAGCCTATGACTACCTGCCCAAACCGTTTGATCTGCCGGAGCTGATGAAGCGGACGGCGAAGGCTCTGACCGAAAGGCGGAGCGGGCAGGGGGCGTTGCGCGCAGCTACCCAGACTGGCGCCACGCCGGATGGGGCGGAGACCGCGAACGAGAGCCATGAGGATCTGCCGCTGGTCGGGCGCACCGAGGTGATGCAAACGCTCTACCGGCTGATCGCGCGGGTGATGAACACCGATATCCCCCTGCTGATCACCGGTGAAAGCGGCACCGGAAAATCCCTGATTGCCCGGTCTATGCATGACCTGTCGGACCGCCGCACGCTACCGTTTGTCCGGGCGGAGGCGGCTGATCTGGCGTCACTTGACGGTCCGGCGCAGCTGCTGGCCGAGGTCCGTGGCGGAACGCTGTTGCTGGATGAGCTGGCGGATCTGGCGGAGGAGGCGCAGGCCCGCGTGGTGCGGATGATGGATGCGCCGGGGGATCATCAGCCCCGATTTATCGCCACCAGTCAGCAGAATCTCACTGCGGCGATGGAGGCTGGCACGCTGCGACAGGATCTCTACTACCGGATCAGCGGCACCGAGCTGCCGGTGCCTGCGTTACGTGCCCGCGTGGACGATATCTCCCTGCTCTGCGCGCATTTCCTGACGCGTGCTGAGAACGAGGGCGCGCCGCACCGTCGGCTGAGCGAGGCGGCCCGTGAGCCGTTGCGGCAGTTTCCTTGGCCGGGCAATGTGCGCCAGCTGGAAAACGTGGTGCGTCGTCTGGCGTTGACGGCCCGCAGTGAGGAGATCAGCCTCGACGAAGTCAACGCCGCGCTGGGCGCACAATCGGGCGGCGAACCGATGGCGGCGACAGGCGGCGCACTCAGCAATGAAAAACTGTCGGAATCAGTGGCGCGCCATTTGCAGCGGTATTTCGATCTGCACGGCGATATGCTGCCGCCGCCGGGGCTATATGCCCGTCTGATGCGCGAGGTTGAGACCCCGTTGATTGAAATATCGCTCGCAATGACCGGCGGAAATCAGGCAAAATGTGCGGATTTACTTGGCATTAACCGCAATACGCTGCGCAAGAAGATTACAGATCTTGATATTGAGGTGACACGCCGCCGCAAACTGATGTAATATCGCCACAGAACCGTGGCGGATCGGCGTTCAGGCTGGTGATGATCACGACATATGGCGGTCGACCAGAAGGGTCGCACATCAGGATGAGGGCAGTACGTGGCGCAGAGGTCACATCTTCGCTCGGCATATGGGCCATTTGCGGCCCTTGACCGGTGGCGCAGAACACGCAGGGCGCGCAATGTTGGCGCGCTCGGGCTGGTTGTTCTGGGGCCGGTGCTGGCGCTTTCGACATTTTTGATCATCGGCCCGTTTTCGCAAGGGGTGGCGTCGCTGTCGCTGCGGCTGATCCTGCTTGCCGATCTGATCTATGTGCTGGCAGTCGCAGCCTTGGTGCTGACGCAGGTGGGACGCCTGATCGCCGCGCGCCGGGCCAAATCCGCAGGCTCCAGATTGCATCTGCGTCTGATCGGGGCCTTCGCCTTTCTGGCGCTGACGCCCACCGTGATTGTGGCGCTTTTTGCCGGGCTGACGGTTAATGTTGGCCTTGAAGGCTGGTTCTCTGATCGGGTGCGGCAGGTTGTGGGCAGCTCTCTGGCGGCGGCGGAGGCCTATCAGGACCAGCAGCAGCGTGACCTCTCGGAGGATGCAGTGGCGCTGGCGCGCTATATCGACAACAGCCGCAACCGTAATTTTTTCATCAGCGACGGGCAGCTGCGCCAGGTGCTGACACAGGGCCAATTGCAGATCCAGCGCGGGTTGCAAGAGGCCTATGTGGTGGATGGTGCGGGCGCCATTCGCGCCCGTGGGGAGCGGTCGTACGAGTTCGACTTTGAAGAACCGCGTGCGGCAGATATCAGCCAGGCCTCTTTTGAAGGGGCCACCCTGATCCAGGACTGGGACAACAGCGAACTGCGCGCACTGGTGCGGCTGGATGCGTTTGTCGACCGGTTTCTCTATGTCAGCCGGGATGTGGACGGCGAATTGCTGAGCCTCCTGGATGACACCAAGGAAACGGCGCATCTCTATCAGCAGTTGGAGAGCGAACGGGGGCGGGTGCTGTTTGATTTTGTCCTGCTGTATCTTGGCTTTGCTGTGATCCTGATCCTCGCGGCGATGTGGCTGGGCATGTGGTTTGCCGAGCGGCTGTCGCGCCCGGTCGGGCGGCTGACCATTGCGGCGCGGCGCGTCGGGGCAGGCAACTTGAATGTGCAGGTGCCAGAAGACGATGGCGATGACGAGATCTCGCAATTGGGTCGCTACTTCAACCAGATGACACTGGAGCTGCGGGAACAGCGCGACACGCTGCTGGAAAACACCCATCAGATTGAACGCCGCCGCCGGTTGTTTGATTCCGTGCTGATGTCGGTGACCTCTGGCGTGGTGGGGCTGGATTCTGAGGGGCGCGTCACATTTGTGAACCGGTCTGCGGAGCGGCTCTTGGGTTGGAGCGGTGATCGCCAGTCGCTGGCCCTGGCGGTGGCCGTGCCGGAGTTCGGACCGCTGTTTCAGGAGCTGACCGAAACTGGCGCCGATGTGGTACAGGGCGAGATAAAAGTGACCCGTCAGGGGCAGCTGGAGAACCTTCTGGTGCGGATGTCCCCCCGGCGGAGCGAGGAAGACCGGCTTGAAGGCTATGTGGTGGCCTTTGACGATGTCACGGATCTGGTCAGTGCCCAGCGGATGGCGGCCTGGGGCGATGTTGCGCGCCGGATTGCCCATGAGATCAAGAACCCACTGACACCGATCCAGCTGAGTGCCGAGCGCATCAAACGCAAATTTGCGCCCAAGCTGGGCGAAGAAAACAGCGATCTTCTGCAATCCATGACAGATGTGATTGTACGTCAAACCAATGACTTGCGCCGTATTGTTGATGAGTTTTCCAAGTTTGCCCGCATGCCGGAACCCGAGCGGCGTGAGGAAGATCTGGTGAAGTTGCTGCGCGAGGCGGTGACCCTGCAAAAGGCCGGTCAGCCCGATCTGCGTATTGTCGCGGATCTGCCGACGGAGCCGATGCTGGCGGATCTGGACGCGACGATGATTGGCCAGGCCTTGACCAATTTAATCAAGAATGCAGGCGAAGCCGTTGAAACACTGAAACAAAAAGGCACAGTTGCGGATCTTGATCCTGAAATCCGCATCGCTGTAAGTCCGACGAAATCCGGCTATGAGGTCACCATCGCCGACAATGGCATCGGTCTGCCAGAAGACCGTGCCCGTTTGTTCGAACCCTATGTGACCACCCGCGACGAAGGCACAGGTCTTGGCCTGCCGATCGTCAAGAAAATTATCGAAGAACACGGCGGAACACTGGTGCTGGAAGATGCGCCGGTTTTCGACGGTCAGGCCCATTACGGGGCCATGGCTGTGATCCGCCTGCCTGCTGCACATGAGGCGGCAGACCATCATAAGAGTACAGTGAAAGCAGGTCTGACATGAGTGACATTCTGATTGTTGACGATGAACGCGACATCCGTGAGCTGGTTTCTGATATCCTTGAGGATGAAGGCTACGCGACGCGCAAGGCTGGCAGTTCCGAGGAATGCATGGCCGCGCTGAATGAGGCGCCGCCCGCGCTCATGGTGCTCGATATCTGGCTGAAGGACAGCCAGATGGACGGCATCGACATTCTGAAAGTCGTGAAGCGGGACAATCCAGAGATCCCCGTGGTGATCATTTCAGGTCATGGCAATATCGAGATCGCGGTCGCGGCGATCAAGCAGGGCGCCTATGACTTTATTGAAAAACCGTTTAATATTGATCAGTTGCTGGTCGTTATTCGCCGCGCGATGGAAACCTCAAAGCTGCGTCGCGAGAACACGGATCTGAAACGTCAGGACTCCGGCGCCAGCGAGATGATCGGCGCCTCCGCCGCCTATCGCGCGTTGGTCAGCCAGCTGGATAAGGTGACCAAATCCAATGGGCGGGTGATGCTGACCGGGCCTGCGGGCAGCGGCAAGGAAATCGCCGCGCGGTATATCCACACCCAGTCGAACCGCGCCTCAGCGCCTTTTGTGACGGTGAACTGCGCCAGCATTGAACCCGACCGGATGGAAGAGGTGCTGTTTGGCCGCGAAAGTACCGAGCGCGGGATTGAGCCGGGTCTTCTGGAGCAGGCACATGGCGGCGTCGTCTTCTTTGATGAGGTGGCGGATATGCCGCTTGGCACCCAGTCTAAGATCCTGCGCGTGCTGGTTGATCAGCAGTTCCAGCGGGTCGGAGGCTCTGACAAGGTGCGCGTCGATCTGCGGGTTATCTCCGCGACCAACAAGGACTTGGAACGCGAGATTGAGGCGGATCGCTTCCGTCAGGAGCTTTATCATCGCCTGAATGTGGTGCCGATCCCGGTTCCGTCACTGGCAGACCGGCGCGAGGATATCCCGCTGCTGGCGGATCATTTCATTGCGCAGTTCAACCAGAGCCAGGGCCTGCCGCTTCGCAGGCTGAGCGAAGATGCCGTCGCGCTGATGCAGACTATGCTGTGGCCGGGCAATGTGCGTCAGTTGAAGAACATGGTGGAACGTGTTCTGATCCTTGGTGAAAACAGCGGCCCGATAGAGCCGAAAGATCTGCCGCGTGAAGAGGAAGCGGTGGAAGATCAGAGCCGGGTCGTGCTGTCTGGCGCGCTTGCTACCCTGCCATTGCGGGAGGCGCGTGAGGCGTTTGAGCGGGAGTATCTGCTCACACAGATCAACCGATTTGGCGGCAATATCAGCCGCACCGCGTCCTTTGTCGGGATGGAACGGTCTGCGTTGCACCGCAAGCTGAAATCGCTGGGGGTGGTGACCTCCAACAAGGCGGGCGCGCGAATTGCCCATGTTGAGAAAGAAACTGAGGAGGATATGGCCTGAGACAGGCTGTATCCACGCGAGTTCTGTTATATATTAAGGCTTTGTCGGCAACCTTTAATGTGCCGACAAGTCAGGGAGCCGTAGCGACGATCTGAGGGGCCTGTCCGCGTCGCGCAATTGCGCAGGATGTCTGGGTCAACGTAGGAAGCGTCGATGCACGGCGGCTACCCACGGCATCCGCCACCGATTGCGGACAGCGTTTTAGGGCGATGCTCTGATAGCCTTTGGACGCCATGCAGGACTGCTCCACCCGCCCGCGCAGATCTGCGTTGACGTCGACGGTATAGATGCCGCCGTCCTCCCAATAGCCCGCACGGTGATAGCAGCGCCCATTGCGGCAGATTTCACCGCCTGGACGATAGATGGGCGGGTGCTGTCGAATCTGGGTCGCGACCGGTGCATCCCGCAGGGCGCTGACCTCGCAGGATAGCAGATCCGCGTCGCGTCGGGCCACATCCGCGCCCGCGCGGTAATAGACCGGAACCGGTCCGCAGGCCGCCATACCCGAGACCAGCAACAGTGCGGCAAACGTATGTTTTGCGAAGAACATCCTGTGATTGTGCTGCAAATTCCTCGGCAAGACAATTGAATTGACCGTTACTGCGGCTTCTGTCATTCAAAACCGGCGATTGCGCGTATCAGCGCCCCGAGGGACAAGCACATGAAAGTAATTATTTGTGGCGCAGGTCAGGTCGGCTGGCAGATCGCCCGCCACCTGTCGGGTGAGCACAACGACGTGACGGTGGTGGATAACAACCCTGATCTGGTGCGTCGCGCGACGGATACGCTGGATGTTCAGGGGATTGCGGGGTTTGCCTCCTATCCGGATGTGCTAACCCGGGCCGGGGCGCGGGACGCGGATATGATCATCGCGGCCACCCATTCGGATGAGGTGAATATGGTCACCTGCCAGGTGGCGCATTCGGTGTTTTCCATCCAGCGCAAGATCGCGCGGCTGCGCTCCAAGAGCTATCTGGAAGCGATTTACTCTGATTTGTATCGGCGGGACCATCTGCCGATTGATGTGGTGATCAGCCCCGAGCGCGAGGTGGCCGCCGCGGCGATGCAACGCCTGTCGGCGCCGGCTGCTTTTGACACCGAGATGTTTATGGAAGGCGGCGCGCAGCTGCTTGGGGTGCAGATCGATGAGGATTGTCCTGTCGTCAACACGCCGCTGCGTCAGCTGACCGACCTGTTTTCGACCCTGCGCGCCATCGTTGTGGGCATTCGCCGGGACGGCAGCCTGTTTGCACCGGAACCGGGCGACCAGCTCTTCGTCGGCGACAGTGCTTATGTGTTTGCCCATGTGGATGATGTGAGCCGCACCATCGAAGTCTTTGGCAAACAACAGAAACGCCAGGATCGCGTGGTGATCGTGGGCGGCGGCAATGTCGGCCTTGAAGTGGCGAAGGCTCTGGAATCCCGCACAGGGCGCACCCGCGCCAAGATGATTGAGCGGAACCGCAAATGCGCCGAACGTGCGGCGGAGACGCTGGAACGGACAATCGTGCTGAACGGCGATGGCCTGGACCGTAGCCTGATGATTGAGGCGGGGATCGACCGCGCTGACGCCATGCTGGCGGTGACCGATGACGATAAGGTCAACATGCTGGCCGCTGTGCGCGCGAAGGCCGAGGGCTGCCCTCTGGCTATTGCGCTGATCAATGATCCGACACTTGTGCCGCTGATGGCACCCTTGGGCATTGATGCTTATATCAACCCGCGCGCCACCACCGTAAGCTCGATCCTGCGCCACATTCGCTATGGCCGGGTGCGACAGGTCTATTCGATCGGCGACGCCGAAGCAGAGGTGATCGAGGCCGAGGTGATGTCAACCTCTCCGATGGCCGGGCAGATGATCCGAGATATCGATTTCCCTGAAGGTGTGCTGGTGGGCGCCGTCAGCAAAAACGGTGTGGTGATGCGCCCAACTGGCGGCATGCGGATTGAGGAGGGCGATGTGATTGCCCTCTTTGCCATGGCCGCGGATGTGCCCGAGGTCGAGCGCCTGATGCAGGTCTCGATTGACTTCTTCTAGGATGTCGCGGAACCGCAAACCCTCGCAGGAGAGGACACGGGGTCTCCTGCGCCTGCCGCTGTTTCTGCTGATCCTGTTGGTGGCGGCGCTGGCGATGTGGGTGCCGGCCATCCACGCGCTGATCCTTGATGATCATCAGACCTCGCGCAGCTTCTTCTACTCTGGCGTTGTAGGGCTGATCGTCGTTGTGCTGGTCGGGCTGTCGATGGGCAACCGCGTGCCGCGCTACAGTATGCCGGGGCAATTGACCTCGCTGCTGGCCAGCTTTGCCGTGCTGCCTGCGTTTCTGGCCGTTCCGGTGCAGGATGCCTTGGGGAATACCAGCTATCTCAATGCATATTTCGACATGGTCAGCGCCATAACAACAACGGGTGCGGATGTATTTGCCGACCCGAACCGGTTGCCGCCCAGCGTACATCTGTGGCGCGCCATGGTTGGCTGGCTTGGGGGGCTGCTGATGTGGGTGGCGGCCTCGGCCATTCTCGCCCCGCTGTCGCTGGGCGGGTTTGAGGTTACCGCAAGGGGCGAGCCGGGGCGGGGCACCGAAACACCCCTGCACATGCAGCGCGCGGATCCGCGTCGCAAGCTGGTGGTGGTGACCAAAACCCTCGCGCCGCTTTATGCCGGGCTGACACTGGTGCTGTGGATTTTGCTGATCGTCACCGGTGAGACGGCCTTGGTCGCGCTTGGTCATGCGATGTCGGTGCTGGCCACCTCGGGCATTTCGGCCGTTGGCGGGGTGGAGAATGGTGCCAGCGGGCTTGGCGGCGAAATGGTGATGTTCCTGTTCATGTTCTTTGCCCTGTCGCGGCTGACTTTTTCCACCGATACGGTGACCAGTGGCCATAGCCGACTGGATAGGGATCCTGAGTTCCGCATCGGCCTTCTGATCGTCTTTGGCGTGCCGCTGTTGCTGTTTCTGCGCCATTGGATCGCCAGTTTTGATGTCGCGACCACCAGCGATCTGGTGCAGGGGCTGCACTCCTGGTGGGGAGCGACGTTTACCGTTCTGTCATTCCTGTCGACCACCGGGTTTGAAAGCGCGGATTGGGAAACTGCGCGGCAATGGTCGGGGCTGAATACACCGGGCATGATCCTTCTGGGGCTGGCGGTGATTGGTGGTGGCGTGGCAACCACGGCGGGCGGTGTGAAGCTGCTGCGGGTTTATGCGCTCTACCTCAATGGGTTGCGGGAGATGGAACGGCTGGTCCATCCATCGTCCGTCAGCAATGAGGGCAAGGGAAACCGGAGGTTGCAACGCAATGGCGCCTTTGTGGCCTGGGTGTTTTTCATGCTGTTTGCGCTGTCGCTGGCAGTGATCAGCATCAGCCTGGCGGCCGTGGGGTCTGATTTTGAGCAGGCGCTGATTCTGACCATTGCGACACTCTCAACCACAGGGCCGCTGACTGAAATCGCAGGGTCCGAACCCATCGCGCTCATCCATCTGACGGCCACTGCAAAGCTGATCCTGTGCTTTGCCATGGTGCTGGGGCGGCTGGAAACTCTGGCGATCATTGCGCTGATGACACCAAACCTCTGGCGCAGTTGATCAATCATGGTTACCGTGAATGTCATATGAGTAATTTTCGGGTGGAAACTCCGACTATCTGCGTTCATAGTATTCATTAACAGGGCGCTGGTCCGCAGCGCGACAAGAACAAAGGCGAGATAATAATAATGGCTTCGGACAGACAGAATCTTCAGGATGCCTTCCTGAACCACGTTCGTAAAACCAAGGTTCCGGTCACCATCTTTCTGATCAACGGCGTAAAGTTGCAGGGTGTGATCACATGGTTTGACAATTTCTGTGTCCTGCTGCGTCGGGACGGGCAGTCGCAACTGGTTTACAAACACGCCATCTCGACGATCATGCCTGCCCAGCCGATCAGCCTTTATGAAGGTGAAGACGCCTCTTGATGGAGCATGATAGGACGCCCACCCGTGCCTGGGTGGTGCATCCCGATATCAAATCAGACCGCGACCGCCGCGACCCGGTGTCCGCCCTTGCGGAGGGCGTTTCCCTGGCGGAGGCCTTGCCCGACATTGAGGTGATCGGCTCCGATGTTGTGCGCCTGCCAAAGGCGCATGCGGGGATGTTGTTTGGATCGGGTAAAATCGATGAGTTGAAAACGCTGTTCCATGATGAAGAGGTGGAACTGGTGTTGATTGATGGCCCGGTATCACCGGTGCAGCAGCGCAATCTGGAGAAGGCCTGGAAGGTCAAGATCCTCGACCGGACCGGGCTGATCCTTGAGATTTTCTCGGATCGTGCGCGCACCCGTGAAGGCGTGCTGCAGGTGGAGATGGCGGCGCTCAGCTATCAGCGGACGCGGTTGGTGCGGGCTTGGACCCACCTGGAACGTCAACGGGGCGGGCTTGGCTTTGTCGGTGGTCCCGGCGAAACCCAGATTGAGGCGGACCGTCGTGCCATTGACGAACAGCTGGTGCGCTTGCGTCGTCAGCTCGACAAGGTGGTCAAAACCCGGACCCTGCATCGTGCGGCACGGGCGAAAATCCCCTATCCGATTGTGGCACTGGTCGGCTATACCAACGCCGGAAAATCCACGTTGTTCAATCGGTTAACCGGCGCAGAGGTGATGGCGAAGGACATGCTCTTTGCCACTTTGGACCCAACAATGCGCCGGGTGCAGCTGCCGGATGGGCCGGAAATCATCCTGTCTGACACCGTTGGTTTTATCTCGGATCTGCCGACGGAGTTGGTTGCGGCCTTCCGCGCCACGCTGGAAGAGGTGCTGGCCGCTGATGTGGTCGTGCATGTGCGCGACATCAGCCATGACGAGACCCAGAACCAAGCCGCAGATGTCGAGAGCATTCTGACCTCTCTCGGGGTTGATGACAGCCGCGCGCGGTTGGAGGTCTGGAACAAGCTGGATCTGCTGGACGATGAACAGGTTGAGGCCCGCCGCCAGCGCGCGGAGCGTGAAGAGGGCATCCACGCCATCTCTGCGATCAGCGGTGAGGGGCTGGAGGATCTGCTTGCGGATATCACGGCAAAGCTGCGTTTGATCCGCCATGAAGATGAGATCACCCTGACATTTGCGCAAGGCAAACAACGTGCCTGGCTGTTTGAGCAGGATGTGGTGCAAAGCGAAACCCAGACAGAGACCGGGTTCGAATTGACGGTTCTGTGGACCGAGACCCAGAAAAACCGTTTCGCTGCGCTCTAATCAGCGTTTCTGGCAGGACATCAAGAAACTCCCGCAGCCCATTCGGTAGCGGGGGTTTTTGTTTTACTGCAGGCGGTTAAGGATGGTTTCCGCTGCGGTCACTCGGTGCCGGTTGCCGGGATCAGGCGCGTGACACCAACGGCGGCTGCGCGGGCCAGATCCTCATCCAGTGACATCGGGATATATTCTCCCCGCCGCCAGAGCTGGGACATGTCGTCATAGTAACTTGACAGGAAGTGCCCGGATTGGCCGGTGGCGATGATGAAGACCGAACTATCGGGATCAGCAAAATCATAGACCCCCCGATAGCCTGCGGCGTGCACATTGCGGAACGGGTGCGTCCCCTCACCAGAGGTGCGCCCCCGTTGCAGTGTATTGTCGCCACCGCTGGTGGACTGGCGAATATTCACGAACACCCGCAACAGCGGTACATCCCCCAGCACCTCGTGGTTCTGTGTCGCCTGATGTGCATCACCCCAACGCAGTGATTCCAAGGCGTTACCATAGGTCTCTTCGATCCAGATCAGTGCATCGTCCAGCGCCAGACGAGCCAGCTCACTACAGGTTTCGGTGGGAGCACTTTGGCGGATATCGCACCAGGCCGATGCCCCCTCCACATCGCGGAACACCCGCTCAAGGAATAGCGGGTCCACTTGCGTAAACTCAGCGGCCAGTGGCCCAAGGTCGTCTGTGATCAGACGTTTTTGCAAAGCCCGCACCCAGGCGGCATAGATCAGCGGCTCTGGCAGATGTTCGTTCATTTCGCCGTTCCACTCCGACAGCAGCGTCAGTGCAATCTGGCGCTGCCGCTCACGGGTGCCTTCGGGCGCGGCTTCGCCGGTGAACCACAGATCGGCGCCAATCAGTGGCAACAGGCTGCGGGCGGTATAGGAGACGGTGTCAAGCTGTGCCTCGATGAAGCTGTCACGGGTGTGGACCTGCCGGTCCTGCATCAGCTTCTTCCAGCGATTGATGCGCTGGGTATCGCCCCAAGTGTAAGAGACGTGATTGGGAAACGGGCGTTCAAGCAGCTTGTTGTTGGTGTTTCCGAGGATGCCCCCAATGGGGGAGACAAACTCGGGATTGGCAGCATAAGGCGCGCGGCCCTGCCATTGGTTCTCGCTCCGCCAGCCTTGGCTGGGCATCCGGCCCTGGCTCTGATGGCGGGCGTCACGCTGCGGAATGGCGCCAACGGTTTTCAGCGCAACAGTCGTCTTGTCGGCAAGGGTCAGGTTCTGCGAGGGGGCGATATAGCCTTCGCTGATCTCAATCGCCTGAGCCACGGAGTTCGCACGCATCAGCTCAAGCGCGGCGCTGATGGAGGTGTCCTCAGCGCTGAGGCCCGTCCAGCCAAGGCTGACAACATGACCCGGCGGCGTGATTGCCGCGAGATCAAACAGGGACCGGGGCAGAACCGGGCCATTGTCGGTCCAGCGCAGGGTCAGGGTGACCGGGGTTTCGTCCTTGATGTTGATGATCGAGGGGCGGCTGGTGAAGCGCTTGTAACCGTCGGCGGTTTTGTATTCCTCGGCATTGTCGGGGTTCAGCTGTTCGATGAACAGATCCTGATCATCCATGTAAGAGGAGGTCACGCCCCAGCCCAGCAGGTCCGAACGGCCGGAGATGACAGCGGGGATGCCGGGAATGGTGGCGCCGATCACACCGCCGGTGCCCAGTTCCAGCCGCGCCAGATACCACACGCCGGGGGCGGTCAGCTCCAGATGGGGGTCGTTGGCCAACAGCGTGCCGCCTGCGGCAGACCGACTTGGGGCGGCAGCCCAGGCATTTGATGCGCCCGCCAGCCCACGGGGGGCAATCGGCATGAAGGGCACGGCCTGGCTGATGTCCGTGCTGGCGCTGGCATGGCGCGGCAGGTCCGGAAACAGCGCCGCATATTCCGGCAGCGCGGCAACACCGTTGCCCGGCGCATCCGGCAGAATATCCTTCAACCGTTCGGGATCGGGCAACGCCAGAGAGGTACGGGCGCGCAGGATTTCTTCCTGCATATGACCGGAGAGTTTCAGCCCCATCAACTTCATCACCGCAATGCTGTCAGCAGGCTGCCACGGCGCCATTGGGACGTTAAAGAGGAACATCTCCGGTGCGCCGCGCCCCAGTGCGTCCTCATTGATTTCCTGCAGGCGTGCGTTGACCCCGGCAGAATAGGCGCGCAGCGCGGTCATGGTTTCGGGGGTCTGGGCGGCGACGGATTGCTGCGCCAGACGGTAGATATCGAGGCGGCGGATCAGCGTGTCGACCTGCAGCGTGCGACTGCCGAAGATCTCTGACAGGCGGCCCATAGCGGTGCGTCGCATCGTGGTCATCTGCCACAGGCGGTCCTGGGCATGGGCATAGCCGAGGCCAAAATAGACATCCTCGTCGCTGGCGCCATAGCTGCCGAAAATATGCGGCACATTGGCGTTATCACGCACAATTTCCACCGGCGCCAGCAGGCCGGGCAGGGTGATCTCCTTATTGTAATCCGGCAGTGATTGCGCCGCGAGGAAATAGACCAGTCCAAGCCCCATCACCAAGAGTAGAATCAAAGCGGCGGCAAGGCGCAGAAGCCAGCGAAAGAGAAGTCCCATCGGTGGTGCGTTTCCTCAGTTTTTCGACGTTATTGGCCCGGTTACGGCGCAGTTTCTCGCCCTCGCAGATTGCACCGGGCGGCGCGGCTGTTAGGGTGGCGCCAACATAGGGCAAGACGCATCAGGGGGAAAGCAGATGGCGAAGGTTGCATTCTTGGGTTTGGGAGTGATGGGCTATCCGATGGCAGGTCATCTGGCCGCTGCCGGACATGAGGTGACAGTCTACAACCGCACCGCAGCAAAGGCGGAAGCCTGGGCAAAGGAGCATACTGGCACCGCCGCTGCGACACCACGAGAGGCGGCAGCGGGCGCGGAGTTCGTGATGGCCTGCGTTGGCAATGACGATGATTTGCGCAGCGTGTGCCTTGGCGATGCCGGGGCCTTTAGCGGTATGGATGCGGGTGCGATTTTCGTGGACCATACAACGGTGTCGGCGAAGGTGACCCGCGAGCTGAACACGGCGGCGGCGGATCTGGGGCTGTCTTTTGTTGATGCGCCGATTTCCGGCGGTCAGGCCGGGGCGCAAAACGGTGTGCTTTCAGTTATGTGCGGCGGCGATCAGGCGGCCTACGACAAGGCCGAGCCGATTATCGCAGCTTACGCTCGGATCTGCCGCCGGATCGGCGAAAGCGGCGCTGGTCAGATGACCAAGATGTGCAATCAGATTGCGATTGCCGGGTTGGTTCAGGGGCTCAGCGAGGCCCTGCATTTCGCTGAAAAGGCCGGGCTGGATGGCCGCGCGGTCGTCGAGGTGATCAGCCAGGGCGCTGCAGGCAGCTGGCAGATGGCCAACCGGCATGAGACCATGCTGGACGACCATTTTGAGCATGGGTTTGCGGTTGACTGGATGCGCAAGGATCTGGGCATCTGCCTTGATGCGGCGGAGGAGACCGGGGCCAGCCTGCCGGTGACCGCTCTGGTCGATCAGTTCTACAAAGAGGTGCAGAAACTGGGCGGCGGGCGCTGGGATACTTCCAGCCTGTTCAAACGTTTGAAGACGTTTGAGTAAGCAAAGGCACGTAATAATAATGGCCTTTCCTGACGGAAAGGCCATGCTTCCGGCGGTGATATTTTCAGCCAGAAGATAAATCGGATCTTACGGCACGCAGCCGGGTCGGATCAGGGGATGATCCGGGTATACTTGGTGCCTTCCAGCGTGGCACCTAGGCGCAGGCCTGCCTGACCGAAGACAGCGGCCAGAACCGGGCTGTTCAGCGTATTGGTGTCCGCGGCCAGCGAGTCCCCCTCGTCGCGGATCACATACTCCAGATCGGCGCCTGCGGCCCAGCCGGATGAGCGGCGGAAGTTGGAGAGTGCGTCCTGCGTCATGAAGAACAGCACATGGGCATATTGCTGGGCGCCGATTTGCAGACCTGCGTTGCCCTTTACCGTGGAATAATAGTCGACCGTCACGCCATCAATGCGCAGGGCGCCACGACCAAAGGCACCGCCGACGAAGAAGCCAGCCTCTGTCACCAGCGGCATCACCAGCATGCCGGTTGATTTCTCAGCCAGGGTGACGGCGCCGGGGTACTGGCTGTACATCTGGCTGAGGGTCGCATCGACGCGGGCGTCGATGGTGGAGGCGTTGCTGTTTCCGATACCATTGCCACATGCGGCGGTGACACCAGCACCAGCCAGCGCGCCAAGCGCAAAGCCACGCCGGGTCAAACGGGAAGAATTAGAACTGCTCATCTTGAGTTGCCTGTTATCTGGGGCCGGGGCCGCGCGGGGCTATTGTCTCGGCCTGTCACTGTTCAATTGCGGCCAGTTTTCTGGCTCTGCGGCAAGGTATACGCGGAAAGCTGCCGCCTGTCATCACTGAGACAGGTGCAATCAGCGGCTTCCTGCCGGCAATTTTGCGTGATTGCTCAGGCTGCGGGTCCGGTGGTGCCGCCAGTGTCACCTAGCCATTCAGCAGCCGTGCAGCTGCCGGTGCGTAATAGGTCAACACCCCATCACAGCCTGCGCGTTTGAAGGCCATCAAGCTCTCCATCATGATACGCTCGCCATCGATCCACCCGTTCTGGGCGGCGGCCTCAATCATCGCGTATTCGCCAGAGACCTGATAGGCAAACGTAGGCGCGCCGAAAGTGGATTTCACCCGCTGGCAGATGTCGAGATAGGCAAGACCGGGTTTGATCATCACCATATCTGCGCCCTCTGTCAGATCGCGTTCGATCATGCGCAGGGCCTCATCAGTGTTGCCGGGGTCCATCTGATAGGTTTTCTTGTCGCCCTTCAGCGCGCCGGAGGCACCGACGGCATCGCGGAACGGGCCATAATAGGCAGAGGCATATTTGGCGGCATAGGAGAGGATGGTGACATTGCGGTGACCTGCGGCCTCCAGCGCGCGGCGCATGGCTCCGATCCGGCCATCCATCATATCCGAAGGACCGATGATATCGGCGCCGGCATCGGCCTGGGCCACTGTCATCTTCACCAGCGCCTCGACGGTTTCGTCATTGACGATCTCACCGTCCACCACATAGCCGTCGTGCCCGTTGATATTATAGGGATCCAGCGCCACATCAGTCATCACCGCTATGTTCGGCGCGGCAGATTTAATGGCACGAATGGCCCTGTTAACCAGATTGTCCGGGCTCCAGGCCTCGGCGCAATCCTCGGTCTTGAGCGCGGGGTCGGTATAGGGAAACAGGCAGATCGCCGGGATGCCAAGCGCCTGCGCCTCAATCGCGGCGTCCACCACCTTGTCGATGCTGCGCCGGGTGACCCCTGGCATGGAGGGGATCGGCTCCTCAATCGCGTCGCCATCGCGTACAAACACCGGCCAGATCAGATCATCGCTGGTCAACGTGGTCTCGCGCACCAGATTGCGCAGAGCAGGGGCGCTGCGCAAACGGCGGGGGCGGGCAGCGGGAAAAGGGGCGACGGTCGGCTTCATCGGGTCCTCGCAGATCAGGGGTGCGATCCGGCGAGCGGTCGCAGTTGACCCTTTGGGTGACATGGAATGACGGCGGCGACAAGTGACAGATTCGCCGCGCCATGGCCCCCCATCCTCTGGTCGGACGGGGCCACCCCTTGTGCCGGCGCGCGACGCAGGGGATATAGGGGCGCACAGACTGGACGAGAGAAGGGCCGCGCAGTGGATCTGTTTCATACCTTGACCGAGCTGATTGATCTGCGGTCCTTTTCCAACCTGTGGTACTGGATCGCGCTGGCCGTGGTCTGGTCCTCCGCCAGCCATTGGGTGATGGGGGTGCCGTTTGACATGGTCTATCGCGCCCGCAAGCAAGGCGGGCAGGCTGCGCTGGATCTGGAGGCCATCACCCGCGTCAATGTGAACCGGATGATGTATATCACCGAGGTGTCGGGCCATTGGGTTCTGGGGATGACCTGCTTTGTGCTCGCGATGCTGGGGATGCTGGGGTTCTATTATGGGGTGGAATTTGCCCAGGCGGTGTTTCTTCTGGCCTTTCCCATGGCGATCGTCGGCCTAATTAACTGGAGTTCGGCGCGTCGCATCCATCGTGAGGGGCTGGCGGGGGAAACCCTGGCCCGGCAACTGACCATCACCCGGTTGTTCATCCAGCTGGTGGGGATGGTCGCGATTTTTGTGACCGCGCTCTGGGGCATGTATCAGAACCTGCAGATCGGGTTCCTCGGCTAATTGCCTGCGGGCAGACGACGAAAGAGAGACGAAGATGGCGCAACGGGCAATCACCGCAGGCGGCGCACCAGAGGGTTTCGATGCGCGGCTGATCCTGAAGGAGGCCGCCAGCAGCGATGCGCCGGTGGTGCATGTCGCGCGGGATGACAAGCGGATGGAGGCGACGCGGGCGGCGTTGGCTTTCTTTGCGCCGGATATGCCTGTGATCAGCTTTCCGGGTTGGGATTGTCTGCCGTACGATCGGGTGTCCCCCAATGCGGATATTGCTGCGGCGCGGATGGCCACGCTGGCGGCGCTGGTGCATCAGATGCCGGGGCAGTTTGTGTTGCTGACCACGCTCAATGCGGCCACTCAGCGTGTCCCTGCCCGCCAGGTTCTGAAGGATGCCGCCTTTGTTGCGGAGGTGGATCGACGTATCGACGAGGAGGCGCTGCGCAGCTACCTGACGCGGATGGGCTTCACCAAGAGCCCGACGGTGATGGAGCCGGGCGATTTTGCCGTGCGGGGCGGGATCATTGATATCTTTCCTCCCGGGCAGAGCGGCCCGGTGCGGCTGGATCTTTTCGGTGACGTGCTGGATGGGGCGCGGCGGTTTGATCCGGCGACCCAGCGGACCACCGAGAAGCTGTCGATTGTCGAGCTGGCGCCGGTTTCCGAGGTGATTTTGGACGAGGCCGCGGTAACCCGGTTCCGGCAGAACTACCGGATCGAGTTTGGCGCGGCGGGCACGGATGATCCGCTGTATGAGGCGGTGTCTGCAGGGCGGAAATACCAGGGCATCGAACATTGGTTGCCGTTTTTCCATGATCGGCTGGAGACGTTGTTTGACTATCTGCCTCAGGCCACGGTGACGCTAGACGATCAGGTGACGCCCGCCCGGTTGGCGCGCTGGGACAGCATCGTGGACCAGTATGAGACCCGCAAGATTGCGATGGCGCAGAAGGGGCGGATGGACACGGTCTACAAACCTGTGCCGCCGGGATTGCTGTATCTTGATGACGCGTCTTGGGAGGCGGCAATCGGGGATCATCGGGTGATCCAGTTCCATCCGTTGCCGCAGGCCAGCGGACCTGGGGTGATTGATGCAGGTGGCCGGATCGGTCGCAACTTTTCTCCTGAGCGACAGCTGGAAAGTGTCAGTCTTTTCAAATCGCTGGCGGATCATATTAAAGCACGGATGCAGGTGGGGCCGGTTGTGGTCGCCTCCTATTCCGAGGGCGCACGGGAGCGGTTGACCGGTCTGATTGAGGATGAGGGCCTGGCGGAGGTCATCGCGATCAAGGACGGAACCCGGATTGGGAAATCCGGCCTTCATCTGGCGGTCTGGGCGCTGGAACACGGGTTCGAGACCGATGATCTGACAGTGATTTCCGAACAGGATGTGCTGGGGGATCGGCTGATCCGCGCGCCAAAGAAACGCCGCAAGGCGGAGAATTTCCTGACCGAGACACAATCCCTCAGCCCCGGCGATCTGGTGGTGCATGTGGACCACGGGATTGGCCGCTACAAGGGGCTTGAGGTTGTCACTGCCGCAGGCGCTGCGCATGAATGCATCCTGCTGGAATATGCAGAGCAATCAAAGCTGTACCTGCCGGTTGAAAATATTGAGCTGCTGTCCAAATACGGCCATGACGAGGGTCTTCTGGACCGTCTGGGCGGCGGCGCCTGGCAGGCCAAAAAGGCAAAGCTGAAGGAGCGGATCCGCGAGATGGCGGATCGGCTGATCCGGGTCGCGGCAGAGCGCGCGCTGCGCAAGGCGCCGATGATGGACCCGCCGCCGCATGCCTGGGAAGAATTCTCCGCCCGCTTCCCCTATCAGGAAACCGACGACCAGCTGCGCGCGATTGGCGAAGTGATGGAGGATCTGCAATCCGGCTCTCCCATGGATCGGCTGATCTGCGGTGATGTCGGCTTTGGCAAGACTGAGGTTGCGATGCGCGCGGCCTTCATTGCGGCGATGTCCGGTGTACAGGTGGCGATTGTCGCGCCCACCACGTTGCTGGCCCGTCAGCATGCGGTGGCCTTCGCGCAGCGGTTTCGCGGGTTTCCGTTGGAAGTCAGGCAGTTGTCGCGGTTTGTTACTGCAAAGGAAGCCGCCAAAACCCGCGAAGGTATGGCCAAAGGGACCATTGATATTGTCGTCGGCACCCATGCTTTGCTGGCAAAATCCGTCCGGTTCCAGAACCTCGGCCTGCTGATTATCGACGAGGAACAGCATTTCGGTGTCGCCCATAAAGAGCGGCTAAAGCAGATGCGCAGTGACATCCACGTGCTGACGCTGACCGCAACGCCAATCCCGCGAACGCTGCAATTGAGCCTGACTGGCGTACGGGATCTGTCCATCATTGGCACGCCGCCGGTGGACCGTCTGGCCATCCGCACCTATGTGAGCGAGTTTGATGCGGTCACCATCCGAGAAGCCCTGCTGCGGGAGCATTATCGCGGCGGGCAGAGTTTCTATGTGGTGCCGCGCATCACCGATCTGCCGGACGTTGAGGCCTTCCTGCAGGAGCAGCTGCCCGAGCTGTCTTATGTCGTGGCCCATGGTCAATTGGCGGCGGGCGATCTGGATGACCGCATGAATGCCTTTTACGATGGCAAATTCGACATTCTGCTGGCCACAACAATTGTCGAATCCGGTCTGGATATCCCGACCGCCAACACGATGGTGGTGTATCGCGCGGATATGTTCGGTCTGGCGCAGCTGTATCAGATCCGGGGCCGCGTGGGGCGGTCAAAGACACGCGCCTATGCGTATCTCACCACCAAGCCCCGTGTGCGCCTGACGCCCGGTGCGGAAAAACGTCTGCGCGTGCTGGGTTCGCTGGATACGCTGGGGGCGGGGTTCTCCCTGGCCTCGCAGGATCTGGATATTCGCGGGGCGGGCAATCTCCTTGGTGAAGAGCAATCCGGCCAGATGCGCGATGTGGGCTATGAGCTTTATCAATCCATGCTGGAAGAAGCGATTGCCAAGATCAAATCCGGTGAGCTGGAAGGTCTGTCCGGCAGCGATGACCAATGGGCGCCGCAGATCAACCTTGGCGTACCTGTGTTGATCCCGGAGAATTACGTGCCGGATCTGGATGTGCGTCTGGGTCTTTATCGACGGCTCTCGGATTTGAGCACCAAGGTGGAGCTGGAAGGTTTTGCCGCGGAGCTGATCGACCGTTTTGGGCCGCTGCCCAAAGAGGTCAACACGCTGATGCTGGTGGTGCGGATCAAGGCGATGTGCAAACGCGCCGGGATCGCCAAACTGGACGGCGGGCCAAAAGGTGCAACCATTCAGTTCCACAATGATAAATTCGCGTCACCGCAGGGTTTGGTGGAATTCATTCAGGCGCAGGACGGTTTGGCCAAGGTAAAGGACAACAAGATTGTCGTGCGCCGTGACTGGAAGAAAGACAGCGACAAGATCAAAGGTGCCTTTGCCATCGCGCGTGATCTGGCTGAAAAGGTTGTTGCCGAAAAGAAGAAAGCCAAGGCGAAGGCGAAATCTGGTTGAATAAGCTGACGCGCTGGACATGAAAAAGCCCCTCCAACTGCTTGGAGGGGCTTTGTTTTGTATGGTGATATGTGGGGTTATTCCGCCGCCACCCGGTTTTCGACCCGTGCCATATGCAACATGATGGCGTAGCCTGCGACCACCATCAGCAGGATCGCCCCGGTGAGTGGCGCAATGGAGCCATCAAACAGCAGCCCCACCGTCGCGGCAGCTGCGGCGGCAAACACCGTGGACACACCACCCACGATAGAGGCGGCCATGCCTGCGATATGGCCCATCGGCTCCATCGCCATGGCGTTGAGGTTGCCAAGCGTCAGACCGGCCATGAAAAACACACTGGTCTGCCAGGCCACAAACAACGCAAACATAACATCATGGGAAAGCGGCAGCACCTCCAGGCCCAGCATCAGCGTGGAGAAGATGATTTGTCCGGCCAGCGCCCATGTCACCATACGCCGCATGCCCAGGCGTACCACAAGCGACGCGTTGATCAGGCTGCTGCTGCCCGACATGATGGCTATGAAGCCAAACCAGAACGGGAAACTGGCTGCGCGATCAAAGACGACATCATAGATGGGCTGAACCAATGTGATCATGCAAAACAGCATCGCAAGACAGAAGCATTGCACCATCATCGACAGCCGTACCGTGGGATGCCGCAGCATCTCGATCAGGGCTGCCTTGAGATTTGGCAGGCGAAACGGGCGGCGGTTTTCGACGGGCAGCGGCTCGGGCAGGCGCAGGCCCATCCACAGCACGATGATGACCGCAAACAGCGCAAAGGCCAGGAAGATGCCGCGCCAGCTGGTCAGCAGGATAATGCCTGCGCCCATCATCGGAGCGATGGCTGGCACGAGGGTGAAAATCAGCATGGCTATGGACATCATCCGGGCCATTTCCCGACCAGAATAGAGGTCACGCACAATCGCCAGTGCCACGACCCGCGGTCCGGCAGCACCCAGCCCCATCACCACACGGCTCAATAGCAGCATTTCGATGGAAGAGCTGGCATAGGCTACCAGCGCAGCCGCAATATAAAGACCCGCAGCGGCAAAAATGACGGTTCGGCGGCCAAAGGCGTCGGAGAGCGGCCCGGTAAAAAACGTGCCAATCCCCATGCCAAGCGCAAAGGTGGCAATGACCAGCTGCGCACGGTTGGGGTTATCGAAGCTAAGCGTCTGACCAATTTCGGGCAGCGCAGGCAGCATGGCGTCGATAGAAAATGCAACAGTTGCGAACATCATCGCAATCAGGGCAATGAACTCAGCTTTGGACATGCTGATCTGTATATCTTTTGTCATTTGAAACCTCAGGCGACACATCAGGAGCCCCGGTAATCGGGTGCTGTCTGGGCGGCGCTCTGTCCGCGCTAACATATCTCTCGGGATTGGACCAGCAGCCAAGACGCACAGTTTTATGTGCATCGTTGTAACTGGCCGCGCCGCAAAGGTCTGGACTACTCTGTGCAGCAGTTCCAGACTTTCAATATAGGGCTAGGCGTACTGAGGCGCGCGTTCAGGCTTTGTCGGCCTCCGCGGCGTTACCTTCCTGCAGCTGTCTCTGGATGTCGGCGATCACCTGTTTCCACAGTTCGGGCTGCTGCGCGCCCGGCACGGCGTGCTGGTTCGCGACCACAAATGTTGGCACCGATGTGACCCCCATCTTGCGTGAATGGGCGTCGCGGTTGCGGATCTCCTCGGCGTCGGTGTCGCCAGACAACAGCCGTAGGGTAACGGCGCGGTCCATTCCCGCAGCCTCAGCAATATCAGCGAGGATCTCAGCGTCGCCAATATCCTTGGCCTGCACGAAATAGGCATCAAACAGCGCATCGACCACCGCGCTTTGCTTGCCCTCAATCCCGGCCCAGTGGATCAGGCGGTGCGCATCCAGCGTGTTCGGCGTGCGCTCCATGGCTTCGAAATTGATCTGAAGCCCGGCGGCGCTGGCGTGTTCGACAACCGGGGCATAGGCTTTCACCGCGCCGTCCTTGCCGCCAAATTTCGCCTCAAGATAACTGCGCCGATCCATGCCCTCGCGCGGCATATCGGGGTTGAGCTGGAACGGGTGCCATTCAATGACAAACGGATGATCGCCAACCTCGGCCAGCGCCTTGTCCAGATGGGTCTTGCCGATATAGCACCAGGGGCAGATCGGATCGGACAGGATATCAAGCTTTACAAGGCTCATGACGGGGTCCTTTGGTGTCGGATGTAGCAATCGGGCAGGGCGCGGCGCAGCAGTTTGCCATTGGCTCCGCTGGGCAGCGCGTCGAGACGCAGATAGGCGCGCGGCTGTTTGTAGCGCGCCAGTCGGTCCTTGGCAAAAGCCGAAAGCACCTCAGCGGTCACGTCTTTGGCACTGGTATAGAACGCGACAATGATGTGGGTGTCGGGTTTTACCTCGACCGAGGCGACCGCCACCTGCTCCAGATCGGGGTGGGTTGCCAACGCCGCTTCCACCTCAAGCGGGGAGACGCGATAGCCGCCTGCGTTCATCATGTCGTCGTTGCGGCCGAGATAGCGGATCTGATTGTCCTCTGTCATCGCGCCCAGATCGCCGGTCAGGAACCACTCCCCCTGATAGCGGTCCTCGGTGGCGGCTGCGGCGTTGTGATAGCCGAGCATCAACCCCGGATCGCGGCGATCAATGGCGATGACGCCGGGGGCGTTGCGGGGCACAGGTCGTGCGGCTGGATCCAGAATGGCAATCCGGCGCCCCGGTTGCGGCCAGCCCAATGTGTCGCCCACCTGCGCCGGATCGCGGTGGCGCACCGGATCGGCCGAGATGAAGGTGGAGCATTCCGACATGCCAAACGCCTCATAGAGCGCAGTGCCGGTGGCTGCCTGCCAATCCCGCGCCACCTGGCTGGAGAGTTTCTCCCCCGCGCAGAGACCGTGGCGCAGGGCGGGTAGATGTAGCGTCCGGTCGTTTTGCAGCAGTTTGCGATAGACGCCGGGCGCTGCGGCAAAGAGGCTGGCATCATGCTGCCGCAAGAGATCGGGCAGCGCGGTGATCGGGGTGCCATCTTCGGGGATAAGTGCCGTTGCCCCGAGGCTCCACGGGTCCATCAGCCCGGTGCCCAGCGTGAAGGTCCAGTTGAACGCACCAGCATGGAGCAGGCGATCTGTGGGGTGCAGATCATACCAGTGACGGATCATCATTTGGCGCGCCCAGATTGCCCGGTGGGCATGCACAACCGCGCGCGGATTTCCGCCGGTTCCGGAGGTGTAGACGATATAGGCCGGTCGATCAGGATCGCCAAGCTGCATGTGAAACTGGCTTTCAGGCGGTGCGGTGCGCTGCATGGCCTCAAGTGAGTCGCGGTTGATCTCGCAGGGGTGCGATGCTGAGGCGATCCACGGATCGCGCAGGATCGCAGCAGGCGACAGGTCATCTATGATGCGCGCCACCTCAGGCTCGGTCAGCTGCGCGGAGGTGGGAACCGGCACCAGCCCGACAGCGATGGCGGCCAGATAGGCAATCGGGAAGATCGGCGTATTGCCCAGCCGCAACAGCACCCGGTCGCCGGGAGACAGCCCCTCGGCCAGCAGTCCGGCGCCCAGTCCACGCACCGCAGCGCGCAGGGCCCCGTAGGTGTAGATCTGTGGCGACGGCTCTTGCGACTGATCTGATGTGGCCGCGTCGTGCTGAGACTGCGGCGACAGCACGTGCAGCGCGTCTGCATCTGCTTTTGCGGGACGCGCCGCCGCGCGCTGGTAGAGCACGTGGTCGGCCAGATTGAACGGCGCGGGGCAGGGCGCAAAAGGCCCGCTGTCAAACACAGATTGCATCTCGATTGGCTAACTTGGCAAACCACGCGTTGCAAGATGGCGCGCCCCGTCCTATAGGAAAAAGCATGACCTCTCGTGATCCCAAATCGCTTATCACTATTGCCCGTGCATCGGGTGAGGCTGCCGAAACCGAGCCACTGGATCTGGGCGCTCGGGTGCGCGAGTTGCGCAAAGCGCGGGACTGGACGCTGGAACATGCCGCCAATCAGGCAGGCCTTGCGCGCTCGACCCTGTCGAAGATCGAAAATGGCCAGATGTCACCGACTTACGAGGCGTTGAAGAAGTTGGCGGTGGGGCTTCAGATCTCGGTTCCGCAGCTGTTTACCCAGCCGCAACGGGATCAGGTGAATGGTCGTCTGACGGTGACCAAGACCGGTCAGGGCTCTGCGCATGCCACTGCAACCTATGAGCATGAACTGCTGGCCGACAGCCTGACGCGCAAACAGATGTTGCCTTATCGCGCCCGCGTTCGGTCCAGGTCGATGGATGAATTTGAGGGCTGGGTGCGCCACGACGGCGAGGAATTTCTATACGTTCTGACAGGGGTCGTGCGGCTTTATACTGAGTTCTACGAACCGATCGAAATGCGGCGTGGCGACAGCGCCTATTACGACGCTGCCATGGGGCATAATGTGATCTCGCTGAGCGATGAAGATGCAACCATTCTCTGGGTGACGTCCCTGTCATAAGGGGTGCCACTCTGCCAGACGGCCCCAGATCAGCCGCAACATCAAAGCACGTGTTGGGACCGGTTTATGCGGATCACCGCCCTAAGGTGTCCACAGCCAAGCCGCCCCGAGCGGGGAACGGCCGCTGTACGAACAGCTCGGATCAGTTCAGCTGATGGTCCAGCTCCCGGTGCAGGCTCTCGGTGTAGAGGAAATCATCCACCTCCTCCCGAGCCTCCGTCAGTGTCAGGTGATGGGTACGGGCCAGATAGGCGACGAACTTATCCTTGTCGTCGAACAGAGATGGGGCCGAGCGGGTCTGCAGATGCGGAAACCGTTGCTTGAGACGGGGCATCCTGTCGAACCAGCTGGCGCGGGCTGTTTGAACAGGCATGGGGGGGCTCCCTCCGGGTCAAAATTGCGCGTGGGTTTTAATGCTAGCATTTTTTGCCAAAAAAGAAAGTCCGCGTCCTGCCGGATGCACCCGTGGCCCGGGTTTCGCCTGAGGTTTGCTTTGGGTCGGGCCGGGGTCAACTTGGCCGAAACAGGCGGGGTAGCACCAGATGCGCAAGGCCAACACCGAGAAACTGCATGACGATGAACATCAGAATATGACCGGGGTAGATGCCTGCAAATGTATCGCTGAACCCGCGTGCAATGGTCACCGCCGGATTGGCAAAACTCGTCGAGGAGGTGAACCAATAGGCGCCGGTGATATAGAAGGCGACAAGGGCAGGCACCGCATCGGGGCGTGACCGCAGCCCCCCAAAGATCACGAATAACAGACCAAAGGTTGCGAGGATTTCCGAGAACCATTGGGCGCCCCCGGTCCGATGCATGGTTGTGGAGGTCTGCAGGATGGTCAGATCAAACATCACATGGCTGGCCCAGACGCCGAGGATGCCGCCTACGATCTGCGCGGCCACATAGGGCGGCACCGCCCCCCAGCTGTGATCGCCGCGCAGCGCGAAGGCCAGCGTGACTGCCGGGTTGAAATGTGCGCCGGAAATCGGCCCCAGCGTCGTGATGATCACATAGAGCATGGCGCCCGTCGCTACGGCATTGGCCAGCAGCGCCAAGCCGATGTTTCCACCCGACAGGGTTTCGGCCATGATGCCCGACCCCACAACGCCGATCAGGAGAAAGCCGGTGCCGAGCGCTTCGGCGATCAGTTTTTGCGTGGTCATGCCAGCTCTCCGATGCGGATTAGGTCTTGGCGTAGGGTGTCGGTGTCGCGGTCTTCCAGTGGCAGGTCCAGAAACGCCTGCGCGCGTCGCTCCAGCCGATCATAGGCAAGGCGAAAGGCCGCATCCCAGTCAGGTTTCGCGGCTGCCGCCGGATCTTCGACGCCCCAATGGGCGCGCAACGGGGTGCCGGGCCAGATCGGGCAGGTCTCGCCCGCAGCGGAGGCACAGACGGTGATCACCAGATCCATCTGAGGTGCGCCCTCGGTGGCAAATTCATCCCAGCTCTTAGACCGTGCAGCGCTGGCGTCATGGCCTTTCTCCGCCAGAAGCGTGAGTGACTGCGGGTGAACAGCCCCAGCCGGCCTGGAGCCTGCGGAAAAGGCGTTGACGCGCCCGTTGCCATGGCTGTTCAGGAGGGTTTCCAATAGGATGGAGCGTGCTGAGTTGCCGGTGCAGAGGACCAGAATATTCATGTGATGAACTCGTTTGATGGCTATGCAGAAGATGTAAGACGGCCGATGTCATCCAGCTGGTGCTGTAGCGATATACGGTCGAGGCTCTCAAAGGGGAGCGCGGCGAAGTTGCGGATGCGGTTGCGCAGCGCCTCATAGGTCTGCTGATATGCAAGATCAGGTGCCGTGGCTTTGACCGGATCGGGGAGCCCCCAATGGGCGCTCATGGGCTGACCGGGCCAGGTGGGGCAGTCTTCATTCGCGGCGTGGTCGCAGACGGTGAAGATGAAATCCATTTGCGGCGCAGCACCGGCCGAAAACGCGGTGAGATCCTTGGAACGAAGCCCATTGGTTTCATGGCCTTTCTCCTGCAACAGAGCCAGAACCTCCGGACGCGGCATGGGAGAGGGGCGGCTACCTGCGGAATAGGCGCGGAACCGTCCGTCGCCTTCCTTCTGCAGGATCGCTTCTGCCATGATGGAGCGGGCGGAATTGCCAGTGCAGAGAAACAGAACGTTCAAGGGACGGTCGCTGCGGGGCGCCAAGGGTTGCTGAACCACGGCGGTCTGGCAGATATCGGGTCGATTGTAGCAGCAATCTGACAACAGATCGTCGAACAGGCTCCGCAGCCCCTCCAACTGCGCCCGGTAGAGCAGCGAGGTGCCTTGTCGTTCGGCACGGATCAAGCCGGCGGAGCTGAGCGTCGAGAGGTAGCTGGAAACGGTGTTGGCCTTCTGCGCCAAAGCGGTGGCGATTTCACCCGCGGGAACAGCATCGGGATAGCGCCGCATCAGCAGGCGAAACAGCGCCAGCCGATTTGGATGCGCCAAAGCCGAAAGTTGCGATGTGATTCCTATTTCCATATTTCGCGAAATACAGAAATATATATGTTGGGTCAACGAGAAGTTCTGGCCATAAAAGGGCCCGCCCCGAAAAGGTCGGAGCGGGCCGGGATGTCGGCGCGGGTGGCGGCGTCAGTCGGCCTGATACCACCAGACTTCGGGCATATAGGCGATGCCATCTCCGCTGACTGGCAGCCGCTCGGGGAATTTCAACTCCTTGCGATGGGCAATGCGCGCTTCAGCGTATTGCCAGACCGGCATCACATAGCGTCCCGCTGTCAGCAGACGGTCAAGCGCGCGGGCGGCGGCGGTGAAATCCTCCTTGCTCTTGGAGGTCAGCATGGCGTCGATCATTGCATCCACCGCAGGATCCTCAATCCCGATCAGATTGCGCGATCCCGGCTGCTGCGCAGCGGCGCTGCCCCAATACAGATATTGCTCGTTGCCGGGGCTGAGCGACATTGAGCGGCGGAAGAAGGTCATGTCGTAGTCAAACGCCTGCTGACGCTGCACAAACTGGGCGCTGTCCACCATGTCGGATTCGAGTGCGATGCCGAGGCGCTCCAGAGCGCGGGCATAGATTTCCACGACCGAACGCATCTCACCCTCGCCCAGATTGCCGGGGGTCAATAACACCTTGAATTCAAGCACGTCGCCATCTGCGTTGCGCATGATGCCGTCTTGGACCGTCCATCCGGCCTCCGCCAGCAGTTTGGTTGCGATGCGCAGGTTCTTGCGATTGCGCTCGCTGCCGTTGCTGACCGGCAGCGTATAGCCCTCCATCACGCCGGGGAGCAGGCTGTCTTTGAATGGGCTCAAGAGCTCGCGCACCTTGCCTTCGGCAGCTCCGGGCTGCATTGCCAGGGTGGAGTTCGAGAAATAGGAGGAAATCCGCGGTTGGCTGCCACCTGTCAGTGTTTCGTTCATATATTCGAAGTTGAACGCCTGGATCAGCGCCTCGCGCACCCGCCAATCGTTCAATGGGGCACGGCGGGTGTTCATCGCGATGCCCGTCATGCCGGAGGGTTTGCCGTTTGGGATGACGCTCTTGATCACCTCGCCGGATGTCACCGCAGGAAAATCATAGGCCTTGTCCCATTTGGCGGCGTTGAATTCGCGGATTGCGGAAATTTCCCCAGCCTTGAAGGCTTCCAGCAAGACGGTTTGGTCGCCGTAGAAATCCAGCCGGATCTCATCGAAGTTACTGGTGCCGCGTCTGAGCGGCAGATCGCGCCCCCAATAGTCAGGATTGCGGGAAAAGCGGATGAAGCGGCCCGGCTCGAAATCAGCGACGGTGTAGGGACCAGAGCCAATCGGTGCCTCATCCAGACCGGAAGCGGCAAAATCCTTGCCCTCCCACTGTCCCTTTTTCAGGATCGGACGCAGACCTGCGATGAGCGCCAGTTCACGATTGTCCTCATTAAATGTAATGCGCAGGCTGCGCGCGCCCGTTTGTTCGATGCTGTCGATCTGGTTCCAGAACCGCCGATAGCGGATATGCCCCTCCTGTCCGAGGGTTTCATAAGACCAGATGACATCTGCGACCGTGACTGGTGAGCCATCGGAGAATCGGGCCTCCGGACGCAGTGTGAATTCAACCCATGCGCGATCCTCCGGCACCTCAATCGATTCGGCGAGCAGCCCATAAAGCGTGAACGCCTCGTCCGCGGATCGACCCATCAGACTCTCATATCCCCAGAAGCGCATCTGCCAAGGGGGGGTGCCTTTCTCGGCGAAGGGGTTCAACGTATCAAAGCCGCCGGTGTTGCCAAAGACCACCTTGCCGCCCTTGGGCGCATCGGCGTTTGCATAGGGTAAAGACACAAAATCCGGTGGTAGGGCCGGGTCCCCATACATAGCTATGCCATGCGCTGATTCTGCTTGTGCAAAATTAACGCTTGCGCTGAGGATGATTCCGGCCAACACCGGTCGAACTCTAAAGAAAAAATCTGGACGCACTTTTGCAACAATCCCGCTCTGGCCTTATTTTCATGAACACCAACGCTAACGGCGCTGTCAGGTCAATTCAAACTTTTAGCTTGGATGAGCGGGGGAAATTGCTTATAAAGGTCTCACTGCTCGATAGGTTTCTTGCCTGTATGAAACCTGCCTCAATAACTTAACGCCCGCTTCGTGCGGGCGTTTTTTTTGGCTTTGCGGTTTCCAATTGCATCAGCGTGTTACATCGCAGAGGGCGGATCCAGATGTCATCTGATCTGCCTCACCGGTTGCTGGACGCGCGCTTTTCTGACCGGTTTCTTGCAACTTTCACGCGGTGATTGCCGTTTCCTTTGCAGGTGCAGCATGCCACAGTTGCACCAATCAGGTTTTGCACAGGAAGGGAAGAGCAAGATGACGTTGAGCGGCAAATGTGCGGTGATTACCGGGTCAAATTCTGGAATTGGACTTGGGGTTGCGCGGGAAATGGCGCGCGCCGGAGCAGATGTGGTTCTGAATTCGTTCACCGACCGGGACGAGGACCATGCGCTGGCCGCCGAGATCGCTGCCGAATTCGGCGTTGAGGCACGCTATATTCAGGCCGATATGTCCGATGCGGAGGCCTGTCGCGCCCTGATCACCAAATCCGGCCGCTGCGATATCCTGATCAATAATGCGGGTATTCAGCATGTGGCGCCAGTGGATGAATTTCCGGTCGACAAGTGGAATGCCATACTTGCCATCAACCTGTCGTCGGCCTTTCACACCGCCGCTGCGGCCCTGCCGATGATGCGCAGCGCAGGCTGGGGCCGGGTGATCAACATCGCTTCGGCGCATGGGTTGACGGCGTCCCCTTACAAGTCGGCCTATGTCGCCGCCAAACATGGCGTGGTCGGTCTGACCAAGACGCTGGCGCTGGAAACCGCAGAGGAACCGATCACCGCCAATGCAATCTGTCCGGGCTATGTGCTGACCCCGCTGGTGGAGGCGCAGATCCCCGACACGATGGAAAAATACAACATGGGCCGGGAAGAGGTGATCAAGAAGGTGATGCTGGAGCGCCAGCCCTCGCGCGAGTTTGCAACGGTCGAACAGTTGGGCGGCACGGCAGTGTTCCTCTGTTCCGATGCGGCGGCGCAGATGACTGGCACCACCCTGAGCGTCGATGGTGGCTGGACCGCGCTTTAGTCGCGATGCGGACGTGCAGAGAGGGCCAGCCCCCTCTTGCCCCATCAGGGGCAATTCACCCCCGGAGTATTTTTGGAAAGGTGAAAAAATGAAATGTGCAGGCCCCGATCTGCGCCGCCGGTCAGGAGATAGAGTGTGACAAAGCGGATCAATCTGGCCCTGCAGGGCGGCGGCGCGCATGGGGCGTTTACCTGGGGTGTTCTGGACCGGCTCTTGGAGTGTGAGGATCTGGAGATCGCCGCAATCACCGGGACCTCTGCCGGGGCCCTGAACGGGGCGGCGTTGAAATCCGGGCTGGTTCAGGGGGGGCGTGCAGGGGCGCGGGCCTGTCTTGATCATCTCTGGCAGCGGATGGGGGCGGTGGGGGACATGCGGTTTGCCCATTGGCTGGCTGGGCTTGATGCCGCACCGCTGCTGGGCGCATTGGACTGGATCGCGCCGTTTTCCCCGCGTGAGGCCATGGGCCAGATCCTGTCGCCCTATAGCTATGGGCCGTTCTATCGCAATCCGCTCAGACCCGTGGTGGAAGGATTCAATTTTGCTGAGGTTTGCGCCGATCAGGGGCCACAGTTGTTCATCTGCGCCACATCGGTCCGCAGTGGCAAGGTGCGGGTGTTTTCTGGTGAGGAGGTCACGACCGACGCGATCCTGGCCTCTGCCTGTCTGCCGAACCTGTTTCAGGCGATTGAGATTGAGGACCCGAAGACCGGACGGTTGGAGCCCTATTGGGATGGCGGTTATACCGGCAATCCGGCGCTATTTCCGCTTTACCGGCCTGAATTGCCCTCGGACGTGGTGATTGTCAGTATCAACCCGCTGGAACGCGATGAGCTGCCGCACACGCCGCAGCAGATCCAGAACCGGGTGAATGAAATCAGCTTCAACTCATCTCTGTTGCGAGAGCTGCGGGCGATTTCCTTTGTTCAGCGGTTGCTGGCAGAGGGACAGCTGGCGGCGGGAGAGATGAAACGGGTGTTGGTGCATATGATCGCCGATGATGATCTGATGCGGGAGCTGTCCGTCAATACCAAGCTGATCCCGATCCCACAGATTCTGGCGAAGCTGAAAGCCGCCGGACGTGCAGCTGCGGAGCAGTTTCTGGAGCAGGACAGCGACGCCATCGGCCTCCGGTCCACGGTGGATCTGGCGGAGATGTTTGGCTGAGCGCAGAACCTCGGCCTGATGGTGCCCCCTATAGGGAGCGCCGGAAGTCAGTCTGAGACGAGCTCGGCAGGTTTCGTCGGATCCTTGGCGTTGGGATAGACAAGTCCGGCGGAGATCACCAGTTTGGCAGCCTCTTCCACAGTCATGTCCAGCGGGATCACATCTTCCTCAGGAAAGAACAGCAGAAACCCGGATGTGGGGTTTGGTGTGGTCGGCACAAAAATCGACAGGAGGTTGCCACCCGTCTCGGCCCGCGCTGCCACCTCACCTTTGGCGGTGGTGGAGACAAAGCCGATTGCCCAGATGCCACGGCGCGGATACTGGATCAGGCAGGCGGTGTCGAAGCTGCGTTCGGTCTGGGCAAACACGGTTTCCGAGATCTGTTTGATCCCAGAATAGATCGAGCGCACCACCGGCATGCGGTCCACCAGGCTTTCGGCAAAACCGATGAGTGAACGGCCGATGATGCCCTTGGCGATCCAGCCCACCACAATGGTGAACAGCAGGAAGATTATCAAACCGACGCCACGCAGGTTGATCCCGATATATTGCTCGGGCCGTACGGTATGCGGCACCAGCGGCAGCACCACACCGTCGATCCAGCCCATCACTGTCCACAACAGCCAGATGGTCAGCCCGACCGGTGCAATGACCACGATGCCGGTAAAGAAGGACGACCGCAGCCGGGCAAAAAGGCCGGGGCGGCGGGGCGTGTTTTCGTCGTCAAAAGGCGTGGTCATCTGTGCGTTTCACCGGTGAGGAACGTAAGGAAGCTAGGCAGGGATCTGCGCAACCGCAATGGGCAGCTGCGCAGAAAGAGCCTTTATTGCTTCAAGTTGACCAATTCCTTGGCGATTTCAGCGGCCAGCCGGGCATTGTTGCGCACAAGCGCAATATTGGCGGTCAGTGACCGGCCCTCGGTCAGCTCAAAGATGCGTTGCAGCAGGAAGGGGGTTACCGCCTTGCCAGCGACGCCTTGCTCATCCGCCTCGGACTGGGCCTGCGCCAGAACCGGTGCCAGATCTTCGGCAGCGATCTGGTCGCCTGCCGGGATCGGGTTGGCGATCAGTTGTCCGCCGGGCAGGTCCATGGCCTGACGGGTGGCATGGGCGCGGGCGATCTCCGCGGCGCTGTCCATGCGCAGGGGGGCAGCCAAGTCAGAGGTCGCCGACCAGAACGCCGGAATGCTGTCCTGCCCATAGGCGATGACCGGCACGCCTTGGGTTTCCAGCACCTCAAGCGTTTTGGGGATATCTAGGATCGCCTTGGCGCCTGCGGCCACCACGGTAACCGGGGTTTGCGCCAGTTCCATAAGGTCGGCAGAAATGTCGAAGCTGGTTTCTGCGCCCTTATGGACGCCGCCGATGCCGCCAGTGGCAAAAACACTGATCCCGGCCAGCCGGGCCGCGATCATGGTCGCCGCAACGGTGGTGGCGCCGGTGCCGCCGGTGGCGATACAGGCGGGCATATCCGCACGCGAAATCTTCGCGACATTCTTGGCCTGGCCAAGCGCCTGCAGTTGGTCCGCCTCAAGCCCGATGTGCAGCACGCCGTCGATTACGGCCATGGTGGCCGGAACGGCACCCGCGGCGCGGATATCATCCTCGACCTGTGCGGCCACCTCGACGTTTTGGGGATAGGGCATCCCGTGGGTGATGATGGTGCTTTCAAGCGCAACGATGGCCTGACCGGAGGCGCGAGCTGCTGCGACTTCGGCGGAAAATGTCATGTCGATCAAAGGGGTGGTTCTCCTGAAACATAGGTTGCAGCGGCCTTCAGCGCCGATGCAAGGGAGGTTTCGCGGTCTTCGCCGCGGGCCTCGGCTGCGATATGTGCAGCCATGAAGGTATCGCCAGCGCCCGTCACGCGCGCGACGGTCACGCGCGGCGGGGCCTGGGTGATCAGCCCCTTGTGGTCCGCTTCGGTGGCGGTGCTGCCGCCATCGGTGACCAGTACCCGCGCGGCGCCGCGATCCAGCATGGCGCGCGCGGCGGTGGGGCTGTCGGTGAATTCGTCCTGACAGAGCAGGCCCGCTTCCTCAAGGTTCACATAAAGTGTGCCACAGCTGCGCAGCAGGAATGGGCGCAGACGCTCCGCCTTGCCGGGTGAGGCAGGGGCGACGCGCAGGTCTGCTTTCGCAAAGGCCGGGTTGGCGGTGATATCATCCAGCAGCGACAAGGTCAGATTGCCGTCCAGCGCCACCGGGCCGCTGTATGGTGCATCCTCGCTGCCAAGGGCGCCATCAATCAGCGGGCGCAGGATCTTCGCACCTGCGGCTTCCAGCGAATGGGCGTCTGCGATGGCGGCAATCAGACCATTGGCACCCTCGACCGCCATATAGCGGTCGGTGGGCAGATCCTCAGAGCGGTAGAGGTGGTCCGTGATCAGGCCAAGATGGGCGCAGGCATGGACCAGTTCATCCCCTTCAGGATCGCGACCGATCGCGCTCAGGAGGGCCGGGCGCAGGCCAAATCGGGCCAGTGTCATCGCAATGTTCATCGCAACACCGCCGGGCAGGCGGGTGATCCGCCCCGGCATATCCGACCCGCGCTGCATTTCCGCGGTGCACCGGCCAATGATGTCCCAGAGCACCGATCCGATACAGAGGATATCAGGCTGCGCTGAGGCAGTGCCGCCGGATGGGGGCGTGGCGTCAGATTGATGCGAGGCGGGAACATGCGGAGGCTGTGTCATAAATCCCGTATTGCCGCGTTTTTTCGCCCCCCGCAAGCGGCAACAGACCTAGGGAACGGCGAAAGTCAGGGCAGCCCAGTGCGTCTGCCAGACCGGCGCGGGCTTGCCTGTGGTCGCGCTATCATCCCCGGATGTGGCCTCAGGATCCAATGGGCGCAGCACCACGGCATCCAGGAGATAGACGTGGCCGGATTTCACAGGCACCACGGCGCGGCCATCTGCATCAGTGCGGATCAATGTGATCGACACAGTATCATCCGGCGTTCGTTCGAAGACCTCAACCTGAGCGTGGCTGCGTGGGCGGTCCTGAAACCGCAGTTCGACCGGCAGGCCGGCGCTCAGATCATCGCTGTAGGGGTTGGCCAACGCGACAAATTCAGTGAGCAGGCCAATCGCGTGGTCCGATCCTGCACCACTGCCAACAGCGATCAGCGATTTTGCGTGGCGGGTGTACCGCTCGGCAAACCCTGTGCGGGGCAGGTTGCGGGCGCTGTGGCGCTGCTCGATATCCGGGAAGTCCTTATGGGCTGCGAATTTTGCGAAATCCTCCCAGTTGTCATAGGTCAGATCGTCCGGTGTGGTCTCATGAGCCACCACCAGCAGCCCCTCCGCAGGCGGCTCCAGCTGAAGCGCGGGCAGGTCGCCCATGCGTCCGCCATAGGGGCGGGCCTCCGCCTGACCCCAGATCTCGAACCGGGCGATATTTTGATCGAAATACGGCAACCGCGCACCGCTGAACACTTGCCCGTTGCGCAGATCTGCTCGAACCGAGGCGCCTAATTTTACTTGATATTTTTCTGGCGCAATCCAAAACTCGTGGGCAAGGGCAGTGCGGCCGACAGTGTTTGCGGCAAGCGCGAGCAGGATAAAAGCAACAGGGCGGGCAAAACGCATGGCGCAGATGAGACCTCTGGCTGGGACGGTGGGTGACAGACATTGGCAGAGCGCGGCGCAGATGCCGCGCGGAGGACTGATCCGCTTGCGGCATCACCTGAGACGTCTGCTGCTGGTCCTGCTCTTCTGGAGCGTCTCACACTCTAGCGGTTTCGCCCATGAAGTCACGCCGACGATTGCGGATTTTGAGATTTCCGGTGATCAGCTGACCATGGATCTGCGGATCAACGCCGAGGCTTTTGTGGCGGGTATTGATCTGGATGGTATGTCCGATACTGACACGGCTGATCAGGCGCAGGACTATGACGACCTGCGCGCGCTTGGCCCGGATGAGCTGGCGCCGATGGTGCAGCTTTTTGCCGAAGATTGGTTGCAGAGCCTTCAGGTGGAGGCACGCGGCGCTATCGCGATGGAGGTAACCGCGATTGAGATTCCGGAGCCGGGGGACATTGCCCTGCCGCGCAGTACCTTGCTGCGGCTCTCGGGCGAAATCCCGGACGGCGCGCGCGGGCTGAAACTGGGCTGGCCAAAGGGGTCGGGCGGTGTGGTTCTGCGCCAAAACGGTGTCGAAGGTCCCTACACCGGTTATCTGCAGGGCGGGGAAACCACCCCGACCATTCCCCTGTCAGGCGGGTTGGCGCAGACGCCGAGCGAGGCATTCGTTGACTATATCCCCGTGGGCTACACCCATATCCTGCCAAAGGGGCTGGATCATATCCTGTTTGTGCTGGGCTTATTCTTCTTCAGCACCCGGCTGCGGCCTCTGATCTGGCAGATCAGCGCCTTCACGGTGGCACATACCATCACCCTGGCGCTTGGCGCTCTGGGGTTGGTGCAGATCAATCCTGCCATTGTGGAACCGCTGATTGCCGGATCAATTGTATTCGTCGCGGTGGAGAATATCTTTGCCCGGAAACTGCACAGCTGGCGAACTCTGGTGATCTTTGGCTTCGGGTTGCTGCACGGGCTGGGGTTCGCCTCGGTGTTGGGCGAGTTTGGCCTGCCGGATGCGCAGTTCCTGCCTGCGCTGCTGGGTTTCAATGTTGGCGTGGAACTGGGGCAGCTGACCGTTGTCGGCGCGGCTTATGCGCTCCTCGGGTTCTGGTTTTGGCGGCATCCGAAATATCGGGGCCGGGTCGCCATCCCGGCCAGTTTCACCATTGCGCTGATCGGCGGCTACTGGTGCGTGGAGCGGCTATTCCTCTGACCGGACGGGAAGCCGGTCAGATGTGCTGTCTCGGACGTGTCTTTAGCGACATTCGACCGGTGTGGGCCTTTTTAGCCCTCCATCGCCGCCAGCAGGCTGCGCAGGCTCATGAGCGGGTCCTCTTCGCGCCAGATCTCATCTCCGATGCCGAAGAAATCCGTATAAGGCGTCAGATCGCGGACCAGTTCAGGTGTGAGGCCGCCCTCTGCCACCACCGGCACTTCGATCATCTGGGACCACCACTCAAAGAGCTCTTTCTGGGCCTGATTGCCATCACCCAGACCGGAGGTCCCAACCGGGCCGAAACTGACATAATCGGCACCGGCTTCGGCGGCGGTAAGACCATCGTGGCGCGACGCCGCGCAGAAACTGCCGACAATCGCATCGGTGCCAAGCGCCTTGCGCGCCGCCCGAACCGGGCGGGCCGCGTCCGAGAGGTGAACCCCATCAAGGCCCAGGCGTTCCGCAAGGATCTGGTGATCCGCGATCACAATTGCCACATCGCGGGCATGGGCCACGGCGCGCAGGGCATCACCGGCCCGGCTCAGCGTGTCCTCATCGCGGCTGGCCAGCTCAAGACGAACGCAGGAAATTTCCACCGAATCCAGTACCCGTGCCAATTGGTCGGGAAAGCGGCCGAGCTCAAAACTGGGGGGCGTCGTCAGATAGATCTGCGGCGTTTCGGGGGCGTCAGCGGGGCTGTCCATGGGGAGGGCTCCTGTTCAGTGGTTGTCGGTGTTTAGCGCATCTGCCACTGGACGCAAGGATTTGGCGACATCCCGAGCGGGATATTTCCGTGTGATGCAGCGCTGATATATCAGGAATATAGCGGTGTTTGGGCAGAAGTCGCCCCGCGCGGCCTTGCCCATCACGCCTGTGCCGACTACAGCAGTGCAGCTTTTTTGGAGAACCGGATGCCCAGCGACACCCCTCAACCCGCTTTTGTCCTCGTGCGCCCCCAGATGGGCGAGAACATCGGCGCCGCCGCCCGCGCGATGTGGAACTTTGGGCTGGACCGGATGCGCATCGTGGCGCCGCGCGATGGCTGGCCCAACCCCAAGGCCGTCGCCATGGCCTCAGGCGCGGGGCGGTTGCTGGATGAGGCGCGGCTGGCAGGGGATCTGGCCAGCGCGCTTGAGGATTGCGATTTCGTCTTTGCCACCACGGCGCGCCCGCGCGAGCTGACGAAACCTGTCTATAGCCCAGAAGCCGCGATGAAACTGGCCGCAGAGAAAATTGCGGCAGGGCAAAAAGTGGCGGTGATGTTCGGCCCTGAACGAGCAGGCCTTGAGAATGAGGACATTGCCCGCGCGAACGCCATTATCTCGGTCCCCGTGAATCCCGAGTTTGCGTCGCTAAACCTTGGCCAATGCGTATTGCTGACGGCCTATGAATGGCGGCGTCAGATGGCTGAGGTCGCGCCCGTCGTGACCGATCTTGGCAAATCCGACTGGGCCAGCCACGCGGATGTGGATGCGCTGGTCAACCATTATGAGGACCGGTTGGATGAGGCCGGGTTCTTCTTTCCGCCAGACAAGGCGCCCAGCATGAAGACCGTGTTCCGCAACATGTTCAGCCGGATGCCACTGACCCGCGCAGACGTTCAGATGCTGCATGGTGTCATGCGACAGATGGTCCGCTGGAAAGAAAAACGCGACTGAGACGCGACTTCGGGCGAATTTGCACCACAGTCGCCCACTGGACGGGGCCGAACATGCGGCCTAGCTTGACGGGAAATTGGAAGAGGCAAGCATGAGCAAGCGCAGCATTTTCGAAGAGGTCTCTGGCAACGATCCGCAAGAACGCCCACAGGCGACACCCGGCGGTATTGATCGCACCCGCCGCGGCGCAAGGGGTGCAATTCGGGCGTGGCTGGCAGTGCTGTTTGCGCTGGTGGTGACGATGATTGTTGTCGGCGGGCTGACCCGGCTGACCGACAGTGGGCTGTCGATCACCGAATGGCGGCCTGTGACCGGTGCCATGCCACCGCTGAGCGAGGCAGACTGGCAGGCGGAATTCGACAAATACAAAGAAATCGACCAGTGGCGCATTGAGAACCAATGGATGCAGCTGGCGGATTTCAAAGAAATCTATTGGTGGGAATGGGGCCACCGTCAGTTGGGCCGGGTGATTGGCCTGGTCTGGGCGCTGGGGTTCCTCGGCTTTGCTATCACACGGCAGATTCCGGTTGGTTGGGCCGGGCGGCTGGCACTGCCCGGCCTTCTGGGCGCTGTTCAGGGCGCGATCGGCTGGTGGATGGTGGCCTCCGGTGTAACGCAGGGCGAGGGCATGACCTCGGTCGCGTCTTACCGCTTGGCGACGCATCTGGGGTTGGCCTTTGTCATTCTGGGATTTATCGCCTGGTACATGTTTCTACTGGGGCGCGAAGAGCGCGATCTGATGCAGGCGCGTCGGGCCAAGGAGGCAAAGCTGTTTGGTCTCTCTACCGGCCTGCTGCACTTCAGCTTTTTGCAGATCATCCTTGGCGCGCTGGTTGCGGGCATCGACGCGGGGCGGTCCTACACCGACTGGCCCTTGATGGGCGGGCAGATCCTGCCGCCTGAACCGTTTTTGCTGCAGCCGCTCTGGACCAATTTCTTTGAAAACCCGGGCCTTGTGCAGTTCATTCACCGGATCAGCGGTTATCTCCTGTTGGCCTTTGGCGTGGTGGTGTGGTTGCGCGGGCGTAACAGCGCCCACCTGCGCACGCGCTTTGCCTTTAACGCGGTCTTTGCCGCGCTGTTGTTGCAAATGGTCCTCGGTATTGTCACCGTGCTCTATGCGGCGCCCTGGCAGATCGCGATCCTGCATCAGCTGATGGCTGTCTGCCTCTGGGTCCTGATCCTCAGGACGCGGTATCTGTCGGGTTATCCCATTGCAACTTCGATTAAGGATCACTGAGAATGAGCGCATTTGACGACTTGATGGCCTATGAGCGGGACACCCAGGCGCTTGGCCAGATTGCGGGCCGATTGGGCTGGGATCAGGAGACCATGATGCCTCGCGGTGCCGCTCCCCAGCGGGGCGAAGAAATGGCCGCGATCGAGGCGGTTCTGCATGCCCGGCGCTCCGATCCGCAGGTCGCTGACTGGCTGGCACGGGCTGAGGCCCCGGATGAGGTGGGTGCGGCGCAGCTGCGCGAGATCCGTCGCAGTCATGAGCGTGCCGTCAAGGTGCCCGGCGATCTGGCGAAACGCATCGCCCGGGTCACCTCCGAGGCGCAGGGGAAATGGGCAGCCGCCCGGGGTGCTGAGGACGTCGCAGCCTTCTTGCCGGTGCTGGAGGAAGTGGTCGCACTGAAACGCGAAGAGGGACAGGCCTTGGCTGCCGGGGGCGATGTCTATGACGCGATGATCGCTGACTATGAGCATGGCACCACCGCTGCCGAGATCGCTGCGCTGTTTGATGCCATGCGCCCGCGTCTGGTTGATCTGCGGGCGCGCGTTTTGGACAAACCCGCGCCAAAGGGCGTCAGCGGGCATTTTGATGCCGACAAGCAGATGGCGTTGACCACGACGCTGGCGGAGACTTTTGGCTACCAGATGCGCCATGGTCGGGTCGACAAGGCAGTGCATCCTTTCTGTTCGGGCAGCGGTCTGGATGTGCGCGTGACCACGCGGACCAGCGACGATGATCCCTTCAACTGTTTCTATTCCACCATTCACGAGGTGGGCCACGCTGCCTACGAGCAGAACATTGATCAGGCCTATCTGCTGACCCCACTGGGGCGCGGCGTCTCGATGGGTGTGCATGAAAGCCAAAGCCGGATCTATGAGAACCAACTGGGCCGCAGCCGTGCCTTTACCGGGTGGTTGTTTGATCAGATGGTGCCGCAGTTCGGTGACTTTGGCATTGCAGATGCCGATGCCTTCTATGCGGCTGTGAATGCGGTTCACAACGGTTACATCCGGACTGAGGCCGATGAGTTGCAGTATAACCTGCATGTGATGATGCGCTTTGATCTGGAGCGCGCGCTGATGTCCGGTGATTTGCAGGTGCAGGATCTGGAGGCGGCCTGGAATGACCGTTTCGCCGCTGATTTCGGCTATGGCGTTGATAAACCCTCCAATGGTTGCCTTCAGGACGTGCATTGGTCGGTGGGGCTGTTTGGCTATTTCCCGACCTATTCGCTGGGCAATGTCTATGCGGGCTGTCTCTATCAAACGCTGCGTCAGGCGGTGCCGGATCTTGATAAGCAACTGGCGGCGGGGGATACGGTCGCCGCAACCAGCTGGCTGCGCGATAATCTGCAAACCCATGGCGGGCTGCGCAGCCCGGTTGAGACCATCACCCATGCCGCGGGAATGGCACCCAGCCCGGAACCGCTGCTCAGCTATCTGGAAGAGAAGTTCGGCGCGCTTTACGGGCTATAAGGCGACACGCCGCACAATCAACGAAGCCCCCGTCAGTCACTGGCGGGGGGTTTTCCGTTCCGTTGCCGCGCGCGCGTCTCGCTGGCGCAGATCCGTTCAGATCAGCGCCATACGCTCGGCGCGTTCAGGATCAGGGAAGGGGCGGTACAGGCCGAAGTCAGCAGAGGCAATCAGCGCATTCACATTGGCATAGAGCCGCTCAACATTCTCGTCCGTTTCACCCAGCACCCGAAACGCCTGATCCAGCTGGGTCATATTGGCGAATTCGATTTCCAGCAGAAAATCCCGGTGATTGTCGCTGGCCAGGTTCAGTTTGCGGCGCAGCAAGCGCCAGCCCTGAATGACATCCCGCTCACGCAGATAGGACATCCATTGGTCCACGGCATTGGCAAAGGCAATCGCCTTCGCCTCGTGATGCAAATCGATCGAGCAGTGATAGAGGTTCATGTCAGGCCTCCCTTGGCGATGGCGTGTATCGCTGGAAGGCTGACAGAAACTGCTTAGGTTTCGATTAACGAAAAACGCCACCCCGGAGGGCGGCGTTTTAGTGACGTCATAGCGCTATAACAGGAGTGAGATCAGGTTGCCTCAGCAGCTTCGCTGGCCCCCTCAGACGTGGGAACCTCTGCATCCTCGTCGTCGCGTTCCGCGATCCAGGCAACCGAGACGACCTCTTCGCCCTTGGCCGTGTTGAACACCCGTACACCACCGGCGCTGCGGGAGCGGAACGAGATCCCGTTGACCGGACAGCGGATCGACTGGCCTTTGGACGTTGCCAGCATGATCTGGTCTTCAAGCTCGACCGGGAAGGTCGCGACGATGGCGCCGCCTTTCATGGCACCAACACCCTGACCACCACGTCCGCTGACACGGTAGTCATGCGCGGAGGTCAGGTTGCCCACACCAGAGCGGTTGATGGTCACCAAGAGATCATTGGCCGCCAGCATTTCCTGATAGCGCTCCTCGGAGAGTGAGCCTTCGGTTTCTTCACCATTTTCGTCTTCGGCAACCTCACCGCCAAATTCGGAGCGGAACCGTTTGATGAAGGCATTGCGCTCCCAGGGTTCTGCGCTGAAGTGGCGGATCACCGACATCGAGACGACCTCATCCCCATCGCTGACCAGCCGGATCCCGCGCACCCCGGTCGATTCACGGGAGTTGAAGACGCGGACATCGGTGGAGCGGAAGCGGATTGCCCGGCCGGAATTGGTCACCAGCATCACATCATCATCCTCGGAGCAGATACGGGCATTGACCAGCCTGACCGAGCCATCCTCCGGCAGCTTCATCGCGATCTTGCCGTTGCGGCGCACATTGGTGAAATCCGACAGGCGGTTGCGACGCACGTCCCCGCCCGAGGTGGCAAAGACCACCTGTAGGTTTTCCCATTCGTCGTCTGGCACATCGACCGGCATGATCGCCGCGATGGAAACGCCCGGCGGGATCGGCAGAATGTTGACAATCGCCTTACCCTTCGACGTGCGGCCACCTTGCGGCAGGCGCCAGGTCTTCAGCTTGTAGACCATGCCATCGGTGGTGAAAAACAACAGCTGGGTATGGGTATTGGCCACAAAGAGGTTGGTGACAACATCCTCTTCCTTGGTCTGCATACCCGACAGCCCCTTGCCGCCACGCTTCTGCGCGCGGAAGTCGGCCAGCGGGGTCCGCTTGATGTAGCCGCCGCTGGTGATCGTCACGACCATGTCTTCGCGCTCGATCAGGTCTTCATCTTCCATATCGCCGGACCAGTCGACGATCTGGGTGCGACGGGGCACGGCGAAATTATCACGCACTTCGCGCAGCTCATCCGAGATGATGCCCAGAATACGCTCACGCGAGGACAGGATCTCAAGGTATTTCTTGATCTTGCCTGCCAGTTCTTCCAGCTCATCCGTGACTTCTTTGACACCAATCTGGGTGAGACGTTGCAGACGCAGTTCCAGAATGGCGCGGGCCTGAATCTCGGAGAGATTATAGGTGCCGTCGTCATTCATGGTGTGGGTCGGATCGTCAATCAGACGGATATAAGGTGCGATGTCGACCGCAGGCCAGCGTCGGGTCATCAGCTTCTGCCGCGCTTCGGCTGCATCCGCAGAGGCGCGGATGGTTGCGACCACTTCGTCCACATTAGAAACCGCGACGGCCAAACCGCACAGAATATGGCTGCGTTCCCGCGCCTTGCGCAGATCATAGGCGGTGCGCCGCGCAATCACGTCTTCGCGGAAATCAAGGAAGGAGGTCAGGAACCGGCGCAGGGTCAGCTGTTCAGGGCGACCGCCATTCAGAGCCAGCATGTTGCAACCAAAGTGGGTCTGCATGGGCGAGAAACGATAGAGCTGGTTCAGCACCACCTCAGCCGTTGCATCGCGTTTCAGTTCGACAACAACCCGCACGCCGTTGCGATCGGATTCATCCTGAACGTGGCTGACACCCTCGATCTTTTTCTCGCGCACCTGTTCGGCGATCTTTTCGATCATCGCGGCCTTGTTGACCTGATAGGGGATCTCCTCGACCACGATGGCGTAGCGGTCTTTGCGAATTTCCTCAACGCGGGTCTTGGCACGAATGACGACGCTGCCGCGCCCTTCCAGATAGGCCTTGCGCGCGCCGGACCGACCCAGCATCACGCCGCCGGTCGGAAAGTCCGGGCCGGGGACAAAGTCGATCAGCTGTTCACTGGTCAGATCCGGGTCTTCGATCAGGGCGAGCGTGGCATCAATCACTTCGCCCAGGTTGTGGGGCGGGATATTGGTGGCCATACCAACCGCAATACCACCAGCGCCATTGACCAGCATGTTGGGGAACCGCGCGGGCAGAACCGTCGGTTCACGGTCCTTGCCATCGTAGTTGTCCTGAAAGTCGACCGTGTCTTTTTCAATGTCAGCCAGGATTGAGGCGGCGGGTTTGTCCATCCGCACTTCGGTATAGCGCATGGCGGCTGGGTTATCGCCATCCATGGACCCAAAGTTGCCCTGACCGTCGAGAAGCGGCAGTGACATGGAGAAATCCTGCGCCATCCGCACCAAAGCGTCATAAATCGCGGAGTCGCCATGGGGGTGGTATTTACCCATGACATCGCCAACCGGGCGCGCCGATTTGCGGTAGGGTTTGTCATGCGAGTTCCCGACCTCATGCATGGCGTAGAGAATTCGGCGATGAACCGGTTTCAACCCGTCACGCAGGTCAGGAATGGCGCGGCTGACAATAACCGACATCGCATAGTCGAGATACGATGTGCGCATCTCGGATTCGATGGACACCGTTGGGCCGTCATATTGAGGCCGTTCAGGTTTGTTTTCGTCCATGTTTTCAGGATTTTCCGGCGTATCGTTCACGTTGGCTGCCCGTTGTTATTATTGGGTCTATATATTGTGTCTGCACCATAACAGACAGGGCATATAAGGCGCAAGCAAGCAGGGCGGCGGAGCGCCCCCGTGCTGGAGGTTTTCTGCCAAAGGGCTGTATTTGTTCGGAATTAACCCTTTCCGTGGTAAGCTACTTTGGGGGGATCCGTAAGGGAGACCTGAAATGGAGACACGCGAAACTGAATTGATGCTGAAGGGCTACGGTCTGACCACGGCTGAGATGACCTATCACATGCCGGATCACACCCATGTTCTGAACACCTTCGTCTGGCAGGAGTATGATCTGGCGCCAGACCATCCGCGATTGTTTGAATTCATTGATTTCTGGCATCGTGAGATCGACGGCCCGTTGCATTCGGTCCGATTTACCCATCGCAAAATGATCAGCTCCGGCGAATGGCGCAACGTGAAGGGTGTGCTGCATATGCACTGATTGTGCCGCCAAATGGCCAGTCCGGGCTATAAGTGAGATCCGAGGACCCCTGAATGCGCAGGGCTCGGCAGCGCGTCGTGACGACCATGGGCGGTGATCTGTTTTCTTTCTGAGGCAACTGCTTATACTGGTGCCAAATGGACCCGATGGCAGTGGCTCTTGCGTTGTGCAAGCCGGTGCTACGGTGACAGGTGCTGGCCTGTGGGACGTGTTTGATGCGCCTCAGGTTGGGATGTGACCCTTCCTGGTTGAGAGAAAGCGCAATATGGTTTCCCGAGTTATTCCGGTTCAGGCCTTCGATCTGGTGATATTTGGCGGCACGGGGGATCTGGCGCAGCGCAAAATCCTGCCTGCACTGTTCCGGCGCCATTGTGCAGGCCAGTTGCCGCAGGATGCGCGGATTGTGGGCGCGGCGCGGAGGGCGCTTGGCAGCGATGGATATCGCGATCTGATCCGCGATGCCTTGCACAATGAGCTGAGCGGTGCGGAGATTGCTGCGCGCGGTGAGGAGCTTGAGCGGTTTCTGGCGCGGCTGGAATATCTGGCGATTGATGCGGAGGCGCGCGATGGCTGGGCAGCGCTCAAACAGATGCTTGGTCTGCCAACGTCGGATCGTGTGCGGGTGTTTTATTTTTCCGTCGGCCCGGCGCTGTTTGCGCCGCTGGCGGAGCAGATCTGGACGCATCAGCTGGCGGATGACCAGACCCGGATTGTGGTTGAAAAACCCTTCGGCCATGACCTGAGTTCAGCAAAAGCGCTCAATCGCACTCTCGCGGGCCATTTCGATGAAAGCCAGATCTACAGGATTGATCATTATCTGGGCAAGGAAACGGTACAGAACCTGATGGCGATCCGGTTTGGCAATATGCTGTTTGAGCCGCTCTGGAATAGTCAGTATGTGGATCATATCCAAATTACTGTCGCTGAATCAGTGGGTATTGACGGTAGAGCGTCGTATTATGACAAATCGGGCGCGATGCGGGACATGATGCAAAACCACCTGATGCAGCTGCTGTGCCTGATTGCAATGGAGCCTCCGGCAAAATTCGATCCCGATGCCGTGCGCGACGAAAAGCTGAAGGTAATCCGGGCGCTGGAGCCGGTGGAACCCCACCATATTGTGCGCGGTCAATACGCATCGGCTGAGGACGGGGCAGGGCGCGACGACGACCAGTCTTACCGCGAAACCGTGGGGGATCCGCGCTCCACCACCGAAAGCTATGTGGCGCTGAAGGCCCATATCAGCAATTGGCGGTGGGCGGGCACGCCGTTTTATCTGCGCACGGGCAAGCGGCTGGTGGCGCGCTCCTCTGTGATCAATGTGTTCTTCAAGGATGCGCCCCATTCGATTTTTGGTGCCGATGCCGGACGCCACGCCAATCTGCTGACCATTCGTCTGCAACCGAATGAGGGCATCACCCTCAAGGTGACCATCAAGGAGCCTGGACCCGGCGGTATGCGGCTGATTGATGTGCCGCTGGATATGAGCTTTGCGCAGGCGCTGGGGGCGGATATCGACGGCGCGCCCGATGCTTATGAGCGGCTGATCACCGATGTGATCCGGGGCAATCAGACGCTGTTCATGCGCGGTGATGAGGTGGAGGCCGCCTGGGCCTGGACGGATCCCATCATTGCGGGCTGGACATCGCGCGGAGATGTGCCAAAACCCTATGATAGCGGTAGCACCGGACCGGGAGATGCGGATCTCCTGATGCGGCGCGATGAACGGGAATGGCGGGGGATCAACCCATGAATATTATCGAATATGCAGATCGGGATATGCTGGCGATTGACGTGGCCAATCAACTGGCGGGTGATCTGAAGACCCATCTTTTGCATCATGACAGCGCGTCCTTTGCCGTGGCAGGCGGCACCACCCCAGCGCCGATTTTTGACGATCTCTGCGCCGCGGATATCGACTGGGCGCGGGTGCGCCTGATGGCGACAGATGAACGCTGGGTGCCCGCCGATAGCGCACGTTCCAATGCGCGCATGATCCGCGAGCGTCTGCTGGTCAACCGGGCGGCATCCGCGACCTTCGTGCCGTTTCATGTGCCCGCGCGTGCGCCAGAGGATGTGCTGGCTGAGGTCGAAAGCCAGATTGAGCCGGATCTGCCGCTTTCTGTTGTCCTGTTGGGGATGGGCGAAGACATGCACACGGCCTCTCTGTTTCCCGGCGTGCGCGGGCTGAGCGAGGCACTGGCGCCAGATGCGCCGGTGTTGGCGGTGATGCGGCCCGACAGCCAGCCGGAACCGCGTGTCAGCCTATCGGCGCGGGTATTGGACGCGGCGATTGCCAAACATCTGGTGATCTATGGGGAAGCCAAGCGGGAGGCGCTTGAAACCGCCAAATCCTTGCCGCCGGAAGAGGCGCCAATTCAGGCAGTTTTGTCAGAAATGACAGTGCATTGGGCGCCTTAGATCAGGTAAAGTGTTGAGGGTTGAGATCCGCCGCTTAACCCTCTGAAACAGCGCCGTCCCGCTCGATCAGGGCGGTGCGGAGGCTGTCTGGCAGCGGGTAGCCCGATTGCCCATCTGGTGTGCGCAGAACCATGATACCGGTCATCGTGGCACGCAGATCACCAGACCAGATCTGCTGTTCCATCACGTATGAGGTCCGGCGGAAGGACACGACGCGGGCCGTGGTGATATAGTCCTCGTCCAGCACCATCTCTTTCATGTAATGCACATTTGCGTTGCGCAGCACATTGCGAGGGGCAGGCATCCCGTTGAAATGAGGAGCGAAAAACCGATCATAGTAGGCCACGCGCAGGGTCTCGAACCAGCTCAGATAGGCCTTGTTGTTTACGTGATGCAAAATATCCAGCTCGGAAAACCGCACCCGATCGGCCATTGCCAGCGGTTGCGGGCTTTTGAGACCGTGGTGGCGTTGGGCATCCGGGCTGAGCGGGGTGTGAAAGATCAGATCCATGCAGAAGTCGCTAGCGAGATTGGCAGCGAGGTGCAAGTCAGCACGCCGCTACAGGATGTCTCACAAGGTACATTCGCAACATGCCGTGAATGCAAAATACCACTGAAAATCCAGTGAATTGTGAGGCTATCTTAATGTGAGTGATTTTGGAGCGGGTAACGAGAATCGAACTCGTAACTAAAGCTTGGGAAGCTGCCGTGATACCTTTTCACCATACCCGCGCCAATAAGGGGTGATTACCGGTTTCGCGGGGGAGGGTCAAGCGCCCAACCACCCCCGCGACCGGCAAAAATGCCTTATCCGCGCCGCCGCCGACGACGGCGTCCGCCGTCCTCATTGCCGTCGCCACCTCCGGTGTTGAAATTCGCCTCGGGCAGGGTGACGATGCTGTTCAGGATCGGGAATGGTTCGGCGGAGTTCGGGATGGCAGAGGCATTGACGAAATGCTCCTGGAACCGTGACTCCACGGCGGTTTCGATCTTTTCGATCCGCTGGACGGTGGCCTCAATCTCGGTGCGGGCCTTTGTGTTGAGCAGCGCAATACGGGCACCGGTGCCTGCGGCATTGCCCGCGCTGGTCACCTTGTCCAGCGGACAGTCCGGGATCATTCCAAGGACCATCGCGTGTTTCGCGGAGATGTGCGCACCAAAGGCGCCCGCCAGCACCACCCGATCAACGGTATCGATGCCGAATTTGTCCATCAGGAGACGTGCGCCGGAGTAGAGCGCCGCCTTTGCCATCTGGATCGCGCGGATATCGGGGTTGGTCACGGTGATGGTCGGGCCGCCCTCGGACGAGCCGTCCCACAGCAGATAGGCATTGGTGCGCCCGTCCTGGATACAACGCGCACTGCCGGTCTGTTCAGCTGAGCCAATCAGCCCGGAGGCATCCAGCACGCCGGCAAGCCGCATCTCGGCAATCGCCTCGATAATGCCGGAGCCGCAGATGCCGGTGATGCCGGTGGTTGCGACTGCGGCGGCAAAACCGTCCTCATCCGACCAGATGTCGGAGCCGATCACCCGGAAGCGCGGCTCCTTGGTCTCCGGGTTGATCTCGACGCGTTCGATGGCACCGGGGGCCGCCCGTTGACCGCTGGAGATCTGCGCGCCCTCAAACGCGGGGCCGGTGGGGGAAGAACAGGCCAGCACCTTGTCCTTGTTGCCAAGCAGGATTTCCGCATTGGTGCCCACATCCACGACCAGCACCAGATCTTCTGATTTGTCGGGCGCTTCCGACAGTGCCACCGCGGCGGCGTCAGCCCCCACATGGCCGGCAATGCAGGGCAGCAGGTAGACGCGGGCGGCCGGGTGAATATTCAGGTCCAGCTCCACGGCGCGCAGTGCCAGCGCATTGGAGGTCGCCAGTGCGAAGGGGGCCTGACCCAGTTCAAACGGATCAATGCCAAGGAACAGGTGGTGCATCACCGGGTTGCAGACAAACACCGCATCCACGATCAGCGCCTTGTCGATTTCCGCCTCAGACGCGATCTGGGTGAACAGCGCGTTCATACCCTCGCGCACCGCGCGGGTCATCTCCTGATCGCCGCCCTTGTTCATCATCGAATAGGAAACCCGGCTCATCAGATCTTCGCCAAAGCGGATCTGCGGGTTCATGATGCCGGAGGAGGCGACGACCTCGCCGGTTTTCAGATCGCACAGATGTGCAGCGATGGTGGTCGAGCCGAGGTCAACCGCCAGACCATAGATCGAGCCCTCGTAGAACCCCGGCCAGATGTGCATGATCTTGGGCGGGTGATTTTCATCGCCCAGATGCACGGCGACGGTGACTTTCCAGCCGCCCTTGCGCAGGGCCGGTTGCAGCACGCTCAGGATGTGCAAATCGGTTTTGACACCCTTCAGATCCCACTGGGCATCCAGCGCCTCGATCAGCCGCTCCATATCGCCTGTGGGTTTGTGCATGTCGGGTTCTTCCACCGCGACATAATAAAGACGGGTGGAGGGGTTCATGGTGATGTCGCGCGCCTCGGCGCGTTTGCGGACCACCTGACGGTGGACTTGGCTTTCCGGTGGCACGTCAATCACCACATCGCCCTGTACCTGCGCCTGACACCCCAGGCGCCGCCCGTCGGTCAGGCCGCGTTTGTCCTTGTAGCGCTGTTCGACCTTGTTCCATTCGGTCAGGGCGTCATCGGCGACGGTCACGCCATGTTTGGAGAACTCACCATAAGATGGCGTAATCTGACATTTCGAACAGATGCCCCGCCCGCCGCAGACGGAATCCAGATCGACCCCCAGCTGGCGTGCCGCTGTCAGAACTGGCGTGCCAACCGGAAACCGGCCACGCTTGCCGGACGGTGTAAAGACCACCAGCGGATGCGATGCGGGATCAGTTGCGGTCTCGGTCGAGATCTCGGGGGCGGGATCGTTTGCCATGCCTGTACCTATCTTGCTTGCGCGGTTTGGGCGGAGCATATGGCGTTTTTGGCGGGAGGAAAGGCGGCGCGCGTCATTTTGCGGTCTCGTGGCGTCATTTCTGCGCGGTTTTGAAGAAAGACCGCTTTGGGCAGCGGATCGATGACAAAATCCAGCCGCCTCAGGTGTTGTTGTCGGGTGATCCTGACGCGATGTCGCCCAGCCAATGCAGGATCTGGCCACGGTGTTCGTCAAGCATCGGCGCAGGCGGGCGCGTGGTCTCATCAGGCAGCGCGGAGAGTTTGACCGGGTTGCCCGCCGCCTTGAACCGTGGCGCGCCGTCGTGGTCACAGACATCCACCAGCATATTACGGGCGAGGATCTGGGGATCCTGCATCACCTCGGCGACGGACTGGATCGGACCCGTCGGCACACCGGCGCGCTGCAACCGGTCAATCCAATAGGACGCGGGCTGGTCCAGCGTCACAGCCTCAACCAACCGTTTGAGAAGGCGAGCGTTTTCGCAGCGCGCCTGATTGCTGGCAAAGCGCGCATCCGTGGCCAACGGCAGGTCCAGCGCGGTACACAGCGTCGCAAACAGCGCGTCATTGCCGGCGGCGATCACAAACAATGCGTCGCTGGCGTGGAACGTCTCAAACGGGGTGATCGACGGGTGGCGCGCGCCCGACGGGCGCGGTGCTTCACCAGTCACCGAGGTGATCGCCACCGCGTGCTCCAACAGCGCCAACTGGCTGTCGAGCATGGCGATATCCACCTTTTGACCAGGCGCGCCCCCTTGCACAGCATAGAGCGCCGCCAAAACACCCTGACACAGGAACATGCCCGCAGCGAGATCGCCGATGGAGGCGCCGACGCGCACCGGCTCGCGGTCGCGTTCGCCGGTAATTGACATCACCCCACCACGGGCTTGCACCACCATGTCATAGGCCGGGCGCAGCCGGTCGGGCCCGGTGTGACCAAAGCCGGAGACCGCGCCATAGACGAGTTTCGGGAAACGGGCATGCAACGCCTCCCAACCGTACCCCAGCCGCTCCATCACGCCGGGGCGAAAATTCTCAAGGATGACATCAGCCTGCGTCAGCAGCTGTTCGAAGGTGCCGCGATCCTCTTCGGCGCGCAGATCCAGAGCGATGCTTTCTTTCCCGTGGTTGATGGTGGCGAAATAGGCGCTGTCGCCATCTTTGAAGGGGGGAAAGGCACGGGTGTCATCGCCAAGACCAGGTCGTTCCACCTTGATCACTCGCGCGCCCAGATCGCGCAGCGTCATAGAGGCATAGGGGCCGGCCAGCACATGGGTGAGGTCGAGGACAACAATATCGCTGAGGGGACGGATCATGGCGAGGCTCCTATCTGATCTGTGCGCGGTCTCTTGGTGGCGGAATGCTCCGCAGCCTGCCTTGATGCAGATCAGCCCGGTCTTGGTGAGCAGGCTGTCAGCCGTGGTGTCCATGGCCAGTGTCGCAGACGGGGCAGCGATCATCAGATCACCGGTTGAGAAACCGTCGCAATTCTCCCGTTTTTCCGGCGCCACCTCTTTTCCCCCTTCGGCTTCTGTGCCATAGGGTCATCGCCAAACGGGGTTATGCATGGGGATGACAAATGCAGATTCGTGAGGCTCTCACATTCGATGATGTTCTTCTGGTTCCGGCAGCGTCTAGCGTTCTGCCGAACACGGCTGACACGCGCACGCGCGTCACGGGTGGCATCTCTCTGAACATTCCTTTGCTCAGCTCGGCGATGGACACGGTGACGGAATCGCGGATGGCCATCGCTATGGCGCAGGCCGGCGGGATGGGTGTCATTCACAAAAACCTTGATCTGGAAGAACAGGCCCGTCAGGTGCGCCGGGTCAAACGCTTTGAGAGCGGCATTGTCTACAACCCGATCACCCTGACCGCAGATCAGACGCTGGCCGACGCCAAGGCCCTGCAGGAGCGCTACCGCGTCACCGGCTTTCCCGTTGTCGATAACGACGGGCGCGTGGTTGGCATCGTGACCAACCGCGATATGCGCTTTGCCACCGATGACAACACGCCGGTCTCGGTGATGATGACCTCTGACAATCTCGCACTGCTGCATGAACCGGCTGAGCTGGAAGAGGCCAAGTCGATGATGAAGGCGCGCCGCATCGAAAAGCTGCTGGTGACCGATGGTGACGGGAAACTGACAGGCCTGCTGACGCTGAAAGACACCGAACAGGCGGTTTTGAACCCCACCGCCTGCAAGGATGATCTGGGGCGCCTGCGCGTGGCGGCTGCCAGTTCTGTTGGCGACAGCGGCTTTGCCCGCTCCGAGGCGCTGATTGATGCCGGTGTTGATATTGTCGTCGTGGACACTGCTCATGGTCATTCGGAAGGCGTGATCGAGGCCGTGAAACGCATCAAAGCGCTGTCGTCCGGTGTGCAGGTTGTGGCGGGCAATGTTGCAACCGCTGCAGCGACCAAGGCGCTGATTGATGCCGGTGCCGATGCAGTGAAGGTTGGCATTGGTCCGGGCTCCATCTGCACCACCCGTATGGTGGCGGGTGTGGGTGTGCCGCAGCTGACGGCGATCATGGATTGTGCCGGCGCTGCTGGCGATATTCCGATCATCGCGGACGGTGGCATCAAATTTTCCGGCGATTTCGCCAAGGCCATCGCGGCAGGCGCGTCCTGTGCCATGGTTGGCTCGATGATTGCAGGTACCGACGAAAGCCCGGGCGAGGTGATCCTCTATCAGGGGCGTTCGTTCAAATCCTATCGCGGCATGGGATCGCTGGGCGCAATGGCGCGCGGTTCCGCAGACCGCTATTTCCAGAAAGATGCGGCCAGCGACAAACTGGTGCCCGAGGGGATCGAAGGTCAGGTCGCCTACAAAGGCTCGGCTGGCGCGGTGATCCACCAGCTGGTGGGCGGTCTGCGCGCGGCTATGGGCTATACCGGCTGTGCAACCGTGGATGAGATGCGCAAGAACTGCGAATTTGTTCGCATCACCGGCGCTGGCCTGAAAGAAAGCCATGTCCACGACGTGCAGATCACCCGCGAAAGCCCGAATTACCGTATCGGCTAAAGACAGGAGCGCTGCCGGATGACTGTGACGCATCACCATGAGGCCGGGGTATGACCCCGGCTGCCCGCCGTCAGGCCGCTATCGAAATCCTCGATCAGATCCTGACCGGAGAGCCTGCGGAAAAAGCACTGACAGCTTGGGCGCGGCGCAGCCGTTTTGCCGGATCCAAAGACCGCGCAGCGGTGCGCGATCACGTCTTTGACGCTCTGCGATGCCTGCGCTCCTTTGCGGCCCTTGGCGGCGGCGGCGGCGCGGGGGAGATCTCGGATACCAATACAACGGGTCGGCAGTTTATCTTGGGTGCGTTGCGGGCAGAAGGCGCTGATATAGGCGAGATCTTCAACGGAGTGGGCCACGCGCCTGCGCCGCTTGAGGAGGCTGAGGAGATTGCAATCAGCGCCGCGCCTCAGATGCAGCAGGCGGAGGCGCTTGATATTCCGGACTGGCTCTGGCCTGCTTTTGCGGCCAGCCTTGGCGATGCGGCTGAGGCGGCCGCGCGCGCGTTGCAGCAACGCGCGCCAGTACATTTGCGTGTCAATCGGCGGAAAACTGATCGTGACGCAGCGATGGGCGCGCTGGCGGAGGAGGGGATCCTTACCGAGACACACCCCGCAGCAGACACGGCTTTGTCGGTAACGGAAGGGGCGCGCAAGCTGCGCAACAGTTCCGCCTATCTGACCGGATTGGTCGAATTGCAGGACGCTGCCAGTCAGGCGGTGATCGAGGCGCTGCCCCTGGCTGATGGCCAGCGGGTGCTTGATTACTGTGCCGGTGGCGGTGGCAAGAGCCTCGCTATCGCGGCGCGCGCCAAGCTTGCAGTTTTTGCCCATGATATCGCGCCGCAACGGATGAAAGACCTGCCTGCACGCGCAGATCGGGCAGGGGCTGCCGTCACAGTGCTGGCCCCCGATGATGTCGCTGCCAAGGCACCCTTTGATCTGGTTCTGTGTGACGCGCCCTGTTCCGGCTCTGGCTCCTGGCGGCGCGCACCCGAAGGCAAATGGCGCCTGACGCAGGCGCGGCTGGATGAGCTGTGCCAGACGCAGGCGCAGATCCTGCACGACGCCAGTCAGCTGGTGGCCCCCGGTGGGACGCTGAGCTATGCGACCTGCTCCATGCTGGACGCAGAAAACGGCGACCAGGTCGCAGCGTTCCTGGCCCGAAACCCCGATTGGCAGTTGCATCAGGATCACGGCTGGCAAGTCCAGGATGGAACCGATGGTTTCTATGTTGCCGTTCTGTCCCGTTTCGGCGACGATTGATTGACTTTAAGGCAATTCGGATCCTGCAGTCTTAACGCAGTTTTAACCTAATTCGTCTCGATATAAGCACATTAATTTCATCGAGGGAGCCGCAATGAACGGTCGCCATGCTTCACCCGTTCCCCAGTTGCGCGTCTACACGCCGGAACATGCTCGCCTGGCGGCGGTTTTGCTTTTGTCGGCCATGGTCATCACTGCGCCTTGGCTGCTCCAGACGCCAGAATGGATCACACGCGGGCTTGTGACGGTTGGCCTGACGCTGATTGCCGTCGCGCTGATGATGCTGGTGCAGGCGCGCACACGGTTGCGGGCGCGCTCAATGGCGGCAGCACTTCTCACCGGGTTCATCGAGAAGGACGCGACCGCGACCTTCGTCTGTGATGATGATGGGATGATCCATGCCTCCAACGGGGCCGCGCTGAAACGGTTTGCCGATGCCGATACCGAGACGCTGGCCGGCACGTTGCGTTCGATCCTTGCCAACCCCTCGGCGGTTCTGTTCCGCCTGCAAAGTCGCGCCCGTGTTGATGGGGCTGCGCGCGAAGATATCGTGACCCGTCGTGGCCATGTACGGCTGGCGGTCCATCAGATGCAGGGCGGTAGCTTTTTGTGGCGGGTGGAGGAGATCACGGATCGACCCACCACCAGCCGTGGCGCCGATGCGGTGCCAATTCCGATGCTGACGGTTGGGCGCACCGGGGCAGTCCTGTTCATGAACGAGGCGGCCCGCGGGGTGATTGGTGAACGGGTGAAGTCCACCGACCGCCTATTTACATCGTTGCCGGTGCTGTCCGGACAGATCAACACCATGAGCACCAAGACTGGGCTGATTGAGGTTCTGGTCTGCGAGAAGAACCGCAGTCAGGGGCGCAGCGAGCTGTATTTCCTGCAGTTGGATGATAGCGAAACCTCGGTTGGACAGGCCTCTCTCGAGAGCCTGCCGGTGCCATTTGTGAAGGTTGATCCGAAGGGGGCGCTGATCTCGGCCAATAAGATGGGGATGCACCTGCTGGGCATCAGCTCCTGCGGCAATCTGAATATCGGCCAGCTGATGGATGGTCTTGGCCGTCCGATGTCGGACTGGCTGCGCGACACCGCTGACGGCCAAGCCTCGCACAAGTCCGAGTTCCTGCGTCTGACGCGCCGTGACAAGGAAGTGTTTGTGCAGGTGACCCTGACACGGGTCATTGAGGAGGGCGAAACCGTCCTCATCGCGGTGCTGAACGATGCGACCGAACTGAAGACGCTTGAGGCGCAATTTGTGCAGAGCCAGAAGATGCAGGCGATTGGTCAACTGGCGGGCGGCGTGGCGCATGATTTCAACAACCTTCTGACAGCCATTTCTGGGCATTGCGATCTGCTGCTGTTGCGTCATGATCAGGGCGATCAGGACTTTGGTGATCTGATCCAGATCCATGAGAACGCCAACCGCGCGGCGGCTCTTGTCAGTCAGCTGCTGGCATTCTCGCGCAAGCAGACATTGCAGCCTGAAGTTCTGGATGTGCGCGACACCCTGTCTGACCTCACCCATCTGTTGAACCGACTTGTCGGTGAGAAAGTGACGCTGACGCTGAGCCATGATCCGGTGATGCGGTCAATCCGGGCGGACAAACGTCAGCTGGAACAGGTGCTGATGAATCTGGTGGTGAATGCGCGCGATGCGATGCCACAGGGCGGCGAGATCCGGATCGAGACTGAGGCCGTGGTGCTGGATGAGCCTTTGGAACGCAACCGCGCGGTTGTGCCTGCTGGCGACTGGGTTACGGTCAAGGTTTCTGATGAAGGCGTCGGCATATCCCCGGATAAACTGCAGAAGGTGTTTGAACCGTTCTACACCACCAAACGGACGGGTGAGGGCACTGGCCTTGGTCTTTCGACAGCCTATGGCATCATCAAGCAGACCGGCGGCTATATCTTCGTCGACTCGATCAAAGATCAGGGCACTCAGTTCACCCTGTTCTTCCCGGTGAACACGCAGGTGGAGGCGGAAGCCGCTGCTGCGATCACTGTAGATACCACCGCAAAACCGGTCGCCGCCCAGCACGGCGAAGGGGTTGTTCTTCTGGTGGAGGACGAAGCACCCGTACGGGCCTTTGCGTCCCGCGCGCTGCGGATGCGCGGCTATACGGTGCTTGAGGCGGAATCTGCCGAGGATGCATTGCGCACCTTGGAAGATCCGGGTCTTACCGTCGATGTCTTCGTCACGGATGTGGTGATGCCCGGCATGGACGGGCCCAGCTGGGTGCGTGAGGCATTGAAGACGCGTCCGGATACCCGCGTGGTCTTTGTCTCCGGCTATGCCGAAGGCGCCTTTGGCGAGGCTGAACCATCGGTCCCGAATTCGGTCTTCCTGCCAAAACCCTTCTCGCTCAACCAGTTGACAGAAACCGTTCACGAACAGCTGCACTAAGCGGCTTCACTGGACTTGGAGCGGTTGTTCCTGTGGCCCGTGTGATGGCAATTCTGAACGTGTCAGCTCAGACTGGCATAAAGTGAGAACTCATCCGCCCGCTTGCGTCTGACAACCTCTAGCGCAGCACTGCTGGGGGCCAGATCGCCCGGCGGGCTGACATTCAGCCGGGGCAGGTTGATGTCGCTCTGGAGCCGCTCCTGAAGAAACCCATGGAGCGCGTCTGGGTCCTCATAGCGGAACAAATGACTGACGGCGCAGCCATTGGGCTGGGCTTCCAGAAATTTGGCCTGACTGCCGACATCGGCGTGACGCGGCGGCTTTCCTTTGCAGGCATCCCGCAGAAAATCGTCAAAACTGATCCCCAGCGTACTGTTGGCATGGCCGCGCAGATCGTCGCGCTGCCGGAACCGATACCAGCTACCCAGCCAACTGACCGGTTCACGCATGACCGCAACCAACTCCATTTCGGCATCGCAAACCTTGGCCAGCATCGGGCGAATCCAGCGATTGTAGCGGTAGACAGGGGCGTGTTTCAGCTGTGGCGGGTTCGCAAAGACCATATCGGCGCGGGCGCTCAGCGCCGCCTGATAGGCTGTGGTGCCGGTTTTGGGCACGCTCAGCAGTGCCAGTCGTTCCTTGAAAAAGATCAGCATAGCGTGAAAAATCCGCGGCTAAGACGAAGGGTCTTCCTTGGATAACACTCTCTTAACCCTCTTGGCCACCAGATCAGGGCAGGAGTGGCCACGTCAGATTTTCATTGCAATGTTCTCCTTTTGATCTCATATAGAACAAGAAGCGAACAAAGCAGTGATTGCCGCCCGCTCGCGGGTGTGACACATAGAAAGGGACAAGGGACTATGGCGGATCTTTTGACCATGAAAGACAATAAGAAGAGCGGCGACAAACAAAAGGCGCTTGATAGCGCTCTGGCGCAGATTGAGCGGCAGTTCGGCAAGGGCTCCATTATGAAGCTCGGTGACGGCAACCCCCTGAACGAGATCGAGGCGTCGTCGACCGGATCGTTGGGGCTGGATATCGCCCTTGGCATCGGCGGTTTGCCGATGGGGCGTATCGTCGAAATCTACGGCCCTGAAAGCTCGGGCAAGACCACGCTGACCCTGCATTGTATTGCAGAGCAGCAGAAGAAAGGTGGCGTTTGCGCCTTTGTGGATGCGGAACATGCGCTTGATCCGCAGTATGCGGCCAAGCTGGGTGTCGATCTGGACGAGCTGCTGATTTCACAGCCCGATACCGGTGAGCAGGCCCTGGAGATCACCGATACGCTGGTGCGCTCCGGCGCAGTGAATATGGTGATTGTGGACTCCGTTGCAGCCCTCACACCAAAGTCGGAGCTGGAAGGCGACATGGGCGACAGCAATGTCGGCGTGCAGGCCCGTTTGATGAGCCAGGCCATGCGCAAACTGACTGGCTCCATCAGCCGTTCCAACTGCATGGTGATTTTCATCAACCAGATCCGGATGAAGATTGGCGTCATGTTCGGCTCACCCGAAACCACAACAGGCGGCAACGCGTTGAAATTCTACTCCTCCGTCCGTCTGGATATCCGCCGCATTGGCGCGATCAAGGACCGGGACGAGGTTGTCGGCAACGCAACCCGCGTGAAGGTCGTCAAGAACAAGGTGGCCCCACCGTTCAAACAGGTTGAATTCGACATCATGTATGGTGAAGGCATCTCCAAGATGGGCGAACTGCTGGATCTGGGTGTGGCCGCAGGTGTTGTCGCGAAATCCGGGGCTTGGTTCTCCTACGGGGATGAGCGTATCGGGCAGGGACGTGAAAATGCCAAAACCTATCTGCGCGAAAACGCCCATATCGCCTTTGATATCGAAGATAAGATCCGCGCGGCTCATGGGCTTGAGTTTGACCGGCCGGAAGGTGCGGATGATGACATCCTGGAAGCCTGACGACAGGGGCGCAGGTCGCCCGGTCACGTGCCATGGATGCGGCAGCGCCCGTTCATAAGCACAGATGACGCCGTAAGAATCTGATCAAATCAGGGCGCGGACCTCTCCGCGCCCTTTTTCATGTCGGCTTTCCGCACCGCAGCGCTGGACAGGCTCTCTGGGGGCGGATACATCTTCCCGAACCGCTGAGACAGCCAGCCGAGAGATCCCGATTATGCCGACGCTCAATGATATCCGCTCTACCTTTCTGAACTACTTTGCCAAGCAGGGGCATGAGGTGGTGTCCTCCAGCCCGCTGGTGCCGCGCAATGACCCGACCCTGATGTTTGCCAACTCTGGCATGGTTCAGTTCAAAAACTGTTTTACCGGGGTTGAAACCCGTGATTACAAACGCGCGACGACCTCGCAGAAATGTGTGCGGGCAGGCGGCAAGCACAACGACCTCGACAATGTCGGCTATACCGCGCGTCACCATACGTTCTTTGAAATGCTGGGGAATTTCTCCTTTGGCGACTACTTCAAGGAAGAGGCGATCACCTTTGCCTGGGAGCTGATCACCAAGGAATTTGGCATCGACAAGAACCGTCTGCTGACCACGGTGTATCACACCGATGACGAGGCGTTCGAGATCTGGAAGAAGGTCGGCGTGCCGGAAGACCGGATCATTCGCATCGATACCTCCGACAATTTCTGGCAGATGGGGCCGACTGGTCCCTGTGGGCCCTGCACCGAGATTTTTTATGATCACGGCGATCACATCTGGGGTGGCCCTCCGGGCAGCGCTGATGAAGATGGCGACCGGTTCATCGAGATCTGGAATGTCGTCTTCATGCAGAACGAGCAATTCGAAGACGGCACGATGAAGGCGCTCGACATGCAGTCGATCGACACTGGCATGGGGCTGGAACGGATCGGCGCACTGTTGCAGGGCAGCCATGACAACTACGACACCGACCTGTTCAAGGCGCTGATCGAGGCCTCGGCCGATGTGACCAATGTGGATCCCTATGGGGACCAGAACGTGCACCACCGGGTGATTGCGGACCATCTGCGGTCGACATCCTTCCTGATGGCTGATGGTGTGATGCCATCGAATGACGGGCGCGGCTATGTGCTGCGCCGCATTATGCGCCGCGCGATGCGTCATGCGCATTTGCTGGGTGCCAAGGATCCGGTGATGCACCGTCTGGTCCCGGCGCTGGTGCAGCAGATGGGGGCAGCCTATCCCGAACTGGGGCGCGCGCAGCCGATGATCGAAGAGACGCTGCATCAGGAAGAAACCCGTTTCAAGCAGACGCTGGATCGTGGCCTGAAACTGCTGGATGACGAGCTGGCCGGTCTGGATGAGGGCGCACCGCTGCCCGGTGCTGCGGCGTTCAAACTGTATGACACTTTCGGCTTCCCGCTGGATCTGACCCAGGATGCCTTGCGCGAAAAAGGGCGGACCGTGGACACCGACGGGTTCGACAGCGCTATGGCGGAGCAGAAGGCCAAGGCGCGGGCGGCCTGGTCCGGGTCAGGTGAATCTGCGGATAGCACCATCTGGTTTGATGTTGCCGATCAGGCGGGCACCACTGATTTCCTTGGCTATGAGACCGAGGCAGCTGAAGGTCAGATCATGGCGCTTGTGGTTGATGGCGCTCAGGTTGCCGAAGCCGGGGCCGGCACTGACGTGCAGGTGGTGCTGAACCAGACGCCGTTTTATGCGGAGTCCGGTGGCCAGGTCGGCGACAGTGGTGAGATCCGTGTCGAGGGTGGCGTGGTTCGGGTGACGGACACCAAGAAAGCGGCTGGCGTGTTCATCCACTTTGGCAAGGTCGAAAGCGGCCTGATCACCAAAGGTGCCGCAGCCCAGTTGGAGGTCGATCACATCCGCCGTAACGCCATCCGCGCCAACCATTCGGCGACGCACCTGCTACATGAGGCTCTGCGCGAGGCGCTGGGGGATCATGTGGCGCAGCGCGGTTCGCTCAATGCGGATGACCGGCTGCGGTTCGACTTCAGCCACAACAAGGCGCTGAGCGCGGAAGAACTGCGCCGGGTGGCCGTTGATGTGAACCGGTTTATTCGCCAGAACACTGCCGTCGAAACCCGCATTATGACGCCGGATGATGCCCGCGCCTTGGGCGCGCAGGCGCTGTTTGGCGAGAAATACGGCGATGAGGTGCGCGTCGTCTCCATGGGTGAGGCCGACACCGGCAAGGGACAGGATGGTACCACCTATTCGATCGAGCTGTGCGGCGGCACCCATGTGCGCCAAACCGGGGACATCGGCACCTTTGTGATCCTGAGTGACAGTGCTTCCTCTGCTGGGGTGCGTCGGATCGAGGCACTGACCGGCGCAGAAGCCTTTGCTCATCTGGACCGGGAGGCCCTGCGAATGGCGGAGGTCGCCAATAGTCTCAAGGCACAGCCGGAGGAGGTCATGGACCGTCTCAAGGCGCTGATGGATGAACGCAAGGCGCTGCAGAACGAGGTGTCGCAGCTGAAACAACAGGTTGCCATGGGCGGCGGCGCTGGTGGCGGATCCGAGACCAAAGAAATTGGTGGCAAGACCTTCCTCGGTCAGGCGCTGGAAGGTGTTTCGGGCAAGGATCTGCGCGGATTGATTGATGCCCATAAGCAGAAAATCGGCTCCGGTGTGATCCTGTTGATCGCCAATGACGGCGGCAAGGTGGCGGTGGCCGCGGGTGTCACGGATGATCTGACGGCAGAAGTGTCTGCGGTTGATGTCTTGAAAGCAGCCGTTCCGGCGGTCGGCGGCAAAGGCGGCGGTGGTCGCCCTGATATGGCGCAGGGCGGCGGCAAAGACTTCGCTGGCGCCGAGGAGGCGATCAAGGCAGCTGAGACCCTGTTGGCTGGGTAACACATCTGTTTGATCATCTGATCAAAAATGACTTGGTCTTTCCGGCAATTCCCGTAACCTGCCGGAAAGATCGTCAGACAAAGGAACGTCCCCGATGCCAGCACTCTGGATTGCACATGTCACCGTCACCGACGCAGACGCTTACGGCAAATACGCTGAATTGGCCGGCCCGGCGGTTGCCAAACATGGCGGTCAGTTCATCGCCCGTGGTGGCCGGTTTGTGCAGCTGGAAGGCAAGGAACGTCCGCGCAATGTCGTGGCAAAATTCCCCAGCGTCGATGCCGCGGTGGAGTGCTATAACAGCCCCGAATACCAAGAGGCGCTGAGCCATGCCCGTGACGCCTCCGAGCGGGAGCTGATGGTGGTTGAGATCAGCGAATAAGCACTGATCAGCCTCTTGCAGATGTGATGAGAGCGGCCTTTGGCCGCTCTTTTTCATTTTTCAAAGCGCTGTTGGCAGTGTGGCAGATCTCTCAATAGGGATTGCGGGGTGAGCGATCCTCAGACAGGGTCTGTTGCCGCCGCTCAACCAGCTGCTCTATCGCGTCGGCCAGGTGTTTTTCCTGAATATTATAGTCTCCGGCAGCTACCCGGATCTTATGTGCGGTGATCATCACATCCGCATGGGAGCACCCCATCGGCGGGTCAAATTTGTAGCAGGCGAGCTCGATCAGCAACCCCATCGGATCCTTGAAGTAGATCGAATCCATGAAGCCGCGATCCTTCGGACCGGAATGTCCGATGCCGCGCTCGTTGAGCCGTTCAACGGCCTGGGCAAAAGTGGCCTTAGAGACGTTGAAGGCCAGATGATGGACGCAGCCAGGGTCCGTCGGCGTACGACGACGGTCAGCCGTGCGGGTCTCATTGGTGAAGACGGTGATCAAGCGGCCATCGCCGGGATCGAAGTAGAGATGCCCTTCGTCCGGGTCGTCAAGATTGGGCTGGTCGAAGATGAACGGCATGCCCAGCACGCCCTCCCAGAAATCGATTGACGTCTGCCGGTCGGCACCGGTCAGGGTGATATGGTGAACGCCCTGAACCTGTAGTTTGCGCATGCTGTCTTTCCCTTGGATGAACCCCTGTTTCTCGCAGGGTAGCACGCGGCAAACGAATAGCAAAAAGGCCGCCCTGAATTCTGGGCGGCCTCTGATATTTTCTGTATCGACTGTATCTTAAGCGTTGGCGCGGGCCATCCGCTTGCGCTCATGCGGGTCGAGGTAGCGCTTGCGCAGACGCACGGAGTTCGGGGTCACCTCCACCAGCTCATCATCGTCGATATAAGCAATCGCCTCTTCCAGCGAGAGCTTCATCGGCGTTGTCAGGCGCACCGCATCGTCGGTGCCGGAGGCACGAACGTTGGTCAGTTTCTTGCCTTTCAGCGGGTTCACCTCAAGATCATTGTCACGGCTGTGCTCGCCAATGATCATGCCGGTGTAGACGTCTTCCTGAGCGCCGATCATCATCTTGCCGCGCTCTTCCAGGTTCCACAGGGCATAGGCGACCGAGGTGCCGTTTTCCATGGAAATCAGAACACCCGCGCGACGTCCAGGAATGGAGCCTTTGTGCGGGGTCCAGCCGTGGAACACGCGGTTCAGAACGCCGGTGCCGCGGGTGTCGGTCAGGAACTCCCCGTGATAGCCGATAAGGCCACGGGAGGGGACATGCGCGATGATACGGGTCTTGCCAACGCCTGCCGGTTTCATCTCGACCAACTCACCCTTGCGGTGACCGGTCAACTTCTCGATGACGACGCCGGAATATTCATCATCGACGTCGATGGTGGCTTCCTCAACCGGCTCCATGCGGACGCCGTCTTCTTCTTTGAACAGAACCTGCGGACGGGAGATCGACAGTTCAAAGCCTTCGCGGCGCATGTTCTCGATCAGAACACCCATCTGGAGTTCGCCGCGACCGGCAACCTCAAAGGCCTCGCCGCCTGGGGTATCGGAGATCTGAATCGCGACGTTGGATTCGGCTTCCTTCATCAGACGATCGCGAATGACGCGGGACTGAACTTTCTTGCCGTCGCGACCCGCCAGCGGGCTGTCATTGATGCCAAAGGTGACGGTGATGGTGGGCGGGTCAATCGGCTGCGCGGGCAGGGCGTCATTGACGGAGGTATCCACCAGCGAGTCCGCCACGGTTGCCTTGGTCATCCCCGCGATGGAGACGATATCGCCGGCCTCGGCGACGTCGATGGCCTGCTGGCCAAGACCACGGAAGGCCAGAACCTTGGTGCAGCGGAAGTTCTCGATCAGGTCGCCTTCACGGCTCAGCGCTTTGAGGTTGTCGCCCGCCTTCAGCGTACCGGATTCAACACGGCCGGTCAGGATGCGACCCATGAAAGGATCGGCGCCCAGTGTGGTGGCGAGCATGCGGAACGGCTCGTCTTTGTGCTCAATCTGCTTTGGCGCAGGGACGTGATCCACGATGAGGTCGAACAGGGCGGAGAGATCCTTGCGCGGGCCGTCCAGTTCCATATCAGCCCAACCGGAGCGACCGGACGCATACATGGATGGGAAGTCCAGCTGATCATCATCGGCGCCGAGGTTGGCGAAGAGGTCAAAACACTGGTCCAGCGCGCGATCAGGCTCACCATCGGGTTTATCGACCTTGTTCACGACCACAATCGGGCGCAGACCCAGTGCCAGCGCCTTAGAGGTCACGAATTTGGTCTGTGGCATCGGACCTTCAGCGGCGTCCACCAGCAGGACAACACCGTCCACCATCGACAGGATCCGCTCAACCTCGCCGCCGAAATCGGCGTGGCCGGGGGTGTCGACGATGTTGATCCGGGTGCCGTTCCACTCCACCGAAGTGGCCTTGGCCAGAATTGTGATGCCCCGCTCGCGTTCCAGATCGTTGCTGTCCATGGCGCGTTCCGCCACAGCCTGGTTTTCGCGGAAGGCGCCGGATTGTTTCAGAAGCTCGTCAACCAGGGTGGTTTTCCCGTGGTCCACGTGAGCAATGATCGCAATGTTGCGCAGGTCCATGACGTCAGCCTTTGTAAGGAAGTTGACGCGCGCATAGCGTGATAGGCCACCAAAGGCCAGAGGAAATGCATCTTTTTGCCCGCGTGGCCCCAATCGAGCCCGTGTTGTGGCGTTTGGCTGGCCATACGTGAGGACGCGCTGATGGCTGTCAATGTCCGGTGGTGTTGGAAAACAAATGGATCACCAGGATGCCGACCAGGATCAGCAACAATCCCAGAACAGCAGGCAGATCAAGCCGTTGTCCGAATACAACCCAGCCAATGATCGCAATGAGGAAAATGCCAAGGCCGGACCAGATCGCATAGACGATCCCGACAGGCATGTGCCGCAGGGTGAGCGCCATGAGGTAAAACGCCAACCCATAGCCAACCACCACGAGAATTGACGGGCCAAGCCGGGTAAATTGCTGGCTGGCCTGCAAGGCGGTGGTGCCAATGGTCTCTGCGACAACTGCCAGGACCAGATAGAGATAGTGAAGCGGCATGTTCAGACTTCCAGTGGGGATCTGCCTGCCCACGCAGCGCCCGGTTCAGGCGCTGGTGTTTTCGGCAAACCAAGGGGCAACAGTGGCCCGGACATACTCCCAGACCGCAGGTGCGCCGCGGGCGACTTTCTGGCCGACGCGGGCCTCCAGCTGCGCCAGAGTGACGTTATATTCCCGCCAGCTGCCGCCCCCGGACATCAGGTTCAGCAAGACCGGCTGCACGCGATCAATGGCCTTGGCATAGACCGCTTCGGCGCTTTCGGCGGCTTCGAACTCCTCCCAGATGCTGCGGAAGGGCTGACCCTGATTTTCTGGCAGAAGGGCGAAGATCCGTTCTGCAGCGGCCTGTTCACTTGCGGCGATGGCAGCGTGATCAGCCTCCGACAGGGTCGAATGGATCGGCACATCGCCTGCATCAATTTCGACAATGTCATGCAGCATCAGCATCTGCAGCACTTTGGCCATATCAACCGGCGCGTGGCTGTGCTGGGCCAGCACCCAGGCGTAAAGCATGATGTGCCAGCTGTGTTCGGCGGAATTTTCATTGCGGCTGCCGTCGCCGAGGGTGGTTGCGCGCAGAACGGTCTTCAACGCGTCGACCTCATTGAGGAAGGCGAGGGGCGCGGTCAGCACATCCTGTGGATTGCCGCCCTCAAGCTTCGTGACCGCATGGGTGTAGACCTCAGGAAAGGCCTCTTTCAGTGCTGCGGCACGCCCGCCATAGAGATTGCCGCGGACCACCTCGATATGCGCTGCTGGCACATCCGCATTATAAAGGGTCTGAAAGATTGGCTGACAGTGATCAATGCGCTTGGCCCATTGCGCGTCGGGCGTTGTGCTTGCTTCGAACTCGCGCCACAGACCATGCAGAAAGGCAGATTGATCCGCCGGAAGCAGCGAGAACAGCCGGGTCGCGGCAACCGCTTCGGCGCTGGCAACCGCCTCCCAGTCCACATCACCGTCAATCGGATGGTCGCCCGCATCAATCTCAACCAGATCATGCAACAGCAACATCTGCACCACCCGTTCAATCGAGACGTCAGCCGGTGCAAACGGGGCCAGAACCAGCGCATAAAGCGCCAGATGCCAGCTGTGTTCGGCGGAGTTTTCGCAGCGCGAGCCGTCCAGGATCAGGTTCTGACGATCCACGCGGCGCAGCTTGTCCGCCTCCAGCAAGAAACGGAACTGGCTTTCAAGCCGCGTTGAGGTGTCAGTCATGGTCTGGGGCCTTGGATGCAATCTTGGCCTTGGCGGCGCTGATTTTGCTGTTGAGGAAGGCGCGCGCCTTACGCTCGGCAAGGCGCACCCGCATTTCAGTGAGGAAGGCTTCCTCAAGGGATTGAGACGCCGCCCCCAGAACTTGGCTCACCTCCATATAAAGGCGCTCTTCGCCGGTGGCGTCCTGTACCTTTAGCGTGTCGGCGGCCAGTTTTTGGGCCAGCGTCTCAATTGTGCCCATCAGCGGGAGCTTTCGGTGAGCCGCCGTTTGACGTAGTCGGAGACATTGTCGATCATCGGGTCCATATGAGGATCCTGGAAGAAGTGATCTGCGCCTTCGACTTCGGTATGGGTGATGGTGATGCCCTTCTGCTCATGCAGTTTGTTCACCAGGTTCACCGTATCCGCAGGCGGCGCGACGCGGTCGGCGGTCCCGTTGATGATCAGACCCGAGGACGGGCAGGGCGCCAGGAACGAGAAATCATACATATTGGCAGGCGGCGCGACCGAGATGAAACCGGTGATCTCAGGACGGCGCATCAACAGCTGCATGCCGATCCAGGCCCCAAACGAGAAACCGGCAACCCAGCAATGCTTGGAATTGTTGTTCATCGACTGCAGGTAATCCAGCGCCGATGCGGCATCGGACAATTCGCCAACGCCCTGATCATATTCGCCCTGCGATCGGCCAACGCCGCGGAAATTGAACCGCAGAACCGTAAAGCCCATGTTATAGAACGCATAATGCAGATTGTAGACGACCTTGTTGTTCATCGTTCCGCCGAACTGCGGATGCGGATGCAGCACGATGGCGATGGGCGCGTCTTTTTCTTTTTGCGGGTGATAGCGGCCTTCCAGGCGGCCTTCGGGTCCGGGAAAAATGACCTCAGGCATGTGTGGGTGAATCCTACTCTTATTTTCGGGGATGCCGCCGGGAATACTTGACGAATTCCGTAGGGCACCTTAGAACGGTTCTAATTGGTGGCAGAGGCCAAGTTTCGCTGCCGTCCCGCTGAGATACGCATTGCAGCGTTCGAGGTCAATCTTTTCGCTGTGTTGTCAGGGTCTGAGGATTTGAAAATATGAAACTTTCGACCAAAGGGCGGTATGCGATGGTGGCCTTGGCGGATATCGCCTTGCAGCCGGAGGGCAGTCTGGTGGTGTTGGGGGATATCTCCAAACGTCAGGATATCTCGCTCCCGTACCTCGAACAGCTGTTTGTCAAACTGCGCCGCAGCGGTCTTGTGGTGTCGGTGCGTGGCCCCGGTGGGGGCTACAGGCTGGCACAACCGCCCTCGGACATCCGGGTGGTTGATGTGCTGAGTGCGGTGGATGAAACCGTTGATGCCATGCACAAGGGGGCCGGAGCCTCTGGCGGGCTATCAGGGAGCCGCGCGCAATCGCTGACCAACCGTCTATGGGAGGGGCTGAGCGCGCATGTGTATGTTTTCCTGCATCAGACCCGCCTGTCGGATGTGATCGAAAATGATCTGGTGCCCTGCCCGGCGGTTCCGACCTTGTTTTCCGTGGTCGATGACTGATCCGACCCGCAAATTTGGAAATCCACACCGGCGCTGGTGCGCTGTTTTGACAAAATCAACTATCGCGTGCCTGCTCTGAGCGGCGGCGAGGGGTAAGAGCTAAGGACCAACACTGAAGATGTCGCGCGTCTATCTTGATCACAACGCTACCACGCCGCTTTGCGATGCTGCGAAGGCTGCGATGATCTTTGCCATGGAGATTTGTGGAAACCCGTCGTCAGTGCATGCTGAGGGTCGGGCCGCCAAGGCGTTGGTTGAGAAGGCGCGGGCGCAGATTGCCTCGGCTTTTGGGGCGGATGGTGCCGATATCGTCTTTACCTCCGGGTCGACTGAGGGGGCTGCCCTGGCCATGAGTGGCCGAGATCTTCATACCGCATCGGTTGAACATGACGCGGTAAGGTCCTGGGCTGTCGAAGATTTACAGGTTTCGCCTGAAGGCCATGTCCTTGTGAATGACCCGGCGACCTCTGCCCTGCAACTGGCCAACTCCGAAACGGGCATTATTCAGACGTTGCCGCAGGGGCTGGCGGTGACTGATGCGACACAGGCCTTTGGCAAGCTGCCCGTGGCCTTCAATTGGATGGGCGCAACCATGGCGCTGATTTCGGCACATAAGCTGGGCGGCCCCAAGGGGATCGGCGCGGTTGTTCTGAAACGCGGCACCGATCTGGCGGCGCAGATCAAAGGGGGCGGTCAGGAAATGGGCCGTCGGTCCGGCACCGAGAATGTTGTCGGCATCGCCGGTTTCGGCGCCGCCGCCGAAGCCGCAGCACAGGCGCTGGCCAATGGTGTGTGGGAGCGGGTTGCGATGCTGCGCGACACAATGGAAGCGGCCCTTGCAGCTGGCAGTCCCGATACTATTTTTGTTGGGACATCGGCATCACGCCTTCCCAACACCAGCTGTTTTGCGACCCCGGGCTGGAAGGGCGAAACCCAGGTCATGCAAATGGACCTCTCGGGTTTTGCGATCAGCGCAGGCAGTGCTTGCTCCAGCGGCAAGGTGCGCGCCAGCGCTGTGCTGACCGCCATGGGATATGACGAGTTAACCGCCCAGAGCGCCGTGCGCGTCTCGCTTGGGCCGGACACAACAGAAACGGATGTGCTGCGCTTTGCCGAAAGCTGGTGCGCCAAACAGAAGAAACATCGCGCCCGGGTGGCGTGAGTGCAGGAGATGACCATGACAGCATTGGATGATGTTCAGGTAAAAGAAGGCGTTGACCAGGAAACGGTCGATGCCGTCCGCGAGGTTGGCGGCGCCTATAAATACGGCTGGGAAACCGATATTGAGATGGAATACGCCCCCAAGGGCCTGACCACCGATATTGTCCGGCTGATTTCGGAAAAGAACGAAGAACCGGAATGGATGCTGAACTGGCGTCTGGAAGCCTATGACCGCTGGCTGCAGAAGGAAGAACCGACCTGGGCGATGGTCGACTATCCGGAAATCGATTTTCAGGACCAGTATTACTATGCGCGCCCCAAATCGATGGAGGTGAAGCCAAAGTCGCTGGATGAGGTCGATCCGAAGCTTCTAGCGACCTACGAAAAGCTGGGTATCCCCCTGAAAGAGCAGATGATTCTGGCCGGTGTCGAGGGCGCGGAGAATATGCCAGCCGAGGGCCGCAAGGTCGCGGTCGATGCGGTGTTCGACTCCGTGTCCGTTGGCACAACCTTCCAGGAAGAGTTGAAAAAAGCGGGCGTGATCTTCTGTTCGATCTCTGAGGCGATCCGAGAGCACCCCGAACTGGTGAAGAAATACCTCGGTTCTGTCGTGCCGGTGTCCGACAACTTCTACGCAACGCTGAACTCTGCTGTGTTCTCGGACGGCTCGTTCGTTTATGTGCCGCCGGGTGTGCGCTGCCCAATGGAGCTGTCGACCTATTTCCGCATCAATGCGGAAAACACCGGCCAGTTTGAACGCACGCTGATCATCGCCGATAAAGGCAGCTATGTCAGCTACTTGGAAGGCTGTACTGCACCAGCGCGCGATATCGCCCAGCTGCACGCAGCCGTGGTGGAAATCATCATCGAAGAAGATGCCGAGGTGAAATATTCCACCGTTCAGAACTGGTACCCCGGTGATGAGAACGGCAAGGGCGGCATCTATAACTTCGTGACCAAACGCGCCGATTGCCGTGGAGATCGCTCCAAGGTGATGTGGACCCAAGTGGAAACTGGCTCTGCCGTGACCTGGAAATACCCCTCCTGCATCCTGCGCGGTGAGGAAAGCCAGGGCGAGTTCTACTCGATTGCGATTGCCAACAACATGCAGCAGGCCGACACCGGCACCAAGATGGTACATCTGGGCAAAAACACCAAGTCGCGCATCGTCTCCAAAGGCATCAGCGCGGGCAAGGCGCAGAACACCTATCGCGGCCTGGTGTCGATGCACCCGAAGGCCAAGGACAGCCGCAACTACACCCAGTGCGACAGCCTGCTGATCGGTGACAAATGCGGGGCGCATACGGTTCCCTATATCGAGGTCAAGAACAACTCCTCCCGCGTGGAGCATGAGGCGACCACCTCCAAGGTGGATGATGACCAGCTGTTCTACTGCCGCCAGCGCGGCATGGACGAGGAGGAGGCGGTGGCCCTGGTGGTCAACGGCTTCTGCAAGGACGTGCTGCAGGCGCTGCCGATGGAGTTCGCCATGGAAGCGCAGCAGCTGGTTGCGATCTCGCTGGAAGGGTCTGTGGGCTGAACCAACCAATGATGATTGACGGACGGACATATTCCTTAAGGGAGCGCCAGGAAATTGCTCGCACGGCGAAGCGCCGTGTGGGCAGTGAAGTTGCTCTTGTTGCCACCTTCGGGGGGGCGGTTTTGTTCGTCACGCTTTTCTGGTTTGGGCCCTACGTGGTTTTTCCTGTCGCCAGCGCTCTCGGAATGACCATTTCCGCGACTGGTCTCGTTCTCGCGTTCGGAACGAGTATTAGTTGTGCTCTTTTGCACGGCCTGAGGCTGAAGAAAAAAGTGAAAAGCGCCAAAGAGCTAGATGCCGCTTTTCTTTATTCGTACGCAGGAAAAAAAGCGGAAGACCTTGAAAGTAAAGGGTCCTCTGAACAAAAAGAGGCACGTTCATGATCATCACAACCACACCAAACGTCGAAGGCTACCAGATATCCGACTACAAGGGCATCGTGGTGGGCGAGGCCATCATGGGCGCCAATGTTGTGCGCGATGTTTTTGCCTCAATCACCGATATCGTTGGCGGCCGCTCCGGCGCTTATGAAAGCAAGCTGCAGGACGCGCGAGAAACCGCGCTGGCAGAGCTGGAAGACCGCGCCCGCGCCAAAGGCGCTAACGCAGTCGTCGGCGTCGATCTGGATTATGAGGTGGTCGGGCAATCCATGCTGATGGTGTCGGCCAGCGGAACAGCCGTGGTGCTCGGCTAAATAATTCGCCCCTCGGGGCACAGGAACAACCGGGGTTCGCCCCGAAGAGATATAAACGAGGAAAAAATGCTCGAAATCAAAAACCTGCACGTCAAACTTGAAGAAGAGGACAAGCAGATCCTCAAAGGCGTCAACCTCACCGTTGAAGCTGGCAAAGTGCATGCGATCATGGGGCCGAACGGCTCTGGCAAATCCACGCTGTCTTATGTGCTGTCTGGCCGCGACGGCTATGAGGTGACCGACGGTGAGGCCTCGCTGGCGGGCGAAGATCTGCTGGAGATGGAGCCGGAAGAGCGCGCCGCCGCAGGCGTCTTCCTGGCGTTCCAATATCCGGTTGAGATCCCCGGTGTCGGCAACATGACCTTCCTGCGCACCGCAGTGAACGCGCAGCGCAAGGCCCGCGGCGAAGAAGAGCTGAGCGCCTCCGATTTCCTGAAGGAGGTCCGCGCCAAGGCGAAGACGCTGAAGATCGACGCCGATATGCTGAAGCGTCCGGTCAATGTCGGCTTCTCCGGTGGTGAGAAAAAGCGTAACGAAATTCTGCAGATGGCGATGCTGGAGCCGAAAATGTGCATCCTTGATGAGACCGATTCCGGTCTGGACGTGGATGCAATGAAACTGGTTTCCGAAGGCGTGAATGCCCTGCGCGACGAAGGCCGCGGTTTCCTCGTCATCACCCACTATCAGCGCCTGTTGGACCACATCAAACCCGACGTGGTTCACATCATGGCAGATGGTCGCATCGTGAAAACTGGTGGTCCTGAGCTGGCGCTGGAAGTCGAGAACAACGGCTATGCTGACATTCTGGCAGAGGGTGTATAAATGGCGCTTGCTGACAGAAAACAAAGCGAAACAGAGGCGCGTCTGGCCACGCTGACCATGCCGGAGGGCGGCTGTCTGGCGGAGGCGCGCAAAGCCGCGCTGTCCCGCGTACAGACGCTGGGGCTGCCCGGCCGTCGCGATGAATATTGGAAATACACCCGGCCCGATACGCTGACCGCAGCGGAGGCACCAACCGCCGCCGTTTTTGATGCAGGCGAGCCTCCGATGTTCAGCGAATTTGATCGCATCAAGATCGTATTTGTCGATGGTGTTTTTGACGCTGCTGCCTCGGATGAACTGGCGTTGGAAGGGATCAGCATTGATCGCATCGCTGATATCTGCGCCAAAGATATCCATTGGGCCAAGGACTTGTACGGTGTTCTTGAAGCGCGCGGTCAGACCCCTGTCGCACGCCCGCTGGCGGCTTTGAATACTGCATTTGCGCAGGATGGTGTCGCGATCCGCGTCACCGGGACGCCTTCGAAACCGGTCAGCTTGATCTATCGCCACGCGTCAGAGGACTCGGATGCGATCCTGCACCACGTGATCCGTGTCGAGAGCGGGGCCAACGCGACCATTCTGGAAAACGGGCCTGCAGCCTCGCGGTTCAACAAGTGCATGGAAATTGACGTCGCCGACGGCGGTTCTCTGCACTTGGTGCGCGCGCAGGGTCGCGACCACGAGCGTCGCGCGGCAACACATCTGTTTGCGCGTCTTGGCACTGAATCTGTGTTCAAATCCTTCACCCTGACCGTGAATGGCGTGCTGACCCGGAATGAGGCGGTGATCGAGCTGACCGGCGATGATGCCGTGGCCCATATCGCTGGTGCGTGTGTTGGCGATGGCGATTTCCATCACGACGACACTGTGTTCATCACCCATGATGCCGTGAACTGTGAGAGCCGTCAGGTCTTCAAGAAGGTGCTGCGCAATGGGGCGACTGGTGTATTCCAAGGCAAGATCCTGGTGAAGGAAGGCGCGCAAAAGACTGACGGGTATCAGATTTCCCAGTCTTTGCTGCTGGACGATGACAGCCAGTTCCTCGCCAAGCCTGAGCTGGAAATCTATGCCGATGACGTGGCTTGTTCGCATGGCTCCACGTCCGGTGCGATTGACGAAGAAGGGCTGTTCTATCTGCGCTCCCGTGGTGTACCGCATGCCGAAGCGACCGATCTCATGACGCTTGCGTTTCTCGCCGAGGCGGTGGACGAGATTGAGGACGCTGATATTGCGGCGAACGTTGTGGACCGGCTGGAAGGCTGGTTGGCCCGGCGCCGCTGATGTCCGTCAGTCAGGACATTGTTGCCACCTACAAGGGGCCGCGCAGAGTTTTTGCGCGGCGTCTTGCCATGGGGCTGCATGAAGGCCGGCTGCTTGCCATTCTGATGGCTGGCTGCGCCATTGCGTTCATTGCGCAGATGCCGGTGCGGGCGCGGGAGGCACATCTGACCGGGCAGGAGTTGAATATGCTGCTGGGCGGATCGCTGCTTGCATTGCTGTTCATGGCGCCGCTGCTGTTATATGCGCTGGCGTTTCTGGCCCATGGGCTGGCCCGGATGGTTGGCGGCTCAGGCGGTAGCGCACAGGCCCGTCTGGCGCTGTTCTGGGCCTTTCTGGCGGCCAGCCCGTTGATGCTGCTAAATGGACTCGTGGCTGGGTTCATCGGGTCGGGGCTTGAACTGACACTGGTTGGCGGGATCTGGTTTCTGCTGTTTCTCTGGTTCTGGGTTAGCGGTATGGCGCAGTCTTACTGGGGTGAAAAATGATACCCTACCAGACACTTGCAAGCCTGACCTTCAGCGCGCCAACTGCGGCGGCACGGGTGCTTCTGTCGGTGGATTGGCCCCGTCAGGCGCTTGTTCTGGCCTTGTTGCTGACGGCGGTGCTGAACACTCTGGTGCTTGAAGTCGCGGATGCGATCCTCGCCAGTGACAGCAGTCTTCTGCCCAGCATGCCCCCGTTACCCTATGCCGGTGCGGTGTTTGCCCTGCATCTCTGCATTACTGGGCTGCTGACCTGGACCGGTCGCTGGATCGGCGGGCGGGCGCGTTTTGTCGATATACTTGCGGTCAACGTCTGGCTGAATGCGGTGCAGATTGTGCTTTTGGCAGCGGTGATACTGCTGCATCTGGTGCTGCCGCTGGCCGCTTCTCTGATTGCGCTGGTGGCGAACTTCGTCATGCTGGCGATTTTTCTGCTGTTCATCAAAGAAGCACATCAGTTTACATCTGTCTGGCGGGCCATCGGCTCGGTTCTGATGTCGGCGATATTGATCGTCATCCTTCTCTCTCTGCTTTTGGGGGCGCATGCCCCGGCACTATTGGGACTTCCCGACCATGTATGACGTCCAAAAAATTCGCGCTGATTTTCCGATCCTGTCCCGTCAGGTAAACGGCAAGCCACTGACCTACCTGGACAATGGCGCGTCGGCGCAGAAACCTCAGGTGGTGATTGACGCCATTACCCGTGCATACTCAGAGGAATACTCAAACGTTCACAGGGGGTTGCACTATCTGTCTAACCTCGCGACCGAGAGGTATGAGAGCGTGCGCGGTACGATCTCTCGCTTCTTGAATGCAGGGGACGAGAATACGATTGTGATGAACTCCGGCACTACGGAGGGCATCAACACCGTGGCCTATGGTTGGGCGATGCCCCAGCTGGAGGCCGGGGATGAGATCATTCTGAGCGTGATGGAGCACCACGCCAACATTGTGCCCTGGCATTTCCTGCGCGAGCGTCAGGGCGTGGTGCTGAAATGGGTAGAGACCGCCGCTGACGGCAGTCTTGATCCGCAGGCGGTATTGGACGCCATCGGTCCCAAGACCAAGCTGATCGCAATTACCCAATGTTCCAATGTGTTGGGAACCATTGTGGATGTGAAAACCATCTGCCGTGAAGCGCGTGAACAAGGCGTTGCGGTGTTGGTCGACGGCTCGCAGGGCGCGGTCCATATGCCAGTGGATGTGCAGGATATCGGCTGTGATTTCTACGCTATCACGGGTCACAAACTCTACGGGCCGTCCTCATCAGGTGCGATCTACATTCGACCCGAACGGATGGCAGAGATGCGCCCCTTCATGGGCGGCGGCGATATGATCAAGGAGGTCGCCCGTGATCAGGTGATCTACAATGATGCGCCGATGAAGTTCGAGGCCGGGACGCCGGGGATCGTACAGATGATCGGTCTGGGCGTGGCGCTCGAATATATGATGGACATCGGCATGGAGAATATCGCCGCCCATGAGACTTCCATAACGACCTATGCCAACGAGCGGCTAAGCGGGCTGAACTGGGTGAATATCCAGGGGCAAGCTGCTGACAAAGCTGCGATTTTCAGCTTCACACTTGAGGGCGCTGCCCATGCGCATGATATTTCCACCATCCTTGACAAAAAGGGCGTTGCTGTGCGTGCCGGTCAGCATTGTGCGGGGCCTCTGATGGATCACCTCGGCGTAGCCGCCACCTGCCGGGCCTCTTTCGGATTGTACAACACCAAGGAAGAGGTCGACGTACTGATCGATGCGCTGGAGCTGGCGCACGACCTGTTTGACTAAGCTGTACGTGTAGACGCGCCAATATCAGCCGCGACCTTGCTCATCCTAGATGCTCACCCGTCAGTGCAGCGCCAGCGCCAGCGCTGCGGTGCTCTGACGGATTTCGCGATGGTGTCACGCGCGGCGGGATGCTTGGCGAAGACGATTCAGTTGGCGCGGCGGTCTTAATGCCGAGTTGCGGACTGACTCTCTTGATAGATCTGGCGCAGCACACCCTCGTAATCTTTCGTCCAGGCTGCGGTATCAAATAACGGCAGCGCCAATCGCTGCTCTCTCAGGTGATGTTTGATACGCATCATTTCATCGGGGTTTTTTGCTAGGCTGACGGCTTTGTCGATGAAGAGTTTTTCTGATTTCACAGACAGGTCAGACAGGTGAGCCGCGCTCAGGATGCTGCTGGCCACGCGGGACGCAAACTGTTTTCCGGCTCGTGTCAGTATCGGAACGCCGGCCCACAGGGCGTCGGACGCCGTGGTGTGGGCATTGTAGCTAAAGCAATCGAGGCACAGGTCGACCTGCGCTATGCGATCAAGGTGGGCAGCCTGCGGTAACGCCCCGCAGGGGATGATCCGATCTGGATCCACGCCATGCGCCTCGGCCTTTTGAGTGATGTCATCGGAGATATCATCACTACCCATATAAAACAGCAGCACCGAGCCCGGAGCTCTTTTGAGGATTTTCATCCAGGCGGAAAACTCTCGCGGACCGACCTTGTAGGTATTGTTCAGGTTGGCGAAAACGAATGTGTCCTGCGGCAGGTTGTAGTCAGATCTTGTGTTGCGGACTTCCGGGATATGGCGGCAATTGCTGTTCGGCTGATAGCAATTGGGCAGTCTGAGGATCGTTTCGCTATAATACTGCTCAGCGCCTTCCGGGATGGTGACATGATCGGCGATCATATAGTCCATCATGTCCATGCCAGTAGTTCCGGGAAACCCGAGGAAAGACACTTGGACAGGTGCAGCTCCGCAGGCGAAGATTTCCTGCTTTGACTTGAACGTATCGCCTTTGAGATCGACGGCGATATCGACCTTGTCGCGGATGGACAGATCGGCAATTTCCTCAGCAGTCAGGTCTGAGACATCCCTGTAGTGATCCGCAAATGCACGGACGAAGGTGCTTTCCTCCGACTGCTCTCTGGGAAAGAGATCGTAGACGAAGAATTCAAACTGTTCTCTATCATGGGCCTTCAGGGCGCCTCTAAACAGATGCATTGTCGCATGTTCACAGAAGTCGCTCGAGAAATAACCAATTCTGATTTTTTCGCCGGGATCATGGGGAGCAGGTTTGCTTCGTTTGGGTTTGGGTGCTCGCAGCTGTGCATTTTCAAGCTGCGCTTGCGGGTCATCCAGATAGGCTAGCAGCGCCAGGGGTTCAAAATTAAGGCCTTTCTGGCGCATTCGCTGGATCGTGGCCACCTCTTGTGCCCCGCTTTCCCAAGCAAGGAATTTTCGCCGAAGCCTCAGTATAAGTGGCAGCGCGATAGGGTTGTTCTCATCGATCTGCAGGGCGGCCTCAAGGGTCGTGAGCGCCTCTCTCTCGTCGCCACCATCTTTCAATCTTGATCCGAGGGCGGCGATGAAAACAGGGTTTGACGACGCCAGCGACAGAGCTTTTTTCTGCAAGGCAATGGCTTCGGCAATGCGCCCGGGTTGGGAGGCGACGATCTCAGCCAGATAGTGATAGCTGAGCGCAGTCTCACCCTCATGTATGAGGGAGCTGCGCATCAAAGGTTCGGCATCTGCGAAGTCACGGCTGCGCATAAGGAGAACTGCGCGTGTATAGAGCGGGCAGTTAAATCCGTTTGGAAACGCAATGGTCAAAATGAAACTCCGGATCAGCGCCGGCCTATTCTGACTTGAAATGCTTAATGGCCGGTGAGGATCCGCAGATGAAATGGCGGGTATTTCGGCATATTTACGACAGCAATCTTGGAGACCCCAAGCGCAATCTATCGCGCGGGAACATCAGGAGTGGTCAGATTTTAATGTAGTAATGGCGGAGAGACAGGGATTCGAACCCTGGGAACCCGTGAAGGCTCAACGGTTTTCGAGACCGCCCCGTTCGACCACTCCGGCACCTCTCCGCAGGGGGTGAGAGGGCGTTTAAAGTGGAATTCGCAGGCGCGCAAGGGGGGATTTGGCGCATTGAGCAGGAAAATGGATTTTTCATTGTCTCCCGCAGGAAAACGCTTAGGTTTTGGACTATGATACAAATTATGTCGTTCCGAACCCGCGTGATGCAAACGCTCTTGAGCCTTGTTCTTGCATCATTATTCGCAATCACTGCTGCACAGGGCGCGGAGCGGGACAGGGTGATCGCCTTTCTTGAAACCACCGGGTTTGATGTGGCTCTCGACAGTATAGCCCTGTCGGCCGAGATGGCGCCGGATATGCTGGGGGTGGATGCCGGAGATTTTGGCGCTGCCTGGGTGCGGTTGTCGCAGGATGTGTTTGACCTTCAGGAAATGCGCGAGACTGCGCTGGGTATACTGGAAGAAACGCTGGAGGAGGACGCGCTGGCCCATGCTGCTGAGTTCTACGCCAGCCCGCTGGGGGCGCGTCTGGTACAGGCGGAGAATGCCTCTCATATGGTTGAGGATGATGAGACCAAGCAGCAGGCAGGACTGCGCATCATCTCTGACTTGGTGGCCGAGGGCAGTGAGCGCCCGCAGCTGTTCCAGCGCATGGGGCAGGCAATCGATGCCGATGGCACAGGTGTGAAGGCGGTGCAGGAAATCCAGTTTCGGTTCCTGATGGCGGCCAGCGCCGCCGGTGTGATCGATCTGCAGCTGGACGCGGACGGGTTGCGCGCCTTTATGAAGGATCAGCAGGCCTCAACCCAGATGGCGCTGCAGGCCGCGAATATGGCCGCAAACGCCTATACCTATCAGGCCTTCAACAATGAGGAACTGGAAGCGTATATTGTGGCGTTGGAGCATCCGCTGATGCAGCGGGTTTATGAGCTGCTCAACGCGGTGACATTCGAAATTACGGCCAACCGTTTCGAAGTGCTGGCCTACCGGCTGAAAGACCTGGAACCGGCGCAGGATCTCTGAAACGAAAACTGCACTACGACCGGTCGCGTTTCGGCTGCGCTAGGCGACACCCGCCTAGGGTTGACAGCTCCTCCGTTTCGCCGCATAAGCCCGCATCCCGGCCCGGATTCTCTGTGCCGGGGTTTATTTGTCATACGCCCCCACGGGGCGCGCTGTTCGAGGTGGCCTTCGGGTCGAAACGCTGGACGCATCTGATGCGAAAGGGACCGTAGGACGCGGGTAGAAAAGGAAAGACGCATATGTTTGCGGTCCTCAAAACCGGCGGCAAGCAGTACAAAGTTCAGGCCGGCGATATGCTGCGCGTGGAAAAATTGGCTGCTGATGCTGGCGAAACAATCCAGTTCAACGACGTCCTGATGCTCGGTGGTGATGCACCGGTTGTGGGTGCGCCCTTTGTTGACGGTGCTGCGGTTCAGGCCGAAGTCGTCGATCAGATCAAAGGCGAGAAGGTCATTCACTTTGTGAAGCGCCGTCGTAAGCACTCCTCCAAGCGCACCAAGGGTCACCGTCAGAAGCTGACTCTGGTCAAGATCACCGAGATCCTGGCCTCCGGCGCTGACAAGTCCGGCGTGAAAGCTGCCAGCGGTCAGGGCGATGCACCTGCTGCCAAAGCCGCTCCGGCTGCAAAAAAGGCTGCGCCTGCTGCCTCCGGTGACAATCTCACCGAGCTGACAGGTGTTGGTCCCGCCGCTGCCAAGAAGCTGGAAGAAGCCGGTCTGACCAGCTTTGCCCAGATCGCGGCCTTGTCGGATGCTGACATTGCTGCTATCGACGCGGTCAAAGTGAAGCCCGAATGGGTTGAGCAGGCCAAAGAATTGGCTAAAGGCTAAGGAGATAGACAATGGCACATAAGAAAGCTGGTGGTTCCTCACGTAACGGCCGCGACTCAGCCGGTCGCCGCCTTGGCGTGAAACTCTATGGTGGCCAAGCGGCCATCTCTGGCAACATCATCGTACGTCAGCGCGGCACCAAGTTTTGGCCGGGCGAAGGCGTTGGCCTGGGCAAAGATCACACGATCTTTGCAACCACGGACGGTGCTGTGACCTTCCACAAAGGCCTCAAGGGCCGCACCTTTATTTCGGTTCTGCCAGTGGCGGAGGCCGCTGAATAAGCCGAACCTGAAAGGTGAGACACAATCAGGGGATCGGCGACATCGCCGGTCCCTTTTTTATTTTTGCCCCGGTGGCAAAACCTAACCAGTTCTCAACGGCTTTGCGTTAGGGCAGGGCGCAACAGTTTGTTAAGGCCCCGCGGTTTCATCCGGCAGCAAGATGAGTGTTGGTATTCTTCGAGAGGAGCAAGGGCATGAGTTTGGATCATAAAAGAGCAGAACAGCCCGTGATCGATGCAGGACGTTTTGTTCTGCGCCCATTGCGCAAATCTGATGAGGGGCTGATTGCCCATTATGTCAGCGATGAACGCGTTGCCCGCATGACAACCGCTATTCCACACCCGCTGCCGCCGGGCGCGATTGAGGCTTTTGTTGCCCGCGCCCTGGATGAGGACCGCGATGAAGATGTCTGGGCCATCGATGGCACCGCAGACGGTGGCGAGGAGCTGAAGGGCATTATCAGCCTCAAGCGGCTTGACCGCGACCAGAGCGAAGTCGGCTATTGGATTGCCCCGGTGTTTTGGAACAATGGCCTTGCCTCAGACGCGTTGCGCGCTTTGGTCGAGACCAATCCGCAAGGGTGTAACGCGCTCTTTGCCAGTGCGTTTCAGGACAATCCGGCCTCCGCACGTGTGCTGACCCATTGCGGGTTTGAGTATCTTGGCGATGCCGAGACCTTTTCCGTGGCGCGCGATGCAACTGTGCCAACCTGGACCTACAGCCGAAAACTGTGATTGGCGCGCCGCGCGGTTTGCGTTAAGTCGGGGCAGCAAGCCCCGGCACCGTCGGTACGCCCCATCTTATCCCTGCGCCCCTGGCGGCAGGTCATCAGCAAGGAGCTGACATGAAATTCCTCGATCTGGCCAAAGTCTACATTCGCTCCGGCGCGGGCGGGAACGGCTGCGTCAGCTTTCGCCGTGAAAAATTTATGGAATATGGCGGTCCCGACGGCGGTGACGGTGGTCGCGGTGGTTCCGTCTGGGTTGAGGTGACCGAAGGGCTGAACACGCTGATTGACTTCCGCTATCAGCAGCATTTCTTCGCCAAGAATGGCCAGTCTGGCATGGGCCGTCAGCGCACCGGCAAAGATGGCGATGATATCGTCCTGCGGGTTCCTGTCGGAACCGAGATCATGGATGAGGATCAGGAGACTGTTCTGGCTGACCTCACCGAGGTGGGGGAGCGTTTCCTGCTGGCAAAAGGCGGCAATGGCGGCTTTGGCAACCTGCATTTCAAAAGCGCGACCAACCAGGCTCCGCGTCGGGCCAATTCCGGTCAGGATGGGATTGAACGCACCATCTGGCTGCGCCTGAAGCTGATCGCCGACGTCGGTCTGCTGGGCCTGCCCAATGCGGGAAAATCCACCTTCCTGTCCGCGACCTCAAACGCGCGGCCCAAGATCGCTGATTACCCGTTTACCACGTTGCATCCCAACCTCGGCGTTGTGGGCATTGATGGGGTTGAATTTGTGGTGGCTGATATTCCCGGTCTGATTGCCGGCGCTCACGAGGGGCGTGGCATTGGCGACCGGTTCCTGGGGCATGTGGAGCGCTGTGCGGTGCTCTTGCATCTGGTAGATGGCACCTCGGACACCATCGCTGAGGATTACCAGACCATCATCAATGAGCTGGAAGCCTATGGTGGCGAGCTGGCGGAGAAGCCCCGTATCACGGCGCTGAACAAGATCGACTCCCTTGATGATGAAGAGCGCGCCGAGGCTAAGGCCGAGCTGGAGGCTGCGGTGGGTGGACCTGTGTTCATGATGTCAGGTGTCAGCCGCGAAGGTCTGAACGAGGTGCTGCGGTCCATGCGGACCCAGATCGACGAAGATCGTCTGCGCCAGAAACCCCAAGAGGAGCAGGACACGTGGCAACCCTGACCGACGCCCAGCGTATCGTTGTCAAAATCGGGTCCGCCCTGTTGGTGGACCGGACAAGCGGTGCATTGCGGGCGGATTGGTTGCGGGCCTTGGCGGCGGATGTTGCCTGGCTGAAATCCATGGGCAAGGATGTGATCCTTGTCTCATCCGGCTCTATCGCCTTGGGGCGTCGGGTGCTGGGGTTGGCGGCACAGGAGTTGCCGCTGGAGCAGTCGCAGGCCGCGGCAGCCGTTGGTCAAATCCGGCTCGCAGGCGCCTATGAGGAGGCATTGGCCCCGCATGATATCACCACCGCGCAGGTGCTGGTCACATTGGAAGACAGCGCCGACCGACGCCGCTATCTGAATTCCCGCGCCACGTTGGAGACGCTTATTGGCTTGGGCGTTGTGCCCATCGTTAATGAAAATGACACCATCGCCACCGATGAGATCCGCTATGGCGACAACGACCGGCTGGCGGCGCAGGTGGCGGTCACGGTTGGCGCCGATGCTCTCATCCTGCTGTCGGATGTCGATGGGTTCTACACAGCCAACCCGGCGTTGGATCCGACCGCCCGGCGCTATGACATCATCGACCAGATCACCACGGAGATTGAGGCGATGGCCGGCGATGGTGTTTCGGGTCTCTCCAAGGGCGGGATGATCACCAAGCTCCTGGCGGCCAAAATGGCAACGGCGGCGGGTTGTGCTATGGCGATTACCGAAGGTTCGCCTGATAATCCACTGAAGTTGCTTGAAAATGGTGCGGCCTCGACGTGGTTCGCCGCGCAGGATGATCCGCAGGTTGCACGCAAGCGCTGGATCGCGGCGATGAAGACACGCGGTGTGGTCTCTGTGGATGAAGGCGCGGCACGGGCACTCGGCTCCGGCAAGAGCCTATTGCCCGCTGGCATCCGACATATCGAAGGAGACTTTGGCCGCGGTGACCCGTTGGCCATCCTGGGCCCAGACGGGCGAAAACTGGGGCAGGGGCTTAGCCGGTATACAGCCGAGGAGGCGTCTGCCATCAAAGGGTGCCAGTCGATCGAGATCGAGGCCATCCTTGGTTATGCGGGCCGCGCTGCTGTCATTCACCGTGATGATATGGCGCTGTAACCGTGATCCATGTTAGGGCTGACCCCGCCTGACCGCGAGATGTGTCAAAGAGGGTCTACAAAGGGTTTCAACCAATGAATGAGACGCAAGATATTGCTGCGCTGATGGCCGATATTGGCAAACGCGCAAAGCAGGCCGCCGCAAAACTGGCGACAGCCACCGCTGAACGCAAAACGGCGGCGCTGAATGCGGCGGCGGATGCTGTTTGGGACACTCGTGCGGAGATCCTGTCGGCCAATGCCAAGGATCTTGATTTCGGTCGCAGTAAAGGGTTATCGCCCGCCATGATGGACCGGCTGTCGCTGGATGAGGACCGGATTTCGGGGGTCGTCGCTGGGCTGCGCGCGGTTGCCGCACAACCCGACCCCGTCGGAGAGGTCTTGGCCGAATGGTCTCAGCCTTCTGGGTTGGACATTCAGCGGGTGCGTACCCCACTTGGGGTGATCGGCGTGATCTACGAAAGCCGCCCGAATGTGACAGCGGATGCCGGCGCGCTGTGTCTCAAATCCGGCAATGCGGTGATCCTGCGGGGCGGGTCGGAGAGTTTTCATTCCAGTCAGGCCATACATGGCTGTTTGGCTGCGGGTCTGCGTGTCGCCAACCTGCCTGAGGACGCTGTTCAGCTGGTGCCGACGCGCGATCGCGCCGCTGTGCAGGAGCTTCTCACCATGACCGATACTGTCGATGTGATTGTTCCGCGTGGCGGTAAGGGGTTGGTGGGGCTGGTCCAGCGCGAGGCGCGGGTGCCGGTCTTTGCACATTTGGAGGGCATCGTGCACATCTACCTCGATAAAGATGCAGATCCGCAAAAGGCGCTGGAGATCGTTCTGAACGCAAAAACCCGCAGGACCGGTATCTGTGGGGCTGCGGAATGCCTGTTGATCCACCGTGATATTGCCGAGACAATCGGTCGGGACGTACTGACTGCGCTGGCGACAGCGGGGGTGGAAATCCGGGCTGAGGCTGGTCTGCCGGGGCCGGATGGCATGACAGCCGCCACAAGCGCGGATTGGGGCTGCGAATATCTGGATGCGATTATCGCGGCCAAGCAGGTCGAGGATATCGACGCCGCGATTGCCCATATCCGGGCGCATCATTCGCAGCACACCGATTGCATCATCACCGAAAACGATGGTGCTGTGGCGCAGTTCTTCGCTGAGCTGGATAGCGCGATCCTGATGCACAATGCTTCAACCCAGTTTGCCGATGGTGGTGAATTTGGCATGGGAGCGGAGATCGGCATTGCGACGGGCAAGATGCACGCACGTGGGCCTGTCGGGGCGGCGCAGTTGACCAGCTTCAAATATCTGGTGCGTGGCCATGGAGCCGTACGCAGCTAATTGCGGACCAGGCTGACATTAAAAAAGCGCTGCAAGTGATTGCAGCGCTTTCATTATATCCTTGATTCGATCCAGCCTGCATAGGGCCAGACTAGAAATGGCCAGCTTAGAAATGGACAGTGACGCGTTCCAGCGTCTGTTCCACACGGACGGTGCGGCCCAGATCTTTTGCCGCCTCGGGCAGCATCGCGAACTGAACCAGCGCGGGTGTGACGGTTGCCGAGGAGGTGCCGCCGCTAACGCGCGCCCAGAGATCATCATCAATATTCAGCTTGCTGCCCTCACCGATGACGGTCCATTTCCCGTCGGCACAGAGGATCTTGACCGTGCCGCCATAGGGCAGGCCGGTTTCCAGGCACAGCGCCGCGAGGAAGGCAAGCCGTACCTCAGTCCGGCTGGAGGCCTCCTGCGGGGCCCATTGATATTTCAACCGGCCCCCTTTGCCGATATCTTCGAGAACGGAGACCACTTCGGCCCGGCTAATCTGCTGATCGCTGGCCGCGCCAAAAGCAATCCGAAAGAACCGGATACGGGCATTGGCATTGGCCACACTGTCGGAGATCAACTCCAGCTCGGGACCGGACATATCTCCAGACATTCCAAGCAGTTCCAGCCCGTTGTTGATCGCGCCGATCGGGCTGATCAGGTCGTGGCAAATGCGCGACCCTATCAAAGCCGCGAGATTAGCGTTATCTACTGACATATCTTTCCTCCGAAGTGGGCCCTCACACATGAACGACCTGAACGCTATACTTGCCCCTGGCATGTTCGTGACCCATCCCGACCACCCCGAGTGGGGCACCGGGCAGGTTCAGTCCAACGCTGCCGGCAAGATCACCGTGAATTTCCCCGATCAGGGTAAGGTGGTGTTCAACGGCGCTCAGGTGGCCCTTATTCCAGTCTTTGATCCGTCATAAGCGTTGATGAACGGTTAACGCCTGTTCACCAATTTGAACGAAACTTGCACATGCCGTGCCTTATAGGCTAGCTGCACGCAAGGCAAACCATTGTTGAGCAAGGTCATGGGCGGCAGTTCTCCTGCGTTTCAGGTCAAACTGGCACAGACATCAGCGGATTTACGCGCGGCGCAGGCGCTTCGGTACGACGTCTTTGTCAGCGAACTGGGCGGTGGTGGTGCTTTGGTGGACCATGATGCCGGCTTGGAGCGGGATTATTTCGATGCGTTTTGTGACCACCTCCTGCTCTGGGATCTGGAGCGCGATGCGGTGGTGGGTGTCTATCGTCTGCTGCGGAGCGATCAGGCCCTGCGCGCGGGGCAATTCTATTCCGAGGGCGAATATGATCTCTCCAAACTGACAGCATCGGGTCGTAAGCTGTTGGAACTGGGGCGTTCCTGCCTGCATCCGGATTACCGCGGTGGCACCGCCATGTTCCATCTGTGGTCCGCTTTGGCGGACTATGTGGCGGAACATGAGGTTGAAATCCTGTTTGGTGTTGCCAGCTTTCACGGGACCGATACCGCGCCCCTGGCCAATGCACTGTCGATGCTCTACCACAATCATCTGGCACCTGGGACGCTGCGCCCCGTCGCGCGGGAGTATCAGTCGATGGAGTTGATCGCGGTAGATGATTTGGACCGCCGACAGGCGATGCTGGACACCCCAGCCCTGATCAAGGCCTATCTGCGCCTGGGGGGCTGCGTCGGAGATGGTGCGTTTGTTGATCATGCGTTCAACACAACGGATGTCTGCCTCGTGCTTGACACCGCGCGAATGAATGCGCGGCAAAAACGGATCTACGGCGCAGGGCGGAGCACCACATGAGCACCTGGGAGGGCGGTGACGCCGCAGCTCCGATAGCGATCAGCGCGACGGGCTGGATGCGGGTTGCCCTTCGCGGATCACTGCTGGGAGTGTTGGTTTTTGGCGGGTTGCTGATCCTGCTCCTGGTTCGCATGGTTGAACGTCCGCTCTGCGGCTTGAACCGGCCGGTCACGCCCTTCATCACGCAATGGGTTTGCCGCAATGCATTCCGCGTCCTTGGTATGAGGTTTCGCACCAAGGGCGCCTTGATGACAAACCGCGGTGCGGTGGTGGCGAACCACACATCGTGGCTGGATATTTTTGCCCTGAATGCGCGTAAACGGATCTATTTTGTCTCCAAGGCAGAGGTCGCCGGCTGGCCTGGTATCGGCTGGCTGGCGCGCGCAACCGGCACCGTTTTTATCAAGCGGGACGCAAGGGAGGCGCAAAAACAGACGGCCTTGTTTCAAAAACGTCTGCTTCTGGGGCATAAGCTGTTGTTCTTTCCGGAGGGGACATCGACGGACGGTTTGCGGGTCTTGCCGTTTAAAACCACGCTTTTTGCGGCGTTTTTCCACCCAGAACTGCGCGATCATATTTCGATCCAACCGGTGTCCGTTGTGTTTCTTCCGCCCGAAGGTGAAGAGCCACGTTTTTACGGTTGGTGGGGAGATATGGACTTTGGCCCGCATCTGTTGAAAACCCTTGCGGCGCGGCGTCAGGGCGAGGTTGTACTGCACTATCATGAACCGCTTCGGGTGTCCGACTATCCCGATCGCAAAGCATTAGCCGCCGCCTGCGAGGCGCGGGTCAGGGCGGGACATACTATGCTGCGGTCGGGTGGCGTGCTCGCAAACGGACAGGATGACTCTGCGACCTAAGCGGCGCACGGGAGAGCGGTCAGACTTTTGCTCTTGCGCATTCCACAGGGCTGGCATATACGCGCGCCATTCAATCCGCAGGTGGGGATTGGCCTGACCGGGGGAGACATCCCCGGCAGACCGCCGGTTGGAGCATCCGCTCTGAGACCCCCGCCGAGGCACGAAACCGGAAAAGGAAAATATACATGGCTCTTCCCGAGTTCTCCATGCGCCAGCTGCTTGAGGCAGGCGTACACTTTGGTCACCAAACCCAGCGCTGGAACCCGCGCATGTCGCCGTTCATCTACGGCTCGCGCAATGGCATCCACATTTTGGACCTGACCCAGACCGTTCCCATGCTCGACGCAGCTCTGAATGCTGTGCGTGACACCGTCGCAAAAGGCGGCCGCGTTCTGTTCGTCGGCACCAAGCGTCAGGCGGCTCAGCCGATCGCAGATGCTGCTGAGAAATCCGCTCAGTACTTCATGAACCACCGCTGGCTCGGCGGCACGCTGACCAACTGGAAAACCGTTTCCCAGTCGATCAACCGTCTGAAGGAAATCGACGAGAAAATGGCGTCCGGCGCCGAAGGCCTGACCAAGAAAGAGCGTCTGGGCATGGAGCGTGACCAGCTGAAACTGGAAGCGTCCCTCGGCGGTATCCGCGAGATGGGCGGCGTTCCTGATCTGCTGTTCGTCATCGACGTGAAAAAAGAAGCTCTGGCCATCGCCGAAGCCAACAAACTGGGCATCCCGGTTGTGGCCATCGTCGACACCAACTGCTCGCCCGATGGTGTCGATTACATCATCCCCGGCAACGACGACGCAGCCCGCGCAATTGCGCTCTACTGCGATCTGGTTGCGCGCGCAGCTCTGGACGGCATGTCCGCTCAGCTGGGTGCGGCAGGCGTTGATCTTGGCGCACTGGAAGACGCACCGGTTGAAGAAGCCGTTGCTGAAGAAGCTGCTGCCGAAGCCTGATCCGTCCCGTCACGGAACTGACATGAGGGGCAGGGTATCACCTGCCCCAAATCCGTTTTTGAATTGAGGAGAGCCTAAGATGGCAATTACTGCATCCATGGTTAAGGAACTGCGCGACAGCACCGGCGCAGGCATGATGGACGCCAAGAAAGCGTTGACCGAAACCAATGGCGACATGGAAGCCGCCGTTGACTGGCTGCGCACCAAGGGTCTGGCCAAAGCGGCCAAGAAATCCGGCCGTACCGCTGCCGAAGGCCTGGTCGCCGTGGTCGTCGAAGGCAACAAAGGTGTTGCTGTCGAAGTGAACTCGGAAACCGACTTTGTTGGCAAAAACGCTGAATTCCAGGAAATGGTCTCCGGCATCGCCAAGACAGCTCTGAACGTTGCTGATGTTGACGCGCTGCTGGCGGCTGACATGGGCGGCAAGACCGTTGCTGACACGCTGACCGACAAAATCGCCACCATTGGCGAGAACATGAACGTCCGCCGTATGGCGTCGCTCGAAGGTGACACCGTTGTGTCCTACGTGCACAACGCCGCCACCGCTGGCATGGGCAAGATCGGTGTTCTGGTTGCCATGAACGGTGGTGACGAGGCGATTGGCAAACAGGTTGCGATGCACATCGCCGCTGTGAACCCCGCCGCGCTGAGCGAAGCTGAGCTGGACGCCTCGGTTGTCGAGAAAGAAAAGCAGGTCCAGATGGACATCGCCCGCGAATCCGGCAAGCCGGAGCAGGTGATCGAGAAGATGATCGTCGGCCGGATGAAGAAATTCGTCGCCGAAGCAACCCTGCTGAACCAGCAGTTTGTTGTGAACCCTGACCTGACCGTTGAAGAAGCGGCCAAGGAAGCAGGCGCGACCATCACTGGTTTTGTTCGTCTGGAAGTGGGCGAAGGCATCGAAGTCGAAAAAGAAGACTTCGCCGCTGAGGTTGCCAAGGCCGCACAGGGCTAATCCTGTCCGAGCTTTGCTCTTGTGAATAATGAAAAGGCCAATGAAGCTGTTGCTTCATTGGCCTTTTCTTTTGGCGAAGCGCAGCTGCTTCGTTGGTTTGGGGCAACCTGAAAAGACTGCGCAGGCCAATAAATCAACCTGTACCGTTCTGATAGATATCTTGGATATAAAAGAGTTGAGGGGCGCTGCTGGTGTTGCAGAGCTCCTCTGAATATCCCGGCGCTGGCGCGGAACAATACGCGCAGCGACCGGACAGGTTAGAGAGCCTTGAAATCCCAAGGGTCATGCCCTGCGCCGTCCCAGGCCAAAGCCCCACTCACGGAACATTGTAAGTGTGCCTGTAATTCGCGCCTTCTGGAAGTAATGAATTCCATACCCAATTCTGAAGAAGGGGTTAATAGATTTTCGGAATATACGTTAAACAACCTTTTGAATGTATATTTTATGATTTTATCAATTTTCCATAACGTACATCTGGTTGTGCAGGGCGGCCTTTAGAACCGCATGGGCTGTTGTCTCAACGGCGAGGGCCTCACGCGCAAGACGTAGGTGTTTTTCGACGGTTGCAGGCGTCAACCCCATCAGCAACGCAATGTCTTGGGTGGTTTTGCCGTCGCCAACCCACTGTAATGCCTCGCGCTGACGTTTTGTCAGGCTGCGGTTTGGGGGATCATAGGGCATGGTCAGGATTTTTAAATGCGCGACATTGTTCATCAATATGATGTCATGCCCGTCCTTTGCCCAGATCTCGTCGATGTCGTCCTGACTCAGGCCTTCCTCAGCCGCCAGTGAAATCGCCCCTTTGAAGCGTTGGGAGGTTGAATAGAAACTGACCGTGTAACCAGCCCGGACGCCCATGGCCGTGTTGAAATCGATCACTTTCTGGGCTTGCGGTGTCAGTGTTTGCTGCTCCAGCTGTTGCTGCACCATCCGCCAGCTGCCGGCCCCCTCGTTATTCAATGCCCATTGCAGCATGGGGGCGTCGAAATAGAGGCCGGAATTGACAAACCCCTGCACATACTCCGCGCAATGGTTGGAGAGGATGACGAAATCCTCCGGATCGCCAAGGGATGTCTTGGTCTTGTGGCGCGTATAGCCGTAGATCAACCGATCAAACCCAAAGGCTTGCATCTGTTTGACGTGTTCCAGCCACAGCTCCTCAAGCGTCCGTGCGCCGCACAGAAAGTTGAGATAGGCCCGAAGTTTCATCCCGCGGCGTCTTTGTCCAGATGGGCGCGTAGCGCGTCCAGTGCCATGATATACCCCTGAGTGCCAAAGCCGCAGATCTGCCCCAGCGCTGCTCGCGCGAGATAAGAGCGGTGGCGAAAATCCTCACGCGCATGGATGTTTGAGAGGTGAACCTCAACCACGGGCAGCTCAATCGAGAAGATCGCATCCATCAACGCGATGGAGGTATGTGTATAGGCGCCTGCATTGAGGATAACGCCGCCATAAACGCCCCGCGCACCGTGCAACGCATCAAGCAGAGTCCCCTCATGGTTCGACTGCTCGCAGCTCACGGAGAGGCCGATGGACTGCCCGTGTTCGACACAACGCTGTTCGACCATGGCGAGCGTCTCGCGGCCATAGACCTCCGGTTGACGGGTGCCAAGCAGGTTGAGATTGGGTCCGTTCAAAACCAGGATGGTGTGCATGTTGGTATCCACTTGTTCTTATGATGCCCTGGCTGCGCGGGCTGTCAGTTTAACTGCTGTGACAGGAACTGACAGGCTGGTCATCAGCGTTTTGGGAATGCTCCGGAGCGATGTGCTGGCCGGAGACATTCAACTCCACGATTGGCGGTCAGAGTCCTGTAGTTGGCTCATATTGATATATCTTTCAGGATGATATGCAAGCCAGCTAACGCTAACGTTGTGCGGGTACGGCTGTTTCACTCAGGCGTATTTGTCAGGATGATCTTTCCCAGCACGCCCCGGTTTTGCATCTCCGTCAGCGCGGTTGCCGCGTCGCTCATCGGGTAGGCCGCATGCACACGGGGCCGGATCTTGCCGCTGCGATAGAGCTCAAACAGCTCCTCCACATTGCGCAGGTGCTGCGCTGGGTCGCGTTGCACGGCAGCGCCCCAAAAGACTCCCACGATCTGGCAGCCTTTCAGCAGGGGCAGGTTCATCGGGATCTTTGGGATGCCTGCGGCAAAGCCGACAACGAGATAACGGCCCTGCCAGCCCATGGCGCGCAGCGCAGGCTCCGCATAGGAACCACCCACCGCATCATAGACCACATCCACACCCGATTTCCCTGCCAGGGCTTTGATATTTTTACCAAAGCTGATCTGATCTTCCTTGTCCGGCGCATGGCCGTAGATCACCGTGGCATCCGCACCGATCTCCTGACAGAACGCGGCTTTTTCGGCGGAGGACACGGCAGCAATAACGCGCGCGCCCGCTGCTTTGGCCAGCTCTACCGCAGCAGATCCAACACCACCGGCGGCGCCGAGGACCAGCACAGTTTCGCCCGATTGTAGAGTGGCGCGCTCCTTCAGGGCGTGATGCGATGTGCCATAGGTGAAGACAAACCCGGCGGCATCCAGATCGGACATTTGATCCGGGATCCGGATCGCACTGGCGGCTGGGATCGCGATATGGGTGGCAAAGCCGCCATAGCCTGTCAGTGCCAGAACCCGATCTCCGATCTTGTGGCCCTGAACCTCAGGACCAAGGGCGATGATTTCTCCTGCGATCTCTCCGCCGGGCGCAAAGGGTCGGGGCGGTTTGATCTGATACAGATCCTGGATCATCAGCGTATCTGGGTAATTCACGCTGGCGGCATGGATTTTGACCAACACCTCCTGGGCCCCGGGTTGGGGGCAGTCTTGCGCGCTCCACTGCAGGGTTTCGGGGCCGCCCGGAGCGGTTGAGAGCATGGCGTGCATGGCTGAGTGTCCTGTCATGATGCCCAAGCGGGCCCGTTGTGACGTCAAGTCTTCTGTGTGGATCTTACGTTGTCAATGAAATTGCGAAATGCAATTCTGCTCTGCGATAGATCTGTTTTCTGGCCGGAAAGCGGCGTGAAATATGCTGGATAAAGGATTGGAAATGAAGAAAACTCGCCTCACATTGGGTGGGCAGCCTATGCCTGATGCCCTGCAGAGACTGCGCCTGCCGATGATCGGTGCGCCGCTGTTTATCATATCGGTGCCAGAGCTGGTCATTGCGCAATGCAAGGCCGGTATCGTTGGATCCTTTCCCGCACTGAACGCGCGTGAGGCCGAGGGTGAGCCACCGCTGCTGGAGGTCTGGCTGCAGCAGATCACCGAGGAATTGGACAGACACAACCAAGACAATCCGGATCGTCCTGCGGCACCGTTTGCGGTAAACCAGATCGTGCATCGCTCCAATACGCGGTTGGAGCGCGATCTTGAGATTTGTCACCGCTGGAAGGTGCCGCTTTGGATCACGTCCCTTGGGGCGCGGCCCGAGGTGAATGAGGCCGCCCATGGTTGCGGCGGCGTTGTGCTGCATGATGTGATCAACAACCGTTTTGCCCGGAAGGCGATTGAGAAAGGCGCCGATGGTTTGATCGCGGTCGCCGCCGGGGCAGGTGGCCATGCGGGTCAGCAATCTCCGCTTGCACTGATCAGCGAAATTCGCAGCTGGTTTAAGGGGCCACTTGCGCTGTCAGGCGCGATTGCCAATGGTCCGTCGCTGCTTGCCGCGCGGGCGTTGGGGGCCGATTTCGGATATGTGGGCTCCCCGTTTATCGCCACGGAAGAGGCAAATGCACAGCAGGGCTACAAGCAGATGATTGTCGATAGCGCTGCGGATGACATTGTCTATTCATCATTGTTTACAGGGGTTTCTGGGAACTACCTGCGTGGATCAATCCAGAACGCAGGACTTGATCCCGACAATCTGGAGAGCGCGGATGCAAGCGCGATGAATTTCGCTGGCGGGTCTTCCAAGCCCAAGGCCTGGAAGGAGATCTGGGGTTCCGGTCAGGGCATTGGCGCCATCAGGGATGTACGCCCAGCGGGTGCGCTGGTGGATGAGATTGCCGCCGATTATGACGCTGCCGGGCGACGGTTGGCGGCCGAGTTCACATCGGCTGGGGCGCAATGATGGCATCGCAGACATCACCCGGAACCCCTGATGACAGCGGTATGGAGGATCCCCTAGCGCTCAATCTCGGAGCTGTTCAGCGGTACATGCAAGGGCGTTTGCCCGGGTTCGACACGGAGATCACCGCCCGAAAGTTTCAGAACGGCCAGTCAAACCCGACTTATCTGCTAGAGACTGAGGCGGGCGCCTATGTTCTGCGACGCAAACCGCCCGGCGTTCTGCTGAAATCTGCCCATGCGGTGGAGCGCGAGTTTCGCGTGCAGTTGGCGCTGCGGGACACTGGGGTTCCGGTCGCAAAGATGCATCATCTCTGTGAGGATGATGCCGTGATTGGATCACCTTTTTATGTTATGGAACATGTGGTTGGGAGAAACTTCTCAGATCCGACTTTGCCCGGTCTTCCCGCGAGTGATCGCGCTGCGGTGATGGATGAGATGAGCCGAGTTCTGGCGGCGCTGCACGATGTGGATGTCGCCACTGTCGGGCTGGCCGATTACGGGCCTGAGGGCAACTATTTTGAGCGTCAGCACGGTCGCTGGAGTAAGCAATACCGCGCCAGTGAGGTTGAAACCATCGCAGAGATGGACGAGTTGATCGCGGTATTGGGCGCACAGATGCCCGCGGATGACGCTCAGCGCGGGTTGGTACACGGCGACTACCGCATCGACAATATGATCTATGCAGCCGACGGGACAAACTGCAGGGCGGTTCTGGATTGGGAGCTGTCCACCATTGGCCACCCCTATGCAGACCTTGCCGGGGTCATCATGCAGTGGCAGATGCCACCCGGGCGTGAAGGGCGTGGGTTGGCCGGTGTCAACCGGCGCGATCTTGGTCTTCCATCGGATCAAGAATTTATCGCAAGCTATTGCCAACGCAGAAATTTGCCGGGAGTCGAAAATTTCGGCTATTACCTCTCTTTCAGCTTCTTCCGGATGGCGGCAATCCTTCAGGGGGTGCGCAAAAGAGGGCTTGATGGCAACGCCTCAAACCCCGAACATGCGGCGCGCCTTGGTGCGTTTGTGCCGGACTTCGCGCGCGCCGGGCTGGCGGCCTTGTCCCGGAAATTTGACTGAAGCGCATCTGAGACGGGACCGGAGATGGACAGCGACAAGACGGCCACAGCGGATGGCGAAAAAGATCGAAATTTTGTCACCGCCCTGGCGCGGGGCCTCGATGTGCTGCGCGCGTTTCGCCGCAATGAGCTGGAGCTGACCAACACCGATCTGGCTGAACGCACGGGGCTGCCGAAACCGACCGTTTCGCGGCTGACCTATACGCTGTGCCAGCTTGGGTATCTGGTTCAGGACGGCCAGTCCGGCAGTTACCGTTTGGGGGCAGGGGTGTTGCGTCTGGGCTATGGGGTCTTGGCCGGGATGGATATCAGCGACCGTGCATCGCAGATCCTCAGGGATCTGCGAAATGGCGAAAACTCATATATCACCAGCGCCTTGGGGGAGGCACATCATGCGGATGTCATCTATATTGCGGTGCATCGCTCCCGCGAGGATGTTTCGCTGGCGGCGCATGTCGGGATGCGGTTGCCGCTGTTTTTCTCCGCCGTGGGGCGCGCGATCCTTGCTGGTATGTCCCCGGATCAACGGGCTGAAAGCCTGAAGATCGCGGATGCGCTCGATCCGGATGGCAGGCTATCACGTCAGGACAGTCTGGGCCGGGCGCAGGACGAATATGCTGCCCGTGGCTTTTGTACCGGCTATGGAGATTGGCGACCGGATGTGAACGGGATTGCGGTTCCGGTGGTGTCGCTGAACGGGATGCGCGTCTATGGGCTGAACGTTGGTGGCCCGTCCTTTCATGTGAGTCCGGATGTGCTGGAGACGGTCTATGCGGATCAGCTGATGTCTGCTGCAGAAACCCTGAGCATGCGACCGTAGCGGTAACGCTTTGCCAAAGCAGCGATGTTAGGTGTCATGCGTGGTTCTACGTAGGTCAAAATACTCGACCTTGCCGAACAAACTGCGCATGATAATCGAAACGGCTGGCAGCAGTGTCAGCGTCTAAGGGAAGACCCAGAAATGACTGAGAGCGATTGGCTGATCCGGCACGCACATGGCGACGGGGTTGTCGAAATCAAACTGGCGCGCGCACCGGTCAATGCGCTATCGCCAGAGTTCCTCATGGATTTCGCGGATGTTATCAATGAGATCGGCGAGGATCCCACTGTCCGGGCGCTGCTGCTGACCAGCGCCTTCAAGGTGTTTTCTGCAGGCCTCGACCTGAAGGTGGCGCGGGACTTGGATCTGGCCGGTCAGCGCGCCGCGGTGCGGGGGCTGAATGAGGCCTTTCTTGCGCTCTATGCCTGTCCAAAACCGGTTGTGGCCGCTGTGAATGGCGCGGCAATTGCCGGTGGCTTGTTCTTTGTCCTTTGCAGTGATGTGCGGGTGGCCCAGGTGAAATCCAAGTTCGGTCTTGCAGAAGTGCAGGCCGGAGTTGATTTCCCGATTGCGCCGCTGGAGATCGCCCGCGCGACGCTGAACCCGAATATCCAGCGACGGCTGATGATGACCGGGCAAACCATCGGTCCCATCGCTGCGCGGAACTTTAACATCGTGGATATCATTGCGGATGATGCGGAGGATCTGCTTGGCTATGCGCTGAAAGAAGCGCGCGCACTGGCAGAGCTGCCATCCGGAACCTATGCCGCGATCAAACAGCAGCTGCGCGGCGAAACAATTGCAAAGATCAGGTCCGTAATGGACGCAGAGGCTGAGGACCAGCCCTGGTTCACCGAAGAGACCGTTCCGGCGATGACCAAGATCATCGGCTAAACCGCCAGATCACCGACAACAGGAGCCTCCATGGACGCTGCGCGCCTTGAGCACATCAGGACATGGCAACACCGCTATGTGGATCAACGCAAATATGCCGGCAGTTCGCTGCTGATCAATCGCAATGGTGAAGAGCACTATTTCCACGCTGCGGGCCAGCGAAATATCGCGGAGGAGCTGCCGTTCACCCGTGATACCGTGACGCGCATCTACTCAATGACCAAGCCGGTGACCTCGCTCGCGCTGATGCTGCTGCTGGAACGCGGCCTGATCCACTTGGATATGCCTGTTTCTGAATTTCTTCCTGAATTCAAAGATATGCGCTGTCTTATTGATGGTGCGACCGAGATTGCGCAGACCAAACCCTGTCGGCCGCCAACCCTGCATGAGCTGCTAACTCATACCAGTGGGTTGAGCTACCCGTTCAATCCCGGCGTCCTGCCTGAAGAAATGTCAAAAACCGATTTGATGTTCAAACCCAGCCAGGGTGCACTTGCGGCGCGGGTGGAGGAGCTGGCGGCACTGCCGTTGGCCTTTGAACCCGGCCAGCGGTGGGAATACTCCGTTGGGATCGACGTGATCGGCCGGGTGATTGAGGTCGTGACTGGAGAGAGCCTCGGCGCCATGCTGAAGCGGGAAATCTTTGATCCACTCGGCATGGACCGAACCGGTTTTCGCAGCTTAGAGATAACCGGTAACCTCTTGGCATCGCTCTATTCTCCGCTGAGCGGCGACGCGATGGCTCTGAATGGCGCGCAACAGGGGGCTGATAGCCTGCGTCTGATTGATTCATACGACGACACCCCCTTCGACACCGCCGAGATGCACTCAGGCGGCGGCGGTCTTCTGAGTACGATCGACGATTATATGCGCTTTGCCGAGCTGATCCGGCTGCGCGGAGCGGTGGGTAAGCACCATCTGATCAGCCCGCAGATCGTTGATTTCATGTGTCAAAACCATTTGCCCGGTGACATCGCATCCATGGGACCGCAAAGTTTTGCGGAGCAACCGATGGACGGGATGGGGTTTGGCCTTGGCGGTGCGGTTGTATTGGATCCGGCCAGGGCGAGATGCCCCGGATCCGTTGGCGATTTCAGTTGGGGGGGGATGGCCTCGACTTTCTTCTGGGTTGATCCGATCCTGGATTTGAGTGTTGTCTTTTTTACGCAGCTCGCACCGTCCAGTTCTTATTCGTCACGGGCGGAGCTGAAGGCGCTGGTCCATGGCGCCGTAACGCGTTAAGGCTGCTGTCCAGCCAGACCATCGGGGCAGGGCGGTTGACCGCAGCGGCCCGCCTGATGTCACATTAACAGGAACAGATAGATGCCTGATGCAGCTGAGATTTTGCTCAATTTACTTGATTTGGAAGAGCTTGATCGCAATCTCTATCGCGGTATTGGGTCCGGCGGCGAAACCCCGACGCGGATCTACGGCGGCCAAGTGATTGCGCAGGCTTTGATGGCGGCTTATTCCACTGTTGAGGACAGGCTGTGCCATTCGCTGCATGCCTATTTCATCCGCCCCGGTGATCCGTCAAAACCAGTGATCTACGCGGTTGATCCTGCGCGCGATGGTGGCAGCTTCACAACCCGTCGGGTGACAGCTTTGCAAAACGGCAAACAAATCCTCAATTTGGCGGCGTCCTTTCATATTGATGAACCGGGGTGGCAGCATCAACATGAGATCCCCGAGGTGAAGACGCCAGACGCATTGATGTCCCGCGATGTTCTCCTGCGCCAGCTTGCCCCGAAACTTGACAGCCGTTTACGAGTCGAATTCACACGAGAGCGTCCGTTCGAGATTCGCGATGTTGAGCCACGCGATCCGGTCAATCCGGATAAATGTAGTGATATCAATCACATGTGGATCAGAATGAAGGCGGCAAAAGGGGCCACGCCACAGCTGCAGCATGTGCTGATGGCCTATGTCTCCGACTACGGGTTATTGGGGTCAGCGCTGCGGCCGCACGGTCTGAGTTTTGTAAAAGGTCAGGCCATGACGGCCAGCCTTGATCATGCGATGTGGTTCCACGCCCCGGTGCAATTTGACAACTGGCATCTTTACACGATGGACTCACCATTTGCCGGTGGTGGTCGCGGATTCAACCGTGGCTCAATCTTCACACAGGACGGCCAACTGGTTGCCAGTGTTGCACAGGAAGGGCTGATGCGCCCGATCTCCAAGTCCTGAAATGGTACCGAAAGCCCTGAAATTATTCAGTCAGCTGTTGGAAGGTCGAATTTGTCGCGCAGCCTCTGCATGCCAGTGATCCAGCGGTCATAGTCTGCGGCCTTGGCCTGAATATACCCTTCGACCTTCGCATGGGGCAGGACAAGAAATCTATTTTTTTCAATAGCCTCGATACAACTTCTCGCAACATCCTCGGCTGAGATCATCCCGTCCACCGCCGCGGCGCTGTGCTCCATTCCCTTGGTCATAGCGGTTTTCACCGCTTGCGGACAGGCCACGGAGACGCCGATCCCTTGATCGCCATGGGTGATCGCAAGCCATTCGGAGAACCCGACGGCGGCGTGTTTGCTCACCCCATAGCTCACAGCGCCAATCTGGTTCAACAGTCCAGCCGCCGAGGCGATGTTGAGAAAATACCCGCCACCGCGATTGATCATCCGCGGCACTAGATGCCGCGCGGCTGACACATGGGCCATCACGTTGATATCCCAGCTTTGCTGCCAGTCAGTGAGCGAGGTCTCAAGTCCACCGATGCGAAGGATCCCGGCATTGGAACAGAACACATCAATCGGCGCGATTTCATGCTCGATCACATCAATCATCTCAGCGATGGCGCGGTCCGATCCAACGTCCAGGGTATAGCCACGACCACCGATTTCATCCGCAGTGCGCTGCGCACCCAGTCCGTCCAAATCCGCGCAGATAATATGCTTGGGATTACACCCAGCCATTGCGATCGCCAAGGCACGCCCGATACCCGTTGCCGCACCGGTGATGACAATTGTTTTGCCGTGCAGATCCATGTTGGCCTCAACTGATGAAGTCGTTCGGAGATACTGTCTCGTGTACAGGCTAGACCTGCAACAGTGACGCTACATCATATTAATTAAACATAATACTGATTACAGGTAAATTTGCGTAGTGTAGATCGGCCAAACGAAATACGCTCTTTTACGCATTTACCTTTCCTTTATTGAGGTTGATGCGTCTGGCAAAAACACCTCGGCGATCCTGCGGGATTTCACCTGCGCTTTGGGGCATTCGCATGGCTTGGCTGGCTTCAGTTGCCGTAGCGTGCGTCTGTGCAGCAGGATTAACCTGTCATTCTGGCCATTTGATCGGACATGGCTCGCGCTCTTTTGCAAAATCGCAGTTCGGCGGACGGTTCAGTGGTGATCTTGCGCCTTTTGCGGAACTCTCTGTACGGAACGGTCATTCCACGACCGGTGTTGCGTCGGTTCATGAGGGCATTAACCCCGCCGCTTCGTTTCGCCTTCTGCGCGCCAATGAATACACGAAGATTCAGATTTACCCCCTTAACTATTCTCCGCCAAAGGGAGCAGCAAATCTTGTCTGATCCACCTGCTTCTCCTTGCGTCGCTGTGGGTACGGCCACGTTTTGCAAAAATGCAATTCAGATTTGCACAAATGCTGGGCGCGTCAGGAGTGTTAATCCTACATCGGTTTACACCTCGGTTACGATCTTAACATAAAATCGCACCCTTGTCTGGCAACGGTGCGATTTTTAATGGTTTTATTGATCAGTTGTAGCTGTCGGTTGCGCTTAGAAAAAGGCTTGCAGACCTGTCTGCGCGCGCCCGAGGATCAGCGCGTGAACATCATGAGTCCCCTCATAAGTGTTCACAGTTTCCAGGTTGACCATGTGCCGGATGACGCCGAACTCCAGGCTGATGCCATTTCCGCCGTGCATGTCGCGGGCATTCCGTGCGATCTCCAGCGCCTTGCCGCAGTTGTTGCGCTTGACGATGGAAATCATCTCCGGCGCGGCATTGGCGTCATCCATCAGGCGCCCCACGCGCAAGGAGGCCTGCAGGCCAAGCGTGATTTCGGTCTGCATATTGGCCAGTTTCAGCTGGAACAACTGGGTGTTGGCCAAGGGACGACCGAACTGTTTGCGATCCAACCCATATTGACGGGCGGCGTGCCAGCAAGCCTCTGCGGCGCCCATCGCGCCCCAGCTGATGCCATAGCGGGCACGGTTCAGGCAGCCAAACGGGCCCTTCAATCCTTCCACATGGGGCAGCAGCGCGTCGTCGCCAACCTCAACGCCATCCATGACGATTTCACCGGTGATGGAGGCGCGTAGCGACGCCTTATTGGCGATTTTTGGTGCGGACAGGCCCTTCATCCCTTTTTCCAGGACAAAGCCGCGGATCTTGCCGCCATGGGCTTCGGATTTGGCCCAGACGACAAACACATCTGCGATTGGCGCGTTGGAGATCCACATTTTGGAGCCAGTCAACCGGTAGCCGCCTTCGGTCTTTTCCGCGCGGGTTTTCATGCCGGCCGGGTCGGATCCCGCATCGGGTTCGGTGAGGCCAAAACAGCCGATCCATTCGCCGGAGGAGAGTTTCGGCAGGTATTTCTGGCGCTGCTCCTCGCTGCCATATGCGTAAATGGGATACATCACGAGCGAGCTTTGCACCGACATCATTGAGCGGTAGCCGCTGTCGACGCGCTCGACTTCCCGTGCAACCAGCCCATAGGAGACATAGCCTGCGCCGAGGCCGCCGTATTGTTCCGGGATGGTCGTTCCAAGGAGGCCCATCTCGCCCATTTCGCGAAAGATCTCAGGGTCAGTTTCTTCGTTTTCGTAAGCGTTTAGAACGCGTGGTTGAAGTTTTTCCTGAGCATAGGACCGAGCGGATGCCGCAATCATCCGCTCGTCCTCAGTCAACTGGTCGTCCAGCCGCAGAGGATCGTCCCAGTTGAACTGACCCAGATCCGGGGCATCTTTGGCGCGCAAAGCAGGTTTATCGGTCATTTTTCGTCACCTTTTTGATCCTCAACTTGCCGCCGACCTTAACCTTGCGGTAAGACAAAGGACAGCGAGAGAACCACAAGCAAACATTACAAAAGCTCATACATGGCCATCCCAAGACGCTTCCTCCCTTCAATTGCGGCGCTGCGCGCGCTGGAAGCGCTGGACCGTTTGGGCAGCGCCTCGGCGGCGGCGGATGAGTTGGCGCTGACACAGGGTGCAGTGAGCCGTCAGTTGCAGGCGCTGGAGCGTCAATTGGGCGTGGATCTGGTGCGCAGAGACCAGAAGCGGCTGACGCTGTCACCGGAGGCGCAGACCTACGCTGCTGATATCCGTCAGGCGCTGAACCAGATCGCCCAGTCGACGCTGCGCGTACAGGCAGCGCCCTTGGCTGGCAGTCTTAATCTGGCGATCCTGCCCGCTTTTGGGATGCGCTGGTTGATGCCGCGGCTACCGGAATTTGCACGGCGGCATCCGGATGTGACGATCAATATGTCCACGCGGCTGGAACCGTTCAACTTCGTCAGTGAAGGCTTTGATGCTGCAATACATTTTGGGACCGCAGACTGGCCCGGAACCCAGGCGCTGCTGCTGAAACATGAACAGATGCTGCCAGTCTGTGCGCCTGACCTGCTGGCCGGGGGGGAGGTCCGTACCCCGAGTGATATCGCCGCCCTGCCCCTGTTGCATATCCAGACTCGCCCTCAGGCCTGGCAACACTGGTTCGAGAGCCATGATATCGCGCTGCAGGACGGTTTGTCCGGCACCATGTATGACCAATTCGCAACCATTACACAGGCTGCGCTGCATGGGCTTGGCGTGGCCTTGATGCCGGATTATCTGGTGGAGCAGGATCTTGCGACAGGGCGGCTTGTGGCGCTTCACGCCACCGCTACCGAAAGCCCGGGCGCTTATTACCTGGTCTGGCCCGAGGCCCGGTCTAAGGACCCTGCCCTGATCAAGTTCCGCAGCTGGCTGGCGGGTCAGGCGCAGCCCGAAGATCCGCTGCCAAGGTAGTTTTCGGGTGGTAAAACCCCATCTGACGACAAGGTTTCATAATTTATCAATGTTTTGGCGGTCTATCCTAAGGCATATCCTGCGCCGCGAACTGTCCGGACAGGATCCGATCCGCCGTGTTGGGTCAGCGCCTTACGCAGACGGCCGATGTGGACGTCCACAGTTCGGGTGTCGACATAGATGTCCCGCCCCCAGACACGGTCCAGTAGCTGCTCCCGGCTCCAGACCCGACCGGGTTTCTCCATAAAGGTCGACAGCAGGCGAAATTCGGTTGGCCCCAGTTTCAACGACGCCTCGCCCCGGCTCACCTTATGGGTTTCGGCATCCAGCACGATATCGTCAAATTCCAGCCGCACCCCAACGGTTGAGGGACGCACGCGCCGCAACTGGGTCCGCACACGGGCCATCAGCTCAATCACGGAATAGGGTTTGACCACATAGTCATCCGCTCCGGTTTCCAGCCCGCGCACCTTGTCCACCTCCTCGGAGCGGGCCGAGAGCATGATGATCGGGATATTACGGGTTTCGGTGCGCGTCTTCAGGCGGCGGCAAACCTCTATCCCGCTCAGATTGGGCATCATCCAGTCCAGCACGATGATATCCGGCATGTCCTCTTCTACGATCAGCAGCGCCTCTTCGCCGTGTTCGGCGCGCAGGACGCGAAAGCCGTCCGCCTCCAGATTATAGGACAGCACCTCGCGTTGGGCCAATTCGTCCTCGACCACCAGAACGGTGGGTTGGTCGGCAGCCATGCTCAGACCTCCTGCGGCACAGACGATGTGGTGTCGGCCTTCTGCCGGTCATCTTCCGGTTTGTCGCCGGTCACCAGATAGACCACCTGCTCCGCGATGGAGGTGACATGATCCCCCATGCGTTCGACGTTCTTGGCAATGAAATGCAGGTGCATGCAGGGGGTGATATTGCGCGGATCTTCCATCATGAAGGTGAGGAATTCGCGAAACAGCGCATTGTACATCTGATCGACATCACGATCGCGGGCGATCACATCCTGCGCCAGTTCCACATCGCGCTGGATGTAGGAATCCAGCGCATCCTTCAGCATCAGTTCGACCTCCCGTGCCATCCGGCGCATGGCGGCAGCACTTTCGGAGACATTCGGCCCCTGCGCCAGAACAGCCGTCCGTTTGGCGATATTCTTGGCGTAGTCGCCGATGCGCTCCAGATTGCCGGAGATTTTCATCACCGACAGAACCAGCCGCAGGTCAACGGCTGCGGGCGCACGGATGGCGATGACGCGGGCGGCCTCTTCGTTGATCAGCTCTTCCAGACCGTCGATGGCCTTGTCGCCCTGACGCACTTGCTGGGCCAGTTCCTCATCACGGGTTTCCAGCGCGCGGGCTGCGTCCATGATGGCAGCCTCGACGAGGCCGCCCATTTTCATGATCTGCGCCTGAATGGCTTCGAGGTCGCGGTCAAATGCGGATGCAATATGTTGTTCTACCATGGGTCTGTCCTCGATCAGCCGATACGGCCGGTGATGTAGCTCTCGGTGCGCGGATCCTCAGGGTTGGTGAAGATCTGGCCGGTCGCACCAAATTCAACCAGATTGCCAAGGTGGAAGAAGGCGGTTTTCTGGCTCACCCGTGCGGCCTGCTGCATTGAGTGGGTGACGATCACCACGGAATAGCTGTTGCGCAGTTCGTCAATCAGCTCTTCGATCTGGGCGGTGGCGATCGGGTCAAGTGCGGAACAGGGCTCATCCATCAACAGCACTTCTGGTTCGGTCGCAACGGCGCGGGCGATGCACAGGCGCTGTTGCTGGCCACCGGAAAGGCCTGTGCCGGGTGCGTCCAGCCGATCCTTCACCTCATCCCAGATGGCGCCACGGCGCAGGGATTTCTCGACGATCTCATCCAGCTCCGCCTTATTGGCGGCCAGTCCGTGAATACGCGGGCCATAGGCGACATTGTCATAGATCGACTTGGGGAACGGGTTCGGTTTCTGAAACACCATGCCCACCTTGGCGCGCAGCTGCACAGGATCGACACGGCTGTCATAGATGTCTTCACCGTCGATAGAGATATCCCCGGTCACCCGGCAGATATCAATGGTGTCATTCATCCGGTTAAGACAACGCAGGAAGGTTGATTTCCCGCAGCCAGATGGGCCGATGAAGGCGGTGACGGTGTTGTCCTCGATCTCGACGTTGACGTCTTTGATCGCGTGGGACTCGCCGTAGTAGACATTCACGTTCTTAGCGGCAATTTTGGTTTTCTGTGTTTGCACGTCTTTGTCCAATGCAGTCATCAGGTTCATATCGGCGGCCCCCTTACCAGCGGCGTTCAAAGCGGCGGCGCAGGATCACGGCCACTGTGTTCATGGTGACGAGGAAGATCAACAGGATGATGATACCGCCCCAGGCGCGTTCGTAAAATGCCGGATCAGCACGTTTCGCCCATTCGTAGATTTGCGCGGGCATGGCTGAGTTCGGGGCCAGCAGGCCATCAGCGAGGGTTTCCGGCGCGTTGGAGGCGATGAAGCCGACCATGCCGATCAGCAACAGCGGTGCGGTCTCACCCAGGGCCTGCGCCAGACCGATAATGGTGCCGGTCAGGATGCCGGGTGCGGCCAGCGGCAGCACATGGTGAAACACCGCCTGCATGCGCGAGGCCCCGACCCCCAGTGCTGCATCGCGGATCGACGGCGGCACGGATTTGAGCGAGGCGCGGGTGGAGATGATCACCGTTGGCAGGGTCATCAGCGTCAGCACCAGACCACCCACCAGCGGCGCCGACATCGGCAGGTGCATGTAGTTGATGAACACCGCAAGGCCGAGGATACCAAACACAATTGAGGGCACCGCAGCGAGGTTGGAGATATTCACCTCAATCACATCAGTGAGCCAGTTTTTCGGAGCAAATTCTTCAAGATAGATAGAGGCGGCAACACCGATGGGCAGCGCCAGCGCCAGTACCACCAGCATCATGAAGAGCGATCCCATCATGGAGACGCCCATGCCGGCAGCTTCTGGACGCGCATCCGATGCATCGGCGCCGGTGATGAAGTCCAGGTTGAAAGTCTTGGCCGCGACACCTGCCGTCACCAGTGCATCCACCAGATCGAGTTGTGCGGGCGAGATGCTCTTGTCGTTGACAATGCTGTCGCGACTGACGCGACCTTTCAGGTAGCCGTCCACCCGGCTGGAGGCGAGGAAGCGGAAGGTGACCGTCTCCCCAATCTGATCGGGGTTTTCCAGCACATAGGCCCGCAGCTGCGCGGCGGCGTTCTTTGACAGGATGCCCGCCATCGCCTTGGCCTTCAGATCCGTCTCAATCCCCAGCTCCGCAACCTTCGCCTGCACCGCGTTTTTGATCAGCGGCGCATAGCCGAATGTGGTCACCTTCTTAATGGCGTCCAGATCGCGGGTACCGGATTTGTCCAGTTTGCTTTCCAGCAGCTCCACGTCCAGCGTGATGAAGGTCTGTTGAAACGCACCTGTGCCCCGGCTCACAATGGTGAATACCAGCACCGCAAGCATCAGCAGGCCAACCGTGATGGCGGCAATACCATAACCACGAAACCGGCGCTCGGCGGCGTTGCGTTTGCGGGTGCGGTCCGATTGCTGCAGCAGCGAGCCTGCGTGGCTGCTTTCGGGTCCCGGGGTGTTTTGGCTGATATCGGTCATTAGTCGTACTGCTCCCGGTATTTGCGCACGATATAAAGCGCCAGAACATTAAGCCCGAGGGTCAGCACAAACAGCGTCAGACCAAGGGCAAAGGCGACCAGCGTCTCGGGGCTGGCAAAGTCGGTGTCGCCCGTCAGCTGGCTGACGATCCGTGTGGTGATTGTGGTCATCGATTCCAGCGGGTTGAGCGAGAATTTGGCAATGGCCCCGGCGCCCATAACAACAATCATCGTCTCACCAATGGCGCGCGACGCCGCCAGCAGCACAGCGCCCACGATGCCGGGAAGCGCTGCGGGCATCACCACCTGACGGATGGTTTCGGATTTGGTCGCCCCCAGCCCAAGCGAGCCATCGCGCATGGCCTGCGGTACGGCGTTGATGATGTCATCGGACAGCGACGACACAAAGGGGATCAGCATAATGCCCATCACCAGACCAGCGGTCAGAACCGAGGTGGCCCCGCTCATCCATTCGACCCCCAGAATGCCGTCTTCACCCTGACCGAAGAATTTCACCAGCAGCGGACCAACCGTCAGCAGCGCAAAGAGGCCGTAGACGATGGTCGGAATGCCGGCAAGGATCTCCAGCAGCGGTTTGGCAAAGGCGCGGGTTGTGCCGCTGGCGTATTCAGAGAGATAGATTGCGGCAAAAAGCCCGACAGGCACCGCGACCAGCAGAGCAATCGCCGAGATATACAGTGTTCCCCACAGCAGCGGCAGGATCGACAGGTCACTGTCGCCGCGGAAGTTCGGCGCCCATGTGGTGCCAAAGAAGAAATCGCTCCAGGCATGCAGCCCAAAGAAGTTGATGCTTTCAAACAGCATCGAGAACACGATGCCAACGGTGGTCAGAATGGCGAGGCTGGCTGCAAGAATGAGCAGCGCCATGATCCCCTGTTCCACCACATTGCGGGCGCGAAAATCCTTATGCGTGCGGCCATAGGCCCAAGCAAAGCCAACCATCGCCAGGAGGCCGACAATCACCGACATGATGATCTGGCCCTTGTTGGCAAGGCTGCGGTAACTCTGCGCCGCAGTCAGCACCTCCGGGCGCACCTCGGAGCCAAGTGCAACGCCAATCTCGCCCAGACGGGCACGGATATCGGTCTCACCACTGTCGAGGTTGCGGGCGTCGGTTGGGGATAGAACCCCCTGCTCTACCGCCAGATCCAGCCCCTCGGCGAGACGGCGCACGTCGCTCATCACAAGGCCAAGCGTGGAGTTCTCTGGCACCAGCTCTGCCGGGATCATAGCGGAAACCCGGTTTTCAATGACCATTGGCTGGGCCAGCGACCAGATGGCGAGCACCGCCAATGCCGGCACCAGCGCGCTGAAGGCCACGTTATGACCGTAGTAAGCGGGCAGCGAGTGCAACGCCTTTGCGTTCCCTCCTGCCGAGGCAAGCGCGCGGTTGCGCCCCAGCACAAAGCCCAACCCGGAAAGGGCAAGAAGGGCAATCACGAGCCAAACTGTCGGCATCAGCTACTCCGTTTGAGTGAGACGGAACATCCGGTTCTGCAAGAGCCGACCACGCGGATTGCAAAGGGGTGTCTTATGGTGGTCAGAGATTGGGCCGGGGCAATGTCAGATGCCCCGGCCCGCAGTGTCACTTAAGCCGGGCGATCAGGAATTGCCGCCGATGACCTCTTCTTCGGAGACCACAGCCTGGGTCTTGGTCAGCTCGGGGTCGGCAACCAGACCGTATTCTGCCAGCGGGCCATCGGGGCCGGCCACTTCGTCGGCGACGAAGAATTCAGCATATTCCTTCAGACCGGGGATCACGCCGATATGGGCTTTCTTCACGTAGAAGAACAGCGGGCGCGAGACCGGGTATTCACCTTCGGCGATGCTCTCGGTGGTGGGCACAACGCCGGACATGGTGGCAACCTGCAGCTTGTCGGTGTTGTTCTCATAGAACGCCAGACCAAAGACGCCGATGCCGTCCTTGTTGCTCTCGATGCGGGCGAGAGTTTCGGTGTAATCGCCGTCGATATCGACCGATTTTCCGTCGGTGCGCAGGGAGATGCAGGCTTTCTCTGCGGCTTTCTTCTTGGCTTTGTCGCTGTCGCCTTCCGCGTGTTCCAGCAGGTGCTCAAATGCGCCGGTGGCTTCGCAGCCTGCCAGGATCACCTTGTCTTCGAACACTTCGCGGGTGCCGTGCTTGGTGCCGGGGATGAAGGCCTGAACGTCCTGCGCCGGGAAAGCGCTGTTCACATCGGCCCAGGTCTTGTTGGGGTTGGCAACCATTTTGCCATCAACCAGGACTTCGTCGGACAGGGCCAGGAACCAGTCGGCGGGCGTGTATTCAAAGGCGTTGCCCTTGATGTCATTGGCAAACACGATGCCATCATAGCCGATCTGGACTTCGATGATGTCAGTCACGCCGTTTTCGGCGCAGGCCTTGATTTCTTTTTCCTTGATGCGGCGCGAGGCGTTGGCAACGTCGATGGTGTTTTCACCCACACCTTCGCAGAACCGCTTCAGACCGGCAGAGGACCCACCGGATTCAACGACCGGTGTCGGGAAGTCGAAATTCTCGCCAAAGGCTTCGGCCACGATGGAGGCATAGGGCAGAACGGTCGAAGAACCGGCCACCTGAACCTGATCGCGCGCTGCCGCAGCAGTGGCAGAAACAGCCGAAATGGCCAGGGCGGAAGCGGTGAGTTTCACAAAGGACATCTGTGTCTCCTTGGGTGTCAATTTTCAGGATCATCCCGTGATGATCTTGCGCCCTCACCTAAGGGCGGCGCATGTGCCTTTTGTGACGGCTATGTAACAGCTGTATGACAAACCCGGATGTTGCCCCGTTTTTTGTGACAACTGGCCGAGCGAAAGTGGATTTTCTTAACTTTTCGCGCCGACCTTCGCGGCGGACGCTCAGGTTGTTGTCACATAGAGCGCGCCAAAATCTCACCGGCGTGTCAGCGCGGCAGGATCACGGTGAACACCGTGCCCGTCGCAGCAGCGCTTTCCACCCGCATCCGGCCACGATGGCGGTTGATGATATGTTTGACGATCGCCAGCCCCAGCCCGGTGCCGCCTTGCTCACGCGATCTGTGTGTGTCGACGCGGTAGAACCGTTCCGTGAGCCGGGGCAGATGCACCGGGTCGATCCCGGTGCCATTGTCGATCACCTCAACCCGGACGGCGGCGGCACGGACAGCGGGGTCACGGTCGCGGGTTCTGAGCCGCAGCGTGACCTGATTGCCACCATATTTGATGGCATTCTCGACAAGATTGGTGAAGACTTGCTGCAGCTGATCCGGATCGCCGGTAACCAGCGTCGGCTCCTCTGGGATTTCCAGAATAAGCTGCACATCTGCAGCCTCCGCCACCGGTTCCAGCGACTTCAGCGTTGAGGCCAGATGTGCGCCCAGATCGAGCTGCGCGCGCGGGCGCACACGCTCTTCGCTCTCGACCCGGTTCAGCGACAAGAGATCGCCGACCAGCCGGTTCATCCGATTTGCCTCGCCCTGCATGATTGTCAGAAACCTGTCACGCGCCGCACCATCATCACGCGCGGGGCCACGCAGCGTTTCGATGAACCCCATGAGGGCTGTCAGCGGCGTGCGCAGCTCATGACTGACATTGGCGACAAAGTCGCGCCGCATCTGGCTGGCCTGCTCGCGTTCTGTGATATCCGTGAGGCTGATCAGCGCCGCACCACCATTGACCGCGCCAATGCCGGGAATATAGCGCAATGCGACCTCAAATGTAGTGTCCTGCGCGCCGTCGTTGGATAGGTGGCGCGCGGTTTTAGCGCTGCGTTCATAAAGACAGCGCTCAATCGCAGTCGCCACATTGGGCTGGCGCAGGATGGTGGCGAAATGACGCCCGACCAGATTGGCACCCAGCAGTGTGGTCGCCGCCGCATTTGCGGCGATGAACCTTTCGCTTTGATCGACCAGCACCGCTGGCAAGGGGATGGCTTCCATGAAACCGTCGATTAAATCCTGCGTCATCTGCCCCTCGCCTTGTTGCTGTGCCGGCCGTGTTACAAACCGAATGTAACTATGACGTGGCAGCCGCGACCGCTTCGCTGAAGACAGCGCAGAGTGTGTCCGGATCCTCAAGCCCGACCGAAACGCGGAAGAATCCTTCGCTCAGCCCCAGTTTGGCACGATCTTCTGCGCTGAGGGCGCGGTGCGAGGAGGAGGCAGGATGCGACAGCGTGGTGCCCACGTCCCCTAGCGTCGGGGCAAAGTTGAGCCCATCTGCCCCACGGGTAAAGGCATTGGCCGCCGCGCGCCCGCCTTCCAGCTCAAAGCTGACCATATTGCAGCCCTTCCCATCCAACAGCGCCATTGCGCGCTCGTGGTCGGGATGGTCCTTGCGGGTCGGGTAAATCACCCGCTTCACCCCCGGTAGCCCGGCCAGATGATCCGCCAGCGTCACCGCGGTGGCCTGCGCGCGCTCAAACCGCAGCTCAAACGACAGCATGCCGCGTTCTGCCAGCCAGCAGTCAAACGGGCTGGGGGTCATGCCGGTGGTGACCACATAGACGCTGAGACGGGTGTTGATCTCAGGATCCTTGGCCACGACATAGCCCAGCATCACATCGGAATGCCCGGCCAAAAGCTTGGTAATGGAATGGATTACGATATCCGCGCCATGATCAAAGGGGCGAAAGCCCCGTGGGGTGGTGAAGGTGTTGTCGACCACCAAAAGGATATCGCGATCCTTGCAGAGCTGTGCCAGCCCGTCGATATCAGCCACGGCCAGCGTCGGGTTTGAGATGGCCTCAACCAGGATCATTTTGGTTTCGGGGCGGATCGCGGCCTCAACCGCAGCCACATCGCCGGGATCGGCCAGCGTTGTTGCAATGCCCAGACGCGGCAGGTCCTCTGCCATGAGGCGCATGGAGCGGCCATACAGTTGATTGCCGCCAATCACGTGATCGCCGGTTTTCAGCAGGCCCAGCAGCACAGCCGAAACCGCCGCCATACCGGAACCGGTCACAACCCCACCGGGCATGCCTTCCATCGCATCGAGCCGTTTGGCGACCACATCGGCGTTGGGATGGCCTTCGCGGGAGTAGGTATAGCCGTGCACCCGACCCTCATATTGATCATCCAGCGCATCTGGCGTGTCGCTGGCATAGACCACGGACGGACTAAGTGGGGTCACCACCGGATGGCTCGCGCTGAAGGGCAAGGGATCTGGCCGCATCAGCGACCCTTTGGAATTTCTCACGTGTCAGACCTCTGTCAGTTCGTCGCGGAAACGACGCATGTTTTCTTGGTAGTGCTCGGCGCTTTGGCGCAGGGATTGAACCAGCGCTGCATCCACATCACGGACGATTTTGCCAGGTGCGCCCATGACCAGAGAATTATCAGGGATTTCCTTATTCTCTGTAATCAGGGCGCCCGCACCGATCAGGCAATTCTTACCGATCTTGGCTCCGTTCAGCACCGTGGCCCCCATCCCGATCAGGGTGTTGTCGCCGATGGTGCAGCCATGCAGCATCACCTTGTGGCCGATGGTGCAATTCTCGCCAATGGTCAGCGGGTAGCCTGCATCAATATGCATAACGCAGTTTTCCTGCACGTTGGAGCCGCGCCCGATGCGGATTTCCTCATGATCGGCGCGGATGGTGCTGCCGAACCAGACCGAGGCCCCCTCCTCCAACACCACAAGGCCGATCAGATTGGCATCCGGCGCAACCCATGTGTCGGCGTGGAGTTCGGGGGTTTTGTCTCCCAGAGCATAAATCGTCATGACAGATCCTCAAATTCGCTTTGTAGGCCGCGCACGTGATCCACCAAATGCGGCTGCTGGATGCGGCGCAGACGGGTCGCGGTGATAATGGTCTTCAGCTGCAATTCGGTGGCATCCAGATCATCATTGATCAGCACGTGATCATAGCTGCCCCAGTGGCTGATTTCGTCCCAGCTTTTCTCCATCCGGCGGGTGATTGTCGCGGCATCATCCTGGGCGCGGCTCTCCAGCCGGCGACGCAGCTCTCCGATCGAAGGTGGCAGCAGGAAAATCGACAGCGTGTGCTGACCCAGGTCTGAGTTGCGGATCTGCTGCGCGCCCTGCCAGTCGATATCAAACAGCACATCACGCCCACCATCAATCGCCGCCTTCACCGGCCCTTTGGGGGAGCCATAGAAATTGCCGAAGACATGGGCGTGCTCCAGCATATTGCCTTCGCTCACGGCGGTCTTGAAGGCGTCGGTGGTGATGAAATGGTAATCCTGCCCATCCGTCTCGCCGGGGCGCGGGTTGCGCGTGGTGGCAGAGACGGAAAATTCAATGCTGGGATCCCAGGACCGCAACCGTTTCGCCAATGTGGATTTCCCGGCCCCTGAGGGCGAAGAAAGGATAATCAACAGGCCGCGCCGATCTGCCATGGCATGCTCTCCTTATATTATATTTGTTGTTATTCTGGTTTCTATTCGATGTTCTGAACCTGCTCGCGCATCTGGTCGATCACTGCTTTCAGCTCAAGCCCGACCGCTGTCAGGTCGCTGTTTTGCGCCTTCGCGCAGAGCGTATTGGCCTCTCGGTTGAATTCCTGCATCAGGAAATCCAGCTTGCGCCCGACGGCGCCGCCTTTGGCCAGCAGTTCCCGCGCAGCCGCCACATGGGCCGTCAGCCGGTCCAGCTCCTCGGTGACATCCGCTTTGACCGCCAGCAGGGCCAGCTCTTGTGCCAGCCGGGTTTCGTCGACGCCGTCACTGTTCTCCAGCACCCGCGCCAGATTGCTGCGCAGGGTTGCGGCAACCTCCGGTTTGCGGGCCTCTGCGCGGCGCGCGGCTTCCTCGCGCAGGGTGCTGATTTGTTCGAGCCGATCCAGCAGCACGGCCTTCAATGCGGCCCCTTCGCTGGCGCGCATGTTAACGAAGTCGGACAGGATTGCGGCAAAATCGGTGCTGAGCACCGCCACGATGGGCGCGGGGTCGTCGCTGCCGCTGGCCTGCTCCAGCACGCCCCGTTGCGTCAGAAGATCCGTGGCAGAGGTCTGCGCCAAGGTGATCCCAGCCGCAGCGGCCTGCCGCTCCACCTCACCAACCGCTGTCAGCAGCGTTGCCAGGGCCGCCTGGTTGATCTGAAGGGCGACGGCAGCCTCCTCGCTGCGGTTGATCCGCAGGGTCATGGAGACATTGCCGCGCGACAGCGCTTTGCTCAATTGCCCGCGCAGGTTGGCTTCAAGCCCGTCCAGCCAGTCGGGGATGCGCAAGCGAAGGTCCAGCCCTTTGGCATTTACCGAGCGCAATTCGCACGACCAGCTATGCGCCCCGGTGCTGCCCTGCCCTGCGGCAAAGCCCGTCATTGAATGGATGGTCATTGTCTGCGGCCTCCCCGGGTGCACGAGGCGCTGTTTCGCCTCGCCACAGGTTTACAAACGGCCAGCGGACAAGTCCATAAGCGCGGAGACCTATCCTAAAGTGTTAACCATTGATTAAAGAAATAGTCCAAAATTGAATAAGATTGTGGCATGTTAACTTCAGGATAACCAATTCGGCATTAATCGTTAGGCAACCAACTTTAGCTTGGCGCATGACCCAGCCGGATCCAGCGAGGATGACAGCGATGTTTTTTGGCGGCCGCAAAGACAACAATCAGACCGAAGGTCAAACCAAGGTTGTGGCAATGGATCGCTTCCGCGCAGCGGGATCGCTGTCGCCCATGCGACAGGCGGAGGCCTATTGGACCGCTCTGCGCCGTGGCGACGATATTCCCAGCCGGTCGCAGATCGATCCGCGCGGGTTGGAAAACATCCTGCCTCAGACCTTCATTCTGGAGCGGATCGCCCCCGGCATCGCCCGTTTTCGTCTTGCTGGTCAGCGGGTGAACGAAATGGCTGGAATGGAAGTGCGCGGCATGCCCATCACCGCTTTCTTCACCCCGGCGGCCCGTAAACAGGTCAGCGCAGCGTTGGAGACGATGTTCGACACGCCTGCCATTATCGAGCTGACCCTACAGACCGAGAACAACCGCCTGCGCGGCGCCCGCGAGGCGCGCATGCTGCTGCTGCCGCTGCGCAGTGATTTGGGCGATGTCAGCCGGGCGCTGGGGGTTTTCATCTCTGAAGGCAACCCAACCGGAACCTCGCAGCGGTTCTCGGTGACCGAAACGCAGATCCGCCAGGTCAGCCCGACCGGTGATGCGCCCTTCAAGGCGAAGCCGCGCGCGGCAGATCCGGCCGCACCGGCAAAGCCCGCGACACCAGCACCTGCAGCGAAGGACGTCAACGCACCAAACCCCGGTTTTGCCGAAACTCAGGCGCGGTTTGAACGCGAGCCCACCGTCATGACCGAGGCGCGCGCCCTGATTGAGCGCAGCCGCCAGATGTCGACTGAGACACCGGCAGCGCCTGCGGCAGAGCAGGCAGAGGAGAAGACCAAGAAACGCGGCGGACACCTGCGTCTGGTTGTCAGCAAGGACTGAGGCCCGGCCTCAGCAACCCCGTATATTCCGAATTCCTTTCGCGCTACTGGACATAGCTAGAAAGCGATCGCCCCGCGACAGAAGGTCCGGGGCGTTTCCCGTTTTGTGGACGAAATAATGATCCTGCTGCGCCTTCTCTGCCTGCAAATAACACCGCACCATAACATGAAGAGTGCAGGATAAGTTGTTGAAAATAAAAGCCCTCACCCCGGTTTGGGGTGAGGGCTTGTCGTTTCATATCGGCGATCCCCGTTGTCGGGTATCACCAGAAACAAGATCAGCCAGCCTGACGCTCAGAGGTGCGGGCACGCAGCTGCGACACTTCTTCTGCTACCAGGAAGGCCAGTTCCAGGGACTGGCTGGCGTTCAGGCGTGGATCGCAGGCAGTATGGTAGCGATCACTCAGATCCTCATCGGTCACGGCGCGCACGCCACCGGTGCATTCGGTGACATCCTGACCGGTCATCTCAAAATGCACACCGCCCGGGATCGTGCCCTCTGCGGTGTGGATCGCAAAGAAGTCACGGACCTCACGCAGCACGCTTTCAAACGGGCGGGTCTTGTAGCCAGAGGAGGACTTGATGGTGTTGCCATGCATCGGGTCGCAGACCCAAGTTACCTTGGCGCCCTCTTCCTGAACCGCCTTGATCAAGCGCGGCAGATGTTCACCGGCCTTGCCTGCACCGAACCGTGCGATCAGGGTCAGACGCCCCTCTTCGTTTTCGGGGTTCAGCTTGGCCATCAGCACCTTCAGATCTTCGGCGGTGGTGGTCGGGCCACATTTCAGGCCGATCGGGTTCTGGACGCCGCTGCAGAATTCCACATGGGCGCCGTCAGGCTGACGGGTGCGGTCGCCAATCCACAGCATGTGGCCGGAACCGGCCAGCCATTTGCCAGATGTGGAATCCAGACGGGTCAGCGCCTCTTCATACTCCAGCAGCAGACCTTCGTGGCTGGTGTAGAATTCCACCGATTGCAAGGTGTGAGCGGTGTCATTATTGATGCCTGCGGCCTTCATGAAGTCGAGCGTATCGGTGATCCGATTCGCCATTTCACGGTAGCTTTCGGCCTTCTCGCCCTCGGTGAAACCCAAGGTCCAGGCATGGACCTGATTCACATCGGCATAGCCGCCGGTCGAAAACGCCCGGATCAGGTTCACGGTTGCTGCGGCCTGGGTGTAGGCCTGCAACATGCGCTGGGGATCGGGCACACGCGATGTTTCGGTGAAGGCCAGATCGTTGATGATATCGCCGCGGTAGCTGGGCAGTTCCACACCGTTCACGGTTTCCGTGGGGGCGCTGCGCGGCTTGGCGAACTGGCCCGCCATGCGGCCCACTTTGATCACGGGTACCTTGGCGCCATAGGTCAGCACCATCGCCATCTGCAGCATCACCTTGAAGGTATCGCGGATCGCGTCGGCGCTGAACTGATCAAAGCTCTCGGCGCAATCGCCGCCTTGCAGCAGGAACGCCTCACCCCGGCCCGCAGCGCCAAGGTGCTGTTTCAGGCGGCGTGCCTCACCCGCAAATACCAAGGGCGGATACTTGGACAGCTGAGCCTCAACAGCCGACAGCGCGTCGGCGTTGGTATATTCTGGCATTTGCACCCGCGGTTTTTGGCGCCAGGTCGATTTTTGCCACTCACTCATAGCTGTGTCTCCGCATAAGAGGTCTTAGGTTAACGAAGGACATCTATACGAAATCGCACCCGCGCTGACCAGTTTAGATTTGCAAAGTCTTGACGACACCGCGAAGCTGTGAACACGGTGCCCGAATTTCGCAAAATCCGGCTTTGCGAAAAACAGAGATTTTGAATAAGGACGCTGGCCATGCGGACGCAAAGCAAGCCCACAACAAGCCCGGCCACAGGCCCCCAAACCCGGCGCTATGCCTTTGTTTTGCTGGATAGTTTTTCCATGCTGTCGTTTGCCTCCGCGCTGGAATGCCTGCGGATCGCGAACCGGATGATGGGGCGTGAGGTCTACACTTGGACCTTGTTGGCTGAGGGCGGTCGCACGGTGAGTTGTTCGGCAGGAACATCCTTTCAGGTTGATGACGATCTGGTGGAGTTGCAGCGCGATGACACAATTCTGTTGTGTTCCGGCATTTCGGTGCAGGAGGCCACCACGAAAAAGCTGCTGTCCTGGCTGCGCCGCGAGGCCCGCAAGGGGCTGAAGATCGGGGGGCTGTGTACGGCTTCTTATTCTCTGGCGCGCGCGGGATTGCTGGATGGCAAGCGAGCGACGATTCACTGGGAAAATGCCGATAGTTTCAATGAGGAATTCGACGAGGTTGAGCTCACGAAGTCGGTGTTTGTCATTGATGGCAACCGGATGTCCACCGCAGGCGGGACCTCCTCCATCGATCTGATGCTGAAGCTGATTGCCAGCGATCATGGGGAGGATATCGCCAATTCCGTCGCGGACCAGCTGATCTATTCCTCGATTCGTACCGATCAGGACACCCAGCGCCTGTCGATTCCCACGCGGATCGGTGTGCGGCACCCGAAACTCTCCATGGTGATCCAGATGATGGAGGCCAACATCGAGGAACCGATCAGCCCATCAATCCTGGCGCAGAATGTTGGCATGTCGACCCGTCAGCTTGAACGGCTGTTCCGCCGCTATCTGAACCGCTCACCGAAGCGCTATTACATGGAGCTGCGGTTGCAAAAGGCACGCAACCTGCTGATGCAGACCGATATGAGTGTGATCAACGTGGCACTTGCCTGCGGGTTTGCCTCACCGTCGCATTTCTCAAAATGCTATCGCGCCCACTATGACACCACGCCATACCGCGAGCGCGGCAGCAAGTCGGCACCGCCTGCGATGTGATCCTCGCAGCTGTCTAGCGGGGCGCCGCCTATCAGCGCGACAGCCGGTAGATCGCGCCATCGGTTTCCGAGGCAAACCAGAGACTGCCGTCCGGGGCCTCGCGCAGGTCTCGGATGCGGCCGGTCTGATCGCCTTTGATCTGCTCGACCTCTTTCAGTTGGGCGCCTGACAGGCGCGCGATGTAGTCGAATTTGAGCGAACCAACGAAGATGTCGCCGTGCCACTCCGGCCACATCTTGCCGGAGTAGACCAGCAGATTGGAGGGCGCGATCGACGGATCCCAGTAATGCTCTGGCTGTTTCAGACCCGGTTTCTCGGTGCCTTCGCCGATTGTCAGTCCGGAATAATGACGCCCGTATGAAATGATCGGCCAGCCGTAGTTGGCTCCCTTTTCGATACGGTTGACCTCATCTCCGCCACGGGCGCCATGTTCGACCGACCAAAGACTGCCATCGGCGGCAAAGCTCAGCCCCTGCGGATTGCGGTGCCCATAGGACCAGATCTCGGGTTGGGCGCCTCGGCGTTTGATCAGGGGATTGCTGCGTGGCACGGAGCCTTCGGGTGTCAGCCGCAGAATACTGCCCTGATGTGATGCCAAAACCTGCGCCGATTGACGGTCACCGCGATCGCCGAGGGTAACATAGATATGGCCATCAGGCCCCTCCGCCAGTCGCGATCCAAAATGCCGGCCGCTGCTGACGGCTGGCGCGGCGACAAAGATATCCCGCAGCCCCTGCAATTGCGTGTTGCGCCGGGCCAGCTGGCCGGTGGCGACGGCAGTGGCGGCACCGCGTCCAACCCGTTTTGCATAGGTGAGGTAGATCCGCCGGGTTTTGGCGAAGGTCTTCGGGACCATGACATCAAGCAAACCACCCTGCCCCTGATCGGCCACCTTTGGTGTTCCCTTGATCCGTGTCAGGCGGCCCTCGCGCAGGAGGAGGAGGTTGCCGGTCCGCTCTGTGATCAGCACCGAACCATCGGGGAGAAAGTCGAAGCCCCAGGGAATATCCAGCCCCTGCGCCATTTTCTCGATGCGCAGCGCGCCCTGACTGCTGGTCAGCGCCTCCGCTGATGCCCCTGTCGCGAGCGTCAGTAGCAGTGCCGCGCCAGAGGTGAACTTGGCAAGCCAAGACATGACGCTGTCCTTGCGACCGGATAACCTGCACCCGGCAAGCGGGATGGGAGAACGCTTCAGCGCAGCCGCCGAAGATCGACCGGGATATATACACGAATGACAGATTTGGATTATTCGAATAGCGGGCCTTGTCATCTGCAGTCGCCTCTCGTTCAAACCATCGGCCATGCGCCCTTGTTGCTCTGGTAAAGGGCGCCTTAACAAAGACTAGCACGGTTTTGCATCTGACCCAATTTCAGCGGGCCTCAGCGCGGAAAACGACGCTGGCGTGGGCGCTTGCGACGTCAATGAAAGTTGGCTGGTTATCTCTCTGGTGGAGCTGCGCAACCGCTCTTCTGCGTATGTGGCTGTGAACATTCTATTGTCACCGAACACACCAAAAAACCTGTCGAGTGTTGGCGCTAGAGGCCTTTTCTTTTTTGGCGTGCTTGCCTAGGGTCCGATTTGAACAAATAAGTTCCAACAAATGGGAGTTTCAAAAATGAAAAAACTGATGATGGCCACAGCCGCCGCCGCCCTGACTGCTGGCACCGCATTTGCAGGTGGCCACGCCAAGGAAGTGAAACTGGGCGTGCTTCTCGGCTTTACCGGCCCGATTGAATCGCTGGCTCCTGCCATGGGTGCGGGCGCCGAACTGGCGATGGAAGAAGTGACCAAATCCGGCAAGCTGCTTGACGCAGCCACTGTGGTTTCTGTGCGCGCGGACACGGGTTGCATCGACAATGGTCTGTCCACGGCAAACGGCGAAAAACTGGTCGCTGACGGCGTGAACGGGATCGTCGGCGGTGACTGCTCCGGCGTGACCGGCGCAATTCTGCAGAACGTTGCGATTCCGAACGGCATGGTGATGATCTCTCCCTCCGCCACCTCGCCTGGTCTGTCCTCGATGGAAGACAATGACCTGTTCTTCCGTACATCGCCGTCTGATGCCCGCGAAGGTCAGGTTATGGCAGAAGTGCTGAAAGAGCGTGGCATCAACTCCATCGCACTGACCTATACCAACAACGACTACGGTAAGGGTCTGGCGGACGCGATCAAATCGTCCTTTGAGGAAGTTGGCGGCGAAGTCACCATCGTGACCGCGCATGAAGACGGCAAAGGCGACTACTCCGCAGAAGTTGCAGCGCTGGCGTCCGCCGGCGGCGATATTCTGGTTGTGGCCGGCTACCTGGATCAGGGCGGTCTGGGCATCATTCAGGCCTCGCTCGACTCCGGCGCGTATGACACCTTCGGTCTGCCCGGCGGCATGATCGGTGACTCCCTGCCCAAGAACATCGGTTCGGATCTCGACGGCTCCTTCGGCCAGATCGCAGGCTCCGACAGCGAAGGCGCTGCCATCTATGCTGAGCTGGCAAAAGCCGCCGGTTTTGACGGCACCTCCGCCTATTCGCCGGAGAGCTATGACGCGGCGGCGCTTTTCATGCTGGCCATGCAGGCCGCAAACTCCAAGGATCCGGCCGACTATGGCTCCAAGATCCTTGAAGTGGCGAACGCACCGGGTGAGAAAATCAACCCTGGTGAATTGGGCAAGGCGCTCGAGATCCTCGCGAACGGCGGCGACATCGACTATGAAGGTGCCACCGGCGTGGAGCTGATCGGCCCCGGTGAGAGCGCAGGCTCCTACCGTGAGATCGAAGTCAAGGACGGCGCCAACGCCACCGTAAAATTCCGCTGATCCCTTAACACCGGATCAAACCAAGATGATCAGCCCGGGTTCTGCCCGGGCTGTTCCAAATTCAAAAGCCGTCAAAAAGACGGTGGGGGATGAAATGACATGATCGTCGTCGAGGACTTGCACAAGCACTTCGGCGGGTTCCACGCGGTTGATGGCGCATCGCTAGAAATCGCTAAGGGCTCCATAACCGGTTTGATCGGGCCAAACGGCGCCGGAAAGACCACTCTTTTCAATGTAATTGCTGGCGTTCTGCCCCCCACCTCCGGGCGGGTGACCATGGATGGTGAGGATATCACCGGCCTGCCGCCGCATGAGCTGTTCCACAAGGGGCTGCTGCGGACGTTCCAGATTGCGCATGAATTTGCGTCGATGACTTGCCGCGAAAACCTGATGATGGTTCCGGGTGCCCAATCGGGCGAAAGCCTGTGGAACACCTGGTTTGGCCGCAAACGTATCGCCGACGAGGAACGCGCCCTGCGGGCCAAGGCGGATGAGGTGCTGGAGTTCCTGACCATCAGCCATATCGCCGATCTGAAGGCCGGACAGGTTTCTGGTGGCCAGAAGAAGCTGCTGGAGCTGGGCCGGACCATGATGGTCGATGCCAAGATCGTGTTTCTGGACGAGGTCGGCGCCGGCGTGAACCGCACGCTGCTGTATACGATTGCCGACGCGATCAAGCGCCTCAACGAGGAGCGCGGATATACATTCGTTGTGATCGAACACGACATGGAGTTCATCGGCCGCCTCTGCGATCCCGTGATCTGCATGGCTGAGGGCAAGAAGCTGGCACAAGGCACATTGGACGAGATCAAGGCCAATGAGCAGGTGATCGAAGCCTACCTCGGCACCGGTCTGAAAAACAAAGACAAACTGGAGGCGGGCGCATGAGCGATAACCCCTACCAGAACGATCATGGCAATCGCGACGCCTCGATCACCAACCCGCATGGCGCCGGGACAATGCAACCGGCGCATAGCAAAAGCGGGCCAACAACAAAGGTTGATGGCGGACCGTTCCTGATTGGCGACACCATGACCGGCGGCTACGGCAAGGGTCCAGATATTCTGCACGATTGCACGATTGCGGTCGATAAGGGCGAGATCGCGGTGATCGTCGGTCCCAACGGTGCCGGCAAATCCACCGCGATGAAAGCTGTCTTTGGCATGTTGGATGTCCGCTCTGGTGCTGTGCGCCTGGACGGTGAGGATATCACCCAGCTTACTCCGCAGGACCGGGTGGTGAAGGGCATGGGATTTGTACCCCAGACCAGCAATATCTTCACCTCAATGACGGTGGAGGAAAACCTTGAGATGGGCGCCTTCATCCGTACGGATGATTTCTCCGACACGATGGAGCAGGTCTATGAGCTGTTCCCGATCCTGCGTGAGAAACGCAACCAGCCCGCTGGTGAGCTGTCCGGCGGGCAGCGCCAACAGGTGGCCGTGGGCCGCGCGCTGATGACCAAGCCGAAGGTGCTGATGCTGGATGAGCCCACAGCGGGTGTCTCGCCCATCGTCATGGATGAACTGTTTGACCGCATCATTGAGGTCGCTCGTACCGGGCTGCCGATCCTGATGGTTGAACAAAACGCCAAACAAGCGCTTGAGATCGCGGACAAAGGCTACGTGCTGGTGCAGGGGCGCAATGCCTACACCGGCACCGGTCAAGAGCTGCTCGCCGATCCCGAAGTACGCAAATCCTTCTTGGGAGGGTGACAGAATATGCCTCTGTTAAAAAAATCGGCCGCAACGAACCGCAGTGTGGCTCTCGCCATTTGTATTGCGGTCAGCCCTGTTGCAGCTCTCTCTGACCAAGGTGAGACGACTCTCAGCTGTTACCTGGAACCTGAGTGTATTTCCGTTCAGGAATGCACCACCAACGATGCCGCTGATTGCAAAACAGTTCAAAGATGTCCGGCCGAGCCCATTGACATGAAAATCACCCTGGCAATGCTCTCACAAGAAGCGAGTGCCGGCATGGCTCGATTTACTTGGACACAAGGAGACTCGGAAGAGTTCATGTCGCTTGCTCCGTTTGTGGGGCTTGCTTCGTCCGTGATGTTTGCGAAAGTTCCGCCTGCGGACACATCTATCGACAGCTGGCTGCTGCTGATGACCGGCAACAATGTCTCACTGGATGAGCGAAGTGCCACGGGGTATCCCTCGCAAGTGAAATATACTGGCACCTGCCAAGAGGACAAATAATGGACTTCCTCAACGCCCTTGTGGCGCTTACCAATTTTGTCGGGGTTCCGGCAATCGCCTATGGCAGCCAGCTTGCGCTTGGTGCGCTTGGCGTGACACTGATCTATTCGGTGCTGCGGTTTTCGAACTTCGCCCATGGTGACACCATGGCCTTTGGCACCATGATCACCATTCTGGTGACCTGGTGGTTCCAGTCTATGGGCATCAGTTTTGGTCCCCTGCCGACCGCGCTGCTTGCTCTGCCTATTGGTATCGCGGGCTGTATGCTCTTGATGCTGATCACCGATCGCACCGTCTATCGGTTCTATCGCGCGCAAAAGGCCAAGCCGGTAATTTTTGTCATGGTCTCGCTCGGCGTGATGTTCATGATGAACGGCCTTGTGCGATTCATCATCGGACCGGGGGATCAGCGGTTTTCCGATGGCGAGCGGTTCATTATCTCTGCGCGTGACTTCAAGGCGCTGACTGGACTGCGCGAAGGTCTGGCAATCAAGACGACCCAAGGGATCACCGTGATCACTGCGGTTGTGGTTGTGGCGCTGTTGTTCTGGTTCCTGAACAAAACCCGCACCGGTAAATCCATGCGCGCCTATTCCGATAATGAGGATCTGGCGCTGCTCTCGGGTATCAACCCGGAGCGCGTGGTGATGTACACGTGGTTGATCGTAGCGACCCTCGCGACCATTGCCGGTGTACTGTATGGTTTGGACAAATCGTTCAAACCCTTCACCTACTTCCAGCTGTTGCTGCCGATTTTTGCGGCCGCGATTGTGGGCGGTCTGGGCAGCCCCGTTGGCGCCATTGCCGGCGGGTTCATCATCGCCTTTTCAGAGGTGACAATCACCTATGCGTGGAAAAAGGTGCTGACCTATGTCCTGCCTGAAACGATGAAACCCGATGGCCTCGTCCAGCTTCTGAGCACGGATTACAAATTTGCCGTGTCCTTTGCGATCCTTGTGGTCGTGCTTCTGTTCAAGCCCACGGGCCTTTTCAAAGGAAAAGTGGTATGAGCGAGACAGTCAAAACATCCCTGCTGTTTCTGTTTGTTGGTGTGCTGATCCTGCTTGAGGGCGGCACCAACTTCCTCTTCTTCTCCGGGTCTTGGAACTCGGCTCTGGTGATCCTCAATATGGGATTGGTGTCGGCCATCATGGCGATTGGCGTCAACCTTCAGTGGGGCTTTGCTGGCCTGTTCAACGTTGGCATCATGGGCTTTGTCGCGCTTGGCGGTCTGGCAGTTGTGCTGGTGTCCACCGCGCCAACACCGGGCGCCTGGAGCCAGGGCGGCGTTGGGATCATCATGGCGCTGGCTATGGGGGCGATGACACTGGTTGCGGCGGTTGCCACCATGCGGATGGTGCCTGCTGGCAAGCTGCGTATTGCGGTGCTGCTGGCGGTGCTGATCCTTGGCTTTGTGGTCTACCGCGCGATTTTCGATCCGGCGGTGGCGGGCGTTGAGGCGATCAATCCCGCGCTTGAGGGCAATCTTGGCGGGCTTGGCCTGCCGGTGCTGCTGGCCTGGCCCGCAGGTGGCCTGCTGGCCGCCGGTGTTGCCTGGCTGATCGGCAAAACGGCGCTGGGTCTGCGCTCGGATTATCTGGCGATCGCAACGCTGGGCATTGCAGAGATCATCATCTCAGTTCTGAAGAACGAGGACTGGCTGTCGCGCGGCGTGAAGAACGTTGTCGGCCTGCCCCGGCCCCTGCCCTATGAGGTCGATTTGCAGAACGATGCCGCGTTTGTCGCCAAGGCTGCGGACTATGGTCTGGATCCGGTTCTGGCCTCCACGCTCTATGTGAAGCTGGGCTATTCGCTGTTGTTCACGGTTGTGTTGCTGGCGCTGTTGTGGATGGCGCAGATGGCACTGAAGAGCCCCTGGGGCCGGATGATGCGCGCCATTCGCGACAATGAGGTGGCCGCCGAGGCGATGGGCAAGGATGTGACCCGCCGCCATCTGCAGATCTTCATTCTTGGCTCTGCGATTTGCGGTATTGCCGGGGCAATGATGACCACGCTGGACAGCCAGCTGACACCGGGCACCTATAATCCCTTGCGCTTCACCTTCCTGATCTGGGTGATGGTGATTGTCGGCGGGTCCGGCAACAACTTTGGCGCGGTGCTGGGTGGCCTGCTGATCTGGTTCCTCTGGATCAAGGTGGAGCCGATGGGCATCCTGCTGATTGAAACCGTGACGGCAGGCATGTCCGACACCAACGCGCTGAAGCTGCATCTGTTGGAAAGCGCGTCGCATATGCGTTTGCTGACCATGGGTCTGATCCTTTTGCTGGTCTTGCGGTTCAGCCCCCGTGGTCTGATCCCGGAACGGTAAAGTCGAAGGTGCGCAGCGGGTTCAATTGCGGCCCCCTGAAACAAAAAACGCCGCCCGTGGATATCTCGGGCGGCGTTTTCTTTTGTTCTGGTGGCGCTCAGCGTCCCTTGAACAACCCACCAAGGATGCCGCGCACAAGGCGCCGCCCAGTGGTGCCTTTCAACTCCTTGATTACTGCTTCCGACATGGCTGAGGCAAAGCTGTCGCGCGGTTTCATCCGCCGCGACGACGACCGGCTGACGCGACTTCCGGAGTAGCGCCGCCCGGCGTTATACTCACGCGCCATCGGCTCTGGTGCGGCTTCGGCCGCCACCTCTGCGGCCTCAGCCTCGGCTGCGGCCTTGGCGGCGCGTTCGGCGAGGATTTCATAGGCGGAGCGCCGGTCGCTGGTCTGGTCGTACTTCCCGGCCATATCCGAGGTCTGCAGGAACGCCGCCCGCTCCGCAGCAGTGATCGGCCCCAGCTGAGAACTGGGCGGACGGATCAGCGTCCGCTCGACCACACCGGGAATGCCCTTTTTCTGCAGCATGGAGGTGACCGCCTCGCCTACGCCAACCTCGCGAATGGCCTCCTCAGTCGAAAACCGCGGGTTCTCGCGATAGGTTTCCGCCGCCATCCGCAGGTTCCTGCGATCGCGCGCGGTGAAGGCACGCAAGGCGTGCTGGATGCGGTTGCCAAGCTGGCCAAGGATGTCTTCCGGCACATCAGCCGGGTTCTGGGTGATGAAATAGATCCCGACCCCTTTGGAGCGGATCAGACGGGCCACCTGCTCCACCTTGTCGATCAGCGCCTTGGGGGCGTCATCAAACAACAGATGCGCCTCGTCAAAGAAGAAGACCAACTTCGGTTTGTCAGGATCCCCAACCTCCGGCAGTTCTTCGAACAGTTCACTGAGGAGCCACAGCAGAAATGTTGCATATAGTCCCGGTGCGGCCATCAGCTTGTCTGCGGCGAGGATATTGACCATGCCGTGCCCCTCCGCCGTGCAGCGCATCAGATCAGCAAGGTCTAGCGCAGGTTCGCCAAAGAGCTGCGCACCGCCCTGGTTTTCCAGCACCAGCAATCGACGCTGGATTGCCCCGATGGAGGCGGTGGAGACATTGCCGTAGCGCAGCGAGAGATCAGCGCGGTTTTCCCCGACCCAGACCAGCAGCGCCTGCAGATCCTTCAGATCCAGCAGCGCAAGCCCTTCCTCATCGGCCAGACGGAAGGCAATGTTCAGAATGCCTTCCTGTGCCTCGCTCAACTCGAGTAATCGCGCCAGAAGCAGCGGCCCCATCTCGGCGACAGTGGTGCGCACCGGATGTCCCTGCTGGCCGTAGAGATCCCAGAAGATGACCGGACAGGCGTGGTAGCGGTAATCGCCGAAGCCGATTTTTTCCGCCCGGCTGGTAAAGGCGTCGTGCAGTTTGTGCGTAGCGCTGCCGGATTTCGCAAGGCCGGAGAGGTCCCCTTTTACATCCGACAGAATAACCGGAACTCCGGCATTGGAAAAACTCTCTGCGAGGATCTGCAGGGTTACGGTTTTGCCGGTGCCGGTGGCCCCTGCAATCAGCCCGTGACGATTGGCGTATTTGAGCGTCAGCGCCTGTGGATCCGCATAGTTTTCACCCCCACCCCCGATAAATAACTTGTCCTGCATGATCTGCCCCCGGCTGTTGTCATCCCGCACGCTGCGGTTTCTGTGAAATGAAAATACAAAATTAACCTTTGAATGCGAGAGTGATAATTGCCCGTCGGCCATCATGCGGTTGGTCCGGCGGACATTTCCTCCCTGTCAGACTGGGCCGTGCTTCGGGCACGGCCTTTTTTTGTGCCGCGTTTCCGGGCAGTCCGGGAGATTGCGCCTGCACGTCAGGCGTGTTTCGTGCCCATTGCGCGCGCGTCATGCGAAGGCGTCAATTAATCCCTCAACTGCGACATTTTTTTCTCTTTGCATGTTGACCGATGGCCGACCCTTTCGTAACGTCCTCCCAATAACTAAGTCGGCCAGTCCGACGGGGAGAAAAAATACGAAAAAGGGGGCATTTTTGCTCCCTTTTTTGTTTTAATCCAGCCGCTTCCATCTCTGACGTATAATCCGATCAATTCCCCGCCAGTGCTGGGGCGTCAGATGGTTATGGGACTGACACCGGGTTTCGGGCATGCTACATCGGGCCGATAACACAGGATAGATGAGGCAATCATGATCAAGTCCCTGACCCCGATGACCCTGGCAGCGCTGATGGCGTTGCCGCTGCCCCTGATGGCGCAGGACACCGCTGGGGCGGCCGAGACCGAAGAGAGCCAGCCCGCCGCAGAGGCCACGACGGAGGCCCCAAAGGCCGATGACGTCTTGGATCTTGGCCAGCCCGTACAGGACGGCCCGCAACTGGGCCAGCGCTATTCCAAAGAAACCCACGGTGATTGGGATCTGGCCTGCGTCAAGACCGAAGAAGACAACGACCCCTGCTCACTGCTGCAGATCATGACCGATGCGTCCGGGAACCCGATGGCGGAGTTTTCGATGTTCCGGATCAATCAGGAAGGCAGCCAGGCCGTCGCCGGCGCCACGGTCATCGTTCCGCTGGAAACGCTGCTGCCAGCGGCGCTGACCATCTCCATCGATGGCGCACCGGGCAAACGGTATAACTACTCGTTCTGCAACCCGATGGGCTGTGTGGCGCAGATTGGCCTTACCGAGACCGATATCGCAGCCTTCAAGAAAGGCAAGAAAGCCACATTGAGCCTGCGCCCGGCACCCGCCCCTGATCAGGTGATCAATATGGATCTGTCGCTAAGCGGCTTTACCGCCGGATATAACGTTGTGGATGTGGTGAAACAGTAAGCCGTCCGACACAGACGCCCGAAACAGAAAACCGCCGCATCCTGGCTAGGATCGCGGCGGTTTTTTATGTTTTGCTGATGGATATTACGCTGGCCACTCAGATCTTTCGCAGGGCCAGCACCGCGTTCAACCCGCCAAAGGCAAAGGCATTGCTGAGGGCGACAGTCACATCAGCCTGCCGTGCCTCATTCGGCACCACATCAAGCGCGCATTCGGGATCGGGTTCCTCATAGCCGATGGTGGGGGCCACAACACCGTCGCGCAGCGCCATGATGCAGGCCAGCAGTTCCACCGCGCCTGTGCCGCCAATCAGATGGCCGTGCATGGATTTGGTGGAGGAGATCATCAGATTGTCAGCATGCGGACCAAAGACATCGGCCACGGCCGCGCACTCTGTCTTGTCGTTGGCCGCAGTTCCGGTGCCATGGGCGTTGACATAACCGACATCCTCCGGGTTCAGCCTCGCATCCTGCAAGGCGCCTGCAATGGCCCGCGCTGCGCCCTGTTTGCTGGGCATCACGATATCGGCGGCATCTGATGACATGGCAAAGCCGATGACCTCACAGATGATATCAGCGCCGCGGGAACGGGCGTGTTCGTAGTCTTCGAAGACAAAGACACCAGCCCCTTCACCCTGCACCATCCCGTTGCGATTGGCGCTGAAGGGGCGGCAGGCATCGCGTGACATTACCCGTAAGCCCTCCCAGGCCTTTACCCCACCAAAGCACAGCATCGATTCAGATCCGCCTGTAATCATCACCGGCGCCATACCGGAGCGGACCATTTGAAACGCCTGTGCCATCGCATGATTGGAGGAGGCGCAGGCGGTGGAGACCGTGAAACTCGGCCCCTTCAGATTGTGTTCCATGGACACATGGCTGGCTGCGGCGTTGTTCATCAGCTTGGGCACGACGAAGGGATGGACCCGATTTTTCCCCGCCTCATAGACAGACCGATAGTTATCGTCCCAGGTCGAGACACCACCGCCTGCCGTGCCCAGTACCACGCCGGATTTCTGCGACAGCTCGCCATGAAATTCCAGACCCGATTGGTCTATCGCCTCTTTGGCGGCCGTCAATGTGAATTGGGTAAACCGATCGTAGAGGCTCATCTGTTGGCGATTAAAACGTCCCTCCGCCTCAAACCCCCGCACCTGACCCCCAATGCGGATGGATAGGCGATCAACATCCTGAAACTCAAGTTCGCCAATGCCGCAGCGCCCTTCGGCCATGGAGGCCATGGTCTCGGACACGGTGTGGCCAAGCGCGTTGATCGTGCCCATCCCGGTGATGACAACCCGGTTCATCCGTCGTCTCCAACCCGATCCCGCATGGTCATTTTTCTGAAATCAGCGTGTCGATACCCGCGATGATCGCCGCCACGTTGGAGATGTCGAAATCGCTTTTCTCCGGTTCATTGGCATTGAAGGGAATGGTGATATCAAACTCTTCCTCAATGGCGAAGATGCTCTCAACGAGGCCGAGGCTGTCGATCCCCAGATCCTCCAGTGTGCTGTCGAGTGTCACATCCGATGGCTCCAGCACGGCCTGTTCGGCAATGATGGCGATGACCTTGTCCTGCGTGCTCATAAGGGACCCCTGATCGATGGTATTTTGCGTCATGTAGTGGCTGCGCCGTTATTTGAAAACCGCCTTCTTCAGCGCTTCAATGTCGCGCATCAGACGGCCCAGGCGCCGCTGCCCCTTATACATTTCGGTATGTGTCTCCATTTTGACAGCCGGATATCCCATCACCACGCGGCCTGCCGGAACATTGGACAGGATCTTGGTGCCGCCGCCTGCGATCACGCCATCACCGATGAAGAGATTGTCCGCAACGCCGGTCTGCCCGCCCAGAACCACGTTGTTGCCGATATCAACCGAACCGGAAATCCCGGTCTGTCCGCAGAGCAGGCAATCGCGGCCCACACGGGTGTTGTGGCCGACATGTACAAGGTTATCCAGCTTACTGCCGCTGCCGATTACCGTATTACGGATGGTGCCGTTGTCGATGGTACAGTTGCTGCCAAGTTCGACATCATCGCCAATGTCCACGGCCCCGAGCGAATGGATGCGCAGCCAGCTTTGCGCTTTGCTCTCGCCCTGATCGCCCATTGTTTTGCGGGCGGTTTCCACGCCCGACACCTCCGGGGTGACATAAGAAAACCCATCGCCGCCAACCCGCGCGCCGGGTTGGGCACGAAATCGGTCGCCAATTGTGGCGCGCGCGCCAATGCTGACGGATTCGCGCAGCTGGGCGTTCTGGCCGAGGGTCACATCCGCTCCGATGTGGCATTGCGGGCCGATCACCGAGCCTGCGCCAATGCGCGCGCCTGCGGCGATCACCGCCAGCGGGCCAACACAGACGCCCTCGCCCAGTTCGGCGGTAGGGTCGACAACGGCACTGGGGTGGATGCCCGTGCCAAATCCCTGTCCGGGATCCAGCAGCCGGGTGATGCCGCCCATGGCCAAGCGGGGGCGTGGCGCAAAGATAGCCGCCTGTAGGCCCATGGCCTGCCAGTCGGCGCCTTCCCAGACCAGCGCCACGCGGGCGCTGCCCTCGTCCAGGCTCTCAGCGTATTTAGGGGCCATCGCCATCGCCAGATCATTCGGCCCGGCGTCCTGAGGTTCAGCTGCCCGCAGCACCGTCAGATCCAAATCTCCCTCAGCCTCTACCTGAAGCGAGGCGGCGATTTCGCGGACTGTAAACATGTCGGGCCTTTCCGGTCTGTTGCCTTTGGGCCCGAGGATTACCCTTGTACGCCCGGCAACACCACCCCTGCCCGTTCCAGTGCGGCCCATACCTTGGCGTCACGGCCATAGATATCGCGTCGGTACTCTGGCTGCCCCTTCGGCGTTACAAAGGCGGTGCGATAGATGATGTGCACCGGCACCTTCTGATCCAGAACGACCTTGGTCTCTTTCCCGCTGTTCAGAATGCGGTGAAAGAAGTCCTTGGGGTTTTCAGTCTGGCGCGCCAGCAAAGCATACGCAAATTCAAAGGGTTGCGCGAGGCGGATACAGCCATGCGAGAAGGCGCGGACCTCCCGTTGAAAGAGGCTCTTCTGCGGCGTGTCATGCAGGTAGATATTGTATTTGTTCGGGAACATGAACTTGACCAGGCCAAGCGCGTTCTTGCGGCTGGGCGGCTGACGCATCGCAAAAGGGAACGTTCGCGCGGTATATTTGGAAAAATCAGCGGTGGCGCGATTCACCTTGCGGCCGCGGCTGTCGGTGATTTCGATGTGGCCGACCGCATTTGGGTTGTTGCGCAGCTTGGGCAGATATTCCTTGGTCACGATGGAGCGTGGAACATACCAGCTGGGGTTGATGACCATATGCTCCATCTCGTCGGAGAACTCCGGCGAGCGTCGGTCTGCATTGTCTTTGCCAATGACGGAGCGCGTCACAAAGGTCACTTCGCCGTTGTCGATAATCTTGGCAGTAAAGTCGGTTTGGTTCACCAGAACATGGCGGGTTCCGCGCTCGGGCGTCAGCCAGCGCTCACGCTCCATTGCGACAAGAACCGACTTCAGCCGCGCCGAGACCGGTTTGTTGATTTCCGCGAGGGTGCCGCCACCGGCAACACCATCAGCGTTAAGGCCATGGTCCGATTGGAACGCCTGAACCGCGCGTTCCAGCGCACCGTCATAGCTGCGCGCGGCACTACGCGGAAGGTAGCCCATGGCGATAAGGCGATTGCGCAGCGCGATGACTGCGGGGCCGCTGTCTCCGCTCTCCAGTTTCTTGGCCGCGACCTGCGGCCCCCAACCACCTGCCTGCTGCAGCGCCTCCAGGCGCATCTTCTCACGCAGCAAGGCCTGATATTGGGCGCTTTGCGGGGCGAGGCTGCGCAGATAGGCAACCGGCGCCTGATCACGCATGCCAGCCAGGTAGGCGGCAAAATCAGGCTGATGTTTCTTGCGGACGATGCCATCATCGATTTGGCGCGGCTGCAGGAGCCCGGTTTGCAAGTCGCTGGCATAGCCGACCAAGGCGCGGCTCATTGCTACCTCGGCCCGACCCAGATCACGCGTGGTCTGGACCGACTTCAATACGTCCATCAATGCGTTGATTTCCGATGTCCGATCCGGAAGCCCGTGCATCGGCGCCTCTCCCAAGGCGCGGAACAATGCGGCGCGACGGGCACGGGCGGCATCATCACTTCCGGTCCAGATCGCGGTGTATCCTGTCTCGCGGTAGAACTGCGCCACCGGATCGCTGGCCGAGGCTGCCTCGGCAACCGCTTGCTTGAACGCGGTCACCTGTGCGGTCGCACCATCCGGTGCACCGAGTGCAAAGCCGCCAAGCGCAAGCGCAAACAGCCCCGCCTTCAGCGTCGGGCCAACAGTCGAAATGGCACGGGTCACAATGACAGGCGACATATGGGTACGGTCCTCAAATGAATTGCTTTTCACAGTCTGTGGTTGCCTACATGAAATCCTGGTAAACGCCAGCCCTCGCTGTCCATTCACATTTTGATCAGCGCAAACAGGCAACAGGCACCTGCGTCTTATGGGTCGCAATAAGACGCATACGGCCCGTGGCGGCCACGACACATTGAGGGGAAATTAACCATTTATTTCCCTTTTGCGCAAAAAATTGCCGAAATTCACAGTTCATGTCGAGCTGCAACATTCAAAACTTGGCGCGCGATTCTGTATGTGCAATACAGTTCTCGCGTGGAAACAGGACCACACCATGTCCGTAACATCGGGCACAGGCAGAGACATCAGGCGTACGGGACAGCGCAGTGACAATGGCTACTACTGAAAAATCGGGTTTCTCCCGTCGTGCCCTACTGGGTGCGTTCGCGGCAACAACTTTGGTCGCCGCTCCGACCTTCTCCAATGCAGCGGGCTTCTTGCGCGGCGCGGGTGACATTCGGCGGATCCGAATGTTCTCAGGCCGCACCGGTGAGCGGATCGACATGGTGTATTGGATCGACGGCAAATACATCAAGGATGCGGTCAAGGAAGTGAACCACTTCATGCGCGACTGGCGCAACGATCAGGTTAAAGATATTGACCTGCGCACCATTGATATCATGGCTGCATCGCATAACCTCCTTGATGTGAACGAACCCTATATGATGCTGTCGGGCTATCGCAGTCCGAAAACCAACGCCATGTTGCGCAGCCGGTCGCGTGGGGTTGCGAAAAATTCCCTCCACATGCGTGGTCAGGCGGCAGATCTGCGCCTGTCCTCTCGCTCGGTGACGCAAATGGCCAACGCAGCAAAAGCATGCCGTGCGGGTGGCGTCGGTAAATACCGCGGGTCAAACTTTGTACACATGGACTGTGGTGTCGTTCGCAGCTGGAACGGCTGATACCGCGACCATTTCTGACCGCCTGTCCCGAGGCTCTGCAAACCCATGTTGTGACGCAACATGGGTTTTTTGCTGCGCGAGAACGCGGTGCCCGAAAGGCGATTTTTCTGCGAAATTCACGGCGTGTCATGCGGGGTCCAAAGCAACTGCATACAGATGACAAACGCCTGAATTGAATTATGGTTCCGGTGTTTTTTGCCATTGCAGACCCACCCTGTGACGGCTATACGACGCATATAGGCACCTGTAGCTCAGCTGGATAGAGCGCTGCCCTCCGAAGGCAGAGGCCAGAGGTTCGAATCCTCTCAGGTGCGCCATATCTCCCAAGTCAGAACTGATTGCTGAACATGCGCGATGTTCGCGTGCAGCTGGACGGCAAGGGCTTGCCGGTCAAACCGGCAGAAGTGGACGCTGCTCCGCCCACGCACTATTATTGGTTAATCCCGACAAATCCGGGGCGGGAGAGAGCGGCCTGCGTCCATGATGGAATGGTTTTACCCGTGGGTCGCTCGTTTTGCCCCTGACCGATCTGGTCGTTTTGACTGCGCGGTTTGCGTCTGTGCCTGCTGTTGGCCACGCGAACCGCGATGCGGGCGTTCACAAAAAAGGTCAGACCGAAGCCTGACCTTTCTTATTCTTGTCGCTGATCCCGGATCAGGCGCGGCGGCGGCGACCACCGGCGCGGCCTCCCCGACCTCGGCCCTCTTCGCCTTCTTTTGCAGGCTCTTTGTTGGCCCTGATCCACTCCCCACCGTGGGGGTCGTTGTTGGTCAGCAGGTTGGCGGCGCGGATGGCCTCCATCTCCTTGCCGGCGCGTGGCTTGGTGGAGCCCAGACCGAACATCTGAACAAAAGCTTCATCTTCCATGCCTTCGGGGAGGATGATGCCCGCGGCCTCAACTTCAGCTTTCTTCTCTGCGATCTTTTTCTGAGTGATCGGCAGAGCTACCGGGTTCATGATTGCGGACGTCATACCCGCGCCCATGGCCATCGGCAGGAAGGCATTGTTGATGCCGTGACGGTTTGGCAGACCGAAGGAGACGTTGGAGGCACCACAGGTGGTGTTGACGCCCAGCTCTTCGCGCAGGCGGCGGACCAGAGCGAAAACCTGCTGGCCGGCAGTCGCCATCGCGCCAATTGGCATCACCAGCGGATCGACCACGATATCATGCGCCGGAATGCCGAAATCTGCGGCACGCTCAACGATCTTCTTTGCGACAGCAAAACGCACATCGGGATCTTCGGAAATGCCGGTGTCGTCGTTGGAAATCGCCACCACAGGCACGTTGTATTTCTTAACCAGCGGCAGAACATGCTCGAGACGCTCTTCCTCGCCGGTGACGGAGTTCAGCAGCGGGCGGCCTTCGGCGGCTTGCAGGCCGGCCTCAAGCGCGCCGGGCACCGAGGAGTCGATGCAGAGCGGCGTATCGGTGAGGCCCTGCACCAGCTCCACGATCTTGGTCATCAGCGGTGGTTCGGTTTCATTCGGGTTCGGGTTTGAGTTGTAGACAACGCCCGCATTGATATCGAGGATATTAGCTCCCGCCATCACCTGCGCGAGCGCGTCTTTCTCAACCGTGGAGAAATCACCCGCTTCCAGCTCGGCCGCCAGTTTCTTGCGGCCGGTGGGGTTGATCCGCTCACCGATCACGCAGAACGGCTCATCAAATCCCAGGATTGCGGTTTTTGTCTTAGATTCTACGACAGTACGGGTCATTGTTTATCCTTGGGAATTGACCGGCTGCGCTGCTGCGCCGCCGTTGTTGATGGCCCAGGTGGCGTTGGTCTTGATGCCACCCAGCGGGAAGAAATGCACATTGGTGATGTTGAAATCGGGGTTGGCAGCCTTGTGGGCGGCCAGCTCGGCGATCACATCGGTCGGCTCATAGGGCAGCAGCAGTTTGGAGACATCCATCGCGCGCTTCTGCAGAACCTTCAACGAGGGGCCAACACCACAAGCGATGGCGAATTTGATCAGCGTCTGCAGCTTGGCCGGACCAGCGATACCGATGTGGATCGGCAGGTCAACGCCAGCAGCCTTGATGCTGTCTGCCCATTCGATAATTGGCTTTGCCTCAAAAGCGAACTGCGTGGCCAGCGCCATTTTTGCGTCCGTCCGCTCAGAGAATTTCTGTTTCCACAGAAGCGCATCAGAGACGTTCTTCATGCTGCCGTCGGGATCGATATCCTTGTTGCCCTCGGGGTGGCCCGCCACGTGCAGATTGCTGAAACCGGCCTTGTCAAATAGTCCGGTTTCCAAAAGCTGCATGGAGCTGTCGAAGTCCCCATGCGGCTTGGCCACGCCGCCGGCCAGCAGCAGCGCCTGTTTGACGTCAGCCTCGCCCTGATAGCGTGCGATCCAATCGGCCAGTGTCGCCTCATCCTGGATGATGCGGGCGGGGAAATGCGGCATCACCGGGAAACCCTCGGCGTTGATGCGCTTGGCGGTCTCCACCATCTCCTCAATCGGGGTGCCTTCGATATGGGCGATGTAGACGCGGGTGCCTGCGGGCAGCAGATCGCGGAAATTCTCGACCTTGGCGGCGGTGCGCGGCATCACCTCAATCGAGTAGTTTTCCAGAAAGGCCTCGACCTCGGGGCTGCTGGGCTGGACTGCGCCTGCATCGCGTTTCTTGAAGTTCAACAAAGCCATCGTGGCCTCCCATAAAGATGTCAGGCTCATGCCCATCCGTCGTTGGCGATCAGTGTCTTCAGACGGTCCTGATCATAATCCGCTTCCAGACGCTTGGCCTCGGCCTCTGCGATGTCTGCAGGCTCACCGTCAACCGCATAGGGCGCCGCCTTGCGCCACTCTGCGAGATAGGCATCGGCGTCCTTTGCATTCACCTTCATGGCGGCGCGGTCGATGGCTTGTTCAAACCGCTCTTCCAATTGGCGTTTTGCCCCGCGACGGCCTTTGCCGACGATGATCTGAGCGGGGATGTCGCGCCAGTATACGATGGTGACGTCGGGCATTGCCTTGGCTTCCTTTGCGTCTGTGTAAATGCGTTTCTAGTGTGGCATCGCCGGGCGCGTTCGTCGGATTTCGACCTGACATTGGTTCTGAGCGACCTTTTTCCGGGTCGCTTCTGGATAACAACGCGGCCCGGCGCTGGCTACTGCGTGGCTCCCTCATAATATTCAACAGCTTTATGAATTTGACCGGCAAAGCGTTCAAAACCGTTCAAAAAACGTCAATTCGCGCGACAGCAAATCGTCATTGGGGCGCTCGGCCCATCTTGCACGCAGCGATGTGCCCACATATGCTTGGATCAACACGATTATCGGAGGGCGTGAATCATGGCGCCCAGGCGTTCCAAAGGTGCGGGCGCATTTCCCCGAGCGGTAGAGAGCCCTGCACCGGCCCGCCCAGATCCTGATGCGCTCTATGCGGCGCTCGATCTGGGAACAAATAGCTGCCGGATGCTGATTGCCCAACCCAAGGGCAGCGGCTTTCATGTGGTGGACAGCTTCTCAAAGTCGGTGCAACTGGGTGCCGGTTTGGAGCGGACCGGGCGTCTATCGCGCGCGTCCATGGCGCGCACCATTCAGGCGCTTCGGATCTGTCAGCAGAAACTGAAGCGCAACCGCGTCAAACGGATGCGGCTGGTCGCGACCGAGGCCTGTCGCCGTGCCAAGAATGCGCGTGAGTTCATTCGCCAGGTGCGCCGCGAGACCGGCCTGACGCTGGAGATTATCCAACCAGAGGAAGAAGCGCGTCTGGCGGTGATTTCCTGTGCACCATTGGTGTCGACCAAAACGGATCAGTTGCTGGTGGTCGATATCGGTGGTGGCTCTACCGAATTGGTCTGGATCGACATTTCTTCGATCCCGCGACGTGATCGTCCTTCGGCGATCATGCGGCTTCATGCGGGGTTTCACCCGGCAGAGAGCCCCTTTCCCGCCGCCAAGGTGGTGGACTGGATCTCCGTCCCTCTGGGGGTGGCGACGCTGCGCGATCAATTTCACGATGTCGAAGACGATGCCGCGCGATTTGCGCTGATGAGCTGGTTTTTTGAGGAAAACCTTGCGGATTTTGCCCCCTATAAGGATGAGCAGACCCGGCAGGGGTTTCAGATCGTCGGAACCTCCGGCACGGTGACGACCGTTGCCGCCTCCCATTTGGGGCTGAAGCGGTACGACCGGACCAAAGTGGACGGGCTGCGGATGACAAGCGATCAGATTGACAAGGTGATCCGCTCTTATCTAGAACTCGGCCCTCAAGGGCGCCGCAGTGACCCGCGAATTGGCGAGGACCGTCAGGCGCTGATCATGTCCGGTGCGGCAATTCTGCAGGCCTTGTTGCGGTGCTGGCCGACAGATCGCCTGTCGGTGGCGGACCGGGGCCTGCGCGAAGGTCTGCTTTATGCACAGATGAGCGCCGATGGCGTGTTGGAAGACGGGCCGTTCTAAGGGCCGATAGAAATGATGCGTTCGACAACAGGTCCACTTGGGACCTCGGGCGACAAGGAACAGCGGATATGGCAAAGACACCCACGGGAAAAACACCCACTGGCAAAAACACCTCCGGGCGCGGGCAGCGTGATCTGAAGGTCAAGGTGAAAACCGCCCGTGGGCGCAAGCTCAGCTCAACCCGCTGGTTGCAGCGGCAGTTAAACGATCCTTATGTGAAACGTGCGCAGGCCGAAGGTTACCGTGGGCGCGCGGCCTATAAGATTATGGAAGTTGACGATAAATTTCGGTTTCTCATCAACGGCGCGCGGGTGGTTGACCTCGGTTGTGCGCCGGGTGGCTGGGCACAGGTCGCGGTCAAGCGGATCAATGCCTTGGGTGAAAAACCAGGCAAGGCGGTTGGCCGTATCATCGGTGTCGATCTACAAGAGGTGGAGCCGCTGCCCGGTGCCGAATTCCATCAACTGGATTTCATGGATGACGGTGCCGACGACAAGGTCAAGGAATGGCTCGGCGGTAAGGCAGATGTGGTGATGTCAGATATGGCCGCGGCCAGCTCCGGTCACAAACAGACCGACCACCTGCGGATCATCTCCCTCTGCGAGACGGCAGCTTACTTTGCCTTCGATGTACTTGAGGATGGCGGGACGTTTGTTGCGAAGGTGCTTGCCGGTGGCGCGGAGGGCGAGTTGCAGAAACTGCTGAAGCAGAAATTCACCAAAGTCTACCACGTCAAACCGCCATCCTCGCGGTCCGATAGCTCCGAAAAATTCGTGGTCGCCACCGGTTTTCGCGGCGATGCATCAGACGCTGCGGAAGACTAACGCCAGTTAGACATGTTCGGGTGGGTTGATAACCCCTGCCCGATGGTGTTCAGATCAGCGCGGCGCCGCACTGCCAAAGGAGCGGAGCGCCATCGTCTGCAGGGCAAGCGTTTCCAGCGAAGTGCCTTCAGCACGCAGGGTCACACGAGGCATGTCCACACGCCTGGGCGGCTTGCCCTCTGTGCGACGCGCAAACAAGCGCTGGACCAATGGGCGGGTCGGAAGTTTGTTTTGCAAAAGACGCATCTGATCCTCATACCATATGAGCTGTCGTGGCTGGTATGATCTGAGGATAGATCTATCACTGGGCCGTGATCGTGACCCAATTGTGGCAAGACTGCCTTATTGTTGCAATTTCCGAAACAATTTCGTGCGAACCCGTAGATTTCGCCCCTCAAGCCCTGATGTCTTCAGGCCTTGGTTTTTGAGGTGGGGTGCAGCAGCACGCCGTTCAGCTCCGCCCCGAGGATTAGGATGGCAGAGTTGAGGTAGAGAAAAATAAGCGCTGCCATCGCCCCCGCCAGCCCAGCGTAAGTCGCAGAATACGATGCGAAACTGCTGATATAGATGGCGAAGGCCAGCCCTGCCGCCCACCACAGGACCACCGTCAGGATCACGCCCGGCAGCACTTGCGTGAAGCGGTGGCGTTTGGCCGGTAGCAGCATGTGAAAGGCGCAAACAGCAATCAATGGGATTACGGCGACCAATATGCCATTCAGACCGCTTTCCCAATTGCGGGCAAGGGGCACCTGCGGGAAGAAGCTGGCCAGATGGCGCGCATAGAGCGGCAGGATCAGCTCAAACACGGCTGCTGCCATGATACCGGCACCGCCAAGGATCACCAGGCCGATGCACAGGCCACGGGTTTTCCAGAATGGCCTGTGGTCCCGCTCATGATAGGCCTGAACCATCGCCAACCGCACCGCATCCACCCCGTTTGAGGCAAAGTAGATCGCAATCACACCCCCCAATGTCACCACCCCTGTCGAGGAGGTTGCAAGGACGGAATACACCTCGCGCACAATCGGATCAGAGACGCTGTCGGGCCAGGAGCCAAAGACCAGTTCGACCAGATTTTTCAGATCAATCCCGTCAGAAAACGCCCCCGCTACCGCACCGGTCAGCGCAACGGTAAACAGGATGAACGGAAACAGGGCCAGCATCAGCGACATGGCAATGTGGCTGCTCAGCACCCAGCCATTCTTGTCGTTGAACCGCTTGGCGGCCAGATACAACGCATAGGCGCCGGGCTTGACATAGGGACGGATGCTCATGGGAAAACGGTCTCATAGCTTGGATCGAAAAACCAGCCCTTTCAGGGAGATATGGCCAAAGGCGCCTACCGAATGTAGGGTCGGGCTCAAGATGAGCCACGGAGGGGCGCTGTGATGGTCGAGGTGGTGATAAGCACATCTGCGCTGCTGGTGATGTGGGGGCTTGCAGGGCTTGCCTCTCTCAAGGCGGCGCGCACCGCGCGCACACCTCAGGGCGCTATCGGCTGGGTGGTGTTTTTGCTCTCAGCGCCGTTGCTCGCACTGCCGCTGTATCTCTTCTTCGGACAGCGTAAATTCTCCCGCTATCGCGCAACACGGCGTGAGGCGGAACGGGTGCTGAACGCGCTGCGCGTCTATTCCACCCGTTATACCCAGGACCGGGATCAGCTTGCGGTGAATCAGGCGCCTTTTGAACAGCTCGCCGGATATCCGGTCTGCCGGGGCAACAGCTTTGAGTTGCTGATCAATGGCAACGACATCAGCGATGCGATTATCGAAGCCATTGATGCAGCCGAGGATTATGTGCTGGTTCATTTCTACATCGTGCGGGACGATCAGATTGGCCAGCGGCTCAAATCTGCGCTCATCAATGCGCGGGGGCGCGGGGTGGCCGTTTGGTTTATGACCGATGCCGTTGGCAGTCACGGGCTTTCGCATCAATACCGTGCGGATCTGGACGCGGCGGGGGTCAATCAGGTCGATCCAAGCACCCGGCCCGGCCCCAAACATCGCTTTCACCTCAACTTTCGAAACCACCGCAAGACGATGATTGTTGATGGTCGGGTTGGTTTTACCGGTGGGATGAACATTGGTGATGAGTATATGGGCCGCGATCCCAAATTTGGCGACTGGCGCGATACGCAGGTGCGGCTCAGGGGTCCTGTGGTCCAGCAGCTGCAGCTTGGCTATGCCGAAGATTGGTTCTGGTTGACGGAGGATCCGATCCTTGACCTGCTGACCTGGGAATGCGCGCCAGTGGCAAAGGGGGGGAAACCTGCTTTGGTGATTGAAACAGGCCCCGGCGACAGCACCGTCAACGGCTCGATGCTGTATTTCTCTGCAATTGCTGCCGCCCAGTCGCGGGTCTGGTTGTCATCGCCATATTTTGTGCCAGATCAGGATGTTGTGGCTGCGTTGAAAAACGCCGCTCTGCGCGGCGTCGATGTGCGCATCTTGCTGCCGGATACTGCGGATCACTATGCACCGTGGCTGGCTGCCTATGCCTATTTCGACGACCTGCGCGATGTCGGTGTCGCGATCTACCGGTATCAGGCCGGGTTTCTTCACCAGAAGGCGTTCGTGGTGGATGATAGCATTGCGGCGGTGGGTACGATGAACCTCGACAATCGGTCATTCCGGTTGAATTTCGAGAGTATGGCGCTGTGTTTTGATAGCGAGACCGCAGATCAGGTGGCCGACATGCTGGAGCAGGACATGGCGTCTGCGCGCCTTTTGACAACCGATCTGGAGGCGCAACCGCTGACAATCAGATTTGGTGCGCCGGTTGCCCGTCTGCTGGCCCCTGTGCTCTAAATTCTGACCACGAAATCTCAGCGCCCGCTGACCGGCGCCGTGTCTTCCAAGAGGAAGACTTCACGCAGGGCAGCGACCAGAAATGCCGTACTGATGCCAAAGGCAAAAAGCCCCGTTACCGCACCAAAGGCCGCGAATATCCGCATTCCCTCGCCCAGAACGATATCGCCGTAACCCAGCGTTGTGTAAGTGGCCAGCGAGAAATAAATCGCTGTATTCCAATCACCTATGGCGCCGGAAAAGATCAACGCCGTGGCCCAGATCCAGACTTGCAGGGTATGGGCAAAGACTATCAGACCGATCGCCACCGCAAGTACGACGCTGATTTGCAAGAACCGCCGCCTGCGCTGTAGAATTCCCAGCCGTTCGCGCAATATATGAATGCAGAAGACCAGCAATCCGGCTTCGACCACCAGACAGATACCAAGGTACAAGCTGCCCATCAGCAGCTGTTGGATGAGTGTCATGACCCCTGCCCCTTATGTGCCGAGTTTCTTACGGTCGGCACCTGCATCTCCTGCAACCGAACCGGCCTAGATCGCGGCTTTGTGCAGTCTATTCACTCAGCGTTGGGACATGCAATCGCGATAATGCTGCTTGACCAGTCGTTTGCGGCGCGCCTCTGGTGTATTGAAATAATCGTCACGATCCTCGGCCTCCGATCCACGACGGGATCCGGCGCTGCGGACCTTGCCATCCTGCACGCTGATACCAATACGGGCGGTGCCGGAGAACGTGATCCCGACGCGATCATTGCCCAGCCGCAAGTGATCGGTGGCATCGCTACGGGGTGCCCCTGCATAGGCCTCGGCCCGGCTGCGGCACTGCGCCTCGCGACTGGTGTTTCCAGTTTCCGCCAGAGCGGGCTGGCCCAGACAGAATGCCAGCATCCCCAGTGCGACAATTTCACGGCGGTGACGGGATGGCAGTGGGAGCAGCGACATGGCAAAACCTGATTTAAGCGGCCCGGTAAAATGACATGGGCATTGCTCAAATGGGGGCTAGATCCCACCGGGTCAATGCTGTGCAGTGTGCGGGCGCATTGTATGTCGGCAGCAGGCTGCTGCGGCGCGGTGCTGAATAAAGCATTAAACAGATAAAACTGTTGTATTGTCAAAAGGTTGCGAAGTGATGCTCATCATTGAGGACGTCAACAAGTCCTATCAAGGTCCCTCCGGTGATATTCCGGTTCTGAATGGGGTATCACTGCATCTGGCAGCCGGGCGCAGCCTGGCCCTGACCGGGGACAGCGGGTCAGGCAAAAGCACACTTCTCCATTTGGCGGCCGCTTTGGATCAAGCCGACAGCGGGCGGATTATGGTGGATGGCATCTCCCTTGAAGGGTTGGATGATGCAGGACGTGCCGCCCTCAGGCGTCAGCAGGTCTCATTGGTGTTTCAGCAGTTCAATCTGGTTCCGGCTCTGACCGTGGCGCAGAATATCAGCCTTCATGCCCGGCTGGCCGGGCGCGTTGATCCGGGTTGGATAGAGGCACTGACGGAGCGACTTGGGTTGGCGAAGTTTCAGGAGCGCTATCCCGAGCAGCTTTCCGGCGGACAACAACAGCGTGTTGCCATTGCGCGTGCCCTGGCCATGCGGCCAAAGCTGCTTCTCGCGGATGAGCCAACGGGAAATCTGGATGAAGGTTCAAGTGCTTCGGTGATGGCACTCATGCTGGATCTGGTGCGCGAAACTGGCGCCGCGCTGCTGCTGGTGACGCATTCGCAGGCCATTGCCTCACAGCTTGATCAGCAGCGTCATCTTAGCACGGGGCGCCTTGATACTGACAGCCGCTATGAAATGAACTCGTCCGGTGGGACCCTGCGCGAGGGCAAGGCGTGATCAGGGCCACATTCACGGCGATCCTGTCGCATTGGCGCCTGCATCCGCTGCAGCTGGCGATGCTGGTGACCGGCCTCGCGCTCGCTACGGCGCTCTGGTCTGCGGTGCAGGCCATCAACGCAGAGGCCCGCGCCAGCTATGCTGAGGCTGCGGCGCGCATCTCCCCGTCAGGGCAGACCTATCTGACGCCTCAGGATGGATATATCGAACTGGATCAATATGTTGCCCTTCGACGTGAAGGTTGGCAACTGTCACCGGTGTTAATCGGAACACTTACAGAGGATACCGCCGAAGCGGGCGCGACGGATCTGGAAGTGGTTGGGATAGATATCCTGTCGCATCCGATGATGGCCCGGCTGGCTGCGACGGACAGCTCCTCTGACGAAAGCGCGCAGGCGACGTTGACCCCTGCGGACCTACTGCTGGCCCCCGGTCATCTGTTTGCGCATCCTGACAGTAATCTTGATCTGCTATTACGCATCCTGCCACCTGTGACACGCACCACAGCGGTGCCGCGTGGGGTGGTGGTCGGCGATATCTCAACAGTCGCGCGCCTTCTGGGAAAACCGTTTTTGATCAGCCGGTTGATGGTCCTTGATGAGCAACCCATCGGCCTGCGCCCACTGGCAGAACTGGCCCCACAGCTGCGCCTGCAAACGGCCTCCACCGGCGCGGATACCGCGCAGCTGACGCGGAGTTTTCACCTTAACCTCACCGCTTTTGGGCTGTTGTCCTTTGCGGTGGGGTTGTTCATCGTGCAGGGCACCATCGCGCTGGGGATTGAGCAGAGACGAGGTCTGTTCCGCACGCTGCGCAGTTTAGGTGTGCCGCTTAATACGCTGGTTGCGCTTATTTTTGCAGAACTTCTGGTGATAACACTGCTGGCGGCGCTGCTGGGTCTGATCCTCGGCTACCTGATTGCCGCGGCCTTGCTCCCCGGCGTTGGGGCGACATTGTCCGGGCTTTATGGCGCGTCGCTGGACGGCAGCCTGCAGCTGCGCCCCGGCTGGGTGTTTTCCGGTCTGGCAATGGCACTGGCGGGGATGGCGCTTGCCGGGGCGCAGAGCTGGGTCGGCCTGTCGCGCCTGCCCATTCTGGCGGCTCCCGCTGCGGCGGCGCGGGGTCAGCAGGCCCTGCGCGGGCATCGCCTCTCCGCACTGTCCGGCGCGCTCCTTGTGTTGGGCGCGGTCGCGATCCCTGCGCTGTTCGACGGGCTGCTTGCGGGGTTTGCCTTCCTTGCGGGGCTGATGCTGGGGGCCGCGCTTCTGCTGCCCTTGGCGCTGTCCCGGTTGGCATCGGTTGGCGTGCAGCTGGCACGCAAGCCGGTAACGCTATGGCTCTGGGCGGATATGCGGGCGCAATTGCCCGGACTTTCGCTGGCACTGATGGCGTTACTGCTGGCGCTGGCGACGAATATTGGTGTTGGAACAATGGTATCCAGCTTCCGCCTCACGTTCTTGGGCTGGCTGGATCAGCGATTGGCGTCTGAGTTGTATATGACGCTGCCGCAGGAGGAGATGGCCAAAGACGTGCTGCCGTGGCTTGCCGACAGGGGAATCCGCACCCTGCCGATCCGCCACAGTGACGAGCGTTATGTGGGACCAGACGGTATCGGCGCACCGATGGAGGTCTACGGGGTGGTGGATGATGCCACCTATCGCGACAACTGGCCGCTATTGCAGGCAGAGCCGACGGTCTGGTCGCAACTGGCCGCGGGGCGTGGCGCGCTGATCAATGAACAGCTGGCGCGGCGCGCGGATCTGGGTTCCGGAGACACGCTGGTGATCGCGCCGGACTGGCGGATGCGGATTGCCGGGGTTTATTCCGATTACGGAAATCCCAACCCGCAGGCAATCGTAGGGCTTGAAACGCTGCTGCGGCATCGTCCACTGATTGAAAACCGCCGGTTTGGTCTGCGGTTGCCCCCTGCTGAGGTCGCAGAGATCCGCGCAGCGCTGCAACGTGAGTTTGGTCTGCCGCGCAGCGCCTTTATCGACCAAAGCGCGCTCAAGGCGCAGTCGTTGGCGATTTTCGATCGGACCTTTGTGGTGACAGGGGCGCTGAACCTTCTGACCTTTGGCGTGGCTGGATTTGCCATGCTTACCAGCCTGTTGACACTCTGGAGCCAGCGCCTGCCGCAATTGGCGCCGATCTGGGCCATGGGGCTGACGCGCCAACAGTTGGCCCGGTATGAAATCCTGCGCAGCGTGATCCTTGCGGGGCTGACCGCACTGTTGGCGCTGCCTTTGGGGTTGCTGCTGGGCTGGGCGCTTCTGGCCGTCGTCAACGTTGAGGCCTTTGGTTGGCGTTTGCCGATGTCGCTGTTTCCGTTGGACTGGCTGCAATTGCTGCTGATGGCGCTTGTTGCGGCAGCGCTGGCCGCCGCCCTGCCCGCCCGTCGGCTGTCGAAGCTGAAACCCGCCGATCTGTTGAGGGTCTTTGCCAATGAACGTTAAACGCGCCCTTGCGGCAGTTGTCAGCAAATTCACCCTGGCGGCGACATTGCTGGCGCTGCCCGCACCGCACGCTGCCGCGCAGGGCTATGCCGGATTGGGAACCGAGGCGGAGGGCTTTGCCGTGCCGGTCCCCAGTCGCCCGCTGGTATTTCCACGCGATCACGCCCCCCATCCCAACTACCGAATTGAATGGTGGTATCTGACGGCCAACCTGACCGGGGACGACGGGCGTGATTACGGCGTGCAATGGACGCTGTTTCGCTCAGCGCTGCGACCCGGGGACGACAGGCAGGACGACGTAGGATCGGTCTGGACCAACCCACAGATCTGGATGGGCCACGCAGGGTTGACGACGCGTGACGCCCATCACTCCGCCGAGCGGCTGGCCCGCGGCGGCATCGGTCAGGCCGGTGTTTCCACTGCGCCGTTTGAGGCCTATATCGACGATTGGCATATGCGCAGCCGCGACCAAGACCTGCGAGATCTGACCTTGCGCGCAACGGGCGAGAGTTTCCGCTATAACCTGTCGCTTAGCGCAGAGGGGCCGCTGGTGATGCAGGGTGACGCCGGCTATTCGGTGAAATCAGCGGATGGGCAGGCAAGTTACTATTATTCTCAGCCGCATTACCAGGTAACCGGGACGCTGGACCTGCCTGACGGACCTGTGGCGGTGACGGGGGAAGGCTGGCTTGATCGTGAATGGTCCAGCCAGCCGCTGTCAGAAGATCAGAGTGGTTGGGACTGGTTTTCACTGCGGTTTAACAGCGGTGAAAAACTGATGGGCTTCCAGTTGCGCGGTGCCAGCCTGTTCACCTCCGGGACATGGATCGCTGCTGACGGCACCCCAACTCCGCTAGAGCCGGGCAGCCTGCAGGCAACGCCTGTCACGTTCACTGAGGTATCCGGGCGCAAGGTGCCGACGGAATGGCAGCTGCGCCTGCCTGCGCGCGGGTTGGACGTTCGTGTCTCAGCGATGAACCCGCAGTCTTGGATGGAGATGTCCTTTCCCTATTGGGAAGGTCCGGTACGCCTCAGCGGCAGTCACCTTGGCAAGGGGTATCTTGAGATGACCGGCTACTGCGCCCCAGCGGACTAGTGGGCGGCAAGAGCATCTCACACAGAAGTAAAAAAGGGGCGCCATCAACGGGCGCCCCTTTCACATGGGTTAGCAGTGGTTTCGGATCGGCTGGTCAGCGCACCACATAGACCGAACAGGTCGAATGCCGGATCACCCGTGCCGCATTGGGGCCCAGCAGGTAATCCGACAGCTCCGGCTTATGCGCGCCGATCACGATCAGATCGGCACCGGCCTTGTCGGCGACCTTCAGGATTTCCTGATAGGCTTTGCCGGTGGCAACCACATGGCGCACCTTGGCGTTGCGCTCAGTCCCCAGGAGTTCCTCACAGAGCTTGCCCAGATGGTCGGCGGTTTCCTTCACGGCGCGGTCATGGTGATGGTCCTCAAAAAACCCCGAGACCCAGCTTTCGCCGAAATCGGGCAGGACATTGACCACATCCAGCTGTGCCTGATCCAGATCCGCCAGCCGCGCCGCTTCGCGCAGCACCTTGGCATCAATGGTCTTGTCGCTCAGTTCCAATGCGCAGAGAACGGATTTGCTCATGCCGGGACTCCTTCCTTGCTGGCCCGTGCGCGCTGCAAGAAGGCGATCATCGCCAGTAGCAGCAGCGCCGGGATGAAGATCAACTCCTTGGGCAGTTGGTCTGCCGGGGCCTGCACACTCAGCAGGCGGACAGGTTCATCACCGTAGAAATCGAAGCTGTCCATGCCGGATTGCGCAGGCGTGCCGAACATCGGCTCATCCAGCTTCACAACCCCGTCCTCGGGCAGCAGCATCAGGCCAAAGGCATCAACCTGTGCCTGACCGTCGCCACCATCAGCGACCGGCAGGATCAGCGTGGTGGTCTTCTGCTCTCCGGTGTCGAAGTCGGGCCCCTCCACGGTGATCCGCAACTCACTGCCCGCAGGGGCCGCGGCAACGGTCTCCACCAAAGCCGCCGGATCCGTGTTGGCAAACGGAGGCATCAGCCGGTTCATGAAGAAGTCCGGGCGGAACAGGGCAAAGGCGACCAGAACCAGCAGGACACTTTCATAGATGCGGTTGCGGGTGATGAAATAGTTCATCGTGCCAGCGGTGAAGGCAAGAATGGCGATGGTCGCAGAAATGGCCACCAGAATGCCCTGCACCCAGCCCACATCAATCAACAGAAGATCGGTGTTGAAGATGAAGACAAAGGGCAGCGCCACCGTGCGCAGACTGTAGAAGAACGCAACAAAGCCGGTTCGAATGGCATCGCCCCCCGACACCGCAGCAGCGGCAAAGCTGGCCAGACCCACAGGCGGTGTCACATCCGCCATGATCCCGAAGTAGAACACAAAGAGATGTACCGCGATCAGCGGCACCACCAGCCCGGATTGTGCACCAAGTTCAACCACAACGCCCGCCATCAGAGAGGACACCACGATGTAGTTCGCCGTGGTCGGCAGCCCCATGCCCAGAACCAGCGAGAGAAGGCCGACCATGATCAGCATCAGGATCAGGTTGCCGCCGGACATCAGTTCCACCAGTTCCGACATCACCTGACCAACGCCGGTCAGCGTTACAGTGCCGACGATGACGCCTGCGGTGGCTGTGGCCAGGGCAATGCCGATCATATTGCGCGCGCCGTCAATCAGCCCATTCCACAGATCATGCACCCCATCCAGGAAGCTGTGCGCCAAGGTGCTTTGCCCCCGGAACAGCGCTTTCAGCGGTTTTTGGGTCAACAGGATCACAAACAGCAGTGCCGTCGCCCAAAAGGCCGATAAACCCGGCGACTTCTGCTCAATCATCAGGAAGTAGACCAAGACGATGATCGGCAGCAGATAGTGCAGACCCGCCTTGTAGATCTCGCCGACAACCGGCAGTTCGACCTCCGCCGCATTGGGATCATCCGGCACCAGATCGTCAGTTCCAGCCGCCAGCCACAATAGCCCCAGATAGGCTGCAACCACCAAGAGCGACAGGACAAGGCCGGAGGCGCCGGGGATGGCTGCGGTGATTGCTTTGATCGGGTATTGGATGCCGTAGCAAAGTGCAGCAAACCCTGCGAAAAACGCAGCCATGCCGCCGATCGTCCGTCCCATAGACACAACGCGGTTGCCCAGCGTGGGCATGTTGCGCTTCACCGCCTCAAGATGGACGATATAGACCAGTGCGATGTAGGAAATCGCCGCCGGCAGGAAGGCATGGGTGATCACCTCGACGTAGGAAATGCCGACGTATTCCACCATCAGGAAGGCCGCAGCGCCCATCACCGGCGGCATGATTTGGCCATTCACAGAGGAGGCAACCTCGACCGAACCGGCCTGCTCCGAACTGAACCCCACCCGCTTCATCAGCGGAATGGTGAAGGTGCCGGTTGTCACCACATTGGCGATGGAAGAGCCGGAAATCAGACCGGTAGCGGCAGAACCGACCACCGCAGCCTTGGCCGGACCACCCCGCAGGTGACCAAGGGCACCAAAGGCCATTTTGATGAAATAGTTGCCAGCCCCGGCCTTATCCAAAAGCGCCCCGAACAGCACGAAGAGGAACACGAATTTGGTGGAAACACCCAAGGCGATGCCAAACACACCTTCCGAGGTGATCCACATCTGCTCCATGGCGCGGTCCAGCGATGCGCCTTTCCAGCGGATCACATCGGGGACCAGCTCCGACGAGCCGAAGAAAACATAGAGCATGAAAACAGAGGCCACGATGGCCATCGCCGGTCCGAGCGCGCGGCGCGCGCCTTCAAACAACAGCACAAGGCCGATCGCAGCGAAGATCGTGTCGATGCCATCACCCTTGCCACCGGAATTCACGATTTTCTCGTAGAAGATATAGCCATAAAGTGCGGTAAATGTACCGATCAGGGCAAGGATCCAGTCCTGAATCGGGATCCGGTCCGTCGGGCTGGATCTCAAGGCCGGATAGGCCGCGTAGGCGAGAAAAATCGCAAAAGCCAAATGAATCTGGCGTGAGTTATTCACCACGCTGCCGGGCAGCAACAGGTTAGAAACTGGCGAGGCCAGCACCACCTGAAAGAGCGACCATATTACCGCTACAATCGCCAGAAATAGCCCAACCGACCCAACCGGGTTGCGCGCGCCGGCATCTGAGGATGCGACGAGGTCCTGTAGCTCTTCTTCGGTAAGCGGTCGATTTCCTTGAACATCGGATGTCATGGAGTATCCCCCTGAGGCCGTCAGTATCCGCGGCCGGTTATTCTTGGGTGTTGCCCTTGGCCCCGACGCGCCCTGCTCCCTGGTGGAGTTTCAGCGCTTCATGGCAAAGGGCAAAGCCTTCACGGCAAGGGCAAAACGGGGCGCCATTGGCGCCCCGCTGCAATCATCAGAGATGGGTTACTCTACCCAGCCCTGCTCTTTGTAGTATTTCGCAGCACCGGGATGCAGCGGCGCGGACAGGCCTGCGGTTGCCATTTCCTCGGGCTTGAGGTTGGCAAATGCGGGGTGCAGCTTTTTGAAGTCATCGAAGTTTTCGAAGACCGCTTTCACCACGGTATAGACCGCCTCGTCGGAGACCTGATCGGAGGTGACGAACGTTGCGCCCACACCAAATGTGCTGACATCGGCGTCGGAGCCACGGTACATGCCACCGGGGATGGTTGCGGTCCGGTAGAAGGAGTTGTCGGCGATCAGCTTTTCAACGGCTTCCCCATCAACGGTCACCAGAACGGAGTCACAGGCAGTGGTGGCTTCCTGAATGGAGCCGGACGGGTGACCAACGGTGTAGACCATCGCGTCGATCTGGTTGTCGCAGAGCGCAGCCGACTGTTCTGCCGCCTTCAGCTCGGTTGCCAGCGCAAAGCTGTCCATGCCCCAGCCTTTGGCGTCCAGCAGCACTTCCATGGTGCCGCGCTGACCAGAACCGGGGTTGCCGATGTTGACGCGCTTGCCCTGCAGGTCGTCAAAGCTGGTCACGCCGGCATCGGCGCGAGCCACAACGGTGAAGGGTTCGGGATGCACAGAAAATACCGCGCGCAGACCTTCAAAGGCGCCCTGGTCTTCGAATTTGGAGGTGCCGTTATAGGCGTGATACTGCCAGTCAGACTGCGCCACACCAAACTCCAGCTCGCCTTCGCGGATGGTGTTGATGTTGTAGACGGAGCCGCCAGTGGATTCCACGGAGCAACGAATACCGTGCTCTTTGCGGGTTTTGTTGACCAGACGGCAAATCGCGCCACCGGTCGGGTAGTACACGCCGGTTACACCGCCGGTACCGATTGTGATGAATTCCTCTGCCATGGCAGCAGGTGCCATGAAAGCGGATGCGACAAGGGCGCTAACGGCCAGCTTGGTGTTGGTCATATGTGTTGTTCTCCCACGTTTTTTTGTCGTCGAAACCGTAGAGCCGCCAAAATCGCGGCTGGGGTTGTTGAACCCTTGGGGACATGTAGACGCCAGGTGTGATTTGTCGCGCGTTCTGGCAACAATTTCCGGCAGGTCCAGAGGTTTAAGCGTTTCAGGCGCATCCGGCCAAGTCAAGGCTTGCGGCCCGCTCCCCCGCCACAGGGTGCGGAGTTTCTGCGTATCTGACACTGATCCCGGAAATTTCCCCCGTACCCACATCCGTTGGATTCGGCGCAGTGTGGCAGATTGTCACACCAAAGTGCAAGCCACCTCTGCCATTCAAGCCCCTTAGATGGCAATATTTTTTGCGAAAAACTTGGAAACGCCGACGCCATAAAAGAGTGGATCCGGCACCGCAAGGGGCAAAAACGTAAAAGCCTCCCCATTCCTGTTGTGAACGGTGCTTGATTGGAGAGACCGGCACTGTCGCGCGCCTTGTGAACACAGCCGCCCGACACGTGATTTTCTCGCCTATCACCCGGCGAAGCACTGATGGCGGCTTGCTCAACGGGATGTCTGGTCGCAAGATGGTCTTGCGGGCATATACGATACAGGATCCCTGTCCCGCATTCCTTTGTTCCGCGCCTGGACCCCCGGGCCGAACAACAGTCGCCAGCAGCAAGGCCAGCAGAAGGACAGCTCCAATGGAATATCACCGACCCAGCAGTTTTGCCGAGGCGGCAGAGCTGGCGGCCTCAGCCAAGGGTGTGACCCGTGTGCTGGCCGGCGGCACCGATGTGCTGGTGCAGATGCGGGCCGATATCGTCACGCCAGATACGCTGATTGATATCAAGTCAATTGAGGGGGCGCGGGACATCCGGCAGGACGACGATGGCAGCTGGACGATCGGCGCCGCCGTGGCTGGCGCTGAGATGAGCGAGCACCCTGCCCTATGTGCCGCCTGGCCCGGTGTCGTGGAGGCGATGGATCTGATCGGCTCAACCCAAGTGCAGGGCCGCGCCACGTTGGCTGGCAATCTGTGCAATGCCTCGCCAGCGGCGGATAGCGTGCCGGCCATGGTCGCCGCGCAGGCGACCGTCAGCATCACCGGCCCAAAGGGAGATCGCCGCGCAGCTGCCGTGGATATCCCCTCAGCCCCAGGCAAAACCACGCTTGCCCCCGGCGAGCTGATCACCGCCGTGCATCTGCCCACCACTCAACCGCGTCAGGGCGATGCCTATCTGCGGTTCATTCCGCGCACCGAAATGGACATCGCAGTTGTTGGTTGCGGCGTCTGGCTGCGATTGGAAGGCGACACCATTGCGGAGGCGCGTGTTGCACTGGGCGCTGTTGCCCCGACGGTGCTGCTGGTTGAGGCCTGTTCCGATGCGCTGGTTGGCTCCACGCTGGACGACGCCGCACTTGAGAGACTGGCCACCGCCGCCTCCGGTGCCTGCACTCCGATCACCGACAAACGCGGCACCGTTGCCTTTCGCACGCAAGTGGCGGGCGTGATGGCGCGCCGCGCTGCCGAGATCGCCTATACCCGTGCCAAGGGAGACACAGCATGAGTTCTAAAATCCACGTCTCGGCCACCATCAACGGCGATGCGGTCGACTATCTCTGCGACCCGCGCGAAACCCTGCTGGATGTGCTGCGTGACCGGTTGAATCTCACGGGCGCCAAGGAAGGCTGCGGCACAGGTGACTGCGGGGCCTGTTCGGTCACGCTGAATGGGCGGCTGGTCTGTTCCTGCCTCGTCCTCGGGGTTGAGGCTGAGGGCCAAGAGATTGCCACGGTCGAAGGCATCGCGCCCGGCGAAACACTGCATCCACTGCAACAGAAGTTCATCGACCACGCCGCGCTGCAATGCGGGATCTGCACGCCGGGTATTCTGGTGGCGGCCAAATCTCTGCTGGAGAAAAACCCGGATCCGACCGAAACCGAAGTGCGCTATTGGCTGGCGGGCAACCTCTGCCGCTGCACCGGCTATGACAAGATCATTCGCGCCGTGATGGACGCGGCAGCAGAGATGCGGGAGGCGTCATAATGGCTCTGGATCAACGAAAAACCGACTTCACCCAAGTGGGCACCCGTCCCAATCGCCCCGATGGTCTGGACAAGGTCACTGGCAAGGCGCGCTTTGGCGCTGATGTGACGGCGCCGGGGATGTTGTTTGGCGCCATTCTGCGCAGCCCCCATGCCCATGCCCGGATCAAACATATCGACACCAGCAAGGCTGAGGCGCTGAATGACGTAAAGGCGATTGTCACCCGCGCCGATTTCTCCGACGCGATCCAGCCCGCTCCCGGACTGGAAGGTGAACAGTGGAATGTGCTTGAAAACGTGATGGCAGGCGATACCGCGCTTTATGATGGTCATGCCATTGCCGCAGTTGCCGCCACCTCTGCCCTCGCCGCGCGCGATGCGCTGAAGCTGATCGAGGTCGAATATGAGGTGCTGCCCCATGTGACCGATGTCGACAAAGCCATGGCCAAGGATGCGCCGGTGATCCGTGACGGGGCAGCCGATTATTCCGTGCCAGAGGGGATGCACCCCAATGTGGTGCGCTATCACGAAAGCGGCCATGGCGATGTTGAGGCGGGTTTTGCCAAGGCTGACCTTGTGGTGGAAGAGCATTTCGTCACCGAGGCGACGCATCAGGGCTATATCGAACCACATGCCTGTCTGGCCCAGCTGGGGCAAGACGGCAAAGGTGAACTGTGGTGCTGTACCCAAGGCCACTGGTATGTGCAGAAGAACTGCGCGGCGTTGTTGGGCATTGAGACATCACAGCTGCGCGTCACCGCCTCAGAAATTGGCGGCGGATTTGGCGGCAAGACCACCGTGTTCATCGAACCCGTGGCCCTGGCCCTGTCGCGCAAGGCCAATCGCCCGGTCAAACTGGTGATGAGCCGCCCGGAGGTGTTTCGCGCCACAGGTCCCACGGCGTCAACCTCCATGGATATCAAGATCGGCATGACGACGGATGGCATCATCACCGCAGCGCAGGGCACCTTCCGCCTGCAGGGCGGGGCCTTCCCCGGTGCCCCTGCGGATATGACCGCCATGTGTGCCTTCGCGCCCTATGATCTGAAGAATGTTCAGCAGATCGGCTATGACGTCATCAGCAACCGTCCCAAACAGGCCGCCTATCGCGCACCGGGATCGCCCATGGCGGCCTATGCGGTGGAATCCGTGATTGACGAGCTGTGCCGGAAGCTGGATCTGGACCCAATCGAAGTTCGGCTGAAAAACGCGGCGCGCGAGGGCACCAAAGCCTCCTATGGACCAAAGTTCGAACGCATCGGTCTGGTCGAAACGCTGGAAGCCGCCAAAGCCCACCCACATTACAGCGCCCCGCTCAAACCCGGTCAGGGGCGCGGGGTCTCCTGCGGGTTCTGGTTCAACCATGGGGGCGAGACCTCGGTGTCGTTGTCACTGTCTGAGGACGGCACCTGTCAGATCTCGGTCGGGACACCGGATATCGGCGGGTCTCGTGCCTCCATGGCGCTGATGGCGGCAGAGGTTCTGGGCATTCCTTATGAAAGTATCCGTGTCACCATCGCAGATACCGCAACACTGGGATACAATGACGTCTCCCACGGCAGCCGGGTGACCTATGCGAGCGGTCTGGCCACGATCAAGGCAGCGGAGGACGCTGTGGTCAAACTCAGCAAACGGGCCGCCGCCAAATGGGGCATCCCGGAGGATGCGGTCAAATGGGAAGACGGCCACGCCGTACCCTCTGGCCCCAATGCGGGCAATTTTGACCCAATCCCGCTAGCTGAGATCACCCGCGACATGGGCCAGACCGGCGGTCCCATCTCGGGTCATTTCGAGGCCACGCCCGAAGGCGCCGGTGTCTCCTTTGCCACCCATATCGTCGATGCCGAAGTTGACCCGGAAACCGGCAAAACCGCCGTGACGCGCTACACCGTCATTCAGGACGCGGGAAAGGCGATCCACCCCACCTATGTGGAGGGGCAGTTTCAGGGTGGAGCCGCACAGGGTATCGGCTGGGCGCTCAATGAGGAATACATCTACGGCGAGGATGGCCGGTTGCAGAATGCGGTGTTCCTCGACTACCGGATCCCGGTGGCCTCTGATCTGCCGATGATCGACACCGTGATTGTCGAAGTGCCCAACCCCGGTCATCCTTTTGGTGTGCGCGGCGTGGGGGAGACATCCATCTGCCCACCTCTTGCGGCGATTGCCAATGCCGTCTCTGCGGCGGCAGGCGTGCGGCTGCATGCGCTGCCGATGTCACCGCCGCGCATTCTGGCTGCATTGGAGCAGCAGCGCGGCACGGCAGATTGATGCAGCGCGATGACGGGTGAGACGCAAGATCTGGGTCAGGACGCGGGGGTGCCGCGCCTGACCGTGCATCTTTGGTCCGGATTGCGCCGCTTTGCCGAGGGGCAAGACGCGGTGGAAGTTTCCGCCAGCACCACCGGCACCATGATCGCCGCGCTAAAAGCCGCCTACCCCGCACTGACCCCGGCGCTGGACGCGGGCGTTTCGGTGGCGGTAGACGGGCGCATCATTGCGGCCAGTCTGGATGAACCCCTCGCCCCTGAGAATGAAATCTACCTGATGCAGCGGCTGCGCGGTGGCTAAGACCGCAAGGTGATTGCACTTTGCCGTCGATCGGTTAGGACGGTCGGCAAGGTTTCAGCTGCCAACACACCAGTGGCTGCCATCATCAACGGAGGATCCCGCAGTGAAAATCAACGGCACGCATTATCGTTCGCTTTGGTGGGATGAGGATCAATCGGTCCTAATGATCATTGATCAGCGCTGGTTGCCGCATGAGTTTCGCATCCAGCCCATTGCCACGCTTGAGGAGTTCGCTACGGCCATTGTGGAAATGCGGGTGCGTGGCGCACCGCTGATCGGAGCGACCGCGGCCTATGGTATGGCGCTGGCAGCGGAGCTGGATCCGTCCGACAGCGCGCTGCAGGCCGCCTGGGAACAGCTCAACGCCACCCGTCCCACCGCGATCAACCTGCGCTGGGCGCTGAACCGCTGCCTGGAGACGCTGATCCCTCTGCCGGAGGAAGACCGTGCAAAAGCGGCGCTGAAGCTTGCCCATGCCATTGCCGATGAGGACGTCGAGATCAACCGCCGCATCGGTGCCTATGGTCTGACATTGATCCGCGATATCGCCGCCAAGAAACCGGCAGGGGAACCCGTACGCCTGCTCACCCATTGCAACGCCGGCTGGATCGCCACCGTTGACTGGGGCACGGCGACCAGCCCGATGTACCAGGCCCATGATGCCGGAATTCCGATCCATGTCTGGGTCGATGAAACCCGCCCCCGCAATCAGGGCGCGCTGACCGCCTGGGAACTGGGCAGCCACGGCATCAGCCACAGCTACATTACGGACAATGCAGGCGGTCATCTGATGCAGCACGGACAGGTTGATCTGGTCATCACCGGCACTGATCGCACCACCCGTCAGGGCGATGTCTGCAACAAGATCGGCACCTATCTGAAGGCGCTGGCGGCCCGTGACAACGGGGTACCGTTCTATGTCGCCCTGCCCTCGCCCACCATTGACTGGACGGTCACGGACGGTGTCGCAGAGATCCCGATCGAGGACCGCGACAGCCGCGAGGTGAGCCATGTTCAGGGCGTGCTGGATGGTGGGGATATCGGTCTGGCGCAGGTCACGCCAGAGGGCACCGCCTGCGGCAATCCCGCCTTTGACGTGACGCCAAACCGGCTGGTGACTGGGCTTATCACCGAACGCGGTATCTGCGATGCCTCTGCCGAGGGGCTGGCGGCTCTGTTTCCCGACCTGATCCGCAAGGCGGGGTAACCTGCCATGCCAAGCTCCGCCCCTGAGGATAGCCCGGCGCTGCGCCAGTCGATCATTGACGCCTGTCTGGAGATGAACAGGAGCGGCATCAATCAGGGCACATCCGGCAATATCTCGCTGCGGATCGCCGACGGGGACATGCTGATCACCCCATCCGGTGTCCCCTATAAGGCAATGACCCCGGAGATGATTGTGCGGATGCCGCTGGATCGCGGACCGGATGCGGGGGACGGCCAGCCTGCGCCCTCCTCGGAGTGGCAGTTCCATCAGGCGCTGCTCGCAGCCAAGCCGGAGGCGATGGCCGTGGTTCATGCCCATCCTGTCAATTGCTGTGCGCTTGCCGTGAACCACATGGCGATCCCGGCCTGTCATTATATGGTGGCGGCGTTTGGCGGACATGATGTTCCGCTCGCTGATTATGCGCTTTTTGGCAGTTCGGAGCTGTCGGCCCATGTGATCGCGGCCATGGCGGACCGCGAGGGGTGCCTGATGGCGAACCATGGCGCCATCTGCACCGGTGACACCCTGGCGCGCGCCATGTGGCGGATGGCTGAGCTGGAACATTTGGCAGCAACCTACATTCGCGCCCGCAGCATCGGCACGCCCGAGCTGCTCAGCCCGGCGCAGATCGACGACGCGCTGGCGGCATTTGCAGGCTATGGGTTGAAGCAGGACTAAAATCCTGAGTCGCATTTGCGCGATAATCGAACATGTTCTCGGCTTGGTCGAGCTATTGGCAGACAGGGTGACCTGTCGCGTCCTGCATGTCGCTGGATAGACGCTACTTTTTGGGCGTTGCTCTGACTTATCGCGAAAACCAGCGTAAATTCCCTTGCGTTAGCGCAAAAGATACGACCTCATATCAGGGAATTAGGAAGCAAAATGACTGATCCTCTGATTTTCGACGGCCACAACGATCTATTGCTGCGATTGCATAATCGCGACATTCCACCGGGTGCGGATGGGTTTCAGGGCAGCGGCGGACGCCAGATTGACCTGGTGAAGGCGCGCAAAGGTGGCTTTGGCGGTGGCTTTTTTGCCATCTACGTACCCGACGCGGTCGATATCGACAGCCATGATGAGATGATGGCCACGGCCTACGATTTGCCTTTGCCCGATGAGGTCAGCTGGCCGGATGCGGCCCCCGTCGCGCTCTCTCAGGCGGCGATCCTGCTCCAACTGGAACGCGACGGTGCGCTGAAGATCTGCCGCAGCACCAATGATATCCGGAGTTGTTTCGCCACGGGGTTGATGGCAGCCGTGATGCATATGGAAGGGGCCGAGGCAATTGATCCGGAGTTCCATATGCTCGAGGTTCTTTATCAGGCGGGCTTGCGCTCTCTCGGCCCGGTCTGGAGCCGCCCGACCCGGTTTGGTCACGGTGTACCATTCCGTTTTCCCGGCTCGCCCGACACCGGGCTGGGTCTGACCGCGGATGGCAAACGGCTGGTGCAGCGCTGCAATCAGCTGGGCGTGATGATCGATCTTTCACATCTAAATGAGGCCGGGTTCTGGGATGTTGCAGAGCTGAGTGACGCGCCGCTGGTGGCCACACATTCAAATGCCCACGCCCTGACCCCCCACAGCCGCAACCTGACTGATCGCCAGCTGCACGCGATCCGTGACAGCGATGGCATGGTTGGTCTCAACTTTGCCGTGGCCTTCCTGCGCGAAGATGGCCGCATGGACGCCGATACCCCGATTGATCGCATGCTCTACCATATCGACCACTTGGTTACCCAATTGGGTGAGGATCGGGTCGGTTTCGGCTCGGATTTTGATGGCGCCACGGTGCCAAAGGACATCGAAACCGTGGCGGGTCTTCCGGCGCTGCGTGCCGCCCTGCGCCAGCATGGGATCAATGATGCCTTGATGACAAAGCTGTGCCACGACAATTGGCTCCGGGTTCTGGATGCGACCTGGGACAACCCCTGACATTCGACAAGCTGCCGCCCTTGCTCAACACGGGCCACGGTTAGACAACAAAAAGACGCTGACAACAGCGCGGTATTCAAAGATTAAAAACACGATAGGGAGTTAAAGATGAAAACCATTCAAACCCTTCTTGGCACCGCCGCGCTGGGGCTGGCAATTGGCCTCACCCCGATGGCCACGATGGCCGAAACCCCGGCGAATATGCTGGTCATTGCCAACCGCATTGACGACATCACCACGCTGGACCCGGCACAGAGCTTTGAATTTGCAGGCGCAGACGTGATCCGCAACATCTACGGCAAACTGGTGAATTTCGACCCTGCGGATCTGGACGCCGGCTACCAGCCGGATCTGGCCGAAAGCTGGACTGTTTCTGAGGATGGCCGCACCATCACCTTCACCATGCGCGAAGGTGTCAAATTTCAGTCCGGCAACCCGGTCCGCGCCGAGGATGCGGCGTTCTCGCTGAAACGCGCGGTTCTGCTGAACAAGACGCCGTCCTTCATCATCACCCAATTTGGGTTCACGCCTGCGAACGTCGATGAAACGATCAAGGTTGACGGCAACACGCTATCGATCACCACTGACAAGCGCTACGCGACGTCCTTTGTCCTGAACTGTCTGACGGCCACCATTGGCGCGATTGTCGACAGAGAACTGGTCATGGCCAATGAAGTCGATGGCGATATGGGCAACACTTGGCTGACCACCAATTCCGCAGGGTCCGGCCCCTATAGTCTTGCCAGCTGGAAGCCGAAGGAAAGCGTCACCCTGAGCGCCAACCCGGCCTACTACGGTGGCGAGCCGGAAATGAAGCGCGTGATCGTGCGCCATGTTCAGGAAAGCGCGACCCAGCGCCTGATGCTGGAACGTGGTGACATTGATGTGGCCCGCGATCTGACACCGTCGGATGTCGATGGTCTCGCAGGTGTTGACGGCGTTGAGGTGCTGCGCGAAATGCGCGGTCGCCTGATGTATGTCTCCTTCAACCAGAAGCATCCGGAACTGTCCAAACCGCAAGTCCGTCAGGCGCTGAAGTATCTGATCGACTATGACGGGATGGAAAACAGCTTCCTCAAGAACTGGTATGTCGGCCATCAGAACTTCCTGCCCAAAACCTATCTTGGCGCGGTGGACGAGAATCCCTTCTCGCTCGACGTGGAAAAGGCCAAGGCGTTGCTGGCTGAGGCAGGCGTCGAAAATCTGGAGCTGACCGTCGGCGTGCGTGAGGCGCAGGAGCGTCTTGAAATTGCCCAGTCGCTGCAGAACACATTCGCCCAGGCCGGGATCACGCTGAACCTTGAGGTTGGCACCGGCAAGCAGGTGCTGGGTAAGTACCGAGCGCGTGAGCTGGATATCTACCTCGGCGCATGGGGGCCGGACTATCCTGATCCCCATACCAATGCGGGCACCTTTGCCTATAACCCCGACAACTCGGACGCCGCGAATGCCACCGGTCTTCTGGCCTGGCGCAACGGCTGGGACACAGGTGGTCTGACCGAGAAGGTGTCTGCGGCTGTCGTCGAAGGCGACACAGAGAAACGCGCGGAGATGTATCATGAGATCCAGGCGCAATTCCGTGACACCGCCCCCTTCGCTGTCATGTTCCAGCTGATCGAACAGGCCGGCATGGCCGATAACGTCGAAGGGCTGAGCCTTGGCGGCGCCATCACCGCAGTCGCATACTGGGATGTGACAAAGTAAGATGGCGAATTTCGCAACAGAAACGGAGCGGCGGCCCTGGCTGCCCCTCCCCCCTTGGGCGCGCGGCACGCTGGTGACGCTGTCGTCCATCGCGGTCACGATGCTGGGCCTCTTGTTTGTGACCTTCCTGATCGGTCGGGTGATGCCCATCGATCCGGTGCTGGCCATCGTCGGCGAACGCGCCACTGAGGAGCAGTATAATGCCGTCTACCGTGAGCTGGGTCTCGATCGCTCGCTTGCGGTGCAGTTTTTCTACTATGTCACCGATGTCCTGCGGGGCGATTTCGGAACCTCGCTGCTGACGGCGCGGGATGTTTCCACCGATATCGCGCGCGTGTTTCCGGCGACGTTTGAACTGGCCACTATCGGCATCCTCTTTGGCTGCATACTTGGCGTACCACTGGGGGTCATCGCTGCGGTGCGTCGCGGCAGCTGGATTGACCAGATTGCCCGCGTCATCGCGCTGGTTGGCTATTCCATGCCCATCTTCTGGCTGGGCCTGATGGGGTTGTTGCTGTTCTACGGAATTCTGGGTTGGGTTGGCGGACCGGGTCGGCAGGGGATCTTCTACGAGGACATGATCCCCTCTGTCACGGGGATGATCCTGATCGACTCGCTGATCGCCGGGGATTGGGGGGCCCTTCGCGATGCGTTTTCACATATCGTGCTGCCCGCCTCTCTGCTTGGATACTACAGCCTTGCCTATATCAGCCGCATGACACGGTCGTTCATGCTGGAACAACTCTCCGCAGAATATGTCACCACGGCCCGCGTGAAAGGCATGAGCGAATGGGCGGTGATCTGGACCCATGCGTTTCGCAACATCCGCGTGCAGCTGATCACCGTGATCGCGCTGAGCTATGCCAACCTGCTTGAGGGGTCGGTCCTGACCGAGATTATCTTTTCCTGGCCGGGAATTGGCAGCTATATCACGACCGCGCTTTTGTCGGCGGATATGAATGCGGTGCTGGGCGGCACAGTTGTTGTTGGTCTGGTGTTCATCTGCCTCAACATCTTTTCCGACCTTCTCTACAAAGTTTTTGATCCGAGGTCGAAATGAGCATGTCGTCGCACACCCCGGCCTCAAAGCAGGGCCTGCGGGCCTGGCTGTTGACCGATACCCCCACATCGCGGCGTCAGGCGCGGCTGGCCGCCCTTTATCAGGGCTGGCTGTCGCTGCGTCAGAACCATATGGCGATGGTGGGGCTTGCTATCTTGATCCTGCTGATCTCCATTGCACTGCTGGCACCGCTGTTGGCCCCCCATGACCCGTTTGTGCAGAACCTTGCCAACCGCCTGCAGCCCCTAGGCAGTGAAGGGCATATTCTGGGCACCGACTCCCTTGGCCGCGACATCCTCAGCCGCCTTATCTATGGCGCCCGCATCACGCTTTATATCGTTGCCCTGGTGGCGCTGATTGCGCCTGTTGCGGGGCTGCTGGTAGGCACGGTTTCTGGCTATGTGGGAGGCTGGGCTGATATCGTCCTGATGCGCATCACCGATATCTTCCTCGCCTTTCCAAGGCTGGTTCTGGCGCTGGCCTTTGTTGCCGCCCTTGGCGCCGGGATAGAAAACGCGGTGCTGGCGATCTCGCTCACCGCATGGCCACCTTATGCGCGGATGGCGCGGGCAGAGACGCTGACCATCCGGTCCTCTGACTATATCAGCGCCATTCGACTGCAAGGCGCAGGTCCGCTGCGGATCATTATCAAGCATATCTGGCCGCTCTGTGTGTCCTCGCTGATCGTGCGCGTGACACTGGATATGGCAGGCATCATTCTCGCCGCTGCGGGCCTCGGTTTCCTTGGCCTTGGCGCGCAGCCGCCCAGCCCGGAATGGGGCGCGATGATCTCAGAGGGGCGTCGGTTTATTCTGGATCACTGGTGGGTTGCCACCATGCCCGGACTTGCCATCTTTGCCGTTTCGCTGGCCTTCAACCTGCTGGGTGATGGTTTGCGCGATGTTCTGGACCCAAAGGATAGCGCCTCATGAGTATGCTTCTGGATGTTGAAAACCTCTGGGTGCGGTTCCCCACGCGCAATGGGATCTTTGATGCGGTGCGCGGTGTGTCCTTCTCGCTCGGACGGGAACGGCTTGGGATTGTTGGCGAAAGCGGCTCGGGTAAATCCATGACTGGCCGCGCCATCCTGCAACTGATCCGAAAACCGGGCATGGTGGAGGCCGATCACATCTCCCTTCATGGGGAGAACCTTCTGGCCAAGTCTGAACGCGAGATGCGCAAAGTGCGCGGCGAGCAGATCTCCATGGTGATGCAGGACCCGAAATTCTCGCTCAACCCCGTGATAACAATCGGTGATCAGCTGATCGAGGCACATCGCCTGCACGCCAAGGCCAGCAAGGCCGAGTCCCGCCAGAAAGCGCTTGAGATGCTGGAGGCGGTCTCGATCCGGGATCCCGAACGGGTGATGGGCGCCTATCCGCACGAGATGTCGGGCGGCATGGGGCAACGCATCATGATTGCCATGATGCTGATCCCGAACCCGGAAATCCTGATTGCGGATGAACCCACTTCTGCGCTGGATGTCTCGGTGCAGGGTCAGGTGCTGTCGATCATGGACCGGTTGGTGAAGGAACGCGGCATGGGGCTGATCTTCATCAGCCATGATCTCAATCTTGTGTCCCAGTTCTGCGACCGGGTGCTGATCATGTACGCGGGCCGCATCGTTGAGGTCTGCGACGCCAATCGCCTGCATGAGGCGCAACACCCCTATACCAAGGGGCTATTGGGCAGCCTGCCCCGGTTTGACGCGCCGCGCCCCCGGCTGGAGGTGCTGCAACGTGATCCCGCCTGGCGTGACGCCCCCAGTGTGGAGGGACGGTGATGACAACCGCCTTGGACATCAACAATCTCAACGTCTATTTCGGCGAACGCCACGCGCTGGTTCACGCCGTCAAAGCAGCCTCTCTCAGCGTTGAAACCGGCGCCAGTTTTGGGCTTGTCGGGGAGAGTGGATCAGGAAAATCCACTATCTTGAAAGCCATCACCGGATTGGCGCCGCAATGGAACGGCGAGATTTTCGTCGAGGGCACGCGGCTTGGTCCCACCCGCGACCGGGAGTTCTACAAGACTGTGCAGATGGTGTTTCAGGATCCCTATGCCTCGCTCCATCCGCGCCAGTCGGTGGATCAGGTGCTGTCAGAAACGCTACACCTGCACGGGTTTCGAGATATCGACGATCGGGTCGATCAACTGTTGAAAGACGTCGGCCTCGGCCCCGCCTTCCGCTTTCGTTATCCGCATCAGCTGTCGGGTGGCCAACGCCAGCGCGTTGCCATTGCCCGCGCCCTGGCGCCACAGCCGGATATCCTACTGCTGGATGAGCCGACCTCGGCGCTGGATGTGTCAGTTCAGGCGGAAATCCTGAACCTTCTCAGTGATTTGCGCTCCGAGCATGGGCTGACCTTTGTGATGGTTTCTCATGATCTCGCGGTGGTGGCGCATATGTGCGATCAGGCGGCCGTGATGCAGCATGGCGAGATCGTCGAGGTGCTCAGCATCGACGCGATGCGCAGCGGTGAAACACAGCATCCCTATACCAAGACGCTGCTTGAAGCCTCGGCAAACCGTGTCGCCTGACCCGGAGCCTGGGGCTTGGCCAATACCAGTGCCGATGTCCGCTGGACGGCCGGGCGCCGCAGTAACCTGAGATTAAGGCCACGATAGTAAGCTGGGCGCGCGTTTGAAGAAGGATGCGCGCCATGGTGGCCACTCCGACCCCCTATTCGCTGCCCGGACCGGATCCGGGCCCCGGTTTTGCGGCCGCCTCCACGGGCGTGCTGCATGATGTGACCTATTCACGGGTTGGTGGTCAGACCATCCAGCTGGGCGAGCTGCTGGGCGCACTCAGCCATGCGCTGGATCTCACCGAAGGGCAGCCAGAGGGGCATTGCGTCCGCTGCTGCTGGATTGGCATGCAGGTGGCAGATTATCTGCATCTGTCGCAGCAGGATCGCGCCGATCTATATTTCACACTTCTGCTCAAGGATCTGGGATGCAGCTCCAACGCGGCCCGGATCTGCGCGCTCTACCGCACCGATGACCTCACTTTTAAGCGCAACTTCAAATTTGTCGACGGCACAACGCGGCAAAAGCTGGATTTCGTACTGCGCCACACCGGTCAGGGGGACAGCCGTCTGAAGCGGCTGAAAACCGTCACCGGCGTGATTGGTCGCAGCGGCAGCCTCGCGACCGAACTGATCCAGACCCGTTGTGACAGGGGCGCAGAAATCGCCCGGCTCATGCGCTTCTCGGAACAGGTAGCCGATGGAATTGCGGCGTTGGACGAACATTGGGATGGCGGCGGACATCCAGCCGGGATCAGCCGGGAGGAAATTCCGCTGTTCTCCCGTATCGCGCTGATGGCGCAGGTCACCGATGTATTCACGCTGCAACTCGGTTCCGGCGCCGCGGCAGATGAACTGGAAACCCGTGCAGGCAGCTGGTTCGATCCAGAGTTGGTGCCGGTCTTTACCCGCGTGATCCGCGCGCCGGGATTCTATGACACACTGACCAGCAACAGGCTGGAGGCCAGCGTGTTCGCAGATCGCGCAGCACAGGTGAGCATGCCGGTTGACGATGACTATCTGGATGAGATTTCGTACGCATTTTCAAAGGTGATCGACGCCAAAAGCCCTTACACATATGGCCACTCCGAACGGGTCGCGCATTACACGGATATGATTTGCGAGGCGCTCGGCTTTGACCTGCCGCATCGGCGCTGGATGGTCCGTGCCGGGCTTCTGCATGATCTGGGCAAGCTGGGCGTCTCCAACGCGATCCTGGACAAACCCGGCCGTCTGAGTGATCAGGACATGGAGCGGGTAAAACTGCACCCGGTTCTGGGCCACGACATATTGCGCCGGATATCAGTTTTCGAAGATGTCGCGGACGTGGTGGCGGCGCATCACGAACGGCTGGACGGAACCGGCTATCCTCACGGCCTCGGGGCGGCGGATCTGACCGTCGAAATGCGCATCCTCACTGTCGCCGACATTTTTGACGCGATGACGGCGGATCGCCCCTATCGCTCGGCCTTGCCGCTGGAGAAGGCATTTGCGGCCATGGACGACATGCAAGGCACGACCATCGACCCGAAAATCTACCAAGCCCTGAAAGACGCCATCGCAGCCAGCCCATGGCCCGCCCGCGAGGCGCGCCCTTTCTCGCCCAGCTACTGACCCATACGCGACGGCGCGATTGCAGGAAAAGCGCTCCCCGGCGCCGCCGCCGACACTCATGCTGTCGCAAGCTGCCGAAGTTGATTGGCGGCGGGGGCCGTTGCGCAGCTAGGGTGCTCGCACGCGGCTGTCAAAATAATAAGGGGCCGCGCGATATCGTCGCACAGCCCCTTGAAACCCTTGGTACCCAAGGCCGGACTCGAACCGGCACGCCCGCAAAGGCGGGGGATTTTGAATCCCCTGCGTCTACCATTCCGCCACTTGGGCCTCTGGCTTGTTCCTACCCAAGGCGGTCGCGGAGGTCCATAGGCAAATCGCCTTCAAAGGGGTGAAAAATGCACCCGTGGTCTGAGCGGGGTTTGGGCCCCCCGGGGGCCATGGCGGTTGACCCGCCCGCTCCCACGTGGCACCGCTCTCATCGGATTGCCAAGGAGAGCCCCGAGGATGTTGCGCGCGCTATATGACCGAACCATGGCTCTGGCCGATCACCCCAAGGCCCTGTGGTGGCTGGCTGGCGTCGCCTTTGTCGAAAGCTCGGTTTTTCCGATCCCGCCCGATGTTCTGATGATCCCGATGATCCTCGCACGCCCATCGCGGGCTTGGCTGATTGCGTTGGTCGCGCTGGTCGCTTCAGTCGCCGGTGGCCTGCTAGGCTACGCCATTGGCGCGTTTTTCTACGACAGTATCGGCCAGCCGGTGCTCGCAGCCATGGGCAAAGCCGACGCGATGGCGGACTTCAACACGCGGTTCAACGACTTTGGGTTCTGGGCGGTGCTGATCGCAGGCATCACCCCCTTCCCCTACAAGGTCATCACGATAATGTCAGGCTGGACCGGCATGCCGCTTGCAACCTTCGTTGCGACCTCCATTCTGGCCCGTGCGCTGCGGTTTTTCGTGGTTGCGGGGCTTTTGTGGCAATTCGGCGCGCCCATCCGCAACTTTATCGAGCGGCGTCTGGGGCTTGTCTTTACGGTGTTTGTCGTGTTGTTGTTTGGCGGATTTTTCGCACTGAAGGTCTTGTAAACATGAGCCGATTTCTCATCCTTATTGCCACCGCCGGCTCAGCTGCGCTGCTGCTTGGGGCCTTCGGATTTCAGTATCTTGGTGAGATGGCACCGTGTAAGCTGTGCATCTGGCAACGGTATCCGCATGGCGCAGCTGTGGCGATCGGCATGTTGGCGCTGATGGTCCCAATGGTGATGCTGCCCTATCTCGGTGCGCTTGCTGCGCTGACCACGGCGGGGATCGGCGCTTATCACACCGGGGTTGAGCGTGGCTGGTGGGAAGGCCCGAATTCCTGCACCTCCGGCCCGATTGGCAACCTCAGCTCCGAAGATCTGATGCAGCAGATCATGTCTGCACCGCTGGTGCGCTGCGACGACGTTCCCTGGGAGTGGTTCAGCCTCTCAATGGCCAGCTGGAATGCGATTGCATCGCTGTTTCTGGCCGTGCTCTGGATTGCTGCGGCCAATCACATGCGCAAGAACCGGATCTGACGCCTCCATCGGGCCGGGCGTGTCACCGCTCGGCTCAGCTGTCCTTTTTCGTGGCAAGAAGGAGGTTGGTTTCGCTGCTCACCACCCCTTCGAATGTGCGGATTTTGGCAAGAGCGGCATCCAGCGTCTCCAGCGTTTCGGTGCCCAGTTCCACAATCAGATCCCAGCGCCCGTTCGTGGTGTGGATCGCCCGCACTTCCGGCAGGCCCTGAAGCTGCCGCGTGATGCGGCTGGTACCGCGTCCCTCGATGCCGATCATCATCAGGCCACGGACCGGATCGCGCAGCACATCTTCCTTCAGAACAACTGAAAACCCAAGGATATCCCCCTTGCTCTGCAAGCGTTCAATCCGGGCCCGGACGGTGGTCCGCGACAGGTTCAGCTGCAACGCCAGATCCGACAGGGAGGCGCGTGCATTATGACGTAGCGCAGCAATCAGGCGCTCATCCGTTTTGTCCAATTTGACCTCCGTCTTGATGATTTGCCCTACTATATGGGCGATTTGATCGCTGGAATCCACCTCAAATCGGAGGTTTCTAAGGGTAACCACAGTTCGCAGAGGAGATATGCGCGTGACATCCAAGACCTGTATTCTGATCGGCGCCCCCGTGGACAGCGGCAAGCGGCGCGCCGGATGCCTGATGGGGCCGGATGCCTATCGCACCGCCGGTCTGGGGCGCGCAATCGAAAGTCTGGGTCACAAGGTGGTCGATCAGGGCAATCTGCGGCCTGCGACCCATGAACGCGATACCAACGACGGTCTGGTCTTTGCCCGCAATGAAACCATCGGCTGGACCAATCGCCTGATCCGCGCCGCCGAAGAAGCGATGACAGAGGGGCTGCCGATCTTTCTTGGTGGCGACCATTCACTGTCCCTGGGCTCGGTTGTTGGCGTGGCCAACCACGCCGCCAAAGAAGGCCGCCCGCAATTTGTGCTGTGGCTCGATGCGCATACCGATTTTCACACCCCGGCAACCTCCGACAGCGGTAACCTGCACGGCACACCAGTGGGCTATTTCACCGGGCGTCCGGATTTTGCAGGCTTTCCTGAGGTGGCCAACCCGGTCCCGCAGGAGAATGTCTGCATGATCGGCCTGCGCTCGGTTGATACCCCGGAACGCCTCGCGCTTGAGGCCAGCGATATTCACCGTCACGACATGCGTGATATCGACGAAAATGGCATTGCCGGTCCGCTTTCTGCCTTCCTTCAGCGGGTCAAGGACGCCAACGGAATGCTGCATGTTTCGCTGGATGTTGATTTTCTGGACCCGTCTGTGGCCCCTGCGGTCGGCACCACCGTGCCCGGCGGCGCCACAGTGCGCGAAGGGCATCTGGTGTGCGAAATGCTGCATGATTCCGGGCTGATGACCTCTTTGGATCTGGTAGAGCTGAACCCGTTTCTGGATGAGCGCGGCCGCACGGCCCATCTGATGGTGGATCTCTGCGCCTCGGCCCTTGGGCGTCGTGTCTTTGACCGCCCGACACGGAGCTATCAATGAGCCAGCTTCAAGCCCCCGGTGCGGTGGTGATGATCCGTCCGCACCACTTTTGCTCCAACCCGGAGACGCGCGACGACAATGCGTTTCAAACCCTTGCGGATGACACGGCGGATGTGACCTCTGCGCAGGCGCTGGCCGAATTCGACGGAGCGGTTACAGCGCTGCGCGGTGCGGGTGTGAGCGTCCATGTGTTTGACGACACTGGCACGGAAACCCCAGACAGCGTGTTTCCGAACAACTGGTTCTCGACCCATGCCGGCGGCCATGTTGCGGTCTACCCCATGTATGCGGCCAACCGGCGCAAGGAACGCCGCTGGGATGTGATTGAACTGCTAAAGCGGGATTACCGCGTTCAGGATGTGATCGACTATTCCGGGTTGGAACAGGACGGGCTGGCGCTGGAAGGTACCGGTGCCATGGTGCTCGATCATATCGGGCGCATTGCCTACACCGTGAAATCCAACCGTGCCGATCCGGTGCTGCTGGAACGTTTCTGCACCCATTTCAACTTTGAACCTATGGTATTTGAAGCACGGGATGCGCAGGGACGCGATGTCTATCACACCAACGTGCTGATGGGAATTGGCACGGACTATGCGCTGATCTGTCTTGATATGATCACCGATCCAACGCGCCGGGCCGAAGTTGCCGCGCGGCTGGAGGAAACCGGACGCCGGGTGATTGATCTTACGCCCGAGCAGATTGCCGGATTTGCCGGCAACGCGCTGGAGCTGACCGGGCACAACCGCTTGCTGGCGCTGTCGTCGCGTGCCGTCGATGTGCTGCGCGCCGACCAAATCGCTGTAATTGAGCGCAGCGCGACCCTGCTGCCGCTCTCCATTCCCACTATCGAAACCGCTGGCGGGTCGGTGCGCTGCATGCTGGCAGCCATCCACCTCAGCCCCCGTGAAAGGACCCAGTCATGACCCAACCCTCGGACAAGGCGCTTGTGCCTTTTGTTAGCGTCGACAATATGATGCGCCTCATTCATCATGTCGGGATCGACACGGTGATGAAGGATCTCGCCGCCTATATCGAAGAGGATTTCAAACGCTGGGAGCTGTTTGACAAGACACCGCGCGTGGCCAGCCATTCCGACGTCGGTGTGATCGAACTGATGCCCACCTCCGATGGCGAGGCTTATGGCTTCAAATACGTGAACGGCCATCCGAAGAACACCTCTGAGGGGCTGCAAACTGTCACCGCTTTTGGCCTGCTTGCGGATGTTTATACTGGCTATCCCGTACTGCTGACAGAGATGACCATTCTGACCGCGCTGCGCACGGCAGCGACCTCCGCCATGGTGGCAAAACACCTTGCGCCCAAGGGCGCGACGACCATGGCCATGATCGGTAACGGCGCCCAGTCGGAGTTCCAGTCGCTCGCAATGCAGGCGATCTGCGGGCTGAAATCCGTGCGTCTTTATGATGTTGATCCGGCCGCTACCGCGAAATGCGCGGCAAACCTGAAAAACAGTGGGCTGGAGGTTGTGGCCTGCAAAACGCCGGAAGAGGCGATTGAGGGCGCGCAGATCCTGACCACCTGCACCGCAGACAAGCAATATGCCACGATCCTGACCGACAACATGGTCGGCAGCGGTGTTCACATCAACGCCATCGGCGGTGACTGCCCAGGCAAGACGGAGCTTGCGCCGGGCATCCTGTCCCGCTCTGACGTATTTGTGGAATTCCCGCCCCAGACTCGGGTTGAGGGGGAAATCCAGCAGATGCCTGAGGATTTTGAGGTTACCGAGCTGTGGCAGGTGATCCTGGGGCAGAAACCCGGTCGCCGCGATGACAAGCAGATCACCCTATTCGACAGCGTCGGTTTCGCGATCGAGGATTTCTCGGCCCTGCGTTACATCCGCGACCGGATCAAGGACACCGATTTCTTCCTCGAACTGGATATGTTGGCCGACCCTGACGATCCGCGCGATCTCTTTGGCATGGTGCAACGCGCCAAGGGCTGATCCCCCCGAAGGTAGATACCAAAAGGCCCCGACAGCGCTGCTGATCGGGGCCTTTTTCATAGCTCTTTCAGGGTGCGATCAGCTGTCCAATTCACTGTCCCAATAAAGGAAATCCATCCAAGTCTGGTGCAGTTCCGGTTTGGGGCGTGGCAGGCGCCGGGCAATCGCGTCCAGTTCATGTGGGCTTGGGGCGAAGGGTTGACGACGGAGTTTCAACCCCACCTGCTGTGGTTTCAGATTGCCCTTACGCAGATTATCAGCACTGCAACAGGCGACGATATTGGTCCAGGAGGATGCACCACCTTTGCTGCGGGGGATCACATGGTCAAATGTCAGATCCTTGGCGGCAAACCGCTTGCCGCAATACTGGCAGCAGAACTCATCACGCAAAAACACATTGTACCGGGTGAAGGCCACCTTCTTGCGCTTGCGATAGCGTTTGAGCGCAACAACAGCAGGCACTTCGAAGGTGTCCGAGGCCGAATGCACCGCGACATCATCATAGGTCTTGACCTGTATGACCCGTTCCTGATGGACGGCAACAAACGCATCCTGCCAATTGCAGACAGACAGCGGCGCCCAGCTGAGCGGCTGCATATCTGCGTTCAGAATCAAAGTTCTGAGATTACCAACGGCGACGGTCATACTGCACCTCCTCGTTTCAATGGCCCGGACCTGCGCCAAGGTCCCGGCCACTGACCACCGCCCTGCCCCCGCGTACGGGCCGACACAGCAGTGGTTTCAGACAAAACAAAAGCGCGTGGAGTGCACGCGCTTGTCTTTGGATCAGTCATATGAATATCAGCAGTCTGCGGGCGAACCGACAGAGGGCTTCGATGCGGCCAGACAGGTATTCGCAGACCAATCAGCGGGCGCATTCCCTTGCTGCCGCTGATCGCAGGCTGACCATGGGCAACGGCTGCACGGCGATACCCACTATCTGCTGAAATCTGTTGCTGTTGGATCTGCATGTTCTGCAACGGCTCTACCGCCCTGTCTGCCTGCGTTTCGACACCAGAGCGGGGAACCCGCCCCTGCTTTGAATTAACTATATATCGTGTCCTGCAACTGGCAAGCCCCCATTATCAATGATTATGACAAGGTCAGGGACCAGCTCTCAGATCAACCACTAGGATGTTTCCGTGACAGCCACATGACGACCAGACGCTGATGCGTGTCGGGACAAACCTAGCCGGAGGCGCGCGCGCCCCTTGCCACTCAGCGGAGTGCTGCCTATTGCAGGCTGATGACCAGATTGATCCGCTTCAACAAACCCTATGACGTCTTGCCGCAGTTCACCGACCGTGGCAGCGAAAGCAGTCCGCGCGCAACGCTGAGCGACTGGATTGATCTGCCGGGAGTTTACCCTGCGGGGCGGCTGGATCGTGACAGCGAGGGGCTGATGCTGCTGACCGATCACGGGCGCTTGCAGGCGTGGATCTCGGACCCTCAGCATAAAATGCCAAAAACCTATTGGGTGCAGGTTGAGGGCACGCCGGATGCTGCGGCTATTCAGGCGCTGGCCGACGGCGTGGAGCTCAAGGACGGGCTGACCCGCCCGGCGAAAGCAGCATTGATGGAGGAACCCGACGGGATCTGGGCACGCAACCCGCCTATCCGTGTGCGCAAGTCCGTCCCTGATAGCTGGATCGCGCTGACCATCCGCGAGGGCCGTAACCGTCAGGTGCGGCGGATGACGGCTGCTGTGGGTCACCCGACATTGCGCCTGATCCGGGCTGCGATTGGGATCTGGACGCTTGATGGCTTGTCCCCCGGCAGTTGGGAGGATCTGGAGGTGCCGTCTATTCCCGGACCGCCGAAACCAAAACCCGCGCCAAATCGACAGGCCATCGCCCGGCGCAAGGCTGCCGCGTCAACGCCCGGTCGCCCGGAACCGAACGCGAGAGCAAAGCCGCGAAAACCAAGAAAGCCGCGCAAGGGCTGATCCTTACGCGGCTTTGCGCTTCAACTACGGCTTTCAGCGCTCAGAGGCTCAGCTTGTCCCGCATGAAGGCCAGCGCCACGCTCAACCCATCGGGGGCAATGCCGTGGCCTGTGCCCTTCATGATATGGGCAAAGACATCCTGGAACCCGGCCTCTCCCAGCGCCTCGGCAGCTTCGGGCAGCGATTGTGGCGGCACCACATCGTCAGCGTCGCCATGCACCAGCAGCACCGGCATTTTTGAGATAACTTCATCCTTCAGCGTTTCCGGCGACAGCAGGCGACCAGAGAAAGCGACGATCCCCGCCACCGCATCCTCGCGGCGGGGGGCCACATGCAGGCTCATCATTGTGCCTTGCGAGAATCCAAAGAGCACCACCTGCTCGGGCAGCACGTCCTCATCCACCATCAGCGCATCCAGAAAGGCGTTCAGATCCTCGATGGAGGCCATCATCCCGCGCATGGATTCCTCTTCCGAGGAGCCGTCGATCCAGGGGATCGGAAACCACTGGAAGCCAAAAGGCGCGCCTGCACAGCTTTCCGGGGCATCCGGTGCCACAAACAAGGTGTCGGGCAGATGTTCGGCCAAGGGGTCAGCCAGCCCCAGCAGATCGGCCCCATTGGCCCCATAGCCATGCAGGAACACCACCACGGATCGGGTCTGCCCCGACAAGGGCGCCTTGCGCTCGGCTTTCAAAACTCGTGTCATCGGATCCCTTCCCTGTCCTTTGCCACCCGGTAATAGGCCCAGAGCACGCGCGCCGCAACCGACCGCCACGGCGACCAGTCCTCAGCGATGCGGCGCATCGCGGCGGGTTTCGGCCGCTCCGGCAGATCCAGCAGGATCCGTGCCCCTTCTTGCAGCGCCAGATCGCCATGGGCAAAGACATCCGCCCGCCCAAGCGAGAACATCGCGTAGATTTCCGCCGTCCAGGTGCCAATGCCCGACACTTGCGTCAGGGTCGCAATCACCTCCGCATCCGGGAGCTGGCGCAGGGCGTCAAAATCAATGGCGGCCGCGGCCAGCGCATGGGCATAACGAATTTTCTGACGGCTGAGACCGACGGCCCGCAGATCCTCCTCGCTGGCCGCTGCTACCTGCGGTGCTGTATCCAGCCCGGCCTCAACCATCCGCCCCCAGATCGCATTGGCCGAAGCCACGCTGACCTGCTGGCTGACAATCGCGCTCAGCAGTTCGCCAAATCCCTCGGGTTTGCGGCGCAAGGGCAACGGTCCGCAGAGGTCGATTGCGGCGGCAAACCGTGGATCCTGATCGGCCAGCCACGCGGCGCCTTCGCGCACGCAGGCGTCACTGGTGATGATCCGCCCGACGTTGGCCACCCCCACCGCATCCGGATTTTTCGATCCTGTCATATGTGGCCTCTCCTTGCGTCTTTTTCGCGCGCATAGCGCACTGATGCAGCATCAATCTTGCCCTGTCGGATATTCAGGGATACGCATCTGTCATGACTGACAGCCTCCCCCTCCCCGACGACCGCATCGCCAAACGCAATGTTGTCATTCTCGTGCTTGCGCAGGCCTTTCTGGGTGCGCAGATGCCGATGATTTTCACCATTGGTGGTCTCGCAGGTCAATCGCTTGCCAGCAATGCCTGTTTCGCGACGCTGCCGATTTCGCTGATCGTCGCAGGTTCCATGCTGGCGGCCACGCCGATCTCCGCGATCATGCAGCGGTACGGGCGCAAGGCGGGCTTCTTTGTGGGCGCCGCTGGCGGCACATTTGGCGGTGTCATTGGAGCATATGGGCTTTACCTTGGCTCTTTTCCCATCTTCCTGCTGGGCAGCTTCCTCACCGGTATCTATATGAGCGCGCAGGGCTTCTACCGCTTTGCCGCAACGGACACGGCGTCCGATGCGTTTCGGCCCAAGGCGATTTCTTATGTGATGGCGGGCGGGTTGCTCTCGGCCATCATTGGCCCGCAAATCGTCAAGGCGACCAGCCAGGCCTTTGTGATCCCCTTCCTCGGCACTTATATGGCCGTGGTTGCAGTGAACGTCCTGGGCGCAATCCTGTTCTTGTTCCTCAAAATCCCCAAACCTCCTGTCCCCAGCGAAGACGCCCCCAAGGGACGCAGCCGTCTGGAGCTGCTGCGCACGCCCACCATCGCCGTGGCGGTGATCTGCGCCATGGTGTCCTACGCGCTGATGAACCTGGTGATGACCTCAACCCCGCTGGCGGTTGTTGGCTGTGGCTTTAGCGAAGGCAGCGCCGCCGATGTGGTGACCGCCCACGTGCTGGCAATGTATGTGCCGTCCTTCTTTACCGGTCATCTGATCGCGCGGTTTGGCGTGGAAAAGATTGTCGGCGCTGGCCTTGTGATCCTTGCTGCAGCCGGGGCTGTCGCGCTGCAAGGCGTTGATCTGGAGAATTTCTTTGTCGCGCTGGTTCTGCTGGGCATTGGCTGGAACTTTGGCTTCATCGGTGCAACCACCATGTTGGCGGGCGCGCATGAGAGCTATGAGCGCGGCCGGATGCAGGGGTTGAACGACCTTTTGGTGTTTGGCGGCGTGACCTTTGCCTCGCTCGCCTCTGGTGGTCTGATGAACTGTTCCGGCGGCAGTGCGGTCGAAGGCTGGACCGCTGTGAACATGGCCATGGCACCTTTCCTGGTGCTGGCAGGCGGAGCTTTGCTGTGGCTGATGCTGAAGCCGCGGGCTCTGCGCAAGGCCTGAGCGCACACTCTGGCGCGCGATGATAAACCGACAAAAAAAGACGCCTGACGGAAAACCGCAGGCGTCTTTTTCATCTGGAGGCCTGAGCCCATTACCAGCGTCCGGTTGACACCCGGTAGATCAGGCTGGCGCGGCGGCGAAACTCGCTGGTGCCCAATGTGCCCTCGGCCACGCGCTGCGGTTCTGCCACGGCCTGCCGCAGGATCGCAGCGGCCTGCCAGCCGGGAAGCAGCGCCGGCAGCGCGGATTTGGTGAGTTTGGCGCGTTGCCCGCGCGCCTCCTTAAGCGCCTCCAGCCCGGTTTTTGCCAGCGCACTTATGCCTGACGGCGTGCCGTCCAGCAGGGGAATACGCTTCTCTGCAACCAATTTGGGAATCGCACGCAGCCAATTGGCAACCCCGACCCCATAAGCGAACCGGCGCACCAGCGCCTCGTCCGATGCGCCCAGTGTTGCGGCGGCCATCCACATGAGCGACCCGGTCGTCTTATCGATGTGATCGGCCAGCGCCGCCTCATCTTCAAACGGGTCACGGTAGATATCCCAGCGGCGCGCCTCTGCCATGGCATCAATATGCCCCGCCAGCTCTGGCGTCAGGACCTTGGCCAGCGGTGTTGTCACAAAATGCCGACGCACCGAGCCGCCTGCGGCGATTTCCTCCCCGACATCACGCCACCACTGGACACGCATCTCCGCAATCATCGCCTCGGTCGAGGCCCAAGGCGCGCGTGCCAATTCCAGATTAAACGCATAGATCGCAAACAGCGGCGCACGTGCCTCGACCGGCACCGCCATCACCGTGGCAAAACGGTCAGGATCGCCTTTCTGCACCAGATCGGCGCAGGCGGTCAGATCATCATCAAACGGGATCATCAGACCGCACCACCCGCCGCATCGGTATCGCGCAACAGTTTCCAGCGGATCGCATCCAGCAGCGCCTCAAACGACGCATCGATTATGTTGGCGCTGACGCCAACGGTGGACCAGCGTCGGCCCTTGCCATCTTCGCTGTCGATAATGACGCGGGTCACAGCCTCGGTCCCGCCTTGGGTGATGCGCACCTTGAAATCGACCAACCGCATATCATCCAGCGCCTTGGAGTACTGGCCCAGATCCTTCGTCAGCGCCTTAGCCAGCGCGTTCACCGGCCCCCGGTCGCTACCGGTCTCGTCCAGCGATTCACTCACCGACAGCAGCTTTTGGCCATCCACCTTGACGACCACAACCGCCTCAGAGAGGGAGACCATCCGGTCATACTTGTTCTTGCGCCGCTCCACCGTGACCTTGTAGCGCTTCACCTCAAAGAAGCTTGGAAGCTGCCCCAGCTCCTCACGGGCCAGGATCTCGAACGAGGCCTGCGCGGTGTCATAGGAATAGCCCTCGGCCTCACGGGTCTTGATCCGTTCCAGAATACGCGCCAGTGCCGGATCGCCCTTCTCCACGCGCAGACCGGCCTCCGACAGGCGGCGGCGCAGATTGGACTGCCCGGCCTGATTGGACATCGGAATGATACGCGCATTGCCCACCAATGCCGGGTCAATATGCTCGTAGGTGCTCGGATCCTTCAGGATCGCGCTGGCATGCAGCCCGGCCTTATGGGCAAAGGCGGAGGCTCCAACATAAGCGGCCTGTTTCGTCGGTACCCGGTTCAGGATCTCATCCAGCATCCGGCTGAGTGCTGTCAGCGTGCTCAACCCCTCTCGACTGATACCGATGTCAAACTGGTCCGCATAGGGCTGTTTCAACAGCAACGTCGGGATCAGCGTGGTCAGATTGGCATTGCCGCAGCGCTCCCCCAGCCCGTTCAGCGTTCCCTGGATCTGCCGCGCACCTGCATCCACCGCGGCCAGCGAACAGGCCACCGCGTTTTCGGTGTCGTTATGGGTGTGAATGCCCAAATGATCCCCCGGCAGCCCCGCCGCAATCACCTCCGCCACGATCCGCCCGACGTCACCCGGCAAGGTGCCACCATTGGTATCGCACAGCACCACCCAGCGCGCGCCCGCCTCAAGCGCGGCACCGCATGCCGCCAGCGCGTAGTCCGGGTTATCCTTGTAACCGTCAAAGAAATGTTCGGCGTCAAACAGCGCCTCGCGCCCCTGCGCCACAAGATGCGCGATGGAGGCGCGGATATTATCGAGGTTCTCCTCAAGCGTGATCCCCAGCGCATGGGTCACGTGATAGTCATGGCTTTTGCCCACCAGACAGACCGCCCCGGTGTTTGCATTCATGACCGCCGCGAGAACATCGTCGTTTTCCGCCGACCGTCCGGCCCGTTTGGTCATGCCAAAAGCGGTCATGGTTGCGCGCGTCTGCGGGGCCGCATCAAAGAACCCGCTGTCAGTCGGATTGGCGCCGGGCCAGCCCCCTTCGATATAGTCTACCCCCAGCCCGTCCAGCGCCGTGGCAATCTGCACCTTCTCGGTGGTCGAGAACTGCACACCCTGGGTCTGCTGCCCATCGCGCAGCGTGGTGTCATAGAGATAAAGACGTTCTTTGGTCATGGCTGGCCTTATGGCTTGGCAAATGAGGGTGGCCCTCCCCTCAGAGGGCCGCGATGTGTTGTGGTGCTAGATCGCGTCCAATTTGCTGGCATCAAACGACGGGCCCGGCACCAGCTCAACGCCAGCTTTTGACATGCGAACTTCGATGCCGGCATCGATAAGAAGGGCCTTAATGCGATCTACTTCAGAAAAATCTTTCTTTTCCATCGCAGACTTACGAGCATCTTCTAAGATCGACACATATTGTCCTAGGTTGCCCGTCCAAGCCGAATAGGAAGAACCTTCTGGTCTTGAAAGGTGGTCAATGTCGGTCTCTTCATTCAACAGGCCAAGGAATACCATCGAACCAATTAGAAGCTGGTAACGCTCTTCTTTGTATAGCTTATGCAGTCTTGAAATTGCCTTGGACGTATTGAGATCGTCTGCGATTGCCTCAACTATCTTTTCATCAGGCTGATAGACATCCGTATTGAGATATACACCACGAGATCCCGGTTTCGCGTACTCACCCGGCACCATCAATACAGAATAGAACTTCGCTAGTGTTTGCCTTGCTTCCTCCGCCTTTTTGTCGGTCCAATCCATCGGTTTGCGGTAATGCGTTTGCAGGAACACAAAGCGAATGACCTCCCCCGGATAGCCCTGATCCAAGAGGTCGCGCACGGTGAAAAAGTTGCCCAGAGACTTGGACATCTTCTTGCCTTCGACTTGCAGCATCTCATTGTGCAGCCAGATTTTTGCAAAATCGCCTTCCGGATGGGCACAGCAGCTTTGCGCAATTTCATTCTCGTGATGCGGGAACATCAGGTCATTGCCGCCGCCGTGAATGTCGAAGCTATCACCAAACAGCTCATGGCTCATGGCGGAGCATTCGATATGCCACCCCGGACGACCCCGGCCCCAGGGGCTGTCCCAGCCCGGCAACTCATCGGTGGAGGGCTTCCACAGCACGAAATCCATTGGATCGCGTTTGTTATCCGCCACTTCGACCCGCGCCCCGGCAATCATGTCATCCACCGACCGGCCGGATAGCGCGCCGTAGTCCTTGTAGCTCTTGACCGAGAACAGCACATGCCCCGCGCCGTCAGCATAGGCATGGCCCTTGGCAATCAAGTCTTCGATCATCGCGATCATCTGCGGAATATAGGCGGTTGCGCGCGGCATGTGAACCGGTTCCAGCGCGCCCAGCTCAGCCATATCAGCCAGATACCAGCTGATGGTTTCTTCGGTCCGCTCCTGTACCAGCTCTTCCAACGTGCCCGGCGCGCCCGCTTCCTTCCGGGCCAGCGCGGTTGCGTTGATCTTGTCATCCACATCAGTGAAATTACGCGCATAGGTGACGTGATTGGTGCCGTAGACCTGGCGCAAGAGGCGATAGAGCACATCAAACACCACCACAGGACGCGCATTGCCAAGATGGGCGCGGTCATAAACCGTCGGCCCGCAGAGATAGAGACGCACATCGTCGGGATTGAGCGGGTTCAGCACCTCTTTGCCTCGGGTGCGGGTGTTGTGCAGCTTGATCGTCGTCATCACAAATCCTTCGTCTGACCGCAGCGCATGCGCCTCTGGCCACTCTCCCAACGGGTGCCGCAGATACGCGGCGCGCAGCGCGGGCTTAGCAACTTGTTCAAAAGAAGGGAACGACAGAAACCAGCCCGCTGATTATTTCAGCAGGTAATGCAGCAAGTAATAATGTTGCAAATCCGGTTCATGGAGTTTTCATAACACGCGCGCATCGCGTCGCCAAGCCTGCAATTCAGACCGAAGCCTCACGCCAACGCAAAATGGCGCGCCCACCGAAATGGACGCGCCGCCTTTAACCCCGGTGGGTCAAATCAGAACTGGTAGGACGCCCGCAGCGACACGGTGGTCGCATCAGCGCTGATGCCGGAGCTGCCCAGATTGTCGAAGTCATGCTCCAGCACTTCGCCACCGACAGTCCATTGATCCGTCACGCGGTAGGCCACGCCGATACCGTAGAATTCACCGGTTTCATCACCAACAGAGGTATCAACCTGCGCCACACCGCCGGTCACATAGGCCAGCACGGGGCCAAAGTCATACCCGGCCTTCACCTTGCCGCGCATCACCGAGTCCACAGTGGCGGCACCACCGCCGAGATCAACATCGGTGGCGTCGTAGTCAATCTCACCACCCAGCACGAAGCGGCCAAAATCATAGTTGTAGCCAGCGTGCACACCGTAAGAGACATCATCCCCTGACAGGCCATTGCTGGTATCTGCGTCCAGCTGCCCGATTTGGCCACCGATATAGGCACCGGTCCAGTCACCGCCGTCATTGGCCACCACAACTGGCGGAGCGGCAGGAGCCGGGGCTACGACCGGCTCTTCCAGGTTGCCGGCAAAGGCTGGGGTGCTCAGGGCGGCGGCGATAGCGGCCATGGATACGATACGAGTCATCTCGACTTCTCCTTGTCTGTCTTTCGACATGTGTCTTCTGCGTCGACGCGCTACTCTCGCGTCTGCCCCTCCTAAAGAAGATCGACAGCCGTTTTGTTCCAGACCCCAGCATATTTTTCCGAATTTCTGCGCATTATTTGGCCCAAAATGAGCGTCTGAGGCAGGTTCCTGCCGATTGAGTTCAGGCAGCTCATCGCCGATTGGCAGGTTCGCGCCAGCATCTAGCCCGACCGGCCAACCGCCGCTTATCTGGATTCCGGATCCGGGCCCCGTATCCTGCTCGGAATCGGCATATTGCGCGGATCGCCCGGCCGAGGTTGAGGCGCTGCGCAAGGATGCACGGATTTGCACATAGCCCCAGAAGGCCAATCCCGGCAGCCAATTCTATTGGTGGATGGTGAGAAGGCTGCTGTCAGAACTGAAAGGAGGCGCGGATCGACAGGATATCCCGGGACGGCGCCTGAACGGCCGCGCCATCGCTTGTGTTCTGGTGCAGGTATTCCCCGCTGACCCGCAGAGCACGGTTGAGCGAGTAGCTGAGCCCCAGGCCATAGACCGCGCCATTGTCGCTATCTGTGGCGGTTTCATTGCGCGCGGAGCCGATGGTGACATATCCCAGCGTCTCCCCCATGTCATATCCGGCGCGTAGTTTGATCCGCCGGGTCTGCTCCTCAGTCAGGTCAGAGCGGAGACGCCCGCTGCGATCGACCTCAACCTCCCCGCCCAGCACCACGCGACCAAAGTCATGATCATAGCCAAGATGAAGCCCCGACGCGCTCACCGAGCCGCGCTCTGATGGTGCTGCCTGCGCCCGCGCCATGGAGGCGCCGAGGAAGAAGCCGCTCCAATCACCCGCAAAACCCGGCGCGGCTGCAAAGACCGCCGCAGCAAACCCCGCAATGGCCGCCCGCCGGGCTGATCCGCACCCGTTTGCCCAAATCCCCCGGCGCCGCTGCCTGCGATGCATCAAGAGATCACGGTCTGTGCTGCGAATGAAGGCCGGTGTCATCGGCACTGCCCTTTTCTGACGGCGCGCCATTCAGGCGCGCGTGATTGCCCATCTCCGACCAGTATCTCTGCAAATGTTTAATATCGGGTTCAGCATTACGGTGTGCTCAGGGTGCCTCAGCAAAGGGTGCAAATAAAGACGAATTTCTCTCGGTAAGAGTTTAAAATATATATATTTTTACTGATCATCATCGAACGTTTACGCCGCAACCTGCGCGTCTTGGTAGTGAAATATTGGTCGCAAATTTCACAAAAGTCGCAAATGAGATAGAATCGGTCGCCCTGTGTGCAACGATGTCCAGAGCACAACGGAGCAGCGACATGGCAGCCAGCCAGCCAGGGAAACAGTCAGGGGAACGGTGGGTCATCAACCTGATCGGCCGCACCATCGGCGCGTCCCGTGGCCGGGCGGCGCGGGGACGACCGCGGCGGGTCTGAAGCATTCAGATTTCATTTCAGACCCTGAGAGAGCTTATGACAGATCAATCGAACTCCCCTCGTGCGGCCCGCAGCGGTGGCCGCGCTGCCCGCCGTGCTGCCCGTGCAGCCCCCCTCGCCGACCATCTGCGCCCCATCCGGGCCGGGTTGGAGGGCGGGCTCTATCGCCCGCTCAGCGACGCCGGTGTCGCACGCATTCACCAAGCCGCGCTGGATGCTCTGGAGCAGATCGGCCTTGCCGACGCGCCCCCGAGCGGGGTCGCCTATCTGAAAGCTGCGGGCTGTATCGAAGGGGACGACGGACGCATCCGCTTCCCCCGCGCCCTGGTCGAGGACACGATTGCCAAGGCGAACAGATCAGTCACCCTGTTCAGCCGGGATGGCAAAAACGATCTCGAACTCTCCGGTAGCCGGGTACATTATGGCACCGCCGGCGCTGCGGTCCATGTGGTTGATGTTCATGGTCGGACATACCGCGATTCAACTGTGCAGGATCTGCACGACGCGGCCCGGATCACCGACCAGCTGGACAATGTCCATTTCCTGCAACGGCCCATGGTGTGCCGCGATATCCTCGACAATATGGAAATGGACCTGAATACGGTCTACGCAAGCTGCTCTGGCACGCTGAAACATATCGGAACATCCTTTACCGAGCCGAGCCATGTACCGCCGGCTCTGGAGATGCTGCATATGATTGCGGGCGGTGAGGACAAATGGCGCGAGCGCCCGTTTATGTCCAATTCCAACTGCTTCGTTGTGCCCCCGATGAAGTTCGCCACCGAAAGCTGCGAGGTGATGGAGCTGTGCATCAAGGGCGGCATGCCGGTTCTCCTGTTGTCCGCTGGCATGGCTGGCGCAACCGCCCCGTCAACAATTGCCGGCGCGATTGTGCAGGCGGTGGCCGAATGCCTAGCCGGTCTGGTTTACGTCAACGCCGTCAAACCCGGCGCGCCCGCGATTTTTGGCACCTGGCCGTTTGGGCTTGATCTGCGAACCGGGGCGATGTCGATCGGATCTGGCGAACAGGCCCTGCTCACGGCGGGCTGCGCGCAGATGCATCATTATTATGACCTGCCGGGCGGGGCCGCCGCTGGCGCCTCTGACAGCAAACTGCCCGACATGCAGGCCGGATGGGAGCAGATGTGCTCCAACGTGATGGCGGGGCTGTCGGGGTGCAACATGGTGTATGAAGCAGCCGGAATGCATGCCTCACTGCTTGGGTTCTGCCTTGAGTCCCTGATCCTGAGCGACGATATGCTTGGTCAGGCCATGCGCTGCGTGCGCGGGATTGAGGTGAGCGAGGATACCGTCGCCATTGATCAGATCGCTGAAGTCTGCCTTAGCGGGACTGGCCATTATCTGGGTACGGACGCGACGCTCAGCCGGATGCAGCAGGATTTTGTCTACCCGACATTCGGGGATCGCACTTCGCCCAAGGAATGGGCAGAGCTGGACAAACCCGACCTCATAGAAAAGGCGGTGGCCCGCAAGGAACAAATCCTGAGCCAGGCCTCGCAGGCACAATTCGACCCGGTTCTGGATCAGGCGCTGCGGGAGCGGTTCAACATTCACTTGCCAAGATAAGTCATTGAAATACCTATGGGCATCGTCACGGACTGCCCATGGGTGACCTTTGTCGCCGATGTTAGATCGCCTTCAGCCGTTGCCGCAAATATTCCAGCCAGCCACGAAAGCTTGTGGTCCTGGCGAATTTCTTGCTCATGTATCGTAGCTCTTTCTGCCGCAATGCCTTGCTGACAGAGGCGCTGACCTGGCCTTCGTGCATGCGGTTGGCGATCACTGTGTCTGGCACCACCACGGGATCTCCGTAGGCATCCCACAGACGTTTATAGAGGTCCACATCCATCAGCCAGATCAAGGCTTCGTCGAACTCCATGGCCGAAGTCCGGCGCATGGCGAGAACCGAGGGGCTGGACACCGTGTTCTTGCCAAAATGCAACCGATCCGTCAGGCGGGGACGCATCGGACGGGTCACACTGCTGCCGTCCCGCGTGACACCAGAGCCGCAGAGGCACCAGTCCGCCCCCTGCCCCATTGCATCATGTATATGCGCCAACCCGTTGGCATCTATGATCAAATCATCCTGAAACAGAACCTTGATAATCTCGCCAGTTGCATGGGCCATTGCGTTATTCACATTGGCCGATGCCTGTCGTAACCCCTCGCGGTTCCACAGATGGGTGATGGTCAGCCGATCGGCATAGTCCCGGCAGACCTCAGCAACCGCCATGTCATCGGATTGATCTGATACAACGATATCGAAATCGCTAAAACTCTGGTGGCAGAGATGGTCAAAGGAATCCGCCAGGTAACGCGCACCATCCCCGCCCATGGCATAGGCAGGAATGCAGAGGGTGATTGCAGGCATGGCGGGTTCCTTGGCCGGGGCTGTTTTGCCCTGCCTAACAAAGTCACAGCGCAAGTCCAAGCCGCGGACCTGCCTAAACGCCCAGATAGCGATCCTTCAGCTCGGGCGTCAGCGCGCCCATCGCACCTGTCCAAACCGTTGTGCCCTTGTTCACAATCACCGCGCGATCCGCCACGGCAGCCAGTTCCCGCAGCGTTTTGTCCACCACCAGGATCGACAGGCCACTGTCGCGTTTCAGCCGTGCAATCGCCGCCCAGATCTCCTGCCGCACCACTGGCGCCAACCCTTCTGTGGCCTCATCCAGGATCAGCAGCCGCGGGTTGATCATCAGCGCGCGGCCAATGGCGAGCATCTGTTGCTCGCCTCCGGACAGAGACGACGCCGTTTGATCGCGCCGCTCCGCCAAGCGGGGAAAGAGATCTGCCACCATGGCAAAATCCCAGGGGCCGGGCCGTGCAGCAGCTCTCAGATTTTCTTCGACCGTGAGTGGGGCAAAACACCGGCGGCCCTCAGGAACCAGCCCGATGCCCAGGCGCGCGATTTTATGTGAGGGCAGCTTGCGCAGGTCATTTCCGGCGAAATGCAGCGTGCCTTCACTTGCTGGCAGCATGCCGCAGATGGTCTTGATCGTGGTGGATTTACCCATCCCGTTGCGCCCCATCAGCGCCACCACTTCACCTTCGCCGATGTCGAGATCCACACCAAACAAGGCCTGAGATGGTCCATATGACGCAGCAACATTTTTAAGAGATAGCAACATCATACAGCCTCCTCTTCACCCAAGTAGGCGCGTCGCACCTCAGCGTTGTTGCGGATATCATCGGTGGTGCCGGTGGCTATGACCTCGCCATAAACCAGCACGCTGATCCGATCCGCCAGGGCAAAGACCGCGTCCATATCATGCTCCACCAGAAGGATCGGCGCCTCGTGGCGCAGTGTGTTCAAAAATCCGGTCAACGCCTGCGATCCGCCCGCGCCAAGACCTGCCATCGGCTCATCCATCAAGAACAGTTTCGGCTGCAGCGTCAGCGCCACCGCCACCTCCAGCTGGCGCCGTTGACCATGTGACAGATCAGCGGTCCGCCGCTTTGCATCGCTCAGCAGGCCCACGCGCTCCAACGCCTGTTCCGCCTGCGCCACCAGTGCCTTGTCTCGCATCACATTGCCAAGGAACCGAAACACGCCACCCCGCGCACCAAGCGCGCCAAGCACCGCGTTTTGCAACACGGTGAAATCCATCGCGAGCGCGGAGATCTGAAAGGTGCGCCCCAGCCCCATCCGGGCTCGTGCAACGCGGCTCAGCTCATCAACCGGGCGACCAAGCAGCGAGACGGATCCGCTATCAGGACGAAGTTCTCCGGATACCTGTTTGATAAGTGTTGATTTTCCTGCACCGTTTGGACCGATCAAAGCATGGATTTCACCGGCGCGCAGATCCAGAGAGATATTCTTGCTAGCCTGCAATGCGCCGAAGGATTTGCTCAGATCCCTGATCTCAAGAACCTGCTTTGCGCCCATTGGGTCAGTCATGGGCCACCTCCCGTCCGCTGATCGCACCGATCACGCCACCACGGGCGTAGAGCACGATGATCAGCAGCAGCCCGCCCAGGTAGATCTGCCAGTAATCGCTGATCCCACCCAGAAGATGCTCCAGCAGGATGAACAGCGCAGCGCCGATGACCGGACCAAACAGCCGACCCACGCCACCGATGATGACAAAGATCATGATCTCACCACTGGTATGCCAGCTGAGCATGGTGGGGCTGACAAAACGGTTCAGATCGGCAAACAGCGCCCCGGCAAGACCGGTGATCGCGCCTGAAATGACAAAGGCCGTCAGACGCAGCTGGTAAGGGGTGATGCCAACCGTCTCCACCCGCGCCTCGCATTGACGCGCAGCAGAAAGCGCCAGACCAAAGGGCGCGCGCGCCAACCTGGCGGCAAACCAAAGCGCCGCACAAAGGATGGCATAACAGATCAGGAAAAACTGCAAAGGAACCAATGTGTTCAGACCCGGAAACTCATTGCGCACCCAGATCGATAGCCCGTCCTCACCGCCATAGGCTGACCAACTGATGGCAAAGTAGTAGAGCATCTGACCAAAGGCCAAGGTGATCATGATGAAATAGACACCAGAGGTGCGCAGCGACAGCGCACCGATCACCAGTGCCGCAAGCGCGCTGGCAACAACCGCCACCAGCCAGATCACCGGCATCTGGTTGGTGCCTTCGATCAGCATCGGCCATTCGGCCAGCGGTTCGTAATTCTGCGCGTGGGCGGCCAGGATTCCCATCGCATAACCGCCGATCCCGAAAAATGCAGCATGGCCAAGGCTCACAAGCCCACCAATCCCCAGCGCAATATTGAGACCAACCCCAGCCAGCGCAAGGATTGCGACCTTTGTGGCGAGGGTGATCAGAAACGGCTCTTCTGCCATATGCGCCCACAGCGGGATCGCGAGCAGCAGCAGGATCACCGCAGCGTTCAACAGGTTTTCACGGCTCATCAGTGCTGCCCCCCATAGAGACCGGACGGGCGCACCAGCAGGATCAGCGCCATCAGGATGTAAATCAGCATCGACGCCAGCGATGCCCCGACGGATGTTGCGCTGGCAGGCTCCATGAACAGCGCAAACACCTGCGGCAGGAACACCCCGCCCAATGTATCCGTCAGCCCCACCAACAATGCCCCGACCATCGCCCCCTTGATCGAGCCGATGCCACCGATGACAATCACCACGAAGGCCAGGATCAGCACCGGCTCACCCATGCCGACCTGCACCGATTGAATAGCTCCGACCAAGGCACCGGCCAGCCCGGCCAGCGCTGCGCCAAGGGCGAAGACCAGCGTGTAAAGCTTTGAAATATCGACACCAAGTGCCGCAATCATCTCCCGGTCACTTTCGCCGGCGCGGATCTGAATCCCGATACGGGTGCGCGCGATCAGCCAGAACAACCCGGCTGCGACCACGAGACCAATGGCAATGATGGTTAGACGATAGAGCGGGTATTCAATGCTCCCCGGCAGCCTGATCGGACCCGACAGATAACTCGGCACATCCAGAAACAGAGGGAAGGATCCAAAGACCCAGCGCGTGCCTTCCGAAAAGATCAGGATCAGCGCAAACGTCGCCAGCACCTGATCCAGATGATCCCGGTCATAGAGTTTCCGGATCACCAGAAGTTCGACCAGCGCGCCAGCCGCAGCGGCGGCGGCCAGGCTGGCGATCAGGGCCAGAACAAATGAGCCGGTCCAAGCCGCAACAACCGCGGCGGCAAAGGCACCGACCATATATAGCGCACCATGCGCCAGATTGATCAGCCCCATTACACCAAAGACCAAGGTCAGGCCGGCCGCCATGAGAAAGAGCATCACCCCGAACTGCAATCCGTTCAGGATCTGCTCCAGTATAAGTATGAGGGACATGAATTCGTTCCACCAAGGCAGAGGCATCACGCCTCCGCAGCCATTGGAATGGGAGGATGCGAGCCGGATCTCTCACCGACCCGCACGCCTCAGATTGTCTTACATCTTGCACTCTGCCGCGTAGGCGTCAGCGTGATTTTCCAAACCGGTTGCGATGATCTTGTTGGTGAAAACATCCCCTTCCTGAATGACTTCGCGGACGTAGATGTTCTGGATCGGGTGGTGGTTGTCGCCGAATTTGAATTCGCCCCGAACGGAGTCGAACTCCGCAGCCTTCAGCGCCGCGCGAAAGGCCTCCTTGTCATCAACACTTGCCTTGTCCAATGCGCTGAGGATCAGGTTCGCGGTGTCGTAGCCCTGGCTTGCATAGAGCGAAGGGAGGCGTTCATATTTCTGCTCAAAGGCGGTGACAAAGGCTGTGTTGGCCGGATTGTCGAGGTCTTTGTTCCACTGCGAGGTGTTCTTGATCCCCAGTGCAGCACCACCGACCGCCTGAAGAATGCCCTGATCAAAGCTGAAGGCCGGGCCAACCACGGGCAGATCAACACCGCTGTCTGCATATTGCTTGAGGAAGGAAATGCCCATGCCGCCCGGCAGGAAGAAATAGACGCTGTCGGCACCGGAGGCGCGGATCTGCGCAATTTCGGCCGCGTAATCGGTCTGACCCAATTTGGTGTATGTCTCACCGGCCAGATCGCCCTGATACATCCGTTTGTAGCCGGTCAATGCGTCCTTCCCAGCCGGGTAATTCGGGGCGAGGATATAGCTGTTCTTCAGGCCCGCATCATTGGCATAGGCGCCCGCCGCCTCATGCAGATTGTCGTTCTGCCAGGCCACGTTGAAGTAGTTTTCATGGCAGCGCTTTCCGGCCAGCGCTGACGGACCGGCATTGGGCGACAGGTAGAATACACCTTGCGCCGTGGCCGCCGGAACCACCGCCATAGCGAGGTTCGACCAGATGATGCCGGTCATGATATCAACCTTCTCTGATTGGATCATCTGGTCGGCGATCTGTACGGCACTTTCGGGTTTACGCTGATCGTCTTCGATCACCACTTCGATATCGTCGCGGCCCGCCTGCTCCATCGCCAGCATGAAACCGTCGCGCACATCGACGCCCAGGCCCGCACCGCCACCGGAGAGTGTTGTGATCATACCGATCTTGGTCTCGGCGCCCGCGGCCAGAGCCAGTGTTGATACGGCTGTTGCCAGCGCCATGGTCTTCAGTGTCGTCATTGATCCATCTCCCTGATCTGTCTGAGCAATGGGGGCCGCTTCTGTGGCAACTCCCCGCCGCTTACTCTTTCTGATTGGACTGCACGGCGCCAGCATTTTGCGGCGTTCTCCAGATTTGTCAGTCCACGCGAACGTGCCCATGCCGGAGGCCGAGCACATACGCAGGAGACAGGTCGCGCAATGTCCAAGGACCGTTTCATCAGCCCTTCAAGGAAGCCTAGGCTGAAGTTGGGATTTATTTCAAGATTAAAACATCTAACCTTAAAACTTATCATCCCAACACAGACACGGCCGATCTAGGGATTTTCTGATTGAGAGCGCCCGCTTCACCAGCCGGTTAGGGCCGTGAGAGCAAGCCCAATAGTGGCCCTGCCGCATATCGCAAGGGAATGAGGCAGCCCTCGCGCAGCCCTTGGACCGCTATTACTACGATATGCGAAAACATCAGTGCGGACCAGAATGCGCCCACGAAAGAGCACGACAAGGCAACACGCCCATCGACATCCCCCGCTACAAATACAACCCTGCGTTGATGATTGCCGATATCTTCTAGCAGGACCTAAGCCGACGTGGCTGATCTTTCGCGGGATCCGCGCCCTGCGTGCTGTTGCGCTGACGCTCAAGCCCATCAGTATAGCGTTTCACAAGTTCGATCTGAAAGCGGATTTCATGAACCCGGTCGGCGAGTTGCTGGCTCAGAGAGCCGATGGCACTTTCGGCATCGACCAGGCCGGCTTCGGTCGCGGACAGCACATTGAGCAGCGGCAATGCCAGATCTGTCAGCACCTGCGCGCTCACCTCGCGGGTCAGATCCTCAAGCCCGGCCCCGAAACCCACATCAGGGCGGAACGCGTAGCCAATGCCGCCAAGGCTGATCCGGAAGCGGATGATGATTGACTGGCTGCCATCTTCGTTAACGGTAGTAAGGACATGTGCCCCTGCCAGTACCAGTCCCGGCACCTCAAGGATGAGGGACGGCAGCGAGATGACCTGTGTTTCGCCGGACAGCATGTTGACGCAGTCTTGCAATCCTTCCGCAATGGAATCGCAAAACACCTCATCAAGGGGCATCGTATTCACAAAGGATGTTCTGTTGCGGAACGCGGGGCTGACCACTTCGCAGGACCGCACATAAGGGGTTTCGCCCTTCTCGGCCATCAGGTTCACAATGAACCGCCGCTGGTCTTCTCCAGTTTCAGTACTGTCAGTCATGGCCACCACGTTCATTACACCCAACCTATATACTGGAGTATGTTTTAATTTCTAGTTAGGAGTAGTTTACAAATCATTGATACAGCGTAGGTTGAAGTAACAATCTCAGTCAAGCTTTATGCAACCCTGGATTGTAATTTCGCATCTTAACCCCACCCCGGACACGTCACGTCAGTTCGCTCCCCAACTCGACCTTTTGCACAATTGGTCATGGACCTTGTAGCGCTGAAGGCGTTAATAGATAAAAAATACGGTAGACGATAGGCACGCTTATGACAACGCAAACAACTCAGGACCTGACGATTATCGGTATCGGGTCGTCCGCTGGCGGACTTGAAGCCATTCGTGAGCTGGTTGCGACGCTCCCGGTGGATGTGCCTGCGGCCTATGTTGTTGTCCAGCACATGTCGCCACACCACAAAAGTCTGATGACGGAGCTTGTCGCGAGGCAGACCCAGCTGAAGGTCGGCACGATCGAAAACGGCACCGTTCCTGAGGCCAATGTCGTCTATATCACGCCACCGAAAAGCGATGTCATCTTCTCTGACGGGCGCCTGCACCTGTTGCAGGATCCAAATGCCGAACCCGGCACACCGCGCCCCTCTGTCGATCGCTTCCTGGTCAGCCTTGCGGAGCAGAACGGCGACAACTCCATGGCGATTATCCTCTCGGGGACCGGCAGCGATGGAGCTTATGGTGTGCAGGCCATTCGTGAGGCCGGCGGTATTACCATCGCGCAGGACGCCGAAAGCGCGAAATACGACGGCATGCCCGTGGCTGCGGTGCAGACCGGTTGCGTCGATCTGGTGCTGCGGCCGCAGGATATCGGTGCCAACCTGCAGAAAATCCTGTCCTCGCCGCGGGATTTCACCTCCTTCCGGCATGAGAACAGCCTGCGGGACTCACCGGTGTCGGATCTGCTGCAAATCCTGCTGGCGCGGACCCGCGTGGATTTCCGCGACTATAAACAGACCACGATCAGCCGCCGGATTGAGCGACGCATGATCGCCCTGGGGATCGAAACCCAGGAGGAATACACCCAATTCTGCCGCAACAACCCGCATGCAGTTGATGCGCTGTTCAAGGATCTGCTGATCTCGGTCACGCGGTTCTTCCGCGACCGCGAAGAATTCGAACTGCTGAAAGCGCTGTTGCCCCAGCTGATCAAGGAGCGCGGCCCCGGCCCGCTTCGGATCTGGGTCGCTGGCTGCGCCACCGGTGAGGAGGCCTATTCGATCGCCATGGTGGTCTCTGAGGCGCTTGGCAATCCGACCAACCAACTCAAATCGCGGGTGCAGATCTTTGCGACTGATATCGACAAGGATGCGTTGAAAACCGCGCGCAAGGGGGTCTACAGCCTTGCAGCGCTCAATGATATTCCCTCTGAACTTGCCGACAAATATCTTATCCGTCAGACCGATGGTGTGCGGGTGGTCGACAATCTGCGCAATGCGGTTCTGTTCTCTGACCACAACGTTTGCCAGGATCCGCCATTTCAGAAGGTCGATCTGATCTGCTGCCGCAACCTGCTGATTTATTTCGGCAACCCACTGCAGCAGAAGGTTATGTCGCGGTTCCACTATGCGATGTCACCACATGGTTTGCTGTTCCTCGGCACCGCCGAGAGTGTCGCCGGATCGGATGAGTTGTTCGTCCAGGACCGCTCTGCATCCCATGTCTACCGCAAGCGATCCCTGCGCGCCCATCAGGCCCAGCAGCCCTATAATATGCCATCGGTGCCGATGATGGCGCAGCGGCCAACCATCAAACCGCCGGCACAGCCTGGGCCCTCCACCGACCGTCAGCTGTTTGAGGCATTGGCACAGTCCCTGGGCAAAAACTCGCTTCTGGTCACCGAGGATTTCTCCATCGCGCGGGTCTATGGCTCGGTCAGTCAGTTTATTGAGGTCAATGAGACCAGTTCACTGCGGATGCATCTTGATCTGCTGCGCAGCCCCCTGCGTGAAGAGGCGCGCAGCCTGATCACCATCGCGCTGAAAAACGGCGCCCACAAGGGCGGCGTGCGCCATCTTCTGGCAGAGAATGACGACGAGGAGATCCGCCTCGACGTCTACCCGATCATCGCCAAGGACATCAGCGAGCGCGCGGCGCTTGTGGTCTTCACGCCGGTCACGGTTGACCGCTCCCGGATGAGTGAGACACCGATTGTTGGTGAGGAAGGTGACGCCACCTTTGAACGGATCCGCAATCTGGAGAATGAGGTCGCGACAACCCGCGAAGCTCTGCAGCAGACAATTGAAGAGCTGGAGACCTCGAACGAGGAACTGCAGTCACTCAATGAGGAGCTGCAATCCACCAATGAGGAACTGCAAGCCACCAATGAGGAGCTGGAGACCTCAAACGAGGAACTGCAATCCACCAACGAAGAGCTGATCACCGTCAACGAGGAACTTCAGGTCACCGCCTCCGAGCTGAGCGGCCGTACTGGCGAGCTGATTTCCGTTCTGGAAAGCACGCCACTGGCGATTGTGGTGGCCGACAGCGCCCTGCAGATCACTCAGGCAACTCTGGCAGCGACCCGGATGTTCAATATCCGCCGTCCGATTTCCAGCCCGCACATCAGCCAATGCGCCCTGCCCGAAGGGTTTCCAATTCTGGCGCCGATTTGCAGCGAGGCCCTGCGTCTTGGCCAGACTGTGACCGAGGAATTCACCTCCAAGGGCACCCGCATCCGCCTGACCTGCTCGCCCTATTTTGATGTCAACGGGCAGATCCTTGGCGTGACCATGGTGGTGTCGGAATTTCCCGGCATGGCCCATGAGATGGAGATGATCCTCGACAATTCCAAGCTGCTTCTGCTGAACCGAACCCGCGGCGGTGAAATCCTGCGCATCAGTGAGGCCTATGCCGAGCTGCTGGGCCTCAGCCGTGACAAAGCGTTGTCGAAGAACGTGTTCTCACTCATGAAAGACAATGACGCTTGCAAGGAGATGTTCGGGGAGGATGATTCGGTCTTGGAGAAGCCCGATGGCTTTGACAGCGAATTGCGTCAAGTGACACTGGCCGATGGTGGCGAAGAGCGCTGGATCAATATGGATCATCATCGCTTCCCGCATCACATCACCGGAGAGTCGACGTTTTTCACCATCGGAACCGATGTTACCGAAACCGTCGAGGCTCGTGAGCGCGCCGAGGGACTGCTGAGGCAGGCTGAAATGGTGCAGGACATGGTCGGGATTGGTTTCTGGTCTATCGATTCCGACGGTCAGACACCTTACTGGTCGCCCAAGGTCTATGAGATCCATGGGGTAAAGCCTGAGGAGTACAATCCGGAAATTGACAGCGCGATTGCCTTCTTCCACCCAGATGACCGTGAGGATGTGCAACGCATCGTCTCTGAGGCCATCGAGACGGGCAGCGGGTTCACATTCATCAAACGTTTGATTCGCCCTGATGGCGTCGAGATCCGCGTGGAGAGCCAGGGCATGGCAATCCGCGACGATAACGGCGAGGTGACGCGACTGGTAGGTATCTTCCGCGAAGCGCAGGAGGCTGACAGCTGATCGCCCTCACACCAGAAGATAAGCAAAAAGGCGCAGGTGACTGCGCCTTTTTCATGTTCTACATCTGTAGTCTTTGCCCCCCCAACGAAGGGGCCGATGTCAGACCACTTTCAGCCGTCGCCCTGCCGTCAACCCATCTGCGGCTGCGGTGATGGCTTGCGCGTCGATGCCGAAGTGACGGTAGAGATCGCCGATGGTGCCGGTTTGACCAAAATGCTCGACGCCAAGCGGAATAGACTGATGCCCCTGAACGCTCCCCAACCAGCTCAGGGTTGCGGGATGCCCGTCAATCACCGTGATCAGCTTGCAATGGTTGGGCAGCTGGGCCAACAAGGTCTCGATATGGCTTTGCGCCTGCGGCAAGCCGCGTGCCCGCGCCCGCTGCGCTGCGGTCCAGCCCGCATTCAACCGGTCAGCTGAGGTGACGGCCAGCACGCCCACGTCACGACGACCTTCGCCAATGGCGGCAGCGGCTTTGATGGCTTCCGGCGCGACGGCCCCCTGATAGGCGATCACCACATCACAGTTCGGCCCCGGCTTTTTCAGCCAGTAGGCGCCATCAATGGCCCCCTGCCGGAAATCATCGTCAACACGTTTGCCGGGCTGTTCAATCGGGTTGGTGGTCAGCCGCAGATAGACCGAGCCGCCGGTCTCATCACGCAGCCATGTGCGCTCATCCGGGTCGCCCTCGCCGTCACGCTGAAGATAATCAAACGCCCATTCCATAATCACCGCCAGTTCATCCACAAAGGCAGGTTCAAACGCGGCCAACCCGTCCTGGCTCATCCCGATCAGTGGCGAGCCGATGGATTGATGCGCGCCCCCTTCCGGGGCCAATGTCACCCCAGATGGCGTGCCTACGATCATGAAACGGGCATCCTGGTAGCAGGCATAGTTCAGCGCATCGAGGCCACGCGCGACGAAGGGGTCATAGACAGTGCCGATCGGGATCAGCCGCTTGCCAAACAGCGATTGAGACAGGCCCGCAGCCCCCAGCAGCAGGAACAGGTTCATCTCCGCAATGCCCAACTCGATATGCTGGCCGTCCGGTGTAAACTCCCATTTGGCGGTCGACGGGATCTTATGCTCAATGAACGCATCCGCCTGAGCCGTGCGGGCAAACAGCTTGCGCCGATTCACCCAAGGACCAAGGTTGGTGGTGCCGGTCACGTCCGGAGACATGGTCACAATCCGCGTTGCCAGATCACTGTCGCCTTTGGAGAGGTCATCAAGGATCTTGCCAAATCCCATCTGTGTCGACATTTCGCGGTCGGTCTTCACCTCCACCGTCGGCACAGGTAAGCGCGCGTCGTGATAACGCCGCGCGCCCTTGGCAAAAAACGGGGCCTGATCCAGAAACTCTTGCAGCGCAGCGGCATCTTTGACCGTTGCAAACGGCTCCCATTCCTCGCCCTCGGCGACGCCCATATAGCGCTGCCATTCCGCCATCTGGGTCTTGTTCATCAGGCCGCCGTGGTTGTCCTTGTGGCCCGCGATGGGCGTGCCCCACCCCTTCACCGTATAGGCCAGGAAACAAACCGGGCGGTCATGGTCGATGGCGGCAAAGGTCTCGGCCATGGTGGCGACGCAATTGCCGCCGAGGTTTTCCATCAGCGCCGCCAGCTCCGCATCCGAACGCCGGTCGATCAGCGCGGTCACATCCCCCTGATCGCCCAGATCCTCCATCAGATGCTGGCGCCAGACCGCTCCGCCCATGAAGGTCAGCGCCGAATAGGTCTGGTTGGGGCAATCATCAATCCACTGACGCAGCTTGTCGCCGCCCGGCTCCTCAAACGCGGCGCGTTGCAGGGCGCCATATTTTACCTTCACCACATCCCAGCCAAAGGCGTCAAAGATCTTCTCGATCCGCTGGAACAATCCTTCGCGCACAATCCCGTCAAGGGACTGGCGGTTGTAATCAATGATCCACCAGGTGTTGCGCAGATCGTTTTTCCAGCCTTCCTGAAGGCATTCATAGACATTGCCCTCATCCAGTTCTGCGTCGCCGACCAGCGCCACCATGCGCCCCTGCGGCGCGTCCGCCCCCCAGGATTTCGCGGTGATATAGTCCTGAACCATGGACGTAAAGGAGGTGATCGCCACGCCAAGACCCACAGATCCGGTGGAGAAATCCACGTCATCAATATCCTTGGTCCGGCTCGGATAGCTTTGCACGCCACCAAAGCCGCGGAAATTCTCCATCTTCTCGCGGGTCTGGTTGCCCATCAGATACTGGATCGCATGAAAGATCGGCGAGGCATGGGGTTTTACCGCCACCCGATCCTCAGGCCGCAGCGCGCTGAAATAGAGCGCGGTCATGATCGACACCATGGAGGCAGAGCTGGCCTGATGACCCCCGATCTTGATGCCATCTTCCTTGGCGCGCAGGTGGTTGGCGTTGTGGATCATCCAATGTGACAGCCATAGCAGCCGCTGCTCAATCGTCTTGAGCATTTCAGGAGAGGATGTCGGCGCGGCGGATGTCGGGGTCATGATCAAACTCGTTGGCATAAATCGAAGCTACCCCTCCCGCCGGAGTGCGGAGGGGGCCTTTTACAGGGGCGACCTGAAGAGCGCAGCAGTTACATCAGGCGGCTAAAGGGAGCGCGCCCGTGCAGAGCCGAAAATCAGGCAGCGGCGTAGGCGTTATGCGAGGACAGCGCCTGCATCAGATCGTCGATGATATCGTCGACACCTTCAAGCCCTACCGACATCCGTACCAGACCTTCAGCGATCCCATGTTCGGCGCGTTCCTCAGGGGTATAGGTCGAATGGGTCATGCTGGCCGGGTGTTGGATCAGGGTTTCGGCATCGCCTAGCGAGACCGCGCGCTGGATCATCTCAAGCCGGTTCATCATGGCGATACCGCCCGCCTTGCCGCCGACCACCTCAAACGGGATCATGCCACCAAAGCCCGACATTTGCCGTCGCGCCAGATCACCTTGGGCGAAATCATCAAGGCCGGGATAATAGACCCGCTCCACCGCAGGGTGCGATTGCAGCGCCTCGGCGACCTTCAATGCGGATTTGCAATGGCGCTCCATGCGCAGTTCCAGCGTCTTCAGACCACGCATCAGCAGCATTGCGCTGAAGGGTGACATGACCGCACCGGTCATATCCTTCAGCCCGACCAAACGGATCTGGGTGATATCCTCCTTCGAGCCCACCACCAGACCCGCGATGACATCGCCGTGGCCGCTGATGAATTTGGTCGCCGAATGCACGACGATATCTGCACCCAGTTCGATCGGTCGCGTGATGACCGGCGTGGCAAAGGTGTTGTCGACCACCACTTTGGCACCGGCTTTATGCGCAATCTCGGAAATTGCGGCGATGTCGATCAGGCGGTTATTGGGATTCGCCGGCGTCTCAAAATAGACCAGCTTGGTCTTCGGGCTGATCGCCTCTGCCAGATTGGTCGGATCTGTCATATCCACCAGGCGCACCTTCACGCCAAAACGCGGCAGGCCGTGGGTCATAAACGAGAAGGTGCAGCCATAAAGCGTCTTGTCGAGGATGATTTCGTCACCCGCAGCAAGGAACGACCACAGCGTCGAGGTGATCGCACCCATGCCAGACGCTGTGGCAAGCCCTGCTTCGCCCCCTTCCAGATTGGCAATCCGCTGCTCCAGATGATCCAGCGTCGGGTTGGAGATCCGGCTGTAGAAATGCCCTTCACGTTCGCCGGTGAACATCTCACCGCCGGCCTCGGCGGAGTCGAAGGTGAACGTCGACGTCAGATAGAGCGGAGGGTTCAGCGATCCCTGCTGCGACTGCGTGTCATAGCCATGGTGGATTGCGCGTGTGGAAAAGCTGGAGCCGGTTTTTGTCATGGAAATCACCCTGTTGCGTTTCCAGCATCTTAGGATGGCCACGCGGGAGATTAGTTGCTAATTTACCCTCAAACAGAATAAGGATTGGCATATTATGCCAGAAATACCCAAACTAGACGTGACTGACCGGCGAATTATCCGGGCGCTGCAGCGCAATGGGCGGATGACGAATCTCGACCTCGCGGCAGAGGTCAATCTCTCCCCCTCGCCCTGCCTGCGCCGATTGCGTATTTTGGAAAATACCAATGTCATTCAGGGCTACAGCATCGACGTCGATGCCAAGGTCTATGGGCTGCCGGTCACGGTCTTTGTCCGGGTCAGCCTTGAGAACCATACGGAAAGCGTGGTGGCCAATTTCGAACGCCAGATCCGCGACACACCGGAAGTGCTGGAGTGTTTTGTCATGACCGGCCTGGCCGACTATCTGCTGCGGGTGGTGGTGGCGGATCTGGAAGATTACGAGCGCTTCGTGCGCGCCCGGTTGCATCCCATCGGGGGCATCAGCTCTATCGACACCAGCTTTGTCTACGGCGTCGTGAAAAAGACCGCAGTCTACCCTGAGGTTGAGGGCAACGGAGGCTGATCATCCATCAGGTTCGCTGATTTGCAGATGGTCGGCAAAGATACGACCTCCCCCGCGCTACATTCTTTATAATTCTATACTATTCGATATACTGCCCCCCTATTGGCGGCAGGACATCATCCATGCAGGGGCCCATCCCGACAATCCTACCCAAGATCTCGACGCGGCTGACGGCGTTTGCCTTTGCCGATGTGGCCGATTACACGCGGCATATCGAAATCAGCACAACGGAGACGGTACGCCGTTGGTGTCACCTGCGCGATACCGTGCTGCTGGATGAGCTGGAACGTTACGACGGCGTGCGACGCTCCGATGCGGGAGATGCGCTGCTGGTGGAATTCTCCAGCGCTACAGATGCGGTGCAATGGGCCATGGCGGTTCAAGACCGGCTGGGCCAGCAGGATAACGATGCCAACCCGATGAAGATCCGCATCGGCGTGAATATTGACGACGTGATCGACGATCAGGGCACTGTACAATCTGATGGTGTTGTCATCGCCTCACGCATTCACCAACTCGCTGATCCGGGCACCGTAGTGGTGACCAAGATGGTCCGTGATATCGTCCGCGGAAAACTGTCGCTGCGGTTTCATGACCTTGGATCACCGCTGCTGAAGAACATTGATCGCCCGGTTCAGGTCTATCAGGTCTGCGACGGCAGCGGTGACACCGTCCCCCTCCACCCCCATGCCGATTGGAAAAACCGCCCGACACTGGCGGTGCTGCCCTTTCAGGATCGCGGCGCGCAGGCAGAGGAGCAGTATTTCGGCGACGGCATCACCGAGGAGATCATCTCAGGCGTGTCCCGCAGCCGCACAATGTTTGTCATGGCGCGCACCTCGACGCTTAAATTCCGGGGCAGCAACGAGAACCCGGCCGAGATTGGTCGCGGGCTTGGGGTCTCCTATCTCTTGACCGGTTCGGTTGACCGGCACGGGGATCAGCTGCGCATTTTTGTCGAGTTGATGGATGTGCTGCGCAACCGCGCCATCTGGGCCCAGACCTACCGCGGAGATTTGCAGGAGCTGTTTGCCTTTCAGGATGAGATCGCCTCCGGTGTGCTGGCGATGCTGGAACCCAAGGTGCTGTCAACGGAGGCTGAGCATATCAGCGCCCGTAGCACCGACAGTCTGGATGCGTATAAATGTGTGTTGCGCGCCCTCGCCCGGCTCTATCAGCTGGACGACTACAGCTATGAAGAGGCGATTGCCCTGCTGCAACGGGCGGTGTCACTGGATCCGAAATATCCGCAGGCGCATGCTTATCTTGCCTGGTGTATGAACTTCTTCTTGGCGGAAGGGCATTCTCACAACCCGCGTGACGACATACTGACCATGATCAACCATTCGCGCCGCGCGGTGGAACTGGACCCGGACGACGCGCTGACGCTGTCGGTGCGCGCGCATGTGCTGAGCCTGCATGAAAACAGCCCGGAAGACGCGTTGGAACTCTTTGAGGATGCGCTGGCGCACAATATGAACCTGCCACTGGCCTGGGGGCTGAGTGCGACGACATATGCCTATCTCGGCGACGGTGCAGAGGCCCGCGACAGGCTTCTCAATGTCTGGCGGCTGGCACCCTACGATCCGTTGAGCTTCTTTTTCCTGACCGCGGCCGGCCTTGCTGAGTTTGTTGACGGAAACATGCCGGAAGCAATCCGTTTCCTGAAGAACGCCCGCCGCAACAAGCCCCGTTTCATGGCCAGTCTGCGCCTGCTTGCGGCATCCTTTGCACTCAGCGGTCAGGCGGACAACGCGCGCAAGGTTGCGCAGGAAATTCTGGATCTGGATCCCGGCTTCTCGGTCTCGAAATTTGCGACCTGGTACCCGCTGAAATCAAAGGAGGCCCTGGATCGTCTGATCGACGGATTGATACGCGCAGGACTTCCGGAATAGACGGCAGCCACAGCGCATAATCGGGATACCCGACAAGAACAAAACAAACAGAGAGGCAGACCGGCAAAGGTCAGATATCAGCAGCCACGTAGGACGTTTTTTAACTCGCATTCAACGATTTAAGGGGGATTTATGATGGCGGAACATGGCAGTTCACAAGGCGCGTCGAACGGTCTTGGCCTCGGGTTGGGGCTGGGCCTCGGCAATGGTCTGGGTCTTGGAAATGGTCTGGGATTGGGCAATGGCCTCGGTCTTGGCAACGGGCTGGGTGCCGGTCAGGGCTTGGGGCTGGGTCTCGGGTTGGGGTCCGGCCTTGGTCTGGGGCTAGGATCCGGTCTTGGACTTGGGAATGGTTTGGGGCTCGGCTCAGGGCTGGGGCTCGGGCTGGAGGACAACGGCTATCTTCTCGGCAATGGCGCTGATGCGGGTATCGGCACATTGCGCAGCTACTACGCAACGCCAAAGGAGCTGGGGCTGCTGCCGTGGACGCTGGATTTCAGCCCAGACAACAATGGCGGCGCCCCGTTTCCTCTGTCAATGATCATCAGCCCCTATCAGTTGCCGACCGACACCGCCGCCTATCCCGTGGCGCTGGAATGGATCACCGAGGACTGGGATCCCGCTCTGCGGTTCTGGGCGCTGCCATTTGATCCCAATCTTGGGGAATGGCTGCGCGCTGCAGACAGATCGGAGCCCGGCACCATGGCGGCGCTGGAATTTGCCTCACAATTCACCAATTGGCATCCGGCTCATGTCGGCAATCGCTGGGTACCTGAGAACGACCGGCTTTGGCACTACGTCAGAACCGGCACTGCTGCGCAATCGCGCGCTGCGGCGGAGGCGGCCTTTGATATCATCGTCGCTGAGCTGGAAGTGCTCAAAATGTATATGGAGGATGATCGCCAACAGTATATGGTTGAATGCGATATCCAGGCGGATGGCCTGCCCGCCTATCTAATCCATTTTCTGGGGGCCAACAGCTTTGACCATCCGTTTACGCTCAAGCTGATTGACCTCGGGCTGGCGGTCGGCAATGTCGCCTATATGAGCTATAAAGCCCACTTTAAAAGGGTGCGCCCCTCGATACTGCGGCCCGGCCTGACGGTGCCCTTTGGACCACCCGCCCATCCAGCCTTTCCCAGCGGCCATGCATTTCTGGCGCATTTCCTGTCCCTGCTGTTGCTGGAAATTCCCGGCGTGGCACAGCGATTTGGGGTGGTGAAAGGGTATAAATCTGATGGCTCAGGCACGGATGTGCAAATCCCGGCGGGCACCTTGCTGCGCAAGCCGACCTACAATGATCTGCTTGGCAGTGATGTGATCGCCTCGCCGTTGCTGACCATGGCGAACCGGATTGCGGTGAACCGTGAACGGATCGGGGTGCACTACCCCTCCGACTCGACCGCTGGACGGCACATCGCGGCAGGCATCTGGTATTGCCTGATGGACAGCGCCCCGGTGAACCCAGAGGCAGGCGGCGACCCATGGGCGCATATCTCGGTCCCCACACTGCATCGTATCCTGGAGAAGGCGAAGACCGAATGGCCGACACCCTGGGTCTCCGCTGACATCACGTGAGGATCGCAGAGACCTCCTAAGGCGCCATATGCAGGCCCAGATTGTTGTCACCCGCGACCAGATCAACAAGGGCCTGCACCTTCTTCGGCGGTGACGCCGTTGCGCCAATCTTGACCGTGAAGTCGGCGGCAGGGTCGGTGTTGGCACGGTCATTGATCTGGCTCAGCTCATAAAAGACCACCAGCTGGGTGCCTGCAGGGGCGGCAGCGCGTGCGGCCGTGGTCAGCTGCGTGATCTGTTGCTGATCAGTCTGTGCCAGCGCCATGTCGGCCGCGCCGGGCGCAATATCGAACGGTCCGATATCAACCTGCCCGTGCCAGACAACACTGCGCTCCATAATTTGCGCCAGCGGTTTGTCATTGAGCACCCAACCAACCCACGCCCGCAGCCGCGCGCCACCAGCGGCCACCGCCCCTCTGTTGCCAAAACTCGGCAGCCAGCCGGGCATCACCCAATCGGCATCTGCCGCCCAATGAAGCGAGACGGGCACATAGCTGCCCGGTCCGACCTTCACCGGCCCGTCCCCGGTCGGGAACACATCGGGACGGCGATCGCGAATATAGATATCTACGAGCGGCGGTGCTCCCGCCTTGCTGATAATCTCACTCGGGTCGGAGGGGAACATGCCCATGGTTTCATAGGCCCATCGCGTCACCTTGTGAGAGGTGGCGGGCTGCCAGTCTGCTCCGCCTCTTGGCAAGGGTACGGAGGCCGGGGCGCTCCAACCGGCCTCCTCCATGCCAACCTCCAGCATTTCCGCCCGCGACGGCGATTGTGCCAGCCCGGCCATCCCCTGCATCAGCAGATATAGCGTCATATCAGAGGCGCGGGTGCGCTGAGCCCAGTCAGCCTCTGTACCGGCAAGCGTATCGCCGCCCAAAGATCGATAGAGCAGGAAGCAGGTGGACGATAGGACCTGCTCGGTCAGATAGGCTTTATGCTCGGTCCCGGAATCCGGTGGATCCTCAATCACAGAGCGATTCAGCAACCCATACCAGCCCCAGCCCATTGCGGGCGTCCGGTCGTGCCGCCGTGGCGCAAAGACGAAGGGAAACGTCCACCCTCGCATCCTCGGGTCGCCGGGATAGGTCGGGCTGGACAGATCCGACAGCGGATCGAAGAACACCGCCGCCAGCGAGTCCCCTGCACTATGGGCAAAATCGAACTCAAGCTGCCCAATCCGGGCCGCCAAAAGGTAATGCCCGAATTCATGCATCATCCAGCGCCCGCAGCTGGCCATACCCAGAGGCTCCAATTGACTGCCCGGCGTTCCGGCCTTCACCCGCGCCCAACGGTTGAGATTGGCCAGCGCCAGATGCATATCGATGCTGGGTTTGCTCTGAAGGGTGGCATCCGGCGCCACTTCATAGCGCACCTGGGCATTGATCGTCCGCCCATCCCGGCCCGGCCCCGGCACGATGCCGGACCGGTAGTGCACGGCCAGCGGTCCCTCCGCCGTCGCCATGTAACTCTCTGGTGCAAGGCCCAGCCCGCGCATCGTGTCAAAGAAGGTCTTACTGTGCCAATAGGCGCTGATCGCACTGGATATATTGCGGCGCGGCGGCAGGTCAGACAGCCCTGTTCCCGGCAGGGTCTTTGGCAGTTTTCCAACCCCGTCGCCCGGCACAAATCGCGGACAATTGCGCACCTCATAGGCCGGCTGTTGCATCTTGAGGCCACGACCCAACCCAATCGCCCGGTTTTCCCGGAACAGGTCTAATATTATGTCCGGCCGCGTTGGTCGGCGCCATGCAAGCGGTGGTGCGGGGTGTGGTGGTACCCGCCCCGACGGGGCGCGCCAATCGGGCGGCGGCACCGGAAATACCCGCACAAAAGGAAGCGGCGGCGGTAGCGGACCGCCCGTCCCCGCCACCGCATGACTGACCAGCGGCACCCGCGTCACGGAGAGCAACTCGACCTCATTTGCGCCCGGCTCCGCCAGACGTACCCGAACGGTCAAACGATAGCTCACAGGTTCGCCGCGCGGCGTATCCTGCCCGCGCGCCAGCAGGGTCAGGGTGATATCCCAGGCCCCGTCGGTGACGTTCTCAGGCTGCGCCGAAAACCGGATATCCTGCAACAGCAGGGACTTCGGCACCACGTCGGCCTGTTTGGCAATATCATCCTCCAGCATCGTGATCATCCGATAGACCGAGGACCGCGCCGCGGGCTGCGCATCCGTTTGAGGTGTCGGCGGGACAGAGGATGTATCAGAGGGCGGCGGCGATGTCGCGCTGCTGGCGTCGTCTGACACCGCAGCCTCAACAGGCGCATCACCCGTGTCCGTCTCAGAGGATGCAACCAGTGTTGCCGGAGCCACACCGGCCTGAAACCCCAAGGGAACACCAGAGAGGCTGCGCGACAAGCCGCTTAGAACCTTCTGTTTTTCCGCATCACTGCGCCCGGCCAACAGCGATGACAGCGCTTGGTGGGATCCGCCGGGAAACTCTGCCGTCAGGCCACGGATAATAAGATCAAAGCCATGATCAGTGGCGCGCACCTCAATCGGGACGCGGAATCCGGCGGACGGGAACCGCATCAGAAAAGACCCGTGCATCGGGTCAGGAATACCTTCTGTCGCCACGAGAATAACGGTGCCAGGCATCGCGCTCTTGGGATGGCGCGACATGTTCCAGCTGGCGATCTGCCCCTCAAGACGGCTCGGCTCAGCGTTGATTTTGGGCCAGATATCGCACCAATGCAGCAGGCTGCCGCTGGCGGCAACATCGGCCAACAGATCCAGCATCGGGTCCGCCCGACCCAGCGGCGGCGGCGTTGCGTTCACATAGTGCTTCAGCTGTTTGAGGTAATGTTCTGCCGCCGTGCTTAGCGCCGCCAGATCAATCTCACCATCAGCACCGCCCACACGCGCAGCCGTCACATAAGGCACGGTCGGATGTGATATCAGGCGCGACGGGCGGCGTGACCCCGGATATTGCCACTCATATCGCAACCAAGCCCGCGGTGTTGTGCCTTCAGCAACGTCAGTGGGAGGCCATTTGCCAGGATGTGTCAGTTTCGCCATATCATCCCCCTTGGTGCATGCGCCGAAGGGCATGCTATATCTGTGTCATAATGCTCACCCGACATCCTCAGGAACGGCCCTCCGCAGAAACACAACGACATAATATGCCGCCGTTCAGCAAAGAGTGACGCGGTTTTTCAATCCCGTCATTTCATTGGAGGTGCACTGCTGGACTTGCGGCGTCGGCCACGTCGAGCATCTGATGCGCTGCAAACGCAGACCCCACCTCAGGATGAGCCTACCATAGTTTCAGCGCCAACAGTAGGCTGACAGCACACTGCACCAGTGATCGGCGAAAGCTGCCAAACCATCACGGATGGCCCGGCGACCTGCTGGCTACTTTGGTTCTCTCACGGTTTGAGAAATGATCTGTCCTTTGGAGGCAAAAAATTTGAAACCAGCGCATTTTTTCTCTGGACGCGCCAGAACGGAAACCATATATCAGCCCCACATTCCGGCGTAGCTCAGCGGTAGAGCAGTTGACTGTTAATCAATTGGTCGTAGGTTCGATCCCTACCGCCGGAGCCAAAGTTTCCAAGGGCTTAGCGTATATACGCTAGGCCCTTTTGGCTTCTGCACTTGTGGTATTGATGCATCTGCCGCCCTGCTCAGGACAAGAGCGGAGCGGGCAGTTTCTTTAGCCCGGCCACATGGCCCAACGGCAGTGCCCCTAATGGCAGCAGGCAGGCCTGTAGCGCATGGTAGATGTCCGGCTTTCCAGTGAAGATCGACCGTGTCACTTGCCCGTTCCCATCAATTTCAGGGTACCAGCCGCCGCGGGTCTCATCGATGAAATGGGCCTGCGCAAATCCCCAGAGGCGGCGATACCAATGCTCATCCACGTCTCTGGCGTCCAGTTTCACAAGCGTGGCAACGGCACCGATTGCCTCCGTCACCGGCCACCAGAACCGATTGCCCATCGCGACCTTGCCGTCGAAATCAAGCGTATAGGCAAAGCCACCATCAGGTAACCAGGCGTCGGCCAGCGCGCGTTCAATCAGGGTGCGCGCGCGTGTCGGGGCGCCCATGTCCCGCTGCCCTGCCAGATCCCAGTGCTGCAACATCAACCGCCCCAGCTCAAATGAATGGCCAGGGGTGGTTCCTGCGGGCCGGAACATCGGATCCCCGGCATAGCTGCGGTCGATTTGCCACCTCTCAGTGTAATGTTCAGGCAGACGCCAGCCTTCTGCAGGTGCAACTTCGCCCACGAAAAAATCGAGGATATGGCCTGCGCGGTCCAGAAATACCGTCTCACCCGTGGCCTCATATGCCGTCAGCAGCGCTTCCACCCCGTGCATATTGGCGTTCATTCCGCGATAGGTCGAAAACGGTGTCCAATCGCGGTTCCATTCGTCGGCAAACCGTTTTGGCTCCGCCTCCCAGAAGCGCTGGTCCAAAACCTCCGCCACATCGCTCAGCAAGGCATCGGCAGCGGGGTGCCCGGCCAGTTTCGCCGACGCCGCAGCCAGCAGGACAAAGACATGGCCATAGGCCAGTTTGCGATCATCCGCGACCGTATCCCCGGACAGCGCCCAAAGGTATCCGCCATGGATCTGATCGCGGTGGTGACTGTTGAGATAGGCGATGCCGTGATCAATCATCCGGTCGGCACCCGTATAGCCGCAGATATGCGCCAGCGCGTAAGAATGGACCAACCGTGTGGTGGTGTGCAGCTCCTGCTTGTCATCCGGCAAGGGTCGCCCTTCAGCATCCAGAGTGTGAAACCCCGGCCCTGCCCGCAGACTACCTGCGAAGAAATCCAGCTGTCGCCTGGCATCTGCAACCAGATAGGCCTGATGACCCGCATCCTCCAACCAAGCACCGGGCGCGGAAAGCTCTCCGACTGCGGACTGCGTGCTCATCGGCTGCTCTCCTTTTGCTGCCAAGGTCGTGATCGCAACGGCTCAGGCTGCCGGCCTGAGGGCAATGCCGCGATCATCAAAGATATGCGCGTTTTGGGCCTGCAGGCGCAAGCCCAGACGCTCTCCACTTCGCACCGGCACATTGCCGTGCTTGCGGACCATCAGAGGCCCAATCCCGTCAACTTTGGCATAGATATTGGTGTCCGAGCCCAGACGCTCCACCACATCGGCAACGGCGGTCAGATGCCCCTCACCCGGCTCTACCACATCCAGATGTTCTGGCCGGATGCCCAGTTCAACCGCTGCAGCGGTGTCCTGCAGATGATCCAGCGTCAGCATCATCCCATTGCTCGCCATCACGCCAGAGGCCGCACCGGACACCGGCAGAATGTTCATTGTGGGGGAGCCGATGAACTGCGCGACAAATTTGTTGGCCGGGCGTTCATAAAGCTCAAGCGGCGAGCCGACCTGCTGTATATCGCCGCCGTTCAACACCACGATACGATCGGCAAGGGTCAGCGCCTCCACCTGGTCATGGGTCACATAGATCATCGTGGCGCCCAGTTGTTTGTGCAGCCGGGCAATCTCCAGCCGCATCTCAACACGCAGTGCAGCGTCCAGATTGGACAGCGGCTCATCAAAAAGAAACGCGCGGGGATCCCGGATGATCGCGCGCCCCATCGCAACACGCTGTCGCTGACCGCCCGAGAGGGCCTTGGGCAGGCGATCAACCAAGGAGGACAGCCCCAGTGTCTCCGCTGCCTTGGCAACGCGGGAGCGGCGCGCCTCGGCGGGATCTTTGCGGATCTCCATGGAGAACCCCATATTCCGTGCCACATCCATATGCGGGTAGAGCGCATAGGACTGAAACACCATCGCAATATCGCGGTCACGCGGACGGACATCATTCATCCGCTGGCCGTCAATCTCGAAATCACCCGATGTGATCGGCTCCAGCCCCGCAATCATCCGCAGCAGCGTAGATTTCCCGCAGCCCGATGGCCCCACAAGAACGATGAACTCACCGTCCTGAATATCAAGATTGATATCGCGCAGCACCTCCACGGCGCCATAGCGTTTCGCCACATCTCTGAGTTCGATCCGTGCCATGATCCGGCCCCCTATCCCTTGACCGCGCCGGACGTGAGGCCCTGCACGAGGTAGCGTTGTATGAAAATGAAAAACAGGCAGCTTGGCACCAGCGCCAGCACTCCGGCCGCCATCATCTGCCCCCAGTCGACCGAGAATTTCGACACAAAGGTCAACAGCCCGACCGGGAAGGTCATCGCGTCATTCTTCGAGATCAGCATCAGCGCAAACAGCAGCTCCGACCACGCGGCGGTAAAAACAAATCCAAGTGTTGCACCCAGCCCCGGTAGGGTCAGTGGAAACACCACCGTGCGCAACGCCTGAAACCGCGAGCACCCATCCATCATCGCAGCCTCTTCCAGATCCTTCGGGATCCCGTCAAAGAAGGATTGCATGAGGAAGGTCGCAAAGGGGATATTGAACGCGGTGTAGACCACGATTAGCGAGGTGAGCGAGTTCAGCAGTCCGAGGTCGGCCACGATTTTGTAGATCGGTGCAATGATCATCAACAGCGGAAACATCTGGGTGATCAGCATCACTGCGATGATGATCCGCTTGCCCGCAAAGACAAACCGCGAAAAAGCATAGCCCGCTCCGGCAGCAATCAGCGTGGTAAAGAACGCAGTCCCCAGCGATACTGTCAGTGAATTGCGGAAATAGGCAAGGAACTCTGTCTCGAACAGAACCGTGGCGAAATTCTCAAACGTCACCGCCGAGGGCAGCATCCGCGTGCCCTCTGAGAAGATCAGCGCATCCGGTGTGATTGCGATTTTCATCAGCCAGTAGAGCGGAAACAGCGCAAAGCCGAGATAAAAAGCGATGGCCGCGTATTTCCCGAATGCCAGCGCCGGATGGCGGCTGTTTGAGCGTGCAACAGAACCCATGGGAGAACCTCAGATCTTGACCAACCGCTTGCGCATCCAAAGCAGGATGACAGCATAGGCCAGCAGAATGATCAGCAGCGCCACCGCAATGGTCGAGGCATAGCCAAAGTCCAATTTGCGGAACGCCGTGGTGAAAATATAGGTGGACAGGATCTGTGTCGAATTGGCCGGGCCACCGCCTGTCATCACGAAGATCAGATCCGCGAAATTCGCAATCCAGATGGTGCGCAGCATCACCGTGATGGCAATCATCGGCGCCAGAAACGGCAGCGTTATCTTGGTGAAACTCTGCCAAGGCGTTGCGCCATCGATCTCTGCCGCTTCGTACAGCTCGCCGGGAATGGATTGCAGCGCCGCCAGTAGCGTGATCGCAAAAAACGGCACCCCAAACCAGATATTGGCGGTGATCGGTCCCCAGATCGCCAGATCAGGATCACCCAGAATATTATAGGGCTCAGACAGCACGCCAAGGGCGGCCAACCAATGCGGGATCGGTCCGATCACCGGATTAAACAGCCAAGCCCAGGTCAAAGCCGACAGAAATGTGGGCACCGCCCAAGGCAGGAATACCAGCGCTTGGAACAGTTTTTTACCGAAGAACTGCGTATTCAGCAGCATCGCCAGACCAAGCCCAAGGAAGAACTGAAAGAAGATCGACCAAAAGGTCCAGAAGACGGTGTTCTCCAGCGCGATCCAGAACTTTCGATCACTCCACAGTTTTTCATAGTTCTCAAAGCCAACCCAACCGGTAGCAAAAGGATTGAGCAGCTCAATCGACTGAAAGGAATAGGAAATTCCGACAATCAACGGCATCAACATGACGCTGCCGATCAACAGGATCATCGGCGACAGATATAGAAACGGCTCCACCATATACTGCCAGTAGAGCGAGCGTCGTGCCCCGGTTCCCCCGGACACGACGGTTGTTTTGGCGCGCGCAATCACTGCTTTGCCTGCCATTTGGCGTGTTCGTCGGTCAGGAATTCTGCCCATTCATCCGCCAGATCCTGAGCGCTGCGCTGCCCCAGCAGTGCTTCCTGGCTGGTTTCCAGGACCACCGTGCTGGCAAAATAGCCCCATTTCTCCAGATAGGTCGGCATGGTTGTGGGCTCATACTGATCGCCATTCAGCTCCTTGAACCAGCCTTCGAATTGTTCGGTCTGGAAATAAGGATCCTGATCCGCGCCTTTGTGAACCGGGATCACACCAACACGTTTCGCCCAGGTGCCATTGGCCTCGGGCGCGGACAGGGCCGCGACCAGATCAAAGGCTTTGTCCTCATGTGCTGTTGCCTTGAAGATCGACCACCCCGCAAAACCGATGGTCGGGAACGCCTTCCCTGAAGGGCCGACAGGCATCGGGATCACCGCAAAATCCTCGGCGGGCATCCGTTCCGAAATCGCGATCAGCGCATCCGGGTCCTGATCAAGGAACGCGCAGGTGCCGGAATAAAAGCCGGCCACGATCTCATTGAACCCCCAGCTGACCGCATCTTTCGGCGCGTAACCGTTCTGGTAGAGATCAAGCATGAACTGGATCCCCTCAACCGAGCCGGGTTCATTCATCCGGCTTTTGCCATCCTCGGTGAAGAAGTCATTGGTGCCGTTCATGGCGGCCGCCATCATCACCCAGCCGTTGGTTCCACCGGGACCGCCGCGTAGGCAGTAGCCTGATTTGCCCTCCAGTTCGGACACAGCAGCCGATGCGGCCATGAAGTCTGCCATGGTTTCCGGCGGCGCAACCCCGGCTTCGGCAAGCAGATTCTTGTTGTAGAACATCGCCCGAAGATAGAACCCGTAAGGGATCATATAGAGATCCCCGGCCTGACTGCCCATGGCGACGGTCTTCTCTGTGAGGGTGGCACCATGCTCCCAGTCGGCGACGTGATCACTCAGACTGGCCAGCTGGCCGGAGCCTGCATAAAGCGCCTGCCAGGTGTCCGGCATTTCAACAACATCCGGGATATCACCACCGGCGACCATTGTGGCCAGCTTCTCAAACGCCTGTCCCCAAGGCAGGCTGATGATCTCAACCGTCACATCCGGGTTCGCGGCCTCATAGCCGTCAACGATGCTCTGCAAAACCTTGGTGCGTTCCGGGCTGGTGATCACTTCGACCAGCTTCAGCGTTGTCTCCGCATAGGCGGCGCTTCCCATCAGCATCGCTGCCGTGGTGATCCCTGTCAGAAATTTTTTCATCTTGTCCTTCCCCTTGTCGTGTGACGGTGCACACGGCCCTGTCAGACCGTGCTGGTCGCGAGGGCAGATGTGACATCCGCCCACAGGTCCTCGGCCTCCTCCAGCCCGAGGTTCAGCCGAACGAGGTTCGGCGAAACGCCAAAACGCTGCATCGAATTTTCTTCGCCAATCTGTGCAAGCCCGACACGGGCTGGCAGGATCAGGCTCTCGAATCCGCCCCAGCTGACGCCCAGCCGAAAATGGCGAAGCGCATTGGAAAACGCAGGAATATCCACGCTGTCGTCAAATTCGACCGCCATCAGCCCAGAACGTCCGGTCAGCCCCGGCACCGCGTTCGGCCCCGGAGAATGCACCCGGCGCACCTGTGGCAGCGCGGCCAGCCGGTCAACAAACAGCGTCGCTGTGGCTTGATGCTGACGCATCCGGGCAGCGAGGGTCCGCAGGCCCCGTGTCAGCAGAAACGCCTCAAACGGCGCCAGTTTGGCGCCCAGGAGCGGCAGTGTCAGATCACGGATCCGGTCAATATGCTGCTGCGCCGCAACCACCACGCCGGCCACTGTATCGGAATGGCCGGAGATGTATTTGGACGCGGAATGCAGAACAATATCGACACCCTGCGTCAGCGGTTTCTGAAACACCGGGCTGGCCCAGGAGTTGTCGATCATCGTCAATACGCCGTGCCGTTTGGCATGGGCTGTCACCTTCTTAAGGTTCAGCGGCTGAAACACGACCGAGCTGGGGCTTTCGAGATAAGCGAGGCGCACCCCGTTCAACAGCTCCGGCTCTTCTTCCAGTTGATGCGGCGCGTAATAGTCGATCTCCACCCCAAATGGTCGCAGCATCCGTTCCATGAACCGATAACTGTCGGGGTAGACATGCTCGACGCAGGCGATCCGGTCCCCCGGTTTGACAAAGGCCAGCAGCGTCGACGAAATCGCCGCCATACCGGAGGCAAAGCCAACTGCCGCCTCCCCCTGTTCCGCCTTGGCCATCAGCGCCTCAAACGCGGCGACCGTCGGGTTCTGAACGCGCGTGTAGATCGCAGCGTCACTGCGTCCCGCCATCCGGTCCTCAAATGCCTCATAGCTGTCAAAGCTGAACAGCGATGTCTGCACAATCGGCGGCGTGATCGCACCGCTCCCGTCGTCCATGACCGCCGCCATCAATGTTGCCAGATCCGCCCCCTCAGTCATTGCGCCCCTCCACCATGGACTGCATCGACTCGCGGATCTCCGCTTCGACCATATCCAGAATGCGTTCCATGACCTGAGCCGCAGCGCTCTCGTCACCGGCGACCACCGCCTCGGCGAGCGGCAGGTGCAGCGGGATCGACGCCTCGCCCAGATGCGGTTTGCCAAACGGCGCCTCATATACCTCGTTGAAGCCATGCTGGATCTGCTGGATCAGCTGACCAAACAGCGGGTTGCCGCAGGCCTCCTGCAACGCTTCGTGAAAGCGATAGTCCGCCGCGCGCCAGTCCTGCCCGGCGCCATGGATCGCAATCAACTCACCCACGCGCCCCATGATGATCCGGCCGCTTTGCGGCGTGATATTGCGCGTCGCCAGGCGTACGGTTTCGATCTCAAGCGGGCGACGCACGGCGTGGGTCCGCAGCAGGCTCTCTGCCTCCAGCTTGAGCGTCACGGGCAGGTGAATGGCGTTGGAGACCACCTCGGTGGCGAGCCGCGTACCGGCTTTTTTATTGCGGGTCACAATGCCCATGTTCTGCCAGGCGGTCAGCGCCTCACGTACTTTTGCGCGACCAATCCCAAGCTGGCGGGCAATGTCGACCTCCGGTGGCAGCCGATCACCGATGCCAAGTCCCTCCACCTCAATCATATGCGTCAAAGCTTCCAGAACATCGCGGCTGCTGCTGCGCGCCGGAAGTGGCGCCATGCTGTGGCTGAATTGTTTTGGATCACGCGCTGCCATGCTCTGCCTCTCTTTGGGTCGGCGTTGTGCCGAACCCCGTCTCAGAAAAGCATGTCAGTATTGTCCGACATTATCAATATTATTGTAGGACATATAATATACAACAGTATCAGAGCCTTAAACCTATGACACCCGATGGCGCATCGCGACCCTTGCGGCGTCACCCGCCGCCGCAAGGCCACCGATCATGAGACGGACAGAGCGATTCGACATAGGTTAGTCACCGCCATCACCAACCACTGTCCTGCCCAGAGGGCGGTAGAAACCCGTCAATACATGCGTTGATCCGTGTGCGGCGATCACCCGGCCGGGGCCCATATTAGGGCGCGGCTGTCTACAGCGACCGGTAACACCGACCGACGACCTCACACGGCACATTAACATAAGGTACCAGGACCCGCTTATCCTGTGCTGCGCAGGGAACGATCCTTATCCCGGTCCGACGTCTTGTCGGGCGCCCCATCGGGCGCGGCGACCGCATCCGCCTGTCCCTCACGAGCGCTATGCCAGTGCAGCAAATCCTCGAACGCCATCGGGCGGCCAATCACATAGCCCTGCAGCACATCTGCGCCCAGGGCGGTGAGCACACTGGCCTCCTCCCATGTCTCAACGCCCTCAACGACGGTCTCTGCACCAACACTGGCCGCCATGTCTATCAGCCCGCGCATCAGGTCCTGACGCGCCGGTTTGCGATCAATTTCACTGGCAAAAACCCTGTCGATCTTGAGCCGGTCAGGCTGCAAGGCGAGCACACCGGCAATGCTGGCATGACCGGTCCCAAAATCATCAATCTCTATGCTGATGCCCAGATCCTTGAGCATGGCGATCTTCTGCGCGTAATCATCGCTGATCGTGTCCAGAAACACGGTCTCCAGCAGTTCAAAGGACAGCCCACCGCCTGGAATGTCATCGCGGCTTTGCAATTCCGCGATCAATTGCGGATCAGCCAGACGGGCCGCAGAAACATTGACCGAAATAACTGGTAAATCAATACCCTGACGGTGCAGTTCCCAATACCCCTGCAGGGCCAGATCGAGGATCGCCATATCGAGATCTGCGCTGCAATTCATCTCCTCGGCGATGGGCAGGAACACGTCCGGCGTCAACAGACCACGGTGGGGGTGTTGCCAGCGCGCCAGAACCTCGCAGCCGATAAGGCGACCGGTTTTTGCGTCAATCTGCGGCTGGAACAGCGCGGTGATCTCATTGCGCTCCAAAGCCTCTCGGAAATCGCGGATCAGGTTCGTCTTGTCGCTATGGGCCTGCCCGATCGCATCGTTATAGGCCACCACACGGTCTGATCCTGAGGACTTTGCCTCATATAACGCAAGATCGGCACGCCGCAGCGTCGATTTCAACGGCTCCCCCGGTTCCATAACGGCAAACCCGACCGACACACCGAACCGCAGATGCACCTCCTGATAATATAACGGCTCCAATAGGCTAAACGCCAGATCCTGGCACATCTCCTCCGCCCCAGCACCCCTGTCCGAGACCTGTACAAAGGCTGTGAATTCATCTCCCCCGATGCGAAAGGCAAAATCCCGACCATCCCGCATTTGTCCCGACAACCGACGGGCCACAACCTGAAGCACGGCATCCCCTGCCGCGTGGCCGTAGGTGTCATTGATCTCCTTGAACCGATCCAGGTCCAGCGCCATCACCAGCGTCACCTCCCCCGGCACCCGAACCGGCGCGGCGAGGAAATCTTCAAGGTATTTCCGGTTGCCGATCCCGGTCAGTTTGTCATGACGCGCTGCCCAGGCGCTTTCCTTCTGGGCCTCACACATGGCGTCAAACGCGTCTTCGGCAATAGCCCGCATGTCACGTTCGCGCCGCAGGGCGTCAATCCGCTCGGCGATTTCGGTCTCCACGCGATCCAGCACGCGGTTATAGCGATACGCCAGAGCACCAAGCCGGGTCGATGGCTCTACCCGCACGCGCTGGCTGAATCGGCCTGATCTTTGATGCCGTTTCATATCCTCCAGCAGTTCCAAAAGCGCGTTGCGCTGGTTGTTTTCCGCAAGGTTCAGCCCGCGCACCTCGTCCCGTGGCTTGGCGCGCAACAAACCGCGGTCGTTCAACATCCAAACAAGCGGCGCGATTGTGGCCAATACCCAGGCCCCGACCGCACCAACACCAAGGAGTTGAATGCCAAGCTGACCAAGACGACTGCCCGCCGGAAGCGCCTCATAGGGGACCGCAACCGCTACTGCCAGCGTCCCGACAATTCCCGCTGCCAGGTGAACCGGAACAGCACCAACGACATCGTCGATTTTAAGCGCGTCCAATACGTCACGGACGAACATCACCGTCAGCGCCCCGGCAACGCCGATCACGAATGCCGCTGGCCCGGTCACCAGATGGATCGCGGCGGTCCCGGCCACAAGCCCTCCCAAAATGCCGTTGATCAACAGCTCTGCGCGGATGTGGCCGTTCAACAACAGCCCTACCGCGATGGAGGTCACCCCGGCCCCGGCTGCGGACAGCATGGTCCGCGCCACAATCGGCGCCACATCTGCGTTGGACACCATCGCAGTGCCACCATTAAACGCGCCCCAGCCAATCCACAGCAGCATGCCCCCCAACGCCATCAGCGAGATCGAATTTTCCTCAAAGAACCGGTTCTTATGCCCATAGCGGCCCAGCCGGGGACCCAGAAACAGCACTGCAATCAAAGCGGTCCATCCGCCGACGCTATGCACCACCGTCGCTCCGGCAAAATCAATGAAGCCGATCTGACGCAACCACCCATCGGGGTTCCAGACCCAGTGCCCGGCCAGCGGGTAGACCAATCCGGCCAGCGTCAGGGAGGTGGCGATATATCCCAGAAACCGCTCCCGTTCAGCCACAGCCCCGGAGACGATGGTCGCCGCCGTCGCCGCAAAAGCCGTTTGAAACAGGAACATTGCGGAGACATGCGCCTCCAGCCCGCCGATGTGGTCAGTATCGGCGACATGCACATGATCCGGCACATGCCCCGCAGTTCCCGTTAGCACATTGGACAGGCTCGGAAAAAATCCATCCACACCCACCAACCCACTCAGGCTACTGCCAAACATCAGACCAAACCCGGCGATCCAGAACACGGTCCCAACGAGGCAAATATCGGCGAGGTTTTTCAACGCAACATTGGCGGCGTTCTTCTCCCGCACGGTGCCGGACTCCAGACACAGGAACCCACATTGCAGGATCAGCACCAATAACGCCATAATGACCGTCCAGGCGGTGTCGAATTCAGCCATATAAGCCCCTCCGGATATCGCCAACACCAGAATGGTTGCGGCAAAATTCTCCTAAAGGTAGCAATTCGATCCCAAGAAACTGTTGCCCCACCACAAAGCTCGCGTGAAATATCCCTCGAGTTTTGAGCTAATTTTCCCGCAATGACCAACCGTGGCACTGTCACTTGCGTCTGCTCCGATTTCCGATCAACCTGCCGTGAAATCTCCGATAACGATTCACTCCCGAAGGATCCCGCGTGTTCGAAACCCATTCAGATCATTCCCGCCGACCGCGTCAGCTGCGCAGCCCTTGGCGTGCGGTGTCGGCGATGTTCGTGCTAAACGGCACGCTCTTCGGCATCTGGGCTTCGCGCATCCCTGCCATATCTGAGATCCACGGATTGTCTCCCGGCGGGCTTGGACTGCTTTTGCTGCTGATGGCGGCCGGTGCGATCCTGTCGTTTCCGCTGGCGGGACGTGCGGCCGACCGGATCGGCGCGGCCCATGTCACGCGCCGGGTGGCGCTGGCCTATGTTCTGGGGCTGGTGTTGCTGGCGTTGGCGCCCAACCTGCCACTGCTGGCGGCAGCGCTGTTTGTCTTTGGTGCCGCCCATGGCAGCATGGATGTGGCCATGAATGCTTGGGCCAGCGAAGTGGAGACCCGCGCGGCGCGGCCAATGATGTCGTCTTTTCATGCGATGTTCAGCCTCGGCGCCGGTCTCGGTGCCCTATCGGGTTACATTGCAGCATCCATCGACGCGCAGATTCCAATGCATTTCCTGGTAGCTGGCTGTGTTTCAACGCTGCTCACGCTTTATATGGCCCAGATCCCCTGGGTCGCGAGTTCCACCCCAGAGAGTGACGCTGCGAAATCTGCCCTGCTGCCACGCGGCGCGTTGCTGGCGGTCGGGTTCGTCGCCTTCTGTGGCGCAGTTGGCGAGGGCGCCATGGCCGACTGGAGCGCTATTTTCCTGGTACTGACCACCGGCGCAAGCGAGGCTGATGCCGCACTTGGCTTTGCGGTTTTCTCCATTGCGATGGTGGCGGTGCGGCTGGTTGGCGACCTTGTCGTCGCGCGCATTGGCCCCGTGGCAGCAGGCCGTCTTGCCGGAGCAAGTGCCAGCCTTGGCGCGCTGATTGCGGTCAGCTGGGGCAGCTACGGTGCGGCGATGGTCGGCTTTGCCTTGATGGGGATTGGCTATGCGTTGGTCATGCCGCTGGCCTTCAGCCGCGCGGCCAGCGATCCGGATATCCCCGCCGGCGCCGCCATTGCCAGCGTTGCGACATTTGGCTACGGCGGTATCCTGATCGGCCCGCCGATGATTGGTGTCACCGCTGAGCTGATGTCGCTGCCTGCGGCCTTCCTGATCCTTGCCGTACTTGCAGTATTTATCGTTATTTTCTCGCACGTTTTAAGGCGTAGCTAACCTAACATAGGCAAGAAAAAGGGAGGCACAGCGGCCTCCCCCTCCAGGTGCACGGATCAGGTGGTTCTTGTTACCGCCCGAGGTCGTTGCCTGTGTCCTGATCCGTGTCGGGATGAGCGCACCCATCCCGGGTTCCGAACCGCCGCGACATCCCTTGTGCCGCGACGATCATCATTCCGTTGCCTGCCCGTTTCAGCTACAGCCAGAGGTGCCGCCGCAGGTGTTGCATTTCATGCAGGTGCCATTGCGCACCAGCGTGTAGTTGCCGCAATCGCCGCAGGCCTCACCTTCATAGCCCTGCATCTTTGCCTTGGTACGGGCATCCATGCCGCCGGAGACTGCCGGCGCTGCCGCATTTGATGTCTCAGGCACCAGCGATTGCAAGGCGGAGACAGGATCAGTGCCATCCGCCAGCATCTCGGTCTGGCCGCCCTGAAGAACAACCAGCTCCTGCGGCAAGCGCTTACGCAGATAGCCGGTGGAGGAGATCTGCTTCAGGACTTCCAGCGACCGGGTCGCGGCGGTCTCACTCAGTTCGGAAACGTTGGAGACACCCTCTTCCTCACCCCGTCCCAGATCGTCAAAGCTGGCGCCTTCCGGTTTGACATGCGCCAGATCGGTGCGGTCCAGATAGCTCACCGCCAATTCGCGGAAAACATAGTCGAGGATCGAGGTCGCGTTTTTGATCGAGTCGTTGCCCTGCACCATGCCCGCAGGCTCAAATTTGGTGAAGGTGAAGGCGTCCACGAACTCCTCCAGCGGCACGCCGTATTGCAGACCAACCGAGACCGCGATGGCGAAGTTGTTCATCATCGCCCGGAAGCCGGCCCCTTCCTTGTGCATGTCGATGAAGATCTCGCCCAGGTTGCCATCTTCATACTCGCCGGTGCGCAGATAGACCTTATGCCCCCCGACGACCGCCTTCTGGGTATAGCCCTTGCGGCGTTGTGGCATCTTGGTGCGATGGGATTTCACCACCTCTTTGATGACCACTTTCTCGACAATTTTCTCGGCCAGGGTGATGGCTTTTTCCTGCTGCGAGCCGCTTTCCAGCACCTCTGCCGCCTCGTCATCATCCTCAACCAGCGCCGCCGCCAGCGGCTGGCTCAACTTGGAACCGTCACGGTAGAGCGCATTGGCCTTCACCCCCAGCGACCAGCTGAGTTCATAGGCTTTCTGACAATCCTCAATGGTCGCGTCATTGGGCATATTGATGGTCTTGGAGATCGCGCCGGAGATAAAGCTCTGCGCCGCCGCCATCATCAGGATATGGCTCTCAACCCCAAGGTACCGCTTACCTTTCTTGCCGCAGGGATTGGCACAATCAAAGATGTGATAATGCTCTTCCTTCAGATGCGGCGCACCTTCCAGCGTCATCGACCCGCAGACATGGTCATTTGCGGCCTCGATATCGGCCTTGCCAAAGCCAAGGTGACGCAAAAGGTCAAAGGTCGGGTCGTTCAGCTTGGTTGCCGGGATGCCCAGAACGCCGGTGCAGAAATCCTCACCCAGCGTCCACTGGTTGAAGACAAACCGGATGTCAAAGGCACTTTCCAGTGCGGCATCGACCTTCGCCAGCTCCGCCGGGCCAAACCCATGGCCGGCCAGTGAGGTATGGTTGATGCCCGGCGCGTTGCCGATGGTGCCGTGACCCACCGCATAGGAGACGATCTCTTCAATCTGCGCCGGGGAATAGCCCAGCCCCTCCAGCGCTGCAGGCACCGACCGGTTGATGATCTTGAAGTAGCCGCCACCGGCAAGCTTCTTGAACTTCACCAGGGCAAAATCCGGCTCAATCCCGGTGGTGTCGCAATCCATCACCAGACCAATGGTGCCGGTGGGTGCGACAACGGTCGCCTGCGCATTGCGGAACCCGTGACGCTCGCCCAGCTCCAGCGCCTCATCCCAGCTGCTCATTGCCAGTTCTGCCAGACGCGGATCGGGGCAATTTGCACTGTCAAGCGGCACCGGCTTCACGGCCAGGCCTTCATAACCGTCAATCGACCCATGCGCAGCCGCCCGGTGGTTGCGGATCACCCGCAGCATATCGCTGGCGTTCTGCTCATAGCGGGCAAATGGCCCCAGTTCCGACGCCATTTCTGCCGAGGTCGCATAAGACACGCCGGTCATGATCGCCGTCAGCGCACCGCAGAGGGCGCGCCCCTCCGCACTGTCATAGCCAAAGCCCATGTTCATCAGCAGACCGCCAATATTGGCATAGCCCAGGCCGAGCGTGCGGAAATCATAAGAGCGCTGCGCGATTTCCTTCGACGGGAATTGCGCCATCATGACGGAGATTTCCAGCGTCACGGTCCACAGGCGGCAGGCGTGCATATAATCTTCGGCCTGGAACTCCCCATCCTTGAGGAAGGTCAGCAGGTTCAGCGACGCGAGGTTACAGGCGGTGTCGTCCAGGAACATATATTCCGAACAAGGGTTTGAACCGCGAATTTCGCCATCGGACGGGCATGTGTGCCATTCGTTGACCGTATCGTGGAACTGGATCCCCGGATCAGCGCAGGCCCAGGCCGCATGCCCCACCTTTTCCCACAGATCGCGGGCCTTCACCGTTTTGGCCACCTTGCCATCGACGCGGTTGATCAGCTGCCAGTCGGCATCTTTCTTCACCGCATGCAGGAAGGCATTGGTGACCCGGATCGAGTTGTTGGAGTTCTGCCCTGAGACCGAGCTATAAGCGTCGCTGTCCCAGTCGGTGTCATAGGTCGGAAATTCGATCGAGGTGTGGCCCTGCTTGGCATAATCCAGCACGCGTTTGACATATGTCTCCGGGATCGCGACCTTTTTTGCCTCGCGAATGGCCAGCTTCAGCCCGTCGTTCACAGCCGGATCATAGGCGTCGGCTTCGGCCCCATCCCAGCTGCGAATGGCCTCGAACAGGCCGTTCAGCATCTTCTCATGCATCTTGGAGCCCGCGACGATGGACGCCACTTTCTGCTCTTCGATCACCTTCCAGTCGATGAACTGTTCAATATCGGGGTGATCCGCATCGACGATCACCATCTTGGCCGCACGCCGCGTGGTGCCGCCGGATTTGATGGCGCCAGCCGCACGGTCACCGATTTTAAGGAAGCCCATCAGGCCAGAGGATTTGCCGCCCCCGGACAGCGGCTCGCCCTCACCGCGCAGATGGCTGAAGTTGGTGCCGGTGCCGGAGCCATATTTGAACAGGCGCGCTTCGCGCACCCAAAGATCCATGATGCCGCCGTCCTGCACCAGATCGTCGGAAACCGACTGAATAAAGCAGGCATGAGGCTGTGGATGCTCATAGGCGCTGTCGGATTTGGTCAGCCTGCCGGTTTTATAGTCGACATAGTGGTGCCCCTGCGCCGGACCGTCGATGCCATAAGCCCAGTGCAGACCCGTGTTGAACCACTGCGGGCTGTTGGGCGCGGCGCGCTGGGTCGCCAGCATGAAGCGCATCTCGTCGAAATAGGCGCGAGCATCCTCCTCAGTGGAGAAATAGCCCCCTTTCCAGCCCCAGTAGCACCAGGCACCGGCGAGGCGGTCAAACACCTGCTTGGAAGAGGTCTCACCACCAAATTCCACATCATCGCCCGCCGGAACGGAGCGCCAGAGGAATTCAGGAACGCCTTTTTCACGGAGCTTTTTCAGTTTGCTGGGCACGCCCGCCTTACGGAAATATTTCTGCGCGATGACGTCGCTGGCAACCTGGCTCCAGCCTGCCGGAACCTCAACGCCCTCAAGACGGAACACAATGGTGCCGTCCGGATTGCGGATCTCCGACGTTGCAGGAACGAACTCCAGATCGGCATATGCGTCCTGCCCAGATTTAGTGAATTTCCGTTCAATCTTCATGCCATCTGCCTCTTTTCTGCAGTCCCACTGTCACAAATCACGCCTTCTTCCGGCGTATTGCGCGTCGTTATTCACGACAAAACATCCTGTGGCGCACCTCATAGAAGATGCGAGTCAGGGCCGAAACCCCAATTTCCGCTAGCGCTTGATGCTTTGCTTCGTCTGGTGCAGCGCGGGGTGAAAACCACCATATTTTGTGCTGCATCATCCGACGTACACAATTTGACGTATTCGGGCATAGCTGGTCAACGCCATTTTTAGGGTTTCGTAACCAACTTTTTGATTGACGATGACTTAACTGTCTGGGGTCGATCACGAAGCTGCGATTCAAAGTTGATCACACCCCTTCTGCCGGTCCGCGCGCAGCCAGAGCCATGAGGCGAGAAATCCCCTTGAAGAGAGGGGGTTGCCGCGCATCCTGCATCAGGGTTTCCGCAACGAACATCGGTCTGCATTCGCCGCGCACAACCTGACCGAGGGTTGAGGAAGTGAAATACCCGCAGAAAAAGCAGAGCGTGTGCAACAGTGTTTTTTTTCCATGCACACACGAAGCGCAAAACCAATTCGACGCCAAAGCGCAACAGATGGTTAATCACTCCTTAACGAAGCCGCCTTTAAGGCGATTTTGGTGACAATTTGGAAACCACTTCGAATCTCCACACGGCACAGACCTCGGGGGATCAAACCGCCCTCCTAGCATCGAACCCGCGCAGGATCGGCGCTGCGAACCTCCGACGCCATTGCGATCACCTTCCGGAGTGTTCGGTGCCAAACATCTGGGGGATTCAGAACGCGAAACGCCGACCGCCTGAACCAGGCAAGTCGGCGTCTACGTTGCATCCCGAAGGATGACATGGTCGGGGCGGCGAGATTCGAACTCACGACCCCCTGTACCCAAAACAGGTGCGCTACCAGACTGCGCCACGCCCCGGACCGTGCGCCTTCCTAGCGTTGCCAATCTGATTTGAAAAGCCCTAACAGGGCCAAATTGCGCCTGTCTTTGAAAAAACTTCATGGCGCAGCTCGGTGCCGACAGAAATCCCGTAGCGTGCGGCCAAACCACCGTTGATTTCCAGCACCGCAAAGACGTTGTCGCCACCGGGAATCGGCGTCAAATCACCCGGTATCGCCCGGTGGTGGATATGCCGGACCGTTCCGGTCAGATCGACAAACAGCATATCCAGCGGGATCAGCGTGTTCTTCATCCAGAAAGTGGCCCGCTGCGGCGCCTCGTAGACAAACAGCATACCAGCGCTACGCGCCATATGCGGCCGATGCATCAGCCCCTCGGCACGTTCCTCAATAGAATCAGCGATTTCCACGGTAAACTGTGTCTGCCCCCAGGGACCACGCAGGGCGACCTGATCGGGCTGGCAGGCGTCCGGCCCGCTTTGGGCCGCCGCGTGCTCTGCTGCCGCAACGGCGGCAACAGACAGGATACAAACTGCGCTGGCTCTGGCTCCTGCTGTCAATCGGCGCATGACCGGGCGTGACATTCGGATCCAGAGGGGCTGCATCTTCTCAGTCCTGCTTTTCCAGCAGGGCGGCTTCCCAGGCGAGCACCTCAACCGCCATGCGGCCCCGCTTGCCGTCGATGACCCGCATTCCCAGGGCCTCCCCCGGTTGCAGCTCCGACAGGCCGGACTGGCGCAAAACCTCGACATGCAGGAACACATCTTCATCGCGCCCGAACACATTGGCAAAGCCAAAGCCCTTGCCCTTGTCAAACCACTTCACCCGCGCAGGGACCAATGGCTCAGAATAAAGAACATCCGAATCCATTTCGGCAAAATCACTCAGCACAGGGCTGTCGTCGCGCGTCGGAGGCGTGATCGACAGGACTTCCACCGCCTGAACACCGCGTTCTGTGCGATGCGTCACCAACTCGACCTCGGCCCCATCCGCGATGGAACTCTGGCCGAAGTTACGCAGCACGTTCACATGCAGCAGGATATCCGGTCCGCCCTCGTCAGAGACGACAAATCCGAACCCTTTGGTCGGATCGAACCATTTCACCAGCCCGCGTATTTGCTGCAAACTGCTCAAGTCTTCTGCCACTGCCGTAGTCCACCGTATTCTTCAGTATTTAACCCGTAGGTGATGCTCTATTCTCGGAACGAAGTTCAAGCTAAAAACACCCACCAATATCACAAATCTGCTATTTTCCGCAGATAACCTAAGGGCACAGCCGATCCACGGTCCAAAGCGCTTCGGGGGTTTCGCGCCGCCAGACAAACCGATCATGAAGACGGAATGCCCCATCGGCCCAGAATTCGATCTCCAGCGGCGTCAGCCGGTAGCCGCCCCAGAATGGCGGGCGATCCGGGTTTGATCCTTTGGTTGCAGTCACTTTCGCCACCTCTGCCATCAGGGCGCCACGGCTGGATAGTGGCCGCGACTGCGCCGAGGCCCAGGCCCCCAAGCGGCTCTTGAGAGATCGAGATTTGTAGTATTCATCTGCCTGCGGGCCGTTCTCGCGGGTGATGATCCCACGGGCGCGCACCTGACGGCGCAGCGATTTCCAATGCATGACAAACGCAGCCTTGCCCGCCCCGTCCAATTCCTGCGCCTTGGCGCTCTCGTAGTTGGTATAAAAGACAAAGGCCGCGTCCTCGATCTCCTTCAGCAGGACCATCCGGCAATTCGGCAGACCATCTGCATCAACCGTGGACAACGCGATCGCATTGGGATCGTTGATCTCGCTCTCCTCGGCCTCACTCAGCCAGCTGCGGGCGATGGCAAAGGGATCCTCTCCCGCAAAGATACCGCTGCGATCGGACATGGCGCACCTCATAGTCTGTTTTGTTTGGGTTGGCTGGCGCGGGAATGCGCGTGGCTGTTGGGAACCTAGGTCGACATCGGCCCCACGACAAGAGACAGCGCCCTTGAAGCGCCCCGCATGACAGACTAAACGTCGTCTAATTCGAAGATCACAGGCGGAGAACCTGCATGTCTAGTCAACTGATGGCCGGCAAACGTGGCCTCATCATGGGCCTTGCCAATGACAAATCCATCGCGTGGGGCATTGCCAAAGCCTGCGCCGACGCCGGCGCTGAGCTTGCGTTTTCCTACCAGGGCGAGGCCCTGAAAAAACGCGTCGACCCGCTGGCGGCGCAATTGGGCAGCGATATCGTCCTGCCCTGCGATGTGGCCGATGAAGGCTCCGTCGATGCGCTGTTCGCCGCGCTGGAAGAGAAATGGGGGAAGCTGGATTTTCTGGTGCACGCCATCGGCTTTTCCGACAAGAACGAACTGCGCGGTCGCTATGTCGACACCAGCCGAAGCAACTTCCAGATGACCATGGACATCTCGGTCTACTCCTTCACTTCGGTGATGCAGCGTGCCGAGAAGATGATGTCCGAAGGTGGCAGCGCCGTGACGCTGACATACTACGGTGCGGAACAGGTCATGCCACATTATAATGTCATGGGCGTGGCCAAGGCGGCGCTGGAAGCATCGGTCAAGTATCTGGCCGAAGATCTGGGCAAAGACGGCATCCGCGTCAACGCGATCTCGGCTGGCCCGATCAAGACGCTGGCAGCCTCCGGTATCGGTGATTTCCGCTACATCATGAAGTGGAACGAATTCAATTCGCCACTGCGCCGCAACGTGACCATCAATGACGTGGGCAATTCCGCGCTCTATCTGCTGTCGGATCTGTCCTCTGGTGTGACCGGGGAGAACCTGCATGTTGACGCTGGCTATCACGTCGTCGGGATGAAGGCGGTCGACGCCCCCGACATCGACGCGGCCACCGGACGCAAGTAAGGCCGCGCGCAAGCAAGCGCAGGTCCAGCTGCCACACCAGTTGCGGCAGTATCACAAAGCAAGACACAGCAGGCGCGCGGCCCACGCGCGCCTCTTCCAATGACAGAGACCGCATTATGACACTGGCTGCCTTTACCGCTTCCGTCCTGCTCTGCCTGATGGCGGCCATCAGCCCCGGCCCCGCCGTCCTTATGGCCGCGCGCGTTGGCCTTGCCCATGGCTGGCGCAGCGGGTTGGCGCTGGCGATTGGTATCGGCACCGGCGCGGTGCTCTGGGCCTCGGCCGCGCTGTTCGGGCTGAACCTGCTGTTTGACTACGCCCCGTTCCTGCTGACCCTGCTGAAGGTGGGCGGCGCCCTGTTCCTGATCTACATGGCCTGGAACATGTGGCGTCACGCCAATGAGCCGATGTCGCAGGTCAGCGATACGCAACTGCCGCAGACGGCCTTTGCCGCGTTTCGCCTGGGGGTCTTCACCCAGTTCGCAAACCCCAAAGCGGCAGCTTTTTTCGGTGCTGTCTTTGTCGGCACCGTGCCCGATGGCAGCAGCCCTTTCACCCTCGCGGCGCTGCTTATCTGCATCTTTCTGGGTGAAGTCACCTGGAACACCTTTGTGGCCCGTATCTTCTCCTTTGAGAAAACGCGCCGTGGGTATATCAATCTGAAACATGTGATCGACCGGGTCTTTGGCGGCCTGCTCGCCGCCCTCGGGGTCAAGATCGCCGTCCTCTGAGGGCTGATGTGCGATCCGGACGCCAGATCCTAACAGGAGCATCAAAAACATGACCGATCGTCTGCCTCATGAAAAAGGCTTTCATATTTCCTGGGACCAGCTGCACCGCGACAGCCGCGCACTGGCCTGGCGTCTGGATGGGCAAGGGCCCGACAATGGCGCCTGGCGCGCCGTTGTGGCCATCACCCGTGGCGGCATGGCCCCGGCCATGATCGTCAGCCGCGAGCTGGACATCCGCATCGTCGACACCATCGGCGTGAAATCCTACCACCATCAGGATCAGGGACAGGCCGAAGTGCTGAAAGCCCCTGATGCAGAGCTGATGGGCGACGGGGAAGGCGTGCTGATCATCGACGATCTGGTCGACAGCGGCAAAACCCTGGAGCTGGTGCGCCAGATGTACCCGAAGGCACATTTTGCCACCGTCTACGCCAAGCCCAAGGGCCGACCGATGGTCGATACCTTCATCACCGAAGTCAGCCAGGACACCTGGATTTTCTTCCCCTGGGATATGGCGCTGCAATATGTCGAACCCTATCGCGGCACCGACTGATCTCTGTTGATCCAAGCAACAAATGACCACCTAACAAGACGCGCCTTCGGGGGCGTCTTTTTCTTTTGCGCGCAGATGTGGGCTATCCATTTGACCACCCCCAACCAAAGCCCCTTGCAAAACCTCTGAACTTGCGGCGGAGTGGCCCAAACAGGCGCCACCGTTTCACCCACAGACGCCGACGCAGAACAGGACACCCATGCCACAGGCTTCATTTCCAAATGCCCGTACCCGCGACACCTTTGTCTCGCCGATTGTCGAATCCCGGCGCTGGCTTCAGGGGCTGACGCTGCCCGCAGATCTGCCGCTGCTGAACCTCAGTCAGGCGGCACCAGCTGATCCACCGCCGGACGGGCTGCGCCGCGCCATTGCTGAGGCGGCCCTGAACGACGACAGCAGCCATCTTTATGGTGCGGTGCTTGGCCGGGATGAACTGCGCGCAGCCCTCGCCGACAAAATGAACCGTCACTACGCAGCTGATCTGTCTGCGGCAGATGTGGCGATCACCTCCGGCTGCAATCAGGCCTTTGCCGCGACGATTGCGGCGCTCTGTGGTGAGGGCGATCAGGTCATCCTGCCGACACCTTGGTATTTCAACCACAAAATGTGGCTCGACATGCAGGGGGTGGAGACCTGCCCGCTGCCTGTGGGAGAGGCCATGCTGCCCTGCCCCGATGCCGCCGCAAAACTGATCACCGACAGAACCCGCGCCATTGTTCTGGTAACCCCCAACAATCCCTGCGGTGTGGAATATCCCGACGGTCTGGTGCAGCGGTTCTACGATCTGGCCCGCGCCCATAGTCTGGCGCTGATCGTGGATGAAACCTACCGCGACTTTGACAGCCGCAGCGGCCCGCCCCACACGCTGTTTCAGGATCCGAACTGGTCGGACACGCTGATCCATCTTTATTCCTTTTCCAAGGCCTACCGGCTGACCGGCCATCGCCTCGGCGCGATTGCGGCCCATCCGGACCATCTGCTGGAGATGGAGAAATTTCTCGATACCGTCACCATATGTCCGGCCCAGCTGGGACAGGTCGGCGCGCTCTGGGGGCTGGAGAACCTTGACGACTGGCTCGCGGGTGAACGGCAGGAACTGCTCAACCGGCGTTCTGCAATTGAGGCGGGGTTTGCGCCACTTGCGGCGCAGGGCTGGCAACTTCTCGGGTGTGGTGCCTATTTCGCCTATGTCGCCCATCCCTTTGCGGCCTCTTCGGACGCGTTGGCCAGACGTCTGGTGAAAGAGGCCGGTGTCCTGATGCTGCCCGGCAGCATGTTCACCCCGGACGGCGATCCCAGCGGCGCACGGCAGTTCCGCATTGCCTTCGCCAATGTCGACACACATGGCATCCGCACGCTTTTTGACCGACTGGCAAGCTGGACAGCCTGACCCATCCACCCCACTCGCCCGCTCTGAACATGGACGCTGATCAGTCGTCCCTTGCCCCTTTCAAGGTGGCAGCGTATTCAGAGCCTCGACATTTCAGCATTCCCGACTGCCCGGTGCAGTTCGGCGACCGGCAATACGAGGACATCATGGCTGCAGGCATGAAAAAACTATCAAATACATTTGTCTGGATCCTGATGGGGATGCTGATTATCGGTCTGGCCGGATTTGGCGCCGTGAATTTCACAGGCTCTGTTTCCTCCGTCGCCGTGGTTGGCGATCAGGAGGTCTCGGTCGATGATTACGCCCGCGAATTGCAGCGCGAACAGCGCGCGCTTGAGGCGCAGACCGGCCAGCGCATCCCTATCGCCCAGATGACCGCGCTTGGTATGGACCGCGTGGTGCTGGGGCGTTTGATCGCCATTGCCGCCCTGGATCAGGAAAGCAGCGATCTTGGCCTGTCGATTGGCGATCAGAACCTGTTTGATGAAATCAGCCGGATCCCGGCCTTTCAGGATGGCACCGGCGCCTTCAACCGAGACACCTATCAATATGCACTCGACAATATCGGCCTGACCGAGGCCGCGTTTGAGGCCGACCTGCGCCGAGAATCCGCCCGCACCCTGGTGCAGGGCGCCATCATGGCGGGTACTGAAATGCCCGACACGCTGCGCGACACACTGACCAGCTATGTCGGCGCGCGCCGCAGCTTTGAATGGCTGACAGTCAGCGAAGACAGCGTCGCCCTCACCGCGGTCGAGCCGAGCGAAGACCAGCTGCGCGCCTTCTATGACGCCAATATCGACCAGTTCACCCTGCCCCGTACCAAGGTGATCACCTATGCCGCGCTGCGCCCCGACGCGCTGGTGGATGAGATCGAGATCGACGACACAGCGCTTGAAAAGCTCTTCAACGACCGCAGCGCCGAATATCAGGTGCCCGAGCGCCGTCTGGTGGAGCGTCTGGTCTTTGCTGACCGGGACGCCGCCGACAGCGCCAAGGCGCAGCTTGACATCAACGGCAACACATTTGACGCGCTGGTCGCGGATCGCGGCCTCAGCCTGCAGGACGTGGATCTGGGCGATGTGACCATGGGTGACCTTGGCAGCGCAGGTCAGGACGTCTTTGCCGCACAGGTCGGCGATGTCGTCGGGCCGCTCGACAGCGATCTGGGCCCGGCCCTGTTCCGCGTCAATGGCCGTCTCGAGGCCCGCGTGACCATCCTTGAGGATGTCAAGGATGAGCTGCGCGCCGAACTGGCCACCGACCGCGCCCGTCGCCTGATTGAAACCCGCGCGGAGGAGATCAACGACATGCTCGCCGGCGGTGCCACGCTGGAGGAGCTGATTGACGAACCCGGCATGGAACTTGGCAAGGTGGACTGGCACAGCGGCAGCACCGATGGCATCGCCGCCTATGACGGGTTCCGCCAGGCCGCATCCGCCGTCACCGCCGAAGACTTCCCCGAAGTGGCCTTCCTTGAGGATGGCAGCCTGTTTGCAATCCGCTTGGATGAGGAACTGGACCCGCGCCCCGAACCCTTCGCGGATGCGCAGGACAAACTGCGCGCGGCCTGGCAGACCAAACGGTTGCAGGACGCCCTGAAGGCCGAGGCCGAGCGTCTGGCTGATATGCTGCGAAACGGCGAAGACCTCCCCGAGGGTATCGAGTTGACATCAGAAACCGGCCTGACCCGCGCCGCCTATATCGACGCGGCACCACAGCCGCTGATGGCCCGCGTCTTTGATCTGGCAGAGGGCGAGGTTGCCGTGGTCAGCGATGACACAGCCACTGTTGTGGTGCGCCTCACTGAGACCCTGCCGGTGGCCGATACGCCAGAAATGGCAGCGCTGGCCGAGGCGATGGGCACCCAGCTTGATCAGGCGCTGGCACAGGCCCTGTTCGAAGCCTTCGTCCAAGATGCCCAGACCCGCGCGGCCCCGCGCATCGACCCGCAGGCGCTCAATGCCGTGCAGGCCAACTTCCAGTAATCAAGGCAGACCGAAATGGCCCTGACCCCCGATTTCGACACATTTGCCAAGGCCTATGAGGCCGGTGAAAACCAGGTCGTCTACACCCGGCTTGCCGCCGATCTCGACACGCCGGTGTCGCTGATGCTGAAGCTGACAGGCGCCCAGAAGGACGCCTTTATGCTGGAGTCCGTCACCGGTGGCGAGGTGCGCGGGCGCTACTCCATTATTGGCATGAAACCGGATCTGGTCTGGCGCTGCCACGGGGAACGCGCGGCCCTCAATCGGTCTGCCCGCTTTGACGCTGATGCCTTTGAACCGCTGGACGGCAACCCGCTGGACTGCCTGCGTGACCTCATCGCCGAAAGCAAAATAGACCTGCCGGATGATCTGCCGCAGGCCGCAGCCGGCCTGTTTGGCTACCTCGGCTATGACATGATCCGGCTGGTCGAACATCTGCCGGACGTGAACCCCGATCCTCTTGGTCTGCCTGACGCGCTGATGCTGCGCCCCTCTGTTATCGCGGTGCTCGACGGGGTTAAGGGTGAGGTGACCGTGGTCTCCCCCGCCTGGGCCAGCGACGGCCAGTTGGCCAAGGCGGCTTACGCCCAGGCCGCAGAGCGGGTGATGGACGCGGTCCGAGATCTGGAACGCGCCATGCCCGCCGAAAGCCGCGATCTCGGCGATGCCGATGAGGTAGCGCCGCCTGTGAGCAATTTCACCAAGGACGGCTATATGGCCGCGGTGGAGACTGCCAAGGACTACATCCGCGCGGGCGACATCTTTCAGGTGGTGCCAGCACAGCGCTGGACGCAGGAATTCCGCCAGCCCCCCTTCGCGCTTTATCGCTCCCTGCGGCGCACCAACCCCTCGCCCTTCATGTTCTACTTCAACTTTGGCGGCTTTCAGGTGGTGGGGGCTTCCCCCGAAATCCTCGTCCGTGTCTTCGGGCAGGAGGTCACCATTCGGCCTATTGCAGGCACCCGCCCACGTGGCGCCACGCCCGAGGAAGACAAGGCGCTGGAACTGGATCTGCTCGCCGACAAAAAAGAGCTGGCAGAGCACCTGATGCTGCTGGATCTGGGCCGCAACGACACTGGCCGGGTTGCCAAGATCGGCACCGTGCGCCCAACCGAGAAGTTCATCATCGAACGCTACAGCCACGTCATGCACATTGTCTCCAACGTCGTGGGTGAGCTGGCAGAGGATAAGGACGCGCTGGACGCCTTCTTTGCCGGCATGCCCGCAGGCACGGTCTCCGGCGCGCCCAAAGTGCGGGCGATGGAAATCATTGATGAGCTGGAACCGGAAAAACGCGGCATCTACGGCGGCGGCGTCGGTTATTTCTCGGCCGGCGGCGACATGGACATGTGCATCGCGCTGCGCACAGCCATCGTCAAGGACCAGAACCTCTATATCCAGGCCGGTGGCGGCGTTGTCTATGACAGCGACCCGGAGGCCGAATATATGGAGACGGTCCACAAATCCAACGCCATCCGCCGCGCCGCTGCGGATGCGGCCCGCTTCACCGGCAACGGCAACAGCTAGGTCAAAGGCTGGGCGAGCAGCCTGTCATGAGCGCCTGCCTGTCACCTTTCCCAAAATACTCTCGCCGAAGGCCCCAAAGGCGTCGCTCCAACCGGAGCGGCGCCTTTGTCATAAAACCACCTGCCGCGTCGTTTATTCCGCCTGCAGCTTTGCGCGCAGAGAGGCCGAGACCGGCGCCAACGACACCCGGTTTGCCCGGTCCTGAAGGCCCCAGATCAGCAAGGCGGAAATCGTATCCGGCTGAACTCGGCCCAGCATGATCACGGCCCCTTCCTGCCCGGCGCGAAACGCAGCCTGATCCAGAAAGCGCCGGATCGCGCGGGGGTCCTGCCCGGCGCCGTCGAAATCACGGAACACCACACCTGCCGGAACACCTTCGCGCAGGGCGAGCTTCTGCACGGTGTTGAGCCCGGCATCCTGCGTCACCATCCCGTACCCCATCGCGCCAAGCGCCGTGGCCATCTGATCGGCCAGCGGGCGATTGCCCTGAAACCCGGTGGTCACGCCTTCCAACACGGCGACGGCCTCTGGCAGCGTCTCCAGCCAGACCTGCAAGGCCGTCTCTGCATCCTGCGGCGCGGCATCGCGGGGCAGATCGGCGATCAGCATCACCTCAAACCCGGCAGCGCGGTGGCGTGCCATCTTCGCGGCCGCCTCCGGGTCCCTTGGATCCAGCGCAAAGCTCAGCGGATAGGGGAAATCCTGCAAGGCCTCAGCACCTATCGCATCGGCATCATCGATGAGAACAATCGACATCAGGGCGCGGTCCGCCTCCGGCGTGAAGGCTTCGGCGTTGCGTTCAAACGGCACCCCATCCGCCTGCGCATTGGTCTGACTGCCGACCGCCGGCGCATTGGCCTGATCCCGCTCCGTCAGCGGGCGGACCGGGGTGCCGATCCGTGGGCGGCTGCCGGTTTCATCCACTGTGTTGCTCGGTTCTGTCGTGGGGGTGGTTGTTGGCAGATCGGAAATCCGCCGCGCCCCGGCATCCTCGTCCTGGCCTTCGGCACCCGTCCTAGGTTCAGCGCTTGCCGCAGGCTGCGTGCCCACCTCCGTTGGCCCGGCCTGCCCCAGTCCCGGCACCACTGGAATCGCCGTCGGGCCAGGGACCGCGCCCAAGGCTGGTCCTTGGTCGCCCCCAGCCTCTGCCGCGCTGAGGGCTGGACCTCCGGTTGTCACATCCGGCACCGGCAAGCTTGCGGTTGCGGAAGCGTCATTGTCGCCGTCGTCCCCCTCCGCCGATGGTGTGGACGGGTCCTGCCCCAACGGATCGGGAGAGGGTTGATCCGGCGCTGTCGTCAGCCGGGCGGGCGCTTCGTTTGCAGTCTGCGGCACCGGTGGCTGCGCCGGTTCGGACACCACCACAAGACGCTGCTCCTGACTGGGGGCATTGGGTGCGGGCAATGCGTCAACCGGGGTGACGGGCGCATCCCGTGCCACATCGATTGCCGGCGCGCCGACGCCACCGGGCGCAGCGCGATCCCCGCTGCCCAATTCGGTGCCCACGTCGGGACGGCTGGCGGGGTCGGTATCGGCATCCGCAAGTGCTGCCAGATCATCACCCACCACCTGCGGGTCCAGCGCTGCTGGCGGGGTTTCCACCAGATCCGGATCGCTCCCGGCGCTGTCTACTGGGGTTTCTGCCGCCGGGGCCTGCACTTCACTGCGGGCCGGTTCGGCGACACTGACCTCAACCGATTTGGGCAAGGGCACCGACAGCGACCACACCACGGCGCCGCCTGCGGCCACCAAGGCCCCGAAACTCACGCCTCCAAGAAACCCTCGCATCTCTGTCCTGCCTCTCGTTGCCTTCTGGAACCGGTCGCATTCTGTTGGCCAGGCCACACCAAGGCGGTCGGGCACGCTTGGCCCGCCTGCTGTTGGTGATGTGCTCTTGACGCTGCCGCGCAACCCTGAACATGTATGTTGCGACCACTATACTGCGGCGCGGCCCCGGCCCGCCAGCCCTTAAACGAGCCCGCGACTATGCTGCTGCTGATCGACAACTACGACTCCTTTACCTACAACCTCGTGCATTACCTGGGGGAGCTGGGCGCTGACGTGCAGGTCCGCCGCAATGACGCGCTGAATGTGCAGGAGGCCATGGCGATGAACCCGGCCGGCATTCTGTTGTCACCCGGTCCTTGCGATCCGGATCAGGCCGGTATCTGCCTTGCCCTGACCGAGGCCGCAGCTGAGACCAAAACCCCGCTGCTTGGTGTCTGCCTTGGCCATCAGACCATCGGGCAGGCCTTTGGCGGCAACGTTGTGCGCTGCAAAGATATCGTCCACGGCAAGATGGGCACCATGCATCATACCGACACGGGCCTTTTTGCCGGGCTGCCTTCGCCGTTTGAGGCGACGCGCTATCACTCGCTGATTGTTGATCGCGACAGCCTGCCCGACAGCCTTCAGATCACCGCTGAGCTGGACGACGGCACCATTATGGGCCTGCAGCACAAGACGCTGCCGATCCACGGCGTGCAGTTCCACCCGGAATCCATCGCCTCCGAACACGGCCACGCGCTGCTGAAGAACTTCCTCAACGTGATGAAGGTGCCCGCATGAGCAACGCAATGAAGCCGCTGATTGATGCCGCTGCGGAGCGCGCCCTGAGCCGAGATGAGGCCGAGGCCGCCTTCACCCATCTGTTTGAGGGCAACGCCACGCCGAGCCAGATGGGCGGATTGTTGATGGCATTGCGCACCCGCGGCGAAACCGTCGACGAATATGCAGCAGCAGCGGCTGTCATGCGCGCCAAATGCAATCCCGTTATGGCGCCTGAAGGTGCGATGGACATCGTCGGCACCGGTGGCGACGGCAAGGGCACGCTGAACATCTCCACCGCAACCGCCTTTGTCGTGGCCGGGGCCGGAACCGTTGTTGCAAAACACGGCAACCGCAACCTGTCGTCGAAATCCGGCGCAGCGGATGCGCTTGGTCAGATGGGGATCAATGTCATGGTCGGCCCGAAGGTGGCTGAACAGGCGCTGCGCGAGGCCGGGATCTGTTTCATGATGGCGCCGATGCACCACCCCGCCATCGCCCATGTGATGCCCACCCGGCAGGAACTTGGCACGCGCACGATCTTCAACATCCTTGGCCCGCTTACCAATCCGGCCGGCGTCAAACGACAGCTGACCGGCGCGTTCAACCGCGATCTGATCCGCCCGATGGCGAAAACGCTTGGCCAGTTGGGGTCGGAACAGGCCTGGCTTGTCCACGGCTCCGACGGCACAGATGAGCTGACGATCACCGGCGTCAGCTGGGTCGCAGCCCTAGCCCCCGATGGCAGTGTCACCGACATGGAACTCCACCCGGAGGACGCAGGCCTGCCCATGCACCCGTTTGAGGCAATCGTCGGTGGCACCCCGGAAGAAAACGCCAAAGCGTTTGATGCTCTTTTGGCTGGTGAGCCCTCTGCGTATCGCGACGCCGTCTTGCTGAACTCTGCCGCAGCCCTTGTGGTTGCGGGCGCAGCAAACGATCTGAAATCCGGCGCCGAGATGGCCCGCACCAGCATCGACAGCGGTGCGGCCCGCGACAAGATCGACGCCGTCGCCCGCATTACCACCGCTGCCGCTGACAAATGAACGCAGGCCTGTCGGATCTGGGCGGTTGGTCCAAGCTGCCGTTTTTTGCTGACCGCTACCCGGCCATTGCTGCGGCGGTGGCTGAGGATCCGCGCGATATCCTCCCGCCAGCGGGTCAGCGCCTTGCGGCTCTCACGCTGACCCCGCCGGAAGAAACCCGCGTGGTCATTCTGGGTCAGGACCCCTATCCGACGCCCGGTCATGCCCATGGGTTGGCGTTTTCGGTCGAACCCGATGTGCGCCCGCTGCCAAGATCTTTGAACAATATATTCAAAGAGTTGCACGACGATCTTGGCATTGAGCGCGAGACAGGCGACCTGCGCGGCTGGGCACGTCAGGGCGTTTTGCTGCTCAACACCGTCTTGTCCGTCCCCGCTGGCGAGGCCAACGGCCACAAAACCCTTGGCTGGCAGCAGCTCGCCCATGAGGTCCTCAGCCTGTCCAGCCAGCGTCCCACGGCTTATATTCTCTGGGGGAAACAGGCCCAAGGGCTTGAAAAATATATCCAACCGGGTGATCACCTTATCCTGAGGACCGCGCACCCCTCACCACTGTCTGCGCGGCGTGGCTTTTTCGGCTCGCGCCCCTTTTCGACGGTGAACCGCTGGCTTGCTGAGCAGGGCCAGCCGACAATTGACTGGAACGCGTGACGGGAGGCGTCAAGATGACTGAAACAGTGCTGGACAAGATCAAGGCCTATAAGCTGGAAGAGATCACCGCTGACAAGGCTGCCAAACCCCTCGAAGCGGTTGAGGCCGAAGCCCGTGATGCCAGCCCGGTGCGCGGCTTTGCCAAGGCGCTTATGCAGGCCGGCCGCGATGGCTACGGGCTGATTGCTGAAATCAAGAAAGCCAGCCCCTCCAAAGGGTTGATCCGGGAGAATTTCCATCCCGCAGACCTCGCCCAGGCCTATGAGGCCGGCGGTGCAACCTGCCTCTCCGTGCTGACTGATACTCCCAGTTTTCAGGGCGCGAAATCCTTTCTGACCGAGGCGCGCGAGGCCTGTGCCCTCCCGGCCCTGCGCAAGGATTTCATGTATGATCCTTATCAGGTGGCTGAGGCCCGTGCGCTTGGTGCTGACTGTATCCTGATTATTCTTGCCTCAGTCTCCGACACGCAGGCAGCAGAGCTGGAAGCCGCCGCCGCTGATTGGAATATGGACGTCCTGCTAGAGGTTCATGACGAGGAAGAGTTGCATCGCGCCTGCAAGCTGAAATCGCCTCTTCTTGGCATCAACAACCGCAATCTCAAAACCTTTGAGACCACATTGGACACCACCCGCACCCTGTCCCGTCTGGTTCCCGCCGATCGGACCATTGTCTGCGAAAGCGCGTTGTCCACGCCTGCGGATCTCTCTGATATGGCCCGCTACGGCGCGCGCAGCTTCCTCATCGGTGAAAGCCTGATGCGTCAGGATGACGTGGCCGCCGCGACCCGTGACATCCTCGCAAACCCGCTGATGCCGGGGGCCATGTAATGCCCCTCACCCATTTCGACGGCAAGGGCGACGCCCATATGGTCGATGTCTCGGACAAAGCGGTCACCTCGCGGATCGCCACCGCTGAGGGTCACATCACCATGGCCCGCGAAACCTATGATATCATTGCAGAAGGTCGCGCAAAGAAGGGCGATGTCCTGTCGGTGGCACGGCTCGCAGGCATCATGGGGGCCAAGAAGACACCGGAGCTCATCCCGCTCTGCCATCCGCTGCCCGTGACCAAGGTTGCCGTGGATCTGACCCTCGACCCCGATCTGCCCGGCGTCCGCATCGCGGCCACCGTGAAAACCACGGGCCAAACCGGCGTCGAAATGGAGGCGCTGACCGCGGTCTCCACCGCAGCGCTCACAGTCTATGACATGGCCAAGGCCGTCGACAAGGCGATGGCAATCGGCGGCATCCGTGTAACATTGAAAGATGGCGGAAAATCAGGACGATACGAGGCCTAAATGATCTCAGTTTCCGACGCATTGACCACGCTGCTTGATCTGGTGGTTCCGCTTGAAGTGGAGACCGTTCCCCTGCGCGCCGCTGCTGGCCGCGTGCTGGCAAAACCTGTGTCTGCCAACCGGGACCAGCCCCCCTTTGCGGCCTCCGCCATGGATGGCTATGCCGTAAAGACGGCAGAGGTCGAGCGGGATGCGATGTTCAAAGTGATCGGAGAAAGCGCCGCCGGCCATGGGTTTCAGGGGCGCGTCGGCCCCGGCCAGGCAGTGCGGATCTTCACGGGAGCACCAGTGCCTGAAGGCGCTGATTTCGTTGTTATTCAGGAGGATACCAGTGTTACCGGCTCCTTGCTGACCATCACGGACCATCCCGGACCTGGCCATAACATCCGCGCCAAAGGTGGCGATTTTCAAATCGGCACCACTGTTGACGCGCCGCGCAACCTGACACCGGCGGATATCGCCCTGCTCGCGGCGATGAACATCGCCGAGGTGCCCGTGCACCGCAAACCAACAGTGGCGCTGATCTCCACCGGGGATGAGCTGGTCCTGCCCGGCGAAAGCCCCGGCCCGGATCAGATCATCGCCTCCAACACCTTTGGACTGGACGCCATGCTAAGCGCTGCAGGCGCTGAGCCCCGGATTTTGCCCATCGCCCGCGACACCGAAAGCAGCCTGCGCATGGCGCTGGATCTGGCGCAGGACGCCGACCTGATCGTCACCATTGGCGGGGCCTCGGTTGGGGATCACGATCTGGTCGCCGGGGTGACCGAGGGGCTTGGCATGTCGCGCGCATTCTACAAGGTTGCGATGCGCCCGGGAAAGCCGCTGATGGCTGGAACGCTGGGCCGATCCGCGATGGTGGGATTGCCGGGAAATCCCGTATCTGCAATGGTTTGCGGGCATGTCTTTCTGTTGCCCATGCTGCGCGTGATGCAAGGTTTGTCACCTCTGGATCAGCAGCCGGCGACGGCAACTCTGGCTCATGACCTGCCTGCAAATGGCCCACGGACACATTATATGCGCGCCAGGTTGAGCGGCGGCGATCTACATGTCTTCGACGATCAGGACAGCGCCCGGCTAACCCTTCTGGCCGAGGCAAACGCCCTCGCCATTCGTCCCCCGCATGATCCCCCCCGAGGCAAGGGCGCACCGCTCGCCTATATTGTGATCTGACAGGGCGCTCCGCTTTCACTTTGCCAACAATTCATCGTCAATTCCGCCGGATATGACAGGTTTTACGCAAGGACCCGTTGACACAAAACGGGAACATGCGTAGAACAAAGAGAAACATCGAGCGGTTGAGAGGGATGTCATGCTGACGAAGAAGCAATTGGATTTGCTGGATTTCATCCACACACGCCTGCAGAAGGATGGCGTCCCGCCCAGCTTTGATGAGATGAAGGTGGCGCTGGATCTGCGGTCCAAATCCGGCATCCACCGGCTGATCACCGCGCTGGAGGAGCGCGGCTTCATTCGCCGTCTCGCCCATCGGGCCCGCGCGATTGAGATTATTCGCCTGCCGGACAGCCTTGGCAAAACCGCTCAGACGACGGAGGTGGCACTTCCTGCCCAGAGCCCTGCAAATCAGGTATCGGCGCCTGCGATGATCGCCGCGATGGAACTGCCGGTGATGGGACGCATCGCTGCCGGTGTTCCGATTGAGGCCATCAATCAGGTCTCTCATCAGGTCGCTGTTCCCGCCTCCATGCTCTCGGCGCAAGGGCAGCATTTTGCATTGGAGGTGCGCGGCGACTCCATGATCGAGGCTGGGATCAACGATGGCGATATCGTCGTGATCCGGGAAACAGCGGTGGCAGACAACGGCGACGTGGTGGTGGCCCTGGTAGAGGGGCAAGAAGCCACGCTGAAACGCATCTATCGCAAGGGCAGCACCATCGCGCTGGAGGCCGCCAACCCCGCCTATGAAACCCGCCGCTACCCGCAGGATCAGGTGAAGGTGCAAGGCCGCCTCGTCGGCCTCATCCGCACCTACTGAGCGACATCGTGGCTCCCCCAGCATCATGGGCGGAAGTGCGGTATCCCGGGACCGGCACATTTATGAGGTTGAGAGCCCTGCACGACGAACAGAGTGCGAGAGGCGCTGCCATATGATGTGGCGCGACATAGGCCTGACGAGACGCAGCCTTTGTTTTGGTCTCTCTCGCACTTGTGGTTGGCCTGCGTCGCTTGGCAACTAGGTACTTTGCGAGCATAGATCGGCCAGACGCTGAATCCTGACGCCACGCGAGCGCAGTCTAAACTACCAATCCTGTAGCTGCCGCCCTGTCACCGGCAGGCTGAGTGAGCCAAGGCCCGGATGATCACCGACCCAAATCATGGTTAGCATCGGGCAGTGTCAGCACCAAACGTCATTGGATTGTTATTATGGACTTGATCGTGATGTCGCCGGATCGCGGCTCCACAGACGCGTTCCCACCACATCTTGCACCGAAATCCAGCGCCCCTGCGCATCCATCTGAAGGCTGCCCAAACGATTCAGCGCATCTGCGTCAAACACCAGGCAGTCCCCGATCGGCGCCACTGATTTGGCGCTGATGATCACCTCACCGGCTGTACATTCGGTCATTGCCTCGGCCGCTGCCTTGCCGATCACATGGGTCAGCCGTTGATCCGTCGCCGCCAGATATGCGGTGACCGATTTACCGGGCGCCTCTGACCCGGCAATCAGCGGCCACAATTCCGCGCCCTCCTCCTGTGTCTGCAAACGTCCGTCATTTTCCGTCCAACGTTCCGCCGCATAGCCATGCCCCTTGGCGCGCGACAGGGCCCGTCCCTCCGCCGTCAGGACCCCGACGATGCCGCCATTGGGCGCCACCAGAACCGCAGGGCGCGGGCTGAAATGCCAGATCATCGCACCCCCAATCAGCACCGGCACACCAAGAAGGCGCAACCGCCCGCGCCAAAGGCCGAGCAACAGTCCCCCAAAAGCCACCAGTGGCAGCACCGGTGCAGGCGGCATTGTCACCGCCCCCTGCGCGCCGTCAAGAGCGGCAACCCAATTGGCAACAAACAGGATCCAGCTGATCCCCAGATCCATCAGCGCAAGGCCAATCCACGATGCCCCCACTGGCGCGAGGCAAAGCGCCAGAACTGCAGCCGGCACCACCAGCGCCCCCATCACCGGCACCGCCAGGACATTGGCCAACAACCCGTAATGCGAAATCATGTTGAAATGCGCGGCACCAAATGGCGCGGTTGCAAGTCCCGCAATCAGCGAGGACAGCACGACACCCGCCGCCATCCGCAGCCAGCGCGGACTGCTCGGGGTCAGCCGGTCTCGCAGGCCACCAAAGATCACGATCAAGGCGGTTGTGGCGGCAAAACTCATCTGAAATCCGGGGCTGAGCAAGCTTTCCGGACGCAAGAGCAGGATCACCATTGCCGCCAGCGCCACCGCGCGCAGCGACAGCGCCCGCCGGTCGAGCAGCACCGCCCCCAACATCATCGCCACCATGATATAGGCCCGCGTGCTGGCCACCTGCATCCCCGACAGCAACAGATAGGCGCTGGCCGCAAGCAAGGCGCCAACCGCCGCCAGTTTTTTGGTGTCGACACGCTGCGCAGCGGCTGGCGCAAGCGCCAGCAACAGCCGCAGCCCGCCAAAGACAACGCCGGCCAGCAGCCCCATATGCAGCCCCGAAATTGCCAACAGATGTGCCAGGTTACTGGCCCGCAACGCCTCCAGCGCCGCGTGGGGGATCGCCGAACGGTCGCCCGTAGTAATGGCCGAGGCAAAACCGCCTGTCGCCACCGGCATCTGCGAACGAATGCCGGTAGAGAGCTTCTGGCGCAATTGCTCAACCGGCAGATCATGCGGGCCGCGGTTTATGATCAGCACCGGCACACGGGTGTACCCCACCGCGCCGAGCTGTTGAAACCAGGCATGTCGTCGAAAATCGAACCCATGCGGTTCAACAGGGCCTTGTGGCGGCATCAGATGGGCTGTGGTCATCACCCGGTCGCCAATGCGTGGAACCGCTGCCCCGTCCGGCAACGACAACCTGAGCCGCTCAGGGGTTTGAGCAGGCGAGATGCGGTCGAGAAAGGGCTGATCCAATGTGATCCGCAGCCGGTCACGGGCAGAGCGGTCGATGGCAATCACCCGCCCCTCCACCGCGCCATAGCTGCGGTACTGGAGCACCGGCGCGCCAACCGTATGGGCGCGCAACCCGGCGGTGGCAAACCCGAGGGCGACCAGCAGCAGCATCCAGCCCAGAAAGACCACAGCATCCTGCCGGTCGCCGCGCCACAGCATCGCCAGCGCGGCGCAGGCCATTCCGACGCCCCAAAGGTAATGCGCCATCCCCGGCTCAAACTGGAGTGAGAAAAACAGCCCGATGCCAACCCCGAACAAGACCGGCACCCAGGGAAAAAGATCCCCGCGCTGGGATTGCAGCAGACCATCAAGGACGCCAAGGGCGCGCATGCTTGCTCCTTGCCTTCTGGCTCGGTAGACAGGCGGCAAAACTAGCCCTTCCATGGTTTCCAAAAGGTAAATCACCCCAATGTCCAAACCGGTCGTCACCCGTTTCGCCCCCTCACCCACAGGCTATCTGCATATCGGCGGCGCCCGCACCGCGCTGTTCAACTGGCTTTATGCCCGTGGCCGCAGCGGCAAGTTCCTGTTGCGGATCGAGGACACCGACCGCGAGCGCTCCAATCCGGAGGCGACAGCCGCGATCCTGCAGGGCATGGCCTGGCTCGGCCTTGATCACGACGGTGAGGTGGTCAGCCAGTTTGAAGGCGCCGAACGTCACGCCGCTGTCGCCCGTGAGCTGCTTGCGGAAGGCAAGGCTTATAAGTGCTTCGCCACACAAGAAGAAATCGCGGCCTTCCGCGATCAGGCAAAAGCCGAGGGGAAATCGACTCTCTACCGTTCGCCTTGGCGTGATGCGGCAGAGGCCGATCATCCAGACGCGCCTTACGTGATCCGCATCAAGGCCCCGCAGGACGGCACCACAGTGATCCGCGATGAGGTGCAGGGCGATGTTACGATCAAGAATGACCAGCTCGATGATATGATCCTGCTGCGTTCAGACGGGACCCCTGTTTATATGCTGGCCGTTGTGGTGGACGATCACGACATGGGCGTCACCCATGTGATCCGGGGCGATGACCACCTCAATAACGCCGCGCGTCAGATGATGATTTATGAGGCGATGGGCTGGGATGTGCCGGTCTGGGCGCATATCCCGCTGATCCACGGTCCCGATGGCAAAAAACTCTCCAAACGCCATGGTGCCTTGGGCGCGCAGGAATATCAGGCGATGGGTTATCCGGCTGCGGGCATGCGCAACTACCTGGCCCGTCTGGGCTGGAGCCATGGCGATGATGAGTTCTTTACCGATGCGCAGGCGCGCGACTGGTTCGACCTTGACGGCATCGGCAAAAGCCCGGCGCGGTTTGATACCAAGAAGCTGGAAAACCTTTGCGGTCAGCATATCGCCATCAGCGATGATGCTGCACTGCGGAATGAGCTTCAGGCCTATCTGGCGGCAGCTGACAAGCCACAGTTAAATGACGTTCAGTCAAACGATCTTGAACGTGCGATGTATTGCCTCAAGGACCGCGCCAAGACATTCCCAGAGCTACTTGAAAAAGCTCATTTTATTCTGGTTTCAAGGCCGATTGAACCCGATCAGAAGGCCGCTAAGGCCCTCGCATCTGTATCCGACGGTATACTGAGTGAATTGACGCCGCAGCTGCAAAATGCTAGCTGGTCCCGAGACGATCTGGAGGCGCTTCTGAACGCATTTGCAGAAGCACAGGATACCAAGTTCGGCAAACTGGCGGGTCCCTTGCGGGCGGCGCTGGCTGGTCGTGCGGTAACCCCTTCAGTTTTCGACATGATGCTGATTCTGGGCCGGGACGAAACACTGGCCCGACTCTCCGACGTTGCTGGCTGACCCTGTCGTTAACCGCTGGGTAAGTCGGTACCGCTATGACCTCACCTGCGCGATTGCCGTGCAGGTGCTGCCTGCACAAGGCGGGGGCCTCCCCTGCTTTCGTGCCTGTATCAGGAAGGGACATCTATGACCGATACAAAAAAAACCGCCCAGCTCAGCCTGAATGGCGAAACTTACGAGCTTCCCATTTTCTCGCCGACGACCGGGCCCGATGTTCTGGATATCCGCAAGCTCTATGGCCAGGCCGGTGTGTTTACCTATGATCCCGGCTTTACCTCCACTGCGAGCTGCGACAGCACCATCACCTATATCGATGGTGGCAAGGGCGAACTGCTGCACCGCGGCTACCCGATTGACCAGCTGGCATCCAAATCGCACCACCTCGAAGTCTGCTATCTGCTGCTTTATGGTGAGCTGCCGACCGCGGCTCAGTTGGAAGATTTCGAGACCCGTGTGACCCGTCACACCATGGTGCATGAACAGATGCACAACTTCTTCCGCGGCTTCCGCCGGGATGCGCACCCGATGGCGACCCTTGTGGGTGTGGTCGGCGCCATGTCGGCCTTCTACCACGATTCCACTGACATTAATGATCCTTGGCAGCGCGAAGTGGCTGCGATCCGCCTGATCGCGAAACTGCCCACCATCGCTGCGATGGCCTATAAGTATTCCATCGGCCAGCCCTTCGTGTATCCACGCAACGATCTGGATTACGCGGCGAACTTCCTGCACATGTGTTTCTCCGTTCCGGCAGAAGAATACCATGTTGATCCGATCCTTGCCCGTGCGATGGACCGGATCTTCATCCTGCATGCAGACCACGAACAGAACGCCTCAACCTCCACCGTGCGTCTGGCGTCCTCATCCGGTGCTAACCCGTTCGCCTGTATTGCGGCGGGCATCGCTTGTCTCTGGGGGCCGGCCCATGGTGGCGCCAACCAGGCTTGTCTGGAAATGCTCAAGGAAATCGGCTCCGTCGACCGCATCCCTGAGTTCATCGAACGCGCCAAGGACAAGAACGATCCGTTCCGTCTGATGGGCTTTGGCCACCGGGTCTACAAGAACACTGATCCGCGCGCCAAGGTGCTGAAGCAATCCGCCGACGAGGTGCTGGAACTTTTGGGTGTTGAGAATAACCCGCTCCTGCAGGTCGCCAAGGAACTGGAGCGGACCGCGCTCAACGATGAATATTTCATCGAGAAGAAACTGTTCCCGAACGTGGATTTCTATTCCGGCATCATCCTTGAGGCGATGGGCTTCCCGACCTCGATGTTCACACCGATCTTCGCGCTGTCGCGCACCGTCGGCTGGATTTCGCAGTGGAAAGAAATGATCGCGGATCCACAGAACAAAATCGGTCGCCCGCGTCAGCTCTACCTCGGCGAAACCGCCCGCGACTACATCGATATCGAAAGCCGCTGATCACAGGCTGCGCCATCGCATCATCGGTGATAGAAAATTGCAAACCCTGCCTTTTCGGAGGCAGGGTTTTTTCGTGACTTCAGCCGATACGATGAGGGCGCGACAGGTCTGCGCCCCCCCCCTATCAGTGATACATCTTTTGATTGCAGGCCTACGTCTTTCGGCCAGTGCGACAATCAAAAGGATAGGCAGTCGATGTTTCCAATCCGGAAACCTGGTTAACCTGTTTGATCGCATTTTACTCAATTACGGCGGGTTTCGATTGACGGAATTCCACCTCCTGAATAGGCATGTCGCTAATTGCTAATTAAACCTTAACGGGAGACGCACCGTGCTTATGCTCATGACATTGCTTGGGGTTGGCCTGCTGGCTGGCGTGATCATCAATGACTCCGGTGATTCCGATAGCGCCGATTCTGGCGCCAACGAAAGCGGTAACGAAGACAACACTGAAACCGTCGTCGAAGGCACTGACGGCGCGGATCTGCTGTTTGGCACAACCGGCAGCGAAAACCTGCTTGGCGGCGCTGGGGACGACAATATCGACGCCCGTGGTGGTCCTGACACCATCGAAGGTGGCGCCGGCGATGATACGCTGGATGGCGGCTCAGCGGCCGACAATATCTTCGGTGGCGACGGCGAAGACACTCTGGTCGGCGGTAACGGCGATGACTTCATGCGCGGCAACGCAGGGGACGACACCCTGATCGATACCCGCGGTGCGGATCACCTCGTCGGTGGTCAGGGCGATGACATTATTATCGCCGCCGGAATCCTGGATGAGGGCGCCTATGAGGACATCGTTCAAGGCCGTGCGACACCCACCTCCGAAGCAGAGGTTAATGCGCTGCTGAACGTCGACTACACCGCGGATCAGGATGGCGAAGGCGACACCATCAATGCAGGAGCAGGCGATGACTCGGTGCTCTTTGGTCTCAACGACACGGTGACCGGTGGCAGCGGCAGTGACAGCTTTGAGACCGGCGCCTGGTTGAGCGAGGATGAGCAGGCCACCATCACCGATTTCACCGCCGATGATGACCGCGTGCTTTATTACTACGATGAAGACGAGGAAGAGCCGGAGCTGGACGTGGTCACCCGCGCCAATGATGATGGCGGCACCGATGCCTTCCTGGTGGCCAATGGCGAGGAAGTGGTGCGTCTGATCAATGCCGGTACCACCTTCAACCTGGCCGAGCATGTTGCGCTGGTCGCCCGCAGCGGCTGATAAATTGCTCCGCTGCGGTGGGTCAATTGATCTGGCCCGCCCCGGCAGAGCCCGCACGAACGCAGCAAAAAACCCGCCCTACCGCATAGCGGAAGGGCGGGTTTTTTCGTTTGCACCGTTCAAGAGTCAGACGCGGATCGCGGCGCCTCAGCGACCTTCGAATTTCGCCGGCCGTTTTTCCATGAAGGCGGTAACCCCTTCCATGAAATCGCGGGTCTTGCCACATTGACCTTGCAGATGCGCCTCTTCGGACAGTTGCTCCGGCAGGCTGTTGCCATAGCCATCGCGGATTGCCGTCTTGATCGCGCCAAAGGCACGGGTCGGACCAGAGGCCAGATAGGCCGCACGGGCACGCCAATGGGCGTCGAACTCGGCGTCGGGAATGGCCTCCCAGATCATGCCCCAGTCGCTCGCCTGTTTGGCAGTGATCTTATCGGCAAACAGCGCAGCCCCCATCGCCTTTGCCATGCCCATCTGGCGCGGCATGAACCAAGTGCCACCGGCATCGGGCATCAGACCAATGCGGGCAAAGGCCTGCATGAAATAAGCGCTCTCTGTTGCGATCACCACATCTGCGGCCAGCGCCAGATTGGCGCCTGCGCCCGCCGCCGGGCCATTGACCGCAGCGATGGTCGGCACCGGGCAGTTGTAGATCGCCTCCAGCATCGGGGTGTATTCATCGCGCAGGGTGCGCTCCAGATCCAGCTTGCCCTGGCTTGCCGCATCGGACAGATCCTGACCCGAACAGAAGGACACGCCGGAGCCGGTCAGCACCACGGCACGGGCCTCTTTTCCAGCACGCTGCATCGCATGGGTGATTTCCGCCCGCGTCAGACCGGTCAAGGCGTTCATCTTGGCGGGGCGGTTCAGCGTCACAACGGCCAAGCCGTCTTCCAGCGAGAACAGAATTTCCTGATAATCCATCAAAGGGCCTCGTGGTTAAAGGTTTTTCGCAGACTTGCCTATGCAAGCCCGCAGGAAAAGGCAAACGCCGCGTAACCTCTCGCGGCAAAACCACCCACACGGTGCGCCCCTGTCGCCCGGTGCCGGAAGGGTTGTGGCCCAAGCGATCCGCGGCCCGTGGCATAGAAAACCACCGATATCGAACGGTCAGTCTTTCAGAATACGATCCAGTTGCGCCCGCTCCTGCGCGCTGAGCCCCTCGGCACCGGGATCCTCCGCGCTTGGGGTGCGGCTGCGGGTGCGGATATAGCCCCCGGCCAGTATCAGCGCCAGCACCAGCATCAAGGGACCAGCCGCATAGAGCAGCCAGTTGGCGCCACTGGCCCGGGGGCTGAGCAGAACATATTCGCCGTAACGCTCCACGATGAAATCCATCGCCTCATCATTGCTGTCGCCTGCCACCAGGCGCTCGCGCACCAGAAGGCGCAGATCACGGGCCAGATCGGCGTTGCTTTCGTCGATATTCTCGTTGCGACACACCAGACAGCGCAGGTCCTTGGACAGCTCGCGCGCGCGGCCTTCCAGCACCGGATCTTCCAGAATTTCGTCGGGTTCAACCGCCAGCGCCGGGGTGCTGGTCACCACCATCGGGGCCAGCAGCGTCAACGACAGCAACAGCCGGGCAAGAAACGCATTTCTCATTCCGCTGGCACTCCTTCACGCGGGCGACGGCGCGCACCGGCCGCAACGCGGAATCGCCGATCTGTCAGGCTCAGCAGGCCGCCAAGCGACATGAGAAGGCAGCCACCCCAGATCCAGTTGGCCAGCGGTTTGATATAGGTCCGCACCGTCCAGCCGCCATTGGCCTGCTGGTCGCCGATCACCACATAAAGATCCCGCAGGAACCGGTAGTCGATTGCGGCTTCGGTGGTGGGCATGCGCGAGACCGGGTAGTCCCGCTTTTCCGGGTTCAGCAGCGCCACAAACCGACCAGCACGGGTCACTTCGATATCCGCCATAGTGCTGAGGTAGTTGGGTCCTTGCACACGGCGCACATTCTGCAATTCCAGCGTATAGGCCCCGACGTTGAAGGGCCGGTTCAGCTCGGCGATCCTAATATCCTCATCCTGCCAGGCGGTCAGCCCGGCAATGGCAAAGATCGTGACCCCCAGACCCGCATGGGCCAGCGCCTTGCCCCAGTCGGCGCGCGGCAGGCGCAACAGACGCTGCCAACGCCCGGTCGCACTGCCCCGCAGCCAAAGATCCGCAAAAGCGCCAACAACCACCCAGACACCGATAAACAGCCCAATCGGCCCCAGCCCGGAGCGACCGGTCTGCATCGCCCAGGCCAGCACGCCAAGTGCGACAGCCAGCGCAAAGACAAAGCGCAGGCGCCAGGCCGTGCGCCCCAATAGACCGCGTTTCCACGGCAGCATCGCGCCCACGGGCAGGATTGCGCCCAGCACCACCATGAAGGGCGTGAAGGCCGCATTGAAGAACGGCGGACCGACGCTCAGCTTACGGTCAAAGGCCATCTCCGCCACTACCGGCCAGAGCGTGCCGAAGAAGACCACAAAACAGCTTACTGCCAGAAGGATGTTATTGGCCACCAGCGCGGTTTCGCGGCTCACCAGACCAAAGACGCCTTTGGCCTGCATCGCCTGTGCGCGCAGCGCAAACAGCAGCAGCGCGCCACCGGTGAAAAACGCCAGAATATACAGGATAAACACGCCCCGCTCCGGGTCGCTGGCAAAGGCATGGACGGAGGTCAGCAGCCCGGAGCGCACGATAAATGTGCCGATCAGGGAGAAGCCAAAGGCCAGGATCGCCAGCAGGATGGTCCAGCTTTTCAACGCCTCGCGTTTCTCAACCACAATGGCGGAATGCAGCAGCGCCGCCGCCAACAACCAGGGCATGAAGGACGCGTTCTCAACCGGATCCCAGAACCAGAATCCGCCCCAACCCAGCTCATAATAGGCCCACCAGGACCCCAGCGCGATGCCGATGGTGAGGAAGATCCAGGCCGCCAGCGTCCAAGGCCGCACCCAGCGCCCCCAGGCCGCATCGACACGGCCCTCAATCAGGGCCGCCACCGCAAAGGAAAACGCCATACTCAACCCGACATAGCCGAGGTAGAGGAACGGCGGATGAAAGGCGAGGCCCGGATCCTGCAACAACGGGTTCAGCCCCTGCCCGTCAAACGGCGGCACCGCAAGGCGCAGAAATGGGTTGGAGGTAAACAGAATGAAGGCAAAGAACGCGACACCAATCGCCGCCTGAACCGCCAGCACCCGCGCCTTTAGCGTTGGCGGCAGGCCATTTCCATACACCGAGGCCACCGCCCCGAACAGGCTGACAATAAGCACCCACAAGAGAATTGAGCCCTCGTGGTTGCCCCAAGTGCCGGAGATTTTATAGAGCATCGGCTTGGCGGAATGACTGTTGAGCGCAACCAGCCGCAGCGAGAAGTCGGAGGTGATGAACGCCCACATCAACGCCAAAAAGGCAAAGCCTGTGAAGAAGAACTGCGCCTGTGCCGCAGGTTCCGCAACCGACATCCAGCCGGGCCATCGGAAATGAGCGCCAACCAGCGGCACCACCATCTGTACGATGGCAATCACAAAAGCGAGGATAAGGGCGAAGTGACCGAGTTCTGTAATCATAGCCTATCTATAGGGCGATCCGGCAAGGCCGCCAATCGCAATCGGCGCGTCCTCACGCCGCAGTGTCCCCGCCCGTGCCCCTGCCCGCACGCACCTGAAGGCAACCCGTGCCAATCCTTCATTTGGCTGCCTTGGATAGTTCTATCCACTCAGACAACGCTGGATTTTCTGTTTCTTTGCCTTCACTTATACTGTGGCGATGATCCGCTTCGGAAGGATCAGACATCGCAGGGGCCGCAGGCTCAGACGCCCGCAGTTCATTGATCCGGGATACATTTGCCGCCACCGCGGGGGCCTGTGCCAGGCTGGCGGCGATCTCACGCTGGAAGCCTTGGCTTTTCAACTGCTGACGCGCGCCGAAATAAAACGAGACAATGACCCCAAGCAGCCACCAGAGTGGTTCCGGCACCAGTGCCAGCCCCTGCATGCGGGCGGCGAACCACAGCGGGTCCACCATGGCTGAGCCAAGCAGCGCCAGCGTCGACAACGCCAGCAAGGGACGTGGCAGGCGGTTCACGCCATCCATCCAGCGATCAAACCGACTGACGGGGCCGTGCCCGGCCTGACTGCGGGCGAATTCCGCTGCGAATTGCGCCAGCGCATCGGCCCGGCCGGTGTGACCCCTTACCGCGCCAGCTTCCGCGTTTTCGCGAAACACCTCCAGCGTTTCGGCAACCACATTGCGCTCCCGCCCGAACAGGCCCCGCAGCACATCCGCAATCAGCCCCATGCCGCCACCCGCGCCTGAAATTCCGCCTCGCTCAGATGGTATTGCGGCGCGATGAAGCTTTCGGCCCGCAGGATCCAGCCCCCTTTGCCACCCTTGCGAGTGCGGGCGTACTTGCGGCTGGCAGGTCGGCGATCGGCGATGCGGAAATAATAGTTCCGCCGGGCCACACCATAGGCATCACGCAGCGCCACACGGCCAATCTTGGCCGCAGCGCGAGCGGCCCCGGCGGTTTTGGGACCAATCCGCCCATCCACTGCCAGCTCATATCCCATCTGCACCAACAACCGTTGCAGGATCCGCACCGCATTGGCCCCGGCGTTGACATACATGTCAAAGACCGAAGGATGCAGCATCTCCGGCAGGGCTGCGATGCGCGGTTTGTCAAAATAGTGCCGTATATAAAGGTCCACCGCCTGCGCCTGGCTGACGGCGGCCACATCTGCCTTGTCGATACGGCCATCGCGCGTCAAATCCATGCCAAGACGCTGTAGCGTACCCAATGTCACGCCATGTTTGGTAGCCCCACCCGGATCATCCGGGTCGTCAACATAGCCGCCTTCGCGGGCAACGATTTCCTGAGCGATGGCCTTGATGTCTTGCATGGGTCAGTCCCTTCAATTGGAGTGGGACACCAGCATGACAGTCAAAAATGAGCGCACCCGGACCTGAGCGCGCGCTTAGCGCGCAACACCCTTGATGTGCGCCCTCGGGCAGAGGGAATCTAGGTTTCCGGCTCCTGATAGACGCCCTGCTCTTTCAGCGCGTCGACAACCTCTTTCGGCATGTAGGTTTCATCATGTTTGGCAAGAATTTCGGAGGCTTCAAAGGTGCCATTGACGTAGCGACCGGTGCCGACCATGCCTTGGTTTTCGGAGAAGAGATCGGGCAGAACGCCCGTATAGGTCACCGGCACAGAGGCACCGCCGTCTGTCACCACAAAGCGCAGTGTCTCACCCTGACCGCGTATGATGCTGCCTTCTTCTACCAGACCACCGATGCGAAACACCTCGTTGGCCTCTGGCGGCTCAGCAATCACCTGGCTGGGGGAGCGGAAGAAGTTGATCCCGTCCCGCATGGCATAGCCAATCAGCGCCGTGGCGACCACCAGTGCCACGGTGGTCAGCGCGATGATCTGGATGCGGCGCTGTTTCTTCAGTGACTTCATCGCGGCCTCTTTGGGTGGGGATCCGGCGCATGTTGCGCCAGACCTTTGGGTCGTTAGGGGAACAGCGGCGCCATCATCAGCCCGGTTATCTCCTCCTCACCTAACATCAGGTTGGCATTCTGCAAGGCCTGACCGCTGCTACCTTTTGTCAGGTTATCCAGCGCCGCGATGACTATCGTGCGGCCTTCAATCCGGTCCGCCGCTACCCCGATGTGGCAGAAGTTGGAGCCACGGATATGCCGGGTTGAGGGCGCTTCTCCGATGGGCAGCAGCTCAATAAACGGCTCATCCGCATAAGCCTTGGCAAAGGTGTCATGGATCGCCTGCGCGTCCCCCTTGACATAGACGGTCGCCAGAATGCCGCGATTGGCGGGCACCAGATGCGGGGTAAACTGCACCTTGACCGGGCGGCCTGCGATCTTGCTGAACTCCTGATCGAATTCACCCAAGTGCCGATGCGTGCCGCCGACGGCGTAGCCATGGTAGCCTTCGCTCAGCTCCGCATGCAGCAGGTTCTCCTTGAGCGACCGACCCGCGCCAGAGACCGCGCATTTCAAATCCAGAATGATGTCATCCAGGTCAATCACCCCGGCCGCGATCAGCGGCCGCAGGGCAAACTGCCCCGTCGCGGCATTACAACCGGTGCCTGCCACCAGACGCGCGGATTTGATCTCATCCCGGTAAAACTCGGTCAGGCCGTAAACCGCCTCTTCCTGTTGCGCCAGCGCGGCGTGGGGGTTGCCGTACCATTTCTCGTATTCCGCCGGGTCCCGCAGCCGGAAGTCCGCAGACAGATCGACGATCTTCAGATCCTGCGGCAGGGCGGCAATCACCTCCTGGCTGGTCTTATGCGGCAGGGCGCAGAAACACAGGTCGATGCCAGAAAAGTCGATTTCACCGATCTTGCAAAGCCGGGGCAGCTCCAGATGGCGCAGGTGCGGGAACACCTCGGCCATGGTCATACCGGCCTTACGCTCAGCGGAGAGAGCCGCAATCTCAATCGTGGGGTGCTGGGCAATCAGCCGCACCAGTTCAGCGCCGGTGTAACCGGAGGCGCCAAGAATAGCTACTTTATGGGTCATGTCAGACCTCGTCTTTCGATGTGAAATGTCGGTTCCGCAGCCATCTGCGGAGAGAAATAAAGGGGCAGAGCCTTGCGCACTTTGACCTGGAACAAGCATTTAGCAGTGTTCCGGGGCGTTTGCGCTTACGCTGCCTGAAAGATCATCTCTCGTCGCAAGAACTGCGTGGCGCGGTCACTGACGCGGGCAGGCATACCAGTGGTGTAAAACCCACCCTGCCCCCGACCCATCATCTGGGGGTGACGGTCAAGGTAATCCGCCAGACTGTCGGCAACCAGTTTGCCCTGGCTGAACACCTGAACATCCGTGCCCAGTGCAGCCTGAAAGATCTCTTCCATCAGCGGGTAATGGGTGCAGCCAAGGATCGCGGCCTGCGGCTCTGGCATCTTGCGTTTCAGCGCATCCACATGGCTGCGCACCAAGGCTTCGGCGAGGATCATGTCGCCGTCCTCAATGGCATCCACAACACCGCCACAGGCCTGCGCCTCCACATCGACGCCAATGGCGCGGAATGCCAGTTCACGCTGGAACGCCCGGCTGGCAACAGTCGCCGGGGTCGCAAAAAGCGCGACATGTTTGGTTTCCACCTCCCGCGGCGGGGAGTTGTCGCCCCATTGCCGTTCTGTCAGCGCCTCAATGAGCGGCACAAAGACGCCCAGCACCCGCTTGCCTTCGGGGACACCGGCTTCCTGCATCCGCCGCAGCGCTGCCGCCGACGCAGTGTTGCAAGCCAGAACCACAAGATTGCAGCCCTTAGACCACATGTCCTCAACCGCCGCCTTGGTCAGCTGATAAATATCTTCGGCATCGCGCACACCATAAGGCGCATGCGCACTATCCGCATAGTAGAGGAAGTCCACATCCGGGAGCCGCTCCTGCACGGCATTCAGCACGGTCAGCCCGCCAAGGCCGGAATCAAAGATACCTACAGCCATCTGTCTCTCTCGCTGTGCGCTCAGGCGCGGTGTTTCTCCTCAAACTCATACCCGTAGTCATAGGATTTGAGTGGCGTTGGTGACAGCTCATACGTGGCTTTGCGCAGGAAATCCATCATTGCTTTTGCGTCACTTGCCAGCGGGTCCAGCACATCGCGTCCGATCGGACTCCCAATAGAGACGCGCACCGGCGTATCGACGCGTTTGCGAAACTCCTTGATTAACAGCCCCATACGCAATGTGGGATGCAAATGGCTGGCCATCTGGAACAGCCGGGAGGTATGCCCGTCAAAGTAGATGGGCACCACAACCGCACGTGATTTGGCAATCATCCGCGCGGTAAAGCCGCGCCACATCGGGTCCATCGGCGGCACCTTTGGCCGCAGAAAAGGCCGCACGGCGGTGGAGACCGTGCCACCAGGGAAAATCCCGATGGCGCCCCCTTGTCCGAGATACTCCAAAGCCGTCTTGCGCGTCTCAAGATTGGTTTTCAGCGCTGCTTTGGTTTCGGCAAAATCAATCGGCAGGATGACGCGGGACAGATCATCAGCCTTGCGAAACACCTGATGGGCCAGAATACGGAAGTCACCGCGCGCCTCGGACAGGATATGCCCCAGCATCAGCCCGTCGAGAATGCCATAAGGGTGATTGGCAATCACCACCACAGGCTGATCCTGCGGGATATGAGAGAGCGTGCCGCGCACCACCTCCAATTGCAATCCGTAACGCGCGCGCATCACGCTCCAGAAACTTTGCCCGGCAGCGACATCGGCCTCATACCCCTCGGCGCGCCTAATCAGTTGCAAACGCCCAGTGGCGTTCTCCATCATCCGGATCATCGCGCGTCCGGGCCGGGTCTGGGCGGAATGCGCATAGGAGAGATCGCGCGCGCTGCGCATCGCCTCACGCCGGGAGACAGTCCCGGATGGCTGGGTTTTCATGTTGCCATGCGTGCTGCGGGTGGGAAACATGGGATGGGCCTCGTGATCTCGGTCTCTGTCTTACGTAGGGGCAGCCTGCTGCCGCGTTCGGCTATAGAGTCGGTATCACGGTTTGCACAACCGAGGTAACAATCACACGACAGCCCGCCCGCCATCCTGTGTCTTTCTGGTCCTACGCGATGGAACAAACAAAAACGCCCTGGCAAGCCGGAGCGTTCTTTTGGTGTTTTAGAGGCTGCGCCCGAGGCGGCTGCAGTCGATTACTCTGCGGCGGTCTTCAACTCGGTGCCGCCATGACACAATGCGGCCAGCAGCTCCTCGCGGCGCTTTGCCGCCTTGGCTTCGTTGGCCTGTTTCACCGGACCAAAGCCCCGGATCTCCAGCGGCAATTCCGCCAGCGCAATCAGCGGCGCCATGATTTCTGGGCTGGCCTTGGGCAGCCATTCCTTCATGTCGGCCTCATACTGCGCAATCAACGCCCGCTCCATCTTGCGTTCAGCGGTGTAGCCAAACACATCCAGCGGCGTGCCGCGCAGGCCTTTGAACTTCGCCAGCAGACGCAGTCCACGTTCCAGACCGGGGCCGAATTTACGCTTCTTGGGGCGGCCATTGGGGTCGGTGCCTGTCAGCATCGGTGGCGCGAGGTTGTAGGAAATCTTCAGATCACCCTCAAACTCCGCCTCGGCCTTCTCCCGGCTGGACAGCAACAGGCGCGCAACCTCGTATTCGTCCTTATACGCCAGCAGCTTGTGATAGCCCTTGGCAACCGCTTCCTTCAGCGCCTTGTCGGAGATGCCGTCCACCATCTTGCCATAGCGTTTGGCCAGACGGGGGCCCTGATAGTCGGTCAGATGCCCCTTGCGGAAGGCGATCTTCTCCTCCAGCGACTTGGGCAGGTCGACAACATTGGGTTCCGCAAGGCGCGCGGCATCCTGCGGGTACAGCACCGCCCAGCGACCGATATCAAAGGCGCGCAAATTGCGCTCTACCGCGGCCCCGTTGAGGGTGATCGCCTCCTGAATGGCCTCAAGCGTGATTGGCAGCAGACCGCGCTGCCAGGCTGCGCCAAAGATCATCATGTTGGAGAAAATCGAATCTCCCATGCTGGCGCGCGCCAGATCGGAGGCATCAAACAGATCCAGCCGATCCCGCAACCGTGCCTCGAGTGCCACCTGCAACCGGTCGGTGGGAAGCTGGAAATCGGTGTCGCGGGTGAAATCACCGGTGATGATCTCATGGCTGTTCACCACCGCGCCGGTCTTGCCGGTTTTCATCAGACCGATGGTCTTTGCGCCAGCCGACACCACCAGGTCACCCCCGATCAGCGCGTCACATTCGCCGGTGGCGACGCGGATGGCGCTGATGTCCTCGGGCTTGTTGGCAATGCGGCAGTGAATATGCACCGCGCCGCCCTTCTGGGCGAGACCAGCCATTTCCATCATGCCAGCACCCTTGCCATCAATCTGCGCCGCCTGTGCCAGCACCGCTCCGATAGTGACAACGCCGGTGCCACCAACCCCGGTGATCACCACATTATGAGTGCCGTCAATCGCGGGCAGCTCTGGCTTCGGCAGGTCCGGCAGATCCAATGCGGCGGTTGGTTCCTTGCGGATCTTGGCCCCTTCGATTGTCAGGAACGACGGGCAGAAACCTTTGACGCAGCTGAAATCCTTGTTGCAGGACGACTGGTCAATCGCCCGCTTGCGGCCCAGCTCAGTCTCCTTTGGCACGATAGAGACACAGTTCGACTGCACCCCACAATCCCCGCAGCCCTCGCAGACGTCGGGGTTGATGAACACGCGCTGATCGGGATCGGGAAACTGGCCCTTCTTGCGGCGGCGACGTTTCTCGGCGGCACAGGTCTGGATATAGATGATGGCGGAAACGCCTTCGACTGTCTCCATTTCCTTCTGCACCACCATCAGCTCAGCCCGCTCGTGCATCCGCATGCCCGCCGGGAACAGTTTGGTGTCGACGTCTTCTTTCTCGTCATAGACCACGGCGATGGTCTTCACGCCCATCGCCGTCAGCTCATGCGCGATCTGATGTGCGGTCAGCCCGCCCTCGGCCTCCTGTCCGCCAGTCATGGCAACGGCGTCATTGTAGAGGATCTTGAAGGTGATATTCGTCCCCTCGGCCAGCGCTGCCCGGATCGCCTGCACACCGGAGTGGTTGTAGGTACCATCGCCAAGGTTCTGGAACACATGCTTGCGGGTGGAGAATGGCGCCTCGCCGACCCAGTTCACACCCTCACCCCCCATATGGGTAAAGCCGGTGGTTTCGCGGTCCATCCACTGCACCATGAAGTGACAGCCGATCCCCGCATAGGCGCGGCTGCCGTCCGGCAGCTTGGTTGAGGAGTTATGCGGACAGCCTGAGCAGAAATAAGGCAGACGGGCGGCGATCTCTTCGGCGTTGTCGGCGCGTTTGGCATCATCCAGCGCGGTCAGCCCGGCGCGGATCGCCTCCGTTTCGCGCCCCTCCTCGATCAGGATCTGGCCCAGTTTCTCGGCGATCATGATCGGGTCGAGCGCGTATTTGGTCGGGAACAGCTCTTCGCGGTGCATGGCCCCGGCGCCGCCTTTGTACCAGCCATAGACACGGCGGCCCTGGCGGTCATCAAAGATGGCTTCCTTGATCTGAATTTCGATCAGCTTGCGCTTTTCTTCGACAACTACGATCAGGTCCAGCCCTTCGGCCCAGTCGTTGAAGCCCTTCATATCCAGCGGCCAGGTCTGGCCGACCTTATATGTGGTGATGCCCAGCCGTTCGGCCATGGTTTCGTCGATGTTCAGCAGCGACATGGCATGGACCAGATCCAGCCAGTTCTTGCCCGCCGCGACAAAACCGATCTTGGCCCCCGGTGTGCCCCACATGCGCTTGTCCATCTTGTTGGCGTGGCTGAAAGCCTCCGCCGCAAAGCGCTTGTAGTCGATGATCCGGTTTTCCTGCCGGAACCGGTCATCATCCAGACGGATGTTCAGCCCATCTGCCGGCATGTCAAACTCCGGCGTGACCAGCTTCATCCGGTCGGGATCGCCATCAACGACCGAGGTGACCTCGATCGTGTCTTTCATCGTCTTCAGGCCGACCCACAGACCGGAAAACCGGCTGAGCGCCAGACCATAGGCCCCGTAGTCGAGGATTTCCTGCACGCCAGCGGGGCTGACGATGGGCAGGTAGCAATCCATCAGCGACCATTCCGACTGGTGCAACACGGTGGAGCTTTCGCCGGTGTGGTCATCGCCCATGGCAACCAGAACGCCGCCGTGTTTGGACGAACCGGCCATATTGGCGTGCCGGATCGCATCGCCTGAACGGTCAACGCCCGGTCCCTTGCCGTACCAGAGGCCAAAGACCCCGTCGTATTTGCCCTCACCCCGGACCTCAGCCTGCTGCGCGCCCCATAGGGCGGTCACGGCGAGATCCTCGTTCAAACCATACTGAAAGGTGACATCGCTGGCGGTCAGATGCTTTTCCGCCCGCTTCATCTGCATATCAACCGCGCCAAGGGGCGATCCACGATAGCCGGTGACCAGACCGGCCGTATTCAGCCCCGCGGCCTTATCCCGGTGCTTCTGCATCAGCATAAGACGCACCAGCGCCTGTGTGCCGTTCAGCATCACCTGCGATTTTGTCAGGTCAAATTTGTCGTTCAGAGAAATTTTCTGCGTGCTCATCCTGGGCCTCCCCAACCTCGATTAGCTTGCACTTCTTGGCGTCATATTAGGTCACAATTGCTGACCTGTATACTGTTTTTTGCCGGAATATGTTTCTGACCGCCCTATCAAATTGAAAGTTTCGATACATTTCATATAGGCTACGAGAGAGGCATCGAAAGTGACGGGTATGGATTGGGATAAGCTTAGAATATTTCACGCGGTGGCGGACGCAGGCAGTCTGACCCACGCGGGCGACAAGCTGAACTTGTCGCAGTCGGCGGTCAGTCGGCAGATTCGCGCATTGGAAGAGAGCCTCAGCTCGACCCTGTTTCACCGCCACGCGCGGGGGTTGATTCTCACCGAACAGGGAGAGCTGCTGTTTGACGCCACCAAATCGATGTCAAAACGGCTCGAGGCCGCCTCGGCCCGCATTCGCGACAGCGAGGAAGAAGTCTTTGGCGAACTGCGCGTCACCACCACCTTTGGCTTTGGCACGCTCTGGCTCGCGCCGCGCCTGACCAAGCTTTATGAGCAATACCCGGATCTGAAGATTGATCTGATGCTGGAGGAACGCGTGCTGGACCTGCCCATGCGCGAGGCCGATGTGGCCATCCGCATGAAGGAACCCAGCCAGGCTGATCTGATCCGCAAGCGGCTGATGACCGTGCAGATGAAACTCTATGCTTCGCGCGGCTATGTTGAACGCAACGGCGCGCCGGACCAGGCCGAAGATATCGTCGATCACCGGCTGATCTGCCAGAACCCCCGTTCCGCTCAGGTTGGCTCTGCCGCGGTACTGGTGCAGAAACTCATGACCCATAACCCGTCATCGCTGCTGACCGTGAACAACTACTTTGGTGTGTTGCAGGGCGTCATTCATGATCTGGGCATCGGGGTACTGCCCGATTACGTGACTGAGGACTTTCCCGATCTGGTGCCGGTCCTGCAGGATGAGGACACCAGCGACGTGCCGGTCTACCTCGCCTACCCGGAAGAATTGCGCCATTCCCGGCGGATTTCCGCATTCCGGGATTTCGTCCAGAACGAGATTATTGCACATCGCAAGCATATGAAAGAACTGGGCAAAATATGACATCTGGCGAGCCATGCAAAAAATGCATGGCGGCCTTGCCATTTTCCAAGTCTGATTGCCCTTGATCGGGGCGCATTGCACCCCTAAATCAACTCTCGAAGGCAGCGACACTGTCGCCCTTCATACCTCCCTGTTGGACTTCGGCCGAGCTTAGTGCTCGGCCTTTTTTTTGGCCCATACTCGCTCTATGTCCCGGCAGCTCTGGCGACATCGGCACCTGCAACGTCACAGCCCGCCTGCCCCCCGTCAACCGGCTCATCCGGTCTTGATCGGTACTTGCGCGCGGTATTCACCCAACTGCTGCAAATTTCAGCGCCAGTGCCGGATTTATCGCCCCTCTCCGTATAAATATCGTCCAGATCGGCCGGAAAGCCGCCGTAGCCCGGTCCACACAACAGGTCATTTCCCGTCTCATCATGACCCCGGTTTGTTCAGCCCTATCAGGGGGTTGAACAATGAGCATCTGGTTAATGCTCGTGTAAAAACCCACCCGATTTCGAAAAAATCAGGAACCTTTGGCAGGGGCACCCCGTTGGGTAGCCAGAACACAAGACACCAACGCATCTGACTTGAAGGAGAGCAACAATGCTTCGCATGACCTCTATCGCCGCCCTGATCGCCATGACCGGTGCTGCCAGCGCTGAAGTGCTGACCGAAAACGCCACCCCGAATGATGCGGGCGAGACATTCCTTGAGGAAAACATCGAATTTATGGGCGCGCCCGTGGTTGACGTAAACGGCGTGTTCCTGGGCAAGGTTGTCGAGGTCGGCACCGAGCCGGGCCCCGATCGTAAAATCCTGGTCGAGTTCCGCGACAGTTTCTCCGACAAGCTGAGCGGCCTGCGCTTCAACCTTGATGGCATGTGGGAAACCGACGGCGTGCTGCGCATGGGTCAAACCACTGGTGAGCTGCGGACCATGCTGGAAACCTACGCCAACGAGAACCCTGACAAGCTCACTGATGGCTCCGTCTTGAACTAAGCGGCACAATCAGACAGTGATCGCCCCCGCATCGCGCGGGGCCGGGGATCAGATTTGGGTCAGAGCCACAGCGGCTCTGGCCCTTTTCCATATCTGACCACCTCCAGCAACGCAGCGCACCAAAGCGCCAGCAGCCGCCTTGCGCTTTTTCCTTCCCCCTTGGCCCTCCTTGCCCTAAAAGGCGCGCAATCGCAGCCATTGGGGACGTTACACGGATGCAAGAACCCGCCATCACGCCTGAACTGATTGCCAACCACGGGTTGAAGCCCGAGGAGTACGATCTGATCCTCGAAATCATCGGGCGGGAGCCAACATTCACGGAGCTGGGCATTTTCTCGGCCATGTGGAATGAGCACTGTTCTTATAAATCCTCCAAAAAATGGCTCCGCACCCTGCCGACCGACGGCCCGCAGGTGATCTGTGGCCCCGGTGAAAACGCAGGGATTGTGGATATCGGTGACGGTGATGCCGTTGTTTTCAAAATGGAAAGCCACAACCACCCCTCCTACATCGAGCCCTATCAGGGTGCGGCGACCGGGGTTGGTGGCATTCTGCGCGACGTCTTCACCATGGGCGCGCGGCCCATCGCCTCGATGAATGCGCTGTCCTTCGGCGAGCCGTCCCATCACAAGACCCGCCAGCTGGTCAACGGTGTGGTTGAGGGCATCGGCGGTTATGGCAACTGCTTTGGCGTGCCTTGTGTTGGCGGCGAAGTGCGCTTCCATCCCGCTTACAATGGCAACTGTCTCGTGAACGCCTTTGCGGCCGGCCTCGCCAAAACTGACAGCATTTTCTACTCCGCCGCCTCCGGCGTCGGCATGCCGGTTGTATACCTTGGCGCCAAAACTGGTCGTGACGGCGTTGGCGGAGCCACCATGGCCTCTGCCGAATTTGACGACACCATCGAGGAAAAGCGCCCCACCGTTCAGGTTGGCGACCCCTTCACCGAAAAACGCCTGATGGAAGCCACGCTGGAGCTGATGCAGACCGGCGCGGTGATCTCTATTCAGGACATGGGCGCCGCGGGCCTCACCTGTTCTGCCGTGGAAATGGGCGACAAGGGCAAGCTGGGCGTCAAGCTGAACCTCGAAGACGTGCCGCAGCGCGAAGAGAACATGACGGCCTATGAAATGATGCTGTCGGAATCTCAGGAACGCATGCTGATGGTTCTGAAGCCCGAACTGGAAGCCGAAGCCCGCGCCGTGTTTGAGAAATGGGACCTCGATTTCGCCATCGTCGGCGAGACCATCGCCGAGGATCGCTTCCTGATCCTGCACAATGGTGAGGTAAAGGCAGATCTGGTTCTGTCGAAACTGGCCTCCACCGCGCCTGAATACGATCGCCCCTGGGTGGAGACGCCCGCGCCTGAGCCGCTCACCGACGCGGATGTGCCCACCATTGACCCAATTGACGGCCTGAAGGCGCTGATCTCCAGCCCGAACTATTCCGGCAAACAGTGGGTCTATGAGCAATATGACACCACGGTTATGGGCGACACCGCCCGCCGCCCCGGCGCAGGCTCCGGTATCGTGCGGGTGCATGGCACCGACAAACAGCTGGCCTTCACCTCCGACGTGACCCCGCGCTACGTCATGGCAAACCCGTTCGAGGGCGGCAAGCAGGCGGTGGCCGAGGCTTATCGCAACCTGACAGCTGTCGGCGCCACGCCCTTGGCGACAACCGACAACCTGAACTTCGGCAACCCTGAGAAGCCCGAAATCATGGGTCAGTTTGTTGGCGCCATCAAAGGTATCGGCGAGGCGGTTGCAGCCCTCGATATGCCAATCGTGTCCGGCAATGTATCGCTCTACAATGAAACCGACGGTCAGGGCATCCTGCCCACGCCCACCATTGGCGCGGTTGGCCTGATCGCTGCGGGCGAAGAAGCCATCACCGGCGAAGTCCGTGACGGTCACATCGCCCTCCTGATCGGTGACACCATCGGCCATCTTGGCCAATCGGCACTGCTGGCCGAAGTGTTCAACCGCGAGGACGGCGATGCACCGGCGGTGGATCTGGCGGCGGAGAAGCGCAACGGCGAATTCATCCGTGCCAACCGCGAGCTGATCAAAGCCTGCACCGACCTTGGTGACGGCGGTCTGGCCATGGCAGCCTTTGAACTGGCCGAAGGCGCCGGTGTTGGCGTGCAGATCGACGCGGGCGACACCCCGACCGTGTTTGGTGAGGATCAGGCGCGCTATCTCGTGGCCTGCAACTTCGATCAGGCCGAGGCACTGATGATGGCCGCAGGTCAGGCCGGTGTCACGGTCACCAGCGTCGGCAAATTCGGCGGCGACATGGTGAAGATCGGCGGCTCAGAGGCGCCTCTGGCCGAACTGGCCGACATCTTCCGCTCGAGCTTTGCCGCTGCTGTGGCCTAAAGACAGCCAGCGTTGGGGCATAGTCCTCAGCACTCGAATACCGGGTGGGATGGCGGCGTCATCCCACCCCTTTTTTTGACCTCTCTCAGGTGACCCAATGCCCCTGCCCGGCCAGTCAGCACAGATCGACTTCCCCGAACTGACAGCCGATTGCAGCCGCTGCGCTGCGCTTTGTTGTGTGGCCTACCCGTTTGAGGAAGACGAGGATTTTGCGATCCTGAAGGAGACGGACCACCCCTGCCCCAACCTCTCGCCCTCCTGTTTCAACTGCACCATCCATGCCGATCTGAGCGCCCGTGGCTTTGGCGGCTGTATCGCCTATTCCTGCGCTGGCGCCGGGCAGCGGGTGACCGAGGTGCTGTTTCAGGGCGAGACATGGCGCGACGATCCTGACCTCCTGCCACATATGACCCATGCCCTGCGTGTCCTGCGCCCCATCCATGAGGCGCTGCTGATCCTGCAGGAGGCCGCCGCCCTGAGCCTCCCCGACGCGCTGCGGGCGGAGGTGACCCGCCTGAGCGAGACCCTCGCCGTGCGCGACGGCACCTCGATCTGGGATTTCGAGGAACCGGAGGTGCAGGCCGCCCTGGCGCAGGTTCCTGAGTTCGTGCCGCGCCTTGCCCCCTATGTGGTGCCGCGCGGCTAATCCGCCTTGCAGAGGTCCCTGCAGCACCCTACATTTTCCATAAGCTAGAAATAAGGACATCCCCCCAATGCCGATGCAAGCCCAAGAAATCGAAGACCTGCTGCGCGAGAGTTTTCCAGATGCGGAAATTCAGGTTGGCGGCCATGACGGTGTGCATATGTCCGCGATGGTCATCGACGAGAGCTTTCGCGGCAAGAACCGTGTCCAGCAGCAGCGCGCGGTCTATGCCGCGCTGAAGGGCAAGATGGATGGCGCCAACGGGGAGCTGCACGCCCTTGCCCTGACCACAAAGGTGCCTGAATAAACCGCCATGTCGCTGTTCATGTCCCTTCTGATCCTCGGCATTGTTGTCATGACCGCGCTTGTCGCGCTGATTGGCCAGCGCCGCGCGCCGATTGAAGAGGATGAAACAGATCCGGATTACCACACCCTGCGCTCTGACTATCAGTCGGGCATGGGGGGCGGATCAATGCGGACCTGGAAGGTGCCCAAGGATCCGGACGAATATGCCCGCTTCTTTGTGCCCAAGGGCAAAAAGTAACAGCGCCACCCGAAATTCCCGGCGCCGATTGGCAATCCCCCGCTTTGTGCCTATATGACGGCCAACGGACCATCGGCCCATCCGCCAAAAGGAAACGCAATATGACCGACGTTAAAACCCGCATCGACGAAACCGTCAAAGCCAGCGATGTCGTGCTCTTCATGAAGGGCACCAAGGATATGCCGCAATGTGGCTTCTCCTCACGCGTGGCCGGCGTTCTGAATTACATCGGCGTCGACTACACCGATGTGAATGTGCTGGCTGATGAGGAACTGCGCGCCGGCATCAAGGATTATTCCGACTGGCCGACCATCCCGCAGCTTTATGTCAAAGGTGAGTTTGTGGGCGGTTGCGACATCATCACCGAGATGACCCTGTCGGGTGAACTGGACGGAATGTTTGAACAAAACGGCGTCACCTTCGACAAAGACGCCGCTGACAAGATCCGCGAAGCCAACGGCTGATCCTGCAGCATCCGATCCGACGCGATCGGCTCAGCAACACAATGAAAAAGCCTGCCACAGTCTGCGTGGCAGGCTTTTTTCGTCATGAAAGCGCTTTGCGACTGCGCCACCTCAGTAGACGAAGGGCAGGAATTTCGCCGTCCGCGCAGCATAGGCGCGAAACTCCGCCCCGTAGCGATCCGCCAGATACCGGTCCAGCGCCGGAATATGGTAGAAAATGAACATGCCCGTCATCAGTATTGGCACGACCCCCGCCCAAAGCGACGCTGTCAGGACGGCCCATCCGGTGAACAGAATGCTGTCGCCGAGGTAGTTCACATGCATCGCATAGGCAAACAGCCCACCGGTGTAACAATGCCCCTTGCTCTCTGGCCGCTTTTTCCACTGCCACCGCTGCAGCTCCGATCCGGTGTTCACCGCGGATCCGATCAGCAATAGCACACCTCCCAGAATATCCCATGGACCAAACGGCGCCGCCGCGCCGGAGATCAGCCCTGCACCCAACAGCAGAAAGCCAATTTCGAAAGCGGCCATAAACGCCGCCAGCCCCAGCCCCTCAGACAGATCGACCTTCCGCTGGAGCAGGACAAACAGCGTCACCAGATGGCGCAGAAAATACAGCGCAGCTGCCCCGGCCAGCAGCTTCGCGCGCATAGGATCCGGCCAGTCCAGCCCGCCAAAGGCCAGCCAGAGGCAGATCGACACCGATCCGGCATGCAGGGCTGCAAAACACAGTTTGCTGCGCAACGACCGCCCATGGGAGCGGTCAACACCACCATAGTTGCTGCTCATTCGAATGTCCCTTCGTGATTTCCGCCGCGACCGTGCACCGGATCTTGCGGGTTATTTCGTCCAACTGGTCTGCAAAAACTATTGGACAGTGGATCTGGGCTCTGTCAATTCTATTTCGACCATATGGACGAAATAATGCCGAAGATTGTTGACCACGACGCCCACAGCCAGGACCTCGCCCGCCGCGCGGCAGAGTATTTTTCACACCATGGCTATGCTGGTAGCAGTATGCGCAAAATTGCCGCGCATCTGGGGCTGTCGAAAAGCGCGCTCTATCACTATTTCCCGACCAAGGAGGCGCTGTTTCTGGCCTGCACGCATCAGGTGATGGGCACGTTCACCTCCCTGGCCATCGCAGCGGATGCAACTGAGGCACAGAAATTGGCACAGCTGACGGATCTGCTGCGGCCGGGTTTTGCGCGGGAGATGGCACTGATTTTCGACTATTTGCGCGGTAAATCCGCCGAGGAGATCGCCGCGGATGAGGCGATGCAGCTTGCACTGTCGACATATCGTCGGGCTGTTGCGGACATTGTCGGAGAGGACGCGGCAGAGACCGCCCTTGCCCAGCTGCTCGGCACGCTGCTGCTCGAATTCATGTCTGGACGATAAAGCCGTCCATGTAAAATTCACCGCAAACCCAGAGGCTTGCGGTGACTATTTCATGTAGCAATTTTCTGGCCGGACCAGTTAGCTTGCTGCGGTTTGCTCTTCCAGCTCCTGCGCCAGCGCTTCGGTCCGCGCGGCCAGCTCCGCCAATGTCTCGGTCACCAGTGGCGGCACAACAGGCACCTCAATCCGTTCCGGCTCCGGTGCCGGTGCTGCGCGCAGCTCCGCCAATTCGGCATTGCGCTCCGCCAGCTCGGCCTCGACCTCCTTGATGCGATCTTCAACGGCGGCGGTTTTATCCGCCAGCATCAGCCCCGCCATCAACAGCATTCGTGCCTCAGGCATCCGCCCGATCTGGTCGGACAGCACCTGCGCCTCATCATCCAGCATTTTGGCGGCGGAATGCAGATAGCTCTCTTCGCCCTCCTGGCAGGAGACCTCAAAACCGCGACCCCCGATATGAATAGTGACTTCGGGCATCAGATTTCCTCCCCTTCGGGCATAGGCTGGGCGGTAAGCGGCGGCGGCGCAACGGACATGACTGCGGTATCCGCAACCGGCGTCTCAACCGCTGCAGCGACGGTCTGCTCCGCTCCCAACAGCGGTTCCAGCTTGGCCAGCACCGCATTGACCTCAGCCTGATCGCTGGCCCGCGCCGCCGTCAGCGCATCGATATCGGCCTGCAGCGCCGAATTGATCAGCGCCGCGTCGCCAACGCCCGCTGCATTCGCCTCCCGCAGGGCCGCGTTGGAGGCGCGCAGCTGATCATTGCTCTGCCGCAGCTCTTGCAGCGTCGCATCCAGACGCAGCAGCGTTTCATTCTGCTGGGCGATGTCCTCAGCACTCGGGCCTGCGGGGCGTTCCGCAAGCGCGGCTGTCGCGCGCGCAGCGTCGGACTGTGCGGCCTCCAGTTGGCGCCGCAGCGCCTCCGCCTCCGCCTCCAGCGCAGCGGTGTCGACTGCCGCTCCCAGATCATCCGGCTGTTCGGCCAGCTCTTCCTGCAGCCGCGCCAGCGAGGCCTGCGCCTCGTCCAACTCATCCTGAAGGGTTTCGCGGGCGGTGGCCGCCTCATTGCCCTGCACTTCCATTTCCTGTTTCAGCCGCGCCACTTCTGCCTTCAGCGCGTCTTTCTCGCTGGTGTTGCTCAGCTCATTGCGCAGCAACTCCACCTCGGATTGCAGCGCCGCCAGCTCACCGATATCGGCGCCGGGCGCCGGGGCGGCGTTGGCCTCGGCCTCTTCCAGCTTGGCGCGCAGCACTTTCAGCCGCTCTTCCAGCTGGGCATTGGCGAGTTTTTCCTCTTCCAGCGCGCGGCTGAGGTCATTCTGCGCGGCATCCGTCTTGGACTGGGCCTCTGCCTGGGCCTGAACATGGGCCTCCGCCGAGGCGCGCGCATTAGCCTGCAACGCCGCAGCACCGCTGCCAATCCGGTCCATTGCCGCCAGGATCCGACCCTGCAATTCTTCGATCTGCTCCATGCCTGCCCCTTTACGACCCCGTGAGTGTCTGCCGGTCTTGTCCGCCGGTCCCATATGCAGCGCTCTCACCCCCGTTCGGCGGCCTGTTTTGCATCCAGGGCGCGAATCAAGGCGGATCTGACGCTGCACATCCAGCTTAGTTCATGCAGGGATAAATTACCCCCTGTTTGCTTTCAACCACTTGCAGCGTCAACTTCGCGCAGGAAGCCGCGCAAACGCTTGATCTTTGCCATATCACTGCTATTGAGCGCTCAGTCTGCCGAAAACCCAGAGGAAAAATCCAGTGGATCTGACAGCCCTGCGCAACGCAAACCCCGAACATTGGACCAAGGCCGCGGCCATCCGTGCCCTGACCCTTGATGCCGTTGCTGCGGCAAATTCGGGCCATTCCGGCATGCCGATTGGCATGGCCGATGTCGCCACCGTCCTGTTTGAAAAACACATGAAGTTCGATGTGGCCAATCCCCAGTGGCCCGACCGCGACCGGTTTATCCTGTCCGCTGGTCACGGCTCCATGCTGATCTACTCGCTGCTCTATCTCATGGGTGACGCGCAGGTGACGCTGGATCAGGTGAAGAACTTCCGCCAGATGGGCGCGCTGACCGCCGGCCACCCCGAGAATTTCCTCATTGATGCGGTGGAAACCACCACGGGCCCGCTGGGTCAGGGCATCGCCAATGCCGTCGGCTTTGCCATGGCAGAAGAAATGCAGCGCGCGCAGTATGGCCGCAAGCTGGTCGATCACCACACCTATGTGATCGCGGGCGACGGCTGCCTGATGGAAGGCATCAGCCAGGAGGCCATCGGCCTCGCCGGTCGTCATTCCCTGGGCAAGCTGATCGTGCTTTGGGACAACAACAACATCACCATCGACGGCACCGTTGAACTCAGCGACCGCACCAATCAGGTGCAGCGCTTCAAGGCGTCGGGTTGGCAGGTCATCGAAATCGACGGCCACGACCCCAAGGCCATCGACGAGGCGCTCACCGCCGCGAAGAAGTCGAAGAAACCGTCGATGATCGCCTGCAAGACGCATATCGCGCTGGGTCACGCCGCACAGGACACCTCCAAGGGTCACGGCGCGCTGACCGACGCTGACCAGATGCGGGACGCCAAGGCGGCCTATGGCTGGACCACCGGCCCGTTTGATGTGCCCGCAGACGTCAAATCCCAGTGGGAAGCCATCGGCCAGCGCGGCGCATCCGAACGCGAAGCCTGGGAAGCCCGCTTTGCCGAAGCCTCCCAGCAAAAGCAGGACCGCTTCAACCGTGCCTATGCGCTGGACGCACCCAAGAAACTCTCCGCCACCGTCAAGGCGCTGAAAAAGCAGGTCTCCGAAACCCAGCCCAAGGTGGCCACCCGGAAATCCTCCGAGATGGCGCTGGAAGTGATCAACCCGATCATGCCGGAAACCGTGGGCGGCTCTGCGGATCTCACCGGTTCCAACAACACCAAGACCGGCGATCTCGGCATCTTTGACACGGACAATCGCAAGGGCCGTTACGTCTACTGGGGTATCCGTGAGCACGGCATGGCCTCTGCGATGAACGGTATGGCGCTGCACGGTGGCATGCGCCCCTATGGCGGCACCTTCTTCTGCTTCACCGATTACGCCCGCCCCGCGATGCGTCTGGCGGCCCTGATGAAGATCCCGACCGTCTTTGTCATGACCCATGATTCCATCGGCGTTGGCGAAGATGGCCCGACCCACCAGCCGGTGGAGCATCTGGCGATCTGTCGCGCGACCCCGAACACCTATGTGTTCCGTCCCGCCGACACCGTGGAAACCGCAGAGGCCTGGGAAATCGCCCTCACCTCCAAGGACACCCCCTCGGTGATGACCCTGACCCGTCAGAACCTGCCCACCGTGCGGACCGAGCACAAGCTCAGCAACCTCACAGCCAAGGGCGGCTATGTTCTCGCCGAAGCTGAGGGCAAGCGTCAGGTCATTTTGATCGCCACCGGTTCTGAGGTCTCTGTCGCGATGGACGCCAAGGCCAAGCTGGAAGCCGACGGCATCGGCACCCGCGTGGTCTCCATGCCCTGCATGGAACTGTTCGCAGAGCAGGACGAAGCCTACCGCCGCAAGGTTCTGCCCGCAGGCCCCGTTCGCGTCGGTATTGAAGCCGCCATGCGCGCCGGCGGCTGGGATCGTCTGCTGATGGGTGAACGCGGCCAGGAAAAGAAAGCCGCATTCGTGGGCATGGACCGCTTCGGCGCCTCCGCCCCCGCAGGTGAGCTGTTCGAGAAGTTCGGCATCACGGCAGAGAACACCGTTGCGAAGGTGAAAGAGCTGCTGGGCTGAGGTCCGTAAAATACTAGAAACAGAAAAGGGCTCCTGTCGGAGCCCTTTTTTTTTCGGTTTGAACCACCTATTGCGCGTTGTCAGTTTCGGCCATTTCCTTCAACGCATCATAGGCTTTCTGTGCATAGTCCAAACGCAGCTCGTAGTTACCGCTGGCGACGATGAATTCTGGAGGTTCTATCCCCGCAGCAAGGAAAGCCTGCGTCATTTGAGTACCGGAAAGCGGGACATAGTCCGAAGACACGCCGCTGAAATTGTTGAACAACCGGCCTCCGAACCAGCCACTGCGAGCCTGTGCCTGTTTTGCGGAATGCAGACGAAAATGGAGGAAACCGTACAACTGTTTCACGTCCATGGGGGCCAGGTCCGCTGCCTTGCTGATTGCCGAGAGCAAAGACGCCGTTCCGCCTGTCGAGATTTCACCTGCTGCGACTTGGTTTGGAGTTGGGCCGGAAAGAATCTTGAAAATTGGCTTATTCAAAAGCGAATCCTCAAACTTTTGCAATCATATGACTTATCACTTTCAGTGTCCCGCAGACTTCCCCGAAACCGCCGCAATCACCGGTCCCACAACCTTCGTCGCCAGCGGGATCAGCACCAGCCCCCAGGCCAGGCCGAACACGCCGTCCATCGCCGCCTTGGCGCTCCACTCGGCAAAGCCCGCCCAAGCGGCAGGCACCGCGTGGCCGACGGCGTAGGCCCAGTCGTGGATGTGGTGGCCCAGCCAGCCAAAGCCCAGAACCTCCAGCCCGTGAATAATGATAGAACCGCCAACCCAGAGCATCGCCGCAGTGCCGACCACCGACAGGATCCACATCAGCACCGGCATGAATTTCACCAGCCCACGGCCCAGCCCACGCCCGATGGGCGTTGGTGCGTTGCCCGCCAGATACAGCCCCACGTCGTCCATCTTCACAATCACCGCGACTGAGCCGTAGACCGCCAGCGTCACACCAATCGCGACCACGGCCAGCGTTGCCGCCTGCATCCAGACATTCGGCGCCTCGATGGCGGCCAGCGCGATGGTCATGATCTCAGCGGACAGGATAAAATCGGTCTTGATGGCGCCCTTGATCTTCTGCTCTTCCAGATGACCGGGGTCCTTGACGCTCATATCTTCGTGGACCGCGTGGCTTGCATGCGGGAACAGCACGTGAAAAATCTTCTCGGCGCCCTCAAAACACAAATAGGATCCGCCCAGCATCAGCAGCGGCGTGATTGCCCAAGGCGCGAAATTGGCCAGCAACATGGCGACCGGCATCAGCAGGATCAGTTTGTTGAACAGCGAGCCGCGGGTGATGCGCCAGATGATCGGCAATTCGCGCGCCGGGGCAAAGCCTTGCAGATACTTCGGTGTCACCGCCGCATCGTCGATGATCACGCCCGCCGTTTTGGCCCCGGCCTTCCCCGCCGCTGCTGCCACGTCATCCACTGACGCCGCAGCAACCTTTGCAATGCCTGCCACATCATCGAGCAAAGCCAACAAACCGCTCATACCGGGATCCTTTTTCTAGTCGCGCGCATTTTGGCACACCCTATCCTATCGCCTATCAGGTACAAGCCGTTGAGCCGCCCGTTTGTTCCCGCCGGGCCTTTGATGCTGTCTTCATCTGCTGCCCCCACCGACGGGTAAAACCGTTATCGCAATCAGTCAATTCCGTTACCGCAACCAGTCAAGTTTTGCGCTAACAGTCTGGAATAATGCCATTTTTAAGCTTTTGACCCGAGGGAATGGTCGCTATAGCGAGGACAATTCTTGCTCGCTTGGAGATACGCATATGACCATCAAAGTCGGGATCAACGGGTTTGGCCGCATCGGCCGCTGCACCTTGGCGCATATCGCAGCCTCTGGCCGGGACGATATCGAAGTGGTCAAGGTGAACGCCACCGGCCCGCTGGAGACCGCAGCGCATCTGCTGAAATACGACTCCGTGCATGGACGTTTCCCCGGTGAGTTGACCTTGGGTGAAAACACCATGAACCTCGGCCGTGGCGACATGCAGATGTTCTCCACCTATAATATGGAAGAGCTGGACTGGTCCGGCTGTGACGTCGTGCTGGAATGTACCGGCAAATTCAACGACGGCGAAAAAGCCAAGGCGCATCTGGCGCGCGGTGCCAAGAAGGTGCTGCTGTCTGCCCCCGGCACCAATGTCGATAAGACCATCGTGTTCGGTGTCAATGACGACAAGCTGCGCGCTGGTGACCGGATGGTCTCCAACGGCTCCTGCACCACCAACTGTCTGGCCCCGCTCGCCAAGGTGCTGGATGAAACTGTCGGCATCGAAAGCGGGATCATGACCACGATCCACGCCTATACCGGTGACCAGCCGACGCTCGACCGTCGTCACGACGATCTCTACCGTGCCCGCGCCGCGGCAATGGCGATGATCCCCACCACCACAGGTGCGGCCAAGGCGCTGGGTGAGGTGCTGCCGAACCTCAAGGGCCGTCTGGACGGATCCGCGATCCGCGTGCCGACGCCGAATGTCTCCGCCGTGGATCTGACCTTCCGCGCCAGCAAAGAGACAAGCGTGACCGAGATCAACGCCATCATGAGCGAAGCCGCCAAGGGCCATATGTCCCGCGTGATCGGCTATGAACCTGCGCCGCTGGTGTCGATCGACTTCAATCATACAGAACACAGCTCGATCTTTGCCCCGGATCAGACCCGCGTGGTGGAAAACAGCCTGGTCCGCGTTCTGGCCTGGTATGACAATGAATGGGCCTTCTCCGTCCGGATGGCGGATGTGGCTGTCGCAATGGGGCGTCTGGGCTAATCCCTGCGCCGGCACAGCGTGTTCTCGAGAGGCGCTGCGACTTGTAAGACACCGCCCGGTCAGGCATATCTGACCGGGCGTATCTTATTTTGAGCCGGGATCATGACCAACAAAGTTGCCCTCTTTCTTGCGCTACTGATCCTGATCGCTCTTGCCGTGGATCTCTCGCTTTATGGCAGCGAGCATATGGTGTTTCTGGGCAAACGCCTGTTTGAGCTGATCGACTGGATCGCCTTCTGGCGCTGATCTATCGGGCAGACAACAAAAAGCGGCCCCAAACGGGACCGCCCTAGCATCCGATCAATGTGGCACGCGTTACTTGGCCAATTGACGGCGCAGCTCGCTTTCGACCAGAGGCGTCACAAATTTCGAGACATCCCCCCCCAGCCGCGCGATTTCCTTCACCAGTTTTGAGGCAATCGCCTGATGCCGCGCTTCGGCCATCAGAAACACCGTCTCGACCGAACTGTCGAGTGCCCGGTTCATGCCGACCATCTGGAACTCATATTCGAAATCAGCCACCGCCCGCAGCCCCCGTACGATGATCTGCGCGCCGACGTCGCGGGCACAATCAATCAGCAGGTTCTCAAACGGATGGGCGACAATCTCGGTGCCGGTCTGCTCGCTCAGCTTGGCACATTCCGCCTCGATCATGGCGACACGCTCTTCCAGCGAAAACAATGGCCCCTTGTCGCGGTTGATCGCAACGCCGATCACCAGCTTGTCCACCAGCGCGCTGGCCCGGCGGATAATATCTATATGTCCCAATGTGATGGGATCGAATGTGCCGGGATACAAGCCAATACGCATGGGGCCTCTCCTGCCTGCTGGTTGGATGCGCGCAAGCAAACATTTTTGTCATCGGGGCGCAAGAGCGTGGAAATACCGAGCCGCTCCTGCGCCGTGACGTCAGGGCTTCGACGCCGACCATGGTCGCCGTCGAAGTGTGGGGTCAGTGCCCCATGATCATGCCCTCAAGGGCATCTTTCTCCATCGCAACCTCAGCCAGCTGTGCCTTCACAACATCGCCCAGCGACACCAGACCGATCAGCTTGCCATCTTCCACCACCGGCATGTGGCGGAACCGTCCCTCGGTCATCTGTTTCAACACATCCTCGACATTGGACTGGCTGGTGCAGGTGACCAGCTTGCGGGTCATATATTCACTGGTGGGTTTGCTCAGACAGCCGGAGCCACTGCGGGCCAATTCCCGCACGATATCGCGCTCAGACAGGATCCCTTCGGCGGTCTCGCCATCGCTGGAGACCACCACGGTCCCGATTTTATGATCGCCCAACAGTTTGGCTGCCTCGGATATCGTTGCCTCAGGAGCAATGGTAACCACCCCAGAGCTTGCCTTGGACTTCAGAATCAATTGAACCAGCATAGGCGCTCCTTTTGTAATTTTCTTGCGTACCACCAAGGGTTGCCCTATCGCGGCATCAAGTCAAGCCTTCCAGCCGGACCACTTCGTCGCGTATGCCTTTTGACAACGCCTGCGCAAAGCGATTGAGCCGGTCGCTGCGCTGATCTCCCTGATGACGCACCAGATAGAAACTGCGGCTGAGGCTGATTTTGTCGGTCAGCACTTTGCGCAGGGAACGATGCGACGGCAGCGTGAAATCATGCGCCACGCAGAGCGCGGTGCCCTCCGCCGCCAGTTTGATCTGTACCGACACCGAATTGGAGGCCAGCGCCACCCGCTCGACGCCGAGGTTGTTGAGGTAATCCAACTCGCGATCAAAGATCATGTCGGGGATATAGCCGATCATCTTATGGTGCTTCAGATCCTCCAGCGTGTTGATCGGCGGATGCTCGCGCAGATAGTGACGCGATCCCACCAGGTGCAGTTTGTAGTCAGTGATCTTCTGCACCAACAGCTGGCCAGCGGTAGGCGCGCTGACCGTCACAGCCATATCGGCCTCGCGACGGCTGAGGTTGATGACCCGCGGCAGGGCGACGATCTGTATATCCAGATCCGGGTTCTCAGCACCGATCCTGGCACAGACCTGCGGCAGCAGATAATTGGCACTGCCATCCGGTGCACCGATACGGATCTGCCCGGACAGTGTGTCGCTGGGGCCGACCAACGCCTCCTGCCCCGCGCGCATCGCCTGTTCTGCTGCCTCCGCATGGCCCAACAGACGGTCCCCGGCAGCGCTCAGCGCATAGCCCTGCGGTGATTTCACAAACAGTGGCGTATCCAGCGCCTCTTCAAAGCGAGAGATCCGTCGCCCCACCGTTGCCGGGTCCATTTTCAGGATCCGCCCCGCCCCCGACAGGCTGCTCTCCCGCGCCACTGCCAGGAACACCCGCATGTCATCCCATTGTGGATCCATGAGCTTTCCCTCCTCCTGCCGTCAACATTCTGTTAACCTTTGCGTTCCTGCAAAGCCTCTTTGAGATCTTTCCTCTTTTCCAGTGTTTTTTGCAAGCCTAGGATATCGCCAAGATGAACACAGGAGGATCCGATGAAAGAGCTCGGCCACTTTATCAACGGCAAACTGGTCTCCGGCACTTCGGGCCGGTTTGACGATGTTTTCAACCCCGCAACCGGCGAGGTGCAGTATCAGTGCCCGATGGCCAGCGCTGCGGAAACCACCGATGCGATCGAAAAAGCCGCTGCCGCGCAGCCCGCGTGGGGCGCCACCAACCCACAGAAACGCGCCCGCGTGATGATGAAAATGGTCGCGCTGATGAACCGCGACATGGACAAGCTGGCCGAGGCGCTCTCCCGCGAGCATGGCAAAACGATTCCGGACGCCAAGGGCGACCTTCAGCGTGGTCTGGAAGTGGTCGAATATTGCATCGGCGCACCGCAGATGCTGAAGGGCGAGTTCACCGACAGCGCAGGCCCCGGCATCGACATGTATTCCATGCGCCAGCCGCTGGGTGTTGTCGGCTCCATCATGCCGTTCAACTTCCCTGCGATGATGCCGCTGTGGCATGTCGGCCCGGCCCTGGCCTGCGGCAACGCTGTGGTGCTGAAACCCTCCGAACGTGACCCCTCCGTGCCGCTGATGCTGGCGGAGCTGTTTGTTGAGGCCGGCCTGCCCGAAGGCGTGTTCCAGGTCGTGAACGGTGATAAGGAAGCGGTTGACACCATTCTGGACAGCGAGATCATTCAGGGCGTGTCCTTTGTCGGCTCCACCCCGATTGCGCAGTACATCTACTCCCGCGCCACCGCCAACGGCAAGCGCGCGCAGTGTTTCGGTGGCGCCAAGAACCACATGATCGTGATGCCTGACGCCGATCTGGACCAGGCCGCAGACGCCTTGGTTGGTGCTGGTTTCGGCGCGGCTGGCGAACGCTGCATGGCGATCTCCGTTGCCGTTCCCGTCGGTGAAGAAACCGCCGACAAGCTGATCGAGAAGCTGATCCCGCGCATCGAAAAGCTGAAAGTCGGCCCCTACACCGCAGGCGACGATGTCGACCTCGGCCCGGTTGTGACCGCCGCATCCAAAGAGCGGATCCTGGGCCTGATCCAGTCCGGCGTGGATCAAGGTGCGACGCTGGTGGTTGATAACCGCGACTTCAAACTGCAGGGCTACGAGGACGGCTTCTTCGTCGGTGCACATCTGTTTGACCATGTCACCCCGGACATGGACATCTACAAGCAGGAGATCTTTGGCCCGGTTCTGTCCACCGTGCGTGCAGACAGCTATGAGGACGCGCTGAAGCTGGCGATGGACCACGAATACGGCAACGGCACCGCGATCTTTACCCGTGATGGCGACACCGCGCGTGACTTCGCGTCCCGCGTCAACATCGGCATGGTCGGCATCAACGTGCCAATCCCCGTGCCGCTGGCCTATCACACCTTTGGCGGCTGGAAGAAATCCATGTTTGGCGACCTGAACCAGCACGGTCCGGACAGCTTCAAATTCTATACCCGCACCAAGACCGTGACCTCCCGCTGGCCCTCGGGCATCAAGGAAGGTGGCGAATTCAACTTCAAGGCGATGGACTGATTTTCAGGTCAATCCACCAGTAATTCAAGGCTCCGGCGCTGCCGGGGCCTTTTCTTATGGCGAGCGCCCGCAATTGATGTTGCCGCGCCGCACTCCCCGTATTTCTGCGCACTTGCGCGTGATTTTGGCCTATTTGGTCCGGATTTTACTTGCTCAATACCACCGGTAGTCTATCCGGTCTGCCAGAGGCAGTGAAACGACAGGCAGATAAGTATGTCCCAAAAGCAAAACGGGCCGCAGGCGGCTGAGAAGACGGCGCGTGATTGGGTCAAGATCCTCGCGCAATACCGCGAGCCCAATATGCTGCGCAGCCTGTTTGAATTGACCGTCACCGTTGTGCCTTTTGTGCTGCTCTGGGCCTTGGCCTGGTGGTCACTCTCGGTCAGCTACTGGCTGACACTGGGCCTCTCGGTTCTGATCGCGGCCTTCCTTCTGCGGCTCTTTACCATTCAGCATGATTGCGGCCATGGCTCGTTTTTCAGCAACCGGCGGCTCAGCGACTGGGTCGGGCGCATTATCGGAGTGCTGACCCTCACGCCTTATGATGTCTGGCGCCGCACTCATTCGATCCATCACAGCACCCATGGCAACCTCGGCAAACGTGGCATGGGCGATATCCACACCATGACTGTTGCCGAATATCGTGCCGAAAGCCGTTGGGGTCGTCTGATGTATCGGCTCTACCGCCATCCGGTCACCCTGTTTGCCATCGGGCCTGGCTATCTGTTTTTTCTGCAGAACCGCATTCCCTTTGGTCTGATGGGACAGGCGCGCTATTGGATCAGCGCGATGGGCACCAATCTCACCATCGTGATTGCGCTGGCCGCGATCTGGTATTTCGGCGGGCTGATGCCGCTTTTGCTGATCTTCGTCCCGGCGACCCTGCTTGCGGCCACCGCCGGGCTGTGGCTGTTCTATGTTCAGCACCAGTTCGAGACCACCCAGTGGGAACAGGAAGACGACTGGCAGCTGCATGACGCAGCCTTGCACGGCAGCTCACATTACGTGCTGCCCCCCGTGCTGCAATGGATCAGCGCCAATATCGGCATCCACCATGTGCATCACCTCTACAGCCGTATCCCGTTTTATCGCCTGCCGCAGGTGCTGCGCGATCATGCTGAACTGGCCGAGGGCAACCGGATGACCATCCGCGAAAGCCTCGCAAACGCGCGGCTGCATCTGTGGGATGAAAACAGCAAACGCCTGTTGTCCTTCGCGCAGGTCCGCCAGCTCTACGGCTGATCGTTACCAGCTGGGGCGGACGGTCCGCCCTGCTATCAGCCAACGGCGTGATTTCGCCATTTGTGGCATCCTGAGGTTACACAACCCTGTGAGGCTGGCGGAAATCACCGTCCGGCCCCTAGGAAATTGCGGTGCCATGCTTAATTAAAGGCCGCATGTCCGAGCAGACCGCCGAAGGATACCATGAGCAAACTTCATATGACCCGCCGCGCCGCCCTGTCCGGGCTTGGCGCCACATTGGCCACCCCGACCCTGCTGCGCGCGCAATCCAGCGACGCCTTCCCGGTGGAAGAGCCAAAGATCGAGACCGAAATCCCGGTCAAACGCAACATCTCCTCCTTCCAGCAGCAGGCCTGGCAGGATCACTTTGATGAGCTGGGCGTCGGCTGCATGCTGGCCGATATCTCCTCGCGTGCGCTGCACTACTGGGGCGGTGATGGCGTCACCTACCGGCTGTTCCCCTCCTCCGTGCCGATGACAGAGGAATTGACCAAGCGCGGTTACACCAAGGTGGTGCGCAAGGCCAAGAACCCGAGCTGGACGCCGACAGCCTCGATGCGCGAACGCGACCCCTCGCTACCCTTGCGGATGGATGGCGGCGCTGGCAACCCCTTGGGCACCCGCGCCATGTACCTCAGCTGGCCCGCTTATCTGGTTCATGGCACCCACGACACCCGCAAGATCGGCCGCCAAAGCAGCTCCGGCTGTATTGGCCTTTATAATCAGCACGTCGAAGCGCTCTATGAAATGGTGGAGGTCGGCACCCAGGTGCGCCTGCTTTAAACGCCGACGGAGCCCAGCCGCTAGACCCGCGGCCTAGTCGCCACGTCAATGAGAAGTGCTGCCGATAAGACCAGTGTCTGCCAGGGTCTATTCTAAGGTCGAACCTCAAGCAGCAGGACCCAACCGGCTGCAAATCTGCAAAGCGCGCACCGGCAGTCCGGCGCGCGCTTTTTATCTGGTTAGTCTGATAACCTTGCAGCGCGGGATCCAATAGCAGACAGTCCATGTCTGACGGCAGCGGATCTCGCGTCTCCGCCGTGGTTAGACTTTGCCGTCAGCGAGGCTCAGATGATCCGGTTTCAAACCGTCATCATAACGCAGGATCGCCTTTTCCATCAGCGCCTCGAAATCCCGAACATATTGCTCAGTATCGTATAGCGGCGTGGTGGAGATATTCGCCGCAAGCTTCTCACGCAGCGCCTTAAGCTCCTCAGGCCGGGTGGCCAGACGCAGCGCCAGCGCGTGATACGCCTCTTCCGTTTCGGCAATCAGCTCAGGGCAACCAACCGCCGTCACAATGCTGGCCGCAACACGGGCGGCAAACTGCTCCCCTGGTTTGGTGACCACCGGCACGCCGGACCACAGCATCTCACTCGCTGTGGTATGGGCATTACAGGCAAAAGTATCGAGGAAGATATCCGCCAGAGGCAGTCGCGCCACGTGATCCGGTGTACTGCAGCGCCCGGCAAAGACAATCCGATCCGCAGGCACACCGCGCGCCTCTGCTTCCTTAAGGATATTGGCACGGACAACATCAGCGGCAGCCAAGAACCACAGCACGCTATTATCCACCTGATTCAGCAGGTCCATCCAGATATCAAACTCGACCGGAGTAACCTTGTTGTGGTTGTTGAAAGCACAGAACACAACCGCATCTTCCGGCAGCCCCATATCGGCCCGTGTCGGCAGATTTTCAGGATGCTCCCGGCTGTTATCGTTCACCTGATAACAGTTCGGCATATAGAGGATTTTCTCTGAGAAATGGCGTCGCCCCTCTTTTGGGACGGTGATGGGATCCGCGAGGAAGTAGTCCATTGTCGGCATGCCCGTGGTGCTGGGGTATCCTAGGTAGGAGATCTGCAGTGGTGCTGCACGAAAACCAAAAATCGCAGGCCGAGCATGTTTGGTGTAGCCTTTCAGGTCAATGGCAATATCGAGGCCATCCGCCCGTGCCAGTTCGGCGACATCCTCATCTTTCATATCCGAGACTTGGTGGTAGCAATCAGCCGCGCTAAGCACCCGCTGACGCATCACATTGTCAGGTGTTTCGCTATAATCGTAGATATAGATTTCGAATTTGTCCCGGTCATGCAGCTCAAAATGGCGCGCCATCAGGAACATTGTCGCGTGATTAAAAAAATCACAGGAGAAGTATCCTACCCGGATCTTGCGACCTGCTACAGAGGTACGGTTGAATTTATGCGCCACCTTCCGTCCTGAAATAGCAGCCTTGGTCTTCGATTTCGTAACGGCACGTTTTTTTTGAAAGGCCGCGTCATCCACATACAGCAGGGTTGTAAATGGGTCGCCGTTGGCCGGATCATTGTCCAGAATTCTCAGCTTGTTTTTCTGATCCTCGTAAACCGACCAATCACACAGATTCATTTGCGACTGAACCAGACGCGAGACATTCATCGCGTTTTCCGGCTCCAGCTGATACACCGCTTCAAAGAAACCAACTGCATCCCCTAATTTGTCCATCAAAAACAAGATGGTGCCGATTGCACTCAGCCATTTCGGGTTTAGTGGCTCCAGTTTGAGCGCCCCCATCAGATGCTTCAGCGCAAGTTCGTATTTCTTTTCCTGCATAAAGCTGGACGCAATCTCTGCATGCAGCGTCGCATTACCTGGCTCAAACATTAGTGCTTGCGTCGTCAGGTCGCGCGCACGTGGGTAATCCGCCTCTACAAAGGCTCGGGCGGCCTCCGCCTTAAGCCGGTCCGCAGGAGATACCGCAGTGGCATCCAGTTTGCGACGCGCCGATTTGGAAAGATGTTTGGTGCGCAATGGCTTGTTCATCGAAAGTCTGCCCTCAGCTGATCCTCCGCGGCTGCGATGCGCCCCGGTTTTTGACAAATTTCGACCAGTTTGAAAGAAAATAACTAAGAAACGGTTCACTGCCCTGGCGCTCGCACTTCTTGCAGCAATGCCCTTACTTATCCGCCTGAATCGAGGACAAACCGACATTTCTGCACAGCAGCTTTGCACCGCTGCGGCTTGCCCTGTCGCCCTTGGGTCGCTAAAAAATAAACAACCGTTCAATTCATGACGACCCCGGCGGGTCATATCCGGGCCGGGCTGCGTTCACACGAGGGAGGACACGCTGTGGATTTCGCATTGACCGAGGAACAGACCGCCATTTTCGATATGGCTTTCGCCTTTGGACAGGAGCATATCGCCCCCTTCGCCCGCCAGTGGGAGGCTGAGGGCACCATTCCGAAATCACTCTGGCCGCAGATCGGTGAGCTGGGCTTTGGCGCGCTTTATGTCTCTGAGGAGACCGGCGGCGCCGGCCTGTCGCGGTTGGATGCCACATTGGTGTTTGAGGCGCTGTCGATGGCCTGCCCGTCTGTGGCCGCTTTCCTGTCGATCCACAACATGTGCGCAAAGATGCTCGACAGTTTTGCCAGTGACGAGATGAAGGCGCGGATCATGCCGGACATCCTGTCGATGAAGACCGTGCTCAGCTACTGTCTCACCGAGCCCGGTTCCGGCTCTGATGCCGCAGCGCTGAAAACCCGTGCTGCCAAAACCAACGAGGGCTATACCCTCAACGGCACCAAGGCGTTCATCTCCGGTGGCGGCTACTCCGACGCCTATGTCTGCATGGTGCGCAGCGGTGAGGACGGCCCCAAAGGTGTCTCTACCGTCTATGTCGAGGATGGCACCGCAGGGCTCAGCTTTGGCGGGCTTGAGGATAAAATGGGCTGGAAGAGCCAGCCCACAGCCCAGGTTCAATTCGACGATTGCAAAATCCCCGCAGGCAATCTGGTCGGAGAAGAGGACAAAGGCTTCACCTACGCGATGAAAGGTCTCGATGGCGGACGTCTGAACATCGCCTCCTGCTCCCTTGGCGCGGCCCAGCAGGCACTGACGATGACGCTGCAATATATGTCCGAGCGCAAGGCGTTTGGTAAATCCATTGATCAGTTTCAGGGCCTGCAATTCCGCCTTGCGGATATGGAAATCGAACTTCAGGCGGCCCGTGTGTTCCTGCGTCAGGCGGCGTGGAAACTGGATCAGGGCGCGCCGGATGCGTCCAAACACTGCGCCATGGCGAAGAAATTTGTCACTGAGGCCGGGTCCAAGGTTGTTGATCAATGCCTGCAGCTGCATGGCGGTTACGGCTATCTTGCGGACTACGGGATTGAAAAGCTGGTGCGTGATCTGCGCGTCCATCAGATCCTTGAGGGCACCAATGAGATCATGCGTGTGATCACCGCGCGCCATCTTCTGGCCGAAAACCACTGAGGCAGCCATGAGCGATATTGATATCCGCGTCACCAGCCGCGCCGGGCGGATCACCCTCACCCGCAGCAAGGCGCTTAATGCACTGAGCTATGACATGTGCTTGGCCGTCGACGCCGCGCTAAAGGCCTGGGCCAAGGACGACGCTGTTGATCTGGTGGTGATGGACGCCGAGGGCGAGAAAGCCTTCTGTGCGGGCGGTGACATTGCCGAGCTGTACCAGACCGGCACCAGTGGCGATTATGACTATGGTCGTCGGTTCTGGCGCGATGAATACCGGATGAATGCGCGGATCTTCGAATATCCCAAACCGGTGGTGAGCTTCCTGCAGGGGTTTGTCATGGGCGGCGGTGTTGGTCTTGGCTGCCACGGCACCCATCGCGTTGTTGGCGACAGCACAAAGATCGCCATGCCCGAGGTTGGCATCGGCCTTATCCCCGATGTTGGCGGCACCTTGATGCTGGCCCTGGCGCCGGGGCGGCTGGGGGAATACCTTGGCCTCACCGGGGCACGTATGTCTGCGGCGGACGCGATTTACGCAGGCTTTGCGGACCACTACATCCCCGAAGCCCGCTGGCCCGATCTGATTGCTGAATTGGAACACTCCGGCCGCGCCGATCTTCTTGCAGACGCCGCGGAATCCGCTCCCGAGGGCCGTCTGGAGGCGCTGCGCGACACCATCGACCACAGCTTCGCCGGGGAGACTCTGGGCGATATTCTGACCACAGTTGATCAGGACAACAGCACCTTCGCCGATGAGACGCTGAAAACCCTGCGCCGCAACGCCCCGCTGTCGATGGCCGCCACGGTTGAGCTGCTGCACCGGCTGCGCGTTGGCACCATGGGTATTCGCAAGGCGCTTGAACTGGAATACCGCTTCACCCATCGTGCGATGGAGAAAGGCGATTTTCTGGAAGGCATCCGCGCCCAGATCATCGACAAGGACCGCCAGCCCAAATGGCAATATGCCGACGGCGCGGTGCCTGCCACGGCGGTCAGCCAGATGCTGATGCCGCTGGCGACGCAGACGCTGCAGTTTGAGGAGGAGAACACATGAACATCGGATTTATCGGTCTTGGCAATATGGGTGGCCCGATGGCGGCCAATCTCGCCAAGGCGGGCCACAGCGTCACCGGCTTTGACATGGCGGATGTCTCCATCGAGGGGGTGACCATGGCCGCCTCCGCCGCAGAGGCGGCGACCGGCGCCGAGGTGGTGATCACCATGCTGCCCAATGGCCAGATCCTGCGCGCGGTCGCAGATGACGTCATCCCCGCCATGAGTACGGGCGCCACGCTGGTGGATTGCTCCACAGTTGATGTCGACAGCGCCCGTGCGGTGGCTGATCAGGCAGGGTCCGCCAACCTGATGTTTGTCGATGCCCCGGTCTCCGGCGGTATTGGCGGCGCCTCAGGTGGCACGCTCACCTTTATGGCCGGCGGCTCCGCTGCGGCCTTTGCAGCGGCGGAACCGCTGTTTGACATCATGGGGCAGAAGGCCGTCCATTGTGGCGAGGCCGGCGCCGGTCAGGCGGCGAAAATCTGCAACAATATGATCCTCGGCATCACCATGATCGGCACCTGCGAGGCCTTTGCCCTGGCCGACAAACTGGGGCTCGACCGGCAGAAGATGTTCGATGTGGTCTCCACCTCCTCCGGCTACAGCTGGTCGATGAACGCCTATTGCCCCGCCCCCGGCGTCGGGCCGCAGTCCCCGGCTGACAATGACTACCAGCCCGGTTTTGCTGCCGAGCTGATGTTGAAGGATCTGCGTCTGGCGCAACAAGCTGCCCATAGTGCGGATGCGGACACCCCCATGGGAGCATTGGCGCAGGCGCTCTATTCCATGTTTGTCGAGGACGAGGGAGGTGCAGGCAAGGATTTCAGCGCCATGCTGCCCCGCTTTGAGGCGCGCAGCCGCCACGACTGATCCGGCATCACCGCAGCGGCACCGCCCACTGACACCGGGGGTGCCGCAGTGATCCAGATGATCCGCGCGCTTTCGTAAAAACGACCAACGCCGCATTCCATTTCGGACTGCGGCGTATTTTTACTAAATTCGCGATTTTCCTTAAATTCAATCACATCTCTGATCGAAATAGCAGCGTCGTGAAGCTCTCAGCATCAGATCGAGAAATACTCGTTAATAATTCACTAATCCTGACATACCGCCGTTAGGAAATATAAAATTCTCATTTTTACGCCACCGTGGGCGTTAACTTTTCCCTAGACGCATGAAAACCCATATGCCAACCTACCATTAGATCAACGACATATTTGATCACCCCCGACGATGTGGCTAGAAACGGCCCCTCCCTCTGGAAGCAATCCGGACACCACCTGTCAATTGGCATCAGGCCGATACCCTGTGGGACTTAACAATGGAAATAGAATGGGAAAGGAAACAATTAACAGAAGCGATCCTTTGCGAATACGTAAGAAACGACACTGATCCCCCCACCGGTTTCGTCTATTTCGTCGCATTTACACAGGTTCGTTTGGCTTCTGAAAAGAAGACTTCCACGCCAATTGGATTAAAGACTTTGGTTCGCGATATCTGCCGCCTGCACATCCTCGCTTGCAGGCTCTCCCCCACCCCCACGGGTGTCGCGCCGTCCCAATCCAGCTCTGTGGAAAGCGCCGCTGACAGAATGTCGGCGGCGCTTCGTTTTTGGGGGGCAGACTTGTCGCGGGACACCACAAACGCTGCGGCGGATCACTCCGCCGCGAGACTGCGGGCGTCGAGGATTTCTTTGAGGTAGTGACCGGTATGGCTGCCCTTTGCTGCGGCCACATCCTCTGGCGTGCCTGCGGCGACGATCTCACCGCCGCCGTCGCCGCCTTCCGGGCCAATATCAATGATCCAGTCAGCGGTTTTGATCACATCGAGATTATGCTCAATCACCACAACAGAGTTGCCCTGTTCGACCAATTCATGCAGCACTTCCAAAAGCTTGCGCACGTCCTCGAAATGCAGACCGGTCGTCGGTTCATCCAGAATATAGAGTGTCCGCCCGGTGGACCGTTTCGCCAGCTCCTTCGACAGTTTGACCCGCTGCGCCTCACCGCCCGACAAAGTGGTCGCCTGCTGGCCCACCTTGATATAGCCAAGGCCCACCCGCATCAGCGCGTCCATCTTGTCCCGGATTGATGGCACCGCCTGGAAAAACTGCTGCGCATCTTCCACCGTCATATCCAGCACATCGGCAATCGACTTGCCCTTGAACTGGATTTCCAGCGTCTCGCGATTGTAGCGCGCGCCCTTGCAGGTCTCACATTCCACGTAGACGTCCGGCAGGAAGTGCATCTCGATCTTGATGACACCATCACCCTGACAGGCCTCACAGCGCCCGCCCTTCACGTTGAAGGAGAATCGCCCCGGTTTGTAGCCCCGTGTCTTCGCCTCCGGCAGCCCGGCAAACCACTCACGGATCGGGGTGAAGGCGCCGGTATAGGTGGCCGGGTTTGATCGGGGGGTCCGACCAATGGGCCGCTGGTCGATGTCGATCACCTTGTCCAGATGCTCCAGCCCTTTGATGGTTTCGCAAGGTGCCGGGGTCTGACGCGCGCCGTTAAGGCGCATGGATGCGGTTTTGAACAGAGTCTCAATGGTCAGCGTGGATTTGCCACCGCCCGACACCCCGGACACACAGAGGAACTTGCCCAGTGGGAACTCCGCCGTGACATTCTTGAGGTTGTTGCCGGTGGCCTTGACCACCTTCACCGATTTGCCATTCCCCTTGCGCCGCACGGCAGGGATGGCGATTTCCCGGCTGCCTGACAGATACTGACCGGTGATCGACCCGGTATCAGCGGCAATCACATCGGGCGTGCCGTGGCTGACGACCTGCCCGCCATGCACCCCGGCCCCCGGTCCAATGTCAAAAACGTAATCCGCCTCGCGGATCGCGTCCTCGTCATGTTCCACCACAATGACCGTATTGCCCTGATCACGCAGGTTTTTCAACGTCTCCAGCAGGCGATCGTTGTCGCGCTGGTGCAACCCGATGGACGGCTCATCCAGCACGTAGAGCACGCCGGTCAGGCCGGAGCCGATCTGCGACGCCAGCCGGATCCGCTGGCTCTCACCGCCGGACAGGGTCCCTGCATTGCGGCTTAGCGTCAGATATTCCAGCCCCACATTGTTGAGGAAGCCCAGACGCTCGCGGATTTCCTTCACAATGGCGCGGGCGATTTCCTGTTTCTGTGCCGACAGGTGGTTTGGCACATCCTCGATCCAGGCCAGCGCCTCGCGGATCGACATCTGCACCACCTGCCCCACATGCAGCCCTGCGATCTTCACCGCCAAGGCCTCTTCACGCAGGCGGTAGCCGTCACAGCTGCCACAGGGGCGGTTGTTCTGATAGCGTTCGAACTCCTCCCGGATCCAGCTGGAATCCGTCTCGCGGTAGCGCCGTTCCATATTCGGAATGACCCCTTCAAAGACGCGGGTCACCTCATAGACACGGCCGCCCTCGTCGTAGCGGAATTTGATTTCCTCATCCCCGGAGCCACGCAGGAACACCTGCTGCACCTTCTTGGGCAGGTCTTTCCACTTGGTGTTCTTGTCGAACTGATAATGTTTGGCAATCGCCTCAATGGTCTGCAGGAAATAAGGCGATTTCCCCTTGCGCCAGGGCGCCAGCGCCCCGTCATAGATTTTCAGGCTCTGATCCGGCACCACCAGTCGCTCATCAAAAAACAGCTCAACCCCCAGCCCGTCACAATCCGGGCAGGCCCCAAACGGCGCGTTGAAGGAGAACAGCCGCGGTTCGATCTCAGGAATGGTGAAGCCACTGACCGGGCAGGCAAAATTCTCGGAAAAGGTGATCCGCTCGGGGTCCGGCGCCTCTTCGCCCTCTTCCGCGCGGGGGGCCGTTTCCAGAATGGCGATCCCATCCGCCAGATCCAGCGCGGTGCGCAGACTGTCGGCCAGCCGGGTCTCTAATCCCTCGCGCACCACCAGACGGTCGACGACCACGTCGATGTCATGACGGAATTTCTTGTCCAATGTCGGCGGCTCGTCCAGCTCGTAAAATTCGCCATCCACCTTCACCCGCTGGAACCCCTGTTTGCGCAGTTCCAGGAACTCCTTGCGGTACTCACCCTTGCGGTCGCGCACAATCGGTGCCAGCAGGAAGCCACGGGTGCCCTCCTCCAGCGTCATGATCCGGTCGACCATATCCTGAACCTGCTGCGCCTCAATCGGCAGGCCGGTGGCCGGCGAATAAGGCGTGCCGGCACGGGCAAACAGCAGCCGCAGATAGTCGTAAATCTCGGTCACCGTGCCAACGGTGGAGCGCGGGTTTTTCGAGGTGGTCTTCTGCTCAATCGAAATCGCAGGCGACAGGCCGCTGATGTGATCCACATCCGGCTTTTCCATCATGTCGAGGAACTGGCGCGCATAGGCCGACAGGCTCTCGACATAACGGCGCTGACCCTCGGCATAGATGGTGTCAAACGCGAGGCTGGATTTGCCCGAGCCGGAAAGGCCGGTGATCACCACCAGCTGATCGCGCGGGATATCCACGTCGATGTTTTTCAGATTGTGCTCGCGCGCACCGCGCACTTCGATCGATTTCAACTCAGCCATACTGCCCCCAAATTCAACGCCAGCCGCCCTTGCGGCCAGTGTCCGACCCTACAGATAGGGACTGCGCCGCGAGTCTCCAATAGAAAAATGAGAACGGAGCGCGAACACGCTCAGATTGCTGCGGTTTGCCCGCGGCGACGGGCCAGCATTGCATGTACGGCAAAGCCCCCGACGAACAACATCAGCGCCATGGTCATCATCCCGTGGTAGCCGCCATAGGCAACTGCCGCCACCATCAGCGGCGTGCCGACCGCATTGCCCAGGTTGCCAGCCTGGCTCATGGCGCCATTGGATTGCGCCTGCTCCGCCGCCTCGGCGTTCAGCTGCGGCACCGAGGCAAAGCTCGCCCCCTGCACCAGCCCAAAGGCCACCGCCAGCGCCATACAGGCCAGCGGCAGACCGGGCGACAGCAGCAGCCAGATTGCGCCGCCCGCTGCCAGCAGGAAACCCGCCTGCACCACGCGCACCGCCGCCATCCGCCGCAACAGCCAGACCCCCAGTGTCATAGAGGTGGCGATGCTGACCAGTGGCATGGCACTGATCACGCCCACCCGCACCGCAGGGTCCAGATGCGGCGGCAGCACCGTCAGCAAGGCGACAAAACAGGTGGTGTAGAACAGCCAGCCCGCCGCCGGGGCCACTTTCGCGGGGGAGCGGTAGATCTCCAGATGCAGCGTCGGCAGATCCGCCAGCTTGGCCAGCGGCAAACGGGGGGGCACCTGCACCGTCTTCAACACCCGTCCCAGCACCAGCGCCAGCCCTGCCATCATTAGCGCATGGACGCCAAACAGCGACAACAGGCCAAACCCGGCGACCAGCGGCAAGCCAAACCACACCAGCAGCGCAAAGGACACGCCAAAGAACGTGCTCCAGATCGAAAGCGCTGTGCCCCGATGACGCGGGCTACAGATCTGCGGGATCAGCGTTGGGGCGGCCACCACGATCCCCAAATGCGACAGGCCTTCGATCAGCCGTGTTGCCAGAAACAGACCATAGGGCAGATGCAGCGCTTGAAGCGCCGATATCACCGCCCCGATCCACAGTGCCCACACCAGACTGCGGCGATACCCGAAGGAGGCGACAAACCCGCCCGCAACCACGCCCAGCAGAATGCCAAGCACACCAACCATGGTGACCACCAGGCTGAGCGAGGACCCCGCCCCGGGATACAGCAGGCCCAACTGATCAAAGATGATCGCGATCTTGCCATATTGCGCCGCAGCGCCCAGACCGGCGGCCCAGATGATCATCACCACACCCCAGCGGGTCTGTGGTTCACGGATATGGGGTGTGTTCATGGGGCTGCCCTCATTGCAATCGCGCATTGCGCAGGAAATCCGCCAGGACCGGCCGAAGCGCAGGACATACCCCGCCTGACAGCGAAGCGCCAGACGGGCTGAACGCCTCAGCCCGAAAACCGCACGTAAAAACGCCCGAAGCGATGCCTCGGGCGTCCTGACGATCTTAATCAGACAGATCAGAAGATCTGCTTACATATGGATCACTCGATCAAAGGCATCCAGCACGCTCTCATGCATCATTTCGCTCAGCGTCGGATGCGGGAAGACGGTGTTCATCAGGTCTTCCTCGGTGGTTTCCAGCTGGCGGCCGACCACATAGCCCTGAATCATCTCGGTCACCTCGGCCCCCACCATATGGGCGCCCAAGAGTTCCCCTGTTTTGGCGTCAAAGATGGTCTTCACCATGCCTTCGGCCTCACCCAGGGCAATCGCCTTGCCGTTGCCGATGAAGGGGAAGCGACCGACCTTGATGTCATAGCCCAGTTCCTTGGCCTTCGCCTCGGTGTAGCCGACGGAGGCGACCTGCGGCTGGCAATAGGTGCAGCCGGCAATGCTCTCAGGCTTTACGGCATGCGCGTGTTTGCCCGCGATCAGCTCCGCCACCATGACGCCCTCGTGGGAGGCCTTATGCGCCAGCCAGGGCGCACCGGCGATATCGCCAATCGCATAAAGTCCATCAACGCCAGTGCGGCAGAATTCATCCGTGACGACATGGGTGCGATCAACTTTGACGCCGAGACCTTCCAGCCCCAGCCCCTCAACATTGCCGACGATGCCCACGGCGGAAATCACCGTGTCAAATTCCTGTTTCTCGACCTTGCCGCCGACCTCAATATGGGCGGTGACTTTGCCCTTACCGCGGTCCAGCTGCTTGACCATGGCTTTCTCCATGATCTTCATGCCCTGTTTGACAAAGGCCTTCTTGGCAAAGGCGGAAATCTCCGCATCTTCCACCGGCAGCACCCGGTCCATGACTTCGACAACAGTCGTATCAGCACCCAAGGTGTTGTAGAAACTGGCAAATTCGATACCGATGGCGCCCGATCCGATCACCAGCAACTTCTTCGGCATCCGCACCGGATCCAGCGCGTGCTTATAGGTCCAGACCAGATCGCCGTCCGCCTCAAGTCCGGGCAGTTCCCGCGCCCGTGCGCCGGTGGCCAGCACGATGTTCTTCGCCGCCAGTTCCTGCGTGCCCTTGTCGGTCTTCACAGATACTTTGCCCTTGGCCGGAAGCGTCGCCTCGCCCATCACAACGGCAATCTTGTTCTTCTTCATCAGATGGCCAATGCCGGAGGACAGCTGTTTTGCCACCCCGCGCGAGCGTTTCACCACCGCGTCCAGATCATAGCTGATGTTCTCGGCCTTCAGGCCAAAATCCTTGGCCCGCTCCATCAGGTGGAACACTTCCGACGACCGCAACAGCGCCTTGGTCGGGATACAGCCCCAGTTCAGGCAGATGCCGCCCATATGTTCACGCTCGACAATACAGGTCTTCAGCCCCAGCTGAGCGGCACGGATGGCAGCCACATAGCCCCCCGGCCCTGCGCCGATTACGATCACGTCATAGGTTTCTGCGGCCATGGTGGTTCCTCGCCAAGCTGGATCAAAAACTAGTTCACCGTTAAACTATTTCTCGCTGCACTGCAATCATCCAGTGCGGGCTCATAGCCGCCATGCAAGAAACAGCAACGCCGCACCCCGATCCTTGGGGCGCGGCGCAAAACCAGTGTCAGGTCAGGACGCGTTTCAGGCAAGCCCGAAAGGCAACCGCCTCAGCCTGCGGCCTGCAGACTGCGCATGGTGCTGCCATAGCCGCCAGCCATGACGTAATCCATTTCAGGCGCCGTGCTGCTGCGCGACAGCGCCTCATTGCGATAAGGAAAGCGACCAAACTGCCGGATCACCTCGCGGTGGGCCCGCGCATGCAGCAGGTTGGAGGCACCGTTCTTGGGCATCCGCTCCAGCATCAGCCGCACACAGCGTTCCTGATCGCACAGGTTCTCCGAATGCATCAGCGGCAGGTAGAAAAACTGCCGCTGCGGTTCGTCGATCTTCATGTCCCAGGACTTGCTGATCGCACATTTCGCCGCCGCCAGCGCCAACGTATCCGTGGCAAAGGCCTGCGCCTCCCCCCGGAACATATTGCGCGGGAACTGGTCGGTCAGGATGATATAGGCCAGAACCCCCTTCGGCCCGCTGCGCCAGTGGTCACATTTGCCCTCGCAGGCGGCCTCCCACGTCGTCTCGAACCGGCGCCGGATCTCCTGATCCAGCGCGTCATCCTGCATATACCAGCCCTTCTCACCCGTGCTTACGAGCCAGAAGTCTAGGATCTCCTCAGGACCTGTCATAGGTCTGCCTCCACATAGATACCATCCTGAAATTCAGACGCTTTTGCAGAGATTTTACAAGGGGAAGCGCGTCACGAATTGCGTCATACACGACAGTTTCGTGAAAATTTCACCACAAATCCCGCAAGTTAGCGCAATCACCCAGCTTCGGCGGCGGCTTCCTGCTCCTCGATTTCCGTCTCAATTGCATATTCCTGGGCAAATTCAACCACAACAGGTGACCCGGTTGGCGCCATCGGTGACATGATCCCGGTCTCTTCGGTCGGAATGGCGGGCCGCTGAGTCGTGCGATAACCGGCATAGACCGCCAGCAACAGCAGCAGCACCGCCATGAACAGGAAGAACCCCGGCGCGCCGAACACACTGTCGCCCATCATCCAGCCGGTGATCAGCGGCCCGGCCACGGCCCCCAGCCCGTTGATGAACACCAGCCCGCCAGAGGCCGCCGGCATATCGTCATAGTCGAGGTAGTCATTGGTATGGGCAATCAGCAATGAGTAAAGCGGGTTGGTCATGCCACCGATCAGGAAGGCCGCGACCAGCAGGAAATTGAAGTCGGTCCCAAGTATCATCGCACCGATGGCCGCAGCCCCGGCAACCGCTGCACCAAACAGGATCAGCACCCGGCGATCCATCCGATCCGACATCCAGCCCAGCGGATATTGCATCACCACGGCCCCCACGTAGAAGGTCGCAACAAAGATCGAGATCTGCGTCAGGCTCAGCCCCGCAGAGGCGGCGTAAACCGCGCTCATGCCGAACTGGGCCGAGAACACACCGCCCAGCAGAAACATGCCGACACAACCCAGGGGCGAGGCATCCATCAGCTGGCGCAACGACATCGGCTTGGTCCGATCAAAGGCAGGCGTCGGCGAAATCGACAGCAGAATCGGCGCGAAGGACACCGAAACCACCACCGAGGCAATCACGAAGGTCTCATAGCCCGACGGATCGCCCACCAGCATCAGCGCCTGCGCGCTGACAATGCCAACCATCTGCACGATCATATAGAGCGACAGCGCCTTGCCCCGGTTTGCATTGTCGGAGGCGTTGTTGAGCCAGCTTTCGGCCGTGACATACACGCCGGAGAAGCAAAAGCCGATCACCACACGGCCCAGCATCCAGGCCACCGGGTTGGTGACCGCAGGATAGAGGATCATCACCGCGGAGATGAACGACGCCAGCGCCGCAAAGACCCGCACATGACCCACCCGGCGGATCATCTCCGGCGCCAGCCGCGACCCGCCCAGAAAGCCAACAAAATAGGCCGACATGACAAAGGACATCTGAAGGGTGGAGAACCCCTCAATATCGCCGCGCACACCCAGGAGCGTGCCCTGAAGACCGTTGCCGATCATCAGCATTCCCATGCCCAACAGCAGCGCCCATGCGCTAGACAGCACCTGCCACATTGCCCGTCTCTCCTACTTCGCTTGTCTGTTCCGGAGCGCGCCAATCCGGCTCCGGCCCCGCGCCGGGGTCTTGTTTAAATGAATATCGGCGTCGCGATTGCCGCGCGCTGTTATGGACCGGATCTCATGGCAGTTTGACGACCACGCGACCCCAAAAACCGGGCGTGCAGATGGCAGACCCGGTGACGACAGTTCCCGGCCCGACCAGAGGTCAGACCGGATAAAATCACTTCTTGCTGAAATTGCGCCTCAGGTCTGCGACAACTCCGCCATCGGCGGGATCAAAAGCGACGCATCGCCGTAGGAAAAGAACCGGTATTCCTCTGCCAGGGCATGATCATAAATTGCCCTGATCCTGTCCTGCCCCATCAGCGCCGATACCAACATCAGCAGCGTCGACTTCGGCAGGTGGAAATTCGTCATCAGCGCGTCGGCCACATGGAAGGTGAAGCCGGGATAGATAAAGATATCCGTATCCCCCTCCCAGGGCTGGATCGCACCCGATTGTGCCGCACTTTCGATCAGACGCAGCGCTGTGGTGCCAACCGGGATCACCCGCCCGCCTGCCGCCTTGGTCGCGGCAATCTCCGCCGCCGCCTCGGCGCTGACGCGGCCCCATTCGGCATGCATCCGGTGGGTGGTCACATCCTCCACCTTCACCGGCAGGAAGGTCCCTGCGCCCACATGCAGCGTCACATAGCTGATCTCGACACCCTTGGCCTGCAATTCCGCCAACAGCGCGTCGTCAAAATGCAGGGATGCCGTCGGGGCCGCCACTGCGCCGGAGTTGCGCGCCCAGACCGTCTGGTAATCGGTTTTATCCTGCTCATCTGCCGGCCGTTTGGCGGCGATATAAGGCGGCAGCGGCATCGCGCCAGCCTCTGCCAGAGCGGCATCAAAATCGGTTCCACTCAGATTGAACGACAGATGCCCCTGCCCATCCTCAATCCGCTCCAATGTCGCGCTCAGCGCATCGGAGAAAATGATCTCCTCGCCCAGCTTGACCTTCTTCAGCGGCTTCAACAGCGCCGCCCAGCTGCCATCCGCGCCCGGATCCAGCAGCGTCACCTCCACCTTGGCCGCCATCGGCCCCTGTGCTGTGTCGCGGTGACGCACCCCGCTGAGCCGTGCGGGGATCACCTTGGTGTCATTCAGCACCAGCCGGTCGCCGGGCCGCAGCCACTGGCCCAGATTGGCCACGCGGGCATCGCTGATACGGTCGCCCTCCGCCACCAGCAGCCGCGCGGAACTGCGCGGCACCGCCGGACGGGTGGCAATGCGGTCATCGGGAAGATCGAAGTCAAAATCACTGAGTTTCATAAGCTGCGATATAGGCTGTTGCGCCGCACTTGGCCAACAGGTTTTGTGCCAAAAACCGCCAAACGCCGTGCCGAAACCAGCCCCCGACCAAGATGCAGCCCCCTTAGCGATCTTCGCCGGGTGAGACGGAATAGGGCGGCCTTTCCCGCTCGGCCCGTGGTACCACGGTGCTGGGCGGCTCCTCCCCCGGCAGGCGCGGCGCCGGACCCCGGAACAGCTCGCGGAAAATCCCCGGTGCCAGTCCCGACAGCGGGTTTACCTGTACGCGCGGATCATCCGCTGCCCCCTTCAACGTGAAGGCAAAGCCAATCAACCCTTCGCCCTTGCGGGTGAACACCCGGCCAACCGCATTGAGCAGATAGATCGGAGAGATCACCCCCCGCATGTTCAGCACGCTGCGCTCCAGATCGTAATTGCCATCCATGGAGAGACCAATCGACGGCCCGACCGCGCTGCTTTCATGGACAATCAGATGGGTCGCGCCCAGCCGGAACTTGGCTTCCACCGTGGTGAACAGAATGCCCTGCCCGGCCAGCGCGTCAATCAGCCCGACCACGCTCACCGCATTGAGCAGCGCCGCCATTGATGGCGCGTCTTTGATGCGGGTGTTCTTCACTTCGATCTGGCCGTCATATTCACCGGGCGCGCCGGGGGCCGGGACCAGCGACATATCAAAGGTGCCGCCCGACCCATGGCGCAGCACGCCCGCCGCACGGAACACCCCGCCTGCGTCCTCTGACTGGATCCGGGTGGCAAAGCCGCCGTCCTTTGGCACCACAACACCGCTGACGCCGGTCTGTCCGTTCAATGCTGCGGTAAAATCACCGTTCAACCCGCCGGTGGTGGAAAACCGGCCGCGAAAACTAGTCAGCGCAATACTGTCGGTGACCTGCATTCGGTCCAATTGCAGCGTAATTGGACCGGTCCCGCCAGAGGAGCCACCGCTGCTGCCACTGCCGCCGGATCCATCCGGCATCCGCCGCAAATCAAGCACACCGCTGCGGATGTTGATGCCTGGCGCCCGCGCGCCACGCCCGACCAGCTCAACCGCCCCCCGGAACCAGCCTCGCAAGTCCACCCGGTCAAACAGTGCCCGGCTCAGGCCACCCCCCGGCTCCAGCGTGACACGGCCAGAGGCCTGCAACCCCGCCCCCTCCAGCGACAGCGCCTCCACCTGCGGCGGCTCTCCCAGCAGCGCGCGCAGTTGCAGCCGACCGGTGCCCGCCTCGCCCAGCCGCCAGCTCAGCGCCGGGATCCGCAGGCCAAGCCCAGCCAGATCGCTCTCCAGTGTCAGCCTTGGCGCAGACCCCTTGTCGATCACCACTTCATAGCGGCCCTCACCGCGACCAAAAACCGATCCCTTCGGCAGGCCGATGCGCAGGGCGTCAACCGTGGCCTGCGACAGCTCAATCGTGCCGCTGACCCGCACCGGTGGTGCCTGACCCGCTGCCGCAGTTGCCCGCTCCGCTGCCGGACCGACGGCCTGCCGCCAGATCAGGCTGCCCGGCACCCCCGACAGCGCGCCGTCCCCTTCGATCTGCACATGATCCTGATCGCCGCTCAGCCCCAGCACCTCCGCCGAGAGGCTCTCTCCCGGCACCAGCACATCACTGGCGGCCTCGCGGATGCGCCCGCGGTAGTGATAGGTGATCTCGTCAGGTGTCACCCCCTTGCGCAGCGGCAGGGACAGCGTGCCGCTCAGTGCGACCTGACCGGAGGCCAGATCCACCGGCAACCCAGCCTTCTCCATCACCGACAGCGGCGGACGGTTGAGCAACGACAGTGCCGCCGTCACCGGCCCCGAAGCCTCAATCCGGGCGATCCCCGGCGCGCCATCCTTCACCGATGTATCCGGAATGATAAACGAGGTGCCCGCCGCTTCGACGCGCCCGCCCTGATCCGCCGTCACCCAGCCCTTCGTCGCCATAACCACTAACCGGTTGCCATAAAGGCTGAACTGCCCGGCGGCCTCGCGCAGGGGCGGCAGCGATTTCTGAAACTTCACCGCCGCATCCTCAAACGCCAGATCCAGATAGACAAAGGGTTTCGCTGTCCCGCTGCCACGCATGGCAAAATTCACATCCCGGGCATAGCCCGCCAGCAGGTTCTCGCGCACCCATTCGCGCGGCTTGGGTGGCGCCGCCGCAGGCCAGACCTCCTTCAGCCGCGCCGCAGACATGCCATTGGCGCGCCCGTTCAGCGCGTAGTCCCAGCCCGCCTGCCCGGCAGAAATCTCCCCGTCCAGCAGGATCCGCGTGTCACCATCCCGCACCAGCATCTCGCCCAGACGCAGACGGAACGGTGCCATTTCCAGCTTGAAATCTGCCGTCACCCCCGCCAGATCCAGCGGCGTGTCATAGAGTTTCGCCGGGTTGAGGCTCAGGTCCTGAAACCGCAGCTGCCCGACCAGATCTGTCAGCTGGCCGTTTTCTACACCGATCAGACGCGCCCGCCCCTCCATCGTGCCGGAACCCCAACCACTGTTCACCGACAGCTCGTTAAAGCGCAGCTCCTGGCGATCCGGCAGATAGGTGAAATAACTCTGCGCGCCGGTGATCGGGACCGGGCGGGTGGCGGCGGTGGGCTGGATCACCCCCTCGCCAATCTGCAGGCTGGCAGACACCGGCAGCAAGGCACCGACACTACTAATCGCACCGCGCAGAGAGCCTGAGATCGGCGCGTCCAGCACGTCCAGCCAGCCGAGTGCGGCGCTCTGTGCCGCGATATCCTTGCTGGCGACAGAATTGACCAGCACGCCAAATTCCGCCGCCTTGTCGCCAATCGCGGAGCTGTAGTTCGCCTCAACCGTGCCAACATAATCGCGCCCGCTCAGCAATGAGAACCCGGCTGCCAACTCGATATCCTGACCGCTGCGGTTCATACGAATGCTGCCGCCATCCAGCGTCCAGACCCGCCCCAGACGCGCATCCTCATAGCGCAGCGTCAGCGCCTCGGTCTCAACCTCCACCAGCGCCGACAGCACCGGCAGCTCCAGCTGGCTGTCCCATTGCTCAATCAGCGCTGGCAGGGTGGCCGCCTGCCGCAGCGGCGCCTCCCCCTCAGCCAGGCTCAGCGCCAAGCCGCCGCTATTGTCCCGCCTGAGGGTGCCATAAAGCCCGCTCAGCATAATCGTCTTGGGTCGGATCTGACCGCGCAGCAGCGGCCGCATCGCCAGCGAGGCCTGCGCATCCGCCAGCCGCGCCACCCGCGCGCCGGTCTCGTCGCGCAGGGTCACATCACGCAGGCTGACACGAGGCCGCCAGCCACGGTTCACCACCAGATGAATGGCCCCGAATTCAATGCTCAATCCACCCAGATGCCGCTCAATTCGCCTCTCCACCCGGTCACGCAGCCAATCCGGCGCGTCAAACCGCGTCCCCAGCCCAAGGAAAACAACTCCGCCCGCCAGCATCGCCAGAACCACGGCGGTGATGGTTGCGCTGCGCAGCATCCGTCGCAGGATGCGGGATTTTGGCTTGGCGCTGGCATTCGACGCGGGTTGTGGCGCTGAAGTCGCCACCACTGGGTCTGCGTCCTCCTCAGCCGGTTTGACAAGATCCCCGGCGGAAATGCCATCGGACGGCTGTGGCCCCGGTACCGGCACCGCCTCGTTCCGCATTCCGCGTTCCGCCTCGGCCCCTTCGGGCGCCGAGGTCACCACCTGCGCTTCCTTACCCGGCGCCTCCTCATCCGGGCCGAAAAACACCACAGTCTCCGGCGGCGGCACCGCCTTTGCGACAGCCACATCCTCCTCAGCCGCAGCCCCACTGGGCCCGGCATCCTGCGCGGCATCCACCGGCGCAGAGGAAGATGGCTCCTGTTCAGGATCCACCGCTGTGGGTGAGGCTGGTTTAATCCTTGCTTTCCCTTTGCCTGTGATGGCCTAACTGTGGCACGCAAACCCTGCGAAACCGTTTTGGAGACCTCGAATTATGCTCGCCCCCTCAGACCCCGCGCCCTCCTTTAACCTGCCCCGCGATGGCGGTGGCACCGTGACGTTGGAGGAGCTGCGCGGCAAGGCTGTCGTGCTGTTCTTTTACCCCCGCGATGATACTCCGGGCTGCACCAAGGAATCCATCGGATTTTCCGAGCATCTGCAGGCCTTTGCCGATGCCGGGGCGGTGGTCTATGGCATCTCGAAGGATCCGGTTGCCAAACACGACAAATTTGTCGCCAAACACAGCCTGACCACGCCGCTGCTCTCCGATGCCGATGGCACCACCTGCGAGGACTATGGTGTCTGGAAAGAAAAGAACATGTACGGCAAGAAACACTGGGGGATTGAACGCTCGACCTTTCTCATCGACGGCGAGGGCAAGATCGCCCAGATCTGGCGCAAGGTGAAGGTCGACGGCCATGTCGCCGAGGTTCTGGAGGCCACCAAGGCGCTCTGATCACCCATCCCGGCAGCCCTGCATATCCCCATAGACCGGGCGTAGGGCTGCCTATCCGCTTGCAGCGCAGCGCGCCGGGTGGCAGGGACTGGCCAACAACAGCCCCAATCAACAGCCCACCGCCAAAACGGATCCGCACCGATGACCAGCGACGCAGTACAGACCCACGCAGACAGCCCCGACAGCCCGCTCAGCCTTGCGCAAATGGCGCAGGAGGTACTGACCACCGCCGATGGGCGCGAGAAAACCGCGCTGTCGCGCCGCCATTCCGCACACTGGTTTGCCTATCGCGCAGGTGATGCGGCAAAGATCGAGGTCGGAACCGCCACCCCCCCGCTGCACCCCGCGCGTCCCGACAGACCTGAACTGCTGAACCCGCGCGATGTCCCCCGCCGCCGCCCGGGATCGGAGGCCGGGCGCAAGGCGCTGCTGCATGCCGTCGCCCATATCGAATTGAACGCGGTTGATCTGCACTGGGACATTATCGCGCGGTTCTCCCATGTGCCGATGCCGCTTGGGTTCTTTGACGACTGGGTCAAAGCGGCGGATGAAGAATCCAAACATTTCAACCTGATGTGCGACTGTCTTGAGGCATTGGGCAGCCATTATGGTGAACTGCCCGCCCATGTCGGCATGTGGCGCGCCGCTGAGGACACCGCCGAGGATCTGATGGGCCGCCTCGCTGTCGTACCCATGGTGCTTGAGGCCCGCGGTCTGGACGTCACCCCCGGCATGATTGAAATCTTCCGCAAGGCAAAGCTCACCCAGGCGGTTGATGCGCTGGAGGTGATCTACGCCGAGGAAGTCAGCCACGTGGCCTATGGCTCAAAATGGTTTCATTTCCTCTGTGGACGCGACAATCTGGACCCGAAGGAGGTGTTTCATGACCTCGTGGGCCGATATTTCCACGGCCATCTGAAACCGCCCTTCAACGAGGAAAAACGCGCCGAGGCCGGCATCCCACCGGATTTCTACTGGCCGCTGGCGGATGAAATCCCGGTCAAACCCCCGGCCCTGCGTTAACCCCGGCGGGCTGCAAACCGGCCCCGGAAATGCCGCGAAACCTTTGCTCGTCACAGATAAAATCGGCCTGCCTATCATGGGCGGGCCGTTTTGTTTAACCTGCGCCGCCCCCCCCGGCTGCGCCACCTTGATCTGGCCAAATCCACGAGATATCGGCGGCTTTTCGCTCATTCCCCGGCCGATCCGCACAGCTGCCGCGCCGTTTCCGCGCGGACCCGCCGAACACTGGGTCAACAGGCTTGCCCAAACTGATCCGGCTGGCTATTCCCTTTCGCCATGGCGCGCGAACGCGGCCTGGCACTGCGACAGGGCAGCTCCGATGGGACCGGATCTGGCCATATGAAACCGGCAGGAGGAGCGCCGGGGACGCAGCGCCACAACTGGGGCAGGACTAAGGACCAAAGCGTGCGGACACGTCTGGCAATCAAAATTCACGCATTTCTCGAACGCCGCTTTCCGGAACGGCGGGTGTTCCTCAAGTCCGACTCAGATACCCGCTTCATTCGGCTCCGCTCCGAAACCCAGCTCATCGCCTTTGCGGGCATGGCCCTCTTGGTGGCCTGGTCCATTGTCGCCACCGCCATTGTTCTGATGGACAGCATCGGCTCCGGCAATTTCCGCGAGCAGGCCAAACGCGATCAGATGACCTACCGCGCCCGGCTCAATGCGCTGTCAAGCGAACGCGACGACCGCGCCGCCGAGGCGCTGGCCGCTCAGGAACGGTTCAACGCCGCTCTGACACAGATTTCCTCCATGCAATCGGAGCTGTTGGCCTCTGAAACCCGCCGTCGCGAGCTGGAAACCGGGATCGAGGTGATTCAGACCACGCTGCGCCAGACCATGTCCGAACGTGAGACCGCGCGCGACGCGCTGGTGGCGCTGAAGCAGGAAACCGCCGCAGACAGCCCGGCCCAGATGATGGCCGTCAGCGCCCCGGTTCAGATGGAATTCATGGCCGACGCGCTGGCCGAAACCGCCGCACAGCGCGACCAGATTGAGGCCAACGCCCGATCCGCGCTGGAACAGCGTGACGCGCTGGAACTGGAACTGCGTCTGCTGGATGAACGCAACGACCAGATTTTCCGCCAGCTGGAAGAAGCGATGGAAGTCTCCGTCGCGCCGCTGGACAAGATGTTCCGCAGCGCCGGCATGCCCACCGACCGCATTCTGGAACAGGTGCGGCGCGGCTATAGCGGTCAGGGCGGTCCGCTCAGCCCTTTAGCCCTGTCCACGCGCGGTGAGGAACCCACCCGCGAGGAACTGCGCGCCAATGATCTGCTGCGCCAGATGAACAAGCTGAATCTCTATCGGCTGGCCGCACAGAAAGCGCCCTTTGCCTCGCCGGTAAACATGAATTTGGTGCGCCGCAGCTCCGGCTTCGGCTATCGCCGCGACCCCAAGACCGGTGGTCGCCGCCTGCACAAAGGCTCCGATTTCGCCGGCCGCACCGGCACCGATATCTTCGCCACCGCTGATGGGGTTGTGACCCACGCGGGCTGGCAATCGGGCTACGGAAAACTTGTGACAATTCAACATGCCTTTGGCATTGAGACGAAATATGCCCATAACTCGAAACTCCGCGTGAAGGTCGGTCAAAGGGTCTCGCGCGGGGATCACATTGCTGATATGGGTAACACCGGACGGTCCACCGGGACCCACCTCCACTATGAGGTTCGGGTCAATGGCAACCCCGTAAACCCGATGATCTATATCAAGGCTGCGAGAAATGTTTTCTAAGAGCAAAATCAACGAGCCCGGCCAGAAAGCGGCCGAAGCAACCCCTGCGGCACCTGCGCCGTCCTCCGCTCCGGTTCCGCCCGCCAGCGATTTCAAGGCAACCGCCCCGAAGGCAAAGCCGCCGGCATCCGTGCTCAGCTCGGATCTGCACATCACCGGCAACCTCAAGACCACCGGCGACATCCAGGTCGAGGGCACCGTCGAAGGCGACATCCGCGCCCATCTGCTGACCATCGGTGAGAGCGCCACCATCAAAGGCGAAGTGACCGCTGATGACGTGGTCATCAACGGCCGCATCGTGGGCCGTGTGCGCGGCCTGAAGGTGCGTCTGACCTCCACCGCCCGCGTCGAAGGCGACATCATCCACAAGACCATCGCGATTGAGAGCGGCGCCCATTTCGAAGGCTCCGTTCAGCGTCAGGATGATCCGCTGAACCCGGGCAAAGCTGCCGCCCCCCGCGCCGCAGCCCCGGCACCGGCCCCCTCAGCCGCCGTCTCCGCAGCCACCGCGGCACATAAATCCGACAGCTGATCCCAAGCCTGCCTATTTCGGCACTCGCTAATAGACAAACGCCGCAGGTCACACCCTGCGGCGTTTTTTGTGTGCTGCAATCGGTATCCAGATCCACTCACACCACCAAGTCACGCAGGCCAAGCGAACGCAACGTCGCGTGCGGGGAACGCGCAACCTGAAATACTGGGCCTTGCACCTATAAGTTGCTGAATGTAGGGAATAGGTAAATTTGCAGGCATTACACCTGCCGCCACCACAATCAGGACATATGTTTTAGACAATGGCTATTTTTACCGTAAATGACCCGACCGGTACGCTGTCGCTGAATAACCTCAGCGACCTAGGCTTTGACAATGCCAGCTTGAACAGCCGGTCAATCAACCAACTGTTCTTTACCAGCCCGACTGGCACCAGCATCACGCTGACTGGGGATTTTTCAGCTGCATCCCCCTATTCTTGGACGATTGAGTCGATGGCGGTGAACTCCGGTGGAACACCGGTCTATGCGATTAGTGAGTTTTCCATAAACTTCTATCGTTTCAGTGCCAGCAGCGGAGCCGCGCTTGAAGCAGCGATTCTCACAGGTGACGACACAATCACCTCCAATATGGTTGAGGGAAATCGTTGGTTGGCCTACGGCGGTGATGACGTCATCAGCCTAGGTATCGGCGATGACTACGTCCACGGGGGGTACGGCACCGACAGGCTGATCATTCACGACACTTATGGCCGGGCGGACATCTCCTCGGTCTACGGTGGCGTGTGGATCGACTCTGCCGACGGGAGAGATACTCTGCTGTCGATCGAACAGCTGCAGTTCAGCAACCGTAGTTTTTCCCTGAGCGTGGACACCAGCAACAGCACCTCAATGAGCGGTGATCGCGACAGCACCCTTACCAGCGACATCATGCTGGGTGGCCTTGGCGCTGACACTTTGGCCGGACTCTCAGGGCGTGATATGCTGCTGGGCGAAGAGGGCGACGATCACCTGATGGGCGGCGAGGGCCACGACACATTAAAAGGCGGCGATGGGCGCGATATCCTTGTCGGCGGTTCCGGACGAGACTGGTTGGCCGGCGATCTCGGCAATGATGCCATCAGTGGCGGCTCCCACGGTGACAAACTGATTGGCGGCGGTGGTCACGACACTTTGCGCGGCCAGGATGGTCACGATGTTCTGCGCGGCAACTCCGGCTGGGATCATCTCTTGGGCGGGCGCGGCAACGACCGCATCTATGGCGATGGCGGTCAGGACCGTCTCTTCGGTCAGGAGGGCAACGACACTCTGGCGGGTGGCGCCCATGCCGACACATTCGTCTTCAATCGCGGCTATGGCACCGACATCATCACCGATTTCACCGTTGGCGAGGATCGGATCCAGATCGGTCGCGGCGCTGACGAGATGGAGGATCTGACCTTCGCCAGCCAAGGCACCACTGTTCAGATCACGTTTGCCGATGTCACCATCATGGTGGAGAACAGCACGCTGGCGCAGATTGAGGATGCGGACAACTTCCTGTTCTGAGCCTCTTCTGACCTGATGGCCCCTGGCCATCCGAAATCACAGGCGTATCCCAAAATGGGATGCGCCTTTTTTCATCCCGGCGGCAGCACAGCCGCAGATCTGGGGAGTGAAGAATTTGCGCAACAGGCTTCATAAAGGTTAAGAATTCATTAACAGCAACCTTCCCAGACCAAAGCCCCCCGCCTAGGCTGATCGCAAAAGCATCGAAAAGATGCGTCAGGCATTCAAGCAGTAGGTCAGACCATGGCAGAATTTCTCGTCACGGCTGCGTCAAATGTGGCGCCGCCGTTTGATTTCAGTGACTTCGATTTTACCAAGGTCGCGGTTCTCAGCGCCACGGACACCCAGATCGCGGTGCAATATAGTGCCTTTGTCATGGTGTTTCAGGGCAGCTTCAGCTTTGATGAAAGCGGCAATCTGAGCCCCGACAGCCCGCTCAATGGCTTTGGCCTGTTTTATGACCAGTCGCTGGTCATGTCGGTGAGCGGCTTCACCCTGTCCTCGCAGATGATTGCTGATGGGGATCTCTACGCGCTGCTGGCGGTGGCGCTCTCCGGGGATGATATCATCACCTCGGCCTGGAGCGGCGGCGAGCGGATCAACGGGTTTACCGGCAATGACACCATCCGCGCCGGTAGCGGAGATGACACCATCTTTGGCGGCGCCGGTCAGGATGAGCTGATCCTGGGGGACGGGGTTCAGACCTACAGTTTTACCTTTGACGACAGCGCCGGGGCGTTGCTGACCACCACTCAGGGGCGTGACATGCTCTTTGACGTGGAAACGGTGCGGCTCGCCAATCAGACCCTGCATATTCAGGAAGGCGGCGGCGCGGATGAGGCCCTGATCAGCACCAATGCCGATGACGCCAGCGTTTCAGACATGATCCATGGCCGGGGCGGCGATGACACGATCACCGGCGGTGCGGGCAAGGACTTTCTGCTGGGTGGCGCCGGGGAAGACAGCCTCTCCGCGGGCAAAAACGACGATTTCCTGGATGGCGGGCTTGGTGATGATCACCTCTCCGGCAAGGCGGGGGATGACAATGTGCGCGGCAGCCTCGGCAATGACACGCTGATCGGCGGCGCAGGCAATGACACGCTGCGCGGCGACAATGACGTGGGCCCCGATGACAACGCCAATGATCTGTTGATCGGCGGCAGCGGCCACGACAGCCTCGACGGCAACGCCGGCGATGACACGCTGAAGGCCGGCAGCGGCGCCGATACGCTGCACGGCGGCGCAGGCGACGACAGCCTCAACGGTGGGCGTGGGCGCGATTTGATCAGTGGCGATGACGGGCGCGATACGCTGGCCGGTGGCCGCGCCAATGATACGCTGACCGGCGGCGCTGACAACGACCGGCTGAGCGGCGGTGCAGGCCATGACGTGATGCGCGGCGATGCCGGCGACGATCTGCTGCTTGGCGGGCGAGGCCACGACATTCTGTTTGGCAGCGATGGCGCCGACCGGCTGATCGGTCAGTCCGGCCACGACCGCCTGACCGGCGGCAGCGGCGGCGACAGCTTTGTTTTTGCCCGGGGCTCTGGCCGCGACACCATCACCGATTTCCGTATCGGCGAAGATGTGATCGAAATTACCCGAGGCGCCAATCGGATCGACCAGCTGGGGTTTTCACAGCAGGGCGAGGATGTGCGCGTGACCTTCGCCAATGTCTCGATCGTGGTTGAAAACGTGACCGTCGACCAGTTGATGGACACCGATAATTTCCTGTTCTGATCAGTTACCGCTCTCAGAATATGGCCTTGGGCGCGCCTTTGCCGGTGCGCCCTTTTTTATGTCCACCCGCAGCGCCGCGCTGCGCCTCACTCCAGCATCCAGCGTCCCTTCGGCCAGAAGGCGTGATAGGCAAAGGCAAACATCACATCATGGGGCAGATCTGCGCCGTCACGCCCCCGTACCCGGACCGAGCCGACATCGCGCCCCTTGCCGACATGCCCCGCATCCAGCGCCGAGGCCTGCCCCGACCGCCAGCTGAGGGTCACACCCGCCTCGCGGATCTCGCCAACCTTGGCCAATCGCGCCAGAGGCCAGGCCCGATCCCCCACCCGCACCACACGCGCCAGCGGCGCGATGCCATGGGGTGGCGGCGTGCCATCATAAAGAAACGGCCAGTTTGACCGGTCATAGCCCTGATAGGGATTGCGGCCGTAGCTGCGATTGTGGCGCGGCTCCGCCATCACCAGCCCCTCTGGATAGGCCGCGCGAAACCCCTGCCAGCTGTCCAGCCAGCTCGGCAGCTGCCGCAGCGCCCGCCCGTTCATCTCGCCCACGATGCCGGTGCCCGTGGCCTGCTGCCACCAGCTTTCCGTCTCGCGGTCATACATCACCATATCGGACTGCCGCAGCTTGCCGGTGACGCCAAAGCTCAGGCTGCGCCCCGCCACCCGCCGGTCAAAGCTCATGGCGGAATTGCACAAGGGGCAATAGGTCACCGCAACCGGGGTACCGCCCACCCCGTCATTGACGATTTCGTGCCAGATCAGATAGCGCAGCGGATAGGCGCGCGCCGCCTGCCCCGGCAGATCCAGCACCACCACCGGTTCAGCGCGGCTCAGCTCCTTGGCCTGCCGCGCAGGGTGAAACGCGGGATCGCTCAGCGCCGGAATGCCATCTTTCGGCGGACCACCGGATTTGATCTCAGCCCAGTCCGCCACGCTGCTGCGCGTGAAATCCGTGACCGGCCATTCCCGCGCCCAGATGGCCGGATCCGCATGGGCCACCGCCAGCCAGGATAGCATCAACAGCAGCGACAGCCCCGCCACCGCTTTGTTTTGCAAGAAGAATGTATGTGTTGCAGTCATCTGTGACATCGCAGGCCTCCTCCCTGTGTCCCCAAGAGGTCTCCCATGGGGTCCCCGGCCCAAATCAGGGGCATAGCCTGCCGCAAATCCGCCTCACATGCACCGCACAAGCCCGTGACAGGCGGCAAACAGCAAACGGCCCGCACCAGTCAAGGCACGGGCCGTTCAGGCTATCATAGGCGGATCAGGAGACCCGCGAGCCAAGGCTCACTCGGTTACAGAGACCGTTTTCATCACATCAGGCTGGCCCACAACGGCGCCGTTCTGACTGCTGCTGCCACGCTTGATCGCGTCAACCACATCCATGCCTTCGGTCACCTTGCCCACGACGGTGTACTGACCATTGAGGAAATGCCCCGGTGCAAACATGATGAAGAACTGCGAATTGGCGCTGTCGGGATCCTGTGAGCGGGCCATGCCGACCACACCACGATCAAACTCCAGATCCGAGAATTCAGCAGGCAGGTCCGACCGCTCGGAACCGCCCATGCCTGCGCGGCGCATATCGCCACCCAGCTTGCCAAATTCCACATCACCGGTCTGCGCCATGAAGCCTTCGATCACGCGGTGAAACACCACGCCATCATATTTGCCTTCTGCCGCCAGCGCGGTGATCTGCTCGACATGTTTCGGAGCCACGTCCTCAAACAGGTCGATCTGGATGGTGCCATTGGCGCCCTCGCCCTCAACCGCGATCTCCAGACCGCTGGCCAGTGCCGGACCCGCCATCAGCGCAAAGACGGCTGCCAGCTTATACATCTGCCGCCACCTTGACGCTGACCATGCGGTCGGGGTTCGCAGGCGGCTCGCCACGGGTGATCGCGTCGACATGCTCCATGCCCTCAATCACACGGCCATAAACGGTGTACTGACCGTTCAGGAAATGGTTGTCCTTGAAGTTAATGAAGAACTGCGAGTTGGCCGAATCCGGGTTGGCCGACCGCGCCGCACCCAGCGTGCCACGGTCATGCGGCAGCTTGGAGAATTCCGCCGGAACATTCGGCAGATCAGAGCCACCGGTGCCCGCCATGCGCAGGTTGAACCCGTCTTCCATGTCACCGTGCTGCACGTCGCCGGTCTGCGCCATGAAGCCGTCGATCACCCGGTGAAACGCCACATTGTCATACTCACCGCTACGGGCCAGCTCTTTCATGCGTGCGCTGTGCTGAGGGGCCACGTCGGGCAGCAGTTCGATCACCACCTTGCCGTCTTTCAGCTCCATGATGATGGTGTTTTCGGGGTCTTTGATCTCGGCCATGTGGCCCTCCTGTTCTTTGCATTTGCCCGATAGTTAAGGCCCACGCCCGCAATTGCCAAGGGAGCTTTGGTCACGGAGCATTGACTGGGCGGCAAAAAGCCCCGAAACATCGCGCCAACACCGCCTGCGGCGCAGTTTCCGCAGCCGACGCCTCAAACCAAGACCAAAGAAGGATATGACCATGGGTTGGACCGCACTCGACACGATGGACCTGGCAGGCAAGCGCGTTCTGGTGCGCGTCGATATCAACGTCCCGGTTGAGGATGGCCGCGTCACCGATGACACCCGCATTCAGCGCGTCGCCCCCACGATCAAGGATATCCTCGCCGCCGGTGGCACGCCAATTCTGCTGGCCCATTTTGGCCGCCCCAAGGGCAAGGTGGTCGCAGAGATGTCATTGCGCCCGCTGGTGCCAGCACTTGAGGCCGCCTTTGACGCGCCGGTGACCTTTGTCGCGGATTGCCGCGGCCCCGCTGCCGAGGCCGCCGTTGCGGGCCTGCCTGCTGGTGGCGTGCTGCTGCTGGAGAACACCCGCTTCCACGCGGGCGAGGAAAAGAACGACGCCGATCTGGCGGCAGAGATGGCGAAGCTGGGCGACATCTACTGCAACGATGCGTTTTCCGCCGCCCACCGCGCCCATGCCTCGACCGAGGCGCTGGCCCGTCTGCTGCCTGCCTGTGCCGGCCGTCTGATGCAGGCCGAATTGACCGCGCTGGAAGCCGCGCTTGGTCAACCCCAGCGCCCGGTGACAGCCGTTGTCGGCGGTGCCAAGGTCTCGACCAAGCTGGAACTTCTGGGCAATCTGGTGGGCAAGGTCGACAATCTGGTGATCGGCGGCGGCATGGCCAACACCTTCCTCGCGGCACAGGGCATCGACGTGGGCAAATCCCTCTGCGAACACGAGATGGCCGACACCGCCCGCGAGATTCTGAGCAAGGCCGAAGCCAAGGGCTGCAAGATCCTCCTGCCGGTCGATGTTGTGGTCGCACGCGAATTCAAGGCAGGCGCCGAGAATGAAACCGTCGCTGCGGACGCCTGCCCCGCCGATGCTATGATCCTGGATGCAGGTCCACAGACCGTCGCCGCCGTCGCGGATACGCTTTCAGCCTCCAAAACGCTGATCTGGAACGGCCCGATGGGCGCCTTTGAGATCGCGCCTTTTGATGCGGCCACCAATGCCGCCGCACAACAGGCCGCCAGCCTCACCAAATCCGGCGCGCTGGTCAGCGTGGCGGGCGGTGGTGACACCGTGGCCGCCCTCAATCAGGCCGGGGCCGCGGCTGATTTCACCTATATCTCCACCGCAGGCGGGGCCTTTCTGGAATGGATGGAGGGCAAGACCCTGCCCGGCGTCGCTGCCCTCGAAGGTTAAGCTAACAGCACATAGGGAGGCCCGGTTGCACGCCGGGTCCCCCACTCTCCCGTGAAATATTGCCAAACCGTTAAGATTTTACCGATCCGCCAATCACGTTAACCAGCCGTTAACCTTCTGCGGTCAACAGCTGGCGCAAGATGTATTTTCCATCGGAAAATGTTCAAAATTAACAATTTTCATCTTTCACAAACCATGTTGCCTGTGGCAGTATTGTTGCAGACGCTGGGCAAACCGGCGCAAGACTTGAGCAGCAGATCATACAGGCTATCCACCGTGACCCGAAGCAACCGGCCCTCTCTGGGCGCATTCGTTTTCTCCACGATTGCATTCGCGCTCAGCGCGTATTTCACCTTTGCCGCTGTGCAGGGGGACTTCGGGTTGTTCAGGCGGGTCGAGATCCAGGCCGAGGCCGAAGCGCTGCGTCAGGATCTCGACCAGCTGAAACGCGAAACCGCGCAGATTGAAAATCTCACTCACCGGCTGTCGGATGACTACCTCGATCTGGATCTGCTGGACGAGCAGGCCCGCTCGGTCCTCGGCCTGCTGCGCGCCGATGAGATTGTCATCCGCTAAGCCAAGCATTCAGCAGACCACAACCAAATATATGTCACCGCCCGCAGCCCCCGCTTGCGGGCGTTTTGCTGTGATGAGGCGCCGCTAGCTGCTGCCCGGCCCCATGCCACAGCACCCCCAGCGCAATCCCCTCATAAATACGCCACCTCTCCCGCCACCTCTCCCAACGTCACCGCCTCTATCCGCCATCGCCTTTACCCCTTGGTGACGGCACGTCATAATAACACTCGCATGACGTGACAAAATCCATTATGAACTAGTTTAGCATTAAACTATCTAGCCTTAAGGGGGAGCCCGCCACCATGGCTGCGAGAAAAAGTGTCAAGAAACCAAACGTTTCTGCTGATGAGCTGCTCGAATACTACCGCGAGATGTTGCTGATCCGGCGATTCGAGGAAAAGGCCGGCCAGCTCTATGGCATGGGTCTGATTGGCGGCTTCTGCCACCTCTATATCGGTCAGGAAGCGGTTGTTGTCGGCCTTGAGGCCGCTGCAGATGACGGCGACAAACGCGTCACCTCCTACCGTGACCACGGCCATATGTTGGCCTGCGGCATGGATCCCAACGGCGTGATGGCGGAACTTACCGGTCGCGAAGGCGGCTATTCCAAAGGTAAGGGCGGCTCCATGCATATGTTCTCCAAGGAGAAGCATTTCTACGGCGGCCACGGCATCGTCGGCGCGCAGGTGCCGCTGGGGGCGGGCCTTGCCTTCTCCGATAAATACAAAGGCATCGACCGGGTGACCTTCGCCTATTTCGGCGATGGCGCGGCCAACCAGGGTCAGGTCTACGAGACCTACAACATGGCCCAGCTCTGGGATCTGCCGGTGGTTTTCGTGATTGAAAACAACCAATACGCCATGGGCACCTCGGTGCAGCGGTCAACCAAATCCCCCGCCCTGTGGAAACGCGGCGAAGCCTACGGCATCAAGGGCGAGGAAGTGGACGGCATGGATGTGCTGGCAGTGAAAGAGGCCGGCGAACGCGCCGTTGCCCACTGCCGCGCGGGCAAAGGCCCCTATATCCTTGAGGTCAAGACCTACCGCTACCGTGGTCACTCCATGTCCGACCCCGCCAAATACCGCACCCGCGAAGAGGTGCAGAAAATGCGCGAGGAACGTGATCCCATCGAACAGGTCCGCGATATGCTGCTCACCGGCAAACACGCGACCGAGGATGACCTGAAGGCGATCGACAAAGAGATCAAGGACATCGTCAACAAATCCGCAGATTTCTCCAAGGAGAGCCCGGAACCGGCGCTCGAAGAACTCTGGACCGATATTTATGCGGACGAGCTGCCGCAAGAAACCGCCTGAGGGGACGTAACACGATATGGCAACTGAAATCCTGATGCCCGCCCTGTCGCCGACCATGGAGGAAGGCACCCTGGCCAAATGGCTCGTGAAGGAAGGCGATACCGTAAATTCCGGCGATATCCTGGCCGAAATCGAAACCGACAAGGCCACGATGGAGTTTGAGGCCGTCGACGAAGGCACCGTCGGCAAGATCCTGATCGCCGAGGGCACCGAAAACGTGAAGGTCAACAGCCCCATCGCGGTGCTGCTGGAGGATGGCGAAAGCTACGACCCCGATGCGGCCCCCGCAGCATCCGCGCCCTCCGCAAGCGAAGCGTCGGCGGCAGAGGCACCTGCGGCGCCCGCAACCACCACCGCTGCTGCCGCAGCCCCCGCCGCACCGGAGGTGGACACCACCCCCGACTGGCCCGAGGGCACCGAAGTGGTGCAGACCACGGTCCGCGAAGCCCTGCGCGACGCCATGGCCGAGGAAATGCGCCGCGACGATGATGTCTTCCTGATGGGCGAGGAAGTCGCCGAATATCAGGGCGCCTATAAGATCTCTCAGGGCCTGTTGGACGAATTCGGCGCCAAGCGGGTGATCGACACCCCGATCACCGAACATGGTTTTGCCGGCATCGCCACCGGCGCGGCCTTTGGCGGTCTGCGCCCGATTGTGGAATTCATGACCTTCAACTTCGCCATGCAGGCGATTGACCACATCATCAACTCTGCCGCCAAGACGCTCTATATGTCCGGCGGTCAGATGGGCGCACCGATGGTGTTCCGTGGTCCCAACGGTGCCGCCGCCCGCGTGGGCGCACAGCACAGCCAGGATTATGCCGCCTGGTACATGCAGATCCCCGGCCTGAAGGTGGCGATGCCCTACTCCGCCTCCGACGCCAAAGGTCTGATGAAAACCGCAATCCGCGACAACAACCCGGTGATCTTCCTCGAGAATGAGATCCTCTACGGCAAATCCTTTGAAGTGCCGAAGCTGGATGATTACACCGTTCCCTTTGGCAAGGCCCGGATCTGGCGGGAAGGCACTGACGTCACCATCGTCTCCTTTGGCATCGGCATGACCTATGCGCTGGAAGCGGCGGAGAAACTGGCCGAGGATGGCATCAGCGCCGAGGTCATCGACCTGCGCACCCTGCGCCCCATGGACACCGGCTCCATCATCAAATCGGTGATGAAGACCAACCGCCTGGTTACAGTTGAGGAAGGCTGGCCGCAGGGCTCTGTTGGCAGCTACATCTCCTCTGTGGTGATGCAGGAGGCGTTTGACTACCTAGACGCCCCCGTCATCACCTGCACCGGCAAGGACGTGCCCATGCCCTATGCCGCCAATCTCGAAAAACACGCGCTGGTCACCACCGATGAGGTGATCGAAGCGGTGAAGCAAGTGACCTACCGGTAAGGAGAGACAGCGATGCCCACAGAAATCCTGATGCCCGCCCTCTCTCCCACAATGGAGGAAGGCACGCTCGCCAAATGGCTCGTGAAGGAAGGCGACACTGTCGCCTCCGGCGACTTGCTGGCGGAAATCGAAACCGACAAGGCGACGATGGAGTTTGAGGCCGTCGACGAAGGCACCATCGGCAAGATCCTGATCCCTGAAGGCTCTGATGGCGTGAAGGTCAACAGCCCCATCGCCGTGCTGCTGGAAGATGGCGAAAGCGCCGATGATATCGGCGCCACACCGGATGCCCCCGCTGCCGCAGCAGACGAGGCGCCCGCACCCGCCGCCTCCGAGGAAGCTGCTCCCGCATCGGCCCCGGCAGAGGCCGCGGCCGCAACACCCGCGCCCGCAGCCCCACAGGGCGCCGATGGCAACCGCATCTTTGCGTCACCTCTGGCGCGCCGGATTGCGGCGGACAAGGGTCTGGACCTCGCAGCCCTCACAGGCTCCGGCCCCCGTGGCCGCATCGTGAAGGCCGACGTCGAGAACGCCAAACCCCAAGCCGCTGCGGCCTCAGCACCGCAAGCCAAGGCCGAGAGCGCCAGCGCCCCGGCCGCCACCGCCGCAGCCCCCACAGGCCCCTCCGCCGATAAGGTCGCCCGCATGTACGAAGGCCGCACCTATGAGGAAGTCAAACTCGACGGCATGCGCAAAACCATCGCTGCACGCCTCACCGAGGCCAAGCAGACCGTGCCGCATTTCTACCTGCGTCGCGATATCCAGCTGGATGCGCTGCTGAAGTTCCGCGGTGAGCTGAACAAGCAGCTGGAGGCCCGCGGCGTCAAACTCTCGGTCAATGATTTCATCATCAAGGCCTGTGCCCTGGCGCTGCAAGCCGTGCCGGACGCCAATGCTGTCTGGGCCGGGGACCGCGTGCTGAAAATGCAATCCTCCGACGTGGCCGTTGCAGTCGCGATTGAGGGCGGCTTGTTCACCCCGGTCTTGCAGGACAGCGACACCAAATCGCTCTCGACCCTCTCGACCGAGATGAAAGACCTCGCCAAACGCGCCCGCGACCGCAAACTTGCGCCGCATGAATATCAGGGTGGCAGCTTTGCGATCTCCAACCTCGGCATGTTCGGCATCGACAATTTCGACGCCATCGTGAACCCGCCGCACGCAGGCATCCTCGCCGTGGGCGCAGGGGTCAAGAAACCGGTTGTCGGTGCAGACGGCGAACTGGCCGTGGCCACCGTGATGTCCGTGACCATGTCCGTCGACCACCGCGTCATCGACGGCGCCCTTGGCGCCGAACTCTTGAACGCGATCAAGGACAACCTGGAAAACCCGATGATGATGCTGGCCTGAGCCACCGCACCTCAACGGACGAGAAAAGGAAAGGACCGGGGCAGCGCTCCGGTCCTTTTTTATGTGGAGCGAGACTTTTGACCGCTCGGGATCCGCCCTCGAAGTTGAAACACAAAAGCTACAGCTGATCCTCAACGATTCAGCATCCCAGATCAGGACACCGAAGGCCTGCACAGCCCCGGTTAACCGGACTTCAACAATCCGGCGCTGCCATATTCCAACCAGTGCCGTTCCTCAGGGCTGAGCAACTCCGCCATACGCGCCTCATAGGCCGCAAGATCCGCATCCGAAAGCCGACCAACCCATTTCCCCGATGTCGCACTATCAAAGAAATCAGAATCGTTCCGCCAGAACCCTTGCCGCGCCAAGACGGCAAATCTCTCTGCGTTGCGCTTCATATTGGAAAATCGCGCCGCTTCCACCAGCGTCTCCATCACGGCAGCCGGATGGGTCAGGCCAATATGCTCTGCAATCCGGGCGACGGCTGACCTCAGATCACGGGTCATATCTGCGTAGTGCAGGCAGAGCACATTGTCCCGATTTTCCAATGCCAACACACTGCGGTAGTGATCGACAATGGATATCAGACTGGCCCCATCGCGATGATCTCCCTCCAGAAAAAGATGAAACCCCGCCTGAACGTCGCGTGGGAAGACCTCCTGAAGCACCTCCTCCGTCATGTTCTCGACATGGCGGCGAAAGGAAAAATGCACATCAATAGGATGCCTGAAAACCGTGATATAGCGCAGGTCCGACCAAAACGGGATCCCATCTAGCGGGGTATGGGTTTTGACCTGCCGCCGCCCGGTTTGCGCGTTCAGTTCAGCGATAATTCCATCCTGCTCGGGCGAGGTGACATCAATCCACGGTGCCTTGCGCGAGATCGCGGCATCCACCTCCGGGTCGCCGGAGATCAACAAGGCAAGAATGGCCTGCGTCCAGGTCGTGCCTGACTTTGGCGGCGTCGACACAACAATATCCCCCGCGCGCGGGGTGAAGGCCAACCACCGCTCAGGATCCGCAATCTTGCCGTCGTACCGGCGCTTTGGCAGTTCGGGTTCGTTTAACATGTCGCCATGGCTATCAATGCAATCAGGGCGTGTATATATTATATACTACACTGAAGCGACATAATGTTCATGACCTGGACCGAACCTCCTCCACCCCACGAAAAAAGGGGCCAGCCAACGCCGCCCCCTCTTCATCGTCATCTTTCCAAAAATACTCACAGGTATATCCGTGGCGGTAATCGCAACACCCGCGATGTTCCTCCGCAGCGCCGCCTTACTGCGGCTTGCCGCCCGCCAGCACCTGATTCATGCTGACCGAGGGCTGATCACAGCCTGCCTCGCCGACGATCTTGGCCGGCACGCCCGCCACGGTCTTGCACGGTGGCACCTCCTGCAGCACCACGGAGCCTGCGGCGATGCGGCTGCAATGGCCGACCTTGATATTGCCGAGCACTTTGGCGCCAGCCCCAATCAGTACGCCATTGCCAATCTTGGGATGGCGGTCTTCCTCTTCCTTGCCGGTGCCGCCCAGGGTCACCGAATGCAGCATCGACACATTGTCGCCCACCACAGCGGTTTCGCCAATGACGATGGAATGGGCGTGGTCGATCATGATGCCCCGGCCAATCCGCGCCGCCGGGTGGATATCGACGCCAAAGATCTCGGAGATCCGCATCTGGAAGAAATAGGACAGGTCATAGTCGCCCTGCTGCCACAGCCAATTGGCCACACGGTAACATTGCACCGCCTGATAGCCCTTGAAGTAGAGGATCGGCTGCAACAGCCGGTGGCAGGCGGGATCACGTTCATAGACCGCCATCAGATCGGCGCGCCCGGCGGCGATCAGATCGGGGTTTTCGCCATAGGCCTTGTCGACAATCTCGCGCAGGATCACCATCGACATCTCATTGGAGCAAAGCTTGGCCGCGATGCGATAGGACAGCGCCTTTTCAAGTGAGGTGTGATGCAGGATGCAGGCGTGAATCAGCCCGCCCATCAGCGGCTGGCGGCTCACGGCGTCCTGCGCCTCGGTGGTGATCTGATCCCAGACCGGATCAACGGAACTGACGGCGTGGCGCGTCTCAAGCATGGCTCTGCCTCCTGTGCTGCCGCTCAGAGTAGCGATTTATCCGCCGAAAGGCCAACCGCAAATCCGTGATGACAGCCATCGGATCTGCTGATCTTTCCGCTACGCCAGATTTATATGCCGCGCCAGCCCGTTGTTTTTATTGCGCCGAGGGTCGAATTACGACGCGCAGCAGCGCACGCACAGCGGCTGTGCGGATCTGTGATCGCCGGAAGGGAGACACGGCACAGCGCGCCTCAAAACAGCGTCGGCAGCCGCAGCAGATCGGCCTTAAGGGTCAGCTCCGTGACCTTCCCCCGAGCCATGGTCGCGCAGATGCCGCGCCAGCCGGGCCAGCACCAGCCGCGTGCAGGCCAGATAGGGGGCCACGTCATAAAACGGCTCATCCGCCAGCGTGAATTTTCGCGCCGCCGCGCTGAGGGAGCCATCACCCCAATCCGGGCAGAGCCGCCGTGTGCGGCGCGTATGGCGCAGCGCCTGCCCGGCCCCGGCAAAGATCCGCTCGCACAGCGCAAGCCGCTGCGCCGGGGCCACCGCCAGCAGGGCGCGGGCGGTGCTGGTGATGTCGCCGGGCAGGATGGGCCGCCGCATTGCCGTCCCTCCTCAGACCAGCCGCAGGGCAGTGGCCGCCCCGGCGCCATACCGGGCCGAGATCTGCGCCACCTCAACCCGGTCGCCGGGTGAAACCGCATCCGCCACCTGCGCCGCTGGCGGATAACTCCAGGCCGGACTGTCCAGCAGCTCCTCGCGCAGCACCTCACTTCCGCGCAGGATGCGCAGGCGGTAGCGCTCCAGATCCTCGCCAAGCGGGATCTCCGCCAGATCCCAGCGATCACCATCAATGCGGCTGCGGCGGATCCAGTTCAGCCCGACCGCACCAGAACCCAGCGCGCCTTGCTGGCGCAGATGCACCGGCGCATAGGGACGCAGCCCTTCCCCCGCGAAAGCCGCCTCCAGATGCAGATAGCTCGGATCATCATAGGGCCGCCGGGCGGTGCCAATGCGGTAATGGCGGTTCAGCCCCCGTTGGTTGGCGGCCAGCGCAATCTGCTGTGGTGTGCCATCCAGCGCCACCACATAGGACCCTTGGGGCCATTGCACCCGCATCCGCGCATCGCTGCCCTGCTGACCGCGCAGCCGGTCGCGCAGCAGGTAGCGCCCAGGTGCAATCAGCTCGACCGTTGCAAACTGTATCAGCTCCCAATTGCCGGGGGTGCCATCACCGATTGCCACCAGATTGGCGCCATTCAGCACCGCCAATGGGTCACGGCTCTGGAACTGGCCGGAGATCATATCGACCTCCAGATCCCCCCCCGCTCCCAACGGCCCAGCGCGCCCGCAGGCAGCGCGGTATTGGTGATGGCAATGGTAGAGGCCGCGGCCAATACCTCCTCCAGCAGGTAATCCGCATCGCTCTGTGCGCCATATAGGGCAACACTCCCCGGCCAGGGATCCGCCGTGACCGCCAGATGCGGCGCATGGGGCACCTCATCGCCGCGGATCAGCGGCAGATCCATGAACAGCGGCAGCACCGGCACTGGCGCTACAAAGGCGGTGACACCGGGCAATTCCTCCGGCACCGGCGCGGGGTGGTAATTCTCCGGCTCGATCCGCACCGCCTCGATCAGCTGCGCCGCGCCCTGTTCGACCCGGTCAATCCGGTAACGCGCCTGCGCGCCGCTGTCGGAACCCGGTTTGGCAACCGCCCCCGCAAGCGGCAGGCGGATCACATCCCCCGCGCCCAGCGCCATGGCGGAGGGTGGCAGTTCCAGCCGCAGGGTATCGCGGGCCATGCGCGCCTCGCTCAGCCAGCGGTCCACCACCTGCCGCCCTTCGGCGCGGGTCAGCGCCATCGGCAACTCATTGTCGCTGACCGCATGGGTGGCCTCATCGGGCAGGATCGCCTCCTCGCCGCGCAGATCATGGCGCCCGCCCCATTCGACAAAGCGCAGGCGCATACGGCCAGCCAGCTCTGCCTCTGGCGCGCGGGTCTGTTCGATGACCCCGTCCAACTCCTGCCCCTCAACCAGTTGCGCCAGATCCAGCGTGGCATCCGGTCGCCCGTTGCGCAGGCGGAATCGCAGCACCCCGTCGCGTTCTATCGCATCCACCCCGTGGCGCAGCAGCAGCGGTTGCAGAGCGGCGCGGGCCTCCCCGACGTCGCTAATCGCATAGCCCCGCACCAGTGCGGGCAGGTCGCTCACATCTATTGCCGCAACCCCAGAGGCGGCACAGATCTCCTCCAGCACCGAAGCCAGCGTGCGTTGCCCCACCCGTCCGTTGAGCCAATGGCCCCGCAGGTAGTTCTCACCGTCGCTCCAGACCTCCACCGCATTGGGAAAGGTCGGAAAGGGGCGCGCATCCCAGGCCCAGACATAGGCGTTGGACATATCCAGCATCGGGCCGCCATAGACCTCTGAGACCGGGTTATTCCCCGCCTCCCCCCAATAGCCCAGAAGGGCACGCAGATAGGCCAGCTGCATCATGTCATCACGCTGCCCGTCGGAGAACTTCGGCAGTTTTGATTCCGAGCTTTTGGGATCCAGAAACTTGTTCGGCTGATTGGTTCCCTTGTCGATGGCCGCACAGCCCAGTTCAGTGAACCAGATCGGCTTGCTCTCAGGCTCCCATGCGGTGGGCAATGCGGCCCGTTCGCCGTTGATCCGGTCATGATGCGGCTTCGACCACCAGCTGCGCAGATCCTTGTAGCGCCAGATCCACGGCTCCTCATAAGCCCCATCGGTGATCGGGGTGCGGATCTGGGCCGCCTCCGCCTCGGGCGAGTGGTAATACCAGTCATAGCCCTCACCGCCCTCGATATTGGCGCGCAGATAGCTGAGGTCATAGATATTGGGCGTGCCTGCCTTGGCGTCCAGATGGTCCTCCCCCTCGCGCCAGTCGGACAGCGGCATGTAGTTGTCGATGCCGATGAAGTCGATCTCCTCATCCGCCCACAGCGGATCAAGGTGGAAATAGCGATCCCCCTCCGGGCTCTGGTAGCCCCAGTATTCAGACCAGTCGGCGGCATAGCCGATCTTGGTGTCCGGCCCGAGGATCTGGCGCACCTCCTGCGTCAGCGCCCGCAGTTCTGCCACAGCGGGAAAGCCCGCCTCGTCGCGGATCTGGGTCAGCCCGCGCATCTCAGAGCTGATGCAAAACGCCTCAACCCCGCCCGCCGCTGCACAAAGCGCGGCATTGTGCAGGATAAACCGCCGCAGCCCCCAGTCCTCTACCGGGCCACTGTAGCTGACGCTCCCGTCAGCCACGGTGAAATCCGCCGCCGTCACTGTGCCAAAGAACTGCTGCACCTCCATACGCGCCGCTGCTGTCTCATCCGGGCTGCCCGGCTGTCCCGGTGCCCGCGACAGGGTGATCCGCCCGCGCCACGGCAGATGCGCTTGCCCTACTTCGCCGCTCCAGGGATCGGGCAGATCATTGCCCGCCATCTGATCCATCAGAATAAACGGGTAGAACATCACCCGCTTGCCCTGTTCTTGCAGTGCGCGAATGGCCTCAATCACCGAGGCGTCGGTCGGGGTGCCGCCATAGATCGGCCGATCCTCCTGCCGCGCGATCAGCTCTGCCTCCGTGCGGGTCAGACCCCCGACGGACCAGGGCATATTCGCCCCCTCGATATGCTGACGCTCCACCTTGGGTTTGATGGTACAGTCCCCGCAGCGCAGATCATTGCCAAACCACGACACGATCAGCGAGGCCGCGCCGCAGGCGGGCAGCTCCTCTCCCAATGTGGTGAGCGAGGTCACCAGATCCGTCTCTCCCGAAGGGCTGTGTGAATTGGCCGGTTTGGCCTGTCCCGGCCCATGATCATAATGCACCGGCGTCGTGGCCAGCGCATACTCCCCGGTCCCCGGCATCAGCGCCACGCCTTGCACCAGCTGCGGCAGATCCAGATCATAGCTGTTTGAGCTGGGTTGCTCGGCACGCAGCACCTCAAACGAGAATTGCGGCACCCGGTTGCCAAAGCGCTCCAGTGCGAGACCTTCCATCACCACATAGGCGGTGCCGCGATAGGCGGGCACCGCGCCTGCGCCCTCCACCGCCTCCATCACCGGGTCGGGCAGTTGGTCCATGGTGCCGCGATAGACGGTCATATTGAGATCCTTGGGCGCCACCTCCTCCCCATCGGCCCAGACCCGCCCGATGGAGGCCACCTCCCCGGCGCAGACCGCCACCGCCAGCGAGACATCATAGCTGTAGCTGGTGACCTTGGGCTGGCGCGCACCGCCGCCCTTGCCTCCGCCGCCACTGGTGGTGGAGGTTTCGCGGAACTCAGACGCCCAGATCACCTGTCCGCCCACCCGCATCCGGCCATAAACCTGCGCAATCGGCTGGCCGTCACTGGCATGGGTCAGGCGAAACCGTTCCACCCGGCCGGTCTCCACCGGCTCACTGCCCGCGCCCAGCAGGCGGCTGTCAATCGCGCGTCCAACCGTAGCGCCAAGCGCGCGGCCAATCGCAACTGACGACAGGCCCGCCACAGCCCCCCCAACCGAGCCGCCAAGTGCCGCCCCCGCCGCAGAAAGAAGAATGGTCGCCATCACGTCACCTCATCAGCATCAACATCAGGAAAGGAAAACCGCGCCACGATCCGCCGGTGCCACGGGTGGCTCAGGGTGTTTTCAACCACCCCGTGGCCGCTATAGGCATGGATAAATCGCGGCATGGCGCCGGTTTCAGTTTGCAGCGCAATATGTTTTGCCACCGCGCCGCGCCGCATCCGGAACAGGATCACATCGCCAGCGCGCGCCTCGGTGAGGGGTTTGGGCATGAGATGGCGCAGCGCGGCCTGCCACAGCGCCTCCTCACCTTGCGGTTCGGACCAGTCCATCGTGTAGCCGGGCACCGCCTCCGGCTCCTGGCCGTAGACCTCGCGCCAGAGCCCCCGGATCAGGCCAAGGCAATCACAACCGGCACCGCGCGTGGCCGCCTGATGCACATAGGGCGTGCCCAGCCAGCCCCGTGCTGCCGCGACCAATGCGGTGCGGGATACCCCCGTCGCGCCACTCATCTGCGGCTGCCGCCGGTGTTGGTGCCGCTCTGGCGCGGCACGCTCATCACCCAATCTTCTCCGGGAATATCAGGGAAGCCCTGAAAGTTGACGCCATTGTTGAACTTCAACCGGCAGGTCTTCAGCCGCTTGTCACAACCCGCGGCCAGATGCAGCAGATCGCCGGGCTGAACCGTCGCGCGCAACGGCTCCCACAGGGTCAGCTGGCGGTGTTCAACACTTGGATCCGGCGCGCTTGCATCCTGTCCCAGCCGCCCGGCCTGCTGGCGGTCCTGTTTGATCCAGCCCCACAGCCCCTTGGCGGCCCCACTCATCACCGTGAGGCGGCCAGACGTGAACCAGTTCGGCTCAAACCCCGGCAACGCGGCAAAGCTGAAATATTGCCCCTCGCGGATCTCTTCTGCGGCCCGGTCCAGCGTATAGCCCGGTGTGGTCATATCAAAGCGGCAGGCCCGATCACCCAGCACCGCCGTGCAAGGTTTCTGATAGATCCGCCCCATCGGCTGGTTGAGCGCCTCGGTCAGGCCGCGCAGCTCCGCCTCAAAGGCGCCGCCAGCGCGGCGGATCTGGCCGAAACTGCCGCGAAACTGCAACCAGCGGACCGATACATCGGCCCAATTGACCAGCCAACAGCGCACCTCAGCACCATCAAACCGCCCGGCCTCAATCTCTTCTTCGCGGATGGCGGCATCGCTCAGCGCGCCAAGCGCCTCGGTATTGTCCACCGCCAGCCCGGTGGCCTGTTGCAGGCTGCGCGCGGTCAGGCCAGTGCCTGCGCGAAACAGGAGACCGGCCTCACCCTCGGCGGCACTCTCGAACCGCAGATCGCGGTCATGGTCAGTAAAGCCGAACCGGGCGCCATCATTGCGGGTGACCAGCCAACAGCGACACAATGTGGTCAGGCCGCCTGCTACATGAGTTTGAAATGCCTCGCTCACCCCCGCCATCAGACCCGCACCTCCACCACTGGCACATTGGGCACGTCGCCCGCCTGAAAAGACGCCACGCTGGTCTGAATGCGGTCGGTGTCAAAGCGCACCGGCACATCAAATTCAAACCCTGCCTTTACTGCCAGACCGGCCTCCGGCGGATGTACCAGCGTGATGGTACCAAGGCTGCTGTCGAGCGTGTAATCCACCGTCTCCTGCAGGGCGTCCTGCTCAATCCCGATGCGCACGCTGCCCACCACCGGTTTCGCAATCGGTCGCTGATAAGCATAGCTGCCGGAGCGATAGGTCTTGGTCAGCTGAAACACCCGCTGTTCCCCGTCGCCCATGCCAATCACCTGATCGTCAAAGGCCACCTCCTGCGTGGCACGGGCGGATTTGAAATCGGACCAATCCTTCCAGCGGAAGCCATACATCTGGCCCTGCCGCGCCTCGAAAAAGGCGATCAGCGCCTCGATATCTTCCAACCCCCGAAGGCCCAGCCCCGCGTCATAGCGGCGGCGCGAATGCGCCCAGGGGGTGTTGCGTTCCTCATGCCCATTGGCGAGCGTCACCACATCGGTGCGCCGCTCCGGCCCACCAATGGACCCAAAGCTGAGCGATGCGGGAAATCTGACCTCGTGAAAATTCATCTGCTGTCCTCCGGCTCAGCGGTTGCGGTTGCCACGCGTCAGGGTGCGGCTCAGCTGGGCCGCGATCTGGCCCTGGCTGCGTTGAAATCCCTGCACATCAGGGGTCTGGATATTCATCACCACCGAAGGGCCCCCGCCGCCCTGGCTGCGCACCCCCAGCGCCCCATCAGCGCCGCGTGTCAGCGGCAGGATTGCCTCCGGGCCGGTCTCTCCCATCAGGCCGGTTGCGCCCCGCATCGGAAAACTCACCGGCCCGGTCACAACACCGCCTTTGGCAAAGGGCATCACCCGGCCTTGCGAAAACGCCGCCCCATCGGCAAAGGGGAGGATACCGCTCATCAGCTTGCCCACCCCCTCCGACAGCAGCCCGCCCACATGGCTGGTCACGGGTTTGATGGCCGCCGAATAGGTGGTCTGGATCATCGACTGCGCCATGGTATCCAGCGCATCGGAGAGTTTCATGCCGTCAAAGACAACACCGTCAAAGGCCCGGCGCAGCCCCTTGGACATGCCGCGCTCCAGTGTTTCGGCATCCTTGCCGGTGGCGGCGAAGGCGGCGCGCACCCGGCGCAGCTCGGCGTCGAACGTGGCCGCCATACCTGCCGCATCGCCCAGGCTATCGCTCAGCGCCTCGCTCTGCTGGTCCAGCGCATTCAGTCCTGTGTCAGTCATCGCTTACTGCTCCTGTTTCTTTGGGTGTCAGCGCTGCGGGGTCGGGAAAGGCCTGCATCAGTTGATCCAGACCTGACCGGCCCAGTGGCACCGCGCCCGTGTCCTGTCCCAGCATCAACCGCAGCTCTGCCGGGGTGAGGCGCCAGAACTGATCCGGCGTGAGGCGCAGCCCAACCAGCCCCGCCCGTATCAGCGCCGGCCAATCAAGCCCGGTGCCTTGTCCATCTGTGGCGCGCTGCTGGGGCGTCATGGGGTCACCTCTCCCGGCAGCGCAAAACTGCGCGCCAGGAGCTGTGCGGCGACCCGCGCCGCCTGCATCGGGCCGCCGTCAATATCGCCAGCGGCCAACTCGGCAGCGCTGAGGGCGTGACCGCCGCCGCGCAACCCCGCCGCCAGCAGCGCCAGCACATCGGCCGCGGAGAAGCAGCCGCCCTCAAACCGGGTCACGAGGTCAATCAGGGACCCGGTCCGCAACTCGCACTCCAAAGCGGCAAGTGCGCCAAGGGTCAGTTTCAGCGGCAGCATCTGGCCGTTGATCCCCAGCGCCACCTCACCTGTGTGGGGATTGGCACCAGAGCCGGTTTGCACATGGGGATCCATCCGCACCGCCTCCCTTAAATGGCCGTGAAGACCAGCGCCCCAGCGCTGGCCAGCGACAGCTCATACGTCGCCTCGCCATTGTGGCTGCCGGCATATTCCAAGGCGGTCACCTGAAACGCGCCTTCGACAATGCCAAAATCGGGGATGATCACCTGAAACGCCGGGGTCAGCCCGTCAAAGAACAGCTGCCGCGCCCTCTCATCGGTGCCTTCGTCGCGAAAAATACCAGAGCCGGAGATATTCGCCGAACGCACCCCGGCGCCGGACAACAGCTCACGCCAACCGCCCTGACTTTCCAGACTGGTGACATCGACGCTTTCAGCGTTGAAGCTGATACGCGTGGCGCGCAGCCCTGCGATGGTTTCGAACTGACCGTCGCCGGTCATATCGACCTTGACCAATAGATCCTTGCCGTTTTGGACACTCATTGTGGTGATCTCCTGTGGTTGAAAAGGCGGGCAGCACGGCGCAAAAGAACATCAGCTGTACTGCGCAATTATCTGATTTATCGGTATTGTCGTTTGTTTTGAGCGGTCAGATATCCTCCAGTCGCGCGGCAAAACGCAGGCGGATCTGACGGCCACCGGAGGTGGTGCGGCTGGCATTTGCGCGCTCAAACCACAGCCCCACCAGCCGCCCCCGAGACAGGGCCAGCACCGGCGCAACTGCCGTCAGGCTGTCGCAAATCAGGGCGGCAATCGCCTTGGCCCCGGCAAAGCCGGCGGTATCGGTGTGCACGGTGATCTCCACCCGGTGATGGGCGCCGGCGCCGCTGCGATCAGAACGGTCGCGCACCTCCTCCGGGCCGATGGTCACATAGGTCTGCGGCAGCGTGCCGGCAGGCAGCGCGTCATAAACCGCACCATTCAGCGCTGCGGTCAGATCGGGGTCGGTGCTCAGATGCTGAAACAGTGCTTCCTGCAATGGCAGGGCCAGGGCATAGGTCATGCGCTTGTCTCCTCGGTTGCAAAACAGGTCAGGAAGCGGCCATCGGGGTCGCCTTCGGCCACCGCATCAATGCGGAAAATCCGGGCGCCATCGCGCAGCCGCTGATCTGGTCGGGGCCGCGCCGGGCTGCCGGGTGGATGGGCACGCAGGGTGATGCGATAGCGTTGCAGCGACAGGCTGGTGCCGGATTGGTCGGTGCTGCGCCCGGTGAGCGCGCGCATCTCGCACCAATGGTGGCCAAGCAATTGCCATGCCTCAAGAAACCCGCCCGCGCCATCCGAGGTGCGGCGCGGATCTTCCAGCGCCAGACAGCGGTTGAGACGTGGTGTGGCGGCGGATGCGCGGCGCGCGGTGGTGCGGCGGCTCATGCGTCTGCTCCACGTCCAAGGTTGCGACCAAAGCCACGGTCTCCAGCGGCCCCCACGCCTAGGCTCACCCGCAGGGCGCGATAGCGTTCGATCAGGCTGGTCACTCCAAAGGGCATGCACCCGCCCTGCAGCCGGGTGTCATCGCGGAATTCATAGTAGTGCGCCGCCAGCATCAGCACCGCCTGCGCCAGATCACCGGGCAGCGCCGCCCAGCTGTTGGCCATGCCAGCGCGGATCGAAATCCGCACCGCGCCGCCGCTGGCAATCACCGGCAGCAGTCCCCCCACCGGGCGCAGCCGGGGCTGCTGGCTGTCGGGTTCCAGCCGGTAGCGCCCGGCCTCCAGCAGCGTCTCGCCCCCGTTGGAGCCAACCAGCGTGACCGAGTGGATCATCTGCACCGGCGCCAGTGGCAACGCCTGCACCTGCGGGTCGCGCCAGGTCGAAAGTGTCAGCAGAAAATCCCGCGCCAGCAACACCTTGCCGGTGCGCGCCTCAATCGCCGCGATGGCCGCACGCAGGAAGCTGATCAACACCGCCTCCTGCAAACCCGCCTCAACAAACCCGGTGCCCAGACGCAGATGCGCCTTGAACGCCTCTTGCGGCAGGGCTGCCTCTGGCACCGGTGTCACTTCACTCAACATCATCATTTCACTCCAACGGCTGTTCTTTCAGGGCTGCTCGGGTGGGGCTGCGTCTGGCGGATCGGATCGGGGCACGAATGCGCGCCGGGCTGCTGCCGTGGGACGGAAGGGGAGCAGCTGGACGACAGTCGCCGGGGCGCGCATCCACAGACGGAACCGGAGAGCCGGTCCCGCCATCGGTCCAAGCGTCAGCTCAGGCCGAATTTCAGCAGTTTGATGGCCGCAAAATCGCTGACATTGCCGCCCACACGTTTGGTGGCATAAAACAGCACATGCGGTTTGGCGCTGAAGGGATCGCGCAGCACCCGCAGGTCCGGGCGTTCGGCGATGGTGTAGCCAGCCGCAAAATCGCCAAAGGCCACGGCATAGCCATTCACATCGGCGTCGGGCATATCCTCAGCGATGACAACGGGATAGCCCATCAGCCGCGCCGGTTCTGCTGCGGCCAGACCATCGGACCACAGGAAGCGGCCATCAGCGTCCTTCAGCTTGCGCAGCAGGCCTGCGGTTTTGGAATTCATCAGAAAGCTGGCGTTGGCGCGGTACTGCGCGCCAAGCGCATAGACCAGATCAATGATCGCATCGCCATCGCCGATATCGCCTTCAACACTGGTGGTCACATAGCCAAGGTTGCCCCAGCTCCAGCTGTCGTTGGCCACCACCGGGTGGTAGAGGATGCCGGTTGGCTTGTCATTGCCGTCCCCCATGATGAAGGCGGCGGCCTCGGCACGGGAGAATTTATCCGCGATGCGCCCTGCCAGCCAGCCCTCAATATCAAAGGCACTGTCATCCAGCAGCCGCTGCGAGGCCTTGGGCAGCGCGCTGAGTTCATGCAGCGGGATGGTGATCCGGTCGATCACCGGGGTGGATGTTTCGGTCACAGTGCCGGTCTCATTGGCCCAGCCATGCCCCACATCGCCGTGGTCAATGAGCACATCATAAGAGGTTGCCTCCACCGTCACCACCGACGCCACTGCGCGGAGGGAAGCGGTGCTGGAGAGCACCGATTTCACGCTCTCTGCGGTCTGTGGATCCACCAGGTAGCCGCCATCGCCGTTGACGGTGGTGTTCATCGCCTTGGCATCCAGATCAAGACCGCGCAGGGCGGCATCATCACCGGAGCGAAGATAGGCATCCAGCGCCTTTTGATGGGGGGCCGCGCCCGCATCAGCGGCGGCAAGCGGGGGGCGATTGGCAAAGTGGGATTTACGATCCAGCATGGTCACACGCTCTTCTGTCTGTTTCAGTTTCAAGGCAATGTCGTCTTTGAACCCATTGAAATTATGCACGAAGTCGGCAACGGCCTGTTTGACCTCCTGCGGGGCTGCATCGGGGTGGGCCGATGGGTCGTTGTGGGATTGGGGGTGGCTCATCTGTCTGTCCTTTGGGTCGGTTGGAGAAGACGGGAAACGGCGCTGTGTTCAGCCAAGGGGTGCGAGGCTGGCGCCACTGCGCAGCATCTCGATCACCTCGCGCCAGATCTGCGGTGTCTCGCCGGGATCGCTCAGATCCGGCTCGGCCGATGTCGATTTGGCAGCTGTCACGGGCTGTGCGGTGGCGGTTACGCGGGCGGTGGGCAGCATCGGGAAGGTCACCAGCGACACCTCCCAGAGGTCGAGTTCCGCCAGGCAACGCCCGCCGCCTTTGCGCGCGGTGGCGCGGCGGGTGCGATAGCCGATCGAGAGACCATCCAGCGCGCCGGCACCAATCAGCGCTGCCGCCTCCGCCCCCTTCTGGGTGCGGGTCAGGATACGGCCCGTGACATGCAGGCCGCGGGCATCCTCGCGGACCGCATCCCAGACGCCGATCGGCTGTGCCGGGTCGTGCTGCCAGAGCATTTTCACGGCAATCCCGGCCTTGGACAGACGGTCCAGTGACGCCTGATAGGCGCCGGGTTGCACCAGATCACCGCCGCCATCGACGCAGCCGAACAAGCTGGCGTAGCCGCTGATCACGACCATGTCGTCGGCCTCATCCCCGACGGTCAGATCCTCGCCGAAGCGCGCGAATTTATGTTCCAGATGCTCATCATGTCGCATCATCTTCCCCTTATATCTCATTGAATTCATGTGAGTTACTGGACCACCAGAAAGGACTGGAACGCCTGTGCCAGAATGACCGCAGCAACACCGTAGACAGTGAGCCAGAGCCGTTTTTCCATCCGCTCCATCATCATCTCCAGCCGGTCGAGCCGACGGTTCATCGCCTCCTGCTGGATTTCAGCGATGCGTTCATGGGCGGAGAGCCGCAGCCCCGGAGAGCATTCAAACGGCGGGATCGGGATCTCAGTCATCGCGGTCCCCTTCCTCTTGTGGCGGCAGGCCCAGAAGGTGGCGTTTCTCTGCCACGGTCAGGAAATCGGCGCTGGCCACACGGCGCCACTGCGCCTCGCGTTCGGAGGCCAATGCAGACACCTGATCAAGGTCGGGCTTCAGGGTGACCGCAGCGCCCTGATAGCGCGACAGCCAGTCCGACAGGCTTGCCGCCACGCGGGTCACCAGCGGCAGGACGGTCAGGCGATAAAAGGCGCGATTGGCCTCTTGGTAATTGGCGTAGGTGGCATCGCCCGGCAGTCCCAGCAGCATCGGTGGCACCCCAAGCGCGAGCGCAATTTCGCGGGCGGCGGCGTCTTTGGTCTGGTGAAACTCCATATCCGACGGCGAGAAACCCATCGGTTTCCAATCCAGCCCGCCTTCCAGCACCATCGGACGACCAGCGTTGCGCGCGCCCTGAAAATTCATTTCTATTTCGTCACTTAGGCGGCGAAACTGATCCTCCGCCATCAGCCCTTGACCATCGCCGCCGGTCCAGACCAGCGCGCCCGAGGGGCGGGCCGCATTGTCCAAAAGCGCCTTCGACCAGCGCGAGGCGGAGGTGTGAACATCCACCGCCATGGCCGCAGCCTGCATCGGGGACAACCCGTAGTGGTCATCCTGCGGATGGAAACTGCGCAGATGGCAAATCGGCGCGCAGGCCAGGGTCACATCAAAACGATGTTTGCGCCCCGACACGCTGTAATCATAGGCCACGGGCCAGCCGTCGCTGCCGGGCACCACAGTCATCCGGTCAGGGCGCAGCACGTGCAATTCAACCGGGAGCGCGGCGCCCGCATCCGGGTCGCAGACCGCCTCGATATAAGCGTTGCCGGAGAGCAGGAGGTGACCAAACAGCGCCTCCAGCAGCTCGGCACGGCCCTGGGCGGCATTGGGTCGGGCCAGCAGCGTCAGCAGCGGGTGGCTGTCGTAGCGCTGTGTGCCATCCTGCAACACCAGCGGCAGCGCGGCGGCGGCCTCGATGATCATCTTGACCGCGCGGTAGCCCACCGGATTGCCAGCAAAGCCGCTGCGGGTCAGTGAGCTGCTGTCGCGCGGGCTCCAGCCTGTGCCACCGGTGCTGCCATGCCAGGCCACCACACGGGCGGCGGCGCTTGTCTTGGTTTCGACGGGCTGTTGCTTGCGCCGCAGGAGGTCAAAGACCATGGGCCACTCCTTTGCTTGAACTTGCGGGACCGGGCAAATCCTGCCCCCTGTTTGCTGCAATCCTTTATGACGGCTGGAATTGAATAAGATTTGAGCGAGGCGCGCGCAGGGCACGCAACACCCGCACCAAAAGATTGTAATAAAACGAAAAACGCCCGCATCACTGCGGGCGTTTCTGAGGCTGTCGGCCGAGGTGTGATCAGCTCACAACATGCGGGCGCGGGGCATTCGGTGGCTGTTGGCCGGGGTCAGGATCAGCTCCTGCACCGCCCAGACCAGCGCATCCAGCCGGTCGGGAGAGCCCTGCCCCAGATAGCCGCGCGGGGTCATCTGGCAGAGCTGATCCTCCAGCGCGCCCAAGGCCGGCAGGTGGCGCACACGCCCCTGCTCGTAAAGTGCGGCGACCGGTTCGGCCCGTCCGCCCTTGCCCCGGCTGGCGTGCAGCGCGGTGAAGGGCACCAACGGATCAATCTGGCGCAGCAGACTTTCGACCAGCGCGCCGCCCTGATTGACCTCCGCCACCACCCGGTCGGCGCCGTAGCGGTCGCGGGCATCAATGGCAGCCTGCGCCCAAGTGAGCGGGCCGACGCCCTGCACCGTGCAATCGGCCAGCACATAGGCGCACCAGTCCTGTGGCGGGCCCTGCAGGGTTGCGCCCACCACCATGATGCCACAGGCGTCGGAGTGTTTGCCCGCGCTCACCGCCGGGTCCACCGCCACCACCACCCGGTCCAGTGCCGGGGCCTTTGCAATCTGCGCGGCAACCAACCCGGCATTGGACCAAAGCGCGCCCTCGACATCCTGCAACAAGATGCCGTCCAGCTCCTGCCGACCAAGGCGGGACCCGGCGTAGCGATTGCGCACCTCTGCCAGAAAGGAGGCGGCGAGATTGGCGCGGTTGGCCTCCGTTGCGGCATGGGTCTGCACCGTGGAAGGGCTGGCGAGGAGGTCGCGCAGCACGCCCACATTGCGCGGCGTTGTGGTGACACAGACGCGCGGATCGGTGCCAAGGCGCAGGGCAAATTGCAGCATGTCCCAACTGTCCTGCCCGCGTTTCCATTTCGCCAGCTCATCCGCCCAGGCGGCATCGAACTGCGGGCCGCGCAGTGCCTCGGGGTCATGGGCAGAAAACGCCTGTGCGGTGGCCCCGTTGGGCCAGATCAGCCTTCGTTCGGTGGCTTTCCACGTCGGGCGCCGATCGGGGGGCGTGCAGGCAAGGAGGCCGCTGTCGCCCTGTACCATGACATCGCGCACCTGATCATAGGTCTCCCCAAGGAGCGCGATGCGGCGGGCGCGACCAGCGGACAGGGGTGTTGCCCCTTCGGCCAGCGTACGCACCCATTCGGCACCGGCCCGGGTTTTGCCAGCGCCGCGCCCGCCAAGGATGATCCAGCTGCGCCAGTCGCCCGCCGGCGGCAGCTGATGTGGCAGCGCCCAGAGATCAAAGAGATAGGGCATCGCACAGAGGTCATGATCGCTGAGCCGGTCCAGAAACATCGTCTGCGTCGAGGCTGGCGCGCAGGCGAGCCAAGCGGTTTTCGATTTCGCTGCGCGCGGCCTTGATGTCGAGACCGGCTGCGGCCTGATGCTGTTCACTTTGTTCGACAAGGGTTTTCTCCACTTTCTGGCTGTCACGGATCAGGCTTTCCAATTTGGCGATGCGCGGGGTGCTGCTGCCCTCCTCTGCATCGCAGGCAAGACGTTCGAGCATCTGCTCTGCCTCCTGCCGGAGCCGTTCGATGGAGCTGTGGAGTGAGGACAGGAGATCGGCGGTTTTTGCCAGCCGATTTTCCGGTGTATAACTGCTCATGGTTGGGGCCTCATAGTGATGGAACCTCCATCCGCAAAACCACGGATCCAGCCAGATGCGCAGCCCCAGATGAGGCTCCTGCATGGCAGATCAGTCAGTTTTCCAGCTGCCCCGAGAGCATGGCATAAAGCAGCGCAAAAGTCAAAATTCACCACCTGAAGTATCGGGCGCAAACTGCCGAATTTATTAAGGAAATGCCTGATTTCCCTACGATGGAGTTAACGGGTGCGCGCACGAAAAAAGGGACGCCAAAGCGCCCCTTTCCAGGCTTGGTTTATGCTGTTGTTGCGATCAGTTGCTGTTGCGCTCGGCTTCGATCTCGCGCCATTTGGCAACATTGCGGTTGTGCTCTTCCAGAGTGACGGCAAAGGCATGACCGCCAGTCCCATCCGCAACAAAGAACAGGTAATCTCCCTGATCGGGATCCACCGCAGCCTCAAGGCTGGCCATCCCGGGATTGGCGATCGGGGTCGGCGGCAACCCTTCGATCACATAGGTGTTCCAGGGGGTGGCCCGGCGTAGCTCGCTCTGGCGCAGCCCACGGCCCAGCACGCCCTCACCCTTGGTCACGCCATAGATCACCGTCGGGTCCGTCTGCAGCCGCATGCCGCGATTGAGACGGTTGGTGAAGACCGAAGCCACCTGACGGCGTTCTTCGGCGACGCCGGTTTCCTTCTCGATGATCGAGGCAAGGATCAGCATCTCCTCCGGGCTGGTGACCGCCGCGCGGTCCGAGCGGCTCTCCCAGGCGGCATTGATGCGCAGCACCTGACGTTCCTGCATCTCGGCCAGGATCTCAGCGCGATTGTCACCGGGGGAGACCTCGTAGCTGTCGGGTGCCAGCATCCCTTCCGCAGGGCGATCGCCTGGCTCGCCTTCAAGGATATCCATCGCCTTCAGCGATTCCACCACCTGCCAGCTGGTGACCCCTTCCGCCAACGCAATGCGGTAGCGGGTGTCGGCGTCGGCTTTCTTCTCATCGTAGACGGCAGGCACCTCATCGACGCCGGGCACAAATTCCGCGCGCTCAACAAAGCGGTTGGTGGCCGGATCCAGTTCGCGCACCTCTGCCAGCACGCGGGTGACGCCCACGCGATAGACGATCTCCGTGCCGCAGCTGCTGGCGCCGCCACGGGTGATCTGGTCCACGATGGCCTCCATCGAAGCGCCGGCTGGCACCAGATAGCTACCGGCCTTCAGCTCACCGGTTTTCTCGGCGTAACGCACCCCAACCCGAAACAGCGGGCCAGAATTGATGGCACCCTGGGTTTCCAGATCACGGCTGACCCGCGACATGTTGGAGCCAGACGGCACCCGCAGGCAGATTGCGCTCTCCAGCGGACCTTCCGAGGTATATTGCGACTGCCCCCAGAGGATGACGCCGCCCAGAAGGAACAGCATCACCACCAGGACCGTCAGCATATTAGAGGCGAGGCTGCGCCACATCACTCAGGCTTTCCGAACAGGACCGACGCATTGGTGCCGCCAAAGCCGAAGGAATTGGACAGCGCCACGTTGATCTCGCGCTCACGCTTGGCATTGGGGGCCAGGTCAACGGCGGTTTCCACTGCGGGAGTGTCCAGGTTGATGGTGGGCGGCGCCACCTGATCCCGGATCGCCAGAATGGAGAAGATCGCCTCAATCGCGCCAGCCGCGCCCAACAGGTGGCCGGTGGCGGATTTGGTGGAGGACATGGTGACCTTGCCTGCGGCATCGCCCATCATCCGCTCAACCGCGCCCAATTCGATGGTGTCAGCCATCGTGGAGGTGCCATGAGCGTTGATATAGTCGATGTCCTTCGGCTCAAGCCCGGCATTGGCCAGCGCCGCCCGCATGGAACGTTCGCCGCCTTCTCCGTCCTCAGACGGTGCGGTGATGTGGTAGGCATCGCCAGAGAGACCGTAGCCCAGCACCTCGGCGTAGATCTTCGCACCACGGGCCTTGGCGTGCTCATAGTCTTCCAGCACGACGATGCCCGCACCCTCACCCATGACAAAGCCATCACGGTCGGCGTCATAGGGGCGCGAGGCCGCTTTGGGGTCATCGGCGCGTTTGGTCGACAGCGCCTTGCAGGCATTGAAGCCCGCGATGCCAATCTCACAGATCGCCGCCTCGGCGCCGCCTGCGATCATCACATCAGCGTCGCCGGATTTGATCAGACGGGCCGCGTCGCCAATGGCATGGGCACCGGTCGAACAGGCGGTCACAACGGAGTGGTTCGGCCCCTTGAAGCCAAAGCGGATGGAGACCTGACCGGAAATCAGGTTGATCAGCGCGCCAGGAATAAAGAAGGGCGAGACCCGGCGGGGGCCTTTCTCCTTGATCATCACGGCGGTGTCCGCGATCGAGCTGAGCCCCCCGATACCGGAGCCGATCATCACACCGGTGCGCAGGCGGCTTGCCTCATCCTCGGGCGTCCAGCCTGCATCGCGCACGGCCATATCCGCGGCGGCAATACCGTAGAGGATGAAGTCGTCAATCTTCTTCTGGTCTTTCTTCACCACCCAGTCATCGGGGTTGAAGCTGCCCTCGGAGCCATCGCCGCGCGGCACTTCGCAGGCATATGTGGTGGCGACACCGCTTTCGACCGCATCAAAATGCGTGATCGGACCCGCGCCGGACTGCCCGTCCAGCAACCGTGACCAGCTTTCTTCGACGCCGCTGGCCAGCGGTGTGACCAGGCCCAGTCCGGTAACTACTACTCGACGCATTTCTTGCCCTCCTTTGCCTCGGCAATTTGTCACCAAATAGCTTGGATTGGCGCAAAGGTGCAAGAGCCGGAACAGTCGGGCGGTTTTACGCTATTTTAATGACATCCTTAGATTGCAATTAACCTCGCGAAGGTATCCCTAGGGTGTTTCGTGGCGCGGCTCACCGGGGGATCCCGGCTCAACGGCACCTGCGAAGCGACATGTGGCGCCTGCCTAGACAGGGCGCAAAATCAGGATCTACGGCTCTGGGGCAAGGCGTAAATGGTGCAAATACAGTTGTTATTGGGACGCCCCGCGTCATCGGACCCAGATTTGCGAAGGGGTCGGCGACCGGCACACCGCCGCCCTTCGCGCATGTGGGGCATGGGGCTGTTCGCCCTTTTGTTTATCACCGGTTTGTTTCTGGGCGCCGAACCGCTGGCGGCGCGGGAATGCCGGGTGTTCAACAAATTGATGACCCTGACCCTCGCCAGCGAGGACATGCTGGGATATCTGCGCACCGGCCGCAATTCGCGCGCCGTTCAGGAGCTGGAGCGGTTTTTATCCAATACCTCCAAGACGGAGCTGCAGCGTGGAATGCAGCGCGAGAACCTGCGTGAACTGTCCAAAGCCACCAACAATCTGATCGCCCAGCAGCGCAGCCTGTTGCGGGTTCTGTCGATCAAGGATCGGCGCACGGCGGAACGGACGTCGGTCAAGCTGTTCGCCCGCGAAACCCTGGATGCCTATCGCCGGGATTTGTCGAGGATGCCCTGTTATCGCGCCCATAAGAAGGATCTGAGCGCTGGCGGCATCGGTTCCCTGCCCGCCCTTGGCCATATTTCCAGCACCACAGCCGCAATCGGGTCGCTTGGGCTGGTAGCCTTCGGGGCCCTGTGTTTCATTCTGTTTGAGCGGCGCGTGGCCACTTTGAAGCGGCGGCGCAAACGCCATACCTGCAATCTGGACTGCCTGTTGCTGCACGCAGAGGAGGAAGCGGAGGCCACGCTTCTGGATATCAGCCAAGAAGGGGCCAAGATCAAATCCGATTTCATCTGTGCGGTCGGCGATGTGATCTCGCTGGACCTGCCCGAGGATGCGCCACAGGTCGAGCTGTCAGGCCGGGTCCAGTGGTGCAACGCCAATTATTTCGGCATTCAGTTTAAGGAAAGGTTGCCTCGGGATGTGGTGAAAAAACTGGCAGGGTTCCGCCGGGCGCCGTCGCGGGCCACGCGTGGTTTCGCGCGCGGCGACACGCCGCCCGACCTGGAACCACAGAGCGCCGTTTCCGGCTAGTTCTCCGCCCCCTAACCTGGAATCCTGCCCTAGCGCCCTATCCCTGACACTCTGCCCTGACGCCCTGCCCCGGACCATCACACCGTGCCTGACGCGCTGGTTGCGCCAGCCCCGAAGTAACACCACACGTGATGAAAGGCTGCGCAGTCGCCTGCGCAGCCTCCCTTAGGGTCGGTCGTGTGGTCCGACCCGATACCGGCGCTAGCCCCGGTCGATGCTTGCTCAAGCTTGCTCCGTCCCGGCCCGGCCCTGTCTGGGTCTCGGCCCGATCCTCGCTCAGCTCGGATCAGATCAGCGGAACTCAGCCACGGGTTCACGGCTGGGGGCGGCCTCTTCCAATGCCTCTGTCAGGGTCAGTGTCTTGCGGAACAGCGCCCGCCCGACCAGCGTCCCGGAGACCGAGCCAATGTATTTCAGCCGCGCCACATCGTCCGCAGTGCGCACCACGCCGCTGGCGATCACCGGCGTGCGGGCCTTCTCCGCCAGCCCGGCGATCAGCCCCAGTTGCGCCTCAACATCGCTCATATCACTTTCGATGTCGGTGATGATGATCCCCGCAAAGGGACAATCGGCAAAGGCTTCGATAAAGGCTTCGGGCGTGAACGACCCGGCCTGACGCCAGCCATCGGTCATCACCTGACCTTCCCAGACATCCACCGCCAGCACGATCTGATCGGGATAGAGACGGGTCAACATGCGCACCATCTCAGGATCCTGCGCGGCCAGAGTACCAACCACAACGCGGCCTGCGCCCTTGTCGATCCAATGTTCAACATGTTCGCGGCTGCGCATGCCACCGCCCAGCTGCACGGGAATGCCCGCCGTGCGGATGATTTCCTCCACCAGCTCAGCATTCCGGTTGTCGCCTTCAATGGCATCAAAATCCGTCAGATGCATCCATTCGGCACCATCGGCCGCAAAGCTGCAAGCGGTGGCCACCGGGTCCACATGCCAGATCATGGCGGTATCAAGCCGCCCCTTGTCCAGCGTCACGCAGCGCCCGTCCTTCAGCTCCATCGTGGGGTAGATCATCATCGCTATGCCCTCCTGTCGTCGGCAGTTTCGCCAAGGCTAGCACGGAGATCGATCACCCCTAAGGAGAAAACCCGACCTCGCATGGGTCGGAAACGGCCACAAACGCAAAACGGCGCCTTCCTGCCCGGAAAGCGCCGTCTGTGATCGTCACCGATTGGGTGGGATCAGGAAGCTTCGCTGATGAACTTCACCGCATCGCCAAAAGTCTGGATGGTCTCGGCTGCGTCATCGGGGATCTCGATGCCGAATTCTTCTTCGAAGGCCATGACCAGCTCAACGGTGTCCAGGCTGTCGGCGCCCAGATCATCGATGAACGACGCGTTCTCGGTCACTTTGTCTTCTTCAACACCCAGGTGTTCCACAACGATCTTTTTTACGCGGTCTGCGACGTCGCTCATGTCAATTCCTCATCTTTTCAGGCATTCGCCCGGTTTGTCAGGCCTTCGCCCGGTTCTGCCCTTGCCCGCTCGGGGCGGCGTGGTTGTGCCCGATGCGGGCGATCATGTCCCGCATAGCGGAACGTGCCCCTGCCGGTCCGGCATGGACCCGCAGATGGCGAATATGCGCCGCCTATAACACAGACCGACGCAGAGGCAAACGATTTCGCAGCATCCCTGCGACCGTCGACCAGAAGCCTGCTACCTGAGGCTCAGGCAACAGGGTGAGCATTTGGCCACAGGCGGCGGCACATGCAAGACTTGTATACGATATTTTTCATCCCATACCGACCATAGGCGCGATTTTTGCATTATCTTTCAGCGGGTTTCAGCCATATTTACCAGCTGCCAAAGCGGCGTTTTGCCCGCATTCACGCCACACCCGGACGCAGATCCACCGCAAAATACGCCGATCCCTCCCGCAAATCATCGTTGAGACCGCGCGCGATCAACTCCCCCCTGAGGCATCCGCATCACAGATAGGTCGGGCTGCGGCGGGCATGGCACACAAAAGCCCCGCCGCCGGAGGACCCGGAGACGGGGCCATTGATAGTGCGAGCGATAGAGCCAGTGACCCAGCCAGTAACGCGGGCCTCTGGTGCCTCATCCAAAGAGCTATCAGCCCCGGATCAGAGCATCGCCATACCGCCGTTCACATGCAACGTGGTGCCGGTGACGTAGCCGGCCTCAGCGCTGGACAGATAGAGCACGGCTGAGGCGATTTCCTCAGGGTTGCCCATGCGTCCGCTGGGGATCTGGGTCAGGATCGCGTCTTTCTGGGCGTCGTTCAGCTTCTCGGTCATGGCGGTCGCGATAAAGCCGGGAGCCACCGCATTCACGGTGATGCCACGGTTGGCGACCTCATAGGCCAGCGATTTCGACATGCCAACCATGCCCGCCTTTGCGGCCGCATAGTTGCCCTGACCTGGATTGCCGGTGGCCCCTACGATGGAGGAAATGTTGATGATCCGGCCCCAGCGTGCCTTCATCATGCCACGCAGAACGCCGCGACACAGGCGCATGGTGGAGGTGAGGTTCACCTCAAGCACGCTCTGCCATTCCTCATCCTTCATCCGCATGAAGAGGTTGTCGCGGGTGATGCCGGCGTTGTTGACCAGAATATCGACCGACCCCATCGCCGCGATGGCCTGTTTCGGCAGTGCCTCAACCGCCTCCCCATCGGAGAGGTTACACGGCAGCACATGGGCGCGCTCCCCCAGTTCGGCGGCGAGCTCCTGCAAGGGGGCTTCGCGGGTGCCAGAGAGGCCAACCGTGGCGCCAGCGGCATGCAGCGCGCGGGCGATATCACCACCGATGCCGCCGGACGCGCCGGTGATGAGGGCAGATTTGCCAGTCAGATCAAACATATGGTTTCCTTTGTCGCATCCCCGGCCCGCGGTCCGCCGTTTTCATTGGAAGAAAACGAGCCGGAATTTTAATGAAATTCCGCGTTCAGCCCGCGGTGATGGCGGCCACATCCTCAGCGGTGCCGACCTGACGGCTGGTCAGGCTGCGGTCGATCTTGCGGATCATGCCGGAGAGCGCCTTGCCTGCGCCGATTTCCCAGAACTCACTCACCCCTTTGGCGGCCATGGTCTGCACGCTTTCGCGCCAGCGCACCGACCCGGTCACCTGTTCGACCAGCAGTTTACGGATCTCATCGGGTTCGTTCACCGCATCGGCACGCACATTGGCGATCAGCGGCACGGCGGGGGATTTAATGGCCACATCTGCCAGCGCCTCGGCCATCACGTCGGCGGCAGGCTGCATCAGCGCACAATGGAACGGTGCCGAGACCGGCAGCATCACCGCCCGTTTGGCGCCTTTTTCCTTCGCTATCTCAGCGGCGCGTTCCACGGCAGCCTTGGCGCCGGAGACCACCACCTGGGTCGGGTCATTGTCATTGGCGGCCTGGCAGACCTCGTCTTGCGCGGCCTCCTCAGCGACGGCACGCACGGCCTCAAGGTCCAGCCCCAGAATGGCGGCCATTGCGCCCTCACCCACTGGCACCGCGCTTTGCATGGCCTGGCCACGGGTGCGCAGGAGCCGCGCCGTATCGGCCACCGAAATCGCGCCAGCTGCGGCCAATGCGGAATATTCACCAAGACTGTGACCGGCAACAAAGGCGGCCTTGTCGATGCTGACACCCTCAGCCTCCAGCGCCCGCATGGCAGCAAGCGACGTGGCCATCAGCGCGGGCTGAGCGTTCTGCGTGAGGGTCAGGGTTTCGATATCCCCCTCCCAGATCAGTTGGCTCAGCGCCTCTCCCAATGCGGCATCCACCTCGTCAAAGACCGCCTTGGCTGCCGGATAGTCCTCGGCCAGCGCCTTGCCCATCCCGATGGTCTGCGCGCCCTGCCCTGGAAACACGAATGCAATTGTCATCTGAGACCTCATCTTCTCTGCCATCTGCGTTGCACCGGGTTTAGACGCAGGTGACGCTGCGTACAAGCACAGCCTTGCGCGGATGCACCAAGCCTGTGCATCAGGTGACAGAGATGCGTGTTGTCTCAGACAGCGGAGGGGATAGGGTAACCCTGTCACTCCCGATGAGAAGGTTTTCCCTGACGTGTCCTCCCCTGCCAGCTCTCCCGTCGCCCGCCACAACACCGCCCTTCACTATGGCAGCGTTGCCAAGGGGTTCCACTGGCTGACCGCCCTGTTGATGCTGGCGGTGTTTCCGCTGGGATATTTCGCCAATGATCTGGCGCATCACATCCAGAGCGCCGATTTCGACGGATCGCAGGCCACGCTAACCCGCGCCGCGCTGCTGTTTTCGCTGCATAAAACACTGGGGCTGGCGCTGTTTCTGACGGCGCTTCTGCGCATTCTCTGGGCGTTGAGCCAGCCCAAGCCGGTGGCACTCCACCCCGAACGACGGGCGGAGACGGTGCTGGCGGAGGTGGTGCATTGGCTGCTGTATGGTGCGCTGGTCGCCGCGCCGCTGACGGGCTGGATCCACCATGCGGCGACCACCGGTTTTGCGCCGATCTGGTGGCCCTTTGGCCAGAGCCTGCCGTTTGTGCCGAAATCGGAGGCGGTGGCTGCGGTGTTTGGCGGGCTGCATTGGCTGTTTGTCTGGACCCTTGCGGTGGCGCTGGGGCTGCATATTGCCGGTGCGCTGAAGCATGAGGTGATCGACCGTGACGCCACCCTGCGCCGGATGCTGCCGGGGCGCGCGCCTAAGGTCAGCGTCAAGACCGAGACGCCCCATGGTGCCCTGCCGTTTCTGATGGCGCTGGTGATCTGGGTTCTGGTGCTGGCGGGTGGCGGGGCCTTCGGACTTTATGCGCCGCATAGCCATGGGCCCGCTGAGACCACTGCCGCCTACGGAGATGATCATACCCAAGAGGTCGCCACAGATGCCGCCCCCGCTGAGGCGCTGCCCGCTGGTGGCTGGGTGGTTGAGGACGGCACTCTCGCCATTGCCATCGTGCAGATGGGCAGCGAGGTGCGCGGCCAGTTCGACCAATGGCAGGCGAGCATCGCGTTTGAGGAGCCAGACGCCCCCGGCCCGGCAGGCACGGTCACCGTCTCCGTGGCAATCCCCTCGCTGATGCTGGGATCGGTCACCGATCAGGCGATGGGTCCGGATTACTTCGATAGTGCCAGCTATCCCACCGCCGAGTTCCGCGCAGAGATCGAGAAGCTGGCGGAGGGCTATGTCGCTGACGGCACCCTGCGCATCCGCGACCAGGAGGTGCCGCTGCGCCTGCCCTTCACCTTGGATCTGAACGGTGACACCGCCGTGATGTCCGGCAGCGCCGAGGTGAACCGGCTGGATTTCAACATCGGGCGCGGCGTAAAGGACGAAGGCTCGCTGGCCTATGCGGTGACCATCGCCGTCGACCTGACCGCCAGCCGCGCGCCCTGAGGGGGCTGTAGCAGGCACACAGCCGATGGATGAGGGATCCACACAGAGTCTTGGTCAACTATGCGAACGAAGCTGCCGTTTAGATTTATATAACTAGGCCAAACAAAAACAAAATCAGCGCTTCTTTATCGGAAACTGTGAACCATACGGCGACCAAAGATAAAGAAACCGAGCGCGCATAGAACCATCGGAACAATCGGGTCGATGATCTCTGCCAGAAATTTCGGAGCCACAAAAAATAGCCCAATGAATACAACGCATAGGACAAAATTGACTAATGGTGATGAGAGTAGTTTTCGCATCGTATGTCGGTTTCGCCCGGCAGGCGCGGCTCCTCAGTTTACGCTTGTGCATTAGCGGCCATAACGCAAGCGCTATTGACGTTCTTGGATTTCGTCAACGGTTTTGCTGTATATGCAAAGCAAGACAGAATGGGCTCACAGCGGACCATCATGCTCCAACGACAAAAAACCGCCACCCCGTCGGGGCAGCGGTTTCAAGTTATTGGGCGGCGGGTCTTGTGATCCCGCCGTTGGGCATCCGGCTTATTCGGCTTTCATCGCCTCAACCGAGATTTTCACATCGACCTCATCGCTGACGAAGGGGGCGAATTTGCCCAGTTCATAGTCGGAGCGCAGCAGCGTGGTGGTCGCGTCGAAACCGGCCCAGGGCTTACCCGCCATCGGGTGATCACCAACCTGGTTCAGTTTGGCATCCAGCACCACGGATTTGGTGACACCGTTCAGGGTCAGATCGCCGGTGATTTCGGCGGTATTCTCGCCAGTCACCTTGATGCCGGTGGAGGTGAAGGTGATCATCTCCTTGTCATCAGCGCCAAAGAAATCCTTCGACATGAAGTGATCAAACCGCCCTTCCCAGCCGGTCAGCATCGATTGTGCGGGCATCGAGACCGAAACGCTGGAGGCTTCGGGGTTTTCCTGATCAAAGGCAATCTCACCCTCGAACCCGGAGAACATGCCATAGGTCGTCGAGAACCCAAGGTGGTTGTAGCTGAACACCACCTGGCTGTGGCTCGCATCCAGATTATAGGCTTCGGGTGCGGCAAAAGCGGTGGTGGCGGCAGCGCCCATCAGGGCGGCAGCGAGAAGAGTGGTTTTCATGATCTTGGCTCCATTGGACCGTGTAACATCGCTTCCCAGTTGAGGATTTTCTCGCCCGAAAGGGAAGCCCGCAAAACCCAACACTATCTGTGTTCAGATGAACAACCAAAGCTGCATCTGTGCAGAGCGGCAGGTTCTCGCGCAGTTGTGATGGATTGCGGCCGGGATTGGACCGGCAGTTGATCGGAGCAGATCGGCGGGGGGCACCGCCTGTCGGGCCGGTTCTGCTGCGGCCGTCAGCTGAGAATGGGCAAGGCGCCATTCAGCTGATCGCGCAGCCGCAGACGGGTGTCGGTGCTGTCAATCGGCAGCTCCATCAGCACGGAGCCATCGCTGTCGAGCACCGAAATGGCATTGGCCGAAAGGCGCACACCGCCAAGGCTGGCGTAGCTGCGGCGCAGGACAACGCGGGGGACACCACTGCGGGATTTGCGCAGGATCCGCAGCTCGCGCCGGACCGGATCGAAACACGCCTCCGGCTGGCTGTCCGGGTGATGCGTGGTCAGCAGGATCAGTCCGACAAAGAGGAAGGCGATGGAAATGCCGATCCGGATCAGCGACATCTGCGGGTCGATCCCGGCGTCGGGCAGCAGCCACAGACCTGTCGACCCAAGCACCATCCCCCCGCCAAGAATACGCAGCAAAATGGAGCGGACCGGCCAATTGGCCTGCACCTGCAGGTTCAAAGGTGTGGCGCGGGCCAGATCCGCCAATCGGCGCGCGGCACGAGATTGCCTGACGTAGGATTGAGTTGAGGCGCCCTGCATGGCGTGACCAAATCGAGCCTGATGCGCAGGCTGAAACCCGATGTCGGATGGTTCGATGATGCTCATCTCTGGTCCCTTCTCACTCTTAGCGCGGTCGGTCTGTCCTGCCTTTTTCTGCGGCGCTTTCTGCGCCTTTGGTCTGGGTCTGGCTGGCCGGTTAACGCTTTGTTAACCAAGATTGACGCCAGCATTGAGGCTGAAATGCGGCGGAGTTGCGGTAAATGCGGGTCGCGCCCATAGGGTTGCCCCGGAGGTTGGTCCTGGGCCTGCCTGCCCTGCCTGTCCTAGCTTCCTGGCTGCCCCGATCACGTGGGCTGGTTCAGGCGGGGCTGGTGGAAACGGCAACCGTTGTCGCTGCTCTGGATCCACCCATAATCTTCTGGCTATCTTCAGCCTTGCATGATTTTGCTAAAATTTGGTTCACATCCGCTGAGCTGGCCCCTCACCGCGTGATTGACCCCGAAAATCCGCACAGACAGGGGCTGCCGGGAAACGGCGCTTGCCCTTTTGGCGGCAGCCTGTATATGGGGGTTTCCTTCCGCGACATTTTCGATCCGCGCAGACTCTCGTGACAGGGCAGCGGAAGGATCAACCGCCCCGTCTATGAAATGCGCCTAGACACAAACTGGAGTTCACATGCCACTCTACGAGCATGTCATGATTGCGCGTCAGGACCTGTCCAACTCGCAAGCTGAAGGCCTCATCGAACATTTCGGTGCTGTTCTGTCCGACAACGGCGGTAGCCTGGTCGACAGCGAGTACTGGGGCGTCAAGACGATGGCCTATAAGATCAACAAAAATCGTAAGGGCCACTACTCCTTCCTGAAGACCGATGCATCCGCAGCGGCGATCCAGGAAATGGAGCGTCTGATGCGCCTGCATGATGACGTGATGCGCGTTCTGACCATCAAGGTTGACGCACATGAAGACGGCCCCTCGGTTCAGATGCAGAAGCGCGATGAGCGCGACTCGCGTCGTGAGCGCCGCTGATCAACGCTTGAGAAAAGGACGCTAAACCATGGCAGCCAAACCGTTTTTCCGTCGTCGTAAAGTATGCCCGTTCTCGGGCGACAATGCGCCGAAAATCGACTACAAAGACACCCGTCTTCTGCAGCGCTATATTTCCGAACGTGGTAAGATTGTGCCCTCGCGCATCACCGCCGTTTCGGCAAAGAAGCAGCGTGAACTGGCCCGTGCTATCAAGCGCGCCCGCTTCCTCGCCCTGCTGCCCTACGCCGTGAAGTAAGGAGATAAGCACATGCAAGTTATCCTTCTGGAACGTGTGGCCAAACTGGGCCAAATGGGCGAAGTCGTGGACGTTAAGCCCGGCTACGCACGCAACTTCCTGCTGCCGCAAGGCAAGGCGCTGACCGCGTCGCAGAACAACATCGCTCGTTTTGAGGACCAGAAAGCGCAGCTAGAAGCGCGCAACCTGGAAACCAAGAAAGAAGCGGAAGCTCTGGCAGAAAAGCTGGACGGTCAGCAGTTCATCGTGATTCGCTCCGCTTCTGACGCGGGCGCGCTCTACGGTTCCGTCACCCCCCGTGACGCGGCAGACGCAGCCACCGAAGAAGGGTTCTCGGTCGACAAGAAGCAGATCGCTCTGCTTTCGCCGATCAAGGATCTGGGCCTGCACAGCGTTGCTGTGAAGCTGCACCCTGAAGTCGAAGTTCAGATCAAACTGAACGTTGCACGCTCTGCTGAAGAAGCTGAGCTGCAGGCCTCGGGCAAATCGATTCAAGAGCTGGCCGCTGAAGAAGAAGCCGCTGCTGAATTCGAAATCTCCGAGCTGTTCGACGATATCGGCTCTGCCGCTTCGGACGACGACGACGATGCAGCCCCGGCTGCAAGCGACGACGAGACCAACGCCTAATCGGCCTTGGATCTATCCGACATTGAGAAAGGCCGCTCCATCCGGGGCGGCCTTTTTCATGTGCCCATTCAGATGCTGCGATCTGCAGACAGATCAAAATCGCCTCAAACTCACCGCATAAAGCGCTGCGTTGGTAACCTCATCTTCGCTGGTTTCGACCAGTCTTGGACCCCGCCGTGGGCTTGTGCCTGCGCGTCTGTGTTCGACGATATGCAGTCATCTGGGGGTGACCATGGAAGAGGAACTGATCCGGGAAGAAACCGCATTGCGCCGCCGTCTGCTGTTGCGGCTGCTGCGGGGGTTCAGCTTTGAGAACCCGAGCCACAAGGGCGAGGCCATCAGCAATCTGGTGCCGCCGGAACTGATCACGGCAGAGCTGACCCGGCACAATCCGCATAGGATCATTCAGCCCTGAGTGCTCTGGCGGAGCCGCGAAGGCTCCCCCTCGCGGCCCCTTTGCATGTGCATCCCAAGCGGGCCGCAGGCACGGGAGCCGTGTTGGGACGGGGCGATGCCCGGTTCATGCGCGTCGAAATCCTGCGGCGTCCGGCAGCCCGGCACAATTGAATAGCGGCTAAAATTTTAGCCAGCAGTGCTCGCGGCGCGATGCCGCCTGGCCCCGGTCACCAACTGGGGGATATCCGCCGATGCCAACATCTGCCGTTTGCCCAAATCCCCTCCCCCGCCTAACCTGCCGCCGACCCGGCCAGACCGGGGATCTAACAGGCAGTTTCCATGATTGATCGCAGAACGGCTCTGGCCTTCCTTCTCAGCCCGCTGGCCCTTGCTGCCTGCGGAGATGCCCCCGCCGCAACCGAACGCGCAGCGGAGCCGCCGCTTTATCCCAATGAAACACCGGAGCTGCGCCGCAAGATCAATTTCTGGGCCGACCATTACGAGGTGCCGCGCCCTCTGGTGCACCGGCTAGCGATCCGCGAGAGCACCCATCGCCCCTGGGCCATCAACCGACCTTATTACGGGCTGTTGCAGATCCTGCCCGCCACCGCGCGGTCCATGGGATTTCGAGGCAGGCCGAAGGATCTTCTGGATGCGGACACCAATCTGAAATACGCGGTCAAATATCTGCGCGGGGCCTGGCTTCTGTCTGATGGCAGCTATGATCAGGCGGTGAAGCACTATTCACGCGGCTATTATTACGCCGCCAAACGCCGAGGCATGTTGCGCGAAACGGGGCTACGCCCTTAAGGATTCGAACACAACCACCTGATAAAAAACAGATTTTGTAGTTTTACGCGACAGGCTGCCGCCGAACCTGTTAGCGCAAAACTGTCACATGACGGCGGGCATTTTTCTGCTAGCATGGATGTCTATTATAAAAAGACGTGGGAGCGAAAAATGCCTATCCAACTTGACCGCCGGTCCTTTCTGGCTGGCAGCGCTGGTCTGATTGCGCTGCATCCGTTTTCTGTTCAGGCGGCCTCCAACCAGGTGCATCTGCGCCTGATGGAAACCACCGACCTGCATGTGCATGTGTTTCCCTATGATTACTACGCCGACAAGCCGCGCGATACGGTGGGTCTGGCCCGCACCGCCTCGCTGATCGGCGATATCCGCGCTGAGGCGACCAATTCACTGCTGCTGGACAATGGCGATTTCCTGCAGGGCAATCCGATGGGCGACTATATCGCCTATGAGCGGGGCATGAAGGAAGGCGACACCCATCCGGTCATTCAGGCGATGAATGCGGTGGGCTTTGATGCCTCGACGCTGGGCAACCATGAATTCAACTACGGGCTGGATTTCCTGATGAAATCCCTCGCCGGGGCCGATTTCCCGGTGGTCTGTGCCAATGTCGCCAAATCCACCGGCGCCGGGCCGCGCGACGACACAACCCTGCTGCCGCCTTATGTCATTATGGAGCGCGAGCTGACCGATGGCGCAGGCAATACACATGCAATCAAGATCGGCCTCATTGGATTTGTCCCGCCGCAGGTGATGAACTGGGACCGCCGCCATCTGGAGGGCAACGTTCAGGCGCGCGACATTCTGGAAACCGCCCGCGCCTATGTGCCGGAGATGAAGGAAAAAGGGGCCGATATCATTATCGCGCTCTCTCATTCCGGCATTGGCAGCGCACAGGAAGCTGATGGAATGGAGAACGCCTCGGTCCCGCTGGCGGCGGTTGAGGGCATTGATGCGATCATGACCGGCCATTCACATCTGGTCTTCCCCTCCTCCACCTATGCGGATTTTGCCGGGGTCGATGTCGACAAGGGCACCATCCACGGAACTCCCGCCACCATGGGCGGGTTCTGGGGCAGCCATATGGGTCTGATTGATCTGATGCTGGAACGCGATGGTGCTGGCTGGCGCGTCGTCGGCCATGCGTCTGAAGCGCGGCCAATTTCTCGGCGTGAAGAGGACCGCTCGATCACCGCCCTGGTCGACAGCGCACCGGCAGTGCTGGCGGCAGCACAGAAAGAGCATGATGAGACGCTGCAATATGTGCGCCGCGCCGTGGGCAAGACCGACGCGCCGTTGCACAGCTATTTTGCTCTGGTTGCGGATGACCCGTCGGTGCAGATCGTGTCGATTGCCCAGACCTGGTACATTGAACAGATGCTGAAAGGCACCGAACATGAGGGGCTGCCGATCCTCTCTGCAGCGGCCCCGTTCAAGGCCGGCGGTCGTGGGGGGGCGGAGTATTACACCGACGTGCCTAAGGGCGATGTGGCGATCAAGAATGTCGCCGACCTCTACCTCTACCCCAATACCGCCCGTGCGGTCCGGGTGACCGGCGCGCAGGTCAAAGACTGGCTGGAACGCTCTGCCGGCATGTTCAACCAGATCACCCCCGGTGAGGCGGATCAGGTGCTGCTCAACCCGGCCTTCCCCAGCTACAACTTTGACGTGATCGACGGGGTGACCTATCAGATCGACCTGTCGCAGCCTTCGAAGTTCGGCCCCAAGGGCGCGTTGGAAAATCCTGACGCCAATCGCATCGTCGATCTTGAGTTCAACGGCGCGCCGATCGACCCCGCGCAGGAGTTCATTATCGCCACCAACAATTACCGCGCAGGCGGCGGTGGCGCCTTCCCCGGCGCGATGGGTGACACGGTTGTCTTTGAGGGGCCAGACACCAACCGCGATGTGATCGTGCGCTATATCGTTGAGAAGGGCACCATCAGCCCGCAGGCGGATGCCAACTGGCGGTTCGCCCCGCTTGCGCAGACCTCCGTGCTGTTTGACACCGGCCCGAAGGCGGCGGCTTATGTCGACAGCGTCGAGAGCATTGCGATTGAACCTGCAGGTGAAGGCCCGGATGGCTTTGCACGCTACAGGATTTCTCTGTGAACAAACTGTTTCCATTTTGAGTGAAATAAACCGATTCCTGCCGTCCGGCGATACGTCACCGGGCGGCAGATCTAGGCGCACACGCCCCGCTTGCACACTATTTGTTGCGGCGCGCCCTAAAGGTTAATTTTTACAAATTTCGAGCAAAATTACGCTCTCCTTACTCTTTTTTAGGCATTTGTTTGCCAAATTACTGCCCCCTTCTTGCGACAGAGTTTTCCGACATGCCATGTGTCGGACAACGCTGAACACCAGCAGTCCGCATCAAGACGGTTGATACGCAAGAGGAGCAGTGACAATGCCAAACGGCAGTTTCAACGACTTTCGCAATGCGCTTCTGGCGTTTGAATCCGGCTGGGATCGGGACCGCTACGACGCCGGGCAGATCAGCGACGCACAGCTGACACAATGGGCCGGTGCGCCGGTTGGCAGTTTTTATCAGGGTCTGAGCAGCTGGGGCCAGCTGAACGCGACCCAGTGGCGCGATATGGCCTATCACTCGACCAACTCGCTGGGCTTTGTCGGCTATCAGTTCGGCGAGGCGCTGCTGATTGACCTAGGTTATTACCGGGATGATTTTTACTACCTGGGCGGTGATAGCATCAACCGCTGGGACGGCACCTGGACCGGCAAGAATGGCGTCAACAGCCTCGATGATTTCAAGACCCATGCCGCGCAGGACACAGCCATCAATGAGGCCTTTGGCTATAATTTCGAGATGCTCAGCTACTATCTCGGCCAGCAAGGGCGCAGCCTCGCCGATTACGTAGGTGAAACTGTCTCCTACCGCGACGTGAATGGCGCCATGGTTGAGGTTACCCTGTCCCTGACCGGGTTGATGGCTGCCGCACATCTGCGCGGTGCTTCCGGGCTGGCAACACTGCTGCTGAGCGATACCGCGTCGACGGATGAATACGGCACCTCGATTCTGAAATACGTTAAGGATTTTGGCGGCTATGACAGCCCCACCGCCGACGCGCTGATCGCCTTCTGGCAGGATCGCAAGGCAGGCGGCAACGCGCCGCTGGATATGGGCGAGCCTGAAGTGGGGGAAACCCTGCTGGGAACTGTCAGTCGCGATGTGCTTGACGGAACTGGAGCGGATGATCTTATTTCCGGCCGAGGTGGCAATGACCGGCTTGCCGGACGTGCCGGCGATGACGACCTGCGCGGCGGCGGCGGACGAGATCGGCTGATTGGCCAGAACGGTGACGACAAGCTGAATGGATCCCATGGGGCAGATACGATCCGTGGTGGTGCGGGCAATGACACGCTGGTTGGCGGCAACGGTAATGACAAGCTGTTCGGCCAACAGGGCAATGACCTGCTGATCGGCGGCAATGGCGCCGATACATTTGCCTTTGGCAGCAATCACGGGCGCGCGCGGATCCGAGACTTTGAGATCGGAACTGACAAGATCGATATCCTCAGCGGGGCTGAGACCCTCAATCAGATTGATTTCACCGCGAAAGGCAATCACGTTGTGATGGCCTTCGACAACGTGGTTGTAACGGTGGAGAATGTTTCGGTGGCGGAGTTGTCAAACTCCGATAACTTTTTGTTCTGACACTCATTTCCGACGAAGGCTGGAGAAACCACGCTCACATCATTCCGCGCCGCCCTTGGATAAGCCCAAGGGCGGTTTTTGCTTGTGACGGGCGCCCTCAGCGGTCCGGGTTGTCCCATTTCTGATCCGGAAAAGAAAAAGGCCACCCCCGAGGGGCGGCCTGTTCCATAGTCAGAAGCAAGAGCCCGCGCGAAGGCGCAGGCCCGAGGTCTGATTACTCGTCTTCCAGGGCCTCAACGGCGGCCTGCAGATCGTCTTTGGAGACCTCTTTCTCTTCCACTTTCGCCTGTTCGGCGATGTGGTCGATCACTTTGTCTTCAAAGATCGGCGCGCGCAGCTGCTGCTGCATTTGAGCATTCTGCTGGATGAACTCAAAGAACTGACGTTCCTGACCGGGGTACTGGCGTGCCTGCTGCATGATCGCCTGGGTCATTTCTGCGTCGGTCACTTCGACTTCGGCTTTCTGGCCCAGTTCTGCCAGCAGGAGGCCCAGACGCACGCGGCGTTCGGCCAGCTTGTTGTGCTCGTCAGTGGCTTCGATCTCTTCGTGATCATGGCCCTGAACCTCGGGGTTTTCCTCGTGCCACAGCTGGTGCGCGATTTGTTTGGCTTCTGCTTCGACCAGCGAAGGCGGCAGGTCGAAGGAGACCAGATCGTCCAGCTTGTCCAGCAGGCCGCGCTTCATCACGGCACGGGCCGCGCCGGTGTATTCGGCTTCCAGGCGCTCGGAGATCTGGCCTTTCAGGCCAGCGAGGTCTTCGGCGCCGAATTTCTGTGCCAGCTCGTCATTGATTTCTGCCGCTTTAGGGGCTTTCACCTCTTTCACGGCGCAGGAGAACACGGCTTCTTTACCGGCCAGATGCTCGGCCTGATATTCCTCAGGGAAGGTGACGGTGACGTCTTTTTCTTCGCCCGCTTTGGTGCCGACCAGCTGCTCTTCAAAACCGGGGATGAAGGAGTTGGAGCCCAGTGTCAGCGGGTAGTCGTCGCCTGCGCCGCCATCAAAGGCTTCGCCGTCAACCTTACCAACGAAATCGATGACAACCTGATCGCCATCTTCTGCCGCGGCACCGTCTTCGCGGGCTTCGAAATCCTGCGCGGTTTCTGCGAGGTTGGCCAGCGCTTCGTCAACGGCTGCGTCGTCTGCTTTCACGACCAGCTTTTCCAGCTCAACACCGGAGAGATCAACGTCGGGGATCTCGGGCAGTGCCTCATAGGACATCTCGACGTTGACGTCGTCGCCCTCTTTCCAGTCTTCATTGGTCATTTTCACGTCGGGCTGCATGGCCGGACGGTCACCGCTTTCCTCGAAGTGCTTGTTCATCGCACCGTCGATGGTTTCCTGCATGGCTTCGCCGATCAGACGCTGGCCGAACTGCTTCTTCAGCAGCGCCATGGGAACCTTGCCCTTGCGGAAGCCTTTCATCTCGACTTCGGGCTGTGCCTCGACCAGTTTCTCATTGACCTTAGCGTCCAGCTCGGCGGCGGTGACGGTGATCGCGTAACCGCGTTTCAGACCTTCGTTCAGCGTCTCGGTGACCTGCATCATATTCCCCATAGAGATTCGGGGCGCGCGCGCAGGCGCTCCCCCAGACAATTTGTGGCCTTCTATTTGCACATGAGCGGCGGCGCAAGAGGGATTGCCTCAAGAGCGGCCCCGACCGGGGCGGATGCGGCGTTTTTTGGCCCTCCAAAAGAAAAACACGCCCAAAGGGGCGTGTTTTGAGGGTGTACGGCCAGCTGAAGAACAATTCAGTCCAAGGTCAGGCAGGCGCGGCAGCCGTGCCACAACCGCCCTGCCCCGGCTGATTGGATCAGAACTTCCAGCGGGCCCCTGCCATAATGGACGAGGAGTCCTGATAGCTGGTCGCGCTGGTGTCCGAATAGGAATAGTCACGGTAGGCGACATAGGTCTCAAGGTTCAGATTGTCGAAATTCTGAACCGCCGCGACGCCCCAGGATTCAGCACTATCGCCGCTGGTGACCATATCCGAGCCGTCATAGTAATCGATGGCAAAGGACGTCGCCCCAACCGACAGGAAATTCGCGGTGTAACCCAGCTTGGCGAAGGCATAATCGCCGCCGGTGTCCCGGTCGCCGCCGGCAACGGCGAAGGACACGCCCGACGGCTCATGCAGTGCCGCAAAAGAGGCTACAATATCACGAGTTTTGGTGCCGGGGCCGTTCTCATTCCACACCGCACCCAGGGCGCCATTGATGGTAAAGTCACCGAGGTCATCATTGGTGTAGCGCACCGCAACATCATAGGCTTCGCGATCGGAATTCGAGCGCAGGATTTCCTCGCCGTAAGACGCCGACACGGTGAAGCCGCTGAATTCCGGCGTATCATAGCGCACCCGGCCCAGGCGACCGCCGTCCAGGCTGCGGAAGGCAGACCCGATGCTGACGCCGGACAATGCGCCAGAGGAGGTGCGGAACAGGAAACCGCCAGCAGAATCCGCAATCGAGGATGTCTGGATCACGCCAGTGCCGGAGAGATCAGACTCCGCCAGCCCATCCGATGCCATGGACCCCTGACCGAAAGAGAACGTGCCATACCGCGCGGTCGCATATTGGAGATCAACCTTGCGGATCCGGGTGCGGTCCCAGCTGATATTCTGAGGGCGCCCATTCTGGTCCACCCCGTCAGAGGAGCGCAGACCAAACGCGGTCTCGAAATTGAACCGCAGGGTGTTCTCGCCAAAGGGCTGTTCCAGCCAGAATCCGATACGGGAGTTTGAATTGGCGTTGTCGACAAGCGCGCTGAAATCGTCGCCGCCGTCGTCAAACGACTGGAAGGAGGGGTTGAACTGACCATAGTAGCGGAAGGTCCCGCCCGAGCTGTTCTCGTAGGTTGGTCCGGCCACCGCAGGCGCTGCAAGGCCGACAAAAAGCCCAGAGACCAAGGCCGTCGCCCCGAGGTGAGAGGCAAATCTGGTGTTCATGAGGAGATGCTCCAATATTGTTCAGGGCAGCTCCCTCTCCATCCCTGAGGGGCTGACCTGTCGCAGGTGCTATCACGCGTTTTTTCGCGGCAGTAGGCTTGAAATATACCGCGCTGCTTCCCTTGCCAGCGGCGGGACAAATTCTCTCAAAATTGTGATCGGTGGAATCACACGCGCGGCTCGCCGCACGGGGCGCGTATTGGATCCGCGACAAGGGTGTCATCACGGAACGTAAACCGAGCCCGAGTCAGGCGCAAAAACAGATCAAAACATGCAGGTTTTTCACAAGTTTCCACGGTTTATTAACAGCCGGCCGATAGTCGTGGCAGATCGACAAAGCAGGTACTCAGACTATGAAATTCAAGACTTCCATCAAGACGGCCGTATTTATGATCGTCTTCCTGGCCAGCGCAGTCATGTTCGCCCTGATCGGACTGTCGCGCTATACGGATCAGCTGCGCACCGAGATCGAGGCGGAGGTTACCGCGGTCGAAGGGTTTGCACAGACACTGTCAGAGGTGAGCGCTGATTTTCAGAGCACCCGTCTGGTCGAGATGAGCTTTCGCCTGAAACCGAGCCACGACGTCCTTGCCACGCAGGCTGATACGATGGCGCATCTTTCCAACCGGATTGAGAGTGCAAAAACCCAGATCTCGGCGCTGGACGGCATGGCGGAGGCCTCGGACAATCTGCGCCAGCTGGCAGCAGCGATCACCGCTTATGAGGCCGGGTTTGCCGAGGTGGTCGCCAGTCAGGAACGGCTAGGCTTTGACGAAACCGATGGGCTGCAGGGGGCGCTGCGCAGTTCCGTGCGCAGCATTGAGACGGCGCTGAAAGACACCGCCGAGCCTGACATGACAATCAAGATGTTGATGATGCGTCGCCATGAGAAAGATTTCATCATGCGTCACGCTGCAAAATACATTGAGCGTCTGAACGCGCGGGTTGATGAATTCCGTGCCTTTCCTGGCAGTTACTACAAGAATATCTCGCAGCGCGCCCGAATTGGCAGCCTGCTGACCAGCTATCAGAATTCCTTCAATGCTTATGCTGAGGAAGTCACCCAGATCGATGACCACTACAAGGCGCTGGACGTCATTGAGGCGGCCGCTGAACCGGTGTTGGCCGCCATGAATGAGCAGACAACGGCCCGCCTGGACATGATCCATGCCAGCGCGGCTGAGGCGATCAGCACGGCCAATGCCAATGCGCTGAAGGCCGGGTTAGGCGGGCTTGGCATCTTTGTCGTGGTGGCGTTCTTCCTGGCCATCGGCATCTCGCGGCCACTGTCGCGGGTCAATTTGGTCCTGCAGAAAATCATGGTCGGCGATTTCTCCACCCCGGCGCCGCAGTCGCGCATCAGGGAGGTTTCGACCATTGCCACCGCCGTTGAAGAGCTGCGCGCCGACAATGAGATGAAGGACCGGCTGACGCGCGACATCTCAGAGGTGATCCGCGCCTGCGCCGCCGGTGATTTCTCCAAACGGCTGCAGGTGGAGGGGGCCAGCGGCTCCTTTGCGGAGCTGGGTCGCGGCGTGAATGCCATTGGCGATGCCGCCGAAGGCGGGCTGGGCGATATTCGCCAGGTTCTGGACACGCTGGCGGCCGGCGATCTGACCCAGCGGATGCCGGAGGGCCAGAAAGGAATCTTCAAGGAGATCGCCAACGCAGTCGACAACCTCAGCGACAATCTGACCGGAATGGTGCAGCAACTGTCCCACAGCAGCGAGGTTCTGAACTCCACCGCCGCAGAAATTGCCGCCGCCGCAGATGACGCCTCGCGCCGGGGCGAAACCTCTGCCGCCTCTCTTGAGGAAACAGCCGCCGCCCTGCAAACGCTGGATGACACCGTACGGGGCACCGCCGAGGGCTCGGAGCAGGCCAAGGATATCGTACGCGACGCCTTCACCCAGGCCCGCACCACCAGCGAACTGGCCAGCCAGACCATCAGCGCGATGCAGCGGATTGAGGATTCGTCCGGCGCCATCGCCAAGATCACCGACCTGATCGAAGATCTTGCCTTTCAGACCAACCTTCTGGCGCTGAACGCGGGGGTCGAGGCCGCCCGCGCCGGCGAGGCCGGTCGCGGTTTTGCGGTCGTCGCGTCAGAGGTCCGCGGCCTTGCGCAGCGCTCCGCCGATGCGGTGCAGGAAATCAATCAGCTGATCGACGTCAGCACCCATGAGGTGGCACAGGGCGTGAAACTGGTCGATCAGACCGGCACTGCCCTCGCCTCCATCCAAAGTTCCGTGGAAGCGGTGGTGGGCAAGGTTGAACAGATTGCCGCCACCACGGTCGAGCAATCCAACGGGCTTTCCGAGGTGAACACCGCGGTTGTCAGTCTGGATCAGAATGCGCAGAAAAACTCCGCCATGCTGGAACAGACCGCCGCTGCCGGCCAGATGCTGCGCGAGGAAGCTCAGACATTGGTGCAGGCGGTCTCTGGCTTCGCCATTGATCCCACCAGTCGCGTCAACGAGCGCACCCCGCCGCCCGCGACCGACGATTGGGCCGACACCACCTTTGATGACAGGGACACCTACGCCCGCTCAGCGTGACGGGGGAAAAGACCACCGCATCGGTGCAAGACAAAAGCCGGGAGACACCTGATGTAACGGGTGTCTCTCAGATCGGTGGCCTATTTCAGGCCCCCAGCGAAAAATAATGCGAGGGCCAGAGTGCGAACCGAAACCCCGCAGAGACGCGATTATTCAACAGTATCAAGGGATAAATGGTGCGGGTGAAGGGACTTGAACCCCCACGCCTTGCGGCGCCAGAACCTAAATCTGGTGCGTCTACCAATTCCGCCACACCCGCATCCTGACGATGGGCGCGCCCACCGTGACGCGCTCAATAGCAAAGCTTTTCAGCGGATGCAAAAGGGAAAGCACTCTTTGGGCAAAACTTTTCCACGCCTTCCCTCCGCCGCCCGCTTAGAAAATATCAAGCTTGCGCAGAACAGCCGGAATTTGCTCCGGCAGGTCTTCAGCGATGAGCCCCGGGCCGAAGTTCAACGCGCATTCGACATGCAGATATGCAGCTGTTTCTGCCGCCTGCATCGGGTCCAATCCGCGCGCCATCAATCCTGTGATGAACCCGGCCAGCACGTCGCCCGACCCGGCAGTCGCCAGCCAGGGCGCGGAGCGGTCGTAGTGGGCGGAATTCACTGAGCAGAGCCCGTTCGGCGCGGCGATCACCGTGTCCGGCCCCTTGAACAGCACCACGCAGCCCGCGCGTTTGGCAGCCTCTCGGGTGGCGTCCACCTTGGAATAGGCGGGGCCGGTTGTGGCGGGCGCGTTCAGTTTCTCTGCCAGATCTGGAAAGAGCCGCGAAAATTCACCGCCATGCGGGGTGATGACACAGTTTTCGTGCAGCACCTCAAACAGCGCCTCAGCACGGTCCTCGAACTGCGTCAGCGCATCTGCATCCAGAACCGTGGCGCGGTTTGCCTGCAAAACCTCCAGAACCAAGCCCTCTCGATCAGCGGCCAGCCCAAGCCCCGGCCCAAGACAAACCGCGTTGAAACGGCTGTCCTGCAACAGCGTGCGCAGCTCATCCGCGCCATCCATCTGTCGCAACATAATCGCGGTCAGCTGGCAGGCGTTTTCCATCATCGCCGCACGTGGCGTGCCAACCGTGACCAGCCCCGCCCCGATCCGCAACGCGCCGCGGGCGGCAAGACGGGCGGCGCCGGTCTTGCCGTGGCCGCCGGAGAGGACGAGGGCGTGGCCGTGGGTGTATTTGTGGCTCCCGCCCCTCTTCCTTATTACGTCTGGCTCCGCCAACTTCGCAACGGCGCCCAGTTCAGTGCCTCCACCTGTTTCCAGGCCAATGGGCTTCACCACAACTTTGCCTGACTGCTCAGGGCCATTTACTAGGGCGTGCGCTAGCTTCATTCTGTGAAACGTCACGGTCAGGTCAGCACGGATTTCCTCAAACTCACGTGGTGGCTTCTCGCTCTGCAATATTTCACCAGAGTCGGTGCAGACCCCGCTGGGCAGGTCAATCGAGACTACGCGGGGAGCGGGAAAACAGCCCTTTCTCAAGGGTTCTTTGAGACGCCACTCGGTTATCTGGGTCACCCAACCGAACGAGTTAAATTTCTCGACCGGCCGGGTAAGGCCAGTTCCGAACAGCGCGTCAACAAGAAGAGTGTTTTCACGGTATCGTGTAGGATCAAGCGCAAAAGCGCCTTCCCCCTCATCATAGTATGGAACTACACCACTCAGCTCCCGCCACCGCTCATAATTCACCTTCGCATCCGGCGGCAGCCTGTCCGGGGCTCCATACAGAAACACCTCGACGTCCCAGCCGCGCTCCTTCAAGAGTCGCGCCACCACAAAACCGTCGCCGCCGTTGTTCCCCGGTCCGCATAAAACCACTGCACGCCGAAAGGGTTCGCCGCCCATATTCTGGCCTGAATTATCCCGGGGAGAGACCTGAGGCCGGGGGGCAGCCTCCCCAGCCTGGTAACCCAGATCCGCATCCAGCTCCGGCCATTCCTCAAAAATGGCCGCAACCACGCCCTGCCCGGCCCGCTCCATCAGCTCCAGCCCGGTCACCTCACCAGCGGCAATCGCGGCCTGTTCGATGGCGCGCATCTGGGCGGCGGTCAGCAATTCGGTCATGTCTGGGGCCTCTTTTTCATGTCGTGGTCATGTCGCGATTCAAAATTGCGCGAAAATCAGGCGCTGTGCTTAATTTTTAGGCAGAGACCGCGAAATCAGGCGCAGTTTCGCCGCAGCGCTTGCGGCTATTATTGTCCCCGCTCAGTAGAAGTGATCTGACCTCTCTCGACAAGGTTGCGAGGAGCCATGCCGATGAAAAAGATCGAAGCCATCATTAAGCCGTTCAAATTGGACGAGGTGAAGGAAGCCTTGCAGGACGTGGGCGTGCAAGGCCTGTCGGTGATTGAGGTCAAGGGGTTTGGTCGCCAGAAGGGTCACACCGAACTCTATCGCGGTGCCGAATACGTCGTCGACTTTCTGCCGAAGGTGAAAATCGAGGTGGTGCTGGACGATGATCAGGTCGACGCCGCAATCGAGGCCATCGTGGCCGCGGCCAAGACCGACAAGATCGGTGACGGCAAGATTTTTGTCTCCCCCGTAGAGCAGGCCATCCGCATCCGCACCGGCGAAACCGGCTCGGACGCGCTCTGAGCCTGACACCAGAACACAGGGGTGCCCGCCGTCGCTGATGGGCGCGGCAGCCCGGACACACATAAGATTACAAGATCAGAAGGACCATTGGAAATGAGCGCAGACGCAGTTCTGAAGATGATCAAGGACGAAGACATCGCCTATGTCGACATCCGTTTCACTGATGTGCGGGGCAAGCTCCAGCACGTGACCGTTGATGTCGACCTGGTGGACGAAGACTTTATCGAAGAAGGCTTCATGTTCGACGGTTCCTCCATCGCAGGTTGGAAGTCGATCGAAAACTCCGACATGAAGCTGATCCTCGACACCAGCTCCGCCTATATCGATCCGTTTTATGCCGAAAAGACCCTCTGCATCCATTGCTCCGTGGTTGAACCCGACACCGGCGAAGCCTACCCGCGTGACCCGCGCGGCACCGCGCAAAAGGCAGAGGCCTATCTGAAGTCCTCCGGCATCGGTGACGTCGCCTATATGGGCCCCGAGGCGGAATTCTTCCTGTTTGATGATGTGCGCTTCTCCAACACCATCAACAAAGTGTCCTTTGAGGTCGACGCAACCGACGCCTCCTGGAACACCGACACTGAATATGAGATGGGCAACATGGGCCATCGCCCCGGTCTCAAGGGCGGCTACTTCCCGGTGAACCCCATCGACGAAGCCCAAGATCTGCGCTCCGAGATGCTGTCCACCATGAAGCGTCTGGGCATGAAGGTCGACAAGCACCACCACGAGGTGGCCTCCTGCCAGCACGAACTGGGTCTGATCTTTGACAGCCTGACCAAACAGGCTGATGAGCTGCAGAAATACAAATATGTGATCCACAATGTGGCCCACGCCTATGGCAAATCGGCAACCTTCATGCCGAAGCCGATCTACGGTGATAACGGCACCGGCATGCATGTGAACATGTCGATCTGGAAAGACGGCAAGCCGCTCTTTGCAGGCGACAAATACGCAGATCTCTCCAATGAAGCGCTGTATTTCATTGGTGGTATCCTGAAGCACGCCAAGACGCTCAACGCGTTCACCAACCCCTCGACCAACTCCTACAAGCGCCTGATCCCCGGCTTTGAGGCCCCGGTTCTGCGCGCCTATTCGGCCCGCAACCGCTCTGGCTGCGTGCGGATCCCATGGACCGAAAGCCCGAAAGCCAAGCGCGTTGAAGCCCGTTTCCCCGATCCGGCCGCGAACCCCTACCTGTGCTTTGCCGCACTGCTGATGGCCGGTCTGGACGGCATCAAGAACAAGATCGATCCGGGCGAAGCCATGGATAAGAACCTCTATGATCTGCCCGCAGAAGAGCTGGCCGATATCCCCACCGTCTGCGGCTCCCTGCGCGAAGCGCTGGAATCGCTGGCAGGCGATCACGACTTCCTGCTGCAGGGCGACGTGTTCACCAAAGACCAGATCGAAGGCTACATCGCCCTCAAGATGGAAGAGGTGGAAACCTACGAACACACGCCGCATCCGGTGGAATACGGCATGTACTACAGCTGCTGATCCCCGATCACGCAGATTTACTGGGCGCTCCCATCACTTGGGGGCGCCTTTTTCGTTTGCAGAGCCCCACGCCTTTTGCAAACCCCAGCCCCCGGCCAAACCTTGTCTGACAGATGCACCCCGACCGCCTGGGGCACTGCCTTTGGTTGACGCTTTGACTACCGACCGGGCTGTCGCGCGCTCTGGATTTCATATTCTCAACACTGCCCCCCCCTTCCCCGGCGCAGCCTGATCGTTCCACGCAAGCCCTCAAGGTTGACCTCGCGTCACTCAATCGGAAACACTGTTAGCCTCACGCCCAATTTGTAAGGGCTACGGCATCAATATGGCCGTCAGCTGCCCAGTTCTTGCCCAAATTCAAAGAGGCGCTTAGGGCGGATTATTATTTTACTGTTAATTTTCAAATGGTTAAATCAATCACAATACAATCGTCAAATTGGAAAGGAATTTTTTACCTCTCAGCTGTCACCGCCTCACTTTCTGCCATTTCAAATTTTAACTTAATTGCTGAAGCACCTGAGCGGAGGACCCTGACGGTGACACAGGTAGATCAGTATAAAGGCAAGCTGGGTTTTGAAATTCGAGACCCAGATGCGCTGTCCAGCGGCTCGACTGCTGTGGTCGATACATTGGAAGAATACGGCCACAGCGTGCGCCAGTTCCAATCGCGAAACCCCAATCTGATCCGCCTTGATTGTGATCACTACCGGGTTGAACTGCGCTACCGTCGCCATCCGATCAAACCAACGCAGGCCAGTGCGGCTGGTACTGACAGCACCGAGACACCGCTGCGCAGTTCGCTTGGCGTGACGCTGACCCCAAACCACCCGGACCACTGCGATGTGGAGCTGAGCGAGATGTTGCTGGCGATGATCCTGCGCCGCCTGGCCGAGGATCTGGATGTGGCGACGGTGGACTGGCTGCATGTGCCCTTCACCCTGACCCGTGACGCTTTCCTTGGGGTATTTGAAGACGCGGAAACGCAGGTGGAAACCCACGCGGAGGCTGTTGCAGACCACGCCACGCTGGACATTTCTCCTGTGACCGAAATCGCCGCGGATATCGCCGACAGCCAAGCCGCCAAGTCGAGCGCCCCGCTCAGCCCGCAGACGACACACGAAGCGGACGCCCCTGTTGCGACACCGATTGATGCCGCCCTTGATACGCCGCCGCCTTCGCCGCAGCTTGCCACCGGCGCCAAGCCTGTTGCAAATGGGCGCCTGCGGGGACGCGCCTGTTTTGAGCCGGTCGAGGTAACGGTTGCGCAGCTGGAAGAACATTATGCCGCAATGTTGCAGTCCCCGGACACCCGCGCCACCGGGCGCCATGCTGTCGAGGCGCGCAATCGGGCCCGGGCCCGCGCCAAAGCGGTTATGACACAGTCCCGCGGCAGCGGTGCCGCCGTTGCCCGGTTGGGCGGTCTTCTGGCGGCCATGCCGCAGCGGATGATCGCAACCACCAGCCATCTCCTGCGCAGCCCGCAGCTGCGTGGCCATCTTCACATCGTCTGCGGCGCGACGGCCCTTCTTGCGCTGCAAAGCTCGGCTGCCATCGCCTTTTAGACCTCCCGGTCTTCACTCAGCGCGAGGCTGCCGGTGCCCCCCACTGGGCCATCACATCCGTACGGGTCACGACACTGGTGTGGATGCTGAACACAACGGCGCGGCTCTGCGGCAGGCGCAGGATCGTCTGCCGCTCACTGCGCATATAGCCCGCCGTTTCGACGCCGGGACGCGGGCGATCGCCACTGGCGCGGCGCGGCTGGTGCAGCGTCGCATCGGCGTACCACAGCGCATTGAACCGCCACATCGGCCGCCCCACCTGCACCCCGTCAAACAGCCGCTGCACCCGCGCAGCAATGCCAGAATCATAGCTGTCGACCGGCGCGTGAATGGCAATCAGTGGCCGCCCTGCTTTCTCCGCCAGCGTCCAATTTGCGGGAAAGCACAGGATCGCGCCGGTCAACACATGCTCTTGCGCGCCCTCCGGTTTTTCCAAAATGCAGAAATCCTGCTGGGCAATCCGGCCAAGCGTGCCCAGCGGATCTTCCCAATCCAATGCCACCTCGACCCCATCGGGGCGGACCACGTGGGTCCGGGCCGTATCCGGGTAGAGCTGTGCCAAAACCGCGTCCAACAGCTCAGAGGCCGCTGGCATGGCCTCGGGCGCGCAATACAGGACCTGCGTACGGCACTGCTGCAACAGCCGCTCCCGCTCCGCCATCTGGCCCGCGCACGCCTCATCAAAGTTCAACCAGTCCTGCGGCGCCAAGGGCTGAATACCGGGCAGCTTGCGCTCTTCCAGCGGATTATACGGCAGGCGGGTTTGCAGAATCTTGGTCATGACATGTTGTAGCAAGCCAGACGCGCAGCGCCACCCGCAACGTGAGACAGGCTGACCCATTCAAATCTGTCTGAAAACGACCGTTTGCGCGGTCGCATTTGGTGGCGACTCATCTTCGCGGCACGGGTCACATTGGACAGAGATGTCCAGCGGCCAATTCAAGACGATGTCGAGTACGGAGCCAGAGATGAACGAGCATTACCGCGACACCCGCAAGATCGACCCCACGCGCGGTGCCACCCTTGGCGACAACACCCCCAATGATCAGGACCGGGTCGAAATTGGGCCGACCCGGCTGGCCTTCGGCGAATGGGCGGCTGCGGGTCTTCAACTGCCCGATCTTCAGGCCATGCGGCGCTATCGCTGGGAGCGGCTCACCCGGTTCATCAACGATCGCGATTATGCCGGACTGTTGGTGTTTGATCCGATGAACATCCGCTACGCGACGGATTCCACCAATATGCAGCTGTGGAACACCCACAACCCGTTTCGCGCGCTGCTGATCTGCGCCGATGGTTATATGGTGATGTGGGACTACAAACAGGCGCCGTTTCTTAGTGAATTCAACCCTCTGGTGCGCGAACAGCGGGCCGGGGCCGATCTGTTTTACTTTGACCGGGGCGATAAGGTGGATGTGGCGGCGGACGCCTTCGCCAATGAAGTGCGCACACTGCTGGCGGAGCATAGCGGCGGCAACACGCGTCTTGCGGTGGACAAGATCATGCTGCACGGGCTGCGCGCGCTTGAGGCGCAGGGGCTTGAGGTCTTCCCCGGCGAGGAGTTGACCGAGAAATGTCGCGCGGTAAAAGGCCCGGATGAAATCCTCGCCATGCGCTGCGCCAATCACGCCTGTGAAACCGCCGTCGCCGAGATGGAGCGCTATGCCCGCAGCGCCATACCCCGCAGTGGCATCAGCGAAGATGACGTCTGGGCCGTGCTGCATGCCGAAAACATCCGCCGCGGTGGTGAGTGGATCGAAACCCGCCTGCTGACTTCAGGCCCGCGCACCAATCCGTGGTTTCAGGAATGCGGCGGGCGGATCATCCAGAACAATGAAATCGTCAGCTTTGACACCGATCTGGTCGGCTCCTACGGGATCTGCATCGACATCTCGCGCAGCTGGTGGATTGGCGACCGGGCCCCGCCCGCAGATATGGTCTATGCCATGCAGCACGGGGTTGAGCATATCCAGAGCAATATGGAGATGCTGAAACCCGGCGTGAACCTGCAGGAGCTGTCGCGCCACTGCCACCCTCTGGATGCGCAGTTCCAGAAACAGAAATACGGCTGCATGATGCACGGCGTCGGACTTTGCGATGAATGGCCGCTGGTGGCCTACCCGGATGCCATGGTCGAGGGTGCCTTTGATTACGAGCTGGAGCCGGGCATGGTGCTCTGTGTTGAGGCGCTGGTCTCCCCGGAAGGTGGTGATTTCTCGATCAAGCTGGAGGATCAGGTGCTGATCACCGAGGACGGATATGAGAATCTCACCACCTACCCGTTTGATCCCGCGCTGATGGGAAAGCCGTGATGCCGCCGCCGCAATGAGTGGCGACAAAACCGCCGTAGTGCCCCACCTGGCGAACGGCCGCTGATCCTGTGGGGCGCTTAGCAGCCTGCGCTGTGCAACCGGGCCAGTTTTTCCTGCAAGATCAGCACACTATCCGCCTGACTATACTGCGCCAGCTCTGCCAACGGCACCCAGGCGAGTGCCTTGGACTCCGCGCTGGCATGGATATCGCCTGCTTCAGCACGAAACACGTAGCGCACATCATAGTGCAGATGCGCCGCCTCGCGGCTGTTGGCGGGTATTTCGTGGATATCAATGTCAAACACCTGATCGGACAGCAGGCTAATCCGGGCCAGACCGCTTTCTTCATAGGCTTCTTTCTGGGCGGTAAACCGGGCGTCGGCGATGCCGTCGCAATGTCCCCCCAGTTGCAGCCAACGGTCCAGTTTGGCGTGATGGGTCAGGAGCACCGCTGACAGATCGGGTGACAGGACAAAGGCCGATCCCGTCACATGGCCGGTCGTTGGATCTCGTTCAAACGCCTTTGGTTCGCGCGCGCAAAACGCGGTCAGGCGCTGCCACATCTGCTGGTCACGCGCATCCTGCGGCGCGAAACCTCCGATGCCTGCGCAGGCCTCGGCCAAACGGTCTGTTGTCAATATCCCTCACCTTCCCGTGACGTGGGCGGCGGATGCCTTGTGCCCGCCCGCCTGTCGCCGCACCTTAGGGTGACCCCCAGATAAAGGCGAGCCTGATGCCCACCGAACGCATTTCTTTTTCCGGCCACTCCGGTGACCAGCTGGCTGCGCGGCTGGACCTGCCCGAAGGGCCGATCCTGTCCACAGCACTTTTTGCCCATTGTTTTACCTGTTCCAAGGACATCCCCGCCGCACGGCGTATCTCAGCCCGTCTGGCGGCGATGGGCATCGCCGTGTTGCGGTTTGATTTCACCGGTCTTGGCCATTCCGATGGTGAATTTTCCAATACCAACTTCAGCTCCAATGTCGCCGATCTGGTGGCGGCGGGACAGTATCTGGCCGGGCGCGGGCTGGCGCCATCATTGCTGATCGGTCATTCGCTGGGCGGCGCTGCGGTGCTGCGGGCGCGGGCCGGGCTGCCATCGGTGCGCGGTGTTGTCACGCTGGGCGCGCCCTCTGACCCGTCCCATGTGGCGCATCAGTTTGGAGATGCGCTGGAGGTCATTGAGGCCGAAGGCGCGGCGGAGGTCTGTCTGGCTGACCGCCCGTTCCTGATCCGCAAGCAATTTGTCGATGACATCCGCGCCGAGGCGCTGACCAGCGCCCTTGCCGGTCTGGATGCCGCCCTGCTGGTGATGCACGCCCCTCTGGATGCCACGGTCAGCATCGACAATGCCGCCGATATCTTTGTTGCCGCGAAACACCCCAAGAGCTTCATTACCCTAGATGATGCCGATCATCTGATCACGCGGCCCCGTGATGCGGAATATGCCGCTGATGTCATTGCCGCCTGGGCCGGGCGCTATATCGATCTGTCCCCCCCGGCACCGCCCCCCGGCGCGCCTGAGGGTGTGTTGCGCGTCACCGAAGCTGATCCCAATGGGTTCCTGCAGGATATCCAGTCCGGCCCGCGCCATCACACCTACGCGGATGAGCCACTGGCCTATGGCGGCAGCAATCGCGGCATGACGCCTTATGGGTTTATCTCGGCGGGGCTGGGTGCCTGCACCTCCATGACCATCCGCATGTATGCCCGCCGTAAGGGTTGGCCCTTGGAAGGCGTCAGCGTCGATGTCTGCCATGACAAGGTTCACGCACAGGACGCGCTGCCCTCCGGTCCCGCGCAAATCGACCAGTTCACCCGTGTGATCTACCTCAGCGGCAATCTGACCCAGGATCAACGTGCCAAACTGCTGGAGATCGCCGACCGCTGCCCGGTGCATCGCACGCTGGAACATGGCGCCAAGGTCACCACCCGATTGGATGAGCCCGAGAGCGAGGCAGATGTAGATCCCGCGCATCTGCCGTTCTGACCGGTGCGCCGTGCCCCGGCCCGATGAAATCACCACGAGCCCCCTTGCAAATAGGGGGCTTCGACCGTGACTGACGCGCGACCCAATTATCGGCAGGCTATGGGCAGTCTCGTGGCCTAGGCAGACCGAACATCATCCTTCCCACCATAAGAGACCTGTTTTTGCGGGCTTTCTGTCGCGGCGCGCGCCCCTGCCCTTGCCCTGTAGGGCGCGCTGCTCTAAGACCCGCGGCATCATCCGCTTCCCTTCTGCCCTGCTATGAAAAGGTGCTGCTGCCCATGATCCCCCGCTATTCCCGTCCTGAAATGGTTGCCATCTGGTCGCCGGAAACCAAATTCAAGATCTGGTACGAGATCGAGGCACACGCCTGCGAAGCCATGGCCAACCTTGGCGTGATCCCGCGCGAAAACGCCGACGCGGTTTGGAAAGCCAAGGATGTCGAATTCGACGTCGCCCGCATCGACGAAATCGAAGCCGTCACCAAACATGACGTCATCGCCTTCCTCACCCACCTTGCCGAACACGTCGGTTCTGAAGAAGCGCGTTTTGTGCATCAGGGCATGACATCCTCTGACGTGCTGGACACCTGCCTCAATGTGCAGCTGGTGCGCGCCGCCGATATTCTTCTGGGTGGCATGGACAAGGTACTGGCCGCGCTGAAAAAACGCGCGCTGGAACATAAGGACACCGTGCGTGTTGGCCGCTCTCACGGCATCCACGCCGAGCCGACCACCATGGGTCTGACCTTTGCCCGTTTCTACGCCGAGATGGACCGCAACAAACAGCGCCTGCAGAACGCGCGCAGCGAAGTCGCCACTGGCGCGATTTCCGGCGCGGTTGGCACCTTTGCCAATATCGACCCTCGCGTTGAAGAACACGTCTGTGAGCAGCTCGGCCTGAGCCCCGAACCGATCTCGACACAGGTGATCCCGCGTGATCGTCACGCGATGTTCTTTGCCACGCTGGGGGTGATTGCCTCCTCGATCGAAAACATCGCGGTAGAAATCCGCCACATGCAGCGCACCGAAGTGCTGGAGGGGGCGGAATTCTTCTCCATGGGGCAGAAAGGCTCCTCCGCGATGCCGCATAAGAAGAACCCGGTTCTGACGGAAAACCTCACCGGTCTCGCACGTCTGGTGCGTATGGCGGTGATCCCGGCGATGGAAAACGTGGCTCTCTGGCATGAGCGCGATATCTCGCACTCCTCCGTTGAGCGCGGCATCGGCCCCGACGCCACCGTGACCCTGGACTTTGCGCTGAACCGTCTGGCTGGCGTCATCGACAAGATGCTGGTCTTCCCGGAGAACATGCTGGACAATATGAATAAATTCCCCGGCCTGGTGATGTCGCAGCGGGTACTTCTGGCGCTGACGCAAGCGGGTGTCAGCCGCGAAGATGCTTACGCCATGGTGCAGCGCAACGCCCTCAAAGTCTGGGAAGATCGCGTTGATTTCCGCGAATTGCTGCTGGCGGATGCTGATGTGGTTGCCGCCCTCGGCGAAGAGGCGATCAACGAGAAATTCGACATGGGGTATCATACCAAACATGTCGACACGATCTTCAAGCGGGTGTTTGGCGCCTAAGCCGGAGTTCACCAGCAACCACAACAAGGGGCCGTTCTGTCAGCGACAGGGCGGCCCTTTTTCTATAGTCATACAGTGCTGGGATCACGTCTCACCGTCTTGTTATCGCGCGGTTGCGGCCAACCGTCTAAGGTGGAGCGATCCAAAAGGCCGCAGAGCTGCGGCGCGCGCGACAAAAGGACAAACTGATGCCTGCCATGCTGACACATAATGCCCCCCATGCCCGCTCTCTGCCTGCATCTGCGATGCGCGCCAGCTGCGCGACCCTAACCGCGCTGGTGCTCTCTGCGGCATTTGCCAGCGGCGCATTTGCCGCCGGAAGCGGTGACAGCGCGGCGCCAAAACCGACCAACACCACCAAAACCTGCAAGGGCGCGAAGGTCTGGGACGATCAGAAACAGCGTTGCGTTGCACCAGAGCAATCCTCCCTGGACCCGGATGAGATGTATGATGCGGTGCGCGAACTCGCCTATGCCGGGCGCTACAGCGACGCGCAGGCGGTACTGGCCGCGATGCCTGACCAAACGGATAGCCGGGTGCTGACCTATTGGGGCTTTACCTATCGTAAGCAGGGCTATCCCGATCAGGCGATGTCCTATTACACTCAGGCCATCGCGCAGGATCCGCAGAACCACCTTGCGCGCTCCTACATGGGTCAAGGGTTTGTAACCGAAGGAAAATACGGGCTTGCGCTGGAACAGTGGAAGATCATCCGCGCCACCGGAGGCAGCGACAGCTGGGCCGAAGTCTCCCTGCGGGACGCTCTTTTGTCCGGACAGACGCAAAGCTACTGATTTTCAGCATTTATTTACTGCTTTGCCCCTAGATTGGAGACAACAGAAAGAGAATCTTTTTGGCTAGGGCTCATAAATGCAGAATGAAAATGCTTTGGCGCTTCCCATGGCGGCCTCCTCAGATGATTTGGGTGATTTTTCCGCCCCGGCTCCGCTCGGCGGTATGGATCTGGGCGGCGATTTCGGCGGTGGTGACTTGGGCATGGGCGGCATGGGTGGTGGCGCGCTGGATATGCCTGCCATGGGTGGCGGCGGTCTACCTGCTGCCAAATCCAAACTCAGCGGCAAGGCGAAGGCCGCCATCGTGGTGCGCCTGCTGCTGAATGAAGGGGCCGATATTCCGCTGGAATCGCTGCCCGATGATCTTCAGATCGAACTGACACAGCAGATGGGCCGCATGGGGCTGATCGACCGCGACACCCTACATGAGGTGGCCGGTGAATTTGCCGAAATGCTGGACAATGTCGGATTGTCCTTTCCCAACGGGCTGGCCGGTGCGCTCTCCGCGATGGAGGGCAAGATCAGCCGCCAGACCGCGAGTCGCCTGCGCAAGGAAGCGGGCGTGCGCCAGTTTGGCGACCCATGGGAGCGTCTGCGCGCCCTGCCGCCAGAGGATCTCGCCGAGCTGGCAGAGGCCGAAAGCACCGAGGTCGCCGCCGTTCTCCTATCGAAGCTGGACACCACAAAGGCGGCGCAGATGCTGATCCACCTGCCTGGCCCGGTCGCCCGCCGCATCACCTATGCCGTCAGCCAGACCGCCGCCGTGACCCCGGATACCGTCGATCGCATCGGCCTGTCCCTCGCCGCGCAGATTGAGGCGCGGCCGGAGGTCGCCTTTGACGAGACCCCGGGCCAGCGCATGGGCGCCATCCTGACCCAGGCGGCCGCCGGCAAACGCGACGAGGTGCTGACCGCGCTGGACGAAGAAGACGAGGAATTTGCCGGCGACGTGCGCAAATCGATCTTCACCTATGCGCTGATCGCCCAGCGGGTAAGCCCGGTGGACGTGCCAAAAATCGCCCGTGTTCTGGCGCAGCAGGATCTGGTCACGGCCATCGCCTTTGCCACCGACGAAGAAGATGTCGAAACCAGCGAATTCATGCTGGCCAATATGTCCAGCCGCATGGCCAACAACATCCGCGAAGAGGTGAGCGAGCGCGGCAAGGTCAAGCGCAGTGTCGGAGAAGGCGCCATGAGCACCATCGTCAACGCCCTGCGGGAGCTTGTGAACTCCGGTGAGGTCGAACTTCGCTCAGCCGAGGATGAAGAAGAAGAGTAAGCCCGCGCGATCAGGTCTCCGCATTGGCCTGTGCCTTCCTGCCTGCGGTCGCACACATATGTCGACAGCCCTAGAGATAACTGATGCCCGACCACGCCCATCTGCGCCACCGCTCTGAGACGGGACCTCAACGGATACCGCAGTGATCGAAGGCGCCCTGCCAACGGATCAGCACCCCGGCCCGCGCCTTGTCTGCTGATCCGTAGCTGAGACTTGGCATCGCTGGCATGTGGCCTTGATACCCCGCCGCCGTCAGGGACGCAGTTCCGCTGAGCGCGGCCCGCAACTGCGGATCACCGCCGGGCTTGCTTGTGCCTCTCTGCGCTGCCGTTTATGGTCGCGGCGATATTGTCTCTCCAATTGCAGGCCCTCCGGACATGCCCGTCGATCCCTCCACCCTGTCCCCAGGCCGTCGCGCCAGTTACTACGCCAGCAATCTGGCTCTGCGTGGTCTTATCGGGGCGCTTGGGCTGATCCCCTATGAAAAGCGTATTCCGGCAATGGGCTGGGTGATGCGCAAGGCTTCCCCTCTGGTGGGGTTTCACAATCGGATCCGTGATAATCTTGCGCTCACCTGTCCTGAGCTGCCGGAGGCGGATGTCGCGCGGCTTTGCGATGAGGTGAGTGACAATATCGGCCGTGTCGTCGCCGAGCTCTATGCCGGACAGCCGTTTCTGGAGCGCGCCTGGGCGGCGCCGGTTTCCGGCCCCGGCCTGCCCGCGCTGGAGCGCGCCCGCGCGGAGGGGCGACCGGTCATTCTGGTCACCGGCCATTTCGGCAATTACGACGCCGCCCGCGCCAACCTGATCCGGCGCGGCTTTTCCATGGGGGCGCTCTATCGCCGGATGGCCAACCCCTATTTCAACGACCACTACGTTCAAGCAATTGAAAAAACCGGCAAGCCGATGTTCGAACAGGGCAAACGCGGCATGATGGAAATGGTCCGTCACCTGAAACAGGGCGGCATCATTGCGATTGTCGCGGATCTGCACGCCCATGGCGGGGTCAACATCGATTTCTTCGGTGAACCCGCCGTGACGTCCATTGTGCCGGCAGAACTGGCGCTGAAATACAACGCCGCGATGATCCCGGTCTATGCCATTCGCCAGCCCAACGGCCTCGATTTTGAAATTATCGTGCAGGAGGAGATTGCCCCCTCTGATCCGGTCACCATGACAACCACCGTCTGCAAACGGCTGGAGGATCTGGTGCGCCAGCACATGGGGCAATGGTTCTGGGTTCATCGGCGCTGGAAACCCTATGTGCCGATCCCGAAATCCTCGCCGACAGGTCAAAGGTCCAGCTCCGACTGACCCCAAGATGCCGCTTAGTTGAGTGTCGCCGCGGCAAGGATGGCACCATAGGGCGCTTGCTGAACCAGCAATGCCGCCGGACGCGTATCGGTCAGCGTCACCGTCAGCTGCAATGTGCCCTGCCCGTCCCAGTCCGCCACGCGGTCAATCTGCTCCACCACATTCGCATAATCCAGGCGTCGGCCCGCCAATTCTCCACGGGAGATATCGACCGTTTTCAGCGGCGCATAGCGCACCAGTTGTACCGAAATCGGACCGGACAGCACCGGTGCGACATCGGCGCGGCGCAGTTCTACAGCGATCCCGCCCGTGCCGCTTTGGGTGCCGTCGATGGTGATCGCAACCGGGGTTGGGCGTGCCTGATGCGCGGCGATGGTCTCGCTCAGCTTCATGGCATTCGCACCGACCACATCGTCCTGACCGTTCACGATCATCTGCGGTGTGTAGACCATCTGACGGCCACCTTCATGGGCGTAGCCTTTCTGACGGCGGGTGTGGGCCGGGTGGGCGAACTGATCTTTCCAGCCGATATAGTCCCAATAATCCACATGCAGCGCCAGGGGCAGCACATCCGACCGCGCTGTCAGCTGCTGTAACAACGCATCGGCTGGCGGACAGGAGGAGCAGCCCTGCGAGGTGAACAGCTCCACCACCACCAGATCCGTGGCCGGTCCACCGCTCTGGGCGGCGGCCCCAACTGGCAGCGCCATCCACGCGGCCATGACAAGCGATGCGAAAAATTTCATGCAACGAACCCTTTTTGCTCTGATCTACCGATGTAGCGGCGGCCGGCTGAAATGACCAATCAATCATTCTTGAGACCGTCGTGCGCAGGGCGATTTGAGGCGAAATGCGACGTTGGTGCAAATTTTGTGTACTATTGCATACAAAAATGCAGCCTGCGGCGTTTCAGCTATTGAATGCACGCCCGACCTGTTGCAGATAGCCGGTAGCGAATTCCCTGTATTCACATCCCAGAGGGAGGCCAAACATGCCTATCACCGTCGGACAGGACAATGCCAAGACGCGCCGCAAGCTGAGCGCGGGTGGCAAGTCGATCTCATATTACTCGATCCCCGCAGCCACCGAGGCCGGCCTTGGCGATTTTGCCAAACTGCCCGCCGCCCTGAAAGTGGTGCTGGAAAACATGCTGCGGTTTGAGGATGGCGGCTTCTCCGTCTCCACTGACGACATCAAGGCCTTTGCCGAATGGGGCGCCAACGGCGGCAAGAACCCGCGCGAAATCGCCTATCGTCCGGCCCGCGTGCTGATGCAGGATTTCACCGGTGTTCCCGCCGTTGTGGATCTCGCCGCCATGCGCGACGGCATCAAGGCGCTGGGGGGCGACGCCCAGAAGATCAACCCGCTGAACCCGGTTGATCTGGTCATCGACCACTCCGTCATGATCGACGAATTCGGCAACCCGCGCGCGTTCCAGATGAATGTCGACCGCGAATACGAACGCAACATGGAGCGGTACCAGTTCCTGAAATGGGGCCAGGGCGCGTTCAACAATTTCCGCGTTGTGCCTCCGGGCACCGGCATCTGCCATCAGGTGAACCTGGAATATCTCGCCCAGACCATCTGGTCGGATGAGGATCAGAACGGCGATATGGTTGCCTACCCTGACACGCTGGTCGGTACCGACAGCCACACCACCATGGTCAACGGCGCTGCCGTTCTCGGCTGGGGTGTAGGCGGTATCGAAGCTGAGGCCGCGATGCTGGGTCAGCCGATCTCCATGCTGATCCCTGAGGTTATCGGCTTTGAGCTGACCGGCGCCATGGTCGAGGGCACCACCGGCACCGACCTCGTGCTGAAGGTTGTGGAAATGCTGCGCGCCAAAGGTGTGGTTGGCAAGTTCGTGGAATTCTACGGCAAGGGTCTGGACACGCTGCCGCTGGCGGATCGTGCGACCATCGCCAACATGGCGCCCGAATATGGTGCGACCTGTGGCTTCTTCCCGATTGATGATGAGACCATCCGCTACCTGCGCAACACCGGCCGCGACGAAGATCGTATCGCGCTGGTCGAAGCCTACGCCAAGGAAAACGGCTTCTGGCGCGATGCGGATTATGCTCCGATCTACACCGACACGCTGAGCCTCGACATGGGCACCATCGTGCCTGCGATCTCCGGCCCGAAACGCCCGCAGGACTATGTTGCCCTGACGGGCGCCAAGGCTGCGTTCCGCAAGGAAATGGAAGAGACCTTTAAGCGTCCCATGGGCAAGGAAGTCGCCGTCAAAGGCGAAGACTACACCATGGAAAGCGGCAAGGTCGTGATCGCCTCGATCACCTCCTGCACCAACACATCCAACCCTTACGTGATGATCGGTGCGGGCCTTGTGGCGCGCAAGGCCGCAGCATTGGGTCTGGATCGCAAACCTTGGGTCAAAACCTCGCTTGCGCCCGGCTCGCAGGTGGTTTCCGCCTATCTAGAGGCCGCAAACCTTCAGGAAGATCTGGATAAGGTCGGCTTCAACCTGGTCGGCTATGGCTGCACCACCTGTATCGGCAACTCCGGCCCGATCCAGCAGGAGCTGTCAGACGCCATCGCCGAGGGTGATCTGGTCGCGACTTCCGTCCTGTCCGGCAACCGCAACTTCGAAGGCCGCATCAGCCCTGATGTGCGCGCCAACTACCTGGCCTCGCCGCCGCTGGTTGTCGCCTATGCGCTGGCGGGCACCATGGATATTGATCTGGCGACGGATCCGATCGCACAGGACAAGGACGGCAATGACGTCTACCTGAAAGACATCTGGCCGAGCCAGAAGGAGATCGCAGATCTGGTCGAAGCGACCGTGACCCGCGAAGCCTTCCTGTCGAAATATGCCGATGTGTTCAAAGGTGACGAGAAGTGGCAGGCGGTGGAAACCACCGATGCAGAAACCTACGACTGGCCTGCAGCCTCCACCTACATCCAGAACCCGCCCTACTTCCAGGGTATGGGTTCTGAGCCGGGCACCATCTCCAACATCAAGGACGCAAAACCGCTCTTGATCCTTGGCGATATGGTCACCACCGACCACATCTCGCCCGCAGGTTCCTTTGCAACCACCACCCCGGCTGGCCAGTATCTGCTGGACCGTCAGGTGCAACCGCGTGAGTTCAACTCCTACGGTTCGCGTCGTGGCAACCACGAGATCATGATGCGCGGCACCTTTGCCAATATCCGCATCAAGAACGAGATGCTGGACGGTGTCGAAGGTGGCTATACCAAAGGCCCCGATGGTCAGCAGACCTCTGTCTACGAGGCTTCCATGGCCTATCAGGAACAGGGTATCCCGCTGGTGGTCTTCGGTGGTGAGCAGTATGGCGCGGGTTCCTCGCGCGACTGGGCGGCCAAGGGTACAGCCCTGCTGGGCGTCAAGGCTGTCATCGCCGAGAGCTTTGAGCGGATCCACCGCTCCAACCTGGTTGGCATGGGCGTTATCCCGTTTGAGTTCACCGGCGGCGACACCCGCAAATCGCTGAACCTCACCGGGGATGAAACCGTCTCGATCCACGGTCTGGATACCATCAAACCTCAGGAAGAGGTCTCCTGCGACATCACCTATGGCGATGGCACAACCAAGACCATCACCCTGAAGTGCCGCATCGATACCGCGCCGGAAATTGAATATATCGAACACGGTGGCGTGCTGCACTACGTGCTGCGCAACCTCGCCAAATCGTAAAACCGGCGCAGGTTTCCTGCGACCCTAACACAGAAAACGGGCGCCATTGCGGTGCCCGTTTTTGTTCCCGTTAAATGACCCGCTCCCTGCACCCGCTTAAAGAGCATCGGCAATGGCAATTTCCCTTACGTCAACTTCCATCTGGACGGCGCACTGTTCAGCGGTCTAGCATTCATGTTGATGGTGGGCACTCCGCCGTACCCTTTCTTTGCGACAGTCGCCACCAACACACACTGCCACCCCCGGCAGAACAACAACCACAAACGGACAGCCCGTGACCAAGACCCCTGAAAAAGAAGCAATTGTTGTCACCGTAAAAGCAGTGCCCAGCCTGTTCGAGGAGTTGGTCGCAGCAACCCAGGCCATGATGCCGGAAACCCGCGCGTTTCCCGGCTGTATCGAGGCGCATCTGCTGCTGGCCCCAGAGCGCGAAGAGATGGTGATTTTTCAGATCTGGGAAAGCAGCGAAGCCCAGAACGCCTATCTGACCTGGCGTGCGGAACGGGGCGACTTTGAGCGCCTGGGCGAGCTGATCCACGATGAGCAGATCTTCCGCACCTATTCACTTGGCTGACACCAAAAAGCGGAGCCAAAAATGGCCCCGCTTGGGTCGATTTTCCGCCGCCTGCCTTGCGGAGCAGCGGGCCCGCATCAGTTCTGCGCCGCACGCTCCAGCGCCGGGCGCAGGGTGGTGTCGATCACCCGCTGCGTAATGGGACCGGCAAAGCGCAGGATAATGGTCCCCTCACCGTCGATCACATAGGTTTCCGGCACGCCATAGACGCCCCAGTCCAGCGCCATCCGGCCGGCCTCATCCCGGCCAATGGCACGATAGGGGTTGCCCAGCTCCTCAAGGAACCCAACCGCATTGTCTTCTTGATCCTTGTAGTTGACGCCATAGATCGCCAGCCCTTCCTCGGACAAGGCGTCAAGGCTCGGATGTTCCACCCGGCAGGGGCCGCACCAGCTGGCCCAGAAATTCACCAGTTTTACAGTGCCGTCACGCAAGGTCGCATCATCAAATCCGGGGTCGTCAGCAAAGCTGGTCAGCACAACCGGCGGCGCCGATTGCCCTTCACGCGCAGATGGCAGGCTTTCTGGATCGTTGCGAAACATGCCAGCAAAGGCCAGCGCAACAAAACTGCCAAAGACCAGAACGGGCAGCGCCATCACAGGAGAGATCTTAGCCACGGCGCGGTCCTCCCTGGCTTTGCATCTGCTGCTCCATCTCCTGCATCTGTCGCCGCACGCGGCGGCCACGAGCAAATGTCATCAGCAGCAGCGCCAACAATAGCAACAGGGAAGCGGCATAAGAGGACAGTACCTCAACCGCATATTTTCCAAGATCCGGCATCATGCTTGCATCCTTTCCCGCAGCATCAGGGCGCGCATCCGACGGGCGCGGATCTCTGTGCCGGTGCGATAGAGCACCAGCGCCAGAAACAAGAGACCAAAGCCAACCATACAAACATACAGCGGGTTGGAGAACGCATCCGCCACATTCTCCTCCTTGTCCAGCGACAGCGAGGCCCCTTGATGCAGCCCCTGGTTCCAGAAGTTGACCGCATAGCGGCTGAGCACCGCAAAGACCGAGCCGACCAGACATAGGATGGAGGTCAGATCAGCGGCAGTATCTGGGTCCTCAATCGCCTCCCAGAGGGCGATGTAGCCAAGGTAGAACAGGAACAGCACCAGAAAGGAGGTCAGCCGCGGATCCCATTCCCACCAGGTGCCCCACATCGGCTGCCCCCAAAGCGCCCCGGTGATCAGCGCAATCAGCGTCATCACCACCCCGATGGGGGCCGCAGCCTTCGCCGCCAGCGCGCTCACGTGATGGCGACGTACCACCCAGATCAGCGAGGCGACCAGCATCATGAACCAAGCATTGATCGCAATCAGTGCTGCGGGCACATGCAGGAAGATGATTTTGACGGTAGACCCCTGACGGTAGTCATCAGGCGTGAAAAAGAACCCCCAGATCAGCCCGACCGTGCACAGCACAGCGGCTGAGACCCACAGTGCAGGCATCACCCGTTCCGACGTGGTCAGAAACTTCTTTGGATTGGCGTATTCCCAGATCGACATAGTGGCTATTTAGCTCTTGCTTGAAGGGATCTCAATTCATTCATCCTAGCGCAAATTGACGCGCAGGACGGCGGCGCTGGCAAAGGGCAGCAGCGCCAGCGTGGCGGCCGAAATACCGGCCAGCATCAACAACGGCGTCTCCACCGCCATACCCGCGGCACCCCGCCGCGCGGCCTCTGCGCCGAAGATCAACGTCGGCACGTAAAGCGGCAGCACCAAGAGCGACATCAACAGCCCGCCCCGCTTCAGCCCCACTGTGAGTGCGGCGCCAAAGGTGCCGATCACCGACAGTGCAGGCGTGCCCAGCAGAAGCGAGACAACCAGCCACAGAAAGCCTTCGGTCGGCAGGTTGAGCAGCACGCCCAGCACAGGCGCCGCCAGCACCAGCGGCAGGCTGGTGGTGATCCAATGGGCCAGCGCCTTGATCGTCACCACCGCTTCCAGCGGCAGCGGAGCGGTGGCCATCAGATCCAATGTGCCATCCTCCCAGTCCAGCGCCAGCAGCCGGTCCAGCGACAACAGGCAGGCCAAGAGCGCACCAAGCCACAGCACACCGGGGGCAATGCGGCCCAGCAGCTCTGACTGCGGTCCGACCGAAAACGGCACCAGCACTGTAACAATCAGGAAAAACGCCAGCCCCAGGCCAAAGCCGCCGCCCGCGCGCAAGGCCAGCCGCAGGTCGCGCAGCAACAGCGCCCTCACAGGAAGGCTCCGTCGAAATTGTCCAGATCCGGCAGCTTGGCGCGAAACCGGCTGACGTCCAGCGTGTCGCCGTCAAGGCCAAGGTCGATATGGGTGGCAATCAACGCCGCACCGCCACCCGCAAGATGGCCCTGCACAACATTCGCAAACTGCTGCACCGAGGCCCGGTCCAGACTGACCGTCGGCTCATCCAATATCCAGTAACGCCGCCCGGTGACCATCAACCGCGCCAGCCCCAGACGGCGTTTCTGCCCGGCAGAAAGCGCCCCGGCCTGCCGATCACGCAGGGACCGCAAATCAAAGGCATCCAGCGCGTTGTCGATCTCATCCGTAGCAAAGATCGCCGCCCAGAACTTCAGGTTTTCCGCCACCGTCAGGGTCAGCTTGATCCCGTCGGCGTGGCCTGCATAGGCGATATCGTCGCCCTCGCCGGTCCCGTTCATTGTCACCTCACCGGCAAGCGGCGGTTGCAGCCCGGCAATGGTGCGCAGCAGCGTGGTCTTGCCACAGCCATTCGGCCCCCGCAGGATCAGTGCCCGCCCGGGCGTCAGCACAAAGCTCACCCCTTCCAGCACGGGCACGCCGCCGCGCGCGATGCTCAGCCCTGCAATGGTCACTGTCATGAAATCCGCCTACCTCTTTGGTTCTTGGTCGAAAAACCCGATCCCGCGCGGCCTGTCCTTGCGCCAGATCAAGCCTGTTTCCATCATGGACAGGTGATCAGACCGCAAGCGCCGCAAGGGCGATCCGGCGCCCTTCTGAGAGGAGGACGTTATAGGTCCGGCAGGCCGCGGGAGAGTTCATCGCCTCAACCCCAATTCCGGCCCCTTCCAGCTGCCGACGCAGGCTGGCCGGAATATGCGCGACCTCGGCGCCGGTGCCGATGAACAGCACATCCACCTCGCCGACAAGTGCCAACAGCGGGCCAGCGTCCTCATAGCCGCCCCAGCCAGTGGTCCCCATTGCCCCGGTCAGGATAGAACCGTGAAACACCTCACCGCCCACGCGAAAAAAACCCGGGCCGTAGCCGTCGATAGGCAGGGCGTCCGTATAGGCAACTTCGTTCAACCGCATGGCGTGCATCCTCTGTTCGTGGTCGGCGGTGGGCGCGTGGCGCGGCGCCCTGCCCGGCTGCATAACATGTCCGTCCCCCTGACAAAATACCAGCCCGGCTGAGACCCATAAAAAGAGGCCGCATCCCGGCGGGACGCGGCCTCTGACATGTCATACCTAAGCGGCGGCTCAGGCGTCGATATTGGCGAACTGGTTGCCGGTGGTGTTCGATGGCTTCGTCCAGTCACGCTTCACGCCCAGCCACAACAGGATGGTGGAGGCCACGAAGATCGACGAATAGGTGCCGATGATAACGCCCCAGATCATCGCAAAGACAAAGCCTCGGATCACATCCCCGCCCAGCACATAAAGCGAGATCAGCGCCAGTAAGGTGGTCACCGAGGTCATCACGGTCCGGCTGAGAGTCTCGTTGATCGAGATGTTCAGCACCTCGGCCAGCGGCTTCTTCTTGTAGCGACGCAGGTTTTCGCGCACCCGGTCAAACACCACCACAGTATCGTTCAGCGAATAGCCGACGATGGTCAGCAGCGCTGCGATGATCGCCAGGTCGAACTTGATCTGGAGTTCGGAGAAGACACCGATGGTCAGCACCACATCATGCACCAGCGCCGCGACGGCCCCCAGCGCAAACTGCCATTCAAAGCGCAGCCAGATGTAGATCAGAACCGCGCCAATCGCGAGCGCAACCGCCAGGACTGCCGTCTGCACTAGCTCGCCCGAGACCTTCGGCCCGACGGACTCCACCGACACGAATTTGATGCCCGGCGCCACCGCATCCAGCGCGGCATTCACCTCGGCAATCACCTCACCAGAGATCGACTCGCCATCAGCCTGCGCCTGAATACGCACCATGGCGACATGCTGATCCTCGGCAAATGTCGGATCAAACACCTCGCTGATGGTGATGTCACCCAGCTCCAGCGGCTCCAGCGCAGTCCGGTAGCTGCCCACGTCAATGTCCGTGGTGCTTTCGGTGCGGATGGTTGTACCGCCCCGAAAATCAATGCCGAAGTTCAGCCCCTGCAAGGCAAAGGAGGCAAAACCCACGACGATCATCAGGGCAGAGATGCCCAGCCACAGTTTCCAGCGCTTGAAGAAATCAAACGAGGTACTTTCGGGAATAAGTTTCAGCCGCATCTCACACCTCGATCGTTTTCGGACGACGCCGTTCAAACCACATCACAATGATCACCCGCGTCACAAAGATCGCGGTGAAGACGGACGTCATGATCCCCAGCCCCAGCGTGATCGCAAAGCCGCGCACCGGGCCGGAGCCCATGGCAAACAGGATCACCGCCGTGATGAAGGTGGTGATATTGGCGTCCAGAATGGCGCTCAGCGCCTTGGAGTAGCCCTCATCAATGGCCCGTGCAGGACCACGACCAGCCTTCAGCTCCTCCCGGATCCGTTCAAAGATCAGCACGTTGGCGTCGACCGCCATACCTACCGTCAGAACGATACCCGCAATCCCCGGCAGGGTCAGCGTTGCGCCAATCAGGCTCAGCGCGCCAAAGATCAGGCCGATGTTGAGGATCAGCGCGACATTTGCAAAGAGGCCAAACAGACCATAGCTTAGCGCCATGAAGACCAGCACCCCGACAAAGGCGACAATCGTCGCAACCTTACCGGCATCAATGCTGTCCTGACCCAGTTCCGGGCCGATCGTACGCTCTTCCAGGAATTCCAGCCCCGCAGGCAGGGCACCGGCACGCAGCAGGATCGCCATATTGGTGCTTTCCTCGATGGTGAAATTGCCGGTGATGATACCTGAGCCACCTGCGATATGGGCCTGGATGACCGGGGCGGAGACCACCTCTTCATCCAGTACAATCGCAAAGGGAGAGCCGATGTTCTCCGCCGTGTAGTCGCCGAACTTGCGCGCCCCTGTGGTGTTGAAGCGGAAGCTGACAGCCGGGCGGCCATTCTGATCAAACGACGGCTGCGCGTCCACCAGTTCCTCACCGGTCACAACCGGTGCGGCCTCGACGGTGTAGAACACGCCGTCCTCATCAAGCGACGGCACAACCTTGTTGCCCACGCCCGCATTGGAGTCTGCATCGCTGCCACGGCCCACAACCGGGTTAAAGGTCAGCTGAGCGGTGGTGCCGATGATTTCCTTCAGCTCAGACGCCGACCCGATGCCCGGCACCTGAATCAGGATCCGATCGCTGCCCTGGCGTTGAATGGTCGGCTCGCGCGTGCCCACCTCGTCAATCCGGCGGCGGATGATTTCCAGCGCTTGCCGCACCGTGCGATCATCAGAGGCCAGCTTTTCCTGCTCGCTCAGCTCCACGGTCAGAATGTCCCCGCTCCCGGACACGGTGATATCGGTGGCCCCGGCCCCGGTCAGGCTGGTGATCGGATTGGCCAGACCACGCACAACCTCCAGCGCGCGGGCCATGCCCTCGGGCTTGGAGATCTTCAAACGAATCTGCCCCTCCGGTGCCTGCTGGCGGCGGAAGGTGCCGACCTCACCACGCTCGGGCCGCAGCGCGTCACGCACCTCAGGCCAGAGCGCATCCATACGCGCGCCATAGACGTCGGCGACCTTCACCTCGGCCAGAAGATGCGCACCACCGCGCAGATCCAAGCCGAGGTTGACCAGCGACGACGGCATGAAGGACGGCCATTGGCCCGCCACCTCCAGCCGCTCGGGGCTCTCGCCCTTGGCGATTATTTCGGCGGCGGCGTCGTTGGCCTGCTCGACGCGCGTGTAAAACGCATTTGGCAGGGCAAGCAAAAGGCCGGTCACACAGACCAGCCAGATGAGAACCCGCTTCCAGAGATCAATTTGCAGCATTGCCCTGCCTTTTCAGTTGGTTAAGCGGGGCTACTTACGCTGCCGGCTCGGTCTTGTTCAGAACCTGTGCGATGGTGGTTTTGATCACGCGGATTTTCACACCCTCGGCGATTTCCACTTCGATTTCGCCGTCATCCTTGACCTTGGCCACCTTGCCGATGATGCCACCCTGGGTCACCACCTGATCGCCACGGCGCAGTGCTTCGACCATCGACTGATGCGTCTTCAGCTTTTTCTGCTGCGGACGGATCAGCAGGAAGTACATGATACCAAAGATCAGAATGAGCGGGAGAAATTGGGCGAGTGCGCCACCTTCCATGGGATATTCCTTCTGTGTGACAGGCGCTTGAGACGCCCTTAATTTTGCAGGGGAACCTATGCGCAGAAAGGGCCACTTGCAAGGCTAAGGGAGCCTTATCTGATACCGCAAACGCCGTTGACCCGATGCAGGCGCGGCGAGAGGGTGATCGCATATTTATATCGAGGCTATTTTAGTGCTGGATACCTATCTGACCATCGTCAGCCACCCGCTGTTATTCACCTTCATTGCGCTTTGCGGTGGCGTCTACGCGCTGCTCTGGGCAATCAGCCTTAAGCCCACCACACTCCCGCAACTATTGGCTTGGCTGCGCCAGCACTACGTCATGGCGCTGCTGATCGTGGTTAGTCTGCTCTTTGTCCTCGCGATGACCTTCTATCTGGTCGAAATCGGGCTGAGCGTGCGTCGCCTTGTCGATCTTCTGGGGAACGAACTTGCCAAAGCAGAGCCGCAGGCCGAAGCGCTACGCTTTCTCGCTCACAGCATCGGCATCCTCGTCGCCATACTCGCAGGCTCCGCCACCATATTCTTTGCCTCAATCCGGGTGTGGACGAATGAACGAAACACGACGGCCACCGAACAGGGGCTGATCACCGACAGGATCAACAAGGCCGTTGAGGGTTTGGGGGCTGAGAAGACGGTGAAGCAGCAAAGACAGGATTCCGAAGGTGCTTTGCTCTATGAAGATGATGCGAATGGTGAGCCGGATCTGAAAAAGCCGATCATGGCGGAAATCACCAAACCAAACATCGAAGTCCGAATTGGGTCGATCTTAGCGCTGGAGAGACTGGCGAAAGAGAATTTGGAATTTCACATCCAGATTGTGGAAATCCTTTGTGCCTATGTCCGAAATAACGTGCCCTGTGACGATCCCAGCCCCACAGGGAAGCTGGAAAGAGTTCCGCCATTGAGGGACGACATCCAAATGGCCATAAAAGCAATTGGCCGACGTGGACAGAAGGGAAAACAAGCAGAAGCTTTGCTGCGCTTCAGACTGGACCTGCGCAGTTGCAATCTTTCTGGTGCCGACTTCGCTACACGCGATTATTCTGGAGCGATGTTCCACCACAGTCTCATTGAGGGCGCTAATTTTACGAGGGCGAATTTCCAAGGCGCTGAGTTGAGCTACTGCACTCTAAACTATTCAAGATTTCTGGATTGTGATCTGACAGGCGCGAACCTAGCACACGCGACACTTAACCGGTCGGCAGGCCCGATTCACTATAATAATCTTGGATGGGCAACTCTGCGGGGGCTTAATGTCTCAGCTGCTGATTTATCAGGTGTATTCAGCCTCGGCGACAACATCCAGATGAATACGATTTTCGGCACGAGTGATACCAAACTCCCGGAACGCTATACTAGCCCAAACAGAACTGGCAGCATTTCTGAACTTAGGATGGAATTGGAGTATGCAAAAGATGACGGAGAGGCCGAGCGCGCGGATGACCTGTTACGTAAATTGTCTGAAAAAGGATTTAAGTCTTGGTCACCATATAGTTCTGACGACGGTGTAACCCACTCTCTCTACAACGACCTTATGATCAAACTGGACCTCTGCCACTTCCCCTTTCATGGAAGACACAAGTGAGCGAATAAGTTCGCCAACCACTAGCGCCCCCTTCCCCTTCCCGCCCCCATCCGGCATATGCTGGCGGCACTGATTCAACGCTTTAGGAGCACCCCCATGCATGACATCCGCGCGATCCGCGAGAACCCTGCCGCTTTTGACGCCGCTTTGGCGCGGCGTGGGGATGCGGCGATGTCTTCTGACATCCTGGCGCTGGATGAATCCCGCCGGGCCAAGATCCAGGCGGCTGAAACCGCGCAGGCCGATCAGAACAAGGCGGCCAAGGCCATTGGCGCGGCCAAGGCCAAGGGGGATGACGCCGAATTCGAACGTCTGCGCGCCGAGGTGGCCGGCAAGAAAGCCGAAGTCGCCGCCCTGCAGACCGAGGCCAAGGAGCTGGACGCCAAGCTCACCGACGTGCTGGCCCGCATTCCCAACCTGCCGGCCGAGGACGTGCCAGCGGGCGCGGATGAGGACGACAATGTCGAGGTCAGCAAATGGGGGGCGATCCCCAATTTCACCTTCGACCCCAAAGAACACTTTGAGATCAAGGGCGTCGCGGCGGCGATGGACTTTGAAACCGCCGCGAAGATCTCCGGCTCCCGCTTTGTCCTGCTGAAGGGCGCCGTGGCCCGCATCCACCGCGCGCTGGCGCAGTTCATGGTCGACACCCATGTCGATGAGAACGGCCTCACCGAGGTAAACTCCCCGGTACTGGTGCGTGATGAGGCGATGTATGGCACCGATAAGCTGCCCAAATTCGGCGATGACAGCTATCAGACCACCAATGGCTGGTGGCTGGTGCCCACCTCCGAGGTGCCGCTGACCTATTCCGTCGCGGGCGACACGCTGGACGAGGCCGCCCTGCCGATCCGCATGACAGCCCATACGCTCTGCTTCCGCTCCGAGGCGGGCAGCGCGGGCAAAGACACCTCCGGCATGCTGCGCCAGCACCAGTTTGAGAAGGTGGAGATGGTTTCCATCGTGCATCCGACCCAATCCGATGATGAGCAAAAGCGGATGCTGCGCTGCGCGGAAGGTCTCTTGGAGAAGCTGGGCGTGCCCTATCGCACCGTGGTGCTCTGCACCGGGGACATGGGCTTTGGCGCGCGCCGCACCTTTGACATTGAGGCCTGGGTGCCCGGTCAGAACACCTACCGCGAGATTTCCTCTGTCTCCACCACCGGTGATTTCCAGGCCCGTCGCATGAATGCGCGGTTTAAACCGGCCGATGGCGGCAAACCGGAATATCTGCACACGCTGAACGGCTCTGGGCTGGCTGTCGGGCGCTGCCTGATTGCGGTGCTGGAAAACGGTCAGCAGGAAGACGGCTCCGTCAAACTGCCCGAGGTTCTGGCCCCCTATCTGGGCGGTCGTTTGACCCTGACGGCGGAGGGGGCGTTGGTTTAACAACTGCGCGCAACCTATTAATAAAAAGTAAAAAAACCGACGCCTTACAGCGTCGGTTTTTCTTTGTTCTCATTATAGCGTCCCGGCGGCGCTATTTCTTTTTCTTAGGTTTCGCAGCAGCACCCGGATCAGGTTGCTTTTTGGCCAGGGATTTCTTGGCCGCGTCTTTCTTGGCTGACGCCTTCTTGGTCGGGTCCTTCTTGGATGGGTCTTTCTTGCCGCTGTCCTTCTTAGGTGCCTCTTTCTTCGGGTTGTGCTTGGCCTCAAGGATGGCCTTCGCCTTGGCCTTTTCCTTCTCAATCGCGCGTTTGGCCTTGGCCTTCACCCGCTTGGCCTTCGCCTTGGCTTTCACCTTTGCGGCAGCAAATTCCTCAGCAAGCGCAGCGGCTTTCTTCGCGGATTTTTTGGCTTTCAGCACAGCTTTTTCGGCCTTGGCCTCTGCCGCACGACGGGCAGCCTCAGCCGCGGCCAGCGCGGAGCTGAGCTTTTCCGCCTCAGCGCGGTCAACGGGCTGCTCCTGCGCTGCACCATTCGGCATCGCTGGAGCATCCCCATTGGCACGGCGGGCAGGTTTGCCTTGCTCTGGGCTGGTTTCCCCATGGGCTTTCTTTGCTTCTGCGGACAATCTCGCCGCGCGCAGCTTGCCGATCCGTGGGATTTTGCTCAGCTCCTGCGGCGATTTCCCTGCCACCGCCTCTATCGTGGCGTAGCCATGGTCAGTCAGAACCCGCGCCAGCGCGGGGCCGACACCGGGAAGTTTGGCGATGGATGTCATGAAGGCTCCTGCGTATTGGTTCGCCCTGCTGCCCTGGCCAGCGCCCCCTGCGCATTGCCCGGTGGGAATGGCACCAGCCGCTGTTGGTCTTCGTCCCAGAGCTTCAGCCCCAGAGCGCGGATCGCCTCGCCAAATCCAATGCGACGCGGCGCAATCTCGGGCGGCAGATTATGGTGACAGCGGCGCAGCCGGTAGCTGGGAATGCGGGCGTTGAAATGGTGAATGTCATGCAGCGTGATATTGGCGACTGCAAAGTCAAAAAACCAGCCAAAATCGAGACAGGAGGACCCCTGAAGCGCTGCAACCTGCGGATTGAGGTCGGGCCGACGATCCCAATAGGTGTCTTCAAAATTATGCTGCAGATAGACCAGAAACACACCGATCATCCCACCGAGAAACGAAAATCCCAGCCAGATCAGCACGCCAGTTGTCCCCGCAATGGCATAAAGCAGCCCAAGCAGCAGCAGAATGACGACGTTGTGCAGAACCACCCCCAAGGCGCCAAACCGCAGCGTGTTCTTTGGCCAGCGGTAGCGGATAAAATAAGTGAACGCCGCCCCAAACGGCACCAGCACAAGCGGATTGCGATAGAGCCGATAAGCCAATCGCTGCGCCCATCCCGCCGCCTGCCATTCGCGCAGGGTCATGGTGTGGATCTCGCCGGATTCGCGGTGCTCCAGATTGCCGACATAGGCGTGATGCTCATTGTGGTTCTGCTTCATCACCTCAAACGGGGCAAAGGTGAAGGGCGACAGCACATGACCGGCAAGCTCATTCTGGAGGCGCGTTTCAAACAGCGACTGATGGCCGGTATCATGTTGCAGCACGTAAAGCCGCACCGCCGCAAAGGCAAAAACCACCCCCGCAGGCAGCATCAGATACCAGATCTCAGCGTGGCGGATCGCCACCGTCAGCGCGAGGAAATAGACCGCAAATGTCCCGAAATAGCTGAGCGCGGCCAGCCGGTTGTCTTTCTCGCAATAGGTCCGCGTATATGCTCTCAAATCCATGGGATGTTCCCTAGAGACGCCGTGTGACACTGCCGTGACGCCAGATCTCAGCACATGGCCGATAACCTCGCGATATCCCGAACCGTCACGGTTCATATCCCGGCGTCTGCCCTGCCTGTGCCGATCCGGTCCCTGTGCCCGGCCCAGTCACACCCCAGTTCTGCAAGACACGCGCCCCATCTTTCAATAACCTATGGTGAAGCCTAGCAAAGCCAATGGCTTGCGGTCAAATCCTGCCGATACCGCAGGCGCAAACCTGCCCCAGCCATGAAAAAAGGCAGCCCCCAAGGTGGGAGGCCGCCTGATAATTTGACCAGAAACAGGCGCGCGCTTAGTTGCGGCGGCCTTCCAGATGTTTGCGCAGCTTCGACGGCGGCGCCTTCTTCTTACCCTTGTAGGGATTCTTGTCCGACTGCGAGCGCAGCGTCAGACGGATCGGCGAGCCGGGCATATCAAAATCCTGCCGCAGCCCGTTGACCAGATAGCGATTGTAGCTCTCGGGCATCTTGTCGGGATGTGAACACATCACCACAAAGCCCGGCGGACGGGTCTTCGCCTGGGTCATATAGCGCAGCTTGATCCGCTTGCCCTGCGGGGCGGGCGGCGGGTGCTGTTCCAGCATTCCCGTCAGCCAGCGGTTCAGCGCCGCGGTGGGCACCCGGCGGTTCCAGACGTCATAGGCGCGCATGATCGCTGCGTGCAGACGATCCAGCCCCTTGCCGGTCTTCGCCGAAACCGTGATCAGTGGTGCACCGCGCAGCTGCGGCAGCAACCGATCAAAGGCTTCCTTGAGGTTGCGCAGCTTTTCCTGCTTCTCATCCTCAATGTCCCATTTGTTGACCGCAACCACCACCGCGCGGCCTTCCCGCTCGGCCAGATCGGCAATCCGCAGATCCTGCTGTTCAAACGGGATCGCCGCATCCAGCAGGACCACCACCACCTCGGCAAATTTCACCGCGCGCAGACCGTCGGAGACGGAGAGCTTCTCCAGCTTTTCCTGCACCTTGGCCTTCTTGCGCATGCCAGCAGTATCGAAGATGCGCATCGGCACATCCTGCCAGTCGATCTGAAGCGAAATCGCATCGCGGGTGATCCCGGCCTCAGGCCCGGTCAGCAGGCGGTCCTCACCCAGAATCTTGTTGATCAGGGTGGATTTGCCCGCATTGGGACGTCCGACAACAGCCACCTGCAACGGTTTGTTGCGGGTTGGCATCGGCACCGACAGATCGTCTTCGTCGGCGTCTTCGTCCAGAACGACGTCGATCTCGGGGCTGTCGTCCTCGGCGCGTTTTTCAAACTCATCCGCCAGCGGCATCAGCTGCGAATAAAGGTCATTCAGACCTTCGCCATGCTCACCGGACAGGCGGATCGGCTCCCCCAGACCCAGGCCCCAGGCATCCAGCACACCGGCATCGGCGGCGTTGCCCTCAGCCTTGTTGGCGGCCAGAATCACATGGGCGGATTTCTTGCGCAGGATCTCTGCAAACATCTGGTCCACCGGGGTCACGCCAACGCGGGCATCCACCATGAACAGACAGATATCAGCCATATCAACCGCCCGCTCGGTCAGGCGGCGCATCCGCCCTTCCAGCGAGTTGTCGGTGGCATCTTCCAGACCGGCGGTGTCCACCACGGTAAAGCGCAGGTCGCCGAGACGCGCTTCCCCTTCGCGCAGATCGCGCGTGACGCCGGGCTGGTCATCCACCAGCGCCAGCCGCTTGCCGACGAGACGATTGAACAATGTGGATTTGCCCACATTCGGGCGGCCCACAATAGCGAGGGTAAAAGACATCAGACCAACTTTCTGCGATTCAGACGCGCCCCATAGCGCATCTGCGCGCGCCCTGCCAGAGCACATCGCTGCGTAAATCTCTCCTACCGCATCAAAGCGCTATCGGAAAGCGTGCAATTCACCCTTGGTGGAGACAACATAAAGCGTCCCATTCGCCACAACGGGCGCGGTGCTGGCGCCGCCGGGCACCGCCACACTGCGCAGCAGCGCGCCGCTTTCAGGGCTGAAGAAGCGCAACAGCCCGTCGTTGGAGGCCACCACCACCTGACCACCAGCCAGAACTGGCCCGTGATGGGCCACCACTGCGCCGCGTTTGCGGGGTTTATCCTTGAGGTATCCGGGCAGGTTCGTGGCCCAGATCGCCGCGCCACTGTCCGCATCCAGCCGCACCAATTGGCCAAGGTCGCTGATCAGGAATACATTGCCCGCAACCGCCCAGACCGGATCCACCGCCCCATGGGGCGCGGTCCACAACCGGTCGCCGGAGCCAAGGTCAAAGGCCGCTGTTCGCCCGGACTGGTTGCCCACATACATCCGGTTGCCGGACACAACAGGCGCGCCGGTGACATCACTGATCCGGGAAATGGTCCGGCCAATCCGCTTACCCGCCACGGAGGCGTTCCAGCGCCGCAGGCCGCCCTTGCGGAAGGTCGCGGTCAGATCACCCGAGCCAAAGGCGAAGATCGCCAGATCAGAGGTGACCGCAGGCGCCGGTGCGCCCAGAATGTTCGAGGGGCTGGGGGTGGCCTGAACCTGCCAGGCAATACGACCATCCTTTGCGTGTACCGCCCAGCCGGTATCATCTCCGGCCACCAGATAGACCAGACCGTCGCGCACCGTGGGCTGACCGGAGCCGGTGGCCTCCAGCTCCTGCCGCCAGATGGTTGCTCCGCTGGCCGCATCCAGCGCGGTCAGCACGCCATAGCCGGACGAGACATAAAGCACGCCACCGTCGTAGGCCAAACCGCCACCGGTGGCCTGCCCTGAGCTGTCAGACGCAGGCAACAACTCGCTTTGCCACTGCAACGCCCCGGCTGGGCTGACGGCCGAAACCCTGGCGCCGCTGTCCAGCGTGTAGATACGCCCATCGCCCACAACCGGTGTCGCGGTGATGCGCTGGCGGCGGCTGTCACCGTCGCCGATCGAGGTGGACCAGATTGCGTGCGGCGCAGCGGCCAACGCCGGATGTACAGGGCGCAGCCCCTCAACGCCCGGCCCCTGTGGCCAGCTGGCATTGTTGCGTGTTGCAGGCAGCGCAATGGCGCGGGTCTCATTGCTGACAACCGTGACGCTGTCATCGCGCAGATCCAAACGCTCGCCGCGCAGGATGACCTCAGGCTCGGCGCAGGCGGACAGGATCAACGCCAATGCGGTTCCCGTCAGAATGCCCCTCGCGCTCCAAAAGCTTGTTACTGCCATCATTGCCCTGCCCCATTACTGCACTTTTACTGCACGTTTGTCGTGGCGCCAATCGGCGCCGAATTGATCTTAGCCTTCTGTCGCCGATACCGGCTCCAGCGCTCCCCCAAGCGCCACAATCACTTGCGAAGCACGGTCTTTCAAGTCCGAGGTGACACCGGCGGAGGCAATAATCTCCTGCAACCGCGTAATGGCGGCTTCTGTGTTGTCCTCTTCGATATCAATCAGTGCCAGCTGTTCCTGTGCCAGTAGCGCCAGCGGCGCACCGGGTTGGGCCAGCGCCTCGAACTGAATCCGGCGATCTGCCGCTGGCAGGCTCTCCTGCTGCAGGCCAAGCGCCTTGAACGTCGCGATGTGACGATAGATCAGTGGCATCTCACCGTTGCGCGCAACCGCATTCAGCCGTTCAACAGCCGCCGCACGGTCTCCGGCATCCGCCAAAGCACCCGCCTGCAACAGCTTCAAAACGGTATCGCCACCTGTGGTCTCAGCGGTGATCGCATCCAGGGCCGTCGCCCGTGCCGCACTGTCATCACTGTCCAGCGCCGCAATCATCTGATCGCCAAGCGCCTGGGATGCCGCTTCGGTCTGGGCCCGGTTATATTCGCGCAAGGCGGCGCCACCGACGATCAACACCACCGCAATGCCGCCAATCCAGCCATAACGTTTGAGCATCTTGAACAGGCGATCGCGGCGGACCTCTTCTGTCACCTCATCGATAAAGCTGTCGGTGTCGCTCATGAAAATGTCCCTGGCAGATCCCGCAACCGCCCCCGCAGTCGCCGGAAAGTTTCCTGTGTTCTGCTTCTCTTACAGTGCAACCGATGCCAAGCCAAGTGGCCCTGATACCCCGGTATGGGCACAAACCGCTCCAAAAAGGCAAAAAATGTGAACTGAACTACAGAGTTTAGTATGGACAATACTTATATCGCCCATATCACTTAGCGCCAGTTCGCCCGAACATGCCCATTAATGGTATGATTGTTGAGTGGCTCTATATGTCCCGAATGGGATGACTATGTATTAGGAAGGCCCAAGATGCGTGTAATTCCACTGATGACTGCTGCTGTTGTGACGGCAGGCCTGTATTATGCCGTGATTGAGCGGGATGCGCTTCTGGCCTTTGCCCGTGGCGAGCAGGTCAGCGATGAGACCGCATCCTCTGATGTCTCCGAGCCGACCGATGCATCCGCAACAACCGCCGCAGCAGCAGAAGCTGTGGCCCCGCAAGCCGCCGACGCTGACAAGGCCGACAATTCAGGCGTCCGAGTGGTTGCCCTGCGCAGCACCGCCCGCGGCATCGACAGCGCGGTTGTACTGCGCGGGCAGACGCAGGCTATTCGCCAGGTCGAAGTCCGCTCCGAAACCACCTCCACCGTGCTGTCCGAACCGCTGCGCAAAGGCGCGCAGGTGAAGGCGGGCGATCTTCTGTGCAAACTGGATCCCGGCACCCGCCCCTCCACCCTGTTGGAGGCCAAGGCCCGGCTGAGCGAGGCGAAAATCCGCGTTCCCGAGGCGCAGGCCCGTCTGGACGAGGCCCGCGCCCGCCTCAAGGAAGCGCAGATCAACCTGACAGCAGCCGCCAAACTCTCCGAAGGTGGCTTTGCCTCCGAAACCCGCCTGGCCTCCTCCCAGGCCGCAGAGCGCTCGGCCGTGGCTGGCGTGGCCACTGCGGAAACCGGTCTGGAGACCACCAGTGCGGGGATTGAGGCAGCCTCAGCCCAAGTCGCCGCCGCCGAGAAGGAACTGGCGCGTCTGGATATTCTGGCCCCCTTCGACGGGCTACTGGAAAGCGACACCGCCGAGCTGGGCAGCCTGATGCAGCCCGGCAGCCTCTGTGCGACCGTGATCCAGCTGGAGACCATCAAACTGGTTGGCTATGTGCCTGAAACCGAGGTGAACCGCGTCACCATCGGGGCGGGCGCGCGCGCTGAGCTGGCCAATGGCCGCAATGTTGAGGGCAAGGTGACCTTTATCAGCCGCTCCGCAGACCCGACCACCCGCACGTTTGAGGTGGAAATCACCGTGCCCAACCCGGATCTGGCGATCCGCGACGGCCAGACCGCCGACATCGTGATCTCTGCCGAAGGCTCCAAGGCCCACTACCTGCCGCAGTCGGCGCTGACCCTGAATAACGACGGTCAATTGGGCGTGCGTGTGGTAGAAGACGACATGACCGTCGGGTTCTACCCCATCCAGCTGCTGCGCGACGAAGCAAGCGGCGTTTGGCTGGGCGGCCTGCCGGAACAGGCCGATGTGATTGTTGTGGGACAAGATTTTGTTGTTGCGGGCGTCTCTGTTGCGCCCACCTATAAAGAGGTATCCCAATGACCGGTATCGTCAGCTGGGCCGCAGAACGGGCCCGTATGATCCTGGCATTCATTGCCATCTCGCTGCTGGTCGGCGGCTTTGCCTATGCCAGCCTCCCGAAAGAGGGCGAGCCGGACATCGAAATCCCGGCTCTGTTCATCTCTGTCCCCTTCCCCGGCATCTCTGCTGAGGATGCCGAAACGCTGCTGGTCAAGGTGATGGAGACCGAGCTGGCTGATCTGGACGGGCTCGACAAAATGTCCTCCACCGCCGCCGAAGGCTATGGCGGTGTGGCGCTGGAGTTCGATTTCGGCTGGGACAAGACCGCCATCATGGCCGACGTCCGCGATGCGATGGATGCCGCCGAGGCGGATTTCCCCGAGGGGGCAGAGAAATATTCGATCAACGAGATCAACTTCTCCGAATTCCCTATCGTCATTGTCAACCTGACCGGCGCCGTGCCGGAACGCACAATGGCGCGGATCGCCAAGGATTTGCAGGACAATCTTGAGGCCTTGGAACCGGTGCTTGAGGCCGGGATCGCCGGCAACCGCGACGAGATGGTCGAGGTGCTGATCGACCCCCTGCGGCTGGAGGCTTATAACGTCACGGCGCTTGAGCTGATCACCGTTGTGCAGAACAACAATCAGTTGATCGCAGCGGGCGAGGTCGAGAGCAATCAGGGCACCTTCTCGGTAAAGATCCCCTCCTCCTTTGACGACGTGCGCGATATCTATGAACTGCCGATCAAGACCAATGGCGACCGCGTGGTCACGCTTGGCGAGCTGGCAACCATCAACTTCACCTTCGAGGACCGTCGCGGCACCGCCCGGTTCAACGGTAAGGACACCGTTGCCCTGCAGGTGGTGAAGCGGAAAGGCTACAACCTGATCGACACCGTTGATCTGGTGAAGGAAACGCTGGCTGAAGCAAAAACCAAATGGCCACCGGAATTGACGGCAGCCGTCTCCGTCGGCACCTCAAATGACCAAAGCCGCGTCGTGGCCTCCATGGTCGGCCAGCTGGAAGGCTCGGTTCTGACCGCCGTCGCACTGGTGATGATTGTGGTGCTGTCAGCGCTTGGCAGCCGGGCGGCCCTGCTGGTCGGCTTTGCGATCCCGACCTCCTTCCTGCTGTGCTTTGCGCTGCTGGCTGTGATGGGGATCAGCATCTCCAACATCGTGATGTTTGGTCTGATCCTCGCGGTGGGCATGCTGGTGGATGGCGCCATCGTGGTGGTGGAATACGCTGACAAACGCATCAAGGAAGGCACCGGCCCGATGCACGCCTATGTCGAGGCGGCACAGCGCATGTTCTGGCCGGTGGTCTCCTCCACCGCGACCACGCTCTGTGCGTTCCTGCCGATGCTGTTCTGGCCCGGCGTTCCCGGTGAGTTCATGGGCATGCTGCCAGTCACGCTGATCTTCGTTCTGTCGGCGTCGCTGGTGGTGGCGCTGATCTACCTGCCCGTCATGGGCGGCGTCACCGGCCGGATGAGCCGCCTGTTTGAAAACCTCTCCGATGGGTTGCGCGCCGTTGCGCCCTGGTGGCTGCGCGCGGCGCTGGTGCCCGTGATGCTCTGGGGCATGTTTGCAGGCGCAATGCAGATGCTGAACGGCGGCTACCTGCTGCCTGCGGATGTGCCGGATGTGGCCGCGCTGATCTTCGGCGCGCTGGTCTTCGTGCTGGCCTCCTTCGGCGCCTCTGTCACGCTGGGCGCTACCAGCCTGCAACGGTCGGAAAAATCGGTCAACGCCGGCTACAAACACACGCCCTTTGGCCATTTCATTAAGTTCATCGTCGGCAATCCGGTGATGCCCCTTGTTGCGATCGGGGCTGTTGCCTTCTCCATCATGACCGTTTTCACGCTGTTCTCGACCAACAACTACGGCGTTGAGTTCTTTGTCGAATCTGAACCGGAACAGGCCACCGCCTATGTCCGGGCACGCGGCAATACCTCGCTGATGGAAGAGGACGAGATGGTGCGCCAGACCGAACAGGTCATCCTGTCGCATCCGGCGGTGGTCAATGTCTTCTCCTTCGCAGGTGAAGGCGGGCTGAACACCGATGCCTCCGGCGCGCAGACACCGCCCGACACCGTGGGTCAGGTACAGTTTGAGATCATCCCTTGGGAGGATCGCCCGACCCAGACTGAAACCTGGTTCAACGGCTGGTTCACCCGTGAGGTCACAGCAACCGATTTCGACGGTGACACCGTGATCGAGGAGATCAATACCGAGCTGGCAAAACTGCCCGGTTTCGAGGCTGAGATCCGCGCATTGGCGCAGGGGCCTGCCTCTGGCAAGCCGATCCATCTGCGCCTGAAGGGCGACAGCTGGGACACGCTGACCGCCGCCACACAAACTGCCCGCGCCCGGTTTGATGAAACCCCCGGTCTGGATCTGATCGAGGACAGCCTGCCCCTGCCCGGCATTGACTGGCAGATCGACGTCGACGTCGAAAAGGCCGGCCGCTACGGCGCCGATGTCGCCACTGTTGGCGCCATGGTGCAGCTGGTCACCCGCGGGATCCTTCTGGATACCATGCGCGTCGACAGCTCGGATGAGGAGATCGAAATCCGCGTCCGCCTTCCGGAGGAGGACCGCGTGCTCTCCACTCTGGATGTGATGAAACTGCGCACCGAGGATGGCCTAGTGCCGCTGTCGAACTTCATCTCCCGCCAGCCGGTGCCGAAGCTGGAACAGATCAACCGTGTCCAGCAGCAGCGTTACTATGACGTGAAGGCGGATATCGAACCCGGCCTCTCGAAGGTGATCATCACCGGCGAGGACAGCGGTGCAGAAGAAACGCTGGCCTATGTCAAATCCTTCGCCGAGGGCAGCGACACCAGCGCCAGCGACCTGACCGGGCCAAGCGGTGCACCGCTGAAGCTGCGCAGCCTCGCCAGCGCCGACAGTCTTGAGGCGGTGCAGACCGCGCTGGACGATGACGCTCGCGTTGTCGCCCTCAATGCCAATGAACGCATCGCCGCCCTGACGGAATGGCTGAACACCGACCCGCTGCCCAAGGACATCACATGGGAATGGACCGGTGATCAGGAAGAACAGGCCGAATCCGGTGCCTTCCTTATGAAAGCCTTCGCCGGTGCCTTGGCGCTTATGTTCGTGATCCTGCTGGCCCAGTTCAACAGCTTCTACAACTCGGTCCTGGTGCTTCTGGCGGTGGTGCTCTCCACCACTGGCGTGCTGATCGGCATGATGGTGATGCAGCAGCCGTTCTCGATCATCATGACCGGCACCGGTATCGTCGCGCTGGCGGGGATCGTGGTGAACAACAATATCGTTCTGATCGACACCTATCAGGAATACGCCCAGAAGATGCCGCGGATCGAGGCGATCATTCGCACCGCTGAGGCCCGCATTCGCCCGGTTCTCCTGACCACCATCACCACGATGGCAGGTCTTGCGCCGATGATGTTCGGGCTCAGCCTCGACTTCATCAATGGCGGCTACTCGATCGACAGCCCGACCTCGCTGTGGTGGAAGCAGCTGGCAACGGCAGTGGTCTTTGGCCTTGGCATCGCTACGGTCCTGACGCTGCTGGTCACGCCGTCACTGCTGGCGATCCGGGTCTGGCTCTGGATCTACGTAGGTGCGCTTGGCCGCTTGCTGGCCCGGCTCACCCGTGGCCGGTCCAGCCGGATTGCCCGGGATATGCGGCTGGCCACCAAGGCCCGCACCCTGCCCACCACGGAAATCCTGTGGGAGGCTGAACCGAACCCGGACAGCCCCCCGGCCAAGACCACAACGCGCGACGACCGCGAAACCCCGCCGTCAACACCGCTTCGCGCCGCTGAATAACCTGACAACGCCCCGCCCTCGCGGGGCGTTGTTCGTTTCAGCAGGCAGATCACCACCGCCAGAGCCCCCCAGCAGAAAGGACCCAGCCCATGCCCGATTTCAACGATATGTTTGAATTGACCATCGCCGATGTCGACCTGATCGAGGCCGCGCTGCAACGCACCCGCGACAGCCTGGCCGATGCCAACCAGCAGGCGCAGGGCATCGCCGGTCACAGCCGCGAGGACAGCCTGCGCCAGATCCATGATCTGCTCGGACGGCTACACAATCAGAAGATTTTCTACAAACCCAAGGACGGGGTCTACGTCAGCGGTTAGACGCGCAGACGCAGGCCCCGTTGATGCAAACCCCATAATACCGGATATCCAGAAGGCAACGGCTACGCCGCGTCCTGATCCGACTGCTGGCGCTGCCACAGATGCGCGTAGCGCCCGTCCTTGGCCAGCAGATCCTCATGGGTGCCCTGTTCGGCGATCTCGCCCTGTTCCAGCACAATGATCTGGTCGGCCTCGGCCACTGTGCTCAGCCGGTGCGCGATGGTGATCACCGTGCGTCCCTGCCCGGCCCGTGACAGCGCCTCCTTGATCTCCTGCTCGGTATCGCTGTCCAGCGCCGATGTCGCCTCATCCAGCAGCAGGATCGGCGGGTTCTTCAGCAGCGTCCGCGCGATGCCCACCCGCTGCTTCTCACCGCCCGACAGCTTCAGCCCGCGCTCGCCGACCTGCGTCTCATAGCCCTCGGGTAGCCGCATGATGAAGTCGTGGATCTGCGCATCGCGTGCGGCCTTTTCGACCTCCTCCTGGGTGGCGCCAGCGCGGCCATAGGCGATGTTGTAGCGGATGGTATCATTGAACAGCACGGTATCCTGCGGCACCACGCCAATCGCGGCGTGCAGGCTCTTTTGCGTGACCTCGCGCACATCCTGCCCGTCGATGCGCAGCGCGCCGCGCGTCACGTCATAAAACCGGAACAACAGCCGCCCGATGGTGGATTTGCCCGATCCGGTGGACCCGACGATGGCCACCGTCTGCCCCGCCGCCACCTCAAAGCTGACGCCCTTCAGGATCTGGCGGTCGCTGTCATAGCCGAACTCCACATTCTCCAGCGCAATCGCCCCGCCGTTGACCTGCAAGACCTTGGCGTTGCCCTCATCCTTCACATCCGGATCCTGTTCGATCAGATCGAACATCTCGCCCATATCCACCAGGCTCTGCCGAATTTCGCGGTACACCGTCCCAAGGAAGTTCAGCGGCACGGTGATCTGGATCATATAGGCGTTGACCATGACAAAATCGCCCACCGTCAGATTGCCCTGCTGCACGCCAATTGCCGCCATCACCATCACCGCCACCAGACCGCCGGTGATCACCAGACTCTGGCCAAAGTTCAGGAATGCCAGCGAATAGGCCGTCTTCAGCGCTGCCTTGGCATAGGCGCGCATGGCCACATCATAGCGCTCGGTCTCGCGATCCTCGGCGCCAAAATATTTGACCGTCTCGTAGTTCAGCAGGCTGTCGATGGCCTTCTGATTGGCATCGGTGTCCTGCTTGTTCATCTCCCGGCGCAGCGTCACCCGCCATTCGGTCACCGCGAAGGTGAACCAGACATAGAGCCCGACCGTCACCGCCACCACGACGAGATACCAGATGTCGAACATAACGGCGAGGATGATGGCAACCAATGCCAGCTCCAGCACCAGCGGTCCGATGGAAAACAGCAGGAAGCGCAGAAGGAATTCCACGCCTTTCACACCGCGTTCGATAATCCGGCTCAGCCCGCCGGTCTTGCGGGTGATGTGATAGCGCATCGACAGGCGGTGAATATGGCGGAAGGTCTCCAGCGCCAGACGCCGCAGGGCGCGCTGGCCAACCGGGGCAAACACCGCATCGCGCAGCTGCTGAAACCCGGTGGTGAGGATCCGCGCCATCCCATAGGCCACGGTCAGGCCAACCGCCCCCAACGCCAGCGGCGGCACGCCCTCGCCCGCCAGACTGTCCACCGCACCTTTGTAGAGCATCGGCGTGTAAACCGCGACCAGCTTTGCCAAAATCAGCACCGCCAGCGCTGCCACAACCCGGTATTTGACCCAGGCCTGCCCCTCGGGCCAAAGATAGGGGAAAACACGGCGCAACGTGCGCAGACCGGAGCGGCGCTCCTCCTGCGCGGTTGTCATATCGCTGTCTGTCATCACATGTCCTTACTGCAAGACCTCTGACATAGGGGCCGCGTGGCACTTTGACCAGCGCAGCCCCTATATCATGGCCCATCTTCTGGCTGAGGGGCGGCACGGAATGCAGCCCCCTGGCGGGATCAGGCTATGGCCTTACTGCACCGGGACGGAGAACACCTGACCGGGGTAAATCAGATCCGGGTCCCGGATCGCCTGTCGGTTGGCATCAAACACCCGCACATAGAGCAGCCCGTCGCCATATCGCTCCCGCGAAATTGCCCAGAGGGTGTCGCCCTCCTGTACGGTGACCAGCCGCACCAGCGGTTTCGCTCCGGTGGGGGCTGCATCCGGTGCTGCTTCACCTGAGGCGGCAGGCTCAACCGGTGGCTGCAAAACCTCAGGCGCCTCCCGTTTGAACGGGGTTTCAAGACGGCTCAGCACCTTGCCGTCGGTGTCCAGCGCATCCAGCCGCAGCGCGTAAATCCCCGGCGACACATCCGGCAGGACGCCGGACCAGCGCCCTTCTTCATCTACCGGCAGATCGGCAACTGCCGCATTGTCCAGATAGGCGCGCACCACCGCATCGGAGCGCACCCGGCCGCTTAGCACCACGGCGCCCTCCGCATCGTAGGAGATGGTATCCAGCGCCACGGTCTGTGGTGCCTCGGCCAGGCTTGGCGTCGGCGGCTGTACCAACGTCACACCGCTGGCATCAGAGCGCAGCACCGCCCTCTGCTCCGGCGCCGCCTCTGTCGCGGTCTCCGGCGCTGTCGCCGCGACGTCATCTGATTGCGCCGCATCACTCTCCGCACCCTGACCAGCCGCTGCGTCCTGCGCCTCATCGCGGTTGTCATCCGTGGCAGGGGCAGCCTCCGTCTCCGCCGCTGGTATGTCGTTGGCGGCTGTCACTGTCTCCTCCTGCGTCACCTCAGACGCTCCCTCGGCAGCCGCCACGACGGCAGTACCCTCTGCGTCGCTGTCCGCCACATCCGTCTGAGCGATGGCCTGATCTGGCGCATCCGCTGCAACGTCACTGCCGCGGGGTTCCTGCGCTTCGGAGAGATTGGTGTCCGCATCAGCCGTACCGATGGCGGGACGATCCCCTTCCGGAGCCGCCACCGATGCAAGGTCTGTTGCTTGCGCGCCTGTCGCCGCCTGGTCCGCCACCTGCCCCTCAGCAATCGGGGCCTCCGCCACCTCAACCTCGGCCACGGGGGCCAGAATAAACTGCGCATCCGAAGGCAGAACCGCCTCCCCCAGCGCCGCCTCCAGCGAAATCACCTGCGGGCGGGTCGAGGGGGCAACGGTGGTGAACAGCACAAAACTGCCATCGGAGGGCACCGTCAGCCGCTCAACCACAACCCCGTCCAGCAACAGCGAGACGACCGCACCGGGCGTCGCCCGCCCGGCCACCATGCCACTGCCATCGGTCTCAAACCGCGCCAGATCCATCTGCGGCGCATTCAGGGCCAGCGCCACCTCCTCGTCCTCTCCCGCATCCGTCACAGCCTGCGCTGAGGTATCACCGCTGGCCACGTCCTCCGCAATACCCTCGCCATCGGGTGCAGCGACGTCAGCGCTGTCTGCCTCTGCAGTCACAGCGGGGGTCTGCGCAACAGGGGCCTCATTGGCGGGGGCAGGTACGGCGCGCGCGCCATCGGAGCTGGCCGAAGGCGAAATAACCGCGCTGTCCCCCGTGCCCGCAGTGCTGCGCGGCGCCTCTGTCTGCTCCGAGGCGCCCCATTGCAGGAAAATCACCCCGCCCAGCACCACGACCACCGCCGCAACCCCGCCGATGGCGGTTGCGGACAACCCGCCTTTGCCCGTTACTTCCGTCATTCTCTTCCTTCCCTTCCGACCCTCGACAGACCCTTTCCGGGGCGCCGTCGCTGTCGATCCTGCGGGATGTGCCCCCCGCTTGCTTGAGCCAGCCATTCAATGCCGCTATCAGGGACCAAAGGACGACTTATTTCCCCTCCGAACACAACAAAAAAGGTGACTGCCATGCGTATTCATTCCGTCTGTGTGTATTGTGGATCGCGCGACGGGATCCGCCCGGCCTATGCCGATGCCGCCGAGGCGCTCGGAACCGGGCTTGCAACGCAGGGTCAGCGATTGGTCTACGGCGCCGGTGACGTCGGTCTGATGGGCCGGGTGGCACGTGCGGCGCAGGCCGCAGGCGGGCACACCTTCGGCGTCATCCCCGAGCATCTGGTCCGCCGCGAGGTCGCTAAGACAGATCTTAACACCTATGTGGTCACCGAAACCATGCATGAGCGCAAGAAAGTGATGCTCTATAATGCCGATGCGGTGGTGGTGCTGCCCGGTGGCGCCGGTTCGCTGGACGAGCTATTCGAAGCACTGACCTGGCGCCAGCTGGAACTGCATGGAAAGCCAATTCTGATCCTAAATATCGATGGCTACTGGGATCCGCTGAAGGCCTTGGTCGAGCATGTGGTGGCCGAAGGGTTTGCCGGCACGGAAACCACTGAGGCGCTCACCTGGGTCAGCACTGTTGAGGATGCGCTGGCGATCCTGCGCGGCTGACGCCCAGATCCTGCAGGATCGCAACAGGCGCCGCTGCGAGACGCAAAAAACGCGGCGCCTCACAGCACCGCGTTTTCTAAATTCATAGTTCGTCGCTCGCTTGGCACCGATCAGGCAGCCAGCTCCTGCTGCACAATCTTTTCAATCTCATCAATCGGGTGATTGGTCAGCGTCTTGGGAATTTCCGCCGTGACCAGATCCTGCACCTCCTTGTGCAGCTTGCCACGCAGATTGCCCAGGACCTGCGGCGAGGCCACCAGCACGATGTTCCCCAGCTTGCCCTTGTGCGCCCGCTCATAAAGCAGATCGGCAATGTCATCGGCAAACCGTTCCTTGGCCAATTCATGCCAGTCGGTATCATCCAGCGCCGAGCGCTGGCCAGGGCCACCGTCATGCATCCGACCGGGCCGATTGGCGGATTGGTCAATGTCTGACGGGTTATCCTGTTCTTCCTTGCGGCGCACCTCCAGATGCGGGTTCTGCGCATCGGTGGTGTTCTGCAGCAGCAATGCCTTCTCGCTGTCGGTCACCAGCACAAAGGTGCCGTGGTCAAGCTGTGCCATTATTGGTCCTCCTGCTCGTTGGATTTGGTCACCCGTGTCGCACCTGCCGGGCGTTCCATGGCGCGCTTTTCCTCATCCTCGGTCGCGACCTCGCGGGCCAATCGACCACCGGTGCGCCCGCCATGCGAAACACTGCCTTCAGCGCCAAGGATCTCCTTGGTTTCCTGACGGCCATCTTTTGATCTGACGCGGTCTGCCATGTCGGTCCTCCATCTATTGTGGGTTCACCAATACAACCGCTGAGCGTGGGGATTTGTTCCACTGGATCCCGCGATCCCGGTACAAAAAAAGGCCCCGTCCGATAGCGGACGAGGCCCAAATTCTAATGCTGCTGCGCTGCGATCACATGCGCGATGCAACGTTTTCCCAGTTGACCAGATTGTCGAGGAAGTTGGTCAGATAGGCCGGACGCTTGTTGCGGAAATCGATGTAATAGGAATGCTCCCACACGTCACAACCCAGCAGTGCCGTCTGACCAAAGCAAACGGGGTTCACGCCGTTTTCGGTCTTGGTCACCTTCAGGCCACCATCGGTGTCCTTGACCAGCCAGGCCCAGCCAGAGCCGAACTGACCTGCGCCGGCAGCGGAGAACTCGTCCTTGAACGTGTCAACCGAACCGAAGCTGTCGATCAGCGCCTTTTCCAGCTCACCCGGCATCTTGCTGTCGCCCGGGCCCATCATTTCCCAGAACTGATTGTGGTTCCACAGCTGGGAGATGTTGTTGAAGATACCGCTCTGGGCGACCGCACCCGCGTCATAGGTGCCCTTGATGATCTCTTCCATGGACTTGCCGTCCCACTCGGTGCCCGCGATCAGCTTGTTGCCGTTGTCGACATAAGCCTTGTGGTGCAGGTCGTGGTGATATTCCAGCGTTTCGGCGGACATGCCTTTGGATGCCAGCGCGTCATGGGCGTAAGGAAGATCGGGAAGTTCAAAAGCCATCTGGGCCCCCTGTAGTATCTGTTGCGTTTCTAGGCAGATACATGCGGCTGGTGTCCCCTTTGGTCAAGACCAAGCCGGGGAAACACCAAAAAATATCCGCAGCATTTTGCAAGACACCGCTGCCTGAGACCCTGCCACACGATCCGCTTAACTGCGCCATTGGCGCACCCTCACGTCAGTTCAGCTTGATGTTGCTGCGCTTGCAAGGACCGCTGCCGGAGGGGCGGTTATCTGCGCCATGCACACGAGCAGAAATCGACAACTTCATACGCGGCTCGTCCATGGTCGCGGAATATGTGACTTTGGTTGATCCTTGGCTCGAACCCAAGTTTTTCAGTGTCCACTTCAACTTCAACCGCTGCTTAGAGCGCTGATCATAAGGCACAATCATCGGGGTTTTCTGACGAGTGGCAATAATGCCATCCATCACGCCACTGACTTTTTCGTCGTGGTCTACAAAAACAAGAACGCGCGACGCGATCCAGCCGTGTTTTTCATAAGACTGAATGGTGCAATCATAGGTCACCGGCGCCGCTGCAACAGGCGCTGCAGCAAACAGGGCGCCGAGGACGGCGGCGGTTTTGATCAGTGTTTTCATTGGTAAAGCCTGCGCTCTCTTTTGGACGTATACAAAATCAGACACTCGCCTGACAGTTGCGCTCCAGATTGTCAACGGCTATCGTTACGGCGCAGTCGCGACATCATCAGCTAACTGGTCACCTGGACGCATTGGCCAATCCCGCGTGGCGGCTTTGCCCCGCTATCAAGGGAGATCACCTGCACTGAGAGTTTCTTGTTCTGGGTGTTGAACACGGCGCGATAATGGGTCTTCACCGCCTCGGCCCCGTTGCCGACAGAGGCACTGACCACCGTCCAACTGACCCGATAAGACACATCACTGATGCGAAAAAAACCTGCTTTCAACGGGCGTCCGGACAGCGCGCTGACATTGCCCGAATGCACGACTTCGGCGGTCCATTCATCGTGAAAATGCAAACTGATTTGCGGCGGGATCCAGCCCCGCCCGGACAGCGAGGTGACCGCGCAGGTATACATGCCCTCCAGCGCCATTGCCGGGGTCGCAAGACCGGCCCCAAGCGCAACCCCGGCCACAAGGCCAAGTGCCCGCACTCTTGGAACCAATAGGTCAACGACCTTGGACATTTCGACCTCCCACCAGCCAGGGCAGCATGGCACCGCCACACCGCATCTCGACACTTCCGATTTAGGGATAATCGCGACTCAAAGTTGGGAAACAACCAACAAAACCAAATAAAAAGTGCCCCCGGAAATCCAGGGACACTGTAACTGGCCGTAAAACTTGCCACAAGGCTAAATTGCCTTAACCAGTTAACACGCCTACCTTAGATTGTGGATGGGCCGCAGCGGACAGCAAGTTGTAGACATATCCCGCCACAGAGCGGAAGCAGACGATGTGAAATGCGCCGTCGTGGTCCAGCCAGAAGGCCGCTGCCACCTGTGCCATGCGGGTGCGGCGGAACTGACCGGGTGTGAAGGCCTCAGCCGACAGATCCACCGGGCAAATCTTTGCCAGAACCTCCCGCGCGCCGTCACCGGACAGGCGGAACACACCGCGCGCATCTGAGACGTTGACCGCCAGCGCGTGCTCGCCTTTCAGCGCCTCGGACAACTCGGCAACCTTCGCCTCAACCTCGGCGTAGGGCACCAGCAGCAGCAGCTCATCCGGGGACATCCACGCGACACCGCCCACATCGGTCAGTGACACCTGACCGCTGGCTGGAACATCCGCCCCGGTGGCGGCTTTAACCGCCGCCTTCAGGGTGTCAGATGCCAGATCGCCGCGCAGGGTAATCATCCCCTGCAGCCCGCTGTCCTCGATCTGCGCCAGACCGGAGAACTTGGCACCATTCATTGCGCTGACAGGATCAGACATTCTGCTTCTCCCCTTCCTTGTCGTAAAAGACCTGATCGACGATCTTGGCCTTGTAGATTGTCCCGTCGGTGCCGGGGAATTCGATCACCTCGCCCATCCGTTTGGGACCATGCTTGACCAGACCCATGGCAATGCCACGGCCCAGGTTCGACGAGTAATAGGTCGAGGTCACGCGCCCGATGGTGTTTTTCTGCCCATTGGCATTCACACCATTGCCCACCGCATAGGCGCCATCCGGCAGCACCGAGCCATCGGTTGTTTCCAGACCCACTAGCTGCCAGCGGTCGGGATCGGCCATATGGCTGCGGGTATGCGCCCGCTTGCCGAGGAAGTCCTCTTTCTTCTTCGACAGCGCCCAGTTCAGGCCCAGATCCTGCGGAATAACGGTTCCGTCGGTTTCATCACCAATCATGATGAAGCCCTTCTCGGCCCGCAGGATGTGCAGACATTCGGTGCCATAAGGCATCACCCCGAATTCCTTGCCCGCTTCCATCAATGCGGTCCAGAACGCCTGCCCGTCCGAGGCCGCAACCGCGATCTCATAGGACAGCTCACCCGAGAAGGAGATCCGGTAGGCCCGCGCCTTGAAGCCGCCGATCTCCCCGTCACGCCATTCCATGAAGGGCAGCGCCTCCTTGGAGAGGTCCATACCACCGCCCGCGTTTTCGTTCAGCTTTTCCAGCACCTTGCGGGCATTGGGGCCAACGACGGCAACCTGCGCCAGCTGTTCGGTGACATTGGCAACATAGACCTTCCAGTCCCACCATTCGGTCTGCAGCCATTCTTCCATATGACCATGGATCCGCTCGGCACCGCCGGTGGTGGTGTGGCAAAGCCAGGTGTCCTCATCAATGCGCGCAACCACGCCATCGTCGATCAGGAACCCGTTCTCCGAACACATCAGACCGTAGCGGCATTTGCCGACTTTCAGCGTCGACATCATGTTGGTGTACATCATGTCGAGGAACTTGCCCGCATCCGGCCCCTTGACGACCAGCTTACCCAGGGTCGAGGCATCCAGCAGGCCGAGGTTCTCGCGGGTGTTCTTCACCTCACGGTTCACCGCGTCATGCAGGCTCTCGCCAGAGCGGACGTAGGCGAAGGGACGGCGCCACTGGCCCACCGGTTCCCAATCCGCACCATTGCTGTCATGCCAGCCATACATCGGCGTCTTGCGCAGCGGCTGGAAAATCTCGCCGCGGGCCTCACCGCCAATCGACCCCATCGAAATCGGGTGATAGGGCGGACGGAAGGTGGTGGTGCCCACCTGCGGAATTTCGGACCCAAGCGCATCAGCAAGGATCGCCAAGCCGTTGATATTCGAGAGCTTCCCCTGATCGGTTGCCATGCCCAGCGTGGTGTAACGCTTGGTATGTTCGACGCTCTCGAAACCTTCGCGCGCGGCCAGCTGCACGTCCGACACTTTGACGTCGTTCTGATAGTCCAGCCAGGTCTTCATGCGCAGCTTGATGTCAGCCTTGGCAGGCATCAGCCACACCGGCTCCATCGCCTTTTCAACCGGCGCATCTCCGACCGGCGCGGCCACCGCTTTGACCTTGCGGCCAGCGGCCTTCGCCGCCGCTTCCCCTGCGGCCTGCGCATCGCTCAACGCCGCCGCCAGACCGGCCGCGCCATTGGCGGCACCTGCTGCGATGACAAACCCATTGCCATCCGCACCCAGCGGCGGACGCGAGGCATCGGGACGGAAATTCGCATGGGCCTGATCCCAGACCAGCTTACCACCGCAATGGGACCACAGGTGCACAACCGGCGACCAGCCACCGGACATCGCGACCGCATCGGCCTCGACCTCCTCCTGCGCGCCGCCTTCGCCGTTCTGGGCGCAGATCGCCACGGATGTGACGCGCTTGCCGCCCTTCACCTTGGCGATGGCCCGGCCACATTCAACGCGGATGCCCAACTGACGGACCTCTTCCATCAGGGCCCCGCCGCCGCTGTCGCGGGCATCCAGCACACGGACCACCTCAACACCCGCGCCATGCAGGGCAATTGCCGTGCGATAGGCGTCGTCATTGTTGGTGGCAACCACGACCTTCTGGCCCGGGGTCACCCCCCAGTTCACCGCATAATCGCGCATGGAGGCCGCCAGCATCACGCCCGGCACATCATTCCCGGCAAAGGACAGGGGCCGTTCAATGGCACCGGTCGCCGTCACAATCTGGCTTGCGCGGATCCGCCACAGACGATGGCGCGGACCACCTTGCCCCGGCGCGTGATCGGTCAGACGCTCATACCCCAGCGCATAGCCGTGATCATAGACGCCTGCCCCCATGCAGCGATCGCGCAGGGTGACATTGTCCATGGCGCGCAGCTCGGCGAGGGTTTTCTCAATCCAGGCGCCCGGCTCCATCCCGTCGATGGTGCCACCGTCAACCGGCGCACGACCACCCCAGTGATTGTTCTGCTCCAGCAACAACACTTTGGCACCGGAGCTGGCCGCCGCCTTGGCCGCCTGAAGACCGGCCACACCGCCACCAATCACCAGCACATCGGCGAAATAATAAAAGTGCTCGTAGGTGTCGGCGTCCTTCAGCTCCTTGTCCGGCGCTTTGCCCAGACCCGCAGAGTGGCGGATGATCGGCTCATAGACATGTTTCCACAGGGGACGCGGGTGGATGAACATCTTGTAATAGAAACCCGCAGGCAGGAAGCGTGCCAGCGCGTTGTTGGCCACACCCACGTCGAACTCAAGGCTCGGCCAGTGGTTCTGCGACTGCGCCGACAGGCCCGAGAACAGCTCGGTCGTGGTGGCGCGCTGATTGGGTTCGAACCGGTCGCCGGTGCCCAGCCCCACAAGCGCATTGGGCTCTTCGGGACCAGCTGCAACCAGACCACGCGGGCGGTGATATTTGAACGAGCGGCCAACCATCATCTGGTCATTGGCCAACAGGGCAGACGCCAGCGTGTCGCCTGCATAGCCCTTCATCCGCTTGCCGTTGAAGGTGAATTCGATCGGTTTGGAGCGGTCGATCAACCGGCCGTTTTTGGCAAGGCGCGTGCTCATGTGGCGGACCTTTCGCAAGAGAGGGCGACGAAAAGGGAGGTGACGTTCAGAGAGGCGATCATTTCAGATCCCGCCATGTCCAACCGGGGCGTTTGGCCGTGACCGCATCCAGGATCTCCTGCGGCGGTTCATAGGTCTGTGCCGAATAGGTGCCAAAGACCTCAAGCGTGGTGGTGCAGCGGGCAGCATGGAACCACTTGCCGCAGCCATTGGCATGGCGCCAGCGTTCAAAATGCACCCCCTTGGGGTTTTCGCGCATGAACAGATAGTCATGAAACTCTTCATCTGACGAACCGGGGCCGAAACGCTTCAGATGCGCCTCGCCGCCTGCGGCCAGTTCAGTTTCTTCGGCTTTGACGCCGCAATAGGGGCATTCAAGGATCAGCATTGTGCGGACCTCTCCAACTGGGGGCCAAGGATTTTCGAAAATCCTCGGCAAAATTCTTCCAAGAATTTTGCGACGGTGCGCGGCATCAGTGTGCCACACCCGCTGCGACGCTCTCGTCGATGAATTTGCCTTCCTTGAAGCGCATCATCGAAAACTCTTCGGCCAGCGGCGAATGACCTGTGGCCATCAGTTCCGCCATCGCCCAGCCGGAGCCCGGGATCGCCTTGAAGCCACCGGTGCCCCAGCCTGCGTTGACAAAGATATTGCCAACCGGCGTCTTGGAGATCAGCGGCGACCGGTCGCCGGTCACATCCACGATCCCGCCCCACTGGCGCAGCATCTTCAGACGGCTGACCATCGGGAAGGTCTCATTGAGGGCGCGCACGGTTTCCTCGATATGATGGAAGGACCCGCGCTGGGTGTAGTTGTTGAACCCGTCGGTGCCGCCGCCGATGACCATCTCGCCCTTGTCGGACTGGGACATGTAGCCATGCACGGTATTGGCCATCACGACCACATCCATGCAGGGTTTGATTGGCTCAGACACCAGCGCCTGCAGCGCCACGCTTTCCACCGGCAGACGGAAACCGGCCATTTCGGAGAGATGCGAACAATTGCCCGCAACCACCATGCCCAGCTTGTCGCAGTCGATAGCACCCTTGGTGGTGTCAACACCGACGACACGGCCGTTTTCATTGCGCACGCCAGTGACTTCGCACTGCTGGATGATGTCCATGCCCATGTTCGAACAGGCCCGCGCATAGCCCCAGGCCACCGCATCATGGCGCGCGGTGCCGCCGCGTTCCTGCCAGAGCCCGCCCAGAACCGGATAGCGCGGCCCTTCCAGATTGATGATCGGCACCAGTTCCTTCACCCGCGCAGGCTCAATCCATTCGGTCTGCACGCCCTGCAGCGCATTGGCATGGGCGGTGCGCTTGTAGCCGCGCACCTCATGCTCGGTCTGCGCCAACATGATCACGCCACGCGGGCTGAACATCACGTTGTAGTTGATGTCCTGGCTCATCGTCTCATAGAGCGAGCGCGATTTCTCATAGATCGCGGCGGAGGGATCCTGCAGGTAGTTGGAGCGGATGATAGTGGTGTTGCGCCCGGTGTTGCCGCCACCCAACCAGCCCTTTTCCAGAACCGCGACATTGGTGATGCCGTAGTTTTTTCCAAGGAAATAAGCCGTGGCCAGACCATGGCCACCGGCCCCGACGATGATCACATCATAGTGGCGTTTGGGTTCGGGAGAGCGCCAGGCGCGTTCCCATCCGGTGTGGTAGCGCAGCGCCTCACGCGCGACAGCAAAGGCAGAATAACGTTTCATGGGCGAATCCGTGGTTCGAGACTGTTAACGGGTATGCACCACAGACAAGGCTGACCTGCGCCGTTTATCGTCGCAATCATGCATGGTTGCGACATCCGGCGGCAAAGACACCACAGGCTCACCGCACCCTTTGCGTCCTCAACGCCCGCCACCGGGACAGCGCGCCGCAGCAGATAGGCCTTTTTTCCGCCCCCCAGCCCCTATACATGGGATTGAAACTGCGGGAGCCCCCATGACCTTCTGGATCGTTATCAGCCTCATCACGCTGGCCACCGCCACGCTGCTGTCCCTTGTGCTGCTGCGCGGACGCGACAGCGGCGAACCGGCCGCCGCCTATGACCTGCAGGTTTACCGCCAGCAACTGCGCGATGTGGACAAGGATCTGGCGCGCGGGGTGCTGCAGGCCAGCGATGCCGAGCGTATCCGCACCGAGATCTCCCGCCGTATCCTGAGCGCCGACGCCCAGGTTCAGGCCGCCGCCAGCGGCCACACCCAGCCCCGCACCCTGACCAGCGCTGCCGCCATCGCGCTGATCGGGCTGATCTGCGGTGGCACCTACCTGATCTATGCCAATCTCGGCGCGCCGGGTTACAGCGACCTTGGCCTGCAACTGCGCATTGACGCCGCCGCGGAACGCGCCGCCACCCGTCCCACGCAGGCTGAGGCAGAGGCCGACGCACCGGAACGCCCGGCCCGCGTGGTAGAGCCGGGTTACGCCACGCTGGTTGATCAGCTGCGCGACACCGCCAGCAAACGCGTTGATGATGCGCAGGGTCAGGCACTGCTGGCCCAGCATGAGGCCAACCTCGGCAATTTCGCCGCCGCCGCCAAGGCCAAGGCAAACTATATCCGCATCATGTCCGGCGATGTTGAGGCCCGCGATTTCGGCGAGCTGGCAGAGCTGCAGATCATGGCCGCCGGCGGCTATGTCTCCCCGGAGGCGGAGGACGCCCTGCGCACCACACTGACGCTTGATCGTTTTGATGGCGGCGCGCGCTATTACTGGGGGCTGATGATGGCCCAGATCGGCCGCCCTGATGTCGCTTATGAGGTCTGGAGCGAAACCCTCGCCATGGGACCGGAAGGCGCGCCCTGGGTCACCGCCATCAGCGCCCAGATTGAAGATATCGCCTATCGCGCCGGTGTTGAGTACACGCCAATCACCCCCGGCAGCGTGCCTGCACCGGGCCGCGCCCCCGCCGCCGCCGCGACAGGTCCCAGCGCCGATGATATCGCCGCCGCGGAAGACATGAGCGCCGAAGACCGCCAGCAGATGATCCGTGGCATGGTTGAGGGCCTCTCAGACCGGCTCGCCACCACCGGCGGCACGCCGCAGGAATGGGCGCGGCTGATCAGCGCCCTATCGGTGCTGCAACAGACCGATCGCGCGCAAGCCATCTACGCTGAGGCGCAAGAGGTCTTCGCCGAGGTGCCCGAGGCCCTTGCCACCATCACCGCCGCCGCCAAACAGGCAGGACTGACCCAATGATCTATGATGACTTTGAAACCTTCGCAGCGGCAGTCCCGAATTTCACCCCGATTGCCGGGCTGGATTTTGGCGATAAAACCGTGGGCGTCGCCATCTCGGACCGGATGGGCACCGTGGCGACACCGCTCGAAACCATCCGGCGCAAGAAATTCACGCTGGATGCAGAACGCCTGTTTGAGATCGTCAAGACCCGCGAGGTTGGCGCGCTGCTGTTGGGCCTGCCCCGCAATATGGATGGCACCGAAGGCCCGCGCTGTCAGAAAACCCGCGCCTTTGCCCGCAATTTGGCCAAGCTGACAGAGCTGCCGATCGGCTTCTGGGACGAACGGCTGAGCACGGTTGCCGCCGAAAGAGCGCTTTTGGAGGCGGATACGAGCAGAAAACGTCGCGCAGAGGTGATCGATCACGTCGCTGCGTCGTATATCCTACAGGGGGCGCTGGATCGCATGCGCCACATCAAGGCAGGATAAAGCTGATGAGCGACGAGATCTGGAAACGTGACGAGGTGCAATCGCCCTGCATTCAAATCTGTGTCGTCCACCCGGAGGCGCGGATCTGCACCGGCTGCTATCGCTCCATCGACGAAATCACCCGCTGGTCCAAGATGAGCAACGATGAACGCGCTGAGCTGCTGGAGACCCTGCCCGACCGCGCCAAGGAACTGACCAAGCGCCGCGGCGGCCGCAGCGCCCGCCTAAAACGCAGCTAACGCGGCGCGCGGCGGATGTTGCGCGGCAACGCATAGCTGGCTGAAGACCCTCGGATTCTGCAATCAGAATCCGCGCACGCCCTCGTAACCTTATGATAATCATGCGGAATATCCCCTGACCTATTGTTTCGCACGCGAAACATTCAGGCAGGATTGCTGACCTTTTTACTGCCGCAAGCGACGCCTTCTCACCAATATCTCCGCGTCGACCCAAAATGTTCCTGCCGGTGACAATTGGGGCAGAGAGCCACCATATTCTCTATCGTATCAGCACCACCTTCGCTCAGCCATGTCTTGTGGTGGACCTCAAGAAACCAGTCTCCACTCGGTGTCTGAAAGGTCTTTCTATTGCAGGCATCACAAACCCCGTTTGCCGCCTGCCTGACCCTGCGACTGAATTCAGAATTCCGCACAAAAACGGAGCGGGTGACTGAATTAACCTCAGCCTTTGCGCTCTCAGCAGCGACAGGATCCGCAAACGTATTACGCTGCTCAATCATCGACGGGGACCAGAACACCCGATGCGGATCGGCAAGCTCATCGACATTAAATCCGCGCATCCCGAGCCGTCTCTGCCGCTTCTCATCAAAGCGGATGATATCGAATCCAAACGATGAAAGCTCACTCTGATAGCGTTGTGAGGTAAAATCATTCGGGTCGATAATCATGTCCACAAAACGTAGAGCCATACGAACGACTGGCTTCAAATCCCACAGTTCAAACGCAATCGGGCAACGAATGTACGTATTCATTGACGGCGTATAAGTAACACCGCCCAGATCCCGCGACTTAAAACGCTCCAGCGCCTGTTGGATATGTCGCTGCCCAACGCCGTATTCCCGCAGTGAGGTCATCCAGTTCTCCTGTTGGTATGCTGCTTGCGCCACAGCTGCTTACCGCTCCGCCAGCCACTCATTGGTCCACTCCGCCATCTCAGGTCGGAAATAGGCGATCATCCGACCCTCCTCCGGTGCGCTGGCGCCCTCTGCCCAGGGCGCAACACCGTGCAGACACAGCCGGTGCATCAGATAGGCCTGCCCCGGTTTTGCTGACACCGTGACACGCGGACAGGTTTCAAACACCTGCTTGCGGGCGGCCGTATAGGCGTCGGTCACATCAACCTCGCCCCATTGCTCCGATGGGATGCCGTCAAAAGCTGCCGCAAAGGCACGGCGCATGATCACATGGCTGCCCTCCCAGATCACCAATGGGGAGGCATCCGCGCTGCTGTCATTCAGCGGCAGGCCAAGCACCCAGGCATGCGGTTCCTCCACCTTGCGGCGACGGGCATCGCCGAACATCTTAACCCCGTCCACATGGGCCGCATCCCGTTTGATCCGGTAGCGCAGCGCCGCCTCCCCCTCCCCGGGACGCGGTCGTGGATAGCCGGGAAAGACGGAGGACACCTGCCCGCGATGCAGATCCGGCAGACCGCCCAGATGCGCCGTGATAAAATCAAGCGCGGGGCCCGCCAGCTCCGGCCCACCGGGCAGCTGACCCTGCGCATCATTGGGCAGCGCATCCACGCCAATGAACCAGGTCCCCTCGCATTGCAGCCAGTCAGCATTGGCCGGATCCGCTAACGCCTGAACGCCCGCCTCATGGGCATGTCGCGCCCAGGCCAGGGTGGCCGCATCAGCTGGGAACTCACACCAGCCACGGGTTAAGAAGTCCTGCCAGCCCATTGCGAATCCCTAACAAAATCAAAAGCCGAGCGACTTGCGCAGCATGTTCAGCGCCACAAGGATCAGAAACACTGCAAACACCCGTTTCAACGGTTTCGGGTCCATCGCATGGGCCAGCTTCACCCCCCAAGGGGCAGTGATCAGCGTCATCGCAATCACCACCACAAAAGCAACCAGATTGACCGCCCCAACATTGAGCGGCGGACGCACAGCGGCCTCAACTGGCAGGAACAGGAACCCAATCACAGAAGGCACCGCGATGATCACACCAAAGCCCGCCGCCGTGGCTACCGCCCGGTGAATGGGTGTTGCATGCAGGCTCATCAGTGGCACCCCGAAACTGCCACCGCCAATGCCCATCAGCACCGACAGAAACCCCACCATGGGCGACAGGATCATGCGCCGGGCGCCCTTTGGCATCTCCTGCCCCAGCCGCCAGTCCGCGCGCCCAAAAGCCATGTAAAGCCCGATCACCAACGCCAGCACGCCAAACAGCGCCTGCAACGTGGTGGAGCGCAGCGAGGACGCCACCGTGACGCCAATGATGGCACCAATGGCAATCCCCGGCCCCCAGCCGCGCAGGATCTGCCAATCCACCGCACCCTTCTTATTGTGGCTCATCACTGAGCGCAGGGAGGTCACGATGATCGTCGCAAGCGAGGTCGCCAGACACATCTGCATCAGCTGATCACCGCCATAGCCAAGCGTCTGGAAGACATAGAAAAACGCAGGCACCAGAACAATACCGCCACCAACCCCCAGCAGACCCGCCAGAACACCGGCAACAGCCCCTGTCACGATCAGCAGGCCGGCCATCTGGGCCAGCACCGCAGGCGCGGGCAGCAGGGCAGCAGTGGTCACAAGACTGGTGGTCAGGGCTGACATTGACGGCTCTCCTTCATGGCGGTCGTGATCCCGGTCGGCACCTTGCCCTCCTGTGGGCTGTGCGCGGCGCGCAGATCCAAACCCTCCCCTACAGGGTGAGCGCAATTTTGTCTCAGGATTTCTTGCAGGTCAGCCGATTGCAGCAGTGACCCGTGGTCGCAGGGCATCGCAGACCTGATGCTTGATCAGCCCATATTCAGGCCTCTGCCGGATCAGGCCGCGATCCCGGTCACCTGCTCCAGCGCGGTTTCCACCAACCGAGTGTCCGCTCCCGGCCGACTTGCGCCCTCTGACAACACCCGCCGCCAGTTGCGCGCACCGGGGCGCCCGGCAAACAGCCCCAGCATATGCCGGGTGATCTGATGCAACCGGGCCCCCTGCACCATCTGATCGTCGATATAGGTCAGCATCTGCCCCACAACGGCGACCGGATCCGTGGCACTGCCGGTGCCATAAATCAGCGGATCCGCCTGTGACAGGATATCAGCAGGCTGGTGATAGGCCGCGCGGCCAATCATCACCCCATCAAGCCCACGCTCCAGATGTGGCAGCGCCTCATCGAGACTGGCCACGCCCCCGTTGAGCGAGATATGCAGCTGCGGAAACTCCGCCTTCATCTGATGCACGATGTCATAATCCAACGGCGGAATATCGCGGTTTTCCTTGGGGCTGAGCCCTTTCAGCCAGGCTTTGCGCGCATGGATCGTCACCCGCGGGCACCCGGCCTCTGCGATGGCGGAAATAAACCCCGGCAACACCTCCTGCGGGTCCTGATCATCGACGCCAATCCGGCACTTCACAGTGACCTCGACATCCACCTTGGCCCGCATGGCCGCGACACATTCTGCCACCAGATCCGGCGATTTCATCAGCACCGCGCCGAAGGCGCCTGACTGCACCCGGTCACTGGGGCAGCCGCAGTTGAGATTGATCTCATCATAGCCCGCCTCTGCCCCCAAACGCGCCGCCTCCGCCAGCTCAACCGGGTCCGATCCCCCCAGTTGCAGCGCAACGGGATGCTCCTGCGCAGAATGATCCAGCAAATGCAGCGCGCCCCCCCGCACCAAGGCAGGTGCCGTTACCATTTCCGTATACAGCAACGCCTCTTTGCTCAGCAGCCGGTGCAGATAGCGGCAATGGCGATCGGTCCAATCCATCATGGGTGCAATGGATAGGCGCGCCGCTTGGTGAAGGGCGCTGGTGCCAGCGGGTTGGGGAAACGGGGCGTTGGTCTGATCGGTCATGTCAGGGTTCTTTTCGTCAGGACTCGTCTGAACTGGGCTCTTCTCGTCGGGGGCTGGTCGCCGCAATTCGGCGCACCAGGCAGTCTGCGCGCCGCATATCATCAATTCCTGTGGGATTTCCAGCACCCTCCCCAAAACGCAGGCAACACCACGGATCTGTGGTCAGATCAAGGGGCGGCGTTCTGGGTTTTCCAGATCAATCAAGGCGCGTTCCGCAAGGGTGTCCAGATCGCTGATCGACAACTGACCGTTCTGCCAGTCCGCCAACCCCTCATCGCGCAGTGCCTTCAGCCGTTTGTTGGTATGCACCAGTGACAGGCCAAGCGCATCCGCCAGATCCTGCTGGCGGTAGGCCAGCGGCACGGTGTGCCCCTCCTCCAGCCCAACCGCGCGCAGGCGCAGGTAGATCCGCACCAAAGCCCAGGCAATGCGCTGCGAGGCATCGCGTTGTCCCAGGGATGCAATCGTCTCCCCCAGAAAATGCTCCTCCACAGCGGCGATCCAGGTCAGATCATAGGCGCGCGCGGGATTCTGTTCGAACAGACGAAAGATATCGGACCGGCGAAACACACAGAGCGTCATGCTGGTTGTCGCCTCAACCGAGTGTTTCATCTCGCCCATAAGACCCGCTTGCAGACCGATGAAATCGCCTGGAAAGATGAAATTGATCACCTGCCTGCGCCCGTTTTCAAGCGTGGTGTACCGGGTCCCCATCCCCTTGAGCACGGTGTAGACCTGCGGACTGTTTGAACCTTCCAGCAAAATAGTTGTTCCGGGATCGACCACCAATTCGCCGGTCTTGAAGCCTTGGGTAAAGGCCAGCTCGTCCTTGCTCATCTGGTTGAAAATATCGCGGTTTCGCAGGGGGCAATCCTGACAGTCGGTGGTCAACAATGCGCAATCCCCTTCGGCGGTATGTCATAGATTAATGCAAGCCTAGACCAGTTCGACGCAAGATGCACGAAACGAAAGGCCACTTCCCTATGCAAGACAATCCGCCGGTCACCTCGACCACAGCAAAAGACGCTGTCTACATTGTTGCGTCGAAGGATTATCTGACCACCTGCGATATCTCCGACACAATTTTTGAACTTCACACCGATGCGAAGGTGATCTGCCATCTGTCGATCGAGGCCGCGATGGCCGACATCTGTCATCACAGCACGCTTGCCGTGGTGTTTGCCGAGGCCGGGGTCGCGTTGGTCGACCAGCTGCAGCTGGATCAGATCGTCCCGGCGCGCGGTGGCAAACTGATTCTGATGGGCACAGCAGCGGAGGCTGAACTGGAGGCCGCAGAGATCGGCTCCTACCCTTGGCCGGTGCTGTGCCGCCCGTTTTCTGCCGCAGTGATCAAAAGCTGGCTGCCCCCCCGGCATACTGCGCCGAAGGCCACCGCAGGGAACAATTCGGGACCTGACGCGTTACCTCTGCATCTACGCATTGTAGACTAACCTTTTGAAGGAGAGAGAAAATGCTTGGTTGGGCACTTACATTTCTGGTCGTCGCACTGGTCGCGGGCCTGCTTGGTTTCGGTGGCATTGCAGGGGCGTCGGCCGGTATCGCAAAGATCCTGTTCATCATTTTCCTTGTCCTCTTTGTTGTGGCGATGGTCATGCGCGCGCTGAAGGGAAAACCGCCGGTGTAACCCGCTGCGCATCCTGATGTCCGATTGAACACTTGGCCCGTCATTGGCTCCCTATTGGGGCTGTGGCGGGCCATTGGCGTTTTTACTGCGCCTTGAGGAAGAGAAGTCCCTGACGAGCCATGGCTGCCCCCTTGCCCCCCGCCATGGTCGGTGGGCGGCTCCGGCCTGCATGAGTGAGATCCGACGAAGTCTGGCCTATTTGAGCTTCGATCGCCTGAGGATCAGCCCGCGGCCTTGCCCGGACGGGCTGCCGCGATCTCTCGGCTGGCCTGCTCCCACGCACGCGCGAGGTCCGCCAGATCCGGCGTGTCCGCAGCCTCGGCATGCTCAATGGTCAGCAGCGCCTCGCGCAGCTCAGTAAAGCCAAGCACAGCTGCCGATCCAGCCAGCCGGTGCGCCTCCTGCCGGTGGACCGCATCCAGAGTGTGCGCCGTGCCCAGATCGTCAAGGAACTGATCCACCTCTTGGCAATATCCCCCAAGGAACTGCGCGCCGCGTTCAGCGCCCAGAGCATGAAAAAACTGCGTGATATCCGATCCCTGATCCCCGGTGCCCGCATGTATCTGCGCCGGTGCTGCGGCGGCCGCCTGCTGTGACATTGCGGTCGCCGACGGCGCAGATCCCGACAGTGGCTGATGCGCTGCAGCGGGTTTGTTTTCGTCAGGTCGATCCCGACTGACGTGGCGCGATATCACCTCCGCCAGAGTTGATTTGCTGACCGGCTTGGTGACCACTTCGACCAGCCCGGCGTCACGTATCCTCGCGTGATCACGGGCGGCCACATGCGCGGTAAGTGCGACGATCTGCGTGCCCTCTGCCAGGCGCTGCTCGCGGATCTGGCGGGTGGCCTCGATCCCGTCCACCTCTGGCATGCTGATGTCCATGAAGATCAGATCAAACCGTTCGGCGCGCGCGGCCGCAACCCCCTCAGCCCCGCCGGGGGCCAGCACCACCTGATGGCCAAGATTGGTCAGCATCCGCTCCACCAAAAGCCGGTTGATTTCATTGTCCTCGACCACAAGGATCCGCACCGGCGTGTCCTCAGACCGGCTGATGTCCACGCTTTGCTGCGGTGCCGGGGCGGGCGGCGCGGTCAGCACCGGGGCCGACTCGGCGGGCGCCGCACCCACCGCCCCCCCGGCATGGGAGGCCGGCAGCGGCAACGAGATGGTGAACAGGCTGCCCTCCCCCAGCTCACTCTCGCAGGAGATATCCCCGCCAAGCGCCACAACAATGCGGCGGGTGATCGCAAGGCCAAGCCCCGTGCCCTCGCTGCTGCGCGCATAGCTTGCGTCCAGCCGGATGAAATCCTCAAAAATCCGGTCGAGATCACGTTCGGCAATGCCGGCGCCGGTGTCGGCGATGCTGATCTCCACGGTGTCGCCCTGCCCGAGGCGCTGCACATCAACCGACACGGCCCCATCTGTGGTGAATTGCAACGCGTTCTCGATCAGATTGACCAAGACCTTCTTCAGCGCGACCGGACGCCCCAGCACGTCTCCGCTGGCGCCAAGACTGCAATGCAGGCTCAGATCATTGCGACCACGTCGGGCGGTGCTCTGATGTGTGTCGATCAGTTCCTGGACCAGATCGCTGAGGTTGAAAATGCGCTGATTCTCATAGTCGACCCCGGTGTCCAACTGCGACAATTGCAGGACGTCATTGACATGGGCCATCAAGCGGTCGCCGGAGGTGCGGATCGCCGACAGATAGCCGCGCTGATCCGGCGACAGGGCGGTGCCGTCCAACAGCTCAACCGCGCCGAGGACACCGGTCAGCGGCGTTCGCATCTCATGGCTCATCACGGTGAGAAGATCGGCCTTCGCCCGCTCGCCTGCCAGGGCCTCATCGCGGGTGCGGGTCAGCTCTTCCTCGGCCGCGATCCGGTCGGAGATATCGCGCAGATAGCTGACAAAGACGGTTTCTTCGGCGGATTGGCTGGCGGTGATCGACAGTTCCACCGGGAAGATCTCACCCGATTTGCGCTTGGCCTGCAACTGCACACGGCCCTGGCCGACGACCTTGGGCGTGCCCCCAGCCAGATAGGCCTGCATGCCCTGCTCATGGGCGTCGCGCAGGTGGTCAGGGATGATCAGTTCCGCCATATCGGCTCCCGTCGCTTCCCCCTTTGAGTAGCCAAAAATGGTCTCTGCCGCGCCGTTCACCTCCTGAATGCGCCCATCATCGCCAACAACCAGGATGGCATCCAGGGAGGAGGTGATCATGGCGCGCATCCGCGCGACCGCAAAACGGGTGCGTTCGGCCAGACGTTTGCCGCGCTGATACAGCCGCCCCATCATCAATGCGGTCAGCCCCAGCGCCACGCAGAGCGCCAGCACAACCCAGGCCAGCCGGGACAGGATCGCAAAGAGGCTGAGGCGTTTTTCCTCAGTCGTGCGTGCATGTTCAACAAGCCCCGCAAGCGCCAGCACCCGTAGGTCATCGCGGTTTGCCCGCAGGATCTCGCTCACCTGCGGCAGGCCGAACAGCAATGCCTCATCCGGGCCGTCGATATAGGTGATCAAAGTGTCAATCCGCGCCATGACCCGTTGCAGGATCTGGGCGTTTTCCGGCGCCTCGCGCACGGATTTGAAGGTCTGGCTTTCGCGGATGATGGCCACGCGGCTGTAGAGGATATCGAATTCGCGGCGCACCTGCGACAGATCCTGCGCGTTGCGCGCTGACAGAACTGCATTCTCCAGCTTCAGCTGTTCAATTTCGGCCTGAGACAGGGTCCACTGCAGGCTGTCGGTTGCGGCGGTTGAGAGAACCTCCAGGCGCACCAGCACCTCGCGTCCCAGCCGAACGGACTGTACCGCGAGCAAGGCAAGAACCAAGCCCACGGTGATCAGGACGCTGCGCGACACCAAAGGGTTCTCCCTGAGCCGCACCTATGAAGGGCCTCTGTCTGTGCCGGTCATTGGCCTACTGTGATCTCCTCAAGCTGCCAGATGCTGCGGGAATAAACCGCCTCTGTACGATATGTGGGGTCGCTATCATAAGGATAGACAATCCACAAAGGCCCCTTGTCGCGCACCGACATGGACGACCCGTTGCGCTCATAGGCGACCATCGGGCCGCCATTGGTGGCGTCAGAGACGGGAATTTCGACGGCGTAGTCATTGATCGCCCGGGCCACGACGACCCCCGACTGCCCCTCGGCGACGCCGACATGGGCCAGCAGGGCGGCCAGGCTCACCCCGGTGAAGGCCTGCTCCCCCGAGGTCCAGATGGTCCGGGTATCAAATTGGGCCACCGGCAGGCTGCGCAGCTCCTCCATGGAGAATTCATGCCGCTGCATGTCGCCGCCATTGGCAGGTTTGATGGCCACTGTCAGCACGGCCGCATCCGATTGGGACGCCTGCACGGCGCCGGATGGCAGACCGCAAAGCACTGTAACGACTGCAAACAATGCCGCGATGTGAAGGTGCCAGTGTTTCATAGCGTCTATCCTTTTGCCCGTGCATCCCGGCGGGTCGAAGTGGTGTCCCTGCGGTGCTGCACATCCCTGATCTGGTCCCAACCTGTCACAAACCACCGCGCCGGGCATCTGTTCCTGCGGATAGACTGCTATTCTTTGGTATAGGATTCGTAACCAGAACTGCGATTTTTTGCCACCTGAGGACGATTTTACGTGCGGTTGCGCCCGCAGAAGGGCAAAATAGGAGCTGGCTTACGGGTTTGGAGTGGCGGATTTGACCCCCTTGCCCCAGCCGCTGCCCCGACCGCCGCCCGAACCGCCGCCACACCCACGGCCAAAACCCATGGCGTCCCAGATCAGGGGCGATTGACATTTTATCAACCAAATTACGGTTATCCTAACAACAAAGCCGGTACCTAGCAGGAGCTTACATGCGTATTCTTTTGGCGGACGATCACGACATGGTTCGCGAAACAATATCCGCCTATCTGAAATCAGAAGGCGGTGCCGCCGTGACCTCGACCATCGATCTGCCCGGCGCGCTGAGCGAAATTGAAGAGAACGGGCCTTATGATCTGGTCCTGCTGGATTACAATATGCCTGGCATGCAGGGGCTGGCCGGGTTGGGCACCGCGTTGAAGGCCAATGGTGGCAAGGGCGTTGCGATCATCTCCGGCAGTGCGCCCAGCCGCACCGCGCAGGAGGCGTTGGATGCCGGGGCCATCGGCTTCATCCCGAAAACCATGGGCGCGCAGTCGCTTCTGAATGCCGTCCGGTTCATGAGCGCCGGGGAAATCTACGTCCCGGTTGAGCTGATGCGCAAGGAGGCAGAGGCGCCTGTCCATCCGCTCGCTGACAAGCTGAGCCCGCGCGAAATTGAGGTGCTGGACGGGTTGTGCCGCGGTCTGTCGAACAAGGAAATCGCCCGCGAGCTGGAGTTGCAGGAGGTCACGATCAAGCTGCATGTCCGCACGCTCTGCCGCAAGCTTGAGGCCAAGAACCGCACCCAAGCCGCGCTGACGGCCAAGGAGGCGGGCCTTTTTTAGCCGCCAGCCGGCCTCTACCATATCTGGTAACAGTCGCTTCAATCATGAAAGCGCGCCCAGCCGGTGGCTGAGTGCGCTTTTTTATCGTGAATATACCGTCCGGCGCGGATGATAGGCGTATGAACCCGCTCCGGCTGCCGAAATCAGGGAACCACCGCCCAGCGGATGACATAGGCCACGCAGCCCAGTGCCGCGACGCTGGCAATCCAGATCGTCGCGAACCACAACAGCCGCCCCATGGGGCGCCGCGCACCCGGTTCCGGCTGGGGGGACTGGCGCTCACGACGGGGTTTCACGGGTTTTCCCTGCATCAGTGGTAGCCTTCGTCCGGATTGATTTTGCCGCGAAACACCCAATAGGCATAAGCGGTATAGCCCAGGATCAGCGGCACCAGCACCGCGGCGCCGACCAATGTGAACATCAGGCTTTCATCCGGCGCGGCAGCCTCTGCGATGGTCAGGCCCGGTGGTACGATGAACGGGTAGAAACTGATACCGATCCCGATGAAGCTGAGAACAAACAGCCCAAGTGCGGCGAGGAATGGCTGCGCATCCCGCGTGCCCTTCAGCCCCTGAAACAGCGCGTAGCTGCACAGCGCGATCAGTCCTGGCACCAATAGGCTGAACAGGCTGCCGGGCAGGTTAAACCAGCGGCGGAAATACTCCGGATCCTGAAACGGCGTCAGCAGGCTGACCAGCCCGATTGCAGCCAGCGTCGCCGCCGCAAGCCAACGGGCGTAGCCGCGCATCTGGCCTTGCAGCTCACCCTCGGTCTTCATATTGAGCCAGGTCGCGCCCAGCAGCGCATAGCCCGTCAGCACCGCCAACCCGGTGAGGACCGAGAACGGCGTCAGCCAGTCCCACCAGCCGCCTGCGTAGGCGCGGCCCTCGATCTCGATCCCCTGCACCAACGCGCCCAGCGCGATGCCCTGCATGGTGGCGGCCACCACGGAACCGCCGAAGAACGCGCTGTCCCAGACGCCGCGCCAGCGGGTGGTGCGCCAGCGGTATTCAAAGGCCACACCGCGAAACACCAGCGCCAGCAGCATCAGAGTGATGGGCATATAGAGTGCTGGCATGATCACCGCATAGGCGAGCGGAAAGACCGCAAACAGCCCGCCGCCGCCAAGGACCAGCCAGGTCTCATTGCCGTCCCAGACCGGCGCGATGGAGTTCATCATGGTGGCACGGTCGCGCTCGGAGGTGGCGAAGGGGAACAGGATGCCGACGCCAAGGTCGAACCCGTCGAGGACAACATAGGTCAGCACCGCAAAGGCGATGATCCCGGCCCAGATGAAGGATAGATCAAACAACATAGTAAGGACCTCTGTCAGTTGCCTTGCGGTGTGGGATCATCGGTGATGTCAGGGTCGACCTGCTGCGCCGGGGTGATGCCCGCCGCCCGCACCGGCCCGTCACGCAGACCAAGGTTGCGGGTCGCCGGTGCCTTGTTCATCATCCGCAGGATGTAGAAGGTTCCGGCCCCGAAGATGAAGAAATAGACAATCACAAACGCCGTCAGCGAGGCCGCGACCGCAGGTGCGGACACCGGCGCCAGACTGTCGGAGGTGCGCAGCAGACCATAGACCGTAAACGGCTGGCGCCCGACCTCGGTGGTGATCCAACCGGCCAGAACCGCAACGAACCCCATTGGCCCCATCGCAATCGAGGCGCGGTGCAGCCAGCGACTGTCATAGAGCTGCCCACGCAGACGCCCCCAGAGCGACCAGAGCCCAAGACCCGCCATCGCAAACCCAAGACCAACCATCACCCGGAAGCTCCAGAACACGATGGCCACCGGTGGTTCATCCTCGTCGGGGATCGTGTCCAGCCCGGCCAGCGGCGCGTTCAGATCATGTTTCAGGATCAGGCTTGAGAGTTTGGGGATCTCAATGGCGTAGTCGATTGTTTTTGTTTCGGCATTCGGCAGGCCAAACAGGATCAGCGGGGCGCCCTCGGGGTGGCTGTCATAGTGACCTTCCATTGCCATCACCTTGGCCGGTTGGTGCTCCAGCGTGTTCAGCCCGTGCATATCACCGGCAAAGATCTGGAGCGGGGCGACCACGATCAGCATCCACATCGCCATGGAAAACATCCGCCGGGCTGCCACATCGGTTTTGTCACGCAGCAAATGCAAGGCACCGACGCCGCCCACCACCAGCGCGGTGGTCAGGAACGCCGCCAGAACCATATGCACCAACCGGTAGGGGAAGGACGGGTTAAAGACGATCTGCCACCAATCCTCCGGCACAAACTGACCGACCTCATTGATGCTGTAGCCTGCGGGGGTCTGCATCCAGCTGTTCACGCTGAGGATCCATGTCGCCGACATCAACGTGCCAAAGGCCACCATGGCGGTGGCGAACATATGCAGCCGATCCCCTACGCGGGCACGGCCAAACAGCATGATGCCGAGGAACCCAGCCTCAAGGAAAAACGCAGACAGCACCTCATAGGCCATCAACGGCCCCAGCACCGGACCGGTCTTGTCCGAGAACACCGACCAATTGGTGCCAAACTGGTAGGACATCACGATGCCGGAGACGACCCCCATGCCAAAGGCGACTGCGAAGATCTTTTTCCAGTATTCAAACAGGGTGTAGTAGGTTTCATCCCGGGTGCGCAGCCACTGCGCGTTCAGCACGGCCAGATAGCTGGCCAAACCGATGGAGAATGCCGGGAAGATGATGTGAAACGAGACGGTGAACGCAAATTGCATACGTGCCAGTGTCTCGGCTGTCAGGCCATCAAACATATCTGGTCTCTTTCCTAGAACTCGGTGCCGCCCCTGACCGGTTAGGAGTGCGAACTGTGGTGGCGCGGCCTTCTTCTTGTGACAAAGCTAATACCGAAGCGCAGAATTGCAGGTGGCAGAAAGCCGCAGCGCGGCGACAGGTCTCAGGTTTTCCGAACCGCACCCATTTATGCTATTTCCTGAGAATGCCGTTGCACAGCCTGTTTCAAGGGCTTGGGGCAACAGCGACCCCTCGGGGTGAGGTGAAGGTGGCAGAATGGCGCAGGCAGGAACGGAATGACAGTTATGACCCCGGCAGAGCCCCTCTGGATTGATCGTTTCGCCGGATTGGCCAGGCTGGATGCGAAGACCAAGGCGCATATCCTCGCGGAGGCCGCGTTGGTGAAGGTCCCAAAGGGCGCGGTGATTTTCGGTCCCGGCAAGTCGCCCGAAAACATGCTGTTCCTCTTGGCCGGCACGGTTCGGGTGCAGCAGGTCTCTGAAAGTGGGCGCGAGATCCTTCTGTACCGGATCAACGCGGGCGAAAGCTGTGTGCTGACCACCGCCTGCCTGCTCGCCTATGAAGACTACGCGGCAGAAGGCATTGCCGAGACAGATGTGGCCGCCGCAGCCCTGCCCCGGTCGGTGTTTGACGCGCTGGTCGCCACCTCGGCAGAGTTCCGCAGTTTTGTCTTTTCGGCCTTCTCAAAGCGGATCACCGATTTGTTTCTCGTAATTGACGAGGTCGCGTTTCAGCGCGTTGACGTGCGGCTGGCGCAGGGGCTTTTGGATCTGGCCGGAGCAGATGATCACCTGGCGGTGACCCATCAGCAACTGGCCGTGGATCTGGGCACCGCCCGCGAGGTGGTGTCGCGCCAGATGCAGGAGTTTCAGCGCCGCGGCTGGGTGCAGCTGGCGCGTGGCAGTGTTGCCATAGTGAACCGCGAGGCCCTGCGGCAGCTGGCCGGACGCTGAGGCGCGCCGGTTTTGGTGATAGTTTTGCGTCAGGGTGACTTTGTCACAGACAGAGCGGGGCTATCTGCGGTTTCTGGCGAGAAGATATCGCCAAGGAGTAGATAAGATGACCAGAAACGTCGGCACCCTAGACCGGACAATGCGCCTGATGCTGGGCCTGGCCCTCATTGCCGCGCCCTTTGTCAGCGGATTTGCCATTTTTGCCGCAACCTGGGCCACGGTGTTGTCGGTGGTTGTCGGGGCGGTGATGCTACTGGTGGCGCTGACCCGCAGCTGTCCGGTCTACACGCTTCTGGGCCTGCGCAGCTGCAAGCTTTGATCCCGGTCCTGTTGTCCGGCTGGTCGCTTGACCACGGCGCCGCGCTGTCGTTCAAGGTGCTGCGCCGGATTAAGACACGCCCCGCTGCAAGACGGCTTGTTACACGCAAAGAAAGACCTGAATGCCCTCTCTCCTGACCCGCTATGTCCCGCTGTTGACCTGGGGGCGGGAGTATGACCGCCTGACCCTGACCAATGACCTGATCGCGGCGGTGATTGTCACCATTATGCTGATCCCGCAGTCGCTGGCCTATGCCTTGCTGGCGGGTTTGCCGCCTGAGGCCGGGTTATATGCGTCAATCGTGCCGATCCTGCTTTATGCGGTGTTTGGCACCAGCCGCGCATTGGCGGTGGGACCCGTCGCCGTGGTCTCCCTGATGACGGCCGCGAGCCTGAGTGAGATCGCCGCACAGGGCAGCATGGGCTACGCGGTTGCGGCCCTGTCGCTGGCCGCGCTGTCGGGGACGATCTTATTGGCGATGGGGCTGCTACGGCTGGGGTTTCTTGCGAATTTCCTGTCGCATCCGGTGATTGCCGGATTTATCACAGCCTCTGGCGTGCTGATCGCCACCAGTCAGATCAAGCATCTGCTGGGGATCCATGCGGATGGTCACACCCTGCCTGAATTGCTCCTGTCGCTGCTGGAGCATCTGCCGCAGCTCAACTGGCCAACTGCGCTGATCGGCGGTGGCGCAACCGCGTTTCTGTTCTGGGTGCGGCGCGGGCTGAACCCGGCCCTGCGTCGGCTCGGGGTCGGGACGCGCATGGCCGGTTTTCTGACCAAGGCCGGACCGGTTGCAGCGGTTGTCGTGACCACGCTGGCGGTCTGGGGACTGGGGCTGGCGCAGAGCGGCGTGAAGATTGTCGGCGCGGTGCCGCAGGCGCTGCCGCCCCTCACCCTGCCAGATCTGTCACAGGATCTGCTGGCGCAGCTGCTGCTGCCTGCGGTGCTGATTTCCGTCATTGGATTTGTGGAATCGATTTCCGTGGCTCAGACCCTTGCTGCGAAACGGCGCCAGCGGATCGAGCCGGATCAGGAACTGATCGGTCTGGGCGCCGCCAATCTCGGCGCGGCCTTCACCGGCGGGTTTCCGGTGACTGGCGGGTTTTCCCGGTCGGTGGTGAATTTTGACGCCGGAGCGGAAACCCCGGCAGCGGGTGCCTTTACAGCGGTCGGGCTGGCGATTGCCGCCGTGGCCCTGACACCGTTGATTTATTTTCTGCCCAAGGCGACCCTTGCCGCGACCATCATCACCGCCGTCTTGGGGTTGGTGGATTTCTCTATCCTGCGTAAGAGCTGGGACTATTCAAAGGCAGATTTCGCCGCCGTTCTGGCCACCATCGCGCTGACGCTGTTAATGGGGGTCGAGGCGGGTGTTTCCGCCGGTGTGGTGCTGTCGATAGGGCTGCATCTTTATAAGTCCTCCCGCCCGCATATCGCCGAAGTGGGTCGGGTGCCGGGCACCGAACACTTCCGCAATATCCTGCGCCATGAGGTGGAGACCTACCCCGGCCTGCTGACCCTGCGCGTCGATGAGAGCCTGTTTTTTGCCAATGCGCGGTTTCTGGAAGACTGCATTCACCGGCGGGTGGCGGATGATCCGCAGATTGATCATGTTGTGCTGCACTGCGCTGCGATCAATGACATCGACCTCAGCGCGCTGGACTCGCTGGAGGAGATCATGCACCGGCTGAGCGAGATGGGCGTGACGCTGCATCTGTCGGAGGTGAAGGGGCCGGTGATGGACCGGCTGCGGCGCGGGGCGCTGTTGGATCACCTCACCGGCAAGGTCTTCCTGAGCCAGCACGACGCGGTGGAGGCCTTGCGGCCTGCTGGAGGCGAGACACGTCTCTCCGCGCCGTCCCTCAGGGACTAGGCGCAGTCCCGGCCAAACGCAAACCGGGCCGCAAGATACTGCGGCCCGTGGTGTTTCAGGTGTGGCGTCTGTCGGTGATCCGGCTGCCCCCCTAGGCGACGCCCGACAGGACCCTGCGTTTTGCCATCCGGATGCTGCGGGTCGGCGCCACTTCGATCAGGTGCAGCGGGCGGATGCCGATATTGTCGATCCGCTGGATTTCACCACCGCTGGTCAGGCTTTGATCCCGCCAGATCATCTGCACCCGTTCCTGCGAGGAGATCATCGCGGATCCTTCGACCACCCGCCAATGGGTGCCGAGCGTTGCCACCGAAAGCGGCAGGCTTTGCCCTGGCAGCACAGTCAGATGTTTGACAATGTGCTGCGCGCCCATATCGAGGGTCTCGCTGTGGCCCCAAGTTTCAGTGCTGCTTTGGCTGGCAGCGGCGGGGCTGCCCCCGTCGCGCAGCTGATCGCTATACCAGCTGGCCAACGTCGCTGCGTCGCTGCTCTCGCGCATTGTGGCGGCGGGTCGTTCGGCAGGCGTCCTGCGGCTATGCGGCAGGGTCTTGCACCAGCCCGCCTCGCCCGAGACGCTGCCGGACAGCCAGGCCTCCCACTCGGCATCGCTGGCCACCTCAGGCTCAACCTGCCAAGCATCAAGTTCATCCCAGCCTGCATCCAGTTCGACAACCGAAAGACCATCGAGATGGCGCAGGACCGCGTTTTCAAAGGAGCTGCCACGGGCGAGGCGATAGTTCTCAGGATCCAGCGTCAGGATGTCGTCAACCTGATGGCCGCGGGCCACCGCCGTTTTGCCGGGCATCAGGATCCGGGCGGCGTGTTTCTTGTAAGCGGCCAGCAACGTGTCCAGCCGGGCAAGATAAATGCCGGTGTTCCAGAGTTTTGCGGCCGGCTGTTCACGCCAGCCATCAAAGGCCGGGCTGCGCTGGTCGAGGAACGTGCTCACCGGGGTTGCGGTCTCCGCCGTGAGGCGCTGCGCACACTCGATATAGCCATGGCTGCGGCAGGCGCGATCCGTCTGCACCCCCAGCATCACAATATCACCCTGCTGTGCCGCCTGAACCCCCTGCGCCAAAGCATCCTGAAGCTGATTGGAGTCATCAAAATCCTGATCCGCAGGCAAGATCAGAACCAGACTGTCAGCCGGTGCGCGCAGGCTGTGCAGCGCCGCGATCACCCCTGCGGCAGTTTTGGTGGCGCCGGGTTCCAGCAGCAACCGGCCCGAGAGGCCTGCGGCCTCCAACTGGGTGCGGGCCACCGCAGCGAAGCTGTCGCTGCTCAGCACCGTCGGCGCATGAAATTCTGGCGCGGCAACAGCCGACAAGACGGTTTGATAGCGGCTCTGAATACCGGCGGCCTCTTCAAAATGCATCGGCACCGTATCCGCGCTGCTGGCGATATCGGCATCTGTGGCTCCGGCGAGAACAATGGGAAAGATCATGCTGCAGTCCTTTCGGCGTATCCTGGCGGTTCTGGGATGACCCAGAGCGGGCGTGTTGATCTCACATTAGGGAATTCAGCAATCACGATCTTCTATCCAGTGGGTGTTTCCGGGCGCGAAAAAGGATAGCGCCGGTACAACCTTAGCGTTCGAGCTCTGTGCAATTCATCATAGAAATAGTTCAAATTTCCCTAAAATCCCATCGTGACAGCGGCGCGCCCGGCGGATATGTTCCCGGTATGTCCACACCTGTTTCCTCCATCCGCAATCTTGGCCCCGCGTTTGAGGCGGCCTGTACCAAGGCGGGCATCCCCTCTGCCGAGGCGCTGCGCGCGCTGGGGGCAGATGCGGCCTATACCCGACTGTTGGAGGCGGGCAACCGGCCGCATTTCATCGGCTACTACGTCTTGGTGATGGCCCTTCAGGGGCGGCCCTGGAATGATTGCAAAGGCGCGGAGAAAGCGGCCCTGCGCAAACGGTTTGATGCGCTGAAGGCAGGCAGCTTTGATGACCGCAGATCGGAATTCGAGCGTGCGCTCAATGAGATCGGGGTGATCGAGCGGCGGTGAGGCGTGGAACCATTCCCAAGCTGCGCGAGTTGTATCTGTAACAGCAACCACGCAATTGGGAGAGCTATCATGGATCTTATTCGCATTATCGCCGCCGTTATTCTGCCGCCGCTGGGTGTCTTTTTGCAGGTTGGTCTGGGCAAGCATTTCTGGTTCAACATTCTTCTGACGCTGCTGGGCTATATCCCCGGTATCGTTCACGCCGTCTGGGTGATCGCACGGGAACCCCAGCATGCCTAATATCGAAACCCCGCATGAGGAGCGCTTGCAGTCGCTTGAGCGGCTGGCGCATGGCATGGACCGCGCCTTCCGCGTGCCTGTCCTGGGCGCGCGGGTTGGCTGGGACAGCATCCTGGGCCTGGTGCCGGGCGTTGGCGACGCGATGGCGCTGGCGCCTGCGGGATACATCGTGCTGTCCGGCTACCGGATGGGGGCCTCAACCGGGACGTTGGCGCGGATGGTCGGTAACATTGGCGTTGATGCGGTGATCGGCACAATCCCCCTGGTGGGTGATCTGTTCGACGTCGGTTGGAAAGCCAATCTGCGCAACGTTGCCATCCTGAGGCGGCATCTTGAAAAAAAGACGATGGCGGGCGAGCCTTTGGCCAAACGGCTGGCCCGCAGGGGGTTCGACCATATCAACGCCCCAACCCGCAAGACATTGAAGGCCGCCCGTAACCTGCCGCAACGCCTGCACAGTCGCGGTAGCAAAGTATCGACGACCGGTGCGGGCGAAGCACGTCTGCGTCACAGTTGATCGATATCACGGATGGTCGCGCCGAAAGGCGCGTCATGAGAAAGGCCGCCCCGGATGCTCCGGCGCGGCCTTTAGTCTTGCTCACATACTGAAACAGCGGTGGCTTAGCCGACCAGCTCCAGACCGGAGAAGAAATACGCGATCTCAACCGCTGCGGTTTCCGGTGCGTCGGAACCGTGGACGGAGTTTTCGCCAACGGATTCAGCGAACTCAGCGCGGATGGTGCCGGCAGCAGCGTCGGCCGGGTTGGTGGCGCCCATGACTTCGCGGTTTTTCGCGATGGCGTTTTCGCCTTCCAGAACCTGCGCAACGATCGGCGCGGATGCCATGAATTCGCAGAGTTCGTCGTAGAACGGACGCTCGGCGTGCACTGCGTAGAACTCACCCGCTTGCGCTTTGGTCAGGTGGATGCGCTTTTGTGCGACGATGCGCAGACCTGCGTCTTCGAACTTGGCGTTGATTTTGCCGGTCAGGTTGCGACGGGTTGCATCGGGTTTGATGATCGAAAAGGTACGTTCCAGAGCCATTAGGCATACTCCTGCATATTGGGCCGCGGAAAGGACCTCCCGGGGCCGGAAACTTCGCGCGCCGCCTAACATGGCTTGCGCCTCATGGGAAGGGGGTTGTTGCACTCCCCCTGCCCGGTCGGGACCATCAGTTGGCCAAAGTCGCGACATATATGCCCGATCGCGCGCATCGCGGCGCGCTTTGACCCGTCAGACGTCCTGAGGCCAATTGACAGCACCGGGTCCCTGGGCCACACCGCCCCTATGTTACGTATCAGCGATATCTCCTATGCGGTCGAAGGCCGTCTTCTCTTCGATGGCGCCAGCGCCACGATCCCCACAGGCCATAAGGTCGGTTTGGTGGGCCGCAATGGCACCGGCAAAACCACCCTCTTTCGCCTCATCCGCAATGAGTTGTCGCTGGAATCCGGCAGCATCTCCCTGCCCAGTCGCTCACGCATTGGGGGCGTCGCACAGGAGGCCCCGGCCTCGGATGTGTCGCTGATCGAGACGGTTCTGGCAGCCGACACCGAGCGGGCGGAACTGCTGGCGGAGGCGGAGACGGCACAGGATCCAAACCGCATCGCCGAAATTCAGACGCGGCTCAGCGATATCGATGCCTGGTCGGCGGAGGCGCGCGCAGCCTCGATCCTGAAGGGTCTGGGGTTTGACTATGAGGCGCAGCAGCGCCCCTGTTCGGATTTCTCCGGTGGCTGGCGGATGCGGGTGGCGCTGGCAGCGGTGCTGTTTTCGCAGCCGGATCTGCTGCTGCTCGATGAGCCGACCAACTATCTGGACCTGGAAGGCGCGCTGTGGCTGGAGGCCTATCTGGTCAAATACCCGCACACCGTGATCATTATCAGCCATGATCGCGAGTTGCTGAACCGCTCCGTGAACGGGATCCTGCATCTGGAAGACCTCGGGCTGACGTTTTATTCCGGCAACTACGATCAGTTTGCCCGTCAGCGCGCCGCAAACCGCGCCAATCAGGCCGCACAGGCCAAGAAGCAAGACGCCCGCCGCGCGCATCTTCAGGCCTTTGTGGACCGGTTCAAAGCCAAGGCGAGCAAGGCCAAACAGGCCCAGAGTCGCGTGAAGATGCTGGAGAAGATGGAAACCATCCGCGCCCCCGAAGATGCGGCGCGCACGGTCTTCACCTTCCCCGAACCGGAAGAGCTGTCGCCGCCGATCATCGCCACCGAGGGCGCATCAGTCGGCTATGACGGCACCACAATCCTGAGCCGCTTGGACCTGCGCATCGATCAGGACGACCGGATTGCGCTTCTGGGCAAAAACGGTGAGGGCAAATCGACCCTGTCCAAAATGCTGTCGGGCCGTCTGGATGTGATGACCGGCAAGATGACCCAATCCAGCAAGCTGCGGATCGGTTTTTTTGCTCAGCATCAGGTGGATGAGCTGCATATTGACGAAACCCCCTTGCAGCATCTGCAACGCGAGCGCCCGAATGAGGGACAGGCCCGGCTGCGCGCGCGGCTTGCGGGCTTTGGTCTTGGGTCGGATCAGGCGGATACAGAGGTCGGGCGGCTTTCTGGTGGGCAAAAGGCGCGTCTGTCGCTGCTGCTGGCCACCCTGCCCGCGCCGCATCTGTTGATCCTCGATGAGCCGACCAACCACCTGGATATTGAAAGCCGCGAGGCGCTGGTGGAGGCGCTGACCGCTTATTCCGGTGCGGTCATTCTGGTCAGCCACGATATGCACCTCCTCAGCCTTGTGGCCGATCGGTTGTGGCTGGTTTCCGGCGGCACGGTGAAACCCTATGAGGGGGATCTGCCCTCCTACCGTGATCTGCTGCTGACACGCGACAAACCGGCGGGTAAATCCAAGACCAAAGCCGAAAAGCCCAAACGCCCCTCGCGCGACGCGCTTCTTGCCTTGCGCGCCGAAGTCCGCAAAGGTGAGGCACGGCTGGAGAAGGTCAGTGAAATGCGGGACAAGCTGGCCAAGAAGCTGGCCGATCCGGCCCTCTATGACGAAGAGCGCAAGGATGAGGCCGTGGTCTGGCAACGCAAATACGCCGAAGTGATGGAAGCGCAGGACCGGGCAGAGGATCTGTGGCTGAAGGCGGTGGAGAAGCTTGAGAAAGCGGAGGCGCTGTGATGGATACGGCCTTTCTGATCACTTCTTTTGTCACCCTTTTTGTGATCGTGGATCCGATTGGCCTGACCCCCATCTTTCTGGCGCTGACGCAAGGCATGACACCAGCGCAGCGCCGGGCGATTGCCCTGCGCTCTACTGTGACGGCGGCGATCTTGCTGGCGGTATTCGCTGCCTTTGGCGAGGCGGTGCTGGGATTTGCCGGGATCTCCATGGCCGCCTTTCGTATCGCGGGTGGCGTCTTGCTGTTCCTGACCGCCCTCGACATGCTGTTTGAACGCCGCAACAAGCGGCGCGAGGACCGCAGCGAGGAAGATGATTTCGACGATCCTTCTGTCTTTCCGCTGGCGATCCCGCTGATTGCCGGCCCCGGCTCCATCGCGACGGTGATCCTGCTGACCGGGCAGCAGCCGGGGTTTGCCGGGTTTGCCATGGTGATGGGCGTCGTGTTTGCGGTGCTGGGTATCCTGCTGGTCATGTGCCTGTTCTCCGGTCTGTTTGAGCGGCTTTTGGGCAAGACCGGCATTACTGTCGTCACCCGCCTGTTGGGGATGCTGCTGGCGGCGCTGTCAGTGCAGTTTGTTCTGGACGGTCTGCGCGCCTTTGGCTTTGCCGGGGGCTGACCCCTCGCAAGTGGCCGAATGCTCCCCATATTGAATAGGGACGCGACTACCCCTTAGGAGACAGACATTGGACGCAATCGACACCCCACGGCTGATTTATCTGCTTCTGCTTCTGGTGGCCGTTGGCTCCTGGGTGTTCGTGCAGAACCGGCAGGGGCTGGGCAAGACCGTGCAGCAGCTGGCGATCTGGGCGTTCATCTTTCTTGGGGTGATTGCGGGCTATGGCCTCTGGGAAGATATCCGCAGCACCGTTCAGCCGCAGCAGGTGGTGATGCGCGACGCGGGCCGTGTGGATGTGCCGCGCGCCCGCGACGGGCATTATTACCTGACCGTGGATGTGAACGATGTGCCGGTGCAGTTTCTGGTCGATACCGGCGCCAGCGCCGTGGTGCTGAACGAGGAAGACGCCCGACGGGTTGGCCTGAACCCTGATGATCTGGCCTATCTGGGACGCGCACGGACCGCCAATGGCGAGGTGCGCACCGCATTGGCCAAGGTTGAGAGCATGTCACTGGGCGGCATCACGGACCGCAATATCACCCTCTCGGTCAATGAGGGGCAGATGGATCAGTCGCTCTTGGGGATGGATTACCTGCAACGCTGGTCGAGTATCGAGATCCGCAACGGATCGCTGATCCTAACCCGCTGAGGTTGGGGCCAACCTGCGCCTTAATCGCCGCCCGCTGTTTTCTCGGCCTTTTTCTCCCAGCGCCCGCTCTCTTCGGACCAATATTGTGCGGAACAGCCCGCATCGGTGAGGGATTTCCACTGCACCCGCGCGCGGGCGACCGCGTCGGGGTTGGTGCCGTCAAAGAGGATGCAGACGCGCTCCAATGCGGTGACCTCCTCCGCCGCGACCTCGGCCCCATCCACCGCCATCAGGCAGCTGGTGCCGGGCACCGGCGTGGTCTCATGGCTGAGCAGGACAGGCTGAAGCGCGTCATGGGGGCCGCCGACCAGGCCGTGGGGGAGGAACTGATCCTCCGCCCCCAGCCACAGCCGTTCGTCCAGCCGCGTGACCCGCGGCAGGTCCACGCCGCGCACGACAATGCGCCAGCCGGCGCCAAGCGCCTTCTCAAGCAGCACCGGCAGCGTCTCCTCAAGAGACCGCCGGGTCAGATGATAGAAATAGGCCGCACCCATGGTTTACGTCTCTGCCTGCCCCACGCTGCCTGTTTCACTCCGCTTCGAACATGTTCTGAACCAGACGGCTCAGCGCCATGACGCCCCAGCCGGTGGCGCCTTTGGGCGCATAATCGGTATCACTTTTGACCGAGGCCACACCGGCGATATCGAGATGGATCCAGGGGGTGTCGTCCTGCACAAACCGTTGCAGGAACTGGGCTGCGGTGATGGACCCAGCGGCGCGGCCACCGATGTTCTTCATATCCGCGATGCGCGATTTCAGCAGATCATCATAGGCCTTGCCCAGCGGCAGGCGCCATGCGCCCTCGCCCTCAGCCTCGGCAGCCTTGAGGAAGGCATTGCAGAGCGCATCATCGTTGGAGAACACACCGGCGTTTTCATGGCCGAGACCAATGATGATCGCACCGGTCAGGGTGGCGAGGTCGATCATCCCGGCCGGTTTGAACCGCTCCTGCGCGTACCACATCACATCGCAGAGCACCAAGCGGCCCTCGGCGTCGGTGTTGATCACCTCAACCGTGTCGCCCTTCATGGATTTGATGACATCACCCGGACGGGTCGCGTTGCCCGACGGCATGTTTTCCACCAATCCGACAAGGCCAACCACATTGGCCTTCGCCTTGCGCAGGGCCAAGGCGCGCATGGTGCCTGCAACGACGCCGGCGCCGCCCATATCCATGGTCATATCTTCCATGCCCGCCGCAGGCTTCAGCGAGATGCCACCGGTGTCAAAGACAACGCCCTTGCCGACCAGCGCCAGCGGGGCGGCATCGTCGTCGCCGCCGTTCCACTGCATCACAACCACCTTGGAGGGGCTGTCCGAGCCCTGCCCGACCGAGAGCAGCGTCCGCATGCCCAGCTCTTCCAGCTGGGCCTCTTCCAGTACCTCAACCTTGAGCCCGAGGCTCTCCATCTCGGCAAGACGATCGGCAAATTCTGTTGTGGTCAGCACGTTTGCAGGCTCGTTGACCAGATCACGGGTCATGTGCACGCCCTCGGCCACGGCTGCCAGCGGGCCATAGCTCGCCTCGATATCGGCGGGGGATTTATGGGCGATGACCACTTCTGCCTCGGACGGATCCTTGTCGGCGGTTTTGTGATCGTCAAAACGGTAGTCGCGCAGTGCCATTCCCAGCGCCAGATCTGCGGCGCGCGGCATGGAGCCTGCCATCACTGTCACCGGCTTGCCGCCGCTGCGGGCGGCCAGTTTGGCCCCGGCCTTGCGCGCCTCGATGGTGCTGATCCGGCGCGGGGTCACAAGGATGTCCAGCGCCTCGGCCTTCATGCCTGCGGGCCAGGCCAGCGAGATGACATCGCCGGATTTGGCCTTCTCAAAGCTCTTGGCCTCGACCAGACGCGCCAGCGCGCCTTTGGTCAGCCGATTGGCCGTGCGCGCAGCCTGCCCCAATGTCCCTTCGGGGGTGATCTGAACCACCACGCGGCCCTCGATATCGGAGAGGGTCTTGGGATCAAATTCGACAAAACGTGTGGGGGTCAGCGGACGCATATTCGGGGCTCCTGTCAGGGTCAATTCTCAGGGTCAATTCCTCAATGCCCAACAGGTAGCCTGCCTGTGCGGCGATGACTAGGGTCAGATATATTTTAGCGCCGCGCCCGGCACAGATGGCGTGGAAGCCGCCGCATATCAGACCGCCACCGGCTGACTGTCGCGCGCGTTCAGAATGCAGTTTTCCCCGGCAATGAAATCCTCTAAGGTCACTTCAAAACAAGGGCAGTAGGATCTGGGGGGATCGCGTGTCACGATACGACAGATATGTGCTGTCCCAATACCTGCTGTTTTTTGGGTTCTTTGCCTTGATTCTGGTGGCCGTGTTCTGGATCAACCGCTCTGTGGTGCTGTTTGACCGGTTGATCGGTGACGGGCAGTCGGCGCTGGTTTTCCTCGAATTCACCGCGCTGGCGCTGCCGAATCTGGTGCGTATGGTGCTGCCGGTTGCGGCCTTCGCCGCCTCAGTCTGGGTGACCAACCGGCTCAATAGCGAGAGCGAGCTGACCGTGCTGCGCGCCACCGGCACCAGCCCCTGGCAGATGGCCAAACCGGCGCTGGTCTTTGGCCTCATCACGGCTGCGATGATGTCGATCCTCACCCATGTGCTGTTGCCGGCGTCCATTGCGACGCTGGAGCAACGCGAATCTGAGGTTGCCCGCAATGTGACTGCCAAGCTGCTGAGTGAGGGCGATTTCCTGCATCCGGCGCGGGGCGTGACATTCTATATCGGGCGGATTGATCCTGATGGCACGCTGAACGATGTGTTTCTGTCGGACCGCCGCAACCCCGCCGAAAGTGTGACCTACACCGGTGGCAAAGCCTATCTGGTGCGCGACGGTGAGAAAACCCATCTGGTGATGGTCGATGGCATGTCACAGCGTATCAATGCGGAAACGCAGCGGCTCTCCTCCACCATATTCTCCGATTTCTCCTATGATATCAGCAGCCTTGCCAACAAAGCTGAAGAAAAGACCCGCAATATCCGTGCGATCCCCAGCTTGGAATTGCTGCGCGACCGGGCCACGCTGATCACCGATGGCCCCTATAGTGCGGGGGCGCTAGCGGAGGAGCTGCACCTTCGGTTTGCGCGGGCGCTGGTCTGTGTGGCGGTTGTGATGATCGGGTTTGCGGCGCTGATGCTGGGCGGGTTCTCGCGATTTGGGGTCTGGCGGCAGGCCCTGCTGGCCTTTGTCTTGCTGATCTTCGTTGAGGGGCTGCGCGGCGTGGTGTCGGAACCGGTGCTGCAGAACGCGGATCTCTGGCCGTTGATTTACCTGCCAACGCTGATCGGGCTGCTGGTCGGGCTGGTCTTCCTGCAACTGGCGGCGAAGCCACTGGGGCCGATCCTGGCGCGGGGCCGTCACAGCCGCCAAAGCCGCAGGGAGCGCGCGACATGACCCTCGACTTCTATTACGCGCGCCGGTTTCTTCAATGGTTTGCAGTGATTTGCGGGGTTTTGTTAACCCTTGTGATGCTGATCGACCTGAACGAGCAGATCCGCCGGTTCGAGGCGCAGGATCTGTCGCTGGGCCAGTTGTTTGGCCTGACATTGCTGAACACGCCCGCCGCGCTGAGTGAGTTTCTGCCGCTGATCATGATCCTCACCACCATTGTGCTGTTCATCGGGCTGGCCCGCAGCAGCGAATTGGTGGTGACCCGCGCCATTGGCCGCTCCGGCATCCGGGCGCTGGCGGCGCCGGTCCTGTTGGCGGCTCTCATTGGTGTGCTGGCGGTCAGCACGCTGAACCCGATCGTGGCAGCGACCTCCAACCGCTACCGCGACTTGGCGGAGACCTATCGCAACGGCGGCCCGGCGGCGCTGTCGCTCACTGGTGAGGGGCTGTGGCTGCGTCAGGGCGGCGCGCAGGGGCAATCCGTCATTCACGCAACCGGCTATAGCGGCGATACCGAAGATATCACGCTCTATGATGTGACGATCCTGTCCTACGGACCGGAAGGACGCCCGATCCGTCAGACGCTGGCGGAAGAGGCCGCGCTGGATGGCGGTGACTGGGTTCTGACCAAGGCCAAGGTCTGGCCGCTGATTGTCGGGGTGAACCCGGAAACCAATGCCGAACGTCACTCCACCCTGCGCCTGTCGACCACGCTGACCTCGGAACGGATCCGCGATACGCTGGGCACCGCGACGGGGATCTCAGTCTACGATCTGCCTGCCACCATTCGCGAACTTTCGGAGGCGGGGTTTTCTACCAAACGCTATGAGGTCTGGTTGCAGGTCGAACTGGCGCGGCCCCTGTTCCTGATCGCCATGGCGCTGGTTGGCGCGGCCTTCACCATGCGCCACGCACGGTTTGGCGGCACGGGGCTGGCGGTGCTGACGGCGGTTCTGTTGGGCTTTGGGCTTTATTTCCTGCGCAATTTCGCGCAGATCCTGGGGGAGAATGGTCAGATCCCCGTGGCGCTGGCCGGCTGGGCACCGCCGGTGGCCGCTATCCTGCTGACGATGGGGTTACTTTTACATGCCGAGGACGGATAACATGCGCCGCGCCCTGCTGCTCTCGACGGTTTTGCCCTGGCTGGCGGTGACCCAGCTGGCCGCCACCGATGCGGCCCACGCCCAGAATGCGCGACCGGGTGCTGCCAGCACACAATCACCGGAGGCCCCGGCCATCCTTGTGGCCGATCAGCTGTTCATCACCCCGGACCGCACCCTGGTGGCAGAGGGCAATGTCGAGGCGTTTCAGGGCGATGTCAGATTGACAGCGCGAAAGATTACCTTTGACCAGACGCAAGGCGCCTTGCAGATCGAGGGCCCCATTCGCATCGACGAAGGCGGCGATATCACTATTCTGGCGGATGCCGCTGAGCTGGACCGCGACCTGCGCAACGGTCTGCTTGTCGGCGCGCGAATGGTGTTCCAGCAACAGCTGCAACTGGCCTCCTTGCAGATGACACGGGTCGGCGGGCGCTATACCCAGCTCTACAAAACCGCTGTCACTTCCTGCCATGTCTGCAACGACGGGCGGCCGCCGCTCTGGCAGATCCGGGCCGAGCGGATCACCCACGACCAGCAAGAACGCCAGCTCTATCTTGAGAACGCTCAGCTGCGGGTGCTGGACACGCCGATCTTCTATTTTCCCGGTATTCGCCTGCCGGATCCGACGTTGGAGCGCGCCAACGGATTTCTGATCCCGTCCATCCGCACCACCTCCAACCTCGGCACCGGGGTGAAGGTGCCGTATTTCCTGACCATCGGCCCCCACCGCGACCTGACACTATCGCCGTACCTTTCGTCCCGCACCCGGACGCTGGATATGCGGTATCGGCAGGCCTTCCGGCGCGGTGAGATTGAGATCAACGGCGCCTATACCCGCGACGAGCTGTACCGGGGCGAGGATCGCGGCTATGTCTTTGCCGAGGGGACATTTGATCTGCGCAATGAATTCAAGCTGCGCTTTGACCTCAAAACCGTGTCGGATGATGCCTATCTGGTGGACTACGGCCTGCAGGATCTGGACCGGCTGCGCTCCGAGGTGGTGGTGTCCAAAATACAGCGCGACAGCCTGTTCCGCGCCAGCGCAATTTCCTACAAGACCTTGCGGGATAGTGAAAATCAGGATCTGATCCCCTCCTCCATCGGCAATCTCTACTATGAGAAGCGGTTCTTTCCGACCCGGATCGGTGGCGAGTTGCGGCTGTCGCTGGAAACCCATGGTCACAACCGCACCTCCGATATCAAGGGCACTCTGACTGATCCCGGCGGCCGCGATGTAGGGCGCGCCACCGTTGATGTGGACTGGCAACGCAGCTGGCGCTTTGGCAGCGGGTTGGTGGCGGAATGGTCGCTGGGGGCTGCGGCGGATGCCTTCGCGGTTTATGATGATGACGTATTTGCCAATAATACCTCACGCTTCAGTCCGCGCAGTGCGCTGACCTTCCGCCTGCCGATGACCCGGCGCGAACAATCCGGCGCGACGCAATATCTGGAACCCATCCTGCAAATCGGCTGGACCGATACCGGCGATACGGCCGTGCCCAACGACGAGAGTAACTTTGTCGAATTTGATCGCGGCAACCTGCTGGAGCTGTCGCGGTTTCCAGCCACGGATGCGCGCGAGGATGGGGTGACCGTGGTTTACGGGCTGAACTGGGCGCGGTTCTCCCCCAGTGGCTGGCAGGCCTCGGCCACGATCGGTCAGGTGTTTCGTGACAGCGACGACGGCCGGTTCACCAAAAGCTCCGGCCTTGGCGGCACCTCATCCGACCTGTTGATGGCGGCGCAGCTGAAGCTGAACGACGATCTGGCGATCACCACGCGCGGGCTGCTCAACGGCTCGCTCAACTTCTCCAAGGCAGAGGTGCGCGGCGACTGGATGACCGACCGCAGCCGCCTCACCGGCACCTATATGTGGCTGGGCACTGACCCCGCAGAAGGCCGCTCCGAAGAGGTCTCCGAACTCTGGTTCGACGGCGCCTATGAGGTCACCCCCGGCTGGACCGCAAGTGCCAGTCTGCGCTACGACATCTCGGATGCCCGCGCCACCCGCGCCGGGCTGGGACTGGTCTATTCCAATGAATGCGTGACGGTCGATCTTTCGGTCAACCGGCGCTATACATCGACAACAAGTGTTGAGCCGACAACGGATTTCGGCTTTACCATCGCGTTAAACGGGTTTTCCGTGGACAGCGGCAGCAAGAAGTACAGGCGATCATGCAAAAACACCTGAGTTTCCGGCCCCAAGATGCGGCCCCTTTCGTTCAGCGCCTAACCCAGAGCGCAGCAGCCATTGCCTTGGCAACGGCAGTCATGTTTGGCCCCGCGCCAGCGGCGGCGCAGGGGTTGTTTGCCCCGGCTGTGACGGTAAACGATGCCGTGGTCACCAATTATGAGCTGCAGCAGCGCGCCCGCTTTCTGACGTTGCTGCGCGATCCGGGCGATCCGCAGAAAAAGGCCCGCGAAGATCTGATCCTTGATCGGCTGAAGCTGGATGTGCTGGCCCAGGCGGGGATTGAACCGACAGAAGAAGAGATCGTCGAAGGCATGACTGAGCTGGCCGGGCGCGCCAATCTCAGCCTGCAGGAATTCCTGAATGTGCTGGGTCAGAACGGCGTGGCACCTGAAACCCTGCGTGATTTCACACGCGTTGGCATTGCCTGGCGCGAATATATCGCCGCCCGCTATCTGGCGCAGGCCCGCCCGAGCGAGGAAGAAATTGACCGCGCCATGGGGCTGTCCGGCTCTGGCGGGGTTGAGGTGCTTCTGTCTGAGCTGATCATGCCGATCAACGCCCAGAACGCAGCCCAGGTTGAAGACATCGCCCAACAGGTGAGCCGGATCACCACCACCGGTGCCTTCTCGCAGGCGGCGCAGCAATATTCCGCAACGGCCACCCGGCAGAGCGGTGGTCGGCTGCCGTGGATGCCGCTGACCAATCTGCCACCGCAGTTGCAACAGGTGGTTCTGGGCCTGCGTCCGGGTGAGGTGACCGCCCCGCTGCCGCTGGATGGGGCCGTTGCGCTGTTCCAGCTGCGCGATCTGCGCGAAACCTCCGGTGCGGCGCCAAGTTATGCCGCCATCGAATATGCGGCCTATTACCTGCCCGGTGGCCGCACCCCCGAGGCGCTGGCCGCAGGCACCAAGGTCATCAACTCCGTCGACACCTGTGACGACCTCTACGGTGTGGCCAAGGATCAGGATCCCTCTGTGCTGGACCGCGAAACACTGGCCCCGGCGGAGATCCCGCAGGATATCGCCATTGAGCTGGCCAAGCTGGATCCCAATGAGACCTCGCTGGCGCTGACCCGCAACAATGGTCAGACCCTGATGCTGCTGATGCTCTGTGGCCGCACCGCTGCGGTGAACGCCGAAGCCAGCCGCGAAAGCGTCGGCAACGCGCTGACCCAGCAACGGCTCGGGGCCTTTGCTGACAGCCTGCTGGAGCAGCTGAAAGCTGATGCACGGATCAGCGACGAATGAGCCGCCCTGCCCGCCCCTTGCCCATCGCGCTTAGCTGTGGGGAACCGGCGGGCATTGGCCCGGAACTGGCGGTGAAGGCCTGGCAGGAGTTGCGCGAGACCTGCCCGTTCCTGTGGTTGGGGGATCCGGCCCACCTGCCCACGGGAACCGACTGGCAAGAGATCGACCAAGCGGCTGAGGCCGCCGATGTCAGCGCCAGCGCGATGCCCGTGCTGCGGGTCGACTTTGCCGCACCGGCCGTGCCCGGACAGCTCAACCCCGACAATGCCGCCGGCGTCATCCGCGCCATCGAGACCGGTGTCGCGCTGGTGCAGTCCGGTAAGGCCAGCGCGCTTTGTACCGCACCAATCCACAAAAAGGCGCTGATGGATGGGGCGCAGTTTCCCTTCCCCGGCCATACGGAATTCCTCGCCCATCTCGGCAATGTGCAGAATGTGGTCATGATGCTGGCCAGTCCGGCGCTGCGGGTGGTACCTGCAACCATCCATATCGCCCTATCGGAGGTGCCAAAGGTCCTAACCGCCGCGCGTCTGCGGGCCACGATTGAGATCACCGCCCAGGGGCTGCGCGACCAGTTTGGTCTGGCGCACCCGAGAATTGCGATTGCAGGTCTCAACCCTCATGCCGGCGAAGAGGGCGCCATGGGCCGTGAAGAGCTGGATTGGATGCGCGGGCTGATTGCCGATATGCAGGGCGGCGCCTACACGCTGTCCGGGCCACATCCCGCCGACACCATGTTTCATGCGGCGGCCCGCGCCCGCTATGACGCGGCGATCTGCATGTATCATGATCAGGCGCTGATCCCGATCAAGACGCTGGATTTTGATCGCGGCGTCAATGTTACGCTGGGGCTGCCCTTCATTCGCACCTCGCCGGACCACGGCACCGCCTGCGACATCGCCGGTCAGGGCATCGCCAACCCCTCCAGCCTGATTGAGGCGCTGCGGCTGGCGCAGTCCATGGCGCGCAGTTGACCCAGCGCACGGCCCAGCGACTGAACGCCGGCACTTGAAACTTCTTCTGGCCGGAAATATCCCCGCCGGAGGCATGAAAACTATGGCGCGTCCCTCGCGCCCCGTCCCAAGGTACCGATGATATGAGCGCTATCGACTCCCTTCCTCCCCTGCGTGAGGTGATCGAGACTCACCAGCTTCTGGCGCGCAAATCGCTGGGCCAGAACTTTCTTCTGGATCTGAACCTGACCGCCAAAATCGCGCGGCAGGCCGGTGATCTCAGCGAATGCGATGTGCTGGAAATCGGCCCCGGCCCCGGCGGTCTGACACGGGGCCTGCTGGCGGAGGGCGCGCGCCGCGTCTTGGCGGTGGAGAAGGACAGCCGCTGCATCCCCGCGCTGGCGGAGATTTCCGATGCCTATCCCGGACGGCTGCAGGTGATCGAAGGCGACGCGCTGGAGGTGAACCCCCTCACCCATCTGACGCCGCCGATCCGCATTGCCGCTAATCTGCCCTATAATGTCGGCACCGAGCTGCTGGTGCGCTGGCTGACGCCGAAGGCCTGGCCGCCGTTCTGGCAGAGCCTCACCCTGATGTTCCAGCGTGAGGTCGCGGAGCGGATTGTCGCGCAGCCCGGCAGCAAGGCCTATGGGCGTCTGGCGTTGCTGGCGCAGTGGCGCGCCGATGCGCGCATTGTGCTGTCCCTGCCGCCCGAGGCGTTCAGCCCGCCGCCCAAGGTCCATAGCGCTGTGGTGCATCTGAAAGCGCTTGAGGCGCCGCGCTATCCAGCAGATGCCGGAACCCTGAACAAGGTGGTCGCCGCAGCCTTCAACCAGCGCCGCAAGATGCTGCGCGCCAGCCTCAAGAGCGTGAGCCCCGATATCGAGGACCACCTGAAGGCCGTTGGCATTCCGCCAACCGAGCGCGCCGAGCAGGTCGGGCTGGAGGCCTTCTGCGCCTTGGCCCGCAGCCTGAAGCCTCTGGACTAAGTCGCCATAGGTTGATCTGGCTGCGATACCGACGCGCAGCAAGCAGGCCTAGTGGTCATTACAGATAAAAAACCCCGGCCTGTAATCAGGCCGGGGTTTTTTGTCTGTCTATTGCAATACGGTATTTCGCGCTGCGTTATTCTGCGGCCTCAGGCGCATCCTCGGCCGAGGGTTTCGGCTTGGGCTTGCGACGGGGCGCGGGTTTGCGCTCCGGGGCCGGGGCAGCCTCGCCCGCGTCTGCTGGCGCGCTCTCCGAACTGGCAGCTGCGGCGGTGTCGTCGCCTTTGGGGGCGTCCGCCTTCCCGGCTTCAACCTTGCCACCATCAGCCTTGCTGCCCTCTGGCTTGGGCTTGCGGCTGCGCGGCTTGCGGGCCTGCGGCTTTGGCGGCTTGCTGTCACCCTCTCCTGCAGCCTGATCGCGGCTCTCGGGGGTTTCTACCAGACCGCTGTCACCATTGCTGTCGCGCGGGTCCATCACTTCCGGCTGAGGGGCTGCTGCCGGATCATCGCTGCGGCTGCCCGCCTCGCGTTCCTGACGCTCCAGCCGCTCTGCGCGTTCGCGATCCCGCTCCGCCTGGCGCTCGCGGTTCTGCCGCTCCTGCTCTTCGCGGCGCGCATCGATTTCGCGTTGGGCCTCATTCAGCATGCGCAGGTAGTGTTCGGCGTGCTGTTGAAAATTCTCGGTGGCAACACGATCATTGCTCAACTGTGCATCGCGCGCCAGTTGATTGTATTTATCGATGATCTGTTGCGGCGTTCCGCGAACCTTGCCTTCGGGGCCGGAGCTGTCGAACACACGGTTGACAACATTTGCGCCTTGCGGGCGATTCCGGTTCGACTTGGAACGCGAACGTGATTTGGACGATCTCATATGCCTAACGTCAGCCTTGATTGTATTTGTCGTGGACCCACATCGGCGCGCCTCTGCGCCGGATCATCGACCATTTTGGGCTTGATGTCGCCGGGAGGTATTCTTGACCTCGCCCGGAGGCGACCTCTTTGAGTAATCATGTTACGCCCGTTCAGACAAGGGGTTAGGCGCTATTATCCGTGCTTTTTCTTACGAAACTGCAAATTCGGGCGATTTTCACGGGTTTAGGAGGCGTTTTCGTCACAGCCGCGGCCACAAACCACCCGGTCACGTCCGTCGAGATCCTGAATGATACGGACCTCTTTTAGCCCAGCCGACAACAGCAGATCGCTTACCGCAGCGCCCTGCGTGGGGCCAATTTCCAGAAACACCCGCCCCTGCGGCGCCAGATGCCCGCCAAGCTGCGCCGCAAGGATGCGATAGGCGCCAAGCCCGTCGCCGCCATCGGTGAGCGCCATCTCCGGCTCATGGCCGCGCACCTCGTCTGACAGGTCGGACATTTCATCCAACGCGATATAGGGCGGGTTGGAGACGATCAGATCAAACTGGCCGTCCACCGCCGAAAACCAATCTGATTGCAGAATTTCAGCGCGCGGCTCGACCCGGTGCAGCACCGCATTGGCACTGGCCTGCAGACAGGCGGCCTCGCTCAGGTCAACGCCGACACCGGTTGCGTCGGTCTGCTCTGCCAGCAGGGTGACCAGAATGCACCCCGATCCAAGGCCAAGGTCCAGAACTCGCGAGAAGGGTTCAGCCAGAGCCGCCTCGATCAGGCATTCGGTTTCCGGGCGAGGATCCAAAACATCGCCGGAGACCTTGAAACGTCGCCCGTAGAATTCGCGCTCACCAATCAGATGCGAGACCGGCACACGGATGGCACGCAGAGCGATCAGCTGCTCATACCGTTCGGCAATCTCCGGCGCGAGATCTTCAGGTGCAATCAAGGTGACACGGCTGGCCTCGATCCGGGCGGCGTGGGCAAGCAGGACGCGCGCATCGCGCGCCGGGTCGGGCACGCCGGCCGCGCGCAGTCGCGCAGCCGCAGCGGCCATCGCCTGAGCGGCTGTCTGCGGCGCGTTCATTGGCCCATCTCGGCCAGAAGCCGCGCCTGATCATCCGCCGTCAGCGCGTCGATGATTTCATCCAGATCGCCCTGCATGATCTGATCCAGTTTATAGAGCGTCAGATTGATGCGGTGATCCGACATCCGCCCCTGCGGAAAGTTATAGGTCCGGATCCGTTCGGAGCGATCCCCGGAACCGACCTGACTGGCGCGATCCGCTGAGCGTTCGCTGTCAATCCGCTGCCGTTCCAGATCATAGAGCCGCGTCCGCATCACCTGCATGGCAATCTCGCGGTTGCGGTGCTGGGATTTCTCAGAGCTGACAACGATGATGCCGGTCGGAATATGGGTGATCCGCACGGCAGAATCGGTGGTGTTCACATGCTGACCGCCGGCGCCGGAGGCCCGCATGGTGTCGATCCGCAGGTCGCCGGGATCAATGCGCAGATCCACATCTTCCGCCTCGGGCAACACGGCGACGGTAGCAGCGGAGGTGTGAATGCGGCCCCCGGATTCTGTCACGGGCACCCGTTGCACGCGGTGGACACCGGATTCATACTTCAGCCGGGCAAAGACGTTTTCGCCCTTCACATGGGCCACCACTTCTTTCAGCCCGCCCAATTCGGTGGTCTGCTCTTCAATGATCTCAAACCCCCAGCCCCGTGCCTCGGCGTAGCGCTGATACATGCGTAGGAGATCACCGGCAAAAAGGGCTGCCTCATCGCCGCCGGTGCCGGGGCGGATTTCCAGCATAGCCGGGCGCGCGTCCGCCTCATCGCGGGGCAGAAGCGCCAGTTGCAGCGCGTGTTCCGCCTCAGGCAGGGCGGCGCGCAGCTGCGGCAGCTCCTCTTCGGCCAGCTCTGCCATATCGGGATCAGCCAGCATCTGTTCGGCCTCATCCAGATCGGAGAGCAAGCGGCGATAGGCGGTGATCTGCTCCGCAACCGGGCGCAGATCGGAATATTCCTTGGCCAAAGCCGCGATATCCGCACCGGCAACACCCTCGGCCATTGCGGCCTCAAGATACTGGAACCGTTGCAAAATCTGTTCAAGGCGGTCTTCGGGGATCATGCGTGCAATGTCCGTGTTGATCTGTCTTTGGCGGAAAGCTGCCCTTGTGATATGCTAGGGTCATGCAACATGCCAGTCCTCATATCGTGGGAACGGGCCGCCTGCAGCGCTGCGCCCTTGCCGTTACTCCCCCGGAACACACTGTTGTGCCGCCGGGCCGGCAGCTGATGCGGCTTCTTGGTCTTGTGCTGCTGTCTTATGCTGCCGCGACCACGGTCCAAGCAGATGTTACCGCCCCGAACGGGCGCACGATCGACTGCTATTGCACCGACAAGAGCGGCAGCCGGATCGAACTGGGTGAATTTATCTGCCTTCAGGTTGATGGGCGCATGTTCACAGCGCAATGCCAGATGTCGCTGAATGTGCCGATGTGGCGCGAGGTGCAGAAAGGTTGCCTTGCAGCTGAGGCCGATCCGGCACCCGGCCTGTCGGTTGCGACCGCCCCCCTGCCCCGGATCTGACCCTGCTGACAATCGCTTTGCCGACCTACCCCTGCCCGCGAACTATTGCGGCGCGGGCTCCATCTGCGCGATCCAACTGTTGATCCGGTCGTTATTCGCGCCCAGATCAGAGCGGCCAAAACGCAGCCGCGCATAGACCTTCAGCAATTCGCCATGCTGCCGCGCCGTGGTGTAATCGGGAAACCCCAGAAACCGGGTGCGGGTCACATAGGTAACCATCGCATCCTCGACCGAGCCTGCCAGAACACGGGTGCGCGGTGCGTTGCTGGCGACCGCGTGAAACCGCTCCAGCCCGTCCTCGCCGCTGCGCAGCACCCGAAACACACCCCCGCGAAAGGTCTTGTCCTCGCTGAACTCCGGCTGCGTGTTCCAGTCCAGCGGGTCGCTGGGCGCCAGCCGGATAAAGCCGAGCACCACGACAAGCGCCGCAATGCTCAGCCAGACAAATATCATCACTCGACCCATATGGTCCGCTCTCCCTCGTGGCGGCTGCCACTGGACAGCCTGCCTTATTTTGTTGTCACACCCGGCAGCACACAGAGCAGCTCATACAGCAGATTGGCCGCTGTCAGCGCTGTATTGCCCGATGTGTCATAAGGCGGCGACACTTCAACCATGTCGCAACCCACAATGTTCAGCCCCCGCAAGGCGCGGATCAGCTCCAACGCCTGCGGTGTGGTCAGTCCGCCGATTTCCGGCGTGCCGGTGCCCGGCGCATAGGCCGGATCAAGACTATCAATATCATAGGACACATAGACCGGCCTATTGCCGATATCGCGACGAATTTCCGCACCCATGCCGTGCAGCGAGCGGTTCCACAATTCGCTGGCCGGGAAGTGCTGGAAGCCCCAGCGCTGCGCCTCCTTGAAGTCGTCCGCGCCATAGCCAGTGCCGCGCAGCCCGATCTGATAGGTCTTGTCGGCGACGATCAGACCCTCCTCATAGGCGCGGCGGAACACGGTGCCATGGGTTTCACGCTCGCCGAACATATCGTCGTTCACATCCGCATGGGCATCGACATGGACCAGCGCAACAGGTCCGTATTTTCCAGCAATGGCGCGCAGGATTGGCAGGGTGATCGAATGATCCCCGCCCATCGCGACAGGTGTCACCCCGCTGGACAGGATTGCACTATAGCTTTCCTGAATGATGCGCAGGCTGTCGGACAGAGAGAACGTATTGATCGCCAGATCGCCGATATCGCCAATGTTCAGGCTGTCAAACGGTGCCGCGCCGGAGGTCATGTTGTAGGGGCGGATCATCGCGCTTTCGGCGCGGATCTGCTTGGGGCCAAAGCGGGTGCCGGAGCGCCAGGAGGTGCCGATATCCATCGGCACACCCAGAATGGCCACATCCAGCCCGTCAAGCGACGTCGCCTGCGGCAGCCGCATAAAGGTGTTCGGACCGGAAAACCGCGCCAGATCATTGCCGCTGATCGGTTGATTGAAATCAGTCATTGTCTCTCATATTCCAGCCAAGAAGGCAGATAATTTCGGTCGCCACATGGGCGCCTGCGATGGCGGTGGCGCCGGTGGTGTCAAACGGAGGGGAAACCTCCACCACGTCGCCGCCTTTGATGTTGATGCCTGCAATCTCGCGCAGGATACGGGCCGCCTGCGCCGAGGTCAGCCCTCCCCAGACCGGCGTGCCGGTGCCCGGCGCATAGGCCGGATCGAGACAGTCGATATCGAAGGTCAGATAGGTCGGCCGGTCGCCAAGGATCGCCTTGATCCGCTTCGCGGTCTCAACCGGGCCGATCTCATGCACCGTGGGCGCATCGATGATGTTCACACCCAATGTGTCGTCATTGGTGGTGCGGATCCCGACCTGAACGGATGTTTTGGGGTCCACAAGGCCCATTTTCACCGCTTTGTAGAACATGGTCCCATGGTCGATCCGGTCCATATTGTCATCGGGCCAGGTGTCGGTATGGGCATCAAACTGCAGCAGCGAGATGGGACCGTATTTCTCTGCATAGGCCTTCAGGATCGGGAAGCTGATATAGTGATCCCCGCCCAAGACGACCGAGGCCGTATCGGTGGCTAGAATACCACGAATATGCTCCGTCAGCGCGGCAGGAAAGGCCGGAACATCGGCGTGGTCAAAGGCCAGATCGCCATAATCGGCGATGGCCAGCGTGCTGAGCGGGCTATGCGGCCAGCCATAGGGTTCATCCGGGCTTTGCAGCGCTGAGGCCTCGCGGATGGCGCGCGGACCCAGCCGTGTTCCAGGCCGGTTGGTGACCGCCTGATCAAACGGCACGCCGGTGACCGCGATGTCCACCCCGGTCAGATCCTTGGTATATTTGCGTCGCAGGAAAGAAGTTGCCCCACCAAAGGTGATCTCAAAGCTGAGACCTTTCATATCCTCACGCGTAAAGGCGTGATCGATCATGTGCTTTGCGTCTTCTAGCGCCATTCTGCGCCTCCTTGTGATGCACCTGCTGTTTGATCAAATAGCGGGTCACATTGTCCTTGTCACCCGTCGTTGGATGCCTGGGCCATGGGCTGTGCTCTCTCGACCAGACGGGCGAAAAACGACGCCCCAATCGGCGCGATCTCATCGTTGAAATCATACTTCGGATGATGCAGCCCGGCGCTGTCGCCCTGCCCCAGAAACAGATAGGCACCGGGGCGGGCCTGCAACATGTAGGAGAAATCCTCCGCCCCCATTTCGCGCCCGGCCTCGGCCTCCACATTCTCAGGACCCGCAACCTCGCCCGCAACGCTGGCCGCGAAACCCGTCTTGGACGCGTCATTGATGGTGGCGGGGTAGCCGACCTCGTAATCCAGCTCAGCCTCAACACCGTAGCTTGCAGCCTGACCGGCGACGATCTCCTTCATCCGCCGCATCACCATCTCCTGCACACGCGGATCAAAGGTGCGCACGGTGCCATTGATATAGGCGGTGTCGGGGATCACATTATCGACGGTGCCGGTGTGGATCTGGGTGACCGAGACCACAAGATCATCCAGCGCATAGTGGTTGCGCGACACAATCGTCTGGATCGCCTGCGCCATGCCACAGGCCGCCATCACCGGATCGCGGGTTTCATGCGGCATCGCCCCATGGCCCCCGACGCCCTGAATGTGGATGTGGAAGGTATCTACCGCCGCCATCAACGGCCCCGGCGTGGTGGCAAAGGCGCCCACAGGCAGGCCCGGTGCATTATGCAGCGCATAGACCTCGCCAATGTTGAACCGCTCCATGATGCCCTCTTCGACCATGATGCGGGCACCGCCGATGGCCTCCTCTGCGGGCTGGAAGATCAGCGCCACGCGGCCTTTGAAGTTGCGCGTCTCCGCGAGGTATTTTGCAGCCCCCAAGAGCATGGTGGTGTGACCATCGTGACCACAGGCGTGCATATTGCCCGCATGATCTGAGACATAGTCGACACCGCTTTCCTCAGGGATAGGCAATGCGTCCATGTCGGCGCGCAACCCGATGGTTGGCCCATCGCCTGCGTCACTGCCCTGCCCGTTGATGATCGCCACCATGCCGCTGGTGGCGATGCCCTCATGCAGCTCATCCACACCAAATTCGCGCAGCCGCTCAGCCACGAAGGCCGCTGTTTTCGGCAGGTCCAGCGCCAGTTCGGGGATCTGGTGCAGATGCCGACGCCAGGTCTTCATCTCGTCGGCGTAATCGGCAATTCGGTTCACAACCGGCATGGGGGTGGACTCCTTGGTCAGACTCGGGATTGATGCATCTGACACTGGAACAAGAGCCGCCGCAATGCCCGAAACCGATCTCATCCACAATGAAACCGCCGGCATCGAACGGCTGCTGGAAATCATGCGCCGTCTGCGCGATCCAAAGGGCGGCTGCCCCTGGGATATCGAGCAGGATTTTGCCAGCATCGCGCCCTATACCATTGAAGAGGCTTACGAAGTTGCCGATGCAATTGAGCGTGAGGCCTGGGATGAGCTGAAGGGTGAGCTGGGCGATCTGCTGTTTCAGTCAGTATTTCATGCCCAAATGGCCGCAGAGGCCGGGCATTTCACCTTTCAGGATGTGGTCACCACCATGTCCAACAAGATGGTTTCGCGTCACCCGCATGTCTTTGGCGATGAGAACCGCGAGAAATCCGCCGACCAGCAGAGTGCCGACTGGGAGGCGATCAAGGCGGCGGAACGTGCAGGCAAGGCGCAACAGGGCACGCTGGACGGTGTCGCGGTCGGCCTGCCTGCGCTTCTGCGGGCTTATAAGCTGCAAAAACGCGCCGCGCGGGTTGGGTTTGACTGGCCCTCGGCTGCCAATGTCATTGCCAAGATCGCGGAGGAATCCGCCGAACTTGTCGAGGCGCGCGACAGTTTGAGCCAGGCGGAGGTCGAGGAGGAATTCGGCGATCTGATGTTTGTGATGGCCAATCTCGGCCGCCATCTGGGGGTTGAGCCGGAGGCCGCATTGCGCGCCGCCAATGCCAAGTTCATCCGCCGGTTTGAGGGGGTGGAGGCGAAGCTCGCAGCCCGTGGCAAACGTCCTGAAGACAGCGATCTGGCCGAAATGGATGCGCTCTGGGATGAGGTGAAGGCCGAGAGCCGCGCCGCCAAATCCGCCCATGGCAGCTAACCACCACGCCTTGCCCCTGCCCTGTCACAGCCCCATATCCTGACTCATGTTGCGTTTGACCCCCATTCTTCTGGCCGTGATCTACGGGTTGGTGATGTATCGCCTGTCGGTCTGGCGCACCCATCGTGCCCTTGATCAGCAATCCACCGAACTGGCCGATGCCCGCCTGCGTCAGTTGACGGACCGGATGGCAGCGGCACTCGGCATCAATCATATCCCGGTCTATATCTATGAGGTCGACCCGGTGAACGGGCTGGCCGCGCCTGATGGGCGGATCTTCATCACGCGCGGGTTTTATCGCAAATACCGCAATGGCGAGGTCAGCGATGCCGAACTCGCCTCGGTCATCGCGCATGAGCTGGGGCATGTGGCGCTGGGACATGCGAAGAAACGGATGATCGATTTCTCCGGCCAGAACGCGCTGCGCACGGCGCTGATGCTGATCATTGGCCGTTTTGTGCCCTTTGTCGGGCCGTGGATCGCCAATGTGCTCACCTCGCTTCTGGCCGCCCGGCTGTCACGCAGCGATGAGTATGAGGCGGACGAATATGCCGCCGCGCTACTGACCAAATCCGGCATCGGCATCGCCCCGCAAAAAAGCCTGTTTCGCAAGCTGGAAGAGCTCACGCAGGCCCGCAGCGGGATGGCCCCGGCCTGGCTGATGAGCCACCCGAAGACCGAGGAGCGCATTGCCGCTCTCGACCGGCTGGAAGCGAAGTGGGACAGGCCCAATGCATGAGCTTCACCTGACAATAGCCTGAAAAGCATGGTTAACGACAGTTAACCAACTTCAGAAAATCCTCACCTCTTGCCAAGACGGTAAACCTTCCCCACATGGGAAGGTAACAGTTGTCCTCCCGTCCTTTGCCAGCGGCCTCCCCCTGCAACGGGATTGAAATTTACCGGAGCCCCCATGCGCTACTCTGTTCTTGATCTTGCTCCCGTGCCCGAAGGCCAGACCATTGCCCAGTCCCTGCGCAACAGCACCGAGCTGGCCCAGAAGGCTGAAAGCTGGGGCTACCACCGCTATTGGCTGGCCGAACATCACAATATGCCGGGCATCGCCAGCGCCGCGACGGCGGTGCTGATTGGCCATATCGCTAGCCAGACTCACTCCATCCGGGTCGGGGCTGGCGGCATCATGCTGCCAAACCACGCGCCCTACATGGTGGCGGAGGCCTTTGGGACCTTGGCAAGCCTGCACGGCGACCGGATTGATCTGGGAGTGGGTCGCGCGCCCGGAACCGATATGCAGACGGCGCGCGCCCTGCGCCGTGGCATGGCCCATGACCATGCCTCCGGTGACAGCTTCCCGCAGGATGTTATTGATCTGATGGGCTTCCTGGGGGCTGATGATCCGGGGCGCGCGGTGCGTGCCTTTCCCGGACAGGACACCCATGTGCCGGTCTGGATGCTTGGCTCCAGCCTTTACGGTGCGCAGCTGGCGGCGCATCTGGGGCTTCCTTACGCCTTTGCCTCGCATTTTGCGCCCGCCGCATTGGGGGAGGCGCTGGAGGTCTACCGCCGCCAATTCCAACCCTCTGCCAACCTGTCTGCGCCCCATGCCATGATGGCGATCAATGTCTTTGCCGCCGAGAGCAATGAACAGGGCACCCGCCTGCGCACGACGATGCAACAGGCCTTTGCCCGTTTGCGTCTGGGTAAGCCCGGCAAACTGCCTGCCCCCGTAGATGATATCACCGACCATATCCCGGCGCCGGTGCTTGCCGGCGTGAATGAGGCGCTGCGGATTTCCGCGACAGGCAGCAGGGACAGCGTGCGTGCGGAACTGTCGGCCATTCTTGAACGATACCGCCCGGATGAGGTGATCATCACCGGCCAAATCCATGACCATGCAGCGCGGCTCAGATCCTTTGAGATCGCTGCCGAAATCCTAAGCGAGGTCTGACCGCCCCGGCCTAGCTGGCCAGAGCCTTCGCCACGCGCGGCAGCCGGGCCTTTTTCAGCAGCGGACGCAGCTCCCATCCGCCACCGGAGAGCCGGTTGGCCTCTGCAAGAACGGACGCCGCGACCGCCGACAGGCCGTCGGGATCTTTCAGCCACAACTCATAAAGCAGCTGGTCCGGCCCGATCCGCTCCAGCCCTTCCTCCGCCAGCGTGTGGCGGGGGAAATCCTTGTTGTTGACTGTCACAATTGCATCCGCATGGCCGACGATCGCCGACGCCAGCACGTGGACATCAGCGCTGTCAGGCAGCCAGAGGCGTGCCTCCACCGCGGGTGTGGGGGGGATGGCCGCCCTTGGCCAGGCGGCGGAGATCAGCGCAATTTCAGCCCGCGCCTGCGGCTCACCCGTGGGGCCAATCTTGCGCGCCGCCCGCGCCCATTCTTCCAGGATGCGCGGCGACCACAGTGGCGTGAAATGGCCGATCCGGGCCGCGCCCAGCAGCATCTCCCGCATCACCGTCGGATAGAGCACGCAGGCATCCAAAAGCAGTTTCATCGCCAGAACACCCGCGCCAGATCAGTCGAGCCGGAAGAAAACGGCTTTCAGATAGCCACTTTCAGCCAGCTGAGGCAGCTGTGGATGATCCGCGCCAGCGTAGCCGGTGTGCAGCAGCTGGCTGCGACGACCACCCCGCCCGATCCCGCGCGCAGAGGCATTGCGGAAGCGGCTGAGATCTGCCGCATGGGAACAGGAACACAGGCCCAGATAGCCCCCCGGTGCCACCAGAGGCGCCGCCAGTTTCGCAATCCGCTCATAGGCACGCAGACCGGCTTCAAGTGCTTGTTTTGAGGGGGCAAAGGCGGGGGGATCACAAATCACCACGTCAAACTGCGCGCCCTCCTCAGCCAGCTGTGTCAGCACCTCAAAAGCATCGCCCTGCCGCGCCGCAAACCGGGCCGCGAAACCACTGGCCGCAGCGCCCTGCTCTGCCAGATCCAGCGCCGGGGCGGAGCCGTCAACGCAGGTAGCCTCAGCCGCACCGGCGGCCAGCATCGCCAGACCAAAGCCGCCGACATGGGAAAACACGTCAAGCACCTTGGCGCCGGGTTTGACCAGTTTCGCGGCAAAGGCGTGATTGTCGCGCTGGTCGTAGAACAGTCCGGTTTTCTGCCCGCCAGTCAGATCCGCCATATAGGTGGCGCCGTTCATCGTGACCTCAACTGCGGCCTCAGGCGCAGTGCCGCGCAGGGCGGTGCTGATGTCATCCAGCCCTTCCAGGCTGCGCGCCCGGCCAGAGGCGTTTTTCAAAACGGTTGTAACCCCGGTGACCATCACCAGCGCCTCAGTCAGCGCGTCCAGATGCGCCTCGGCCCAGGCCGCATTGGGCTGCACCACGCAGGTATCGCCGAAGCGGTCGATCACCACGCCGGGCAACCCGTCGGATTCGGCGTGGACCAGCCGATAAAATGGCGCGTCGTACAGCTGCTCGCGCAGCTCCAGCGCGCGGCGCAACCGGGCTTCGAACCAGGCCGCACTCAGCTCGGCGGCGGGGTCGCTGTCCAGCATCCGTGCAATGATCTTGCTCTCGGGATTGACCGCGACCAGACCCATCTGCGTCATGCCGTCATCTTCCAGCACCGCCAGCGTGCCGGGGGCCAGTTTGCGGGTGCGCCGGTCGGTGACCAGCTCATTGGCATAAACCCAAGGGAAGCCGTGGCGCAGAGCGCGGGCATTGGCTTTGGGTTTCAGTTTTACGCGGGCGCGCTCGGGCGCGGAGGGAGAAGCTGTCATAGGCCCCTCTTACTCCCAACCTCTGCCCGTTGAAAGAGCCTGTTGAATTAGGCACAGATCGTCTGCGTCACGCGGCCTTGCGGCGCGCGCTGCGGCCGACCCTGCGCGGCGCCCGTCCGGTTACCGCGCGCGCGACCGCCAGCCGCCGCGCCTGCGGGGCTTGGCAGCGCTCTCCAGCCCCTCGCGCAGCACCGCCGTCATCGGATGATCCGGGTGATCTGCGGCCACCTGCTCAAGCAGGGTCGACATGGCCTGACGGCTATCAACCCCGTCGGGCAGGCTCAGCGCCCAGTCCAGAAAAATGCTGCGGCATTCCCCACTCTGAATGCCATCGATGCAAAAACTCTCCCGGATCAGCCCCTTGGGATCGAGCTGGGCAAGCGTTAGGTATGGTGTCGCCTCAGTCGTCATGGCCAGTGGCCCCTTCTCTCTCCAATGCGGCGGCGATGATGTCACCGCAGCGCGCATAGCGCGCCGTCAAATCCGCTTCCAATGCTGCAAGATCCGCATAGCCCGTGCTGCGGCAGAGGAACAATGCGCCGCCCTCTCCCAGGGTCTGCGCATCAATGGCCTTGCCCGAAACCAATCGCGCTGCGGTCTGCACGGCCCAGAATAGGTCATAGCCGCGCTGCAATTCAGCTGCATCTGCGGCATCCAGCCAGCCACAGGCGACAGTGCCCTCCAGACCAGCGGCCACATCCTGTCCGGTTGCCGCGCTGAGCAAGACCCCTGCCTGAGCGATCAACTCGATGTCCATCATCCGCCCGGCGCCGGTCTTGGCGTCCCAGGGGCCGCTTGGTGCCTTGGCAGCGGCGAGCCGCGTCCGCATGCTGGCGACATCAGGAAGAACCGTTTCGCGGCGACGTGGGGCGGCCAGAAATGACAGGCGAAACGCGCCGATATCCTCTGCGAGACCATCAGCGGACGGCGACGGCGCCGCAGCCACCACGCGCGCGCGGGTCAGGGCCAGATGCTCCCAGACCCAGGCATCATTGCGTTGGTACTGGCAGAAGCTTTCCAGACTGGTTGCCACTGGCCCCTGCGTGCCCGAGGGCCGCAGCCGCATATCCACCTCATAAAGCTGGCCCTGCGACATGCGGGCCGTCAGGGCGGTGATCAGCGCCTGCGTCAGCCGCGCATAATAAGGCCGTGTGGCCAGCGGTCGTGGCCCGTCTGAGGCCTCTTCGTCACCGGGATCATAGATCACGATAACATCGAGATCCGACAGCGCATTGATCCGCCCCGCGCCCAGCGATCCCATTCCCAGAACCGCCGCACCGCGCCCCGGCGGGGTTCCGTGTTTCTGGGCAAACTGCTGCACCACCACCGGTGCCAGCCCGGCGATCACAACCTCTGCCAATTCGGCATATTGCGCCCCGGCTGTTGCGGCATCGATCAACCCGCGCAGGTGATGCACGCCGATGCGGAAATGCCATTCCTTGCACCAGCGCCGGGTCGCGTCCAGCTGCGTCTCATAGTCGTCTTCCTGTGCCAGCACCGCCGCCAGCAACTGCGACAGTTCCCCTCGCCCGGGCCAGTCGTCGAAGAAAGATCCACCGATTACGGCATCAAATACGCTGGAGTTGCGCGACAGATAGCTCGCCAGCGTGCCGGAGGTGCCGACAATATCAATCAGCAGATCAATCAGCTGCGGATTGGCCTCAAACAGCGAAAACAGCTGCACCCCTGCGGGCAGGCCTGCCAGAAACCCGTCCAGCGCCACCAGCGCCTCGGCCGGTTGGGCGGTGCGCGACAGCCGCGCCAGCAGTTCTGGTTTCAGCCGTTCAAAGATCTGCGCTCCCCGCGCTGAGCGCAGCGCCGGATAGGTGGGCCAGCGGGCAAGGATATCCCCATCCAGCGCGTCCGGCAGGGTGTCAGGCGCGGCCTCCGGCGGTGCATCCGGCGCAAAGAACCCCTCCGTCAACTCATGCACCTCCTGCAACCGCGCCTTGGTCTCCGCCAACAGCGCCGCCGGGTCACGATCCATCAGGCAGGCAATTCGAGCGATGCCATCCTCGGACTGTGGCATCCGATGGGTCTGGGCGTCATGCACCATCTGGATCCGGTGCTCCACCTCGCGATGGGCGATATAATGCGCGCCGAGCTGGTCGCAGACATCCTGTGGCACCCAATCCTTGGCCGCCAAAGCGCGCAACCCGTCCAGAGTGCCGCGCGGACGCAGGCTTTCATCACGCCCCCCCGCGATCAGCTGCCGGGTCTGGGTGAAAAACTCAATCTCACGAATGCCGCCCCGCCCCAGCTTCATATCATGGCCGGGCACTGTCAGCGGGCCGCCGGTGCCTTTGTTCTCACGGATCCGCAGGCGCATATCATGGGCGTCCTGAATGGCCGCAAAATCGAGATGCCGCCGCCAGACGAAGGGGCGCAGCGTCTGCAAGAAATCCGCGCCCGCTTGCAGATCACCGGCGCAGGGGCGCGCCTTGATATAGGCGGCCCGTTCCCAGGTGCGGCCAAGGCTCTCATAGTAACGCTCTGCCGCCTCCATCGCCATGGCGACCGGCGTCACCGATGGGTCAGGCCGCAGCCGCAGATCGGTGCGGAAGACATAGCCATCAGCGGTGCGTTCACTCAGTACCGTGCACATATTGCGCGTGGCCCGAACCATGCCCTGGCGTGCCTCATAGAAATCATCAGGATCAAACCGCGTTTCATCAAAGAGACAGATCATGTCGATGTCCGAGCTGTAGTTCAGCTCATAGGCGCCCATCTTTCCCATCGCCAAGAGAGTCAGCCCGCCGGCGGTTTCGACGTCCGCTTCGGTCAGCCCCGGCAATTTCTTCCGGCGGATCAGCGCAGCGATTTCAGCCTTGATGGCGACATCCGCGCAGAGCTCTGCAAACTGCGTCAACGCCGTGGTCACCTGCATAAGGTCCCAGGCCCCGGCCAGATCACATAGCCCGCTCAACAGCGCCAGTTGACGCTTGGCCCGCCGCAGCCCCGGTTTCAGCTGATCCGGCGCCAAGGCCCGGACATCTGCGAAGATCCCGGCAAGAGCAGCCTGTGGATCCGCCAGTGCGGGCGCCAGCCAATTCGCCTCGCGGCTGATCAGTTCTTTCAGATAGGGGCTGGATCCGGCCGCACCGGCCACCAGACGGGCCTGATCGCCCTGAAGTGCGGGCGCAAGTGCCAGCGCATCCTGTCCCAGATCTGCATCAAATGCCCGCGGAAGGCGCTGAATTTCAATCGACTGTCCCATCTCGTGACACTGCGATCAGATGCAGTCGCCGTCAATCGGCGAAACCACACCAAAGCGCTGCCATATTGCAGAAGGTGACGTAAGGTAAGGAATACCAGAATAGCCCTCTGATTAACGGTAAGTTAAGTCTGACCCTGCGGCTGCGCTCATGTTCCGGGGGCCTGTCAGACAGTTTTGTAGTAACGAGTGGTACGGTGATCAGCGGCACGCGGACGCCCATAACAGGGCGGCATCGGCCTGTCGCGCGCATCAGGTATATTTCACATCGTCTGACGGCAAAGCGCAGCCGTATGCCCTCCCCCGCTCGCTTTTCGCCAAAAGTCTCTGTTAGGATTTGAGCACCGGAGCCGTCCTGGCCCACAGGACAACTGACAGCTCGGACCATGTCAGAAGACACTTCATGTTGCAGTCACCGGCAGAGGCCGGGGAAACCGGATCAGCCAAGATAAGGTCTGAAAAACTGAGCTTTCGAGACGATACTAAGAGGACATACCAAGTTGGCGCGTGTCTTGCACAACCTGAAAACCGCGCTGATAGCGGTCGGATATCAAAACCAAGACAGCTCGAGTTGCAACTTTTCCGACACCACTTGCCTCAGCGTTGCCTGGGCTCATATGGCGGGCCTCACAAAGCGTGACCCGCGCCCCAGCAGGGACATTCGTTCCCGCTAAAGCTAAGGTCGGCGTTGAGCCCACTTTACCGGATGCTGCGCCATGCGCGAATGTCCGTTACCGTGAGAACGATCATAAACCTTCAACAACCGCTCGATTTTTTGGACAGGGTTATTGGCACCGTCAATCGGTGTGTTTTTGCCTGAGCCACAAGCGAGCGCTTTTGAACACGACCAGAGGGCTGCGGTAGGGAGGAAGTGAGTGTTGATAAGCTTGCTACGTCCCCGCAATCGTTGATTGACATAGCGCGTCGAAAACTATACTATAACGTATAGTAAAATTCGATTGCGGATAGGATGTCTCATTGCAATCTCGACCATCAATATTTTTTTGCGCTCCTTATCCTGAAGAATCCTATTTGAAAGCAGTCCACACGGAAGGTGATTTTATCGACTGCTATTCAAGTAGTGCCAACGTCAGCCCTCGGGATGCACTGGAAGAAATCATATTGTTCCCCGGGTGGGCTCGCGCACTTTTGGCGGTTCGCAGGCTGACAACAACACCGTTTGGCTTGTCACAAGACGGACCCGTTGATGACGACAAAATAGGCTCCTTTCCGGTCGTCCATGAGACAAGCCAGGAGATCGTGGCAGGGTTTGACGACAAACACCTGAACTTTAGGGTGGCAGTCTTTGCCGATGGCAAAACCGTCTCCCTGACGACATGGGTCCACCCTCACGGCTTACCCGGGCGCATCTATCTTTCACTAATAATGCCATTCCACATTATGATTGCTCGCGATGCCGTTCGGCGTGTTGCTAATAAGTTTCCGACAGGATCTTGATCCCATGAATGACAGCACAGCGCGGTTTTCCAAAACTGCATCCGGCAAAGTGTCAAAAGACAAGTGGCTTGAGGTTGGGTTGGCCGTACTCTCCGAAATTGGAGCAAATGGCCTGACCATTGAACGGCTTTGTGCCATGACCGAGCGGTCAAAAGGCTCGTTTTATTTTCACTTCAGCTCTATCGAGGTCTATAAACTCGACCTCCTGTCCTACTGGGAGGGCAAGGCAACCGTCGAAACCGAAAACGGCGTTGTCGCCCACGATGATCCGATTGATCAGCGTCTTGCGATGCCACGTCTGGCGGCAGCGCTCTCCAATAGAGTTGAAGTTGCGATACGGGCTTGGTCGCATCATGACGCCAAGGCCAAAGCTGAAATACGCAAGGTTGACGCGCGCCGGATCGCGTTTGTCGCGGGTGTCATAGCGCAGACTGACGGCGTTCCGCTTGAGATTGCACAGAGGTTGGCCACAATCGAATACGCAGCATTCTTGGGCTTTCAACATCTTCTTGACGACGCCAGCCAGTCCGAACGTCAGAACATGTATGAAAGCACCCTCTTTCTTATTTCCCCCCACCTTCGAAGACCCGGAGAATAGTATGAAAACCTTCCGATTGATCTGCATCGTTTCAGGGCTTGCGCAGGCCGCACTTTTCTATGCCCTGATCACCGATCCGGAAGCAATGATTGGTTCCTTCGGCGTATCGACCAACGAGGCCGTTGCCTTTGTTGGGCGCAGAGCCGCTGTGTTATTTCTGGGTCTGTCCGTGATATCTTTCTATTCAGCGGCCGCCGCAAAAACAGCATTCCCGACAGCTATTGTTTTGAGCATTTCTTGGTTTGGGATCGCAGCAACAGGCATCTTTGAGTATCAACGGGGCTATGTAGGCAATGCCGCGTTTCCAGCCATAGGAACGGAGCTTCTGTTGGGAACGCTACTTTTGGGGAGCGGTATCATGAGCAAGCTTTCTCGAAAAAGTCATACAAGAGATCTGATACCGGAGGGAGTAGACTCCTAGGGTAAAGCGTCTGCAAGGGGCAGGTGAACCGTTCGCCGGGCTGATGCTCAGAAATCCCTGATAGAATGACCTTCTGAGTGCGGCATTTAGCTGGTACGATTTCAATATCAATGTCCGCCCCACAAACGCACGCATCGGAAAAATTCCAATTCCCCTTTTAAATTCAGTGATGAAATCTTGCCAGCGTAGGATTCTGCCCCACAGGCGCCAACTTAAGCGGTTGAATGCCGAAATGGAGCCGCCATCATGGCTTTATGATTGTTTGCAGCCATTCGGGTCGAGCGCGGCTAAGGTGTTAAATTGAGCCCGAAGCGACGGGTGCTGCACAGCTTGCAAATGTCTGCTATCAGAAATGTAAGCGATCAAGCCAGCCATTTCTGAAGCTGGTCGCATCTGATTTGCAAATCATGATTGGCAGGGATTTGAGAGGTGAGAACGCGTGTATAAACAGCTTCCCTTATTGATGATTTTTCTGGGGGCGACCATGGCCAATGCAGAGGAGTTCTGTGTTGTACCCGTAGCGGGAAGCGAGGCAAAGCTACCTGTGGAATTTGAGCAGCCGTACCGGATTGCAACGTCGCCACGCACCATTCCGGGTTTTGATGGGATGATAGTCAAGGCGGCCAATCGCCAAGAATTATATGAGTTCAATGGCTCGAGCCTGTCTTTAGTGGAGGATGATTTTCCGCATGTCTGGGGATTTGCGTTCGACCACGGTATCCACGTCGGGCCAGATGGAGAGGCTTTCGGGTTTGGGTCTCATCCGCGAGTGATTTTCCACCTTGGCTCAAATGCTTCGAGTTGGGAACCTATAGAAGCCACTCAAGGCTATGAGCACGCATTTTTTGACCAAGGTGCTGGCGAGGTTTATTGGCAGGCAACTTCGTCATACCCACTGAAGCGGATAAAAGCCAGCGGTGCCAGTGAGGAAGTTGATCTTCCGGTGTTCAACGGTGACCAGACAGTCTCCGTCCGAACCATCGCTGAGATCAATGGTGCTTTGGCCCTGACGGGACCACGCGGCTCAACAGTGCGAGCAAGCAGTTCACTGTGGTTCCGACCGTTTGCCGGGGAGTGGACCAGAACCTTAATAGACTTACCTGAAGGGCATCGTCTGCTTCCCACATTTCAGTATGCGCAAGTTGAGGTCGGCAACGGTATTATTCGGATATTTCCCTCCAACACCGCCTTTGCACCGCTGATCTTCCGTTTCTTCGAAGGCGAATTGGATTTTGTTAATAGTCTCCCCGCGGGGACTTGGGAGTATCATGCAGCAGGTCAGAATTGGGTCGGCAGGATTGGACCGTGGTCTCAATCGACAAAGACGGGCTTTGATTTTTGGAAGGAAACACCTGAAACGCTGCCGCCACATTTCTTAGTGCTTGGCCCAGATAAAACGGAGGCGCAACTCATTCCAGGCCTCACTTCACAAAGTGACGTGGCTGGCGAAACAATTTTTTATCACCCTCGCCCAATAACCTTTTCCGGCGAAACTCCAGTGTTCGTGCACGCAGACGAGGGAGTTGTGCTTCTTGATGGCGTATCGTTATCTCAAATGCAGGTGTTGTCCTATGAGGAGATTGGTGACCATCCCACCGTTAAATCCTTAGGGGGGCTGAATATCATCCAGTCTGAGATTGGGTTATTTTTCCTGGATGACAACCTCTCGCTCCACAGAGTTGCTAACTTTCCGGTGAAAGCTCCGTGGCCACATGAAGTCCGAATTGACTATGTCGAACCTTGGCAAGCCTACCTTGTCATCGACAAACGATCAGGTGAGATCCACGTTTCAAAGGATATGGGACGCTTCACAACCATCGAGTCCGATGAGCGGATCACCGGTCTCATAGGGGTGTTGCCTGAACCGACTTCGGTCTTGGTCATCGGAGAGGATCAGCTCTATGCGGTAAAGCAAGACTGTGACCCCTAATGGGCTCTCTCACAGGTTTGCACCGAGATCTGTTCGGCAAACTTGAAAGCAGTCATTGGCACACATGCAGCGCAAGCCTGCTTCGTCCCGATCCCGTTCGTTCGATGATGGTTAGCGGCTGCACGTGCGGCGAAGGTCTGTTCCTGCCATCGCTCATGCAGCATTGGATCGCCGCCCGACTGCCAGACCCCGAGACTTTGCAAAGGTCACTAACTGCGCGTCGCTGACGTCTACACTGATCGCAGCATCGCCTGGATCAATTGGACAGGCTTGAAGGTCCGCTTTCGGGAGCCCTTTCGCACTCGCAGCGGCGCTTGCGCTGCGCCCTGCCTGAAGGTCGCGTTTGGGCTGGCTGCGGTGATCCCATGATAGGCGTAGGTACGGGATCTACTGCAACTTTGGTGCTGCAACGCCGTAAGTCGGTAGTGAGCCCACAAAGCCGGATGCTGCGTCGATCACCAAAGACTGCATAGCGGAGTGCAGCTGACATTCCCAAGTTTAGCGGCCGGAAGCTACCGGGCATTCAAAAAACAGGAGGAGAATGTCTTAATTAGAGCTCGGTTAGCAGATTGAGTGGTTTAACCTTGAGTTATGAAAGTGATTTTGAAGCAAGCGAATAAACGCTCCTAAGCTTGATACCTACACTTCAGACTGATCACATTGATCCAACTTGACTGACGTTGCCTGCCGCTATGCTACGAAGCAGCCAACTGGTTGAGCCCAATATCTAAAAGAGCTGGCGCAACGGCGTGCGCCAGCCAAGTCTCAGGGGAGGTTCTTATACTTTGTCGGTCAATTCCGGCATGGCCTGGAAGAGGTCGGCGACGAGACCGAAGTCTGCGACCTGGAAGATCGGGGCTTCTTCGTCTTTGTTGATCGCCACGATCACTTTGGAATCCTTCATGCCCGCCAAGTGCTGGATCGCGCCGGAGATGCCCACCGCGATATAAAGCTCTGGGGCAACAACCTTACCGGTTTGACCCACCTGAAAATCGTTGGCCGCATAGCCAGAATCCACCGCCGCACGAGACGCGCCAACAGCCGCGCCCAGCTTGTCAGCCAGCTTTTCGATCAGCGCGAAATCTTCTTCAGACCCAACGCCACGACCGCCAGACACAACAATGCCCGCAGAGGTCAGCTCTGGACGATCGCTTTCCGCAACCTTGTCCTCAACCCACTCAGACAGACCAGGGTTGCCTGCTGCAGAGATGCTCTCAACAGACGCAGAGCCGCCTTCGCCTGCCGCATCGAAGGTCGATGTGCGGAAGGTGATGACTTTCTTCGCATCAGAGGATTTCACGGTCTGGATGGCGTTGCCCGCATAGATCGGGCGCTCAAAGGTTGCGCCGTCCACAACAGCCGTTGCGTCAGAGATCACCATCACATCCAGCAGCGCTGCAACGCGCGGCAGGATGTTTTTTGCATCCGTGGTCGCCGGGGCCACAATGTGCTCATAGTCGCCCGCCAGAGACGCGATCAGCGCCGCGGTTGGTTCCGCCAGACGGTGGCCCAGAGAGGCGTCTTCCGCCACCAGAACCTTGGCGACACCGTCGATCTTTGCAGCCGCTTCGCCCGCCGCTGCCGCAGAAGCGCCCGCCGCCAGAACCGTCACATCACCCAGAGCTTGCGCTGCGGTAACCGCTTTTGCAGTTGCGTCCAGCGCCAGTTCGCCGCCGGTGACTTCAGCCAGAAGAAGTACAGCCATCAGACAGCCCCCGCTTCGTTGAGTTTCTCGATCAGCTCATCGACAGAGCCCACTTTGATGCCAGCCGCACGCTCTTCTGGTTCAGTGGTCTTAACGACCTCCAGACGCGGAGCGACATCAACGCCATAATCGGCTGCCGTTTTCTCATCCAAAGGCTTTTTCTTAGCCTTCATGATGTTGGGCAGGGAGGCATAGCGTGGCTCGTTCAGGCGCAGGTCGGCCGTGACAATCGCCGGCATTTTAACCGCGATGGTCTGCAGGCCGCCATCCACCTCGCGGGTGATCTTGGCGCTGTCGCCTTCGATGTCCACCTCAGAGGCAAAGGTCGCTTGCGACCAGCCCAGCAGGGCCGACAGCATCTGGCCGGTGGCGTTCATATCATTGTCGATGGCTTGCTTGCCGCAGAGCACCAAACCCGGCTGTTCTTCATCCACAACCGCTTTCAGGATTTTTGCAACGGCCAGCGGTTCGATGTCGGTGTTCACATCCTCTGCTGCCACCACCAGGATGGCCCGATCCGCGCCCATAGCTAGGGCGGTGCGCAGGGTTTCCTGAGCTTGCTTCACGCCGATGGAAACAGCCACAATTTCATCCGCTTTACCCGCTTCTTTCAAGCGGATCGCCTCTTCGACGGCAATTTCGTCGAATGGGTTCATGGACATTTTAACATTCGCGAGATCCACACCGCTCCCGTCCGCTTTCACACGAACCTTCACGTTGTAGTCAATCACGCGTTTGACAGGTACCAAGACCTTCATTTGGGATTTCCCTTTGGATTACACTGCCGCCGTCAGGCGAGCTCGATTGATCTTTGATGTGCTGCTTTCAACGTGTCAGCAGCGAGGGTTTTCAAGGTATCGTCACGGGTCATCGCCTGAAGACCCGCGTGTGTCGTGCCATTTGGACTCGTCACGGTTTCACGCAAATGGGTTGGGTCAGAGGTCTGCTCCAGCAGACGTCCTGCCGCAATCACCGTGCCAATCGCAAGATCGCGGGCGGCAACAGCGGAAAGCCCCATGTCTTTCGCCGCTTCGATCATGGCTTCGCAGAGCGCGAAATAATAAGCCGGCCCACTGCCCGAGAGGGCCGTGACAGTATGCATATCATCTTCGCGATCAAGCCAGGTGAAGACGCCGATTGAGGCAAAGAGCGTCTCAATCAGCGCTTTCTGATCTGATGAGACGCTTGGACTCGCATAGCCCGCGCTGACCGCATGTCCGACCATGGCCCCAATGTTTGGCATGATGCGCACTGCAGCAAGATCACTTGGCAGCGCGCCTTCAATGGTTTCAGTGGATACGCCTGCGGCCACAGAAGCCAAAACTGTTTGCGGACCGATATGGGCTTGAACGGACTGGATTGCGTCGACCACCATCTGGGGCTTAGTTGCAAAGACAACGGCGTCCGCGGTGACGTCAGCGGGAATGACGCTGGCCTCTTTATAATACGAGTAGGTTTTGCCGGGCAGTGGCGTTTCCACCAGGTCTTCCAAAGTGGGTTCAATATGCGGATCAATCGCAATCAGATTCACCGGCATTTTCAATTCGGTCAGCCAGCCGCTGAGCATGGCGCTCCCCATGCGACCGGCACCTATAAGCATAATGGTTTTCATGAGCTCACCCTCAGAGAATGCCACGGTTGCTGGCGCGAAGTTTCGTCATGAACACCTCGTCGTCATAGCGTTCCAATGAGAACTTCTGGGCATAGGCCGGAAGTTCACCGTCGGCGACCCACGCTGCAGTCAATTCGCCGGAGCCGGTTGCCGCCATTGTGCCATAGCCTGATAGGGCTGCGTTCATAAAGGCACCCTTTGGACCCATTGGTCCGATCAAAGGCCAGTTCTCTTCGGTCATAGTGTAATAGCCACCATAGTGATGCATGGTGCGAGGCAAGTTGTCGTAATAGGCCTTGAGCGATGGGTTCAAACGCGCCGCACCTCGCAGGACGATCTCTGGGAAGTTGTCCATCAACTCAGGTTGCCAACTTGCCCGGGTTGGTTCTTCGTTAAAGGCCCAGCCGAGCTTGAGCCAGGTGCCACCGTCTCCACCATCGGGGCGGCAATGGATGCATCCGGGCATGGCTTCGGCCAACCAGCGATACCCTGGCTCTCCAAGCAGCATTTCGCGTTCTTCTTCGGTCCAGTCGATATTCTGACCATCGAGATCGATGGAAAACGGCATATCGCGCGGGATCGCTTTTTCGCGGTCGGCAAATGCGATCTTTTGTTGGAATGTGCAGTGAACTGGCAGAGACACACCAAGCATTTCAGCGACCTCTTTCGCAAATGGCCCGGCCGCATTCACAATTTTGTCTGCATGGACTGTTTTCGTGTTTCCGCCACTTAGCTCAATTGCATAGCTATCCGTCTGATCAATCTGATCAACAGAACCGATGATGCGAACAACGCCAACTTCTTTGAGATATTCAAGCATATACATGCCGAGCTGCTGACCACTTATATCGCCACCACGGCGGATGTGGACAATGGCCTGAACGTCATGGGCATAAGATGGGAATGTCGCACGGATCAGATCTTGGTTCTGCAGAATATCAACGCCATCTGGAACGCCCTCCCAATCCGGTTTGATCGGGCGGTGATAGGTGGGTGCCTCTGCATCCGTGTGATAGCGCAGAAGCGTATTGGCAGATTCTCCGAGACCATCGTGGAGCTGAGATACCAGCTCATCGATATCTGTGCTTCGCGTGATCAGCGTATAGCCTCGGCGGTTCATATTGATGCGATTGCCGCTGTCGCGCGCCACACCTTCCAGCAAATCGATAGAACGGTTGGTGAAATCGACCATCTCTGGATGGGGCCACCAGTTACGGTAGTTCTCGCCGGATTGCGCAGATGTGAACTCCATGGGTTGGCCGCGGTCTAACAGGGCAATGTTTGTGATGCCGTGGTTCTTTGCCAAGTAATAGGCGGTGGAGATACCGATGATCCCGGTGCCTATGATCGCAACATCGAATTTGGATTGTGGTGACATGTGTCGATTACCGATTTTCTGGTTTAGCGATTCTATGAGGGTGCATTTTTGCGGTTGGTGTCTGCGCCAAGCATAAAATTAATGCCCAAACAGATGATGTCCAAAAAGTGAGTCGAAGCATTTTGAAGTGCGGCCCACTTTCATCAAAAATCTCGAACGTCTTGATAACTCTGTTCATTTCTTCACCAACATTGAGCTGCAATGCGCGGATTTTTCTTTCTACCCGCCCCTTTTCGTATCCCTTGTTGACAAAATGGTATACGTTTTGCAACAAGAGAATCCATTGGAGGGAAGATGACAGAAGATTTGCAAAGCGTTGCACAAAGAGCGGCCGCACCGATTTATCAGGCGTTGAAGGCGGCTATTCTTGCATCTGAATTGCCCGCAGGTAGTGCCCTGCGGCAAATCGAAATCGCCAAGCAATTCGGTGTTAGCAAGGTGCCTGTGCGCGAGGCCTTGCAAAAGCTCGAGGCCGAAGGCTTTGTTCTGTTACTCCCAAACAAAGGCGCTTTTGTTCGTGAGGTATCTGCTTCTGAAGTGCTCGATCTCTTGGATATAAGAGCAGCCCTTGAAGGTCAGGCGGTAGAAAATGCCGTGCCAAATATGATTGAGACGGACCTGTCCGCACTCAAGGCAAATCTGGCAGCTTATTCTGAAGCGCCCGACATTCCGGCCTGGAGCCAAATCAACTTACAGTTTCACCGGATGCTGTGTGAGCCCTGCGGCAACGCGCAATTGATGCTGATGCTGGAAGATATCCAGCTTAAAATTGGCCCCTTCCTACGCTTGATTGTGACCGAAGCCAGCGGCATGGAGCGACCTCGCAAGGATCACGTGCAGATCGTGGAGGCCTGCCTGCGCGGCGACGCCAAAGAAGCAGCCTTGCTCGCCCGCAAACATATTGAAGAAACAAAAAAAGAAGTGGCCGCGTTCATGCGCAGGCGACCGTCCCGTTAATCCAAAACCTAACCAATCTTAATCACTCATACGACCAAAGGGAGTTTGACATGAGTAAACTGACAAAAATCGCACTGATGACCGGTGTAGCGCTGTCCATGGCAGCCGGTGCATCTGCGCAGGATCGCAAATTCGTCAATATTGGCACAGCCGGTATCGGCGGCGGTTATTACCCAACCGGTGGCTTCATCTGTAACGTGCTGAACAAAAGCCGTAAATCACAGGGTCACAACGTCCGTTGTACTGTTGAATCCACTGGCGGCTCTGTTGCGAACCTGCGCTCTATCCAAGCGGGTGAACTGGATGTGGCGATTGTACAGTCTGACTGGCAATATCACTCCTTCAACGGCACTTCCAAATTTGAAGAAGCGGGTGCCAATGAAGATCTGCGCTTCCTCTTCTCTCTGCACATGGATACAGCGCACCTTGTGTCCCGCGCAGATGCAGGCACCAAGGACTTCCCTGATCTGAAGGGTAAAACTGTAAACATCGGTAACGCCGGTTCCGGTACAGAAGCGACCATGACCTTTGCGCTGTCTCGCTATGACGAAACACCAGAGGACTACTTTGGCCAGGCAACACGCCTGACATCTCGCGAGCAGGCACAGGCGCTGTGTGACGGCAAGATCGACGCCTTCTTCTACACAACCGGCATCACAGCGTCTTCGATCACCGAAGCGACCAATACCTGTGACGCGGCGATTGTGAACTGGAGCGACGACACCATTGACGGCATGATCGGAGAATTCCCATATTATGCAAAATCCATCATCCCAGCAGGCACTTATCGTGGCCAGGATGAGGAAGTCACAACTTGGGGTCTCTCTGCAACCCTGGTTGCAACCGCAGCAGCGGACGAAGAGGTGGTCTACAATATGGTGAAATCTGTGTTTGACAACTTCGAAGACTTCAAAGCGCAGTCGACACTTTACACCCACATCAGTCGTGAAGGGTCTTCTGTGAACGGGCGTTCCGTGCCTTACCACCCAGGTGCAGAGCGCTACTTCCGCGAAGTTGGCCTGATCAAGTAATCGAAACAAATATTCGGCGGTCGCAGTGATGCGGCCGCCGATGTGCATCTAACTTTCGGGAGTGAAGATGACCGACAAGACTCATCAAGAAGAACTGGACGATCTGATTGCCGAGAATGACACCGGCGCGCGTGATCCTTCGGGTCTTGCAAAGAAAATCGTGCTGGGTGTGGCGCTGCTTTGGCCGCTATACCAGCTTTATATGGCGTCTCCGCTTCCTTTCGTGACAGGCTTTGGTCTGATTGACGATAGCCAACAACGGGCCATTCACCTGGCCTTTGCGCTGTTCTTGGGCTTTATGACCTTCCCAGCCTATGTGAATGCACCACGGTCCTACATTCCAGCCTATGACTGGATTTTTGGCATTCTGGCGGCTTGTTGCTCTCTCTATATTTTGGTCTTCTATCGCGACGTGGTTAACAATGCTGGCGGTATTCGCACTTCGGCAGAAACCTTTGTTTCCATTGCAGGCATGATCTTGGTTATGGAGATCACCCGGCGGGTGCTTGGTATCTCGCTTGTAATTGTGGCGACGGTGTTCTCGATCTACGTCTTTGTCGGTCCGATGTTGCCCGAACTGATCTCGCACCGAGGGTTCAGCCTGAACCGCTATGTCGACCATATGTTCCTCACCACCGAAGGTGTCTTTGGCCTACCGCTTGGGGTTTCAAACAGCTTTATCTTCCTGTTCGTTCTGTTCGGGGCGCTGCTGGATAAAGGCGGCGCTGGGAACTTCTTTATCAAACTGTCGTTTTCCATGCTCGGCCACCTGCGCGGCGGACCGGCGAAAGCGGCTGTTGTGTCTTCTGGCCTAACCGGTCTGATTTCAGGCTCGGCGATAGCAAACGTTGTGACCACTGGCACCTTCACCATTCCGCTGATGAAACGGATCGGGTTCTCCGGTGAAAAAGCCGGGGCGATTGAAGTGTCCTCATCCATCAACGGTCAGATCATGCCACCTGTGATGGGGGCTGCGGCCTTCTTGATGACCGAATTTGTGGGCATCACCTACTTCGAAGTCGTCGTGCACGCCTTTGTGCCGGCCATCGTCAGCTATGTCGGCCTGTTCTACATCGTGCATTTGGAAGCGGTTAAGGCGAATATGCCAATGCTTGCAAAAGTGCGCGAGTCCTCCATGTTGCAGAAAATCTGGAGCTTCCTCTTCGGATTCGGCTCCGTCGCATTGGTGAGCGGTATCGTCTATGTCGTGGCAACAGGCCTAGGCATAGTTGCGGACAGCTGGGCCACTCCGATTGCCGGCGTGATCATGGCTGTTCTTTACATCTGGCTCCTGAAAATTGCTGCGCGCTACCCAGAGCTTGAAATCGACGATCCAAACGCGCCGCTCGTCGAAATTCCTCAATTGAAGCCAACCCTGATGGCGGGCCTGCACTTTGCGCTGCCAATCGGTGTTCTGATCTGGTGCCTGATGATCATGCGCCTATCACCCGGCCTTGCGGTCTCCTGGGCGATTGTTGTGATGGTCATCATCATGCTGACCCAGAAAGCAATCCTGTCTTACTTCCGTGGTCAAAAGTCATCTGGCTTTGGAGCTGAGATGAAAGAAGGCTTTGCTGACCTCATCGAAGGCTTCATTGCAGGCTCTCGTAACATGGTGGGCATTGCCGTTGCCATGGGCGCGGCTGGTATCATCGTTGGCGTGGTGTCCCTGACAGGTCTTGGCCTCTTGATGACAGAAATCATCAATGCGGTCGCAGGAGGCAACGTGATGATCATGCTACTGTTTACAGCCATCATGTGTATCATTCTGGGCATGGGCCTGCCGACCACCGCGAACTATATCGTTGTGGCAAGCGTCATGGCTCAGCCTCTAGTGACCTTGGCCGCTCAAAACGGTCTGGTGATCCCGCTCTTTGCCGTGCACCTCTTTGTGTTCTACTTCGGCCTTATGTCTGGCACGACCCCCCCTGTGGCCGTCGATAGTTTCGCGGGGGCTGCGGTGGCGCGCTCTGACCCGATGAAAACCTGTATTCAGGCGTTTTACTACTCGCTGCGGACAGCCATCCTGCCGTTCATCTTTGTCTTCAACCCAGAGATGCTTTTGATCGGCGTTGAAAACTGGTGGAGTGCCGCCCTGATCATTGTCTCATCGACGATTGCGATGTGCGCCTTTGCGGCGGCAACGCAGGGTTATTTCCTGGTGCGAAGTTTCAAACTCGAAAGCGCCTTGTTGATTGTCATCGCGCTCTCCCTGCTACGTCCGGCCTTCTGGCTCGACATGGTGCAACCGCCGTTCACAGCGGTTGACCCAAAGTCGATCTATGAGATCGTCGAAAGGGCCGAGGATGATGCGCAGATCCAAATGTATATGCGGGGTGAGAACTTCTCGGGTGACATCGTCGAACGGAAGGTGGCCATTCCATTGGGTAAAACCGGAGAGTCTGGTGAAGACCGCCTGCAGACCGCCACCGGTATTACCATGCGGATCGATCCAGAGGGTGTGTTTGTCGACAATGTGGGCTTCAACAGCCCGGCCCAGAAGTGGGGTGTGGACTTTGACTGGGAGGTTCTGGAACTGAACCAGCCAAACACCCGCCTGGCCAAGGAATGGTTCTATATTCCGGCCTTTGGCGCGCTGGCATTGCTGATGCTGTTCCAGATATCGCGTCGCCGTAATCAAGGAGAAGCACAAAATGTATAATCACATCCTTGTTCCGATCGACCTTGATCAACCTGAAGCGAGTGAGAAGGCGGTGAAAACCGCCGCTCAAATCGCGCGGGACTACGGGGCCACGCTGCATTTCCTGAATGTGGTGGTTCCGGTGGGTACGCTGGCGTCAACATTTTTCCCGGATGGCTTTCAGAAAAAAGTGACCAAGGCCGCGATGGACCGACTGCATGAGTATTCAAAGGCTCAAAATGTGGAAGACATCACTTTGCATCATGTGGTCGCTGAAGGCTCGATCTATGATCAGATTCTGAACATATCAGAACGTGTCGAATCCGACCTGATTGTCATGGCCTCGCACCGTCCAGAGCTGAGTGATTATTTGCTCGGTCCCAATGCCGCACGCGTAGTGCGACATGCGAAGTGTTCCGTCATGGTTGTGCGTGAGTGAGTGCCCATCGGCTGAGAGCTTTTGCAGTCAGAAAAGCTGGGCTATAGCTTAGCTATGACCGACATTTCAAACAGTAAAAGTTCCAGCCAACCCATCTACGACCGGCTCAAGGAAGAGATCACAACAGGTCTGCTCACTCCCGGTTTGGCGCTAAGGCAACCTGAACTGGCAAAACGATTTGGAGTCAGCAAAGTGCCGGTGCGCGAAGCACTTCTGAAGCTCGAGGCAGAGCGTTTTGTCGAGTTTCGTAAAAACCGCGGTGCCATTGTGCGTGAAGTTTCAGACGAGGAAATTCTGGATCTCATTGATATTCGTGTTGCACTTGAATGTCTTGCCGTTGAATTGGCCGTTCCTAACATGATCTTCGCCGATTTCGCGAGGGCTGAGGGGATTTTGCAATCCTATGCAACCCAGACTGATCCCAAAGCATGGAGCGAACACAACATCGCATTCCACCAATGCATCTACGAACCATGCCACAACGATCACTTATTGCGCATGATCTCGGACTTGAGAGCCCGACTGGGGCCTTATTCCAACAAACTCGTTTCGGTGGCATCAGGCATCGAACGCCCTCATCAAGAACATTTGGCTATCTTGGCAGCGTGTAAAGAAGGTAATGCGAAAGAGGCGGCAGCTTTAATGCGCAAACATATTGTGACGACGAAGAAGGTCGCTGCTGCGTATCTAAGGCGGAAATGAAACCGTCGACGGTTTGTCGACGGTTTGATGACCCGGCCGATGTATTAATAACGCTTGTTTATGTCGAGAATGTATCTTGGAAATAGCATTTTCTATTGCGCACCCGCCAAGGATATCCTGCATCGGTGCCGCACGCAGCGGAGCTTTGATTATAACCTAAGTCGAATTTGGCTGATCCCAGCCTATTACAACGCTGGTGGAAAATCGTTTTGAACGAAGGTTTCTGGACCTCCCTGCCATTAATGCAGATCGCAACGAATGCCCGAAATCCGTCTGACGTAGATATCTGGCATGTCTGCTTTGTGCTAGGGACCGGACATACGGAGGCAGAGGTGGAACGGCGGGTTTGTCCCGCCCCCTTCCATTCGATGATGGTTGGCGGCTGCACTCGCGGCGAAGGTCAGCTTTTCCTCGTGCGGCTGCGGCATTGATCGCTCGTCATGGCACCAGATCCACCGACTTTGCAAAGGTCGCTATCTGCGCAGTGCTGACGTTGGGGCTACAAAACTGCGCTTGCGAAGAACTTTGGCGAAGTGTGCAAGTCCGTCAGAATCAGTTCCAAGTTAAGGGCGTTGAATAAGATAGTCGTATTCGGTCATCTATTTGATTTTATGTAACTAATCGCGTTCTAGGAGCTGGCCCTTCCGATAGTGCGCTAATTCCAAGTTCGGCGAACCAACTTAGCGGTTGGAAACTTAACATAAGTGCCCTTATTGGGTTTTTACGGCGCTGCTGTGGTGGCGCCGCTTTGGTTGGGGAGCTGTGCCCTCACAGCCTTACAATAAAGGCCGACAGGGCAGGTGGGCGCGGCTGTGCGCTACGATGGGGGGCCTGGGCAGCATAGAGGCAGGTAGCCCCGGATAATTTGAAGCTTGAACTGTCTCAATTTTCGACATCAGCCCCAAATTCGCCCGATTTTCAAGTTGTGCAAGACAAGCGCCATTTTGGCCCGAGCCTTTAAAACCCTCTTGAAAACCCAATTTTCTATGCGTCATCCGGGTTCGTCCGGCTTCCTCCGGTTTCTTCCGGTTACTGCAATATCAAGTGTCTCCTAACATGGGGCTGCAATACTGCTCTTGCGAAGAACTTCGGCGAAGTGTGCAAGTCCGTCAGAACCAGTTCCAGGTTAAGGGCTGTGGATAAGACAGTTGTGTTTGATCATCTATTTGATTTTATATAGCTAATCCCGTTCTAGGAACTGACCCTTCCGATGGTGCGCTAGTTCCAAGTTCGGTGGACCACGTGGCGGTTAGAAACTTAACGTAAGGGCCCTCATTATGTGCGCCAGCTGCAAAGCATCAGCCAGCGCATTAAGGACACAGCGGTTCAATCTGCCTGGTGCGAAGCAGAACTTTGGGGCGAATAGCTGAACCGGGAAGATCGGGACAGAGCTACCTTTCGTTGCGTCAGCACTAAAGTCCGCATTTAATCCCCGCCATAAATACCCGACCAAAAACAGCCGATACTGACGAGAAACTTGCTCAGGCTTGAGCGTTGTGGATGGGTCAGTCTGAATTTGACGACAAGAACAAGACCAGCGGTTTAGCACGCTCGTCTTCCGTGAGGTAGATCAAGTCTCCAATATCCTCGAAACAGATATTCATGGAACTTGGGTTTGCGTCCACAGGGTAGACGCTTTCACAGAGCTCACTGAGCTCCTGATCGCCGCAGGTAAGGCCAAGATTCTCAATATCGGCTATGTATCTCTCGGTTGTCTCTGGGTCGGTTTCTGGGCCTTCGAACCGGCCTCCGAGAGCGTAGTAGTTACTTCGCGCAATTTCTGTGAGTGCTGATTTGATTGCCGGTTTCGGCTCAATCACCGTGCTAATGACAGTGACTTGGCGACATGCGTATCCGGCACCTTGGTGTTGGAACGCCATCCAATTCCTTGTGATTGGCAGTACTGGCACAACGTCCGTGAACGCCAGCATTGCGACGACGCCATGATCGACACTGTCTGACAGCTCGTCGAAATAGTTCCAAGTGAACACAGTCTTGAGGCGACCATCCCGCATCAAGTTTGGTCGCTTTGCCGCCTCAGTAAGCGTTGCCAGCAGTTTCGGATAATCCGCATATCGGTATGGACCACCATAGTCTGGTTTCAAACGGCACAGGCCGTCATCGCCCCGATACTCCTTCAACATGTTTTCTTCGACTAGCATTCGAACTGGATATCTCGAAACTTCGGTTATGTCGAATGCGCCAGAGCGGCCATTCGTCGTTAGCGCAGCATTCGCTACTTTGGGCTCGTAGCGGCCTTGCGGCGCCCGCGGCACCGGGTTGCGGGGATGCCGCACCTCGTCATCGCTGCCAGATGACATCAGCCAGCCCATTGCCGACATTGAGCAATGAGCCGCGCGGTTCTCCGCCCCCCCCCTGAAAATGCGTGGCCTTAACTTTGTTGAGCTATCCCCTAAAAAAACGAACTAGGAGATTTTCTTCAAGAGTTTTTGGTGCCGTTTTTCAGTTGAATTCGTTAATCGGGCGCTCACCGTCTGGCAGCTCAAGAATTCTTGAGATAGCCTTGTGTCGGTCAATTCTTTGCTTCCTATTATTCACCCCTTCGCGCGCAGACAGCGCGTACTCGTCAGGTAAATTTTGCGAGAACTCAACTAATTTTTCTGCGACATCAAGCGGGTTTCGATCTTCCAGTTCAAAAATATGCCAGGCGCAAATTACCATCAAGGAAAATGAATTTGACTTATTCCACCACATTGAGTCGCTAGGGATTTCAAGACTCAATATGAACTTACTTGCTCTATCGAGGCGACTGACTAGCTCATCTCGTTTGGCGAAATTGCTATCCCCTGCCTCTAGAAACTCTCGCGTTCGGTCGTTTCTGGTGAAAAATCCAGACGCAATAGTCGAAAGCAAATTTAGAGTGTACATCAAGTGAACCACTCGGGCAAGTTCCTGGGCAGTAAATATATCTTTTTTCAAGACTAGCGCCTGAAAGCTATCAACTTTCTTTCCCCGTGCCCAATCAATGAATTCAGGTGGTTGAAGCGGGTATGTGCCTAATGGATCCTCATCGTCTTCCTGATTGCCTGGGTCAATCTCGAGTAGACCACACGCAAATTTGGCAATGAGCATTAAGTCGACAGTAGCAAATTCTGTCGACATCTTCTCAATCGCAGAAAGTGCATAAAAAGTTCGATTTAGTCGCTGAAAAATATCAATTATTTGAGAGTCGCTAGCCTTAATCTCTAGATCGATAACGGGAACTTGATAGCGAAGGAAGTCCTCCCGTGCTTCGGGGGGTAAATCAGAAAACTTCTTGCCTTGAACGGACAGGTTACCTCGGACGTATTCTGTAATTGCGTTCATCCGCTGCTGGCCATCCACTATACAAGCCTGACTGCGCATGGTCTCGACATCAATCTCACCTTGAGCGATGAAAATTTGAGGGAAAGGCAATCCCAGTAAAATAGTTTCCACAAAATCCCTTTTATGGACTTCTCGCCAGACCAAGTTCCTTTGAAAGTAAGGGCTCATGATAAGCTTTTTTTCCTCGACCTCTGTCACGAGGTTGATCAGATCTCTTGAGCGTACATGATAGCGTAACACTTTAACTTCCTCCAATTTTTTCTAAAGCGAAGGTTTGCTTAAGTGCAAAAGCGTCATCGCTGTCATATATGCACGTGGTGATCCTGGAGAAATGCTCTAGGTAATCTCCAGACACATGATGTGCAATTCTCTTCAATTTTTGCATGGTTGGCACATTGGGTAAGAAATCTGCGCGCAACATGCCCTTCTTTACAGCATATTGCCTGAAGGTCTCATAGGTATTTTCAGAGCCTTTGACCGGGAAGGGAGTTAGATCTGTAAATCCCGCACATATCTCTCTAATTTCTGTCATGCATTGAGAAAACAGTAGGGGGCTGACGATAGCAATATCGAGGTCTGAAACTCCTGGTTCGAAAGGCGTCTCATCTCGATACTTTTTACCCCAATACGCGCTTCCACATATGCGTATTGCAGAACCCGGTTGGCCAAGCGCTAACGCCATCTTGTTCTTTATAGAAAGATAAAGGTCTGGCTTGTCAATAAAGTATATTGCTTGATCCAATAAAAACTCATGCTTCGCTCTCTCATACTTTGACATCGATAGATAGAACCTTAAATTAGATTTTTTAGTAATTGGCGCTCAGTTATTGAGAAAGGAGATTCAAGGCTTTTCGCATCATTCCTGCTGACGTACCAGTTTACACCCTACGGTCGAGAGTGGACTTTGGTATTGTCCAGACTTTGTGTCAATGGAGTTCCATAGACTGCGAAGCGATCCATACAGCTAAAGCGGCCGTCACTCCAAGGTCACTTTGGCACTCTGTTAAAGCCAAATTTGCGAAGCCCGCTTTCTGCGCATCTCTAACCTTCGAGCGGGGTGCAGCATCGTCCTGGCCAGCTGAGCTAGCCTGAAGGTCCGCTCTCGGGAAGTCTGGCGGGATCCTTCGCGTCTGCAGCGAGGGCGTCGCAGGCCTCGTGCGAATGTCCGAATTGGGCTGGCTGCGGTGATCCCATGATAGGCGTAGGTACGGGATCTACTGCAACTTTGGTGCTGCAACGCCGTAAGTCGGTAGTGAGCCCACAGCTGCCGTCTATGCTCAACTTGGATGCTGCAGATGCAGCCGGCCACTTGCAGCCCATCTTGATCGAAGTGCTGCCCTGCAGAGAAGGTTTGCTTAGTTCGGTCCGCATTTTTTTCATCAAACCAGTTGACGTGTCGAAAGTCGAAGACTAGCTACGGAGAACGCTTGAGGCGAGTCGCTTCTAGCAATGGAGATTTTATGAAAGAGACCCGGGCCTAACGCCCGTTCCTGGCGAAACGAATTCAGGAACACCAGCAAAGATAGGCACACTCACGCGCGATGCTGAGTGACCCTGTTTATGTGCTTTCATAATATCGAGACATCCCAATGAACATCTCAAAGCACGAGCAGCGTGTTTTGCATGAACTCGCCCTGGGCGGCGAGATTAAATTCGCACGCGGCGACAACGGCAAAGTGCAATCCGTCCAGTGTTATACACGTGACGGCTTTGTCTTCTCAGCCTGCACGATGGACGTGTTCAAGCGCCTGAAAGACAAGCGCTTCATCAAGTCGAAGAACGGCGGCCCCTATCGCATCACGCATTTGGGAAACCAATCCGTGCGCGCGCAAATGAACCAACGCTAAATCAAACTAGAAGGAGGGTTTTCCATGAAAACGCCTTATCAAATCCAATATGAAGCTTTCGCTGCAGCCGGAGGCCTTTACGACGAACGCCACGCAAAATTGTATGCTGGCCTTGCCGACGACCTGATCGCAGATGGTAGCTTCTCCATCGTTTACGAAGGTGTTGCACACGCCTGCTATACGCCGATCACGATCGACAAGGCACCACTCTTGAAATGCTTTGTGCTCGCCCCGCTGGCAGTGCTCCCGGAGTATCAGAGAAGGGGCTATGCCACGCGCCTGATGGAAGAGGCCGAAAAGCAGCTGAATGCGGATGTGATTTTTGTTATGGGAGAGCCTTTCCACTACGGAAACCGCTACAACACACCCCACAAGGTCCTGCCGCCGGTAAGAACCCAGGCGCCGCTGGAGTGCTGGTTCGCACGCGAACTTAACCCGGGAGCGCTGGACGGTATCGGAGAATCCACATCCAGCGTGACCGGCCCGTATGCAGCCCCTTTGATGTGGGGCCACCCGAGCGAACAAGTGTAGAGCCGGGCTTTCAATAGATCAGACAACGCAAATTTGCTTCGCGAACCTGAAACAGAGCCTCCCGTGTTGCGGGGGAGATGGGTGCGCGCAAATAAACCAAAGATAGGAAAGAACCATGAACCACGCAGAAATCGATGCCATCCTGGAAGTTCACAGACTGGCCTTTGGAGAAGCAGAGGGCGAAGTAACGGCTCAACTCGCCAAGGACTTCCTCAGCCACCCGGAAACGATCTCGATCAGTGTCAAACGGGACGGGCAGGTTGCAGGCAACGTGCTATTTACACCGTTCGTGTTTCAGGACCATCCGGACACTAAATGCTACCTGCTCGCACCTTGCGGCGTGTCGCCGGTGTATCAAGGCCATGGAGTTGGCAAGGAGCTGATGGAAACCAGTATCGAACACCTGAAGTCTATTGGAGCGGATGCTGTGTTCGTGCTGGGGGTCCCCGACTTCTACCCCCGGTATGGTTTTGCTCCAACTGACAAGCAGACGCCCTACCCGGATCTGCTGACAGCACCGGTGGCATGGATGGCACTTGAGCTGACAGCCGGAACGGTCGACAAGCTGAGCGGCAAGACCAAGGCGATCCCACAGTTTATGCAACCGCATTGGTGGGACACGTCAGGGCGCGGGTAAAGTCCCCCGCATCCTAAACTCTAAAGCCAAAGCCAGACATTCGGCACTGCAAGTCGAGTGTCTGGTTCCCTGCAAGAGGGGCCAATCGGTCCTACCAATGTTGCACGCGCGGCGAATGACTGCAAGGTCCGCATCCCGTTCGTTCGATGATGGTTAGCGGCTGCACGTGCGGCGAAGGTCTGTTCCTGCCATCGCTCATGCAGCATTGGATCGCCGCCCGACTGCCAGACCCCGAGACTTTGCAAAGGTCACTAACTACGCGTCGCTGACGTCTACACTGATCGCAGTATCGCCTGGATCAATTGTACAGGCTTGAAGGTCCGCTTTCAGGAGACCTTTCGCGCTCGCAGCGGCCCCTGCGCTGCGCCCTGCCTGAATGTCGTGATTGGGCTGGCCGCGGCCTTTCACTCACTCCTCACAATAGGTGCCATTATATGGGTAAAGTGAGCGCCAGTTGACCCAACCCCACTCTACCCAACCTTTAGCCTAACTAAAGTCGTCTACTTGGCGAGAATAGTCATCATCGAGCAGTATGATTTACCACTGTAGTCGACGTCTCTGCCCAGTATGTCAGTTTCGTATCCGAGAGAGTTCAGTATCCCTGAGAAACTCCGACGGGTGAAGGTAATGGCCCGTTTTGCCCCTTGTGAGGTCAAAAATGCATTTGCCGCGTCGAACAAAGACACAAGGGACTTTCGCCCTTTGGCCTCCACTCTTGTCATTTCCCAGACATCGCTCGAACTCGGCGGATCTTGACCTTCAAGTATGTCGCTCGGAATGCCCGGCAACTTGCCTAAACAAGCGTCCCGCACCAGATAGCTAAAGCTGGTCGAACCATAGTTAACTCGTGCAGTCGTAGGCAAGAGACGTGCATATGCAGAGAGACAACCGGCCTCCTCAATGAGTATATAGACGGTTTCTGCCCTGTCGTACTGATCCCGCTCAATGTGGGCCGATCTAGGCACATCCCACTTTAGCTCTTCGGCGAACAAGGCATGGCGTTTCCTGAACTGTTCATGGAGCAGCCCCCCATAAAGTCCCATGTTCTTGTCATCAATAATCAACACGTTCTGCATTTGCCGTTCCTTGTGTAAAACGGCACATTAGCTCTGTTGCGCACAACTATTCAGCGACTAATTAGTCGATTATTCGCGACTTATATGCTCTAAGCACGGCAACGGCTAGCGTTGGTGCTGAAAGCTTTTCCATGACCCTCTCTCTCACCGACAGACACAACTAAATTTCAGATTAAAATCATACCCTTAAGCCAAAACAACACCCGTTATGTGAAAAAGATTTACATCGAACCTTGAAACCAAGTCCGGGGACTCCGATATTCCATAATGTGAAGCGCATTTACATAGACGCCGCACCTTGCAACGTTAACCTGGAGACCCCGATGACGAGTTATACCTCAACCGCCCCGCAGCCGTCCGAACAGGGCTGGTTTTCCCGCAGTGAATCCTGGCTCGACAGCAAGGGCAGAGGCGCCTGGATCGCAGCGATGGTCCTTGGCTTCGTGTTTTTCTGGCCGGTTGGCCTGGCCCTCTTGTTTTACATGATCTGGAGCAAGCGTATGTTTTCAAAATCCTGCAATACTCGTCGTAAATCCTGGGCTCGCCATGGCATGTCGGCGATGACCCCGTCTGGCAACAGCGCCTTTGACGCCTACAAGGCCGATACATTGCAGCGCCTGGAGCAGGAACAGCATGATTTTGAGGCCTTCCTGCAGCGCCTGCGCGCCGCGAAGGACAAATCCGAATTTGATGAGTTCATGCATGAGCGCGCGCTGCAGAACGATGATGAGGCTATCGAACTCGACGATGAAGATGACGACGATAGCAGCTCCCGTCGCAACAAGCGTCACTGACCTCCCTCCCCCCAGCCTCGCCCCATCCGGGGCGGGGCACCTACCGTTGCCAAAACCGCTGCCGTTTCTCGCAGGCCGCAGATCCATCCCCCACCCCCCCGAGAGAAAGCCAGAAGGAGGCTGTGATGACCGCCCTGCCCGACCCGGACTATCAGGCCGATTTCTACCAGTTTGTTGCCTCGAAGCGCCTGTTCGCCTGGCTGATCGACAGCGTCTTGATCACGCTTCTGGCCAGTGTCGCGGTGGTTTTCACCGCCTTTACCGGGCTGTTCATCTGGCCTCTGCTCTATCTGGTCATCGGCTTCATCTACCGCGCGGTCACCATCGCCGCAGGCTCCGCCACCTGGGGGATGGTCATCGCGGGAATTGAGTTGCGGGACCTCTCAGGGCGCAAGCTTGATGGTCAGGGCGCGTTGTTGCATACCGCCGGCTACTCGATCTCGATGGCCTTCCCTGTGCTGCAGGTGATCTCCATCCTGATGATGCTGATGTCTGCGCGCGGTCAGGGGCTGACGGATACGGTGCTCGGCACGGTGATGCTGAACCGGCGCAGATAATCCGCAACCAAAGCCCCAAGACGCAGCCCTGAATAGGGCGTCGAACAGATCCCAAAATCTGTAAACCTTAATCGGAACTGGCCCCTTGGCGCATGGCGGCGGCGTTGCTATCATCGACATCAACCTAGTGGCCAGAGTGCCCCGTTCTGTCAGCGCACCCGCATTGCAGCGCCCGCGCGACATCGGGGCCTTTTGCGCCAAGACCAAACGGACACCCACCCGCCTGATGCGCCATACTCTGCCGATTGCCCCACAGTTCTACGTGACTGCGCCGCAGCCCTGCCCCTATCTGGCAGATCGGATGGAGCGTAAGCTGTTCACTGCGCTTCAGGGCGACGGGGTTGAGCAGTTGAACAACAGCCTGTCACAACAGGGCTTTCGCCGCTCGCAGAATGTGCTTTATCGGCCCTCCTGCTCGGACTGCTCTGCCTGCCTGTCGGCCCGGATCAATGTCGCTGACTTCAAGGCCAGCCGGGGGCAGAAACGAACTCTGAAGCGCAATTCCGGACTGGAGCGGCGCGCCACCTCGCCCTGGGCAACAGAAGATCAATACGCGCTGTTTCGCACCTATCTGGACAGCCGCCATGCCGATGGCGGGATGGCTGATATGGATGTCTTTGAATACGCTGCCATGATCGAAGAAACACCGATCCGCAGCCGGGTGGTGGAATACAACGACCGTGAGACCAATGCCCTCACCGCTGTATCGCTCACCGATGTTCTCGAAGACGGGCTGAGCATGGTCTATTCTTTCTACCAACCCGATTTGCCACAGAATTCGCTCGGCACCTTCATGATCCTAGATCATATCGAAATCGCACGTGAGGCCGGGTTGCCATATGTCTACCTCGGCTATTGGGTCCCGGGCAGCGCCAAGATGGGCTACAAGGCAAAATTCACCGGGCTTGAGGTCTATCACCGGGGGGCCTGGCAGCCGATGACTGATCCCGACGCTTTCGATGACACGGCACATCCCCTGTCGACCGATCCGATTGCGGAACAGGTCGCCAATATCCACCTGCCGGATTCGCGCAACCACAGCAGGTAGTCCAGTGCAGACCCTCCACGCCGTCACCCTTGTCGTGCCCGACTACGATGCTGCGATTTCATTTTATTGCGGGACGCTTGGCTGGCAACTGGCCGAGGACATTGACCAGGGGCGCAAACGCTGGGTGCGGATCCTGCCGCCCGGCGCCAGCGCGGGCAGCCTCATTCTGGCACGCGCAGACAACACCGCGCAGCAGGCTGCTATTGGCAACCAATTTGGTGGGCGCGTCGGATTGTTCCTGAGCACAGATGATTTCGTCCGCGATCACGCGGCCATGCTGGCCGCAGGGGTCAGGTTCGAGGAGGCACCGCGCCACGAACCCTATGGCACCGTCGCAGTCTGGCGCGATCCTTTCGGCAATCGCTGGGATCTGCTTCAGCTTACCTGAGCAAACGCGCGCCCATCTTCTGGCCTGAAATACCCGGAGTGAATGCGCCCAGCCCATGGCGCAGAGGGGCCGCGCCCCTGCACCGCGCCCTTTGGCATGAAAAAGGGCCCTCCGTCTGGAGGGCCCTTTGATGTGACGATTGAGGCAGGATCAGTTCGGCATCAGCGCCGGAACAATGGTCACAATCGATGGGAACATCCACAGGATGCCCAGACCCACCACCTGGATCAGCACAAATGGCAGGATCCCGCGGTAGATATGGCCGGTGGTGACCTCCTTCGGTGCGACCCCGCGCAGATAGAAGAGCGCAAATCCGAAGGGGGGCGTCAGGAACGACGTCTGCAGGTTCACCGCCACCATGATGGTCACCCATTTCGGATCAAACGACCCGCCATAGATCACCGGCCCCACAATGGGGATCACGATGTAGATGATCTCAAGGAAGTCGAGCACGAAGCCCAGGATGAACAGCACCACCATCACAATGAGGAAAACCTTCAGCTCACTGTCAAAGCTCTTGAGGAACTGCTGGATATAATGCTCCCCGCCAAAGGAGATCACCACCAGGTTCAACAGTTGCGAGCCGATCAGAATGGTGAACACCATCGATGTCACCTTGGCGGTTTCGCGCACCACAGGTGTAAGGACGCCGCCCTTGAACAACACCCAGCACCCATAAAGCAGACCAAACAGCGCAAAGAGATAGGCGCCATAGGCCACGCCAAAGGCGATGACCGTTTCGGCCGACACACCGCTCTGACCATTGATGCGCAGATCGAAATTCACGCCAACCAGAATACAGATGGCCACTGCAAAGGTTGCCCAGATGATGATCTTTCCGGATTTGCCCTGATCCTGAAGCTTGCGGTAGGCCGCCAGCATAATGGCGCCACCGGCCCCCAGCGCCGCAGCCGGCGTCGGGTTGGTGATACCGCCCAGAATGGACCCCAGTACCGCAACAATCAGGATCAGCGGCGGAAAGACCACCCGGATCAGATCGTTTTTGGCACTGCGCCCCGCAGCGACCCTGCAGCCGTAAAGGGCCAGAAGCGTCGGCAGCGCAATCAGCACAACGGTGACACCCGGGCTGGTGGTCGGAGCAATCGCCACAACGTCCACCAACGCGATCAGCAGAACGCCAATTGCGCCAAGGATCAGCGGCTTAGGATCGGCCGAGGGCGAAACACCACGTCCCACCGTCAGAACCAGCCCCATCAGAACCATCAGCACGGTCAGACCGGTGCCAATCGGCGCTGCGGCGTCAATCTTGGCGATCTTGGCAGCTTCCAGCTCTTCCTCTGTCAGCTTGGTTGCCTGGGTCACGCCGCCAGCCGCATCAATGGCGTCCTGTTCGACCACTGCTGCATCCCAGGCTTCCTGACCATGCAGATCAATCATCGCGGCCTTACAGTCATCACCAACGTTGGTGCGCAGTGCTGCGGTCTGACCTGCGTCGGAGAAGGCAGAGACATTGACGTTCTGGCTGCCGATCAGATTGATCTGGCCAAGCAGCATAGCACCCGCAATCAACGCAACCGGCACGCCAAGAAACCAGGTCAGGCCTTCGCCACGGGTGATCGGCTCACCGGTGCCGCCTTCCAGAACCACCGCAGGAGCTTTTTCCGGGTTCAGCAGTGCATAGCCAAAGGCATAAAGCGCATAGAGCAACGCCAGCATGATGCCCGGCAACAGGGCTGCCTGAAACAGGGTGCCAACCGACACAACCGCGGGCTCGCCCAGATAGGTCAGCGCATCAGAGCAGCCAAATTCCTGCGCGCGGGCTTCCTGCGCGGTGGAGTAGAGATCCCCCGCCAGCGTGCCCAAGAGAACGATCACGATGGACGGCGGAATGATCTGGCCAAGTGTGCCAGAGGCCGCAATCACACCGGTCGCCAGTTCCGGCGAGTAGTTGTTGCGCAACATGGTTGGCAGCGCCAGCAGGCCCATGGTCACAACAGTTGCGCCCACGATCCCTGTTGAGGCAGCGAGGAAGGCGCCCACAACGACAATCGACACCGCCAGACCGCCGGGCAGCGGGCCAAAGACGCGCGCCATGGTGGTCAAAAGGTCGTTGGCGATCTTGGAACGTTCTAGTGTGATGCCCATCAGAACAAACATTAGAACTGCCAGCAGGGTCTCAATCGACGCCCCCGCCAGAACCCGTTCGTTCATCCGGTTCACAATAAAGGAGACGTTGCGGTCCATCGCAACTTCCCAGCCTTGCGGGAAGACGGCCTCGGCGACGCGTGGCAGATCGGGGTATCGGAAGACCGACACAGCATCCGGCTTCACGCCGGAATTCACCAGATCCCGATAGACCTGCGACGAGGTGTCGATGGCCTGGTGAACAAGGATCCCGGCGCTGTCGAGCGCCGCAATGATCCCAAAGGAGATGACCCCGGCTCCGCCGATGGCAAAGGCCACCGGAAAGCCGGAAAGAATACCGCCAAAGAGGCAGAAGAAGACAATGATCAGGCCGATTTCAACGCCATCAAGTCCGAATAGCATGGGGGCTGTCCCTTATTTAATGCGCGCCTTCATAGGCTTCTTCACCTTCACCAAGGCTGTCCTTGTCGAGGTGTTTGTTCTCGCTGCCGGGCCCTTCCACAAACTCAAGGAAGGAGCGGTAGAAAAACGCGATGGCATGCAGGAAGACGATACCGGCGAAGACCACCAGCAGGATCTTGAACAGGAAATACCCGTTGAACCCATTGGGGCTGAAGCCGATGGTTTCAACGTTCCAGCGCAGGGCCCGTGATTTCATCACCAGCCGGTCCAGAGTGTCAGAGGCGGAGGGTTTGGGCACAATCAGGTGGCGCCACAGGAAGAACCAGCCATACATCCACGTCAGCACTGCGGCAGGCATCATGAAGATCAGCGATCCCAGCATGTCCACTACCCGCTTGGCGCGGAAGCTGATACCGGAATAGATCAGATCGACCCGCACATGGCCGCCCTGCACAAACGTGTAGGTCACGCAAAGGCAGACGACCAAAGCATTGTAAAGCTTCAGTTCTTCTGCAAACCAGCTAATGTCTTTTTCCAGCGCGATGCCCAGACCAAAGCTCATGTCCGGGCGTGCAAACACCCGCTGCATGAATACGATCACGATCTGCTGCAGCACCATCAGCAGGCCCGCCCAAGCAAACAGTCGACCCAGCGTGTTGGCAAAGCCCTCCAGCCCGCGCACGACACCCCACATAATGGAATGCCGATAGATGCCGACAGCCGTCAGCACCAGAAACGCGGTAAACACCACAAAGAAGAACTCAACCGACCCGCCATAGTAGACAAACCGCATGACGGAGGCCTTGTCGGACCAATCGAGCCAGAGCTGCGGGTTGGCGACGGCATAGCCGAAATTATAAAAGGCGCCCGCGATGTTCTGGACCAGCCAGATCAGGCCGCCCAGTAAGGCTCCAAAAAAGGAAACGCCACTTTCGTCCTGCATTTTTCCCTCGAATAAATGCGTGCAGCGCAGGCCTTTTGATTGTCATCTTTGGGATAAAATCTGGCGCGCACGGATCATTGGACCCGATGGGCATAGATGGTCACGACCACCCCTGCCGGCTGCAATTGCGAAAGGATCCCCCGCCGCTGCGGAGGATCCGATTGAAACCACTCGAAGAGGGTTAGCCCAGAACGCGGTCGCGCTGAACGCGATAGGCACCTTCGGATTTGGTAATCCAGCCGGAGGAGGCCTTCATGGACTCTTCGACGCTGCCGCGGATCTTCGCAAACAGTTCGTCGCCCATGAACTCGTCCAGGGTTTCCTTGGTCGCGGCACCGAAGGCATCCCAGACGCTGTCAGGGAATTCCAGGGTCTTCACGCCACCGGATTGCAGGCGCTGCAGCGCTGCACCGTTGTTGTTCATGAACTGAGCCAGGCTCCACTGGTGGCCAGCAGCCGCTGCCATCTCGATGATCTTCTGGTGCGCAGGCGACAGGCCATCGAACACATCGCGGTTGGTGGCAACCGACAGCGCGGCACCCGGCTCATGGAAGCCCGCAGTGTAGTAGGTCTTGGTGATTTCCTGGAAACCGGCCTTTTCGTCCGCCCAGGGGCCAATCCACTCGGTGCCGTCAATCGCGCCGGAGGACAGCGCTTGGTACACCTCAGAACCGGGGATGTTCTGCACGGAGGCGCCCAGTTTACCCAGAGCCTTGCCGCCCAGACCCGGCATCCGGAACTTCAGGCCATTGAAATCTTCAGGGCCCTTGATTTCCTTGTTGTACCAGCCACCGGCCTGCGGGCCGGTGTTGCCGCCGATGAAGGACTTCAGACCAAAGATCTGGCCCAGTTCATCATGCAGCGCATGGCCGTCGCCATGGTAGTACCAGTTGGTCAGTTCCTGCGGCGTCATGCCAAAAGGCACGGCGGTGAAATAAGCATAACCCGGGTGCTGGCCGGTGAAATAATAGTCTGCACCATGGTACATGTCGGCCTGGCCTGCGGTCACGGCGTCGAACACTTCGAACGCGCCGACCAGCTCGCCTGCGGCTTTGACATCAACGGTCAGGTCGCCACCGGACATGGCAGTGATGGCATCGGCAACATACTGCGCCGAGTCATGCACACCAGCAAGGCCACGGCCCCATGTGGTGACCATGGTCAGGGTGCGTTTGCCCTGTGCATAGGCTGGTGCGGCCAGAGTGGTTGCTGCAGCGGCGCTGCCCCCCAGCGCGGATGTCTTCAAAAAGGAACGACGATCCATAGGTTTCTCCTCCCATTTAATTGGATTGCTCCGGGTCTGTGCCCGAAACAGGTCTTGTCGAGTGAGGCAAGCCTAGCCGCACCCTGCGTCATGTGAATACCTACTACTGCGTAGAAAACCGCAATTTGGCCAAATTTTTTGGCCAAAATCCGGGCAGGCCGTGATGGTCACATGGGGTGCGTCGGACTTTCGTGCCGTGACCGCACCAATGGGGGCTTTGATTCTCAAATCGGATTGCGTAACGATTCGACCATGCGTCTGATCCCCGATTTCCTGCGACCGAACTACGCCCAGAAACTCTCTCTGCTGGCCACCTTACCGCTCATTGTCGCCGGGGCGGCCATTGCCGTTCTTGTCGCCGTGCAATCGCGCGCACTGGCCGAACGGGAGATCAAGGCACTGGAGCAGCAGCTGTTGCAGGCCAAGATGGCCGAGCTGCGCAACTATGTGACCCAGGCGCGGAATGGGTTCTCGCATATCTACGGGCTGGCCGCCCCAGACGACGAGGCCGCAAAGGAACAGGTGACCCAGATCCTCAGCGCGATGATCTATGATCGGGACGGGTTCTTCTTTGTCTATGACTACGACGGCACCAATCTGGTCAGCCCGCGCCAGACGGAGTTTATCAACAAGAATTGGCGCGGCCTTACGGACAGTCGCGGCACGCCCGTGGTGGATGAATTCATCCGCCTGGCCCGTCAGGGGGCCGGCTGGCACACATTTATGTGGGAAAAACCCTCCACCGGCGAAGAGGCGCAGATGGTGGCCTATGTGCTGGGACTACAGGACTGGCGATGGGCGATCGGGACCGGGGTGTTTATTGACGATGTTCTGGCCTCCGTCGCGGCCTCCCGCGCCGAGGTGGAGACCCGCATTCGCCGCACATTCTATTATATCGGGGGGATCACCCTCTTTGCGCTGGGTCTGGTCTTTGCCTCTGGCATGGTGCTGAATATCCGCGAACGCCGGCTGGCCGACGCCAAGCTGAAAGAGCTGACTCAGCGGGTTTTTGACGCGCAGGAAGAAGAGCGCGGCCGCGTCGCGCGCGAACTGCACGACGGGATCAGCCAGCTTCTGGTCGGGGTGCGCTACGCCTTGGACAATGCTCGCAGGCGGCTGTCACGCGGCGATTTCGACCACGTCGATGATCCCTTGAATAAGGGCATCTCACATCTGGGCACCGCAATTACCGAGGTCCGCCGCATCAGCCGCGACCTGCGCCCCGGTGTGCTGGATGATCTGGGTCTGGGCCCGGCGCTGAAGGCGCTGACCGATGACTTTGCCGCCCGCACCGGCATTGAGACCCGGTTCAGCACCGTGGTGTTTCGCAACCGTCTGGATGCGGATGCCAAGATCGCGCTTTACCGTATTGCGCAGGAGGCGCTGACCAATATCGAACGCCACGCCGAGGCCACCGAAGTCAGCATGGATCTGCGCGGTCATGCCCGTGGCGCCACCATGCGGATCACCGATAATGGCCGCGGCCTGCCACCAGTGCAGGACCGCAGTGGCCCGGGCATCGGGCTGCGCAACATGCAGGAACGGATCGAACAGCTTGACGGCACCCTCAGGATTTTGTCATCACGGGGCACGCAAAGCGGCACGGTGATTGAGGTGCTCTTGCCGCTGAGCCATCTTCTGCCGCCCGGAGACGCGGCCAATGCGACCTCCAAACGGGTGTCCTGAGCCAAATTGCGCCCTGCCCGATCTGTCATCACAGCATAGGGCCACAGGAACCGCGCAAGCCACATGAGGGGCGATCATGCCAAACACCATTCGCGTTCTGATCGTCGACGATCACCCAATGGTCGCCGAGGGCATCCAGTCCATCCTTGAAAGCTATGACGACATCGAAGTTGTGGGCAGTCCCAGCAATGGCGAAGAGGCCGTGACCGAGGCGCGTGCGCTGACACCGGATGTGATCCTGATGGATCTCAATATGCCCAAACTTGGCGGGTTAAGTGCGACGGAAATCATCCTCGAACAAAGCCCTGCCACCCGCATCCTGATCCTATCGATGCACGACAGCCCGGAATATATCTCCAGCGCGCTGGCTCATGGCGCCATGGGCTATGTGCTGAAAGATGTCCCGACCGAGGAGATCCGTCAGGCCATCGACACCGTGATGCGCGGCGAGACCTATCTCTGCACCGGTGCCGAAGGCTCCCTGAAGCCCAAGGATGATCCCAACCGCGAGGCGCTCACAGGGCGCGAGCAGACCATCCTGCTGGAGCTGGCACAGGGCAAATCCAACAAGGATGTGGCCTTGGCGTTGGATATCTCCGTGCGCACCGTGGAAACCCACCGCAAGAATATCAAACGCAAACTGGGCATATCCTCGACTGCGGGGCTCACCCGCTATGCGTTGGAACATGGCGTGTTACAGGGCACCGGTCACAGTTTCTGACCCGCCCGCCGGGATTGTCGGATACTGAGCTGTCGCACCGCTGCGATGCAGCAACAATACCGGTAAATTAGGTCCAGAGCCGGACATATCGGTGGAGAAAAAGGCCTGATACCCTCTGATGCACGAGGCCTGACCTGCCCTAAACAGGGAAATCAGGACCGAAATGGCACGATCCACCCCACCCAAAACCGCAATAATGTCGCTACGCACCGACCTGACGCAATAAAATGTCCCAAACCGGGGTATTTTCGGTTCATTTCCCTGTTGACGCCCCCTGCCCCCGGTCCTAAGGTCCGCCTTAACGCTAGAGGAGCCAAGACGATGAAAATCCTAGTCGTAGTCGTAGGAACCACGCGCATGGGCCGGTAACGGTACACCATAATCGAACCCATGCGCCTCCGACCAGAAATCGGGGGCTTTTTTTATGCGAAACAGAACGATGCCGCCAATTGGAGCTAAAGCAGATGAAACGTGAGATGACCGGCGCAAAAATGGTTGTTCAGGCCCTGAAGGATCAGGGGGTGGACACGGTCTTTGGCTATCCCGGCGGTGCTGTTCTGCCGATTTATGACGAGATCTTTTTGCAGAATGATATCCGGCACATTCTGGTGCGCCACGAACAGGGTGCCGTGCACGCCGCCGAGGGCTATGCCCGCTCCACCGGCAAACCCGGCGTTGTTCTGGTGACCTCCGGCCCCGGTGCCACCAATGCGGTGACTGGCCTCACGGATGCCTTGCTCGATTCCATTCCGCTGGTGGTTCTGACCGGTCAGGTGCCGACCTTTATGATCGGCTCGGATGCCTTCCAGGAGGCCGACACCGTGGGCATCACCCGCCCCTGCACCAAACATAACTGGCTGGTGAAGGACACCGAGAAGCTGGCAGGCACCCTGCATGAGGCCTTTCATGTGGCCACGGCCGGGCGCCCCGGCCCGGTGTTGATCGACATTCCGAAGGATGTGCAATTCGCCACCGGCACCTATCAGGCCCCCAAACCCGCCGCATCGCACTACCAGCCGCCGGTTAAGGGCGATCTGGAGGCCATCACCGAGCTGGTTGCCGCGATGGAAACCGCCAAACGCCCGGTGTTCTACACCGGCGGTGGTGTGATCAACTCCGGCCCCGGCGCCAGCCAGCTGCTGCGCGAACTCGCCGAGGCGACGGGCATTCCGGTGACTTCCACCCTGATGGGGCTTGGCGCCTATCCGGCCTCCGGCAAGAACTGGCTGGGGATGCTGGGCATGCACGGGTTGTATGAGGCCAATATGGCGATGCACGACTGCGATCTGATGATCAATATCGGCGCGCGTTTTGATGACCGCATCACCGGTCGCCTCGATGCCTTCAGCCCGAATTCAACCAAGGCGCATATCGATATCGATCCCTCGTCGATCAACAAGGTGATCCGCGTGGACATCCCGATTGTTGGCGACATCGGCCATGTACTGGAAGACGTGCTGAAAGTTTGGAAAAGCCGCGGCCGCAAGGTCGACAGCGCCGCGATTGCGCAATGGCAGGAGCAGATCAGTGAGTGGCGCGATATCCGCTGCCTCGCCTACACCGCGTCTGAAAGCACCATCAAACCGCAATATGCGCTTGAGCGGCTTGAGGCCCTCACAAAGGATCGCAACCGTTACATCACCACCGAAGTGGGCCAGCACCAGATGTGGGCGGCGCAATACCTCGGCTTTGAAGATCCCAACCGCTGGATGACCTCCGGTGGCCTTGGCACCATGGGCTACGGCACCCCCGCCTCGCTTGGGGTGCAGGTCGCGCACCCGGACGCGCTGGTGATCAACGTCGCGGGCGAAGCCTCCTGGCTGATGAACATGCAGGAAATGGGCACCGCCGTGCAATATCGCCTGCCGGTGAAACAGTTCATCCTCAACAATGAGCGCCTCGGCATGGTGCGCCAGTGGCAGGAACTGCTGCATGGCGAGCGCTACAGCCATTCCTGGTCCGAAGCGCTGCCCGATTTCGTGAAACTCGCCGAAGCCTTTGGCGCCAAAGGCATCATCTGCAAGGACCCCAAAGATCTGGACGACGCGATCATGGAGATGCTCGACTACGACGGCCCGGTGATCTTTGACTGTCTGGTGGAGAAGCACGAAAACTGCTTCCCAATGATCCCTTCGGGCAAGGCACATAACGAGATGCTGCTGGGCGAAGCCGAAACCCAAGGCGTCATCCAATCCGGCGGCGCGGTGCTGGTTTAACCCAGGTTACGAACAGATTCTGCGGGGCGTCATCGCCCTGCCCCGGAATTTAGGAAAGGGACGTAAATGTCTGCCCTACACATCAAAAAAGGCTCCACCAGCCACTCCGCCTATAACCTGCGCCCGAATTTCTCGGATGTGCAGGAACGCCACACCATCACCATTCTGGTGGAAAACGAACCCGGCGTTCTGGCCCGCGTGATTGGCCTGTTCTCCGGTCGTGGCTACAATATCGACAGCCTCACCGTGGCCGAGGTTGATCACACAGGCCATCTGTCGCGCATCACCATTGTCACCACCGGGACCCCGCAGGTGATTGAGCAGATCAAGGCGCAGCTGGGGCGGATCGTCCCCGTGCATGAGGTCACGGACCTCACCGTGGAAGGTCCCTTCGTGGAACGGGAACTGGCCATTGTGAAAGTGGTTGGAGAAGGCGACAAACGCGTCGAGGCCATGCGCCTGGCGGAGATTTTCCGCGCCAAGGTTGTGGATACCACGCTGAACAGTTTCATTTTCGAACTGACCGGCGCGCCAGACAAAATCGACGCCTTTGCAGAAATGATGCGGCCCTTGGGGCTGACCAAAATCGCCCGCACTGGCGTAGCGGCGCTGCTGCGCGGCAACTGATCAGATCCGTCGAAATACCAGATAGGGGTTGCGTCCGCGCGGCCCCTTTTTGCTGGGGCAAACCTAGGTATTGACGGCGCTTGACCCAGGCGCAGCCAAAAGCCTCATCATGGCTTGCAGCGCCCCTGTGTCCCGAGCGTCAGCCGCTGCGCCGTTTTGCCTGCGCGCGGGCCTCTCTGGCTTTTTTGTCCGGGAAAGAGATCACCGTCGCCCCGCTCGGGCAATGATCGGACGCCGCATGAAGGCCATTGTCGGACGATCCATTCTCCTGCTGCTCCGCCCCGTCAGAGGTGGGATATAGCGGGTCACGGCGCGCGTCCTCCCAGGACATGACAGTCGCGTTGGAGCGGGACATTGGCGGGTGCAGATTTGCCTCATGCTCTGCCCGGACCAATTTGGCGGCCAGCTCCGGGCTCTGACTTTCCTCAATGATGCGCAGATCGCAGGCCAACCGCAGGGCGCCCTTCGTCTCGACATGAAATGCCACGCAATCCCCTTTGCTGAGCGCAACCGGCTCATCCAGAGAGGTCCAGCGATAATAGACCAGATCCCCGTGATCTTCACACCAGATCACAGCCTGCCGCAGGTCATAGTCAGTCCACAGGACGACACCAATCATATCATACCTCACATTGGCCCCGAACCATTTTGAGATAAATCACGTTGGAGGAACACCAAAAACATCTGAAAAGATCTGTACCAATTTGTGTCGTTTTATGCAGAATTGATGCTATATAGCGTCAGTTTCACGGCTATTATCTACAACTGTGATATGCCTTCCCTTGGGTAACCGCAAGATCTGGTATTGAGTCCACTTGCAAACATAGAGGAGACTTTCGTGAGCCAGCCCAGCCAGCCCGACCGCTCCCCTGCCGAGCTGCGCAATATGTTTGGCGCCAACCTGCGGCAACTGGCCAGGGACTACCCATCGATTTCGGAGCTGTCGCGGCGACTGGGTATCAACCGCACCCAGTTCAACCGATACCTGACCGGGGAGAGCTTTCCGCGCCCCGATGTTCTGGACAGGATCTGCAACTTCTTTGATGTGGATGCCCGCATCCTGCTGGACCCAGTCGCGCAGTTGTCCTGCAAGGGGCAGATCCTTCAGGGGCCCTTTCTGAACGATTTTCTCGGCCCCGGCGTCACCAATATGACCGAGGCGTTTTTCCCGTCCGGCCTTTATCAGTTTCTGCGCCGCAGCTTCGTGCGGACGGATCGCTATATTCTGGGGTTGGTGCGGGTATTTCGCAGCGAAGGGGTCACCTACATCCGCGGTTATGAGGCAAAATCCGCCATGCGCTACCAGGGGTTGCCATCCGATGCGAAGCCCCGCGAATTTCGTGGTTATGCCTCGGCTTACGACGATGGGGTCGCCTTCACGCTGGCGCGACGCGGCGGGCGCACCTCATCCTTCAACTATCTGGCCAATGTGCCCGCGATGGAGGCCAATGTCTGGGCCGGCTATGTCGCCCGTACCAGTCGCGAAAGCGAAACCGCTGACCGTGCCACGCGTATGGTTTATGAATATCTGGGACAGAACCACGGGGCCATCCTGCGCGCCGCGCGGCGGGCCGGGTTTGTGGAGCAACACGAACTCAGCCCCTTTCAACAGCGATTGCTGGGAGTGGGTACGCGGTTCAGATAGCGGGCGCGGAGGCCCATTTCAGGCCCGTGCCGCGATCAGCCGGTAGACATGCCAACTGGCGTGGCCCAGCAGTGGCAGCACCAGCAGCAAACCCAGAAATCCCGGTATCATCGCCACAAATGTCGCCGCAGCAATGCCAGCCGCCCAGAGGATCATCAGTACAAAATTGCTCTGCACATAGGAAAAACTGGTGATCATGGCGGTGACAAAATCCACCTCCCGGTCCAGCAATAGCGGCAGCGACAGCACCGTGATCATATAAAGGAGCAGCGCAAAAATCGCACCAACCGCGCTGCCAACAGCCAGCATGGTCATCCCGTTTGCGGTCAGGAATACCTCGGGCGAGCTGGAGATATTGGTCATCGTGGAATGCCCCAGAAACAGCGCAAAAATCATGTGACCAAGGAAGAACCAGAACAGAAATACGATAATGATAATGGCGCAGATCGACGGCAGCTGACGGCGACTTTGCTGCCAGACCACCCCCAATATGGCACCAAATCCCAGCGCCTCCCCCTGCTCCAAGCGATGCGACACCTCATAGAGGCCGACCGCCGCGAAGGGTCCAATCAGCGGAAACCCGATCGCCGCCAGCACCAACCAGAAGGTGGTCCCAGTCGCCACGGTGATCCAGGCCATGATCCATCCCGCCAGCACATACACGCTGGCAAAAAACAGCCCGTAGCCCGGTTTGGCGCGAAAATCACCCCAGCCGTACCGCAACGCCTGTCCCAGCGTCGACAATGTCATCGGCTGCAAATCGGGCACGCCAAAGGCTTTTTCTTCCATGAAAGATCTCCTGATGCCGCTGTTCAGTGGACGGCAGTTGCCGATGGCACCTGCGGCGGGCGACGCTCGGGCCAATGGGTTGCGCGGTGATACTGCTGTCCCAATGCCAGCAATTCACTGTCCCGCCCGTGGGCAGCGAAAACCTGCAGCCCGATTGGCAGACCGCCGGGTCCAAACCCCGCAGGGGCTGCCAGACAGGGCACCCCGGTCAGGCTAACGGGGGTCACTACTTCCATCCAGCGATGGTAGCTGTCCATTGCGGTCTGCCCGATCACCTGCGGATAATCGAGTGTAATGTCGAACGGCCAGCATTGCGCGGTCGGCAGCACCAACGCATCATATTGCGAGAACAGCCGTGCCGCGACCCGCTGCCAGTCCGAACGCAGGTCCGACGCCGCTTGGATCTCCTGTCCACTCAAGGCCAGTCCACGCTCAAGCTCCCATTGGGCGTTCTCTTTCAGCTGCTGCATCTGCCCGGCAAAAACCCGGAGCCCCGCGGCCACGGAGAAAGAACGCAGCGTGCTCCAGCTTTGCCAGATCCGCTCCGCGGCGAAGGGCGGCGACAGTCTCTCAACCTGATGACCCAGACCGCGCAGAACCTCCAACGCCGTCTCGCAGGTCTCCAGAATGCCCGGTTCCATCGGATAGGCCCCGCCCCAATCCGCCAGCCAGCCAATCCGCATCGGCCGCACCTCTGGCAAGGGCGAGACACGTTGCCCTGCCCCGGCTGTGGCCGCGAGCGGCTGGCGCGGATCCGGCCCTGACATCACATCCAGCAGCAGCGCCAGATCCTCAGGGGTGCGCGCCATCGGACCGTTGGTCGACAGCGGATGCAGAAACAGATCGCCACGCGGCTCCCCCGGCACCCGCCCCCAACTGGGCCGGAAGCCGTAGACATTGCACCACCCCGCCGGATTGCGCAGGGAGCCCATCATGTCGGAGCCATCGGCCAGCGCCACCATTCCGGTCGCCAGCGCCGCCGCCGCACCACCCGATGACCCGCCGCAGCTGCGGCTGCGATCATAGGGGTTCGCCGTGGCGCCGTAGACCGGGTTGTACGTGTGCGAGCCAAGGCCGAACTCCGGGGTATTGGTCTTGCCGATGATCAAAGCGCCTGCTGCCCGCAGCCGCGCCACCATCAAGTCATCCTGTTGCGGCACGAAATCGGCCAGCAAAGGCGAGCCTTGCGTCGCGGGCAGGCCCGCGACATTGGCCAGATCCTTGATCGCCATGGGCAGCCCATGCAACGGCCCCCGCGTCGTCGATCTGTCCGCCGCCGCCGCCTCCGCCAGCAGCACCTCGCGGTCCCGCAGTGCAACGATGGCGTTGACGCCAGGATTTATCGCATTGATGCGTGCCAGCGTCTCCGTCATCAGCGCAACAGCGGTGCGCCGACCGGCAGAGAGGTCCTGCAGGGTCTCGCGGGCGCTGGGTGTGGTCTCACTCATCGAAAGGCGCTCCTGGATGGCCGTTGGCCGCAGCCTAGCCGGGGCAAAACACAAAGAAAACCCGCTTGCCGGGGCAAACGGGTTTCTGTGAATTCAAAAGGTCAGTCTGGCGCGCGCAATCCGCGTCAGCGCGGTGATGCGATCAGTCGCCCTGTGCTTCCGAGCGGCTCTTGCCCGCCACATTCAGCGCCAGTGTTGCCGCCATGAAGCCATCGAGATCGCCATCCAGCACACCCTTGGTATCCGAGGTCTCGTGACTGGTGCGCAGGTCTTTCACCATCTGATAGGGCTGCAGCACGTAAGACCGGATCTGGTTGCCCCAACCGGCATCGCCCTTCGCCTCATGGGCGGCGTTGATATCCGCATTCCGGCGGTCCAGTTCCAGCTGATACAGTCGCGATTTCAGCGCCTTCATCGCGATGTCACGGTTCTGGTGCTGCGACTTCTCGGAAGAGGTCACCACAATCCCGGTGGGTTCATGGGTGATCCGCACGGCCGAGTCCGTGGTGTTGACGTGCTGGCCGCCCGCGCCCGAGGAACGATAGGTATCGATCCGGATATCCGAGGGGTTCACCTCGATTTCGATATTGTCATCCACCACCGGGTAGACCCAGACAGAGCTGAACGAGGTATGGCGCTTCGCCGCCGAGTCATAAGGCGAAATCCGCACCAGACGATGCACACCGCTTTCGGACTTCAGCCAGCCATAGGCGTTGTGGCCGGAAATCTTGTAAGCTGCGGATTTGATACCCGCCTCTTCGCCCGCGCTTTCGGACTGCAGTTCGACTTTGTAGCCTTTCTTTTCGGCCCAGCGGACATACATCCGTGCCAGCATTGAGGCCCAGTCGCAGCTCTCCGTACCGCCTGCCCCGGCGTTGATTTCCAGGAAGGTGTCGTTGCTGTCAGCCTCACCATCCAGAAGCGCTTCCAGCTCTTTCTCGGCGGCTTTTTCTTTCAGCGCTTTGAGGGCTGCCTCGGCGTCGGAAATGACCTCCGCATCCTCTTCCATCTCTCCCAGTTCGATCAGCTCCATATTGTCGCTGAGATCCTGTTTGATGGACTTATAGGTGTCGATCGCGTCCACCAGCATCTGACGGTCGCGCATCAGGGCCTGCGCCGCATCGGCATCATCCCACAGGTTGGGATCCTCAACGCGGGCGTTGAACTCTTCCAGGCGGAACTCGGCGGTTTCCCAATCCAGACGCTGCGCCAAAAGCTCCAGCGACTTTTCGATATCGGCCACGATGTTCTGAGTTTCGGCGCGCATGGCAATCCCTTGAAATCACGTATCAGGCCTGCGTGATAAACCACCCGCGCCCTGCGGGCAAGCCGGGGCAGCAGGCAGCGGGGCGATTGGCGCAGCCCGCCACCGCACAGCACAAAACGGGCGGGGTCATGATATCCACGCCCCGCCCCTCAGATAGGATCGCCCAACTCTGGCAGCGTCAGTAAAGCCCGCCGGAACTGATGGTGCCAAACGTGGCCTTTGGTCCCAGAACAGCGGTACCGCCATCCGACGTGGTCACGCGACGCGCCGACTGCGCGGCTTCCTCAAACAGCGGCAGGTTTGATCCCATCGCAAAGCCGCCGTCAAACGCCAGGCCAAAGATCGGCTCGGCGCCATCGCGGAAATATTCTGCCACCACATTGCCACCCGCGGCCGCATCGGCAAGGCGCGCGCCGGTATAGCGGTCGATCTTGATGAAATGACCGCCCTCGGGCACGGCGAATTTACCACCACCATATTTGGCTGTCGCCTTCTGCATGAACTGCTGGAACACCGGGCCGCACATGGTGCCGCCATAGGCGCCGCGTCCCATCGGGCGCGGCTGGTCAAAGCCCATGTAGCAACCGGCCACGATGTTGGAGGTAAAGCCCACAAACCACACATCGCGCGAGTCGTTGGTGGTCCCGGTTTTGCCTGCAGTGGGCACTGGCAGGTTGATCACGCTGGAGGCGGTGCCGCGGTCCACCACGCCCCGCATCATCGACGTGAGCTGATACGCCGTGATCGGATCCATGACCTGTTCGCGGTTGTCCACGATCCGGGGCGCCTGTCCCGCCGCCAGCGCGGGCGAGGCACAATCAACGCAGTCGCGGTCATCATGGCGATAGATGGTTTCCCCCCGGCGGTCCTGAATCCGGTCCACCAGCGTCGGCTGCACCCGTTCACCGCCATTGGCAAACATCGCATAGGCCGCCACCATCTTATAAAGGGTGGTCTCCTCCGCCCCGAGTGAGTTGGCCAGGAAGGCCCCCATGTTGTCATAGACACCAAAGCGTTCGGCATAGCCCGCAACCACTTCCATGCCGACTTCCTGCGCCAGACGAATGGTCATCAGGTTTCGGCTCATCTCGATCCCGGTGCGCAGCGGCGTCGGGCCATAGAATTTATTGGTGGAATTCTTCGGACGCCACAGCCCCTGCGGGGTGTTGATCTCAATCGGCGCATCCACAACGATGGTTGCCGGGCTATAGCCGCTGTCCAGCGCCGCCGCATAAACAAAGGGTTTGAAGCTGGAGCCGGGCTGACGCTGCGCCTGTGTGGCCCGGTTGAACACCGAATGCTGATAGGAGAAGCCCCCCTGCATGGCCAGAACCCGGCCGGTGTTCACATCCATCGCGACAAAGCCGCCCTGAACCTCAGGCACCTGACGCAGGGACCAGTGTTGCAGCGCGCCGTCTGTCTCCACCGCGCGGACCAGCACCACGTCACCAACGGAGATGTTGTCCTTGAAACTGCCCTTCATCCATTTGATGTCCGCACGTGGAACCGATCCGATCTCGGCCACATCTTCAATCCCCACACGCAAGCTCTGGTCGCCGACCTCCAGCGCCACTGCGGGGTGCCACTTGCCACCAAGATCAATGTCACGCGGCACAGAGGCGTCGCGCAATGCCGCACGCCAGCTCTCCTCCGAGGCCAGCGCCTCTGCATCAAGGGTCACGCCGGTGCCGCGCCAGTTCCCGCGCGATCGGTCGTATTTCTGAAGACCGGCACGCAGGGCTGCGGCGGCTTCTGTCTGCATTTCCTCGTCAATAGTGGCGCGCACGGTAAAACCGCCAGTGAAGAATTCCCCTTCGCCAAAGTCCTCCGACAGCTGGCGACGGATCTCATCGGTGAAATAGTCCCTAGGCGGCAGCGCTGTGCGGAAGCTGTCGAAATCGCCATTCTGAACCGAGCGCAGCGGCTGATCCACCTCAACCGCGTAGACAGCATCAGAGATATAGCCATTCTCACGCATCTCTCGCAGCACGTAGTTGCGCCGCGCCAGCAGGCGTTCGCGTTGCGACACCGGGTGATATTTCGACGGCGCCTTCGGCATGGAGGCCAGCGTCGCGGCCTCATGCGGGGCCAATTCGCTCAGCGTTTTGTTAAAATAGGTCTGAGCCGCCGCTGTCACCCCGTAGGAATTCTGCCCGAGGAAGATCTCGTTCATGTAGAGTTCGAGGATCTTGTCTTTACTCAGTGTTTCCTCAAGCCGGGATGCAAGGATCAATTCCTTGACCTTTCGCTCTGCCTTACGGTCACCGGACAGAAGGAAGTTCTTCATCACCTGCTGGGTAATCGTGGAGGCACCCCGCACGTTTTCCCCGCGCGAGCGCACAGCCTCAACCGCCGCAGCGGCGATGCCGCGCATGTCGTAGCCCTTGTGGCTGTAGAAATTCTTGTCCTCGGCGGAGATAAAAGCCTGCTTCACCAGATCGGGAATTTCCTCCGACGGGGTAAACAACCGGCGTTCCTGGGCAAATTCGTCGATCAGCTGCCCCTCACCGGAGTAGATCCGGCTGATGGTCGGCGGCTGATATTGCGCCAGGGATTCGTGGCTGGGCAGATCCCGGCCATAGATCCAGAACACCGCACCAATGGTCAGGGCAATCATTGCGATGCCCAGCGTGATGGTGCTGAAGATGGAACCAAAGAACGATAGAATAAATCTGACCACTGTAGAGCCTTTCTCGCGCAGTGCCGCCTATATAGGTGCAGCGGCGCGTGGGGTCAAAACGGGAAACGGCATATTGATGCCGCCGCCCCGGAGAAAACAGGGGGAAAGCGCGACAGGCTGTCCCCGGATACCAAACCTCCCATCCGCCTCATTGGTTCCGCTCTCACGCAGCCGACCGACATCGACAGAGGGTGTGACCAGTGGAAATGACCGACCAGCGGAGGTTATTGACGCACCAGCGGGCGAGTCGCCTCATCCGCGATGCGCCAGGACAACAGCCCGTTCAGAATGCCCCGCGCCGTGCGCTCACGCCAGTCCGGGTCCATCAGATTTGCAAGATCGCGGGGGCTGGACAGAAAACCAACCTCCACCAGAGCCGATGGGATATCGGCTGATTTTAGCACAGAAAACCCGGCTTCGCGCAGCGGTCGGCGGTTCATTGCTCCGCCTTGGCTTTTCAACCCTTCTACCAATGCACGCGCCAGCGCCTGACTGCGGGGATGGGTCTCTACCCGTGCCAGATCCAGCAACACATCCGTCACCCGGTCGTCCGCCTTGCTCAGATCGGTCCCCGCCAGCAGATCGCCCCGTTCCTGCCGCTCGACCAGCGTCGCAGAGGCCGCATCGGAGGCATCCTCAGAGAGCGTATAAACCGTGGTGCCATGGGCACGCCCCTCCGACAGGCTGTCCGCATGCAGCGACAGGAACAGATCCGCCTTGGCCTGATGCGCCAGCGCAATCCGCCGCTCTAGCGAGACAAAATAGTCGTCATCCCGCGTCAGCTGGACATTGAACTGCCCTGAGCGGACCAGCATCTCCCCCAGCTCAATGGCGAATTGCAGCATCAGATCCTTTTCCTGCACCAGCCCACCCTGAAGAAAGGCCTCTGCCCCCGGATCAATACCGCCATGCCCCGGATCGATCACGATCAACAGGGGCGCCAGCGAATCCTTGGCTTCGCGCGCGATCATCGGGGTGGGCGCAGGCAGATCCCAACGGGCATCGCGCGGCGCGCCGGTTGTGGCGGCAAATTCCTCGGCCGTGGTCTCGCGCAAGGCCACCGACAGTTGGGCCGCCGCTGTCACCGGATCAATATCCATCGCCGCGGTCTCAATCTGCATCGGCCGCGCCAGGGCCAACACCAGCCGCGACCACCCCGGCACATAGGTTCCGAATTGCGCCGCTGTGATGCCATCTTCCGTGATCAGCGCCTGCTCGCCCAGACCGCTCCAGTCGACCTCCTGAAAATCCAGCACCACACGCGGCGGCGCATCCAGCGTGAACAACCGATACGGCACGCCCTGGCTAAGCCCCAGGGTAACATCCGTCCCGGAGCGGCGGTCCTCCGCCCAGGTCTCCTGCGGTTGAATCCGCGCAAGGCCGCTGAACCCCTGTGCCGCCGGTGAGATCACCTCTGGCGCCGACGTATTGGTCGCTACGGACGTGTCCTGCGCCGCCAGCGGTGCCGCTATGAAGAGCGACAGCAGCGCTGCGAGGGCCATTGTTTTTCTACTCATGGCTATTCTTCTGCCCATTATGCTGTTCTGCATGCTGTACTGCCCGGATCCTGTTCTGCACGCCCCCCTTACGCCCGGTCCTGAGCATGGGAAGAGGATGCGCCGCCTTGGCTGCGCAGATATTTTGCCCGCAGACTAGGCCATTGCGGGACCGGATGGCCAGCCTCATCCTGTCGCCCCGCCTGCCAGATGTTCGGTGTCGGAGGGTCAGCCCCGACGTGCCGCCATAAAGGCGGTGAGCCGCGCCAGCCCTTCCTCGATATCGGCGGTGGAGCGCGCATAGGAAAACCGCAAAGTGGTCGCGCCGCGCTTGGGATCAAAATCCAGCCCCGGTGTCACCGCCACCCCTGCCTCGTCCAGAATCTCCTTGGCAAAGGCCCGGCTATCCTGGGTCAAATCAGAGACATCCGCATAGACATAAAACGCGCCATCCGGTGGCGCGATGCGGCTGAACCCGGCCTTGGGCAGACCTTCCAGCATCAACGCACGATTGCGGGCATAAACCGCCAGATTGCTCTCCAGTTCCTCACCGCAGTCCATCGCCGCCAAGGCCGCCACCTGACTGGCATGCGGCGCGCAGATGAACATGTTCTGGGCGATGCGTTCCACCACCCGCACATGATCCTCCGGCACAACCATCCAGCCCACGCGCCATCCGGTCATGGAGAAATACTTGGAAAACGAATTGATCACATAACAATCATCCGTCACCTCAAGCGCGGTGACTGCCTTCGCCTCATATTCGATGCCATGGTAGATCTCATCCGAGATAAAGGCCGCGCCCTGCCCCTGTGCCGCCTCAACCAAAGCCGCCATTGCAGGTTTGTCCAGCATGGTGCCGGTGGGATTGGCCGGTGAGGCCACCATCAGCCCGGCCAGATCCAGGCCGGTCAAATCCTGCGGCACCGGTTGCAGCCGGTGATCCAACGAGGTCTCAATATCCACCGGCGTCAGCCCCAACGCGTGTAGGATCTGGCGGTAAGATGGATAGCCCGGCGCACCGATGCCCACGCGGTCACCACTGTCAAACAGCGCCGTAAAGCTGAGCAGGAACGCCCCGGAGGAACCGGGGGTAATCACCACCCGCTCGGGGTTCAAATCAACATCATACCACTCGCCATACAACTGCGCGATCCGCTTGCGCAGCGCGGGAAGTCCAAGCGCCACGGTGTAGCCCAGGCTGTCATGATCCAGCGCCTTTGCCAGCGCCTCACGCGCGGCAACAGGCGCACCGGTAGAGGGCTGGCCCACCTCCATATGGATGATATGGCGACCTGCCTCTTCGGCGCGGCGGGCGGCCTCCATCACATCCATCACAATGAAGGGATCGACGTTGGACCGGCTTGAGTTTCGCATGTTGATCTCCCATGGTGCGGCCATGACCTTTGACCGCTTCTCCCGCCTCGCGTCAATCCCGGCTCTGGCTCTTGCTGCGCTCTGTTTCGTCGCGGGATCCCTGGCCTCATCCGCGCAGGCGGCCTCGATCTCGCTGCTGCGCGATCCCGATATTGAACGTGGGCTGAATGAGCTGGCCGCCCCGGTGCTGCGCGCCGCAGGTCTGAATGCCAAACGGGTGCGGGTGCTGGTGGTCAACGATGGATCCTTCAACGCCTTCGTCGTCGATTCCCAAACGATTTTCATACATTACGGGCTGATCCTAAAGGTAGATCGCCCCGAGATGCTGCAGGCCGTGATCGCGCATGAGGCGGCCCATATCACCAATGGCCACCTGTCACGGCGGATGCAGAACATGCGCTCTGCCCGCTCTGCCGCAGGCCTTGGCGCCGCCCTTGCCGTGCTTGCGGCCGCCGCGGGCGCCGGTGAGGCCGCTGCCGGTATTGCGCTTGGCACGCAGTCCTCCGCCCTGCGCGGGTTTCTCGCCCATACCCGCGCCGAGGAAGCCTCCGCCGACCGCACTGCTGCCGGTATTCTGCAACGGGCGGGGGTCAGCCCGCGCGGGCTGGTTGATGTCCATAAGATCTTTGCCGGGCAAGAGCTGCTGAGCCCGGTCAATCAGGATCCTTACATGCGCTCGCATCCGCTGAGCCGTGACAGGATCCGCGCTGCCGAAGCTTATCTTGCCAGCCACGGTGACAGCGCCAAACCCGACGCCAATGCAATCTATTGGTTCGCCCGCGTGCGCGGCAAGCTGTCGGCCTTTACCCGCTCCCCCAAATGGACCCTGCGCCGGATCGCGGATGAGCCTTACAAAGACGTCCGCCTGATGCGGGAAGCCGTCGCCCAGCATCGGCGCAACAACCTGCAAAAGGCGCTGCGCGCCATCGACGGTGCCCTCGCCCTGCGCCCTACCGATCCTTACTACCAGGAGCTTAAGGGCCAGATCCTGATGGAAAACCGCCGCTGGCAACCCGCCCTCGCCGCCTATGGCCGGGCCGTCCAGCAGGCCGGGCGTGACCCGCTGGTCCTCGCCAGCCTTGGGCGGGCGCAATTGGCCGCTGGCCAGCCCAAGGCGGCCATCAAATCACTGGAAGCCGCCCGCGCGCGGGATTTCCGCAATGCCGCCATGCTGCGTGATATGGCGCAGGCCTATGCGAAACTTGGCCAGTCCGGTATGGCCGCACTGGCCACCGCCGAACGCTATGCGCTACAGGGACGGCTGAAGGACGCCGGACTGCACGCCAAACGCGCCACCGCCCAACTGCCCACCGGATCCACTGCCTGGCGACGCGCCCAAGACGTGCTGATCGCCGCTGAACAAAACGAAAAAAGGAAATCGAGATGACCCGTTTGACCCGCCTCCCCGCCGTTTCTGCCGCGGCACTGGCCCTTGGGCTGATCGCCGCCCCGGCTGTTCAGGCGCTGGATCTGAGCAGCATGAGCCCAGATGAACGCGCCGCATTTGGCGAAGAGGTCCGTGCATATCTGCTGGAAAACCCGGAGGTGATCCTGGAAGCCGTCAACAAGCTGGAACAACAGCAGGCCGCCAATGAGGCCGCCCGCGATGATGCGCTGGTTTCCGAAAACCTGACAGCGCTGCATGACGACGGCTATTCCTGGGTCGGTGGCAATCCCGATGGCGATATCACCTTGGTGGAATTCATGGACTACCGCTGTGGCTATTGCCGACGCGCTGCCCCCGAGGTTGAACAACTGGTGTCAGGCGACGGCAATATCCGCTTGATCATCAAGGAATTTCCGATCTTGGGCGAAGCCTCTGTGCTGACCTCCCGCTTTGCCATCGCCACGCGACTGGTGGCCGGAGATGACGCCTATAAGGACGTTCATGACGCGCTGATCACCCTCAGCGGCGAACCCAATGAGGGCACCCTGCGCCGTCTGGCCGACGGGCTGGATCTCGATGCCGATGCGATCCTCGCGCGGATGTCGGATCCCGAGATCGCGCGCCAATTGCAAGACACCCGCGCGCTGGCCCAGCAGCTGGCAATTTCCGGCACGCCGACCTTCGTACTGGGGGAGGAGCTGCTGCGTGGTTATCTGCCTGCCGACCAGATGGAGATCATGGTCGCCGATATTCGCGACAAGCGCAGCTGACCAAAGGTAGGGTTTTTAGGTCAGCCCCAGACACAGACACAGACACAAGGCGAACTGGGGGCCAGCCCCCAGACACAGGGCAAACTGGGGGCCAGCCCCCAGACCCCCGGAGTATTTCGGGAAAGATGACCGGCGAAACAGACAACAGAAAAAGGGCGCTGATCTTACCTCAGCGCCCTTTATTGGTTGGAAATGGGTTCGGCCGGATCTATTCCGCAGCGGCGGCCTCGGCGTCAAGCTGAGCGGCCTTTTTCTCCACCTCTTCCACGATGTGATCCACCATCTGGTCATTGGACATCTTATGGCTGGCCTTGCCCGCCAGATAGACCATGCCGGAACCCGCGCCGCCGCCGGTAAAACCGACATCCGTCATCAGCGCCTCGCCCGGGCCATTCACCACGCAGCCGATGATTGAGAGGCTCATCGGGGTTTTCACATGCTCCAGGCGTTTCTCAAGGGTTTCAACCGTCTTGATCACATCAAACCCCTGCCGGGCGCAGCTGGGACAGGAGATGATATTGACGCCGCGGTGACGCAGGCCGAGGGATTTCAGGATCTCAAACCCCACCTTCACCTCCTCCACCGGATCGGCAGAGAGGCTGACCCGCAGGGTGTCGCCAATGCCCATCCACAGAAGCTGTCCCAGACCAATCGCCGATTTGATGGTGCCGGAGACAAAGCCGCCCGCCTCTGTGATGCCAAGGTGGATCGGCGCATCGGTGGCCTCAGCCAGCTGTTGATAGGCTGCCGCCGACATAAAGACGTCGGAGGCCTTCACCGAGATTTTGAATTCGTGGAAATCATGGTCCTGCAGGATGCGGATATGATCGAGGCCCGATTCCACCATCGCCTCCGGGCAGGGCTCGCCGTATTTGTCCAGAAGGTGCTTTTCCAGCGACCCCGCATTCACACCGATGCGAATGGAGCAATTGTGGTCCTTGGCGGCGCGGATGACCTCTGCCACGCGTTTCTCATCACCGATATTGCCGGGGTTGATGCGCAGGCAGGCCGCCCCCGCCTCCGCCGCCTCAATCCCGCGCCTGTAGTGGAAATGGATATCCGCGACGATCGGCACCGGGCTTTCGCGGACGATTTCCTTCAGCGCCTTGGAAGAGGCCTCATCCGGGACCGACACCCGGACGATATCAGCGCCGGCCTCGGCTGCGGCCTGAACCTGCGCCACCGTTGCCGCAACATCGGTGGTCGGCGTGTTGGTCATGGTCTGGACCGCAATCGGGGCGTCGCCGCCAACAGGCACATTGCCCACATGGATCTGGCGGCTTTTGCGGCGTTCGATATGGCGCCAGGGGCGAATATTGTTGATCGACATGAGGTCCGGTCCGCGCTGTTCAGGGTTCCGGGCATAGATACGCGCAGTCTGGCGCAGCTTCAATGGTGGCTGGGCATTCCTGCAAGGATCGGGCCAGATGTCGCAAGCGGCCAGGCACTCTGAACGACACCGCTGCTGAATTGGCCTGAACGCCTCATCGCCGGGTGAACCCCGGCCAGGTTACTCGCTGATGGCCTCGACCGGGTCGACGGACAGGCTGCTGGCCTGCAACTCCGCCACCAGCGTGGCCAGCGCGCTGTTGCGATCTTCGCTGAGATCGGCGAGCGCGAAACGCTCGGTGAGCGCATCTGAGGAGAGCACCACATTCTTGGTCACCTGCCCACGATCGCCGACCGGTCCGTAATGGGCGCCGTTCACGGCAAAATAGATCGCGCCACTTTCGCCTGTGCGCAGCAACGGAGCCTCTTCGGTGGCGGGGATTTCAAAATGCTGGCCCGGCTCCATAATGGTCTCGAAAATCACACTGCCATCCACGGCGGTGACCTGAACCCAGGAGGGGCGCACTGCAACCATCTGCAAGGCCGACGCTGTTTCTTCAACAACTTGCGGCATCGCGGGCAAAGGTGCCTCGGTGCTGAGGCTGGCATCCGCCAGCACAACCGATGGCAGTTCCGGCATGGCAAAGTTACCAAAGCCGCGCGGATCAAGCGTGGCAATCGGACCATCACGAGGCACCAGAACCGGCACATCCAGCGCCTGCGGACGATAGAGCCGGTCCAGCGCTTCCAATGCGGGATCCTCGTTCGAGACCTCAGCGTCGCGGGCGGCCCCCGCCAGCGGATCCAGATCAGCCAGCACAATGGGGGTTTGCTCAACCGGTGCCATCTGCACCTGCTGCACCTCCTTCAGGACGGCCCAGCCGCCATAGCCAATGCCCCCAATCAGTGCGACCAGCACCGCAAGGGAGCCGACCGCGCGCAGCTCAATCTGACTGAACACGCTGCTGGCCGTTGGCACAAACGGGGTATTGGGCGAGGTGAACGCGTCACTGCGCAGCCCCCCCATTCCGGTCGCAATCGGCGCACCGGCGGATTTGCGCACCGAGGCCTCCGCCGACATGCCATGCGCGACCTGAAACCCGCTTTCCTGACAGAAGCTGTCGAATGTGGTGTCGGGATCCATATTGAGGTAGCGCGCATAGGACCGCACATAACCCGCAATAAAACCCGGCGTGTCAAAGACAGTCGGGTCGGAATTCTCAATTGCGGCGATGTAGGAGGCTTTGATCCGCAGCTCACGTTGGACATCCAGCAGCGACTTGCCCATTGTGGCCCGCTCACCGCGCATGATGTCACCCAATCGGAGCTCATAATCGTCAAAGCTACGCGGCCCTGTCGATTCGTCGTGCGTCTTCGATTTGCGCTGAGTAAGGCGCCCGATCATGCCTGCTGTCCCATTTTAGCCTGCCGTATTCGACATTCAGGACGTCACGGACCCGCCTTATGCGATTCGCCTGCGCCCTTTGATTATGATCATACTACCATAATCTTACCAATTTGACACAGAGCTATGAATCAGCCGGCCATTTCGGCACGATTCAGCGCACAATGAGACCAGAGCGCGTCCATCGCCTTGACCAGCGCGTGGATCTCCTTCGGGCCATGCACCGGCGACGGGGTAAAGCGCAGCCGTTCGGTGCCGCGCGGCACTGTCGGGAAGTTGATCGGCTGGACGTAAATTCCGTGATCCGACAACAGCATATCGCTCAGCTTCTGGGTATGAACCGGATTGCCAACGATCACCGGCACAATATGGCTGCCATGGTCGATGATTGGCAGCCCGAGACCCTTCAGCCGCATTTTCAGGATGCGGGCCTGCAGCTGGTGCTGTTCGCGCAATTCGGGCGCGGTCTTGAGATAGGCAACCGAGGCCGCCGCCCCTGCCGCAACCGCCGGCGCCAGCGAGGTGGTGAAGATGAAACCGGGCGCGTAAGAGCGGATGGCATCACACATTTTTGCCGATGCGGCGATATAGCCGCCCATCACACCATAGGCCTTGGCCAGGGTGCCGTTCACAATGTCGATACGGTCAATCAGACCGTCCCGCTCCGTGACACCGCCGCCGCGCGCACCATACATGCCAACCGCATGGACCTCATCGATATAGGTGAGCGCGCCAAATTCCTCCGCCAGATCACAGATCTCAGCGATCGGACCAAAATCCCCGTCCATGGAGTAGACCGATTCAAACGCGATCAGTTTGGGCGCCGCCGGGTCCGCCGCTGCCAGCAACTCCCGCAGATGCGCCACATCATTGTGACGGAAAATACGCTTGGCGCCACCGTTGCGCCGCACGCCCTCAATCATGGAGGCGTGGTTCAGCGCGTCGGAGAAAATGATGAGGCCGGGAAACAGTTTCGGCAGCGTGCTGAGCGTCGCATCATTCGCGATATAGGCAGAGGTGAACAGCAGCGCCGCTTCCTTCTGGTGCAGATCGGCCAGCTCGGCCTCCAGCTGTTTGTGATAGACTGTGGTGCCGGAGATATTCCGTGTCCCGCCGGATCCCGCGCCAGTGGCATCAATCGCGCCATGCATGGCCTCCAGCACAACCGGATGCTGCCCCATCCCCAGATAGTCATTGCCACACCACACGGTGATGTCCTGTGCGCTGCCATCCGGACGGGTCCAGACGGCATGCGGGAACTGCCCGTTCTGCCGTTCAATGTCGATGAATGTCCGGTAGCGACCTTCCGTGTGGAGCTGATCAATCGCTTGGTCGAGTTTCGCGGTATAGTCCACCGGCATCTCCATGGCATAGTTGGCACCAACGGATCTGGTGCAAGCTGTGGTCAGGCTGATATATTCACGTTACCGAATAAATAACCCGAACCCTCCGTTTGATCAATCAAATACGCCGAAGAGGCCGAACCAGCCTTGATGCAGGTCAAATAGACCTTTGCGCCCCGGGCAGCAAGAATTGTAACGCCCGTTTGACGCTACAATCCGACGCATCCCCGCCTGCCCGGACCATTTTGCGCTGCTCTGGCCCCTGCCGACAGGCGCTGTTAGGGTCCGGCAAACAGCAATCAATAACAGCAGGAGCCTCCTGAATATGTCACTGAACGACGTCCTGGACCGCATTGACACCGATCTTGATGCCGCCACCCAACGGTTGATGGACTTGCTGCGCATCCAATCGATTTCGACCGATCCCGCTTACAAGGAAGACTGCGACAAGGCTGCCGACTGGCTGGTGGCGGACCTGCGCTCCATCGGGATCGACGCGGAAAAGCGCGTCACCCCCGGCCATCCAATGGTGGTTGGTCACGTCGGGCCGCAGGACGACTCGCTGCCGCATGTGCTATTTTATGGCCACTACGACGTGCAGCCGGTGGATCCGCTGGACCTGTGGAACACCCCGCCGTTTGAGCCGCAGCTGGAAGAGACCGCGCGCGGAACCGTCATCCGCGGTCGCGGCGCGTCCGATGACAAAGGTCAGCTGATGACCTTTGTCGAGGCCTGCCGCGCCTGGCAGGCGGTGAACGGCTCCCTGCCCTGCCGCATCACCTTCTTCTTTGAAGGCGAGGAAGAAAGCGGCTCGCCGTCTCTGGTGCCCTTCATGGAACAGCACGCCGCAGAGCTGAAGGCGGATCTGGCGCTGATCTGCGACACCTCCATGGTGTCACGTGGCGTGCCCTCAATCTCCTCGCAGCTGCGCGGCATGCTGAAGGATGAATTCACCCTGATCGGCCCCCGGATTGATCTGCACTCTGGTCACTATGGCGGCCCCGGCCTCAACCCCTTGCGCGAACTCAGCCGCATTGTGGCGTCTTTCTATGACGAGGACACCGGCAAGGTCGCGGTCGACGGCTTCTATGAAGGCGTGCATGAGGTGCCAGAGGAGCAACTGCGCCAGTGGGAAGGTTGCGGCTTTGAAGAGCAGGACTATCTCTCGAACGCGGGCTACACCCAGGCCCACGGCGAGAAGGACCGCTCTGTGCTGGAACAGCAATGGGCGCGCCCGACGCTGGAAGTGAACGGCCTCTGGGGCGGCTACAATGGTGCGGGTTCAAAAACCGTGATCCCGTCCGAGGCGCATTGCAAGATCACCTGCCGTCTGGTCGGGGACATGGATCCGGATGCGCTGCGACTGAAGATCCGCAAACATGTCGAGGATCGGCTGAAGCCTGACACCCAGGTCAAATGGGACAATGATCTGGAAGGGTCGCGCGCCTCGGTGATGAACATCTCCCGCCCCGAGTTTGAGGCCGCCCGAGGCGCGCTGTCGGATGAATGGAACCGGGAGGCTGTCTTCTGCGGCATGGGCGGATCGATCCCCATTGCCGGCTTCTTCAAATCCATTCTGGGCATGGACGCGATGCTGATCGGCTTTGCCAATGAAGACGACGCCATCCACTCCCCCAATGAGAAATACGATCTGGAGAGCTTCCACAAAGGCATCCGCTCTTGGGCTCGCGTGCTGGATGCTCTGACCAAGAAATAACAAAACCAGTGGTGTGCGCCCCGGCGCGCACCACAGACCTCCCCCCTTCAGGCAGATCGAAGACGCGAACAGATATCGCCACAAACGCAAAAACCCTTCCGAAGAAGGGTGCGTTCATCCAAAATTCTGGAAGAAAGTGGCGCGGTTGACGGGGCTCGAACCCGCGACCCCCGGCGTGACAGGCCGGTACTCTAACCAACTGAGCTACAACCGCGCATGGGCCTTTCGGCAGATCAGACGCAAGCGCCTGACATATATTCCCCTCCGGGGCGGACCCTGATCGTCAGGGCGACGTATGAAAGTGGCGCGGTTGACGGGGCTCGAACCCGCGACCCCCGGCGTGACAGGCCGGTACTCTAACCAACTGAGCTACAACCGCGCATTTACTTTCATTTGGACCCTTTAACCCGGATCCGGGGCGGACAGCAGTGGCGCGGTTGACGGGGCTCGAACCCGCGACCCCCGGCGTGACAGGCCGGTACTCTAACCAACTGAGCTACAACCGCTTGCTGTTCCATCCAACGTCGCCGCTGAATGTTGGGCTGTAATATTCGCAGCACCGAGGGATCGTCAAGCGGTGTTTTGGCATTTTCTCGGGTTTCCGTGAAAAAAAACACCTACCCCTCTACTTTATCGCTTAAGGTATTGTTTTTTCGACATTACCCTATGAAAACCTCGCCGATGCCTCCAACACGGCACAGGCAACGCGCGTTCTATGAGATCACATCAATACAGGCGCCACTGCCGCGCGCCACGGGCGTAGTCGACCCGCCCGTGGCGATCCTTGTGCGGATCAGTTGGAAATCACCATCACACCAGCCGTGCCCTTGCCCTGCTCCCGGATAAACTGCAGCTGGTTTCCCGAGATCCCGATTTTCTGACAATCGGTCCCCCGCTCCGGCTGCTTGCCAATTCGCACATTGCGGCACCACAAGCTGTCATTCCATTGCCAGGCGCCGACCAACTTACCTTGCTTGGTCTTTCCCTTAATCTTCCCATTGGGCAGAATCTGCATGCTCCCCCAATCGGCGCTCAGCGTCTTACCACTGACCAGAGCGAGGAAATCGGCCTCGGTCTTCACATGTTTGAAGGACCCCGCCTCCCCCGCGACCGGCATGGCCAGCAGGACAGATACCACAAATGAAAGGATTGCCTTATACGTCATCACAGAAACTCCAAATCATACAATTGTTACAAATTCTCCCGACAGAGCTGATAAAAACATCAAGGGAGCACCAGCAGCCTAGCGCGAGATCGCTTGACCGGCAAATCCAGCCGCCATGCGATGATCAATGGTCAAAAATATGATAGCTTACGGAAGTCAGCGATTGACCTCAGGCCACGCCCAAAACGCAGATAGTCAGGCGATGGCAGAGCGATATATGCGGATTTTCAAGGGGATAATGGTGGGTCGTGAGAGGCTCGAACTCCCGACATCTTCGGTGTAAACGAAGCGCTCTACCAACTGAGCTAACGACCCGGTGAGCGCGGATTTAGAGAAACCCCGCGCTGGACGCAAGAGGTAAATCGCAGAAATCTGCGAAAAAAGTCATCGCCTCAGCGCAGCACCTGCTCTTCCCCCTGCCACAGCTGATAGATACAGCCCTGTTCATTGGGCAGCGCCGCCATTTCCGCGCGCGACAGGCCACAGATCAGCCCGCGTAGCACCTGCCCCCACAGTCCATGCGCCACCACCACAGTCGGTTCGCTCAACCCGTTCAGAAAGGCCTCGATGCGGGCCTGAAACGCCGCAAACCCTTCGCCCTTTGGCGCGGCGCAGTACAGATCCAGGCTCAGCGGATTGGCGGCGTAGATTTCAGGATACTCAGCGGCGACCTGCTCACGGGTCATGCCCTGAAACACGCCGGCCTGCGCCTCGGCAAGCCGCGCATCGGTGGTATAGGGCTGACCGCCAAGCGCAATCTGCGCGGTCTGCTGTGCCCGCCCCAGCGGCGAGACAAAACAGGCCGGTCCCTGCGCCAGAATCGGCGCCATCAAACCGGCTTGCTGCTGGGCGTGTTCAATCCCCAGGGGGCTGAGTTTTGATTCCAGCTGGCCTTGGATGCGCCCTTCAGCATTCCATTCCGTCTGCCCATGCCGCAGAAACCAGATTTTCGGATATGCCATGCCTGCCCTCCTTGCTGCTTCGCCCTTCGGCGTTGCCGCAACATCTAGACAGGTTTTCCGAGACAGGGAAGAGCGCGCGCCATAGGACAAAGCGCCACCGAAAGGCGCGTTAAACCACTAGATTGAGAGAGAATGGTGGGTGATAAGAGATTTGAACTCCTGACATCTTCGATGTGAACGAAGCGCTCTACCACTGAGCTAATCACCCTTGTTGGCGGTCATACCGCCCGTCGCGCGCCACTGCAAGAGGGGCGGATCGAAAAAACCATCGGCGCCGTCATTTTTGCTCGATCCATGATATTGCCAGACCAACGCCCCTGCCCAAACCGCTAATCCAGCGGCAGCACATTGCGACAGATCATCGTGCGCAGGGTAAAGCTGGAGCGGGTGTTGCGGATCCCCGGCACCCGCATCAACCGGTGCTCGAGAAAGCGGTCAAAATCGGTCAGATCCTGCGCCACCACACGCAGCAGAATATCCCGGCTCCCGGTCATCAGATAGCATTCCATCACCTGATCAAAGCGCCGCACCGCCGCCTCAAAGGCCTGCAGCCCCTCGGTGGATTGACGCTCCAGCTCTACGGCGACAAAGATGGTGACCGGTAGCCCCACCTCGGTCTGATCCACCCGCGCCGAATAGCCCGAAATCACCCCGCTCTCTTCCAGGTTGGCAACCCGCCGGGCACAGGGCGTCGCGGAAAGACCGACCTTCTCCGCCAGTTCGGCGATCTTGATCCGCCCATTCTCCTGAAGAGCGGCCAGTATCTTGCGATCAATCTTATCCACGTCTTTCCCCTCATTAATTAGCACACATTAGTGATATCCTCTAAAATTCACAATCGATCCGCTGCATTTTGGAGGAAACCAGCGGTTCCCTGACGGTATTCTCTGGCGAAATGGAGGAGCAATCCAATAATGACAGCCACACTTACCCCCGTCGCCACCTCGACACATGAAGAAATCTACCGCGTCGAGGACGCCTCGGTCGGCCTCACGGGTTTTATCGCCGTGCATTCGACCCTGCTTGGGCCTGCGGCAGGCGGGTTGCGGATGCGCCCCTATGCCAGCGCCGAAGAGGCGCTGACCGATGTCAAACGCCTGAGCGAAGGCATGACCTATAAGAACGCGGCTGCAGGTCTCGCGCTTGGCGGTGGCAAGGCTGTGATCATGGGCGATCCTGCCACCCAGAAAACACCCGAGCTGCTGCGCGCCTTTGCCCGTGCCATCGACAGCCTGAACGGCCGCTACATCACCGCCGAAGACATGGGCATGAGCCCCGAAGATATGGCGATCCTGGCCGAGGAAACCACCTCGGTCGCCGGGCTGGCCGATGGGGAATACGCCTCCGGCGATCCCTCCCCCATCACCGCGCGCGGCATCTTCAACGCCATCCGCACCGCATGGGAGCACAAGACGGGTCAGATCGACCTCACCGATCGGGTTGTCTCCGTTCAGGGGCTGGGTCACGTGGGCTGGTACCTCTGCGACTTCCTCAACAAGGCCGGCGCCAAACTGATCGTCACCGATGTGAACAAGGCGCAGGTCACCCGCGCGGTCGAGACCTTCGGTGCCACAGCCGTTGCCCCGGATGAGATCTACGCCGTTGAGGCGGATATTTTTGCCCCCTGCGCGATTGGTGGCATCCTCAACAGCAACACCATCCCTCAGCTGAAGGTGGCTCTGGTGGCCGGTGGCGCCAACAACCAGCTGGCCTCGTCCCAGGACGCAACCGCCCTGCATCAGCGCGGCATTCTCTATGCCCCCGATTTTGTGGCCAATGGTGGTGGCATCATCAATGTGGCGACAGAGATCCAGAAAATCAGCAACCGCAACAGCTTTGTCGCGGACCGGCTGGAGGCGCTTGAGGTGACCATGGCTGCGATCCTGACGCAGGCGGCCGCAGATGATGTCAGCCCCGACGCGGTCGCCATCGCCACCGTGCAGGCGAAAATGACGCCAAAGGCCGCCTAAGCCACGGCAGCAACATTCGACGCGCCCCTTTCTGTGGGGCCGTCAACCAACCCCGCCACCAAAGAGCGGGCGCCAGACGGAAGCCCCCTATATAATCAGGGGGAGATACGACCAAACATAGAGGGCAGCCCAGATGGGTTGCCCTTTTTTGTGCCCAGCGGATCCAGCCTGCAGACAGGCGTTGAACCAAACCGCCATTCAGGCGTTTGATGACAGCAGCACAAAAGAACACCCCAAGGAGAACCGCATGCCCCTGTTCCATCCCGACAATCGCAACCGCAGTGATCGACACAAAAAGATCTACGCCTATTGCGAAATTGCCTACACCATTGTCGATGTCTCGGCTGCGGTGCTGTTCGTGGTGGGCAGTGTGTTGTTTTTTCAGGAGTCCACGACCTATGTCGGCACCTGGCTGTTCCTGATCGGATCAATCCTCTTTGGACTGCGCCCGACCATCAAACTCTACCGCGAATATGCCTACCTGCGACTAGGTGACTATGAGGACGTTACCCGCCAGTGACATCGCTCCGCGTTGCCCCGTCCTGACGTATTAAAATCCAAAACCACGCGCCTTGGGGACCATAGGCTCCGATGACGTCTCTGCGTGCAACCCGATGCGACGATGATCCCCGATTTGGGGATCAAACGCACCGGGCAGCGCCGCTCTCACCGCCGGTCCTCGACTGGCCGCTGTGAATGCCAATTCGCCCGCCATCAGGTGTCACGCCGTAGAATGAGATGGCCGTCGGTCTCCCGATGGAGGGACCAGGGCGCGTCACGTGCGTCAAAGACCTCTTTAAATGCTGCCATGTTTTCAGGCTCATCACTGATTATCACCCAACCTTGCAGGACAACATGGCCTATCAGACGCTTGAGAACCGCTACTCTGTTTTCAACAGGCAGGAGGTGCAGTGTACGATCGATGAGGAGCACTTCAAACTGCCCGACCGGCCGGAAATCCAAGATATCTGCAACGATCCCTTCGACCCTGAGGTTTTCATGGTTACCCGCAGCCACCAGATCTTTGATCCCATTTGGTGCGATATCAACACCAACGACAGAGTGCCCCAATCGGGCAATAAAAAGCGCGTCACGCCCCTGGCCGCAGCCAATATCCAGGACGCGCAAGTTGCCCTCAGTCAGCGCGCTGAAAAACCCAACAATCTCCGGCGATGGCGCGCCAAGCGCCTGCGCAGTGGAGCGATAGAGGCGATCAAAATCGAACTGCGTGTCCCTGCGAAACATCGTGGTGCCGGGGTCGGTATGGTCCGAGACCTGTTCAAAACCATTCTTCTCCAGCGCCTTTACGGACGCAATATTCTCAGGTGCAACACCGGCAAAAAGCTGGGTCCCCTCCCCCTGGTCCTGATACCAGGCAACCAATCCGCCTATCAGCTCCGATGCGAAGCCTTTGCCCCACATGATCTCGGAAAAGAGATATCCGATGTGAACCGTCGGGGGATATTCCGCATTGCCGGAGGCGGCCAGGATGAGGAGGCCAATCAGGGTCGTATTGTCATCACGAATCGTAAGCACATGGCTTTCTGCATGTCTGGCGGCAACCCAGTCGGAAATAGCCGCTTCAGTATCCGCGAGCTGCATCGGCTCCGGCAGGCTCCTCAGGACAGGTGGTGTCAGAATGACTTTCAGCTCCGCCACAAGTGCCTGCTTTTCTTGCTCAGAGCCAAAGACAGTATCCCAAGATTCCAGGCGAAGCCTGTCGGTTTCAAATGCCATTTCCCGGACCATTGCGCGCCCTCCAACCTTGGTGACGGTCTCCACGTATAGGCTTGACACGGCAGCGCTATACGTTAGTTAGGAAGACGTACTAATAGATGGATGTCAAGGTGACCCTCGAACATTTCCTCCAGTTGGCACATCGGCGCTGCCAGCGCGCATGGGCCGAACTCAGCGCAGATCTGCGGTTGAGCCATAACGAGTTCGAATACCTGCGTGCGATCAGAGATCAGGAAGACAAAACCACCGACAAGGACAATCATGGTCAACACCTTCAGGATGTTGTGAATGATCTGGGAGTAAGGAAGTCATCCGCCAGTGCGATGGTCCTGAAGCTGGAGGACAGAGGTTTGGTTGCCCGCTTCCCCTGCCGCTATGATGCGCGCGCGCAGCACATCATTTTGACCGAAGCTGGCAAGGCATTGTTGGCCAGCGGTGAAAGCGTCTACGAGGCTGTCGCACGTGAGCTGGCATCGGAACTCCCCGCTGATATCGCTGGGGCATTTGAACGAGGGCGCTGAAGCCGACGCCTCGCCATTTATTCAAATTAGCACGTCCTGCTAACTATCTATATTGAAACCTGAAATGACGTTTGAACTTACACTGTTGGGCACCGCCATTCACATCTTGATTTGGGAGAAACTTCCTGAATGGGGAACCTGGTTCAAAACCCTCATCTCCCTGCTGCCAGGCCCGTTTCGCAGGCTGTACGAGCAGTGGCACTGCCCGTTCTGCGCTGGTTTCTGGATCGCACTGGGTCTTCACTGGATGACAGGATTCTGGACACTTCCCGCGCTGAATGGGCTCTCCGACCGTCTGGGTACAACTGGGGTCCCTGTCGCATGGACCCTGGACGCTCTGGCAACAGCCACTTTGATCTATACCGCAATCATCACGCTAAAAGCCGTAGGCCTGCCCGCAATGAAAGCACATATGATGAAGGAGGATTTCATGGCCTCAGCTTTTGCGGATGGATCGGCGACCACAGACTGATGAGATAAAGCGGTTGGTCGACCGGCCTGCCCAGTCGCACCACATCAGCGCCGTCACGATCATAGGCGCGTCAGGTCGGGGCGCGCCTATGGTCACATTTTCTCAGCGGTATAAATGACGTCGGGCGACCCCAGCAGGGCCGCCCGTTTGTGATTGTCGAGTACAGACCAATGTCAGATCATACGGGCAGCGCCCGCTGCCCTGATCAATGGGCCGTGGCTCCCGCCGTGTCGTCGGGCGCGCCCAAGGCGGCCTTGGCTGCGGCGGCGGCTTCCTCTGCCGCCTCATCCCACTCCACCGGCTCCGGCGTGGCGGTCAGCGCATGTTTCAGCACCTCGGAGACGTGGCTGACGGGAATAATGGTGAGCCCTTCTTTCACGTTGTCCGGGATATCCGGCAGGTCTTTTTCATTCTCCTGCGGGATCAACACCGTCTTGATACCACCGCGCAGGGCCGCCAGCAATTTCTCCTTCAGGCCGCCAATGGCTGTCGCGTTGCCACGCAGCGTCACCTCGCCAGTCATGGCAATGTCCTTGCGCACCGGAATACCGGTCAACACCGACACAATCGCTGTCACCATCGCCAGACCCGCGCTTGGCCCATCCTTTGGCGTGGCGCCGTCCGGCACGTGCACATGGATGTCGATCTTGTCGAACTTCGGCGGTTTCACCCCCAGTTGAGGTGAGATCGACCGCACATAGCTGGACGCCGCCTCGATCGACTCCTTCATCACATCGCCCAGCTTACCGGTGGTCTTCATCCGACCTTTGCCCGGCAGGCGCAGGGCCTCGATGCTCAGCAGTTCACCGCCGACCGATGTATAGGCCAGACCGGTCACAACACCGACTTGATCCTCTTTCTCGGCGAGCCCGTAACGATACTTCGCAACACCAAGGAAATCATCCAGATTATCGCCTGTGACAGATACGGTCTCCGCCTCTTTCTTCACGATCTTGGTCAGCGATTTCCGCGCCACTTTGGCGATTTCCCGCTCCAGGTTCCGCACCCCCGCCTCGCGGGTATAGGTGCGGATGATCTCGGTCAACGCCTCATCGGTCAGCTCGAACTCCTTGGCCTTCAGGCCATGGTTTTTCACCTGCTTTGAAATCAGGTGCTGCTTTGCGATCTCGCGCTTCTCGTCCTCGGTATACCCCGACAGCGGAATGATCTCCATCCGGTCCAAGAGCGGCCCCGGCATGTTGTAGCTGTTCGATGTGGTCAGGAACATCACGTTCGACAGGTCATATTCCACTTCAAGGTAGTGGTCCATGAAGGTCGCATTCTGTTCTGGGTCCAGCACCTCCAGCATCGCCGATGCCGGATCGCCACGGAAATCCTGCCCCATCTTGTCGATTTCATCGAGCAGGATCAGCGGGTTGGTGGTTTTCGCCTTCTTCAGCGCCTGAATGATCTTACCGGGCATGGAGCCGATGTAGGTCCGGCGGTGGCCGCGGATCTCGCTCTCATCGCGCACCCCCCCAAGGGAGATGCGGATAAACTCACGACCGGTTGCCTTGGCGACAGATTTACCAAGCGAGGTCTTACCAACACCCGGAGGGCCAACGAGGCACAGGATCGGACCCTTCAGCTTGGCAGAGCGTTGCTGCACCGCGAGATATTCGACAATGCGCTCCTTGACCTTTTCCAGACCGTAGTGATCGGCGTCCAGAATGTCCTGGGCTCGGCTCAGGTCTTTCTTCACACGCGATTTGGTGCCCCAGGGCAGCGCCAGAATCCAGTCGAGGTAGTTGCGCACAACTGTGGCCTCGGCCGACATCGGCGACATGTTCTTGAGCTTCTTCAGCTCGGCCTCAGACTTTTCGCGCGCCTCTTTGGACAGCTTGGTTTCAGCGATCTTCGCCTCCAGCTCAGCCACCTCGTTGGAGCCGTCCTCGCTGTCGCCCAGCTCCTTCTGAATGGCCTTCATCTGCTCATTCAGGTAATATTCGCGCTGGGTCTTTTCCATCTGCGTCTTGACGCGGGTCTTGATCTTCTTCTCGACCTGCAGCACCGACAGCTCGCCCTGCATCAGGCCGTAGACCTTCTCCAAACGCTCAGAGACCGACAAGGTCTCCAGCAGATCCTGCTTATTGTCGACCTCGATCCCCAGATGACCGGCGACCAGATCGGCCAGCTTGGCCGGTTCTGTGGTCTCACCAACGGCGCTCAGCGCCTCTTCCGGGATGTTCTTGCGGACCTTTGCGTAGCGCTCGAACTCATCCCCGACAGTGCGCAGCAGCGCCTCAACGGTGGTCACATCGCCGGGCATCTCGGTCAGATACTCTGCGCGCGCCTCAAAGAAATTGTCGTTTTCCAGATATTCGGTGATCTTCACCCGCGCGTGGCCTTCGACCAGCACCTTCACAGTGCCGTCGGGCAGCTTCAGCAGCTGCAACACATTGGCCAGCACGCCAACATTATAAATGCCATCGGATTGCGGATCATCCTCCGCCGGGTCGATCTGACTGGACAGCAGGATCTGCTTGTCGTCGGTCATCACCTCTTCCAGGGCACGCACCGATTTGTCCCGCCCGACAAACAGCGGCACGATCATATGCGGGAACACAACGATGTCGCGCAGCGGCAGGACGGGGTAGGATGAATTGAGTGGCTCTTGCATACTCGGTCCTTCGATTTGGCAAGACGCCCCCGCCCCGATCAACCGGCAGCTTTGGTGCGTCTCCTCATTGGCTTTTTTATCTGGTGCAGCAGGAGAAGGATTTCAACCGCCGTGCCTCAATGTTTGGGATCACATTGCCCGCAGCGCGTCCGGACCACAAGGGCGCAAATGGGCACAAGGATACCAAATGATGAAAGGCGACCCCGAGAGGCCGCCCATTCACAAGATCTGTTAACTGATCTGCCCAAAATGCCATCGGTCAAGGGACATCCACACCGCGTTCCGCTGCAATGCTAGTCGATGGCCGTGACACTCAGATGGCCCAGACTACCGCCGCGCGCCACCGGATCCGAGCGGTCATCCATCAGCGCAAAAATCGCCACCCCCGTGGCCAGTAATATCATCAGCGAACAATGCGCCAGTCCAGTCGAAGCGGTGTCATTCATCGGATCTCTCCACTTGGGTCGTTATATGCCTGCCTCGCAGTTCACTGCTGATTTGTGGCGCAAAGGTGTTCAGGGCGGGTCCCGCTGATGAACATTCGCTCAAGTTTTCGACAACACGGACACAACACAAAGGGAACACAGGCAAACTCCGACGCGCGCCCCTCCACCTCAAATCACAACCGCTCAATATCGCCTTGCGCGCGGGTGTCGTGGAAGTCCTTTTGCCAGACCTCAAAGCGGCTCCTCGCCAGTGGTAAACGCGGTCTGCCCGCATCTCAAAACTCTGCGGGCCGTTTGTCCTTACGACGCACGTACGGGACCATGCCCGATGACAAGTTGTACACATCACCAGCCAACGCACCCTCAAGCGCCCCACCCAGAACGGTCTGCAACTGGCATTCTTTTTGACCACCGACAACACCCGTCACGGGATTGTAGGAGCTGTGAGGATAGGTGAAGCAGAGGTAATACTCGCCTGCGACAAGCTCTTGAACCCAATCCCCACGAAGCGCAGCCCTGTTGCCGGGATACCAAAGCCAGACATGCTTTTCGCTGTAGTAGGTCACTTGGTAGCCATGCCCCTTGTCCCAGTGCAGATAGGTTACTCCTGAGGAGGGATAGGTCAATCCCTCCTCAGAGATCCGGTCTACGGAGGGATTGAGTTTGGTAGTCTCCCGCCCGCCGCACGCGGCAAGACATAGCGCAATAAGCCCGACACTCCTCCCTAGAACAAGCATTTCATCCTCAGTAAGGCTGATTTGGTGCCGCTGTAGCGATAAGTTTTGTAGTAGAAATTCGGTACCGGTCTGGTTTCACGATTCAGGAGAAAGCCAATTCCGAGCCGGTCTAAGTCCGCTTTTTTCATCTCCAGAATTCGATCCAAACGACCGCCTAGCGCCGCATTCACACGGGCCTGTTGCTGGGGTGTCAACGGAACGTCCTCGCGGATCGGTCTGTCATCAAGGCTCACCGTGCCAGCGGCACAAATTGTCTGGCGTGCGGCCGTTTTTGCCAATCCCAAGACACGCCCTGACGTCCGGCCCGAAGTCAGGTCACTGTGAAGGGCAACCAGCTCAGGCTTTGATAGCCCGGCAAAAACGCTGCTCGGCAAATGCTCAGGCGGACGGAAGGTGCTTTCTGATGTGCCTACGGTAACTTGAAAGTAGACGGCGTTACCCTTGACGGCATCATGCCGCGCTGCACCACCCGGAACAAAAAGCACCGCAGCCGAGACTCTCTTGGCAGCAAGGCCACCATCAAAAAAGGGTCTATCGCCACCGCGCTGATAGAGCTCCATCGCGGCAACATCTTGAAAGCTCAGCTGTTTAGGCGGTCGGGATGATGAGCTGCCACCCTCCATGCATGCAGAGAGGCTCAATACAGTGCTCAAACAAACTGTGACGCGTGTCAAAAAATTCATCGGGTCAATTCCATACCAGTGAAAAAACATAACTTCAAATCCACTGCCAGTGCGCAGTCGATTTTGGTTTGTGATTACAACCGCTCAATATCGCCTTGCGCGCGGGTGTCGTGAAAATCCTTCTGCCAGGCCTCAAAACTGCACGCTGCGATCGCGTCGCGCATACCGCCCATGATCTCCTGGAAGTAATGCAGGTTGTGCCAGGTCAGCAGCATGCCGGAGATCATCTCGTTGGAGCGGAACACATGGTGCAGATAGGCGCGGGAATAGTTGCTGCACGCTGGGCAGGAGCACTTCTCATCCAAGGGGCGCGGGTCGTCCTGGTGGCGGGCGTTTTTGATATTCACCACACCGTAGCGGGTGAACGCCTGCCCCGTCCGACCAGAGCGCGACGGCAACACGCAGTCCATCATGTCGATGCCACGGGCCACCGCGCCGACGATATCATCGGGCTTGCCCACGCCCATCAGGTAGCGCGGCTTATCCTCGGGCAGGAAACCGGGGGCATAATCAAGGCAATCAAACATCGCCTCCTGCCCTTCACCGACCGCAAGGCCACCCACCGCATAGCCCTCAAAACCGATCTTGGTCAGTGCCTCGGCGCTCTCTTCGCGCAGATCCTGTTCCAGCCCGCCCTGCATAATACCAAACAGCGCATGGCCCGGACGGTCGCCGAACGCCTCGCGGCTGCGCTCGGCCCAACGCATCGACAGGCGCATCGATTCAGCAATGCGGTCGCGGTCCGCAGGCAGCGCCGGGCATTCGTCAAAACACATCACAATGTCGGACCCCAAGAGCTTCTGGATCTCCATCGACCGTTCTGGCGTCAGCTCGTGCTTGGAGCCATCCACATGGCTTTTGAAGGTCACGCCCTTCTCGGTCAGCTTACGCAGACCTGCCAGCGACATCACCTGAAACCCGCCACTGTCCGTCAGGATCGGTCGCTCCCAATTCATGAACTTGTGCAAACCGCCAAGGCGGTCGATCCGCTCAGCCGTGGGGCGCAGCATCAGATGATAGGTGTTGCCCAAGAGGATATCCGCCCCGGTCGCACGCACGCTCTCCGGCATCATCGCCTTTACGGTTGCCGCCGTGCCAACCGGCATGAAGGCAGGCGTGCGGATCTCCCCGCGCGGTGTATTGATCACCCCGGTGCGGGCCTTGCAATCGGTGGCTTTCAGGTCGAATGAGATTTTCGGCGCCATGATATCTTCCTCGGGGCTGTTTTATGCGGGGCCCGCCGCAGCAGGTCCATGTCCGACGGGATCACCTGACCCCGGCCTCCCTGCCGTCCGCAACCGGATCAACAGAACCTGCCGCATGTGCCCGATCCCGCCCCGGTTTTCAACCCTGTATGGCCGCAGGCCAACCAAAGATCAAAGCGCCCCAACTCAGCCTCAGCGTCTCATAATGCGTCCGGTCCTGACAGGTTCCCCGTCTCTCTTCCCTTGCCTGCCGGCCCCGCAAACGCCATAGAAGACAGGACTGGGCGGCGGCCCCGGCCTTGAAACCCGCGATGGCAGCCCTCAAATGAATACCATAGTATACAAATGATATTGTGAGGCAAAATGACCGAAGAACTCCTGCTCAGCCTTCTGACGCAGAACATCATCTACATTCTTGGCGCGATTTTCCTGATCATCCTGATCTTCAAGGGCATCCGCATCGTGCCGCAGTCCGAGAAATATGTGGTCGAACGCTTTGGCCGCCTGCATGCGGTGCTTGGGCCGGGGATCAATTTCATCGTGCCGCTTCTGGATTCCGTAGCCCATAAGGTCTCCATTCTGGAACGTCAGCTGCCCAATGCCAGCCAGGACGCCATCACCAAGGACAACGTGCTGGTGCAGATCGACACCTCCGTCTTTTATCGCATCCTTGAGCCGGAGAAGACCGTCTACCGGATCCGTGACGTGGACGGCGCCATTGCCACCACCGTGGCCGGCATCGTGCGGGCCGAGATCGGCAAGATGGATCTGGATGAGGTGCAATCCAACCGATCCCAGCTGATCGGTCAGATCCAGAACAGCGTCGAAAGCGCCGTGGATGATTGGGGCATTGAGGTGACCCGCGCCGAGATCCTGGATGTGAACCTCGATCAGGCGACCCGCGACGCCATGTTGCAGCAGCTCAATGCCGAACGCGCCCGCCGCGCCCAGGTGACCGAGGCCGAGGGTCAGAAACGCTCCGTCGAGCTGGCCGCTGACGCCGAACTCTACGCCGCCGAACAAACCGCCAAGGCGCGCCGCATTCAGGCTGACGCCGAAGCCTACGCCACCGAGGTCGTCGCCAAGGCGATCGCCGAAAACGGGCTGGAGGCCGCGCAGTATCAGGTTGCTCTGAAACAGGTGGAGGCGCTCAACACCCTTGGGTCCGGCGATGGCAAACAGACCATATTGGTCCCTGCCAACGCGCTTGAGGCCTTTGGCAATGCCTTCAACATGCTGAAAGGTGTCGGCAAATGACCGCCCTGCTCTCGGTCTGGTGGGTCTGGATCGCGATCGCGATCGGCCTCGCCATTGTCGAGATCCTGGCGCCGGGGTTTATGTTCCTCGGCTTTGCCCTCGGCGCTGTGGTGGTCGGGGTGCTCCTCGCCTTTGCGCCAGCAGGCAGCATTACCCTGCCCGTGCTCCTGTTGATTTACGCCACCCTGTCCCTGATCGCCTGGCTGGTCCTTCGCCACTTCTTCAAAGGACCAAAGGGCCAGGTGAAACACTTCGACCGCGATATCAACGACTGAGTAGACCCCGCCCGATAGACTTCGGGCGGGGGTGTCGACCTTGGTGGTCAGATCCCTTGCGTTTTAGAACACACGACAGACAGGCACCTCGCTAGTGCAGCGGCACCCCGGCGGGCGCAGCCAGATGGTTGTCCACCTCCTCCTCCGGGTCGGTCACCGGATCCAACACCAGCACCAAACGGGTTTCACCGGTGCCTTCAATCGGCGGGGACCGGTGCAACAGACCGGATACCGGTTGCGCAGGCCAGCGCGTGCCGCGCAGCAGCAGGGGGGATCCGGTCGCAACCGTCTGAACATGGGCCGGGGCCTCGCCCTGGTGAGACACCCCAAGCTGGGTTCCGGTGCCCCGGTAGGTGCAGACCAATCGGGCCGCGATAGCATCGACATGGAACTTACGGCAGGCGTTTGTGGTCACCACGTCCAGCCGGAACCGCAGATATCTGGTATCCATCAACGATGAAAACGCGCCCGCCAGCCGTGTGACATCCGCCTGAAGCCAATCCTGTTCCGGCCCCTGTGGCAGGCCGGACATGGCGCAGACCTCCGCAAAGACCCGCGCCACCATATCTGGCTGGACAATGACACGCCCCCGGGGCAGCCGGTCCGGGTCAACCCGGTCAAGCCAATGCTGCACATTGGCGGGCGCCTCCCGCTGCCAGATCAGCGCGGCGCAATCAGGGTCCAGAAACCGCCGCAGTCCGGCGTCATCCCGTGTCAGATCAAAGTGCTTCGCTACGTCCGGGGCGCTCTTGCGAAGCGCCCTCACGCCGCAGCCTCCGGCCGCCGCCAGATGGGAAAAGGATCCGTATAGCCGGGCAGTTGATCGGGGCCGGTGGCCACCTCCGCGGGCACAAGGCATCCATCCAGCTGTGCCTTCAGCCCGGCCCAATCGATACCGGATCCGATGAACACCAACTCCTGACGGCGATCCCCCCAAGGCTCTTGCCAATGGGCTTTTATGTAGGCACGCCCCTGCTCATGGGTTGGGTGCCGCTCCACCGGGACCGAGGCCCACCAGTTGCCGAGCGGTTTGACACTGGACAAAGCCCCGGCCAGCGAAAACTCCGCCACCCAATCCGGCCGAGTTGAGATCCAGAAATGCCCCTTGGCCCGGATCACCCCCGGCAAATCCCCATTCAGCAGCGCCAATATCCGCTCCGGTACAAAGGGTTGCCGTGCCCGGTAAACATAGGACGCGACGCCATATTCCTCGCTCTCCGGTACGTGATCGGCAAACCCGTAAAGCTCCTTCGCCCACATCGGGTGTTCATGCGCCTGTTCAAAGTCGAACAAGCCGGTATCCAGAATTTTCTCTGCCGCGACTTCACTATGATTGGCATCGATGATTTCAGCATCGGCATTCAGACTGCGAATGATCTTGCGCGCTGCATCGGCCTCATCCGGGCCTGCGTCCGCCACCTTGTTCAGGATCACCACATCGGCAAATTCGATCTGATCGGTCAGCAGATGCACCAGCGTACGCTCATCTTCCTCGCCCAGCGTCTCTCCCCGGTCCGCAAGGAAATCATGGGAGGAAAAGTTTCGGCGCAGGTTGACCGCATCCACCACCGTCACCATCGTATCAAGCCGCGCCACATCCGAAAGGCTTTCGCCCGCCTCATCGCGAAACTCAAAGGTTGCGGCAACCGGCAGCGGCTCGGAGATGCCGGTGGACTCGATCAACAGATAGTCAAACCGCCCCTCCGCCGCCAGACGCCGCACTTCCGCCAGCAGATCATCACGCAGGGTGCAGCAGATACAGCCATTGGACATTTCCACCAGTGTTTCATCGGTGCGGCTCAGCTCTGTATGCGCGCGCACCAGATCCGCATCAATATTGATCTCCGACATGTCATTCACGATCACGGCGACCCGGCGCCCGTCGCGATTGTTCAGAATACGATTGAGCAACGTCGTTTTTCCAGCTCCGAGAAACCCGGACAGGACCGTTACAGGAAGGCGATTATCTTTCATCGAAATAGATACCCAGTCTGATGCACAGCGCGACGGAGAAGAACGCCGCTGACACCGTCAGCAGGTCGATCCCTCATGAGTCGCAAGAAATGTTACGATATAACATTTCACTACCCTACTGCAAGATCCCCCCGCCACGCCTGCGACGCTTGATCACAAACCGCGTGCGATCCGCCACTGGACCCTCGCGCCCGGCTTCCCTATATAAACAGTCAGGAAACGAACCGAGGCCCTTAATGACCAACGCATCCGAACCATTGGAAGGCACACCGCTGATCGCCCCCTCCTCTGTCAGCCATGAACTGTACGAGCCGGTGGTGGACGCGTGCCGGTCTGTTTATGACCCTGAAATCCCTGTGAATATCTATGAGCTGGGCCTGATCTACACCATCGACATCACGGCGGAGAATGATGTGAAGATCATCATGACGCTCACCGCCCCCGGCTGCCCGGTCGCCGGTGAGATGCCGGGCTGGATCGTTGATGCGGTCTCTCCCATCCCCGGCGTCAAAAGCGTCGATGTCGAACTCACCTGGGAGCCACCCTGGGGTATGGACATGATGTCGGATGAGGCGCGGCTCGAACTGGGCTTCATGTAGCCGCATCGGCGGATGGCAGGGCCTGACCCTCGCCTGACCCGATCCTGTTCCAACAGACAGAACGCGGCACGGCCCCTCGCCTGCCGCGTTTTTCGTGACCCGCTGCACGGTGCAGGCGCAGGCACAGCCACCGGGCGCGCGCAGCCTAAGCGGGGCCGCACGCAGGCTGACGTCGCGCTCGACCGTGTCAAACCGCGCGCCCCCTCTTGCCCCGGAGAGGCAAGCCCCCGTAACATCCGAGATATAAACCGCTGCGGGGCATCCGCAGCCGCTCTTGGTGCGCCCCACGGAAGACTGTCGCACCCCCCCCAAGGGCGCCCCCAAATGATTTGGAGTTTCCCTATTGTCCCGCATATCCCCCTTCTGCGCGCGCCTGATCTCCCTTGCTCTTGCCGCGCCCCTATGTGCCAGCGCCGCCGCCGCGGACACCTCGCCTGCGGACTCCATCGCACTCAGCTACGGTCCGCGCCCGGCCTATCTGGTGGATGCCCTACCCGACGGCGCGCTGAAAACAAAACTGCAATCCTGTGCCGGGCAGGCACCTCAGCGCAGCGATTTTTCCATCGCCCACCGAGGCGCGCCGCTGATGTTTCCCGAACATACGGTTGAGGGCAATCGCGCCGCCGCCACCATGGGCGCCGGGATCATGGAATGCGATGTGACCTTCACCAGCGATCTGGAACTGGTCTGCCGCCACTCGCAGAACGATTTGCACACCACCACAGATATCCTCACCAGCGACCTAGCCGACCGCTGCACCCAGTCCTTTGCCCCGGCCACCGCCGATACCCCCGCAAACGCCGAATGCCGCACCAGCGATCTGACGCTGGCAGAGCTGATGACGTTGCACCCGAAAATGGACAGCCGTGACCCCACCGCCACCAGTGCCGCCGCCTTTCAGGGCGGCCTCGCCCCCTGGCGCAGCAGCCTGCATCAGGACGGCACAACGCTGCTCAGCCATGCCGACAGCATCGCGTTGTTCCGCAACCTCGGCGCAAAGTTCACCCCCGAGCTGAAGGCCCCAACCGTCGCCATGCCCTTCAACGGGATGACGCAGGAGGCTTATGCGCAGAAACTGATCGACGCTTATGTCACCGCCGGGATCCCCGCCAGCGATGTCTGGGTACAAAGCTTCGACCTCAGCGATATCAAATACTGGCTCACCCAGACGCCCGAATTTGGCCGTCAGGCCGTCTACCTTGATGCTCGCTTTGCCCGCCATGACGAGGATGAAGGCCAGGTCGATCCGATGGATCCCGCAACCTTCCGCCCCTCCATGCAGGAGTTGAAGGAGATGGGGCTCAACTATATCGCGCCGCCGATCTGGATGCTGCTGACACTGGAAGATGGCCGCATGGTCCCCTCTCCCTATGCCAAGGCCGCGCGTGCCGCCGATCTCAATATCATCACCTGGACCCTGGAACGCTCCGGCCCGCTGAAAAACGGCGGTGGCTGGTATTTCCAATCGGTCGCAGCTGCGGTGCAATCAGATGCCGCCACTTATCAGGTGCTTGACGTGCTGGCGCAGGATGTGGGGGTTGTCGGGGTATTCTCCGACTGGCCCGCAACCGTGACCTATTACGCCAATTGCATGGGGCTGTGACCGCAGCCCCTTGAGCCTGCGCCGCGCCCCCCCTAGATTAAGGGGTAACGCGCGATAGTGGAGACAGACATGTTCGGCATTCCCGGCAAACAAGCGGTGACCATCACCGATAAGGCAGCGGCCCAGATTGCCAAGCTGATGGACAAGGGCGGCCATTCCGGCCTGCGCATCGGCGTAAAGAAGGGCGGCTGCGCCGGCATGGAATATACCATGGAATATGTCGATCAGCCCGATCCCAACGACGAAGTGGTTGAACAGGATGGTGCCCGGGTGCTGATCGCGCCGATGGCACAGATGTTCCTTTTCGGCACCGAGATCGACTATGAGGTCTCGCTGCTGGAGGCCGGGTTCAAGTTCAACAACCCCAATGTCTCCGATGCCTGCGGCTGCGGGGAATCGATCAGCTTCAAGGATATGCCCGCAGGCTGATCTGCAACACAGCGCCCGGTCATCTCGCCGAGATTGCAACCAATGGCGCAGACCACAGCAGAAAAGAGGCAGCCATCTGCCTCTTTTTTTGCGCCCGGTTATCGGCGCACTTCGGTATTGTTCAACATGTGACGACCGCTGTCATTCGGTGAACAGGCGAATTGTTCCCTATTCCGAACAATGTTAGGACAGTCCCAGCAGCAAGCTGCCGCGCGCCAAAAGGTGACCGCAGGCAGCACCAGACGATTGAGGGAGATACGCAGATGCGTCGGAAACTGGCCGCAGGCAATTGGAAAATGAACGGCACCGCAAGTGCGCTGACCGAGCTGGGCAATCTTGCCTATAGCTGTAAATCCGCCAAGGCCGAGGTGCTGATCTGCCCGCCTGCAACCCTGCTCTACCGCGCGGCCAATGTCTGCGTCGACAGCAAGGTGGACATTGGTGCCCAGGATTGCCACAGCGCTACCTATGGTGCCCATACTGGCGATCTGAGCGCCGAAATGCTGCATGATGCGGGCGCCACCGCCGTGATCCTCGGCCATTCCGAACGCCGGGCCGACCATGGCGAGAGCGATGAAACGGTCCGCGCGAAGGCCAAGACCGCCATCGCTGCGGGGCTGACGGCGATCATCTGTGTGGGTGAAACCCTTGAGGATCGCGAGGCGGGCAAAACACTTGATGTGGTCCGAGCGCAACTGGCAGGCTCCCTGCCCGATGACACCAGCGGCACAACCGTCGTGGTCGCCTATGAACCGGTCTGGGCCATCGGTACCGGCAAGGTGCCCACAGTCGAACAGATCGCCGAAGTCCACAACGACCTGCGCGCCAGCCTGGTCAAACGCTTCGGCGGCGAGACCGCAAACGCCATCCGGCTGCTCTATGGCGGCTCGGTGAAGGCCAGCAACGCCAAGGAAATTTTCGCTGTGGCCCATGTCGATGGCGCGCTGGTTGGCGGCGCCAGCCTGAAGGCAGCAGATTTTGCCCCCATCGTCGCGGCCCTCGACGCCAGCGCATAAATGCACCTCACGGCGCAGCCTCCGGCGGGAGTATTTGGGGAAAGATGACAGCCCCCCTTTGCGCCCGCCGTCACCTTTCAAAAAATACTCTGGGGTGACTGCGCGCCAGCGCAGAGGGGCAAAGCCCCTGACTTAACGCCAGACAGAAAAAGGCCCGGGACTTGCGCCCGGGCCTTTTCATATTCTGAGGGGCGTTGCCGCCCGCTATTTGGTTATGATCTCCGGCCCCATCACCGCATTCGGCAGCACGGTTGAGATCCACGGAATATAGGTGATCATAATCAGGAACACGAAGAGCACCGCGAGGAACGGCAACGCAGCCCGCACCACCGCCATCATCGGCATTCCCGCAACCCCGGAGGTAACAAAGAGGTTCAGACCAACCGGCGGGGTGATCATGCCGATTTCCATGTTCACCACCATGATGATGCCCAGGTGGATCGGGTCGATGCCCAGTTCGATGGCAATCGGGAACACCAGCGGCGCCACGATCACCAACAGCCCCGACGGCTCCATGAATTGCCCCCCGATCAGCAGGATCACATTGACCACGATCAGGAACATCACAGGGCCAAAGCCCGCCGACAGCATCGCCGTGGCAATCTGCTGCGGCACCTGCTCATCGGTCAGCACATGTTTCAGGATCAGCGCATTGGCGATCACGAACAAGAGCGTCACGGTCAGCTTGCCCGCTTCAAACAGCGCGTGGCGCGTATCGGCGTGAAAGAAGGATGGGATGAAATAAACCACCGTCTGTCCCAGCATCTTGGGCAGCATGGACAGGAATTGCCCCATATCCTTGGGTTTGGGCGTAGATTTCAACGGCCCCATATCGCGGTAGACAAAGGTCGCCACAAAGAAGGCATAGACCGACGCCACCGCCGCGGCCTCTGTCGGGGTGAAAATCCCGCCATAGATGCCCCCCAGAATGATGCCAATCAGCAGCAGACCAACCGAGGCATTGCCAGCCGAGGCGGCAACCTCACCCCAGCCCAGCCATTCGCCCTTGGGCAGGTTCTTGACCTTGGCCATCACATAGATGGTGACCATCAGCATCAGGCCCGCCATCAACCCCGGAATAACGCCTGCGAGGAACATCCGCCCGACGGAAACCTCAACCGCCGCAGCATAGACCACCATCACGATGGACGGCGGGATCAGGATGCCCAGCGTGCCTGCGTTACAGATCACGCCGGCGGCGAATTCCTTGGAGTAGCCCACCTGCCGCATCCCCGCGATCACGATGGAGCCAATGGCAACCACGGTGGCCGGGGAGGACCCGGACAGGGCTGCAAACAACATACAGGCAAAGACGCCGGCAATCGCCAGACCACCCGGCAGATGGCCGACACAAGCGATGGAAAAGCGGATGATCCGCCGTGCCACACCGCCCGTCGTCATGAAGCTGGAGGCCAGAATGAAGAAGGGGATCGCCAGCAGAGTGAAATGCCCTTCAAAGGCTTCAAACAGCGTGCCCGCAACCGAGGCCAGCGAGCTGTCGGAATAGATTAGCAGGAACAATGTCGAGCTGAGGCCAAGCGCCACCGCAATCGGAACCCCGATCAGCAACAGCCCAATGACCATGGAAAACAATAGGACGACATCCATCAGTCGTGCTCCCCGCGCTGCGCCTGCACTTCGGCGATTTCATCTTCGACCTCATGGCTGGCCACCAGCCGGTCCACGTCACCGCGCAGAATTTGCAGACCCGCCTGCACAAACCGCAGCACCATCAGCAGCATCGACAGCGGCAGCACCACATAGGGCACCACCTTGGGCAGTTTCTCGTAGGAATCGCCGTAGTTGATCAAATCTTCCAGAAACCCAAAGAGCGCCACCATCGGCACATCCTGCACCTCGTAGAAACTCTGGCTCCGCGCCTTCATGTCGAAACCGGTGGGAAACCAGCGCCCGGAGGTGGGCGGCAGATCGGCAAAGACCGCCCAATAATCATAGGCGCCCTTCAGCAGCAGCAGCGAGAACACCAGACAGCAGCCGACCGAGATCAGCCCGATCACCCGGCGCGCACCCGGCGACACCATATTGAGGATCGCATCCACCCCCAGGTGGGCATGGACCTTCACCGCATAAGATGCGCCCAGCAGCACCAGCCAGGCGAACAGGAACACCGTCAGCTCCAGCGCCCATAGAATGTTGGAATTAAACACAAATCGCGCCACCACATTGGCAAATGTGATCAGGGTCATCAGCCCCAGAAGCAGCGCAATCAGCGTCTCTTCGAGTGTATTGATAAGCCCGGTCGGGCCAGGTTTTGCCCCCGCCATATCGCTCTCCCTCGATGTTTGGATAATGGGATACCGGCGCGGATGGCGCACCGTGCAAATTGGGGCGGCGCGTCGTCGCGCCTGCCCCGGATCTTCAGGCCGCAGCCCTTACATGCCCGCGTTGATCGCCTGGGCTGCGTCGATCATGTCCTGACCCACGTCGCCTGCGAACTGCTCCCAGACTGGCTTCATCGCCTCAACCCAGGCCGCACGCTGCTCAGGTGACAGTTCCCGCACAACGCCACCGGCATCGATGATCGCCTGACGGGCTTCGCCATTCACCTTGGTGGATTCCGAGTTCCGCGTCGCAGTGACCTCACCCAGGATGGTCAGGAACTGTTCACGCACCGCCGGATCCAGGCTGTCGAGCCAGTCCACCGAGGTCACCACCAAATAGTCCAGCGCGCCATGGTTGGTCTCAGTGACACCGTCCTGCACCTCGAAGAACTTCTTGCCGTAGATGTTGGACCAGGTGTTTTCCTGACCATCTACAACGCCCTGCTGCAGCGCGCCGTAAACTTCGGAGAAGGCCATTTTCTGCGGGCTGCCGCCGATCGCTTCCATCTGCGCCACCAGCACGTCCGAGGACTGCACGCGGAATTTCAGACCATTGGCATCGGACGGGTTGATCAGCGGCTTGTTGGCTGACATCTGCTTCATGCCATTGTGCCAGTAGGCCAACCCCTGCAGGCCACGGCGCTGCATGGAATCCAGCATCGCCTGACCGTTATCGGACCCTTGGAAGGCATCGACCGCATCAATGTTCTTGAACATGAACGGCAGATCAAACAGGCGGAATTGCTTGGTGAACTTCTCAAATTTCGACAGCGAGGGCGCGGCCAGCTGCACGTCGCCCTGCAGCATCGCTTCCAGCACTTTGTTGTCATTATACAGCGTGGAGTTCGGATAGACCTCCAGACACATGGTGCCGTTCATCTCTTCATTGATGCGCTTTTCCAGCAGCGAGGCAGCGATCCCCTTGGGATGCTTGTCGGTGTTGGTCACATGGCTGAACTTGACGACAATCTCACCGTCATCGCAGGCCGCCATTGCGGTCCCTGCACTCATGGTCAGCGCCACAGCGGTGGCAGCAGCAGTTACAAATTTCATGTCTTTCCTCCCGGAATTTCTCCATAGCCTCCGCCCAGGCGAAGGCCCCAGACGCAGCATCACGGGCAAAGTGGCCTTGCTCAAGCCTTTGTTACCCATCAAAAATAGGTATCATTTATCGTTAAAAAACAAATTATTACACAGTGACATTCACCTTATATGCTGGTGTGTCAGATTTTATGTGCGATTTTCCGCACAGGGTGATCGTTGGCCTGTGCGGAAATCCGCACACCCTGTTAGCGCCTGACAGTTCCTCAGGCGGAATCAACCCCCGTCACCTTTCTTCAAATACTCACATCCCGCCGCACGCGACCGGCCCCGACGCCGATACAGACATCGACATCGACACCGACCTGGGCCGTTGCACAGGCGGCGCACGGTGATCTCGCGTTCGCTTAACCCGGATCTGCCAGATTGGGCATGTCGCGACACTCGGGCCGCCTGACACGCAGCCCACCCATCCGGGGCATCTGGCATATGCCCCGGCAGGAGATCGGCCCGCCCCCGGATATCCTCCGCAGGCCGGGCGTTCAAATGACCGAAGTTGACGAAAAGGTCGACGAACATGGGGCCGGCTGACATCCGGTGCCCATCCCCCTCCGCCCTGCCCCCTTGCAGGGCGCCCGGCGGCGCCGCCACCTTACTGCCCCGCGCCCTCCCCTAAGACGCGGACCAGAACAGACACCAGACCGCCCTCAGCGGCGATAATCTTCGGGCCGGATGCCATAGCGAGCCAGCTTGTCATAAAACGTCTTGCGCGGCAGCTTCAGGGCTTTGGCCGCGGCAGAGGCATTGCCGTTCTGCCGTCCCAGTGCTGCAATGAGCAGGGACCGCTCCACCTGCGCCAACTGCTCCGCCAGCCCCAGCTCCGCCGATTGCGCGGCCTCCTCCGGCATCCCCAGCACAAACCGCATCGCCGCCGACATCAGCGAGCGCGCATTGCCGGGCCAATCCTGCGCCATCAGCGCCGCAAGATGGTCCTGCGAAATGTCCGGCGCAGCAATGCCTGCCTGCTCTGCGGCCTGAGCGACATAGTGGCTAAACAGCACGGGAATATCCTCGGGCCGTTCGGACAGCGCCGGAATGCGCACCCGCATCACGTCAAGCCGGTAGAAAAGATCGGCCAGAAACCGCCCCTCTGCCGCCGCCTCTGCCAGATCCGCGACTGAGCCGACCAGAACCCGCGCCTCCAGCGCCTGCTCCTGTTCCAGCGCTTCCAACATGGCATATTGCGTCTCGCTTGGCAGGGCGGCGATTTCATCCAGATACAGCGATCCGCCCGCCGCCGCGCGGCACAGATCCGCAAACCCATCCGGGCTGAGCCCTGCCGCCGGGCGTTTCACAAACGGGCCCTGCCCGCGCGGTGACATCAGGTGAATGACCTCCGCCACCTTGGAAATTCCGCCCCCCGGCGCGCCGGTCACCAGCACCTCTGCCCCGGTTGCGGCCACCGCACGCGCTCGCGCACGCAGCTCCTCCATCTGCGGCGAGGTGCCAAATATCATCCGCGCCGCCGGATCGCCGCTTTCCAGCCGCGACTTCAGCGCCCGGTTTTCCCGCACCAGCGCCCGCGTCTTCAGCGCCCGGCGCACCACCGCCATCAGATCCACGCTGGCGCAGGGTTTCTCAAGGAAATCAAACGCCCCTTCGGCCATTGCCTGCACCGCCATCGGGATATCCCCCTCGCCAGTCAGCAGGATCACCGGCAGATCAGCGTCCACCTCGCGCACATAGCGCAGCAGATGAAACCCGTCGCGTCCCGGCATCCGCATATCGGACAGGATCACCCCGTCAAAATCACGCGTGATCAAATCCTTGGCTGCCACAAAGGACCCCACCGTGATGGCATCACACTCCGCCAGCTCCAGCGTCTGGCCCAATGCGGCCCGCACGGCCGCATCATCATCCACCACCAAAACCCGATTGGTCATGCCACCTCATCCTGTTGCTGCGTGTCAGTGCCGCCCTGCGCCCTCCAGCGGTCCAGTTCCACCGTGAACTCTGCGCCATCACCGGTGTTGACCCCGCGGATATGGCCACCAAAGCTTTGCACCAACCCGTAGGAGATCGACAGCCCCAGCCCCATACCCTCGGAACTGCCCACCGCCTTGGTCGAGTAGAAAGGGTCAAAGATCTTTTCCGGCTCCTTCAGGCCGGGGCCGATGTCGCGCACACTCACCGCAAGCCGCGCGCCTGCATCCGTGCCTCCCTCACCCTCGCGTGTCTCAATCGCAATCCGTATCTCGCGCTGCTCCTGCTCCAGCATTGCATCTGCGGCATTGTTGATCAGGTTCACAAACACCTGCGACAGGCGCACCTCGCCGCCCCAGGCAAAGACCGGCTCCGCAGGTGGCTGCCAGATTAGATCGACCCGATCCTGCCGCAGGCGGGGTTCGGTCAGCTCAATCGCGGAGGCAATCACCTGCCCCAGATCCACCCGCCCCATCGGCTCGCTCTCGTTGCGGGCAAAGGCGCGCAGGTTCTTGATGATCCGCGCCATCCGCCCCGCCATCTGCGAAATCCGGCCAAGGTTCTCCCCCGCCCGCTCCGGCTTGCCGCGCGCCACAAAGGCCTCGCCGTTTTCGGCATATTGCTGGATCGCCATCAAGGGCTGGTTCAGCTCATGACTGATCCCCGCCGACATCTGCCCCAGCGCCGACAATTTGCCCGCCTGCACCAGATCCTGCTGCGCGCGCTTCAGCGCCGCCTCGGCCTCTTGGCGTTCCTGCACCTCGCGGGTGAGCCGCATATTGGTGGCCGACAAGGCCCGCGTGCGTGCCGCAACCCGGCTTTCCAGCACCGTATTCGCCTCCGCCAGCGTGCGCCTGCGTTCAAGCGCCAGGGCCAGCATCGCCCCAAGCGCCAGCACAATCGCCGCCATCGCTGCCGCCTGCAGCCCCGCCAGCCTCCGGGCCGGGGCCACGTCCACCAAGATCTCCCCCACCATGCCGATCTGCGGCAGGTTCACCGCCTGATGCAGCGCCCGCTCCGGCAGATAGGGCGACCAGCGCAGATCCCAGATCTCATGCGGACCCTCCAGCCAGGCCCGAAGCGCCACCTGCCGCCCATCCGGCGGCGACAGCCCCGGTCCTTCCGCGCTGCGCTGCCAGAACAACAATTCCCGCCGGTTGGCAATGAACACCTCGCCGCCGCGATTGGTGAAAAACACCGCAGGCAGCGACCCGCGCCAGGTCTGCTCCACATCCTCGACATCGGCGACCACCACCAAGGCACCGCGCACCCGACCATCCACATCGAAGTCCGGTGCCGCATAGATATAGGCGCGCCGCCCATCCGGTTGCAGTACCCCGTAGCCAGTGCCCAGCGCCCCCTGCATCGCCCGGTGGAAATAGCTGCTCTGGGTCACATCGCGCCCCATCACCCCTTCAGCGGCGACCACCACCCGGCCCGCCCGGTCGACAAAGAACACATCCAGCGCCGCTGTCTTGTCGGCCACCTCGCGCAACAGCCCCTGCGCCGCCACCCGCGCCTCGGCCCGGTCCAAACGCTTCAGCGTCGGGTGATCGGCCATCAAAACCGCCAGCTCCTGATAGACCTGCAACTGCGTGGTCACCCGGTCCGACGCCAGCGCCAGATCCGCCGCGCTGCGTTCGGCAAGCGAATCAAGCGCTTGGCGGTAGCCCAACCGATAGACACCGCCCGCAACAGCCGCCACCGCCCCCAGAAGAAGCGCCAGAATGATCCACCGATGTGTGTGAAATTGCGTCATTGGCCGCACAGTAGCAAAGCCCCCCTTGCATTGACCAGCCGCCTTGGCAAAAGCTGCGCGGATGAAGACATTGACCCAATCCCCCACCGATCCCGATTTTGTCCAATCGCCCTACGGATTTTACGCCGAGGCCCGCGCGATGGGACATCTGCATCATTGGCAGGACTACAATATGGTTGCGGCCTTTTCGCACCCCGCTGTGCATACCCTGCTGCGCGACCGCCGTTTTGGCCGCGAAATCCCGCCAGAGATGGCCCGCGAAAGCCCGGCCCATCTCGCCCCCTTCCTGCAGGTTGAGGCGCATTCGCTCCTGGATGCAGAGCCACCCCGCCACACCCGCCTGCGTCGGCTTGTGTTGCGCGCCTTCACCAGCCGCGAGATCAAGGCGCTGGCGCCGGGGCTCGAAACGCTCTGCCATGAGTTGATCGATGCCTTTCCCACGGATGCGCCCTTTGATCTCCTGACCACCTATTGCACGCAGGTGCCGGTGATCGCGATTTGTCGCCTCTTGGGCGTGCCCACCGCGATGGCGCCGCAGCTCTTGGACTGGTCGCACAAGATGGTGGCGATGTATCAGGCCTCCAAAACGGTCGAGACCGAACATGCCGCCGCCCGCGCCAGCCAGGACTTCATCGACTTCCTGACAACCTATGTGGACGAGCGCCGCAAAACCCCGGGTGAGGATCTGATCACCCGCCTCATTCAAGCCGAGGAAGACGGCGAGAGCCTCTCCACCGATGAGCTGATCGGCACCTGTATCCTGTTGCTCAATGCCGGCCATGAGGCCACGGTGCATTCGCTGGGCAATGGCGTGAAAACCATGCTGCAACAGGGCTGGGACCAAAGCTGGCTTGCCCCTGACGGCATCGACGGTCTGGTGGAGGAAATCCTGCGCTACGACCCGCCGCTGCATATGTTCACCCGCTACGCCTACGAGGAGATCGAGCTGTTCGGTCATACCTTCCAGCGCGGCGATGAAGTGGCACTGCTGCTGGCCGCTGCCAACCGCGACCCGGAAATGCTGGAGGATCCCGAACGCTTTGATCCCACGCGCCCAGCCAAAGTGAACACCTCCTTTGGGGCGGGCCTGCATTTCTGCGTCGGCGCGCCGCTGGCGCGGATGGAAATGCAGATCGCCCTGCCGATCCTGTTTGAACGCTGCCCGGACCTGAAACTGGCCGCCGCGCCGGAATACAACAACACCTACCACTTCCACGGGCTGACCCGTCTCATGGTCACGGTCTAACGCACCCTGCGGCGGGCCACCCCGGCCCGCCCCCACCATGGCTCAGACAGGCTGATGTCTGGGGGGACGCCCGACCATCAGCACAGCCCCCGCCACCACGGCCATCACCGACGCGCTACGGATCACCGTCTGAAAATCATAGGCCTGCGCGATCAGCCCCACAGCAGGGCCGGCCATAACCCCGCTCACCATCAGCGTATTCCAATACAGCGCGGTCGCCCGCGCCGGCATCGCCTTGGCAAAGGACTGCACATAGCTGATGCCGAGGCTTGCATAGAACCCGTAGTACAGCCCCTCCAGCGCCGCTGCCGCCAGCATCTGGCCAAAGCTCTGCACCATCGCCAGCAGCTGGATCGTCACAATAGCAAGGCCGGTGACCGCCAGAAGTGCCCGCCACATGCCAATGCGGGCAATCACCCACGGGGTTGAGAAGATGGCAAAGACCTCAACAAATGTCTTCACGCTGAAGGCAAATCCGGGCGCAGAACCAGGCAAGCCCACCTCCTGCACATAGAACACCGGCAAGGCGGAAAACGTCAGCGAATGCGCAGTGGAGAGGCAGAAGACAAACCCCACCGCCAGCCAGACCTCGCGCGGCAGCCGGGCCAATTGTCCCGGCACAGCCTCCGCCTCAGCTGTCGCAGCCTGTCCGCCCGCGCGCGCCGTGATATCGCGAGGCAGGCTGGTCCACCACAGCGCGATCCAGGCCGCAGCCGCCAGCAGCCCGGCGCCAAACACCGCCCGCAGCCCAAAGCCATCCGCAATCACAAATGTAAGCGCAGGCCCAACCATCCAGGCGGTGGAGGTGGTGGCCCGCATATGCGCATTAAACCGCACCCGGTCCATCGCCTGCCGCTCCGCGATACTGCCGCCGAGGCTGAACATGGTCGAAACCGCGCTGGAGCTGATCCCAAACCCCAGCACCCCAGCACTCAGCACCACCCAGAGCGTCGGCATCAGCGCCAGCGATCCGGCGGCAAACACAAACCCCGCCGCCGCCAGTCCGACCAGCGGAAACACCCGCGCGCCCGCATCAATGCGCCGGGCAAACTGCCGGTTGGCCACTAGGGTCAGGCTGATCGCCATCGCTGCATACACACTGATGATCCAAGGCTGATGCCCCAGCCCCTCGACCAGGAAATAGCTCATGAAAGGCACTATCATCGCGGTGCAGATCGTGCCGCAGAACAACAGCAGCAGAAACATCAGGCGCGCCACGACCGGGCGCCGCCCCTCAGACTGCTCAGACGATAAAGACATGTGCAAACCCGATCATCATCAAACGCCCCCGTTCTCCCAGACGCCCACCCATCGCGCAAGCCCAGACCGCCGTCCCGTCACCTTTCCCAAAATACTCCGGGGGATGTGACCTGTGCCGCAGGGACAGGTCACGAAAAAAGGGGGCAGCGCCCCCTTTCCTTTGGCAGCACCAGACCACCGCGTGCCTAGTCCTCGGCGATGGCCTCAAGCGGCAGCAGGGTGGTGGATTTGATCTCCTCCATCGACAGTAGGGCTGTCACATTATGCACCCGCACCTCAGAAATCAGCGCCTGATAGAAATTGTCATAGGCCCGCGCGTTCTTCACCCGCACCTTGAGGATATAATCGATATCCCCCGCCAGCCGATGCGCCTCCTGCACCTCCGGGCGGTCCTGCAACGCCTTCAGAAACTTGGCCTGCCACTCCGCCTCATGGGCCGAGGTGCGGATCAAGACGAAAAAACAGGCCTCAAACCCCAGCGCCTCAGCATCCAGCACCATGGTCTGCCGGCCAATGACACCGCCCTCGCGCAGCTTGCGAATGCGATTCCAGACCGGGGTCTTGGAACTGCCCACACGGCGGGCGATTTCGTCCAGCGACTGGCCTGCATCGCGTTGCAGCTCCGCCAGAATTTTCCGGTCCGTGCCGTCGATCCGCACTGTCATCCCTGTTTTCTCCTTGTTTGGGGATCAACCCGCCTGCATCTGCCGCCAGCTGGAACAATTTTCCTTATTTGCCGCGCCATATAGCGGATAAGGGGGAATATTTCCTATATCTAAGGGTAAGTCAAACAAACCAGATGAGGCCCCAGATGACCGGTCCAGACACCCTTGCCCCCCGCGCGCCGCTGCCGATGCAGACCGGTGCCTGCGGATCTGTCGCAGCCGCGCTGGTGGCGGGTGAGGTTGCCTTTGCAGGCTCCGGCCCCGGTGATCCTGATCTTCTGACCCTGAAGGTGGCGCGCGCATTGTTGCAGGCGGATGTGATCCTCTTTGACCGGCTGGTCAGCGATGAGATCATGGCGCTGGCGGGCCCGCAGGCCCAGCTGGAGGACGTCGGCAAGGAGGGCTTTGGCCCGCAGGTCAGCCAGGAAGAGATCTGCGCCCGCATGGTGGCCCATGCTCGCACCGGCAAAAAAGTCCTGCGCCTGAAATCTGGCGACCCCACCGTCTATGGCCGTCTCGATGAGGAGCTTACCGCTTGCGAGGAGGCCGGTATCGCCTATCAGATCCTGCCGGGTATCACTGCGGCCTCAGCTGCCGTCGCCTCCATCGGCCAGAGCCTGACACAGCGCGGGCGCAATGCCTCCGTGCGGTTTCTGACCGGCCACGACATGAAGGGCTTTGCCGATCACGACTGGGCTGCGCTGGCCCGTCCGGGTGAGGTGGCTGCCATCTACATGGGCAAGAAATCTGCGCGTTTCGTGCAGGGCCGCCTGATCATGCACGGCGCCGATCGCGCCACACCGATGACCATTGTCGAAAACGCCTCACGCGCCAATCAGCGGGTGATTGAAACCACGCTGGAGCGCCTGCCCACCGATCTTGCCGCCGCCGAACTGACCGGCCCGGCGCTGACATTCCTTGGCCTTGCCCCGCGCGCCAGCGCCCAGGCCCTGACAGATTTGAAACTGGAGCTTGCCTGATGCCCCGTCCCTTTACCCCGAAAATCATCACCGCCAACGACCTGCTTGAGGGTGACGTGATCTATTTCACCGACACCAACAGCTGGAGCCGTGAGCTGCAGGAGGCTGAGCTGATCGAGGATGAGGCCGAGGCGCAGCTGCGCCTTCTGGAAGCGGAGAAAGACGCCCTGCGGGTGGTCGGCATCTACCTCACCGATGCGAAATCCGGCGACAACGGCCCCGAGCCGACGCATTTCCGCGAAGACTTCCGCCGCACCGGCCCATCCAACTATCGCCACGGCAAACAGGAGGCCGCAGCAAATGTATAAGTACAACGACTTCGACACTGCCTTTCTGGCCGAACGCAACGCCCAGTTCCGTGCCCAGGTCGAGCGCCGCATTGACGGCTCTCTCACCGAGGATGAGTTCAAACCACTGCGCCTGATGAACGGCCTTTATCTACAGCTGCACGCCTATATGCTGCGAGTGGCGATCCCCTATGGCACGCTGAACTCTGACCAGATGCGCACCCTGGCGCTGCTGGCGGAGAAGTGGGACAAGGGCTATGGCCATTTCACCACCCGTCAGAACATCCAGTACAACTGGCCCAAGCTGCGCGACGTGCCTGATATGCTGGACGCGCTCGCCGAGGTTGGTCTGCACGCGATCCAGACCTCCGGCAACACCATCCGCAATGTGACCTCGGATCATTTTGCCGCCGCCGCCAAGGATGAGCTGACCGACCCCCGCCCCTATGCCGAGCTGATCCGCCAGTGGTCCACCGATCACCCGGAGTTCCAGTTCCTGGGGCGCAAATTCAAGATCGCCATCACCGGCAGCTCCACCGACCGCGCCGTGACCAAGGCCCATGACATCGGCCTGCGCATGGTTGAGCGCGACGGTGTTGCCGGGTTTGAGGTGATCGTGGGTGGAGGCCTTGGCCGCACGCCGCTCATCGGTAAGGTGATCCGCGATTACCTCCCGCAGGCGGATCTGCTGCCCTATCTGGAGTCGGTTCTGGCGGTCTATAACCTGCTGGGTCGGCGCGACAACAAATACAAGGCCCGCATCAAGATCACCGTGTTGGAAAACGGCATCGACACCATCCGCGAGATGGTGGAGGAGCGGTTTGAAGAGCGCCGCAAAGCCTTTGACGGCACCGATCAGCAGCTCTTGGAGGAGATCAAGACGCATTTCACCCCGCCCAAGCTGCGCGGAGGCAATGTGGAGACCTATCTGACCACCTATGATGCGGATCCGGTGTTCCGTTCCTGGGCCGATACCAATCTGGCGGCGCACCGGGATGACAACCACGCCATCGTCACCATCTCGATCAAGGCGCATGGCCAGACGCCGGGCGATGCCACCGCCGCGCAGATGCGCGGGATGGCGGACCTGGCTGAAGAATTCGGCTATAACGAGCTGCGCATCAGCCATGAGCAGAACGTGATCCTGCCGCATGTCCATAAATCGGACCTGCCTGCGCTGCATGCCAAGCTGAAAGAGCACGGGCTGGCCACCGCCAATGTCGGATTGATCTCCGATATCATCGCCTGCCCCGGCATGGATTACTGCGCGCTGGCCACTGCCCGGTCGATCCCAGTGGCGCAGGAAATCGCCAGCCGTTTTGATGAGCTGAAGCTGGAACATGACGTGGGCCATCTGCAGATCAAAATCTCGGGCTGCATCAACGCCTGTGGTCACCACCACGTCGGTCACATCGGCATTCTTGGCCTCGACCGGGCTGGGGTGGAAAACTACCAGATCACCCTGGGCGGCGACGCGACGGAGACCGCCGCGATTGGCACCCGCACCGGACCCGGTTTTGCCTATGATGAAATCGTACCTGCGGTGGAACGCCTGATCACCGCCTATCTCTCTCTGCGCGACAGCGCCGAGGAAACCTTCCTCCAGACCTATCGTCGCGTCGGCATGGATCCGTTCAAGGCCGCGCTTTACCCCGAGGCCCAGAAAAAGGTTGCTTAGCACCATGGTCAATGCAGCGGCACTACCGACTGACACACGCCAAGGCCCGAGCAGTGCCCATCTTGAGGCACTGGCAACACAGGTGGATGCGCTCAATGCGCGCTTCCGCCACCACTCTGCCACCTCCGTGATGGAGGGCGCACTCAAGGATGCGGGCCATATCGCGCTGGTCTCCAGCTTTGGCGCGGAATCCGTTGTGCTGCTGCATATGGCGGCGGTGATTGATCCGATGACGCCAGTGGCCTTTGTCGACACCGAGTTGTTGTTCACCGAAACGCTGGTCTATCAGCAGGAGGTGAGCGAGCGGCTGGGCCTGCGCAATGTGCAGGTGATCCGCGCCGCCGACATCGCCGAGAAAGACCCCTATGGCGCGCTGCGCTTCTCGGATACCGACGCCTGCTGCGCCCTGCGCAAGACCGCGCCGCTGCAAAAGGCGCTGGCGGGGTTTGACGGCTGGATCACCGGGCGCAAACGGTTTCAGGCGGGATCCCGCGCGGCTTTGGACTTCTTCGAGGTGGAAGAGACCGCCACTGGCCCCACCGGTCGGCTGAAGATCAACCCGCTGGCCCATTGGGCGCCGCAGGACGTGCGCGCCTATATGGATGAAAACAGATTGCCCCGTCATCCGCTGGTGGCCAAGGGCTACCCCTCAATCGGCTGCGCCCCCTGCACCTCGCCCGTCAAGGAAGGCGAAGACCCGCGGGCCGGACGCTGGCGCAACCAAGACAAGGAAGAATGCGGCATCCATGTGGTGGATGGCAAATTCATTCGCACAGGAGCCTGACAGATGAGTGTGATTGTGACCGATGCGGGCTTTGGCCCCGACAGCTGGACGGCGGGCTTTGACAGCGACACCGCCATTGAGATGCAGCCGGATGCCGATCCGGCGGCCCTGTCCAACCAATTGCCGGGGCTGGAGATGATCCGTATTCATTTCCCCAGCTTTGCCGATGGCCGGGGCTTTACCCTGGCGCGGCGCCTGCGGCTGGCGGGCTACACCGGGCGTCTGCGGGCCTATGGCCATGTGCTGGCGGATCAATATGCGATGGCGCGCCGCTCCGGCTTTGACGAGGTCGAGATCAGCGAGGATCTCGCTGCGCGTCAGCCGCAGGAGCAATGGCTTGCCCGTGCCAATTGGCAGGCGCATGATTACCAGGCCCGCCTGCGTGGCACCGCCGCACGCTAAGCCAGCCAGCCTCCGCTTCTCTGGAATTCCCCCCTCAGACCCGGTTCCGTTGCGCCCTGCGCGGAGCCGGTTTCTGAAAACAGGGGTTTTCCTGACCTGTATCAAAGATTAATCAGAGGTGCCGGATATTCCTCCGGTAATGGATCCGATGAACGAGATGACACCCGTGACCGAAGCTGTGACCGACACTGCAACCGACCCGAAACCGGCCAAGGCCGTGCCCGCCCTGCCCGACGCCCAGACCGTGACCGAGGTCAAGCACTGGACCGACCGGCTGTTTTCCTTCCGCTGCACGCGGCCTGCCTCCCTGCGCTTCCGCTCAGGCGAGTTTGTGATGATCGGTCTGATGAACGATCCCGACCCCAAGACCGGCAAGGTGAAGCCGCTCTTGCGTGCCTATTCCATCGCCTCCCCCAGCTGGGATGAGGAAATGGAGTTTTATTCGATCAAGGTCGAGGACGGCCCGCTGACCTCGCGCCTGCAGCACATCCAGCCCGGCGACGAAATCATCCTGCGCCCCAAGCCGGTCGGCACGCTGGTGCATGACGCGCTGGTCCCCGGCAAACGCATCTGGTTCTTTGCCACCGGCACCGGCTTTGCGCCCTTTGCGAGCCTGCTGCGCGAGCCGGAAACCTATGAGAAATTCGACGAGGTGATCATCACCCACACCTGCCGCGAAGCCGGTGAGCTGACCTATGGTCGTGAGCTGATCGAGAGCCTGAAGGACGACGAACTCTTGAACGAGGTGATCGGCGAAAGCTTCTGGAAGAAGATCAAATACTACCCGACCACCACCCGCGAAGAGAGCGCCAAGATGGGCCGCATCACCGACCTGATGCGCTCCGGCGAGGCATTTGCCGATCTTGGCGTGCCACCGCTGAACCCGGAAAGCGACCGCGCGATGATCTGCGGCAACCTGGCGTTCAATCTGGAGCTGAAGGATCTCTTTGAGAATACCTATGGTCTGGAAGAAGGCGCAAATTCCAAGCCCGCGCATTTCGTGGTGGAAAAGGCGTTTCTGGACTGATCCCAGGTCGGCCTATGCTCTTCAAGTGACAAAAAGCCCCCGTCATATTCTGATGGGGGCTTTTTATTTGGGCCGACTGGATCAGGCGTCATGACCTGTTCCGGTTGCAGCACGGAACATGGCCCCTTCGCTGCAACTGCGCGCGTGATTGGCTCTATGCCTGTTCAATCGCCCCTCCTACGGTCCCGCTATTGCGCAGGGAGGTGCAAAGGCACATGGTAGCGCCATGGCAACGGAAATTGAGTTCTCTTTCAAAACCTTGACCGGCACGGCACAACGCCACATCCGGGTGTTTCAGATCCACCAGTTTCTGGACCGGTTTGCCATGGGTCTGACTGTGGCCGTCGTCGCGCTTGCGCTGACGGACCGGGGCATGGATCTGTTGCAGATTTCGCTGCTCTTTGGGGTCTACTCGCTCACGACGATGGCGATGGAATTGCCGTTTGGCGGTCTGGCCGACAACATTGGCCGCAAACCGGTCTTTCTGGCAGCGGTCATCGCCAGTCTGATTTCGCTCGTGCTGTTTCTGTCATCGAGTGATTTCACTGTCCTGGCTCTCTCCTTCGCCTGCATCGGGTTCGGGCGTGCCCTGCGGTCAGGCACGCTTGATGCCTGGTTTGTTGAGACATTCAGGACCGCGGCGCCAAATGTGGATGTTCAGCCCGCTCTTGCAAAGGCGCAAGGGGCCAATGCCATGGGCCTCGCCTTCGGTGCAATTTTGGGAGGTTTGCTCCCAGATCTGTTTGGCATGACCGCGCTGAGGTATGGGATCAGCATCTATGATGTGTCCTATGTGGCAAGCTTTGCTGTGATGATTGCTGTGCTGATCTACACGATGTTTGCCATCACCGAAGAGCCACGCCCGTTGAATGCCCGCGCGTTGAGACAAGGGTTCACCAGCGTCCCGTCCGTGATCGCACAGGCGGGCGCGCTTGCCTTGCGGCACCCGACACTTTCCATGCTTCTGGCGGCACTGGCCTTGGTCCTGATGGCGACCAATCCGGTTGAGGTGATCTGGCCGACCTACGCAAAGCCCATGTTGGACGAGCGCTACGCCAACACCGCCATTGGCACCCTGACGGCGGGTTACTTTTTTGCAATCGCGTTTGGTGCGGCGCTGTCACCCTATATCAGCCGTGTCTTCAGGCGCCGCCATGCGGTCACGCTTGCGGCGCTTTTTTCCTGTCTTGCCGGTGTTCAGCTCATGCTGGCGATGCAGGGCGATATCATGGGATTTGTCGGCGTCTTCCTTCTGTTCTCCATCCTTCTTGGAGCAAGCGAGACGCCTGCAAGTAGCATCCTGCATGGCTGTGTGGATGATCGGCAGAGGTCGACGATGCTGTCCTTGCGATCTCTCATACAGCAACTGGGGGCGGCATTGGGACTGGTGCTGGCCGGAGCCGTGGCCGATGTCTATTCCACGCCTGTCGCATGGGGTGTTGGCGCCGTGTTCCTGCTCATAGCGACAGTGCTGAGTTTGCTGCTGGCCAAGCGATTGACGGCGGCGGCAGAGAGCTGACGTCTGTGCAGCGGGCAGCGCCAAACAGTTGACAGCCTTAACAGCCCGCGCCGGTAACTCTCCCCCGCTGACAAGCGAAACATGCTGGGCGCCATCTTACCCTTTCCGGTCCTCGGCGCGCCGTTTGGCTGCGCGGCAGAAATAACCCTGCGGCAGGCGGTAAAATACCGATCATGCCATGCCGCGCTCTGATGCTTTCGCGGGCCTTGCCAAACATCGGCTTTCAGCTTAAACGGTAACCGTTATGTTGTAACATTACATTCACTCATTCAAAAACCGCTGGAGACGTAAATGCTACGTACAATCCTCAAACGACCTGACCTCCTTGCCGTGGCCGCGCTGGTTGCCCTGTCCACGCAGGCCCCGGCCCAAACCGCGACCAGCTCCACCTCGACCCACAATCACAGCCATCAGGCCAAAGAACCTGTGCTGATCAACGAAGCAGAGATCCAGCCCCGTGACCTCTCTGACTGGGAGGCCGACTGGCAATCGGTCTATCCGTTTATGCAGGACGGCACTCTGGATCCGGTGATGGCGCACAAAGCAGAGAGTGGGGAAAAGACCGCCGAAGACTATCGCGCGTACTATGAGGCTGGCTACAAAACGGATGTGGAGCGTATTTTGATCGACGGCTCCAGCGTCACATTCTTCCGCAATGGCCAGCCTGTGCAGGGCCAGTACACCAACGACGGATATGAAATCCTGACCTACGCATCAGGCAATCAGGGGGTCCGATTTATCTTTGAAAAGTCAGGCGGAGACGCGGCGGCACCTCAGTTCATTCAGTTCAGCGACCATGAAATCGTGCCAACCAAAGTCGATCACTATCACCTATATTGGGGCGATGATCGCGCGGAACTGCTGACTGAGGTGACCAACTGGCCGACCTATTTCCATGCTGACTTGAGCGGCGCGGAGATTGCCGCCGGAATGATGGCCCACTAAGCCCCAGCGCTGTCGGCGCAAAAGAAAGGCCCCCGTCACTCTCTGACGGGGGCCTTGGTGTTTGATAGCTGTCTCAGTTCGCTTATTGCGGCAGCGCGTCCTTGATGCGGTTCAGCGTCGCTTCCAGCAGTGCCGGGTTGTCGCGGGCCTGGCCCAGGGTGGTGATCAGCAGCGCCTTCTGCGTCGCCTCGATTGAGGACTCCTCGATCATCGTGATCACCTTGTCGTAGTTGAAACCTTCCGGTGTCAGCAGCGCATCCTTGGCGGCCTCGGTGCCCTCTTCTGCGGCGGCGATGGCGTCACCGGCAGCATCCGCCACACCGTCTGTCGCGGCCTCAGCTGTCTCGCTCACGGTCTCCGCAGCGTCATTGGCGGTCTCTGCAACCTCATCGGCGGCGCCTTCTGCCGCATCCTCTGCCGCAGCTGCAGTATCCGCAACCGCATCGCCAGCCGCCTCCGCTGTCGCGGTGGCCTCCTCACTCAGCGCCGCTGCACCCTCGTTGGCCTCGTCGACCGCAGCCGCCGCGCTATCCTGCAGCTGGTTGGCACTGTCGGTCAGCCCCTCGGCAATTTCGTTCACGGTTTCCTCGGCCGTCTCGCTCACGGCGGCGGCGGCCTCATTCACCGCATCTGTCGCGGCCTCAACGGAGCTTTCGATTGCGCTTTCGGCCTCCTCAGCGGCGGTGGCGATATCGCTCTCCACCTCTGCGGCAACCTCGCCAGCGGTCTCGGCCGTCTCCTCTGCGGGGGTCTCGGCTTCTGGCGTCACGATAACGGTTTCCGGCGCCGGCTCGCTGGTCTCCATGGAGGAGACATAGAAATATCCGCCCAATGCGACGGCTCCCACACCCAGGCCAATGACGATCGGTTTCATGATAGATCTCCTTCTCTCTCCAAATGCTGCGCACATGGGCGCAGCTTGCGGCATAGCACTTGGGCTTAGGGGCCTGAAACTACAAGGGGAATAAACGCCAAACCGCCGCATCGGCCAAACCCTGCCAGTCTGGCATTACTGGTCTGCCAAGATCAGCGCAGCGCAGAATTAACCCTTTGCTGACGCTCTGAGGTGCAAACAAACCTTGAAAACCGCGATATGCGCGGTCATACCCGCAATTGACTTGAATCGCAGGCCCGGGACCGTTATTTTCCGGGCACTTTTCCGAAGTGACAGAAGGATAGACGTCATAGCCCGCAGACCCCATAATGCGCCGCCGCAACGCGACACCGGCCCGCGCACCAACGAAAAAATCCGTGCTCCTGAAATTCGCCTGATTGGCGCCGAAGGGGAAAACGTCGGCGTGGTTCACCCCGCCAAGGCGATGCAGATGGCAGAAGAGGCCGGTCTCGATCTGGTCGAGATTTCGCCCAACGCCACCCCGCCCGTGTGCAAGATCATGGATTACGGCAAGTTCAAATATGAACAGCAAAAGCGGGAAAGCGAAGCACGCAAGAAGCAGAAGATCATCGAGGTCAAAGAGGTCAAGTTCCGTCCCAACACGGACACCCATGACTACGACGTGAAAATGCGCAACGTGTACAAGTTCCTGGAAAACGGCGACAAGGTGAAGATCACCCTGCGGTTCCGTGGCCGCGAAATGGCCCACCAGAACCTGGGCCGTGAGCTGCTGCTGCGTGTTGCAGAGGATATCAAGGAACTGGGCAAAGTCGAAAACATGCCCAAGATGGAAGGCCGTCAGATGATCATGATGATCGGCCCACTGCCGCAGAAATAATCCCTGCCGCAACATCTGTTATGCAAAACCCCGCCCCCTCCGGTGCGGGGTTTTTTTGTGCCTGCGTCGCCCATGGGGAGATTTCCTCCGGAATTGTGTTTGGTGCATTCAATACTCACGTTTTCTTTACGCTCCCCCCTTAGCTCCTGAAGGGAGTTCGGTCGCTTCCGACACAAAACAACCGCAAATATGGAGCCTCCCTTGAAGCCTCTCAGCGACGTCCAAAACAGTGCCTTCATGGCCATCGCCCCCTGCCGTGCCGCCTCTCTGGCGCTGGTGGTTCTGGCCAATGAAGACAGCCAGCACGCCCCAGACACCATGAAGGAGCTGCTGGATCAGTCGGTACATCGGATCAGGGCCGCTTATGAGATGCTGACCGCCGGGCTCGATAAATTGCTGGCGGAAAGTGAATACGAATTGCCAGCTGATCTTGGCAGCCAGCGCAAGAAATCCATTGATGCGCTGGCCCCTTTCGCCGAGGTGCTGAGCACGCAATCTGATGGCCAGATCCTGGAGCGCGTGCGCGAGATGCCGTCGCTCACCGCGCAGGCGCTCTACAAGGTCGAACCAATTGTGTCGCAGTTCCTGATCGACATGACCAAGAATATGTTTGAGGCACAGAAATCCCGCGACAGCGCCCGCGACGAGGGGATGCGTGATGCCATTGAGAATGCAGAAACCGTGGGCCGTCATATTCAGCTGATTGCCTTCAATGCCTCAATCGAGGCGGCGCGTATTGGCGATCAGGGCAAAGGGTTTGCAGTGATCGCGTCGGAAATCCGCAACCTCTCGGGGCGCACGCAGACATTGCTCGACACCATGTCAGGCTATCTGCGCGCCTGACCCCTCCCGATAAAAGAACCAGCCCCGGCGCGGCGCCGGGGCTGGTGCGTGTTCCAAAATGGCGGGGTTATCCCGCAGCAGCCACCGCCCGTTTGGTGATCACCCCAACCAGATGCGCCCGGTAGGCCTTGGTGCCATGCAGGTCGCCGATCATCCCATCCGGATCCACACTGAGGCCCTCAATGGCATCGGGGGAGAAATTCGCCGATAGCGCCGCCTCTGCCGCGCTCCAGCGGAAGACACCTTCCTCGGAGGCGCCGGTCACGGCCACACGCACAACGTCGGCAAAGCGCGCGACAAACACCCCAACAAGGGCAAAGCGCGAGGCGGGCTGGACAAATTTCTCATAATGGGCCGCCTGTGGCACCGGTAGGCGGATATTGGTGATGATCTCCCCCTCCTCCAGCGCGGTGGTGAACAACCCCTGAAAATAATCATCCGCCGCAATTTCGCGGCTGTTGGTCACGATGGTGGCACCGCTGGCGAGTGCTGCCGCCGGGTAGCAGGCTGATGGGTCGTTATTGGCGAGCGAGCCGCCAATGGTGCCCCGGTTGCGCACCGCAGGATCGCCGATCTGCCCCGCCAGCGCCGACAGGGCGGGGTAGCTGTCAGCGGTGGCGGCTTCGACCTCGCCGTGGGTGGTGGCGCCGCCAATGGCCAGCCCGTCGCCATCCGGGCAGACGCCCCGCATCTCGGCAATGCCGCTGAGGCTCACCAAGGTGCTGGGCATCGCCAGACGCTGTTTCAGCGTTGGGATCAGGGTCTGCCCCCCACCAAGCGCCTGCGCGTCCTCCGCGCCCAATGCCTTCACCGCATCCGCGATGGTCGAGGGCTTCTCGAACTCGAATTCATACATGTCGTATCCTTTCCGAAAACCGGCTGACCGGCTGTCATCTTTCCGAAAATACTCCGGGGGTATGGGGGCAGCGCCCCCATGAACCCTTAGCCGTTCATCGCCGCCCAGACCCGTGCCGGGCTCAGGGGCATGTCGATATGAGTGACATCCTTGCTGGCCGATTGCAGCGCATCCACCACCGCATTGACCACCGCAGGCGGGGTGCCGATGGCGCCCGCCTCGCCGCAGCCCTTCACACCCAATGGGTTATGCGTGCAGGGCGTCTGACAGGAATGATCGACGGTGTAGAACGGCAGATCATCGGCGCGGGGCATGGCGTAATCCATGAAGGACGCCGACAGCAGCTGTCCGTCGTCATCATAGACACATCCTTCCAAGAGCGCCTGACCGATGCCCTGACCAATGCCACCATGCACCTGACCGTCGACGATCATCGGATTGACGATATTGCCAAAGTCATCCGCCGCCGCAAAGCTTTCGATGGTGACCTTGCCCGTGTCGGGATCAACCTCCACCTCGCAGGCATAGGCGCCCGAAGGGTAAGTGAAATTCGCCGGGTCGTAAAACGCAGTCTCCTCCAACCCCGGTTCGATATCCTCAAGCGGGTAATTATGCGGCACATAGGCCGCAAGGGTCACATCACCCCAGGCCAGAGATTTATCTGTGCCTGCAACGGTAAATTGACCGTCCTTCAGTTCGATATCCGCATCTGAGGCCTCCAGGATATGGGCTGCGATCTTCTTGGCCTTGGCGATGATCTTCTCGGTGGCGCGCACCATGGCAGAGCCGCCGACCGCCAGCGAGCGCGAGCCATAGGTGCCCATGCCCATCGGAGCCTTGTCGGTATCGCCATGTTCGATTTCGACCATATCCTCCGGGATACCGATCATATCGGCGATCACCTGCGGGAAGGACGTCTCATGCCCCTGCCCATGGCTGTGACTGCCGGTCATGACGACGATACCGCCAGTGGCATTCACCCGCACCGTCGCACTTTCATAGAGACCAGCACGGGCCCCCAGCTGCCCCACGAGGTTCGACGGCGCAATGCCACAAGCCTCGATATAGCAGTTGACGCCAAGCCCGCGCAGCTTGCCCTTGGCCTCGCTGCGGGCGCGGCGCGCAGCAAAACCGCTGAGATCAGCAATCTCTTCCAGCTTGTCCATCGTCGCCACATAGTCACCGGTGTCATATTCCACCGCAACCGGCGTGGCATAGGGGAACTCGGTGATAAAGTTCTGTCGGCGCAGCGCAATCGGATCCACGCCCAACTCGCGCGCGGCCTTATCAATGACCCGCTCCAGCTGATAGGTCGCCTCGGGCCGGCCAGCGCCACGATAGGCATCAACAGCAACGGTATTGGTGAACACCGCCTTCACATTCACATAGATCAGCGGCGTTTTGTAATTGCCGGCCATCAGCGTGCCATGCAGCCAGGTCGGGACCGAAGGCGCAAAGGTCGACAGATACGCGCCCATATTTGCATAGGTTTCGGTGCGCAGCGCGGTGAAGTTGTTGTCCGCGTCCAGCGCCAGTTCGATCTTGGTCACATGATCGCGGCCATGGGCGTCAGACATAAACGCCTCCGACCGGGAGGAGGTCCATTTCACCGCCCGATTGAGGGCCTTGGCGGCAAAGGTGCAGAAGGCCTCTTCGGCGTAGTGGAAGATCTTGGAGCCAAAACCACCCCCCACATCCGGGGCCACAACACGCAGTTTATGCTCCGGGATGCCCAGCACAAAGGCACCCATCAGAAGGCGGATCACATGCGGGTTCTGCGAGGTGGTATAAAGCGTGCTGTCGCCAGTGGCGCGGTTGAAATCCCCCACCGCGACGCGCGGCTCCATCGGGTTTGCGACCAGACGGTTGTTGACCAGTTCCAGCGTGGTGACATGGGCCGCATCCTTGATGGCCTTGTCCACGGCATCGCGGTTTTCTTCTACAAATCCCCAGTCATAGCAGAGGTTGGAGGTCAGATCGTCATGCACCTTTGTGGCGCCATCCTTGACCGCTTCTTTCATGTTGATGACCGCAGGCAGGTCCTCGATCTCAACGGCGATGGCCTCCGCGGCATCGCGCGCCTGCTCAGCCGTTTCGGCAACAACGGCCGCGATGGGATCGCCGACATGGCGCACCTTGCCCTGAGCGAGCACCGGATGGGCCGGCTCCTGCATCACCTCGCCGTGACGGTCAGTCACCTGCCAACCGCAGGGCAGCCCGCCGACACCTTCAAAATCCGCGCCGGTAAAAATCCGCACCACGCCGGGCATGGCGGCGGCATCAGCGGTGTCAACCGAGGTCAGCCGACCATGGGCCACATCCGAGCGCAGGAAATGCACATAGGCCTGGCCGTTCAGGTTAATGTCATCTGTGTAATTACCGGTTCCGGTCAGGAACCGCACGTCTTCGCGCCGTTTTGGGCTGGCGCCGATGCCGCTATCCTTTGGCATTGTCCAAATCTCCTCCCTGGACGGTCTGCGCGCGGCAGACCTCTTGGTCATGCTTTGGTTCTGAACTGGGTCGCCTGTGCGACCACCGTGCCCGCCTGTCTTCCCGGCCACAGTGCTGTGGCTCCCTTTGAGGCGGGGTCTGGGGGGGCTGGCCCTATTCTGCCGCGACGGCAGAGACGTCCTGACCCGAAGCCGCCATGATCGCCTTGACGATATTGTGGTAGCCGGTGCAGCGGCACAGGTTGCCCTCAAGGTATTCGCGGATTTCCTGTTCGCTGGGCTTTGGATTGTCCTTCAACAGCGCAGCTGCGGACATCACCATACCCGGCGTGCAGAAGCCGCATTGCAGCCCGTGATGATCCCGAAACGCCTGCTGAATTGTGTTTAATGTGCCATCCGGGGCGGCTTGCCCCTCGATCGTGGCAACTTCTGCGCCGTCAGCCTCTGCCGCCAGCATGGTGCAGGATTTCACCGCCTTGCCGTCCACATGGACGACGCAGGCGCCGCATTGGCTGGTGTCGCAGCCGACATGGGTGCCGGTCAGGCCCAGTTCCTCTCGCAGGAAACCGGACAGCAACGTGCGTCCCTCGACCTCTCCGCTGGCAGTCCGACCGTTTACGGTCATTGTGACTTTCACCATCAACTCCTCCCTTGGCTCGCGTAAACTCGCTGACAGAAGTTAAGCACGGCGCAACAGCCGGCGCGAAGCATTATTCGCAGGGCTTGGACTAAAGTCGCAGGGCGCTGCCAGACCTCGCTCAGACGTCGCTGCGGCGTGGGCGGGGCCGTGTGGGGATTTCTTTGAGGAGGCCACCAACCCCCATGGCGGCGATATCTGCGCTGCTCACATTGATACCGCAGACCAGCCGTTCCAGCACCCAATCGGCGCCGTTCAAGGCAGGCGAGCGCGCACAGCCCGGCAAGCCCAGCACCGGACGCCCCGCCAAATCACCCAGAAACAACAGATTGCCCGGATCCACCGGCATGCCAAAACGGGCGACCTCACCGCCAGCCGCCCGAAGCGCAGAAGGGGCCACATCCAGCGGATCCGAGGTGGCCGACCCGGTGAGGATCAGGATCAGATCGCTGTCTGCACCAACCGATTGCAGGGCGGTCGCCAGCTCTGCCTCGCGGTGCGCCACCACCTGCCGGGGGGCCATCGACATGCCGAACCGGTCAAGCCGCCCGATCATCGCGGCGCGCCCTTTGTCTGGCGGGGTTTCCGCGCTGGTGCGGGTTTCAATCAAGGTGGCGCGGCGCAGCTGAGGTGGGATCAGACGGATCGCCCCGGCCACATCGCAGGTGGCGGCTGCAAGCGCGGCCTCCTCCACCGCGTAGGAGATGATCTTGGCCGTGGCCACCATGCCGCCCGCATCTGCACGGTGATAATCGGGCACGGTCGCCAGCGTGATCATCGGATCGACCGCATTCAGCGCGTTGATCCGCGCAGCATCGACCCGGATCAAACCGGGGCCAAGCGCATGGAGGTTGACCCGCCCTGCCCCGGCACCAGAGATCCGCAGACCCAAGACTGCGGCGTCGGGCAGCAGCGCCTCTGCCAGCATCTCTGCCGCGCGATCTTCGTGGATATCGCCCGGTTCCAGCTGCACCACGGTCAGCTGACGATGCCCAGCGGCGGCAAGATCGGCCAGATCCTGCGCCGCCAGTCGGGTGCCCTTGGCGATACGATGCTCCGCGCCCTGCAGAGAATGCGCCAGATAGCAGCCAGCCGCCTCATTCAGGGGCACTGCACCAAAGATCATGACCTGCGTCCGCGCAGCACGGCCGTCATCTCGGCAATGATGGACACAGCGATTTCAGCTGGCCCAGCCGCACCGATATCAAGCCCGATGGGGCCATGGATGCGCTGCAAGGTGTCCTCATCAAGCCCGGCCTCCTGCATGCGGGTGATCCGTTTTGCGTGGGTGCGGGTTGATCCCAGCGCACCGATGTAAAAACAGTCAGAGTGCAGAGCGGCCTCCAGCGCGGGGTCGTCGATTTTCGGGTCATGGGTGAGCAGCACAACAGCGGTGCGGGCATCAAGACCGAGAGCCGCAATCGCCTCGTCCGGCCAATCCTCCACCAAGCTCTCCCCCGGGAAGCGTTCAGCGGAGGCAAAGGCCGCGCGCGGGTCGACAATCACCGGGTCATAGCCCGCAATGCGCGCCATCGGCACCAGTGCCTGCGCGATATGCACCGCACCCACCACGATCAGCCGCAGGGGTGGATTATGCACCGCAACGAAGGTCGCGCCGTCCGCCTCGGTCCCTGATTGGTCCATGCGTTTGCGATCAGTATAGCCCTCCGCGTCCAGATGCCCCGCGCCACTGTCGAGGTCCACCACATAAGACACCGCGCGGCGTTCGGCGCGGGCGGCGACCAGATCGGCCAGCGTGTCTTCGGCGAGTGTGCCGCCAATGGGTTCAACCAGAATGCGGATGGTGCCGCCACAGGCCAGCCCGACGGCAAAGGCATCTTCGTCGCTAACGCCAAATTCCAAGAGCCGGTGACGCCCGTCGGCGATGGCCTCCTGCGCGGCAAGGATCACCGCACCTTCGACACAGCCGCCTGAAACGGAGCCTTCGATCCGGCCATCGCTGGCGACCGCCAGTTGGGACCCGGTGCGGCGTGGGGCGGATCCCCATGTCTCCACCACCGTGGCCAATGCCGCGCCTCGGCCGCCTTGCTGGCCACTGTCCTTGCCTGCACGGTGCCAGTCGAGCGCCGTTTCAGGAATGTTATCAAAGCGCTGCAATCCGGGTGCCGACATCTGAAACCTCTGGGTTGGGGCGGTCGCCGCGTGGTGGTCCATAACCGGACAAGGCCCGCCGCAGATAGGGTGGGCAAGGCCGACGATAGACAGAACGGGCCGTGACCTGACGGGTTTAGTCTAGCGCCGGAGCGCAGCCAGCGGGATCAAAAACACGCGCGCGCCCTTGCGACTTTGGTCGCAGGATGGCGCGCGAGGTGTGCGTCGGATCACTTCAGCTTGGACAATTTATCCTGCAACTCGGCCAGCTGGCGTTTGATATCATCCAGCCCGTCGCCGTCCTCAGCGCTCTCGGCGTCGCCGGATGATTGGCTCGCCCCAGGCCAGCCGCCGGAGAACCCACCGGCCATCGCCTTCAGAAAAGCTTCCTGCTGCGCCTTGATCGCCTCAAACCCCGGCATCTGCGCCATCGGGTTCATCGCATTCATATTCTCAACCATCTTGCTTTGGTTCTCGCGCAGCATCTCGAAGGAGCTTTGCAGGAACTGCGGCATCACTCCGCCGCCCGGCACCATATAGCTGCGCACCAGATCATTGAGCACATTCACCGGCAGGATATTCTCGCCCCGGCTTTCGTGTTCGGCGATGATTTGCAGGAGATACTGACGGGTCAGGTCATCACCTGTCTTGAGGTCGACAATCTGAACCTCGCGCCCCTCCCGGATGAAGCCGGCGATATCCTCCAGCGTGACATAATCGCTGGTCTGTGTGTTATAGAGCCGTCGGCTGGCATATCGTTTGATCAACAAGGGTTTATCCTGATCCGACATGTCACTTCTCCCCAGACATGATGCGTTGCAGCAAAGCCTATGCGAGCGCAGAACAAAAGGGAAGCGTTACGCCAAGCAGCGCAACAATTGATCGTCGGATCCAATAAGCGGCCTACCCCGTTTCCGAAGCTGGGCTGCCGACCCCCTCGCAAGCCCTGATTGGGCAACCGTAATGGGACAACGAAAAAGGGCAGGTCCGATGACCTGCCCCCTTCGGTGCAAAGAGATTTTATTGGGAGGAGTATAAAACCCCTTTGCAAATGCGCGCGGCGCTTACTTAGCGGCGGCTTTTTTGGCAGCGGAGGTCACGTCGTTGGTGGCCTTCTTCACAGCGGCGGACGCCTCTTCGGACATGTCCTTGCCAGCCGACATCAGCAGCTCAACGGTGTCCATCTGAACCTTTTTCGCAACTTCAGCAAAGGCGGCCATGTTCTCGGCAGCCACTTCAGCGGAGGCGGACGCGAAATCGGTTGCCGCTTTGGCGTAATCCGCGGGCTCAGCCTGTGCCTTGGAGACGTCGCTCAGCTTGGTCAGGGTTTCTTTGGCCCAGCTGTTGGAAATCTCGGCGGACTTCTCAGCGGCCTGCAGGGCAACGTTGGACAGCTTTTCGTTCAGGGCTGCGGTGGTTTTGAACGCATCTTCCATCGCGGTTGTGTCAACCGGAAACGCACCCATCATGTCTTTCATCATCGCGGTAAAATCTTGGGTCTTAGCCATTGTACTGGTTCCTCTTGGTTACGCGGCCAGATCGTTCTGCCGCCTTCGCATGACCCCAATATTGTTTCTGCATCGCAGCATTTCAAGATTTTTATTGCTGCAATGCAGAATATTTTTAGGAACGACCTAAAATCAATCGCTTGCCTGACGGCGGGCCTTCACCCGCACATAGTCTCCCGGCGCTGGCGTCAGCGACGGATGCTGGGAATCGCCGGGATCACGGGCCGGGACCTGTTTGCCGGACCGTTTCTTGAGCCAGCTTTCCCAACGTGGCCACCAGGACCCTTCATTGAAGGTGGCCCCCTCCCGCCAGCTGTCGGCATCGACCTTCAGATCGGTATTGGTGTAATGGCCGTACTTGTTGCGGGTCGGCGGATTGACGATGCCCGCAATGTGACCCGACTGCGCCACCACAAAGGTCTTTGAGCGCGACCCCATCTGCTGCACGCCGCGATAGCAGTCTTTCCAGCGGGCGATATGATCGGTCTCACAGGTGATCGCCATCACCGGCACAGTCACGTCGCGCACATGCAGCGTATGGCCCATGAGATCAAACCCCTCGCGCACGAATTCATTGCGCTGGCACAGGCCGCGCAGATACTGCATCGCCATCCGTCCCGGCAGGTTGGCGCCATCGCCATTCCAATACAGCAGATCAAAGGCTGGGGGCGTCTCCCCCATCATATAGCTGCGGATGGCCGGGCCGTAGACCAGATCGTTGGAGCGCAGGAAGGAAAATGTCCGCGCCATAATATAAGAGCGCAGCAGACCGTTGTTGGTAATCTCCTCCTCGATCCCGTCGATGAAATCATTTTGCAGGAAGGGCGTGAACTCTCCCTGATCGGAGAAATCTGTCAGCGCGGTGAAAAACGTCGCCGATTTGATCGAGGTATCGCCCCGCTGTTTCAGCAGCGACAGGGTCAGGCTGAGAGTGGTGCCCGCAATACAGTAGCCGACAGTATTGACCTGTTTGACCTTGCAGATCGACTTGGCGGTCTCGATCGCGCTCAGATAGCCCTTCTCGATATAGTCTTCCAGCCCCAGATCGGCGTGCTCCGCGCCGGGGTTGAGCCAGGACACCACAAACAGCGTATAGCCCTGCTCGGTCACCCATTTGATCAGGCTATTCTGCGCCTTGAGGTCGAGAATATAGAACTTGTTGATCCAGGGCGGGAACAGCACGATCGGGGCCTCATGCACGGTCTCCGTGGTGGGGCGATACTGGATCAACTCCATCATCTCGTTGCGAAATACAACCTCACCAGGTGTGGTGGCGATATTGCGGCCGATTTCAAAGGCGCTCTCATCCGCCAGCCGCACCACCAGTTCGCCGTCATTGGCCTCCAGATCGGCAACCAGATTCTCCAGACCTTTAATCAGCGACTGACCTTCCGTCTCCACCGCCTTTTCCAGCGCGTCGGGGTTTGTCGCCAGAAAATTGGTGGGCGCCATCATCTGCACGATCTGGTCGGCAAAATAGCCGAGCCGCCGCTTGTCGATGTCGTCGATATCCTCAACCTCGGCCACGGCGTTGCGGATTGCCTCGGCATTGGTGAGGTACTGCTGCTTGATAAAGTGGAAATAGGGGTTCGATTGCCACATCGGATTGACAAAGCGGCGGTCGGCGGGAGAGCTAGGCGCGGTGTCCTCGGCACCGTCGCCGTCCATGGATTTGGCCAAAAGCGACTGAGCTTCGGCGAAATTCACCACCGCCTGGCCCCAATACGACACTTGTTTTTCGAGCAGTTTTGCCGGGTTTTTTGCCATTTCCGACCAATAGGCCGTTGCTGCGCGTGCAAAAATCTCTTGATTCGGACCATCCAGTGACGGGGGGTGAGATTTTTTCTGAGCCAGAACATCCATCAGACGTTTTGAAAGTTGCTCAACCTGCTCCATATTTTTTTTAATTCGTTCAATATGTTCCGGTGAGACGTCCGGATCCGTGCTCTCACTTGTTGTCATCTTAACAAATCCCCCGTAATCTTTCTGCTATGCAGAATACTGTCCGCCCATCATACGACAAAGCAGTGAAACGTCCGATGGGTTGTGACACAACCGCACGTGGATTCAGATCGGATCCAAGCGGCCAACGCAATGGAGATATAACATGCGTTACATGATGTCGTACGATCTGATGGAAACCATGCGCAACACCAACCAGTGGCTTGGCGCAACGGCCCTGTCGATGGCGTCGAACCCCGCCTTTGCCGCGATCCCCAATCCCGCGCTCAGCTGGATGGCCGCCTGGGGCGAGGTCACGGAACGCAGTTTCCAGCGCATGGTGACCAAACCGGACTGGGGCATTTACACCCAGACCTGCGCCGATGGCCGCGATCACGTGGTGGAGATCGACACGGTTGTGGAACGCCCCTTTGGCGATCTGATCCATTTCCGCGTGGCAGGCCGCGCCGAACAGCCGCGCAAGGTGCTGCTGGTGGCGCCGATGTCGGGCCATTACGCAACCCTGCTGCGCTCCACCGTCAAAAGCCTGATCGAAAACTGCGAAGTCTATGTCACCGACTGGCATAACGCGCGCGATATTCCGGTCTCCGCAGGCAAGTTCGATATTGAAGATTACACCCTCTACCTGGTTGATTTCATGCGCGAGATGGGGCCGGACACCCATGTGATTGCGGTCTGCCAACCAGCGCCGCTGACCTTGGCGGCCACCGCTTATCTCGCGGAACAGGATCCCGGCGCCCAGCCCTGTTCGCTGACGCTGATTGGCGGGCCGGTAGATCCCGATGCGACCCCCACGGATGTGACGGATTTTGGCCGCCGGGTCACCATGGGCCAGCTGGAAGAAACGATGATCCAGCGCGTCGGCTTCAAGTATAAGGGTGTGGGCCGCAAGGTGTATCCAGGCCTGTTGCAGCTCAGCTCTTTCATGTCGATGAACGGTGAGCGTCACTCAAAGGCGTTTATGGACCAGATCCAGCGCGTCAGCCGGGGTGAGGCGTCGGATCACGACGCCCACAACCGGTTCTATGACGAATATCTCGCCGTGATGGACATGACGGCGGAGTTCTATCTCTCCACTGTGGAGCGTGTCTTCAAAGGGGGCGAAATCGCGCGCAATGAATTTGTCGTCGCCGGGCACAAGGTGGATATCGGCAAAATCACCGATGTGGCGGTCAAAACCGTCGAAGGCGCCAATGATGATATCTCGGCGCCCGGTCAGTGCATCGCCGCGCTGGATCTCTGCACTGGCCTGCCGGAGACGAAAAAGGCCAGCCATGTGGAGCCGGGGGCGGGACATTATGGAATCTTTGCCGGGCGCAGCTGGCGTGACAATATCCGCCCGCTGGTGATCGAATTCATGAACGCCAACGCCCGCAAGGCAAAGAAACCGGCCGCGAAACGCGCCAAGGCAACCGCCTGACGCACTGCCAACAGCTGGACCGGGCTGGACCGGGGTTTGACCCAATCGGACGATGACACAAAGGAGCGCCCAGAATGGCCGATCCGCTGAGTTTCGCATGTGACTGCGGAAAAATCCGTGGCGAGCTGTCGCAAGAGGCGCGCAAGGCGGGCACCCGTATCGTCTGCTTCTGCGCCGATTGCCGCGCCAATGAAATCTATCACAATCAGCCCGACCCGGCCCCGGGCCCGGTTGATCTGTTTCAGGTCAATCCCGACGGGGTCCGGTTCCATCAGGGACAAGATCTGTTGCGGCTCATGCGGCTCAGTCCGAAGGGGCTGTTTCGCTGGTACGCGGGTTGCTGCGGCACACCAATGGCCAATACGCTGGCCAAACCCACGCTGCCCTTCGCCGGGCTGCGGTCGGATCGATTTGCCGATAAAGACGCGCTGGGCAAGATCCGCGCGCGGGCGTTTGTTCCGAAACAGGGCAAACAGCCCCGCACCGAAGGTGCCGCACGGATGGTCATGTCACTGCTGAGCCGAATGATCTCGGCGCGGCTGTCGGGCCGGTGGAGGGAGACACCGTTCTTCGACGTCGAAAGCGGTGAGCCGGTGTCAAAACCAGAGGTGATCAGCAAGGAAGAGCGCGCAGCCCTGCTCCGCTAACTTCCGTATAAATGGCTGAGTCAGCTGGTCTTTAGCGGGTTTGTCAGGGTCAGTGGCGGTAGCGACGGCGCTGCCGGTAGTGCCCCGCCCGCAGCGGTAGTTGCAGTCTCCCGCGGCGGGTCCGGTCTCTCGTCCTGATCCGGGGCAACCTCGGCCAGCCATGCGGCCATGGCACCGGTCACCTGATCCGGTTGTTCCAGCGTTGGCAGATGGCCTGCCTCCTCAATCACGCAGAGCCGGGCGTTGGGCATCAGGGCCGCCATAAATTCATGCCGTTTCAGCGGCGTCAGCCGATCCTGCGCCCCGCAGAGGATCAGGGTCGGCCCCTTGAAACGGCGCAGTGCCGCCTGCTGATCAGTGCGCCGCTGCAGGGCCCGCGCCTGCGCCACAAACAGCTCAGGTCCCAGACTGCAGCCCTGTTGGTAAATCATGTTGAGGATATCAAGCCGCTGCGGCGACGGCGCCAGACTGTCCACCGGCAGGCAGCCGCGCAGAACATCCTCCAGCCGACCACTGCGGGCCGCGATGATCAGCGGCTCCCACTCGGCGGCCTGCGTCGGCGTATCGGGCAAGGGGCTGGTCGACATCAGACACAACCGGCTGACCCGCTCCGGCGCGCGGCGCAGGATTTCCATCGCAACGATGCCGCCCATCGACAGCCCAGCCAGCGCAAACCGCGCTGGCAGCTGCGTCAGCAGATGATCGGCGATGCGCTCAATCCGGTCGCCGCCCAGAAGCGGCGCCACCATGGTTGGCAGCACGCCGGAAAGTGCCCGCAGCTGCGGCACGAAGACTTCCGCCGTGCCCATCAGCCCCGGAAGCATCACCAGAGGGGCATTACCCGGCCCGCCAGCGCGCGTCTCGGTCTGCCCTGCTCTGCCCAGTTGATCCGCCACCCGCGCCTATCCTCCTGCCTCGGTCCCGTAGCCGTTCCAGCGAAACGCGCCGTCGTCAGACAGCGGCGAGAACGGATTATGCGCGATCTCCCAGATATGGCCGTCGGGCGCGCGAAAATAGCCGATGGTGCCGCCCCAGAACACCTCCCCCGCCGGGCGCAGGATTGTGGCGCCTGCCGCCTCGGCCTTGGCCAGAAGCGTGGCCACATCCGCAGCACTACGGGTGTTGTGGCTGAGGGTCATCGCCCCGGTGCCGAGGTCTTCCACCGGCAGGCCGATATCCTCAGCGAGCGCCGCCAAAGGATACAGCCCCAATGTCTGTGAGATCAGGTCAAAAGCAATGACCCCATCAGGGCTCTCCGCCCGCTGCCAGCCAAGCGCCTCGTAGAAGGCGGCGGCCTGCGCCATGTCGGGCACCCCGAGGGTGATCAGGCTGATGCGTTGGTCCATCGGTTCCTCTCCTGCCCATGGCATCCCTGATGAGGGAGGCCTCGTATTTTTAACAACTCGTGGTGCGCGTTAGGATGCCCCTGCGAAGGGCGTTCTCCTTTCAGCTTAGCGGATCCCATCCGCGCCAGATAGCCCCAGAACCTCTGCAACAGCTGTTTCGATCAGGGCCAGACAGGCGGGGTCCGAAAAGCGGTGATCGGCATCTTTGACCAGTTGCAGGCGCATATCGGCGCAGCTGGCATGATCAAGCAGCCGCAGGGCGGTTTCCGTGCTGACGGCGGTATCAGCGGTGCCTTGCAGACACCGCACCGGCATCGCCAGCTCCAACGGGGCGCGCAACACCAGATGGTTGCGCCCGTCCTCGATCATGCGTTGGGTGATCACATAAGGCTCCATGTAGTCGCTGGGCAGTTCGACCTGCCCGCGCGTCTCCAGCTCCGCCTTCTGGGCATCGGTGAAATTGGCCCAATAGCCGTCCTCGGTAAAATCCGGGGCGGCAGCGATGGTGACCAGACCCGCCACCCGCTCCGGCAGGGTCCGCGCCAGCAAGAGCGCCTGCCAGCCGCCCATGGAGGAGCCGACGGGAACAATTTTGCCCGTGGTCAGCGCCTGAACCGCTGCCAGCGTGTCCTGATGCCAGTCGCCAATGCAACCGTCTTCAAATGTGCCGGAGCTTTCACCGTGGCCGGAGTAGTCAAACCGCAGAAAGCCTAATCCCCGCGCCTGCGCCCATGCTTCCAGATGTATCGCCTTGGTGCCCTCCATGTCGGATTTCAGCCCGCCCAGAAACACCACCGTCGGCGCCGCTGTCTCGCCGCTTGCGGGGGTCAGATGATAGGCCAGGCGGCGGCCGGTATCAGTGTCCAGAAATTGGGTTGCGGTCATACTGTCCCCCGTTGGTATCGTGCCAAATCACAGGCCTTCAGATCTGCCACGGCAACGGCGCGACGGCAATGGCGTGTTTCACCTCAGCCGCATGGGATCCCGGCACAGATCAGCCAAGGTGCAACGCGGCAACGCCTTCAGACTTGGCGACTTTTGACCGACGCAACACCCTTGCGACCCATCGCCGCCATGCCTAGGGTCCGCGCGATATCCCTCTCTGCCCCCGATCAGGAGCCAGCCCTTGCCCCGTGCCCTTCGTCTTTTCTGTCTCGGCCTCCTCTGTCTGCTGATCCTGCTGACCACCGTCTGGGGGGCCATGGCGCTGTGGTACCGGCTGCCCGTCGACAGCCTCTGGCGCACAGCCGCAGCTTCCGGCTTCGCCGGTCTTGGTCTGGCCACCCTCTGGGCGGTGATCCGGGGGCGGGCCTTGCGCGGGCTGTCGACCTTCTGTCTCGCGCTTGCGGCGCTGATCTGGTGGTGGGCGAGCCTCACACCTCCGGCAGAGGCCAACTGGTCGCCGGATGTCGCGCGGCAGGTCACCGGCACCCGCGATGGCGATATCCTGACGCTGACAGATGTGCGCAATTTCGACTGGACCACCCCGACCGAGTTCACCCCCCGCTGGGAAACCCGCAGCTATGACCTCAGCCAGCTGGAGACCGTCGATCTGTTCATGTCCTACTGGGCCGGGCCGGAGATGGCGCATATGGTGGTCAGCTTTGGCTTTGAGGATGGCGCGCATATCGCCTGGTCTGTGGAGGTGCGGCGCCAGGTCGGCGGTGGTTTCTCCCCCATCGCGGATCTGTTCAAGACCAATACGCTGGTGTTGATCGCAGCGGATGAGCGCGACGTGGTGGGCACGCGGACCAATACCCGCGGCGAGGACGTGCAGCTGTTTCGCATCGACACCGATCCGGACACCGCCCGCGCGCTGCTGATGCAATATGTCGATGCCGCAAACAGGCTGGCCGCGCAGCCCCAATGGTATAATTCACTGACCTCAAACTGCACCACCGTGGTGATGACGATGATCCGCACCATCGTTGAGGACGTGCCGCTGGACTGGCGGGTGCTGGCCAATGGCTACCTGCCGGAATACGCCCATGATCAGGGGGTACTGGCGACAGGCTACAGCACCGAGGAGCTGCGCAACCTTGGTAGTATCACCGCCAAGGCGCAGGCCCAGGGCATCACGCCAGACTACTCCGCCCTGATCCGCGAAGCTGTGCCAGCTCCTGCCCCCTAAGTCCGACCCGTGATCCAGGACCCTAATCCGGCTTTTGCGTCTTCTGGCACAAAATATCCAGGGGAGCGCGCGGGGCTGGCCGCTCGCCCGCTTGACAGCCTCGCGCGCCCCTGCCAAACGGGCAAAACACATATAACCCGCAACCGGGCGTTCAGTGGGCGCCAAACCGACGAGGAGCAGCCAGACAATGGCCCAAATCTCTCTCACCTTCCCCGATGGCAATGCACGATCCTATGACGCAGGCATCACCCCTGCTGAGGTCGCAGCCTCTATTTCCACCTCGCTTGGCAAAAAAGCGATCTCCGCCACCGTGAACGGCGCGCATTGGGATCTGCAGTGGCCGATTGACACCGACGCCTCCATCGCGCTTCACACCATGAAGGACGAAGAGCAGGCCAATGAGCTGATCCGCCACGATCTGGCCCATGTGATGGCGCGCGCGGTGCAGGAGATCTGGCCCGACACCAAGGTCACCATCGGCCCGGTGATTGAAAACGGCTGGTACTACGACTTTGATCGCGCAGAGCCCTTCACCCCCGAAGATCTCGGCACCATCGAAAAGAAGATGAAAGAGATCATCAACAAGCGGGACGAGGTGCGCACCGAGGTCTGGGACCGCCCCCGCGCGATCCAGCACTACACCGACAACAATGAACCCTATAAGGTCGAGCTGATCGAGAGCATCCCCGGCGATGAGCCGCTGCGGATGTATTGGCATGGCGACTGGCAGGACCTCTGCCGTGGCCCGCACCTGCAGCACACCGGCCAGCTGCCGGGTGATGCCTTCAAACTGATGTCCATCGCGGGCGCCTATTGGCGCGGCGACAGCGACCGCGCCATGCTGCAGCGGATCTATGGCGTTGCCTTCACCGGCAAGGAGAAGCTGAAAGCCCATCTCCATATGCTGGAAGAGGCCGCCAAGCGCGACCACCGCAAACTCGGCCGCGAGATGAACCTCTTCCACATGCAGGAAGAGGCCCCCGGCCAAATCTTCTGGCACCCGAACGGCTGGAAGATCTACACCACCCTGCAGGATTACATGCGCCGCATGCAGGACCGTGACGGCTATGTTGAGGTGAACACCCCGCAGGTGGTGGACCGCAAACTGTGGGAGGCCTCGGGTCACTGGGACAAATACCAGGAAAACATGTTCATCGTTGAGGTCGACGAGGATCACGCCCGTGAAAAGGCCGTGAACGCGCTGAAGCCGATGAACTGCCCCTGTCACGTGCAGGTGTTCAATCAGGGTCTGAAATCCTACCGCGATCTGCCGCTGCGCATGGCCGAGTTCGGCTCCTGTGCGCGCTATGAACCTTCGGGCGCGCTGCACGGCATCATGCGGGTGCGCGGCTTTACGCAGGATGATGGTCACATCTTCTGCGCCGAGGATCAGATCGAATCTGAAACCGCCAAGTTCATTGCCTTCCTGTCGAAGGTCTATGCCGATCTTGGCTTCCACGACTGGACCATCAAGCTCTCGACCCGCCCGGAAAAGCGGATCGGCAGCGATGAAAGCTGGGATCTGGTGGAGAAGGCGCTTGGCGATGCCTGCAAGGCGGCGGGCTATGACTATGAACTGCTGGACGGCGAAGGTGCCTTCTACGGTCCCAAGCTGGAATTCACCCTGACCGACGCGATTGGCCGGAACTGGCAGTGCGGCACCCTGCAGGTGGATCCTAACCTGCCGGAACGTCTGGATGCGAATTTCATCGGTCAGGACGGCAGCAAGCACCGCCCGTTCATGCTGCACCGCGCCACCCTTGGCAGTTTTGAACGCTTCATCGGCATCCTGATCGAAGAGCACGCAGGCAAGCTGCCGTTTTGGCTGGCGCCGCGTCAGGTGGTTGTCGCCTCCATCACATCGGACGCGGATGACTATGTGAACGAAGTGGTTGAGACCCTGCGCGCCGCCGGTGTGCGGGCCGAGGCGGATATCCGAAACGAGAAGATCAACTACAAGGTCCGCGAGCATTCCGTGGGCAAGGTGCCGGTCATTCTGGCCGTCGGCCACCGCGAAGTTGAAGAGCGCACCGTCTCCGTCCGGCGTCTGGGCGAGAAACAGACCAAGGTCGAAGCGCTGGACGCTGTAACAAAAACCTTGGCGATTGAGGCAACGCCGCCGGATCTTCTGTAACATTTCTGCGGTCTTTTGCTGATCTTTACCCATTTACCGGCCCCCACTTGCGGGGCCGGTTTCTTTTTGCGCATGGTTTTAAGGGTTCGGCAGCCAGAAGGTTGTAATATACGGTCACGGCTGCTGACGCCCGCGTGAGACACAGGCTCGTGAATTCAAAGACTTCCCGGCCTGAGCTAATGTCTGACTTGTAACACCGCCCTCGCAACCAATTTCCAAAGAAGGAAGACACCAATGTCCAACACTGCAAAATCCCTCGCCGTCGCTGGTGCCGTTGCTGCTGCGCTGACCTCTGCCATGGTCACCCCGGCTGCTGCCCAGTCCAAAGAGAAATGCTATGGCGTCTCCCTCGCCGGTCAAAACGACTGCGCCGCCGGTCCTGGCACCACCTGCGCCGGCACCTCGACCGTCGATTATCAGGGCAATGCCTGGACCCTCGTGGACGCCGGCAGCTGCGAAGGCATGGATCTGCCAGCGATGGCGGATGGCAGCGATCGCAAGGGCTCTCTGGAGCCGCTGGAGCGCGACCTGCCTGCATAAGCAATGGATTAAGGCCAAGGGCGGGGGCAGTCTCCCGCCCTTTTTGTAACCGGATCAGAGGACCTGCCATGCTGGACGCCGCCCCTTCCCTGCCCGCCGCAGCCGGTGTTGGCTACAAGCCGCAGCATTTTGCCGATATCCTTGCCGATGCTGGCCCGGTGAAATGGCTGGAAATCCACGCCGAAAACTACATGGGTGACGGTGGCCGCCCGCTGGCGCAGCTGCGCCACCTCTGCGAACAGTTTGCTATCTCCGTCCATGGCGTCGGCCTCTCCATCGGTGGCGAGGGGGCATTGGATGCCGATCATCTGGCACGGCTGAAACATCTGGTCGGCTGGCTCAATCCGGCGAGTTTTTCTGAGCATCTCGCCTGGTCCACCCATGACAGCCATTTCTACAACGACCTGCTGCCGCTGCCCTATACGGATGCCACGCTGGCGCGGGTTTGTGATCATATCAATCAGGTGCAAGACAGCATCGGGCGGCGGATGCTGCTGGAAAACCCGTCCAGCTACCTCGCCTTTGCCGAAAGCACATGGTCAGAGCCGGAGTTTCTGGCAGAGATCACCCGCCGCACCGGCTGCGGACTGCTGCTGGATGTGAACAACGTCTTTGTTTCTGCCATCAATCTCGACTTCTCGCCTCAGGGCTATATCGATGCCTTCGCGCTGGATCAGGTCGGCGAGATCCACCTGGGCGGCCATGATGAGGATGAGGACGACAACGGCAAGCCGCTGCTGATTGATAGCCACGGCGCTGAGGTGGTGGATCCTGTCTGGGCGCTGCTGGATTATACGCTGGCCAAATCCGGCCCCAAACCTGTCCTGGTTGAATGGGACACCGATGTGCCCGACTGGCCCGTATTGGCCGCCGAGGCAGAGCGCGCCGCATCCGCGCTGGAGCGCGTCCCGGCATGACTGTCTCGCAAACAGATTTCACCCGCGCCATGATCGATGCGGCGCAGCCGGTGCCGGAGGGGCTGCTGGATGCGACCGGCCAGCCTGCCGGGCGGCGGTTCAGCGTTTATCGCAACAATGTCGCCGTCTCCCTGACGGAGGCGATGCACAGCGCCTTTCCCCTGATCGCGAAGCTCTTGGGTAAACAGAACCTTGATGGGCTGGCGGGTCTGTATCTGCGCGCCCATCCGCCCTCCTCGCCGCTGATGATGCACTATGGAGCGGAGTTTCCAGATTTTCTTGCCGGGATGGAGCAGCTGAAACACCTCGGCTATCTGCCGGATGCGGCGCGGCTCGATCTGGCCCTGCGCCGGGCGTATCACGCGGGCGACGCCACGCCGGTTGACCCGGCGCGTCTGGCAGCCCTGCCCCCGGAGGCGCTGATGGCGACCCGGCTGACGCTGGCCCCCGCCGTTGCCCTGCTGCGCTCACCCTGGCCGATCTATGACATCTGGCGCTTCAATACCGAAGAGAACGCCCCCAAGCCCCGGCATATGGCGCAGGATGTGCTGATCACCCGGCCCGAATTCGATCCAGTTCTGCAGGAGCTGCCTGCGGGTGGTGCCGACTGGATCACCGCCCTCACCTCCGGTGCCACACTGGAAGAGGCGCTGACCAAGGTTCAGGCCGACCTCCCGGATTTCGACCTCTCACACCCGCTCGCCCTGTTGCTGCAAGGCGGTGCAATCATTGACTTAGATCGCAAAGGATAACCGATGCACGCGCTTGTTTCCTCCTACACCTCTCTCACCGGCAGGGCCGACAGATTGTCGGCGTTCATCGTCCCAACCCTGGCGCGGCTGGTCTTTGCGGCGGTCCTGTTGGTTTACTACTGGAACTCCGCCGGGCTGAAGACGGATGGGTCGATCTTCTCGCCTTCCGCCGGTGCCTTCGGCCAGATCTTCCCGCATGCGGCTGAGGCCGTGCTCTATGATGTCTCGCAGCTCAATATCTTTCAGCGGTTGGTGATTTTTGCCGGGACGGTGGCAGAATATGTTCTGCCCGCGCTGATCCTGGTCGGGCTGCTCACCCGGCTGGCCGCCCTTGGCACCATTGGCTTCATCTGGGTGCAGACCATCGTCGATGTGACCGGCCATGGCGTCAAACTGGGCAGTCTTTTTGACAATGCCATAGGTCTGGTGGATCAGCGGGTGATGTGGACATTCCTGCTGCTGGTTCTAGTGTTCAAGGGCGCAGGCCCGCTGTCGCTGGATGCGCTGGCACGACGCGCCACCGCGCCTGCCGCCGCCTGATCTGCCCTGCTTTCAAATCCAAAAAAGGCGCCCTGCATCCGCAGCGGCGCCTTTTTTCATGACCGTTATTCATGTCGGTTCAGAAATGCGCCTTCGGCTCATCCGGTTTGCCCGCCGCCAAGGCAAGCAACCCAGCCAGAAGCGCCAGTGAGATCGGGAAGGTGGTAAAGACATTCAACCCGAACCCGGCATAGAGCCCCGCCGCCGACGCAAGCAGCAGCACCCCGCCCCACAGCGCGCGGGACAGTGCCATCGCGCCGCCCGCCAGCGCCAGAATGGGCGAAATCACCGCCAAGAGCCGCAGCTGATCGACATTCTCGACCTGCCGGGCAATCCCGTCGACCTCGCCAAAATACTCGACGGCGGCGGTATAGCCATATCCCGCAAACCCAACCACCATGCCAATCAGCCCGGCCACGATGCCCAGCACCAGCGCTGCATTGCGCATTGCCGCTCTCCTCATCTACTCCGGAACTGACATGGGGATCCTAGCCCTCAACGCCAAGGGCCGCCTTGGTTTTGGCATCCCAGCCGAGGTGCAGATCGCCCCCTGATTTGATCAGCGGACGTTTCATCAGCGCCGGATGGACCTTCAGCAGCGCTATGGGATCCGTCGCCCGCTCCGCCTCGCTCAATCCGCGCCATGTGGTGGAGCGGGTATTGACCAGACGATCGCCAAACTGCGCCAAGGCTGCTGTGAGAACGGCCTCCGGCACACCATCGGCGCGCACATCGACCAGCTGCGCCTCCGGCAGCTGTTTCAGCGCCTTGCGGCAGGTGTCACAGGTCTTCAATCCATAAAGTTGCATGTTTTTCCTTTCCCGAGGGGGCGGCTCAGCACAATTTATGGTAGAGCCACACTGTTTTGCTTGATTTTTACATGGTCCGTGCAAAAGTTAAAACCGGGTTGGGACAATCTCCCCGGCCTGTTCTGTCAGCGCACTGCGGCGGAACCGATCATGTCGCCCGGAAACATGAAATTATCGTTTTTTCACGGCGGCTCACTAGAAGGAAGGAGACACGGGAACATGGCGAGTGGCACCGTGAAATGGTTCAATACAACCAAGGGCTATGGCTTTATCGAGCCGGAAGGCGGCGGCAAAGATGTGTTTGTGCACATCTCACAGGTTGAACGGTCGGGGCTGACCGGCCTGGCGGATAATCAAAAAGTTGATTTCGAGATGACCGAAGGGCGCGATGGTCGCCAGATGGCCAGCGACATTCGCCCCCAATGATCGCGATACGGCTGCGCCGAGGGTGACCCTCGGGCGCAGCCTGCCGCACCACCAAATGACCCCATCAGTATCCGCCTGTTCGTCGGCCGTCTGACGGTCACCGCATGACAAAGGGATCCGCAATGGGATCATCGCTGGTGCGCAGCCAGACCGTCTTGACCCTTGTGTAATCCAGCGCAGCCTGCAATCCGCCCTCGCGCCCATGGCCTGACAGCCCCTGCCCGCCAAAGGGCGCAATCGGGCTGACGGCACGATAGGTATTGACCCAAACAATGCCGGCCCGAATGCCCCGGATCATCCGATGCGCGCGGGTGAGATCTCGGGTGAAGACGCCAGATGCAAGGCCATGGTCAGTGTCATTGGCCAGCGCCAGCGCCTCAGCCTCAGTGTCGAACCCGCGCACCGACAGGACCGGGCCAAAGAATTCCTCCCGCAAACAGGGCGCCTCGGGTGCCTCAGAGCAATCGAGTATGGTCGGCGGAAAGAAATTCCCCCTTTGCTCCAGCCGCTGCCCGCCTGTGACAAGCTGCGCCCCAGCGGACAAGGAGGCAACGATCAGTTCCTCGGCCCGGCTGAGCTGGGCACCGGTGCAGAGCGGTCCAATCTCGGTCTCGGGTAGCTCTGGCGCACCGATCCGGATGTTCTCGGCTTTTTCCTTCAACCGGTGCAGAAACTGCGCCTTGATTTGGTTGGAAATGATCAGCCGAGACCCAGCCACGCAGCTTTGCCCTGTCGCGGCAAAGATGGCAGAGACCTGCGCATTGACCGCGCTGTCGATATCTGCGTCTTCAAACACGATGAAGGGGGATTTTCCGCCCAGTTCCAGAGAGGTGGAGGCGAGGTTCTCGGCTGAATTGCGCACAACATGGCGCGCGGTCTCCGGCCCGCCGGTGAATGCCACGTGATCAATCCCAGGATGGGACGTCAGCACCGCGCCGCAATCGGCGCCAAATCCGGTGATGACGTTCAAAACCCCCGCCGGAAACCCGGCCTGATCAAAGATCCGGGCAAACTCCAGCAGCGGTGCCGGCCCCTCCTCAGATGCCTTCAGCACAACAGTACAGCCTGCTGCCAGTGCCGGGCCGATCTTGACCGCCGCCAAAAACAACTGCGAATTCCACGGCACCACGGCTGCCACCACCCCAAGCGGTTCGCGGCGCAACCAGACCTCCATATCCGGTTTGTCAATCGGCAGATGGGCGCCTTCGATCTTGTCTGCAAGTCCAGCATAGTAACGGTAGTAGTCGGCCACATAGGCGATCTGGGCGGAGGTTTCGCGAATGATCTTGCCAGTATCACGGGTCTCCAACCGGGCCAGGGTCTCTGCATTTTCGGCAATCAAATCGGCCAGCCGAAAAAGCAGCTTGCCGCGCGCAGTGGCGGTCATGCCCGCCCAACCCGGCGCGTGGAAGGCCGCGCGCGCTGCTGCAACCGCGGCCTCCACATCCGCCTTGCGGGCCTCAGGCATCATCGCCCAAACCTCTCCGCTTGCTGGATCGCGGCTCTCAAAACGGGCAGAGCCGTCGGAAAACACCCCGCCGATATATTGCTGGAACTGCTGCATGGTGATCCCCTTCAGGCAAAGGCTGGCATAACATCGCGGATGAACCGCTCAAGCGAAGCTTTCTTACGCTCAAAGCTCATCCCGCTGTCGATCCAGAAACTGTATTCATCATACCCCAGCGCCTCATAGCCCCGGATCCGGGCAATCGCATCTTCGGCGGTGGCGATCACATTGTCACGCAGCATCGCCTCCGGCGAATAGAACGGATGGGCCGCGATTTCCGCCTCGCTCAACGGCGCGATCAGCCCCTGCGACACCGGGCGCTCGTTCTTGAACCAGGCGCCGAAGTAGCAATAAAACCGGTTGATTTCTTCCGCCGCCTGCTGCACATCGGCGGCATCTGCAGCAATATAGGTGTGGTTCAACAGCATGATATCCGGGCGCTGCAGGTCAGGGTATTTGGCGCAGGCGTCGTTGAACGTCTCAATCAGCCGGGTGATCTCCTCATCCCCTTGCCACAAGGGCGTCACCTGCACATGGCAGCCATTGGCGATGGCAAATTCATGGCTGTTGGGGTCGCGTGCTGCGACCCAGATCGGGGGGCCGTTTTCCTGTCGCGGCTTGGGTGAGGATGTCGTGGCCGGGAAGGAATGATAGGTGTCCTCTTGTGCGTAGTCGCCCCGCCACAACCCCTGGATCGCCGGGATCAGCTCCCGCATTCGCTGGCCTGCGTCCCAGGCATCCATACCCGGCACCATCCGTTCGTATTCGTAAATATAGGCGCCGCGCGCAATGCCAAGCTCCAACCGCCCCTCGGTGATCAGATCGGTCATCGCCGCCTCCCCCGCGAGCCGGATTGGATGCCAGAACGGCGCGATGATCGTGCCGGTTCCCAACCGCACATTTCGGGTCTGGCGGGCCAGATCGACAAGGTTCAGAAACGGGTTCGGCGCGATGGTGAAATCCATCCCGTGATGCTCTCCGGTCCAGACTGCGTGCATACCGCCCTCATCGGCAATCTTGGCCAAGGCGACGAACTCATCATAGAGCCGCTGTTGATCCTGGTCCGCCGAGGTCCGTTCCATATGAACAAAAAGAGAAAAGCGCATGTATCACCTATCGTTATGCGATCTGGCGGATTTCGCCGCTGCGTTGATTGCCGGAATAGATCCCGAAATCCCCCAATGCTGCCTCGCGGGCGAACCGCTCCAGCATGGTCAGGATCGACGGATCGCTGATGTCCTCAAGACCTGCTTCAGCCGCCCCGTCCTGCGCCAGCGGCACAAAGGTTCCGCGCGTCGGCGCACCTGCCCCTGCCTGACAGAGAAAGGCGATATGCTGGCGTTTGCGCGCGACATCCTCAAACACCGAATAGACAAAGCCCGGCTCAGCCGTGAGCCCGGTATCGGCAATCAACTGGCGCACCGTGGCAGCGGCCCCATCGGGACCAGCCAGCGCCTCTGGCAGCGTCGCGCCACCTTGCCCATCATCGACCAGCAGCACCTCTCCGTTGCGTTCGATCAGGGCGGAGACCACGAGATCAGGCCCGGTTCCGGCAGGTTCTGCAGTGGTCGCGGCCGTGACATAGGCGCCGCGCGCATAACCCAGCCCCGGATGCGGGCTGACGTCAAAGGCTTTCACCTCACCAATCAGGATCACATGATCGCCCGCCTCAACCGTCTTGTGCAGGCTGCAATCGAACCAAGCAGACACCCCGTCGATCAGCGGTGATCCCGCTGGCCCCTTGTGCCAGTTGACTCCGGCAAAGCGATCTTCGGCCGATCGGGCAAAGGTGTTGGATATCTCCGTCTGAGTTTCCGCCAGCACATTGACGGCAAACCCGTCGCCGTTGACCAGCGCATCATAGTTGCGCGACTGGTTGGCCAAGCACACCAGCACCAGCGGCGGATCAAGCGAGACGGAGGTAAAAGAGTTGGCAGTAAAGCCAATCGGCTGGCCGCTTTGATCATGGGAGGTCACAACCGTTACACCGGTCATGAAACTGCCAAAGGCATGGCGCAAGGCGCGCGGATCAAGCGATGTCATGATATGTCTCCTCAGGGGCGGTTGCCAGCCAGTCGCGCAGATGAGCGGTGATCACATCAGGCGCTGTCAGATTCACCATATGGCGATGGCCGGTGATGACGATGGCGCGTCCGTGCTGCGCCTGCGCGGCCATCTCCTGCGCCATGGCCGGGGTGGAATTGGGATCACCATCGCCGGTGACGGCGAGGAAGGGGCAGGCGATCTCTCTCAGACGGTGGGCATAGGTCGCATCCCCCCGCGCAAAAGCGCCGTAGGCGGTGGCATAGCCTGCTGGATCAACCGTCCCCAGCCAGCCCGCAACCCGGTCGCGGGCGCTGATGTCAGCAGGTGTCTCACCAAACCAGCGTGCCAACGGCGTTGCCAGATCCAGCTGACCAGCCCCGATTTCGGCAGCACGGGCGAGCACAGCCGCCCGTGCCTGCGGCGTGCGTCGGTAGACCCCATTCAGCAGTGCCACCCGGCGGGTCATTGCAGGGTGCTCTACAGCAAAACCAGTCGCGATTAACGCCCCCATTGAATGTCCTGCCAAACTGACAGAACCGAGATCCAGCGCCTGCACCACTGCCTTCAGCCAAGCGACAAAATCCGGCAGCTCACTCCCTATAGGCAGCGGATCACTGCCGCCATGTCCGGGGAGATCCAGCGCGATGACCCGGTGGCTCCGGCTCAGATCCGCAATCTGCGGCCCCCAGGCGGCGGATTGCATACCGACGCCATGCAACAGGACCAGCGGCGCGCCCGCCCCCGTATCCCGCAGGGCGACCCTGCGTCCAGCCTCAGACAGCTGCAGGATTGTCGACGTCATGGCCAAGCTCTTTCAAATCCTGATAGCGGTCGCCGATTCGGTGGTGCGGACGGCCCCCGATAGAGGCTCCCAGCGCAATCAGGATCTCATCAGCGGCTGGCGCATCCGCGACAGACGTCTGGATCGTCAGGTAGTGGGATCGCTTGCCCCCGTCGTTCTTGTCCATCAGCGGAATCATCAACGGCGCATTGGCAGGTCCGCGGGTGTTGCAGAATGACAGGTAGGATTTCGCCCCCACCGCGTTGCGATAATGGTTGCCGAATTGCAGCGTGTGGATCAGCGCCGAGGCGTGTTCGACCTCACCATTGAGGCCGACAATCGCGGATTTCCCATAGCCTTCGACCCGGTCGCCGCCGCCTGCCGCCTCCAGAATCATCTCCGTCAGCAAAAGGCCCAAGCCCGGCGCGCAGTCCCGGATCTGCGGCCCCAGATCCTCGACAAATCCCTGTCCGGCCCATGGGTTCTGAATCACTGTCATGGCCGCGATCATGGTGAGCGGGCTTGGCGCGGTCTTGCCCCCTTCGATCAATGTGTTTTCGACATGAAGCAGCGTTTTGCGAATGGCAGCGGGCATGAGCGTCTCCTAAGCGGCAATCTTCTGGTATCATGGTATACCATTATACGATATGTCAATCATACTTGCCGCAGCCAGAGTCGGTTGCTAAGAGAAAGTCATGGACAGCCCTCAGACAACGCTCCGAAAAATCGACAAGGCGCCGCAAACTCTGCGAGATATTGTGCAGGACCGGATGCGCGAGGCCATTATCGACGGACATTTTGCGCCCGGTGAACGGTTGGTAGAGCGCCCGCTCTGCGATCAGCTCGGCGTGAGCCGGACCGTCGTGCGCGAAACGATTCGCTATCTTGAGGCAGAGGGGCTGGTCGAGATCATCCCCAATCGCGGACCGGTCGTTGCGCGGCTCTCTTGGGATCAGGCCCGCCAGATCTACGACGTGCGCCGCCAGCTGGAAGGGTCCGCTGCTGCCGGCTGCGCCATGCAACAAAGACCGGCATTCGCTGGCAAGCTGACCCGCGCGCTTGATACGGTGGAGGCCACAATGGCCGATACCGAGTGGAGCAACCTGCTGCGCGCCACCACTGATTTTTATCAGCTTATCTTTATGGAGGCGGGCCACAGCATTGCCTGGGACATCGTGCAGCGCCTGAACGGGCGGATCAGCCGGTTGCGGGCCTTGACCATCGCGGCAAAGGACCGCGAAACCTCAGGGATGAGCCATATGACCGCGATCCATGATGCCATTCTCAGCCGCGACCCGGACAGGGCGCGCAAAGCGGTTGAAGCGCATATTGCCGACGCGGCCCAAACTGCGCAGCGGTTCCTGAAAGACCCTGCGCCAACAGCTGAAGAGACGCCAAATGGCTAAAGGATATTGGATCGCCTTTGTCACAGTCACCGATCCTGATCGCTATGCGGGCTATCAACAGCAGGCGCCTGCGGCCTTTGCCAGATATGGCGCGCGGTTTCTGGCACGGGGTGGCGCGGCGGAGACGCTGGAGGGGACAGCCTATCAGCGCCATGTCGTCATCGAATTCGACAGCAAGGCCACCGCCCTCGCCTGCTACCACTCGCCCGAATATCAATCCGCCCGCACCCACCGACAGGCCGCCTGCTCCGCGCAGATCGCTATCGTCGAAGGATTGGACACTTAAAGGACCGTCCCAATGAGCAACACGCCCTCTGACGCCGCGCCGCAAACCAGCAGCTTTGACGAAGACCTGTTCCTGAAAGGTCTGGAGCAACGCAAGGCGACCCTTGGTGCCGCGTATGTCGAAAACAACCTCGCCGCCGCCGATGACTTTACCCGCCCGTTCCAAGAAGCCATGACAGCCTGGTGCTGGGGGTTTGGCTGGGGCGATGAGACGATTGATGCCAAGACCCGCTCGATGATGAACCTCGCCATGATCGGCGCCCTTGGCAAGATGCACGAATGGGAACTGCATTGCCGGGGCGCGTTGAACAACGGTGTCAGCCGCGAAGAAATCCGCGCCATCATCCATGCGGTTGCGATCTATTGCGGCGTCCCGCAGGGTCTTGAGTGTTTCCGTGCCGCCAAAGAAGTTCTCGATCAACATGAGCAACCCTGAGCCACAGCGGCTAGCCCCTCATCCACCCCCACGCAGGAGCGTACTCTGCAAATGTTCAGATCCGGTCAAACCATCCAGTCCCGCTCCCGCACACCGCTGATGGGCAAGGGCACGGCCCATCGCGCCAGTCTCGGCTTCATTCTGATGTCCACGGATCTCGCCTGTGAGGCGGACCTCTTCGCCATGGCACCCGAAGGCGTCGGCGTCCATATCACCCGGCTCAGAACGGATGACTATACCACGAATGAAACGCTGGCGCGTCATATCGATCACATGGCCGACGCAGCCGGGCGGCTGCAACCGGACATGAAACCTGCGGTGATTGCCTATTGCTGCACCTCCGGGTCCATCGTCTGCCGGGAGGAAAACGTCTTTCGCGAGATCCACAAGGGCGCGCCCTATACCCGGCCCATGTCCATCGTCACCGGCGTGATGGATGCCCTGCGCGAGGTGGGTGCAAAACGGATCGTGGTGGGCACACCCTACCTTGATGATATCAACACCGCCGAGGCCGAGTATCTGCTGGCGGCAGGGTTTGATATCCTCGACATTCAGGGGCTGCAGCTGGAAACCGGTGTGGAATTTGGTCAGGTGGAACCCGCCTATTGGAAGGAATTCGCGCTGGAAATCGACCAGCCGGACGCGGAGGCGATCTTCCTCTCTTGCAGCGGCACGCGCACGCTGGAAGTGGTGGAGGAGATCGAACAGGCCGCAGGCAAGCCGGTGATCACCTCCAATCAGGCGCTGATGTGGTCCTGCCTGCGCCGGGCCGGGATCGCGGATCAGCTCAATGGCTTTGGCCAGCTGTTCAACCATCCGGGCCGGGCGCTGACGCCAACACTCTAGCCCGCTTTTCTCCCCTTCACGCTGGTCCCTCTTGCGGGGACAGCGCCCCGACAGGCAATCGCACCACTATCGCACCACCAATGAGGCCCCCATGACACCAGCCCCTGCCCTGCGCGGATTTCCCGAGGCCGAATACGCCGCCCGCACCCAGCTTGCCCAGAGCCGCATGGCGGAGGCCGGTCTGGACGCAATTTTGGTGATGAGCGAACCGGAGGTGCAGTATTTTACCGGCTTTCAGACCCTGTTCTGGCAAAGCCCGACGCGCCCGTGGTTCGTGCTGATCCCCGCCAGTGGCAAGCCGATTGCCGTCATCCCCGAAATCGGCGCCAGCCTGATGCGCCGCAGCTGGATCGACGATATCCGCACCTGGTCTGCGCCCGCCCCTCAGGATGATGGCATCAGCCTGCTCACGGAGGCACTGTCTCCGCTTCGCAGCTTGGGCGTAATGAAGGGGCATGAAACCCATCTGAGGATGCCGCTCGGCGATTGGGAACGGCTGATGGCCGCGCTGCCCGATCTGCATATCCACGATGCCACGCATCTCGTGCAGGGCCTTCGAATGGTGAAATCCGCAGCTGAGATCGACAAACTCGCCCGGATCTGCGCCATTGGCTCGGCCACCTTTGCCGCGGTGCCGGACTTCGCCCGCGAAGGCGTGCCGCTGGACGAGGTGTTCCGCGCCTTTCGCCGCGAGGCGCTGGCGCAGGGTGCCGATGGCGTGCCCTATGTGGTCGGGGCCAGCGCGCCGGGCGGCTACGCTGATGTGATTTCGCCCCCTGATGCCACGCCTCTGGCGGCAGGCGATATCCTGATGCTGGACAGCGGCATGGTGCTTGATGGCTATTACTGCGATTTCGACCGCAACTGGGCCATTGGCCGGGCCGATGACACCGCCCGGCGCGCCTATGACGTCTTGTGGCGCGCCACCGAAGCCGGGCTGGCTGCCGCCCGTCCCGGCAACAGGTGCCGCGATCTGTTTCAGGCGATGTCCGCCGTGATTGCGGAAATGGACGACAGCGGCGGTGATATTGGCCGTCTGGGCCATGGGCTGGGGTTGCAGCTGACCGAACAGCCCTCACACGCCGCCTTCGACACCACCGAGCTGCAAGAAAACATGGTGCTGACGCTGGAACCCTCGCTGTCATACGGCGACGGGCTGATGATGGTACATGAGGAAAACATCGTGGTGACACCAGAAGGGGGCCGCCTGCTCAGCACCCGCGCCCCCGCCGAGCTGCCGGTGATCTAACGACCACCCAACGGTAAACGAAGCTGGCCCAAACTTGGGCGGGTCAGAGGCCGCTGTCCCAGCGGCCTCAACGCCCGTCAGCCCTTAACGGCGCAGATATTCCACCACCACACAGGCCGGAGCCTCACTGCGGATCTGGGTCTGGCTGGCGATTCCCCATTCACCGGCTCGGAACTTGGGGAAATAGGTATCAGCGCCCGCCACCTCAGTCTCGACCTCTGTGATCAGCATCCTGTCGGCCATATCCATCATGCCCTTGTAAATGCCAGCCCCGCCAATGCCATAAATCCGGTGATAGCCCTGTGCGCGCGCCTCCGCCAGCGCCGCCTCAATGCTGGGATAGACCAGATCGGCGGCCTCAGGATCCGAGGACACCACCAAATTGAGCCGGTTTTTCAACGGCTTCACCGGCAGGCTATCCCAGGTATTGCGCCCCATGATCAATGCCCCGCCCAGCGTTTCGCGCTGAAAAGACTTCAGATCCTCCGGCGCATGCCAGGGGATCGTGTTGTCCTTGCCAATGGCGCCATTCTGGTCGCGGGCAACAATAAGCGTGATCATCTCAGTCCTTTCTCAAACCGCGACCGGGGCCTTGATGCCCGGGTCCGGGGTGTAATTCAGCACGTCGAAATCTTCGTATTTGAACTCAAAAATGGACGGCACATCGCGATTGATGCGCAGCTCCGGCAGCGGCTGCGGCTCGCGTGACAATTGCAGGTTCACCTGATCCATATGATTGGAATAGATATGCGCGTCACCGATGGTGTGAATGAAATCCCCCGCCTCATACCCGGTCACATGCGCCAGCATTTTCAACAGCAGCGCATAAGAGGCGATGTTGAAAGGTACCCCCAGAAACATATCCGCAGACCGCTGATACAGCTGAAGGTGCATCCGCCGCCCCTGCACCCGCACCTGCCACAGCGTATGACAGGGTGGCAGCGCCATATCGGGCACATCCGCAGGGTTCCAGGCAGTCACAATCAGGCGGCGACTGTCGGGGCTGTTGCGGATCATATCTACCAGATTGGCGATTTGATCCACTGTGCCCGCACGATAGAGCGGCTCCTCCCCGGTCGTGCCGTCCGCCAGCTCCAGCCGTGGGAAATGCCGCCACTGATGGCCATAAACTGGACCAAGATCGCCATTCTCATCCGCCCATTCGTCCCAGATCGACACCCCATTGTCCTTGAGGTAGCCGATATTGGTGTCGCCGGACAGGAACCACAGCAGTTCGTGAATGATTGAGCGCAGATGCAGCTTCTTGGTGGTCACAAGCGGAAACCCATCCGCCAGCGGATACCGGGTCTGCATCCCAAAACAGGATAGGGTACCGGTGCCGGTCCGGTCGCTGCTCGCCTCGCCGTGATCCAGTATATATTGCAAGGCCTCGTGGTACTGGCGCATGGTGACCTCCCCCTCGTGATCGTCTCCGCTGATCGTCTCCGCACGGGGTGCTGGCGGCACCCGCAAGGTCCTTCCTGTCTAGCCCGCCCGCGCCTCTGATCTCAAGGGCTGTCCGGTCGGATCACGGCGTCTTAACGCCCTATTGCGTCGCTGGAGCACAGCCTGCCAGTACCCGCCAGCGCGCCTGCGAAAAAAAGGTCACCGAACCGCCACGCTCCCCCGGCAACCGCGCGAGCGTGGCGGCAATTCAATTGACTTTCCGCAACCACGACAAGACACTGCCGCAAACAAAGAAAATTTGAGGTCACTACAAATGAAGCGGGCAATGCTAGGACTTGCGGCAGCCACCCTTCTGTCAGCCTGTGGCGGGGGGACAAACCCCTTTGACACCGATGACGGCACCGATGGGGGCACCACCACCGATCCGATTGTCCCCGAAGTCTTGGCCTCCGATGTCGACAGCGTTGCCTATGACGCGGCTGCGGGCACGTTGGTGATCTCCGGGCTCAGTCTCGATGACACCCCGTTTTCCGCCAGCTACCGCCGCCGCCCGGCGCTCGACCGGCAGGGCTATGAAGCCTACACCGCGCAGGACAGTTCGCTTGACCGTCACGTCACCGCCTATGTCCGCGAAATCGAAGACGGCGCCTTTGCCGTAGCGGTCGCCACCGGCGGTCAGTTCTCCTACTACTTCGCTGGTACCAGCTATGGCCGTCGCGGCGGCTATTCCGCCCCAACCGGTGATGTGGCCTCCGGCGGTGTGGTCAGCTATGCCGGCACCTATGTGGGCCTGATGAATATCGCAGGCGACGGCGGCGATCTGCTGCCTGTCACCCCCGGCACCCCCGCTGACGTGCGCCCGGCCCAGACCGCTGAGGTGACCGGCGATGCCTTCGTCAACGCGGATTTCGGCGACAACATCGTCAATGGCACCATCTACAACCGCCAGATTGAGCCAGTCGTCGATGGCGGCGCGCCGCAAACGCTGGTGACACTGGATCTGGCCCCCACCGCAATTGATGCCAATGGCACCTTCACCGGGACCGCATCGCAGGTCGTCAACAGCACCCGCACCAATGTCGGCACTTATGGCGGCATCTTTGCCGGGACCGACGCCACCTCCGTTGCCGGATCGGTGTTCGCCCAGAACCACGTCGAAGGCATTGACGGCATCGAGGAATACGGGATCTTCGTTCTGGGCCAATGCGGCACCGCCGACAGCTCAGCCGTCTGCGATCAGCCGGTTCCCTGATCCCATGCGGCACCCCCTGGCCGCAGCCCTCACTCTGGCGCTGCTTGCTGCGGCGCCAGCCGCTGCGGCAGAGCCGACCCCCGAACAGCATCTGAGCCTGGAGCAGGGTCGCCTGCTGGCGGCGCATTCCCTTGGCACCGGCAAACCCGAGCTGACGCTTGATCTGACCCGCGCCCTGTTGCGGGCGGACCGGCAGGATCATCTGGCGTGGTATCTGCGCGCCGCCGCCCAGGCGCAGCTGAAATTGCCCGGCGCGGGGCGCCGCTCCGCCGCGCGCGCCTACCGCTTTGCGCCGGACAGTGCCGGGAAATTCCGCGCCGCACAGCTGGCAGCGCGACTGGCCGTGCAGGACGCCCGCCCCACCCTCGCCCAGGTCTGGCTGCGCCGCACCGCTGTTCACGCCCCTGATAAGATTAGCGAAAAACGCATTGCCGCTGACTATAAGGTGCTGCGGCGCATCAACCCCTGGTCATTCCAGCTGCGCGGCGAGCTGAAGCCCTCCAACAACGTCAACAATGGCGCCGACAGCACGCTGGAGGTGATCGACGGGGTGCCGACGCTGGGCCGCTTTGGGCCGCGTTCGGTCGCGCTGGAGGGCACGGTGGGGGTGCTCGACATGTCGCTCAGCCGCCGCTTACAGCAAGGCAGCACCAGCCTCACCACGCTGAGCGCCCGCACCTATGTGCAGCGGGTGGCGCTGTCCTCGGATGCCAAGGCCAAGGCCGCCACCCTTGCGCAGCAATCCGGCACCACGGTGCCCCGCAACAGCGAGTTTGGTTCCACCTATGGCGAGATCTCTCTGACCCATGCCTTTGCTGTTGGCCCGCAGGAGCGTCAAGGCTCAGCCGCGCTTGGCCTCAGCTTTGGCACCGCCTGGTATGGCGGCGAAAAGAGTTACGATCTGGTCAAACTGACCGCCCGGCGCAGCTGGCAGCTTTCGGCCCGTACCGGCCTGACGCTGGATGGCATGGCAGAGCAGCGGCTGGATGCGCGCGGCCCCTCACAGGACGGCGAGGTGTTCGGCCTTGGCGCGCGGGTCAATCGCAAGCTGCTGAACGGCGACCAGATCAATCTGAGCGTCGCCCTCCGGGACACCCGTTCGGGCCATGTGAACACCTCCAATCGCACCGCGACGCTGCGACTGGGATATCAGTTTTCCAAACCTCTGGGACCGGCCAAAATCAGCACCGGGTTGATCCTGGGGCGCTCTGACTATCCGCAGTTTATTGCGGGCTTTCCCGCCCGCTACCTGCCTGACGGGCGCGAGGACACATCGCTCTATGCCGATGTGAACCTGTTCTTTGAGGAATATGATTACGCAGGCTTTGCCCCGACACTGCGCCTGCGCGCTGGCAAAAAAGACAGCAATCACAGCCGCTTCCAGTCCCGTGAATTGTCTCTCTCCCTCGGCATCCAGTCCAAGTTTTAAATTCTAATTCGCGCTTGGGTCCCGCAATCACTCTGGTCACTGGCAGCGGACGCATTATGGTCTGGGGCCTGAGATAGACGACACGGGCGCCGCGCCGCTTGGGCCAGCCGTCCTGACATGAGGAAGACACCTATGCCGCTGAAATATCTGCACACAATGGTTCGCGTCAAAGATCTGGAAAAATCCATGGCCTTTTACGAATTGCTCGGCCTCAAGGAGACCAAACGCTATGACAGCGAAAAGGGGCGCTTCTCGCTGATCTTCATGGCGGCCGAAGGCCAGGAGGACACCCCGATTGAGCTGACTTATAATTGGGATGGCGACGACGCGCTGCCCAGCGACAGCCGCCATTTTGGCCATCTGGCCTACGGTGTTGATGATATCTATGCCACCTGCCAGCATCTGATGGACAATGGTGTGACCATCAATCGCCCCCCGCGCGATGGGCACATGGCCTTTGTGCGCTCTCCCGACAACATCTCGATCGAGCTGCTGCAGAACGGCGACTCGCTGGACCCGGCAGAGCCTTGGGCCAGCATGGAAAACACCGGCAGCTGGTAAGTCTGACTGCTGGTCTGCTTAGAGCTGCTGATCACTGAAACCACAGGGCGGATCGCGCTTTCGACCTGCCCTGTGGTATCATGCACCGCGCTGTCACGGCTGCGATCGGCCACAGGCGCACCAGCGGATCAGGCCGGATACCCGTGCAGATCCTGATGATCCGAATCTGTCTGCCATCGCACTCTCAGCTCCTAAAATGCACCGCTAGGGCCAGATATCAGTCAGCACCTCACCGACACACTCAGCAAGGGCACATCACCCCACGCCAAAACGCACCAGCCGGTTGTCCCGGTGGTGTTTCAGCTACGCTGTGGTCACTCAAAACATAAGCCAAGCCTGATGGCCCTTCTGGTCCCGGATCCGGTCACATCCCCGGCGTTCTGCCTGGTCTGCGTCGGTGTGGCTTGGTCAGATCAGCTGCCCGGCAGCAAATCAAATGGGTCAGGCATATCGCAAAGATACGGCATTCTGCCGGTGCGAAATATGCGTTGCGACCGATAAGGTGCAAACCATTCAGGCCTGCAAACAAAGGCTTAGTAGATGTAACGGATCTGGTCAGACCAGTAGCGTTCCACACGCTTCAGCGAGGCTGTGATATCCGCGATCCCTTCGCTGCTGATTACATCCTTGCCTTCCAGCCCTTCGGCATGGCGCGAGAACAGGGCCGCGACGATATCGCGGATTTCGCGACCGCGCTCTGTCAGGCGCACCCGGACCGAACGGCGATCAATCTCGCAACGCTGGTGGTGCATATAGCCCATTTCGACCAGTTTCTTCAGGTTGTAGCTGACGTTGCTGCCCTGATAATAGCCGCGTGATTTCAGTTCGCCTGCCGTGACTTCATTATTGCCGATATTGAACAGCAACAGCGCCTGGACCGCATTGATCTCCAGCACGCCGACGCGCTCAAACTCGTCCTTGATCACGTCCAGCAGCAGACGGTGAAGACGCTCAACCATTGCGAGCGCCTCAAGATAGCCAGTCATGAACCCCTTGGTGTCCTGCTGGCCGATTGGCATTTCCATACTCATCCGCATCTCCGACTCGATGGTGTCTGCGAGCCACAATGCGGAAAATTCCCGAAAAATCCGTTAAGCTGAAATTTTATTCTTTTTGATGGGTTTGCGATATGTCGCCAACCAGCGCAGCGAACTGCGCCGGGGCGGCCACCTGACCCGTCACCCACTGGTAGAGATCCTGATCGTTTTCCTGCAACAGCAGATCATAGAGATCCAGCTCAGCCGGGGCCATCCCAGCCAGGTTCCGTTCGGCATAGGCCGACAGGAGAATGTCCATCTCCTTGATCCCCCGGCGCATGGACCGCATCTGCAACCGCTTCAGACGATGGGCGGGCAGCTCACTCATTGGGCGCTGCCTTCCATCACCAGACGCAGACGTTTCTCCAGCCGGGCCGCCCGGTCAGCATTGCCGCGCAGCTCTTCGCGCAGCTGGCGCAGTTCAGTCATGACCGCTGCCAGATCCTGCGGTACCTGTTCGCCTGCCGGGGCTTCCATGCCCTCGCCCTCACCGGTCAGAAGCCAGCGCATGGATACATTCAACAGCCCCGCCATCATCGACAGCTTGTTGGCACGCGGCTCCGACAGGTCCTGTTCCCAGCCTGCCAGCGTCGCCTTTTTGATCCCCAGCCGGCGCGCCAGCTGTGCCTGTGTCATGCCCGCAGCATCCCGCGCAGCCGCCACACGGTCACCAAAGGTTGCGGCCTCCGGACCATACCAATTCATGTCGTCGTTGCTCATTTGCCCGCTCCTGTTGGCCTATCGGTTTGCCTGCCCTTTGATCGCGCTTGATCGACAGTTAGCGGCACCCTATGACAGTTCTACATGACATTCAAACAGAGGTCTTTCCATGCAATTCCTGTCCGATAGCCTCGCCCGCGTCAAACCGTCCCCCTCCATCGCGATCACCACGCTGGCCGGGGAATTGCGCGCTGCGGGCCGCGATGTAATCGGGCTGAGCGCCGGGGAGCCAGATTTCGACACCCCCGACAATATCAAGGAGGCGGCGATCCGCGCCATCCAGGCAGGCAAGACCAAATACACCGCCCCCGATGGCATCGCCGAGCTGAAGCAAGCGGTCTGCGATAAATTCTCCCGCGACAATGGGTTGGACTATACCCCCGCGCAGGTTTCAGTCGGCACCGGCGGCAAACAGATCCTCTATAATGCGCTGATGGCGACGCTGAACCCCGGTGACGAGGTGGTCATTCCTGCCCCCTACTGGGTGTCCTACCCTGATATGGTGCGGCTGGCGGGCGGCACCCCTGTCTGCGTGGAATCCACACTGGAAACCGGGTTCAAGATCACCCCGGATCAGCTTGAGGCGGCCATTACGCCCAAAACCAAATGGTTCATCTTCAATTCCCCCTCCAATCCCACTGGCGCCGGGTATCACCCGAATGAGCTGAAGGCGCTGACCGATGTTTTGCTGCGCCATCCTCATGTCTGGGTGATGACCGATGACATGTATGAGCATCTGGTGTTTGACGATTTCACCTTCTGCACCCCGGCGCAGGTTGAGCCGCAGCTGTATGATCGCACGCTCACCTGTAACGGCGTCTCCAAGGCCTATGCGATGACCGGCTGGCGCATCGGTTATGCGGCGGGGCCAAAGCCGCTGATTGACGCCATGCGCAAGATCCAGTCGCAGTCCACCTCCAACCCCTGCACCATCAGTCAGTGGGCAGCCGTTGAGGCGCTGAACGGCACTCAGGATTATATTCTGCCCAATACCGCCGTGTTCCGCCGCCGCCGGGATCTGGTGATCTCGATGCTGAGCCAGATTGACGGCGTCGCCTGCCCGGTGCCGGATGGCGCTTTCTATGTCTACCCGTCGATTGCCGGGCTGATCGGGCGGACCTCGGCCGGGGGCGTTGCGATCACCGATGACGAGGCCTTTGCCAAGGCGCTCCTTGAAGAAGCCGATGTCGCGGTGGTGCATGGCGCGGCCTATGGGTTGTCACCAAACTTCCGCATCAGCTACGCCGCTGCCGATGAAACCCTGACCGAGGCCTGCCGCCGCATTCAGGCCTTCTGCGCCGCGTTGCGCTGACCGGAGGCCCCCACATGCCCGCCGCCCTGCCAGACTATTACTTTCGCGTGCGCGACAACGGCGCCTTTGTGTTCCGCGTCGACAGCGAAAACCACCAGCGGCGGCTGGACATGGATCAGATCGCCGTGGTCAAGCTGCGCAATGGCGAGATCCGCCCGCATGGTGACCGCATCCTCAGCGCCGAGGATCTGAGCGCCATTCGTGACTGGATGGCGCAACGCAGCCGCACCCTGGCAGCGCGGGATATGGATGACATCCACCGCGCCATCGACCACCTGAACCTCACCGCTCATTGGGCCCAGAGCAAGGCCAGCGACGCACAACTGGACGAAATCACCGACCAGATGCTGCTGGCAATGCATGATCTGCGCTCGGTTCTGGTGCGCAAGAAGGCCGACCGGCTGCTGAAAGCCGCCAAGGACAGCGACGGCTCCTGATCTGATCCCACCAGATCCAAGACCTCGCGTAACATCCTGCATCTTTGGCACAGCGATCCCGGACACGGCCGTCTGGCACGGCATTGATCTGCAACCATAGGCCGATTAAGACTATCGTCACACACTCAAACTAAGAAACAAAGGCGGCAATGCGGATTGTGACGTGATCACCTCGCCCCTGTTTGGTTTCGCGCCAGTCCACGCCTGCCGCCACCGTTACCAGTGACCTCAGTCAAAACAGGATTCATGATGCCATCATATCGTTTGATCGTTCCCGCCGTTGCCGCCCTGACCCTTTCCCATGGTGCAGCAATCGCCGCCGACACATCGGAAACAGCAAAAGATGGCGAGATGGACAGGCAACGCGCCGCACTGGCCATGTCCACCTTTGGCGCAGGCTTTGGCCCGCAATCGCCCCGCGATATCGACGACGCCGGGGGACATAACCTGCGCTTCTTCGCAGAGGCACCACCGGCATCGCAAATGAACCTCTGCAATATTCACTTTCATGAGAATGCCGAACATCGCGGCGGTGAATTCACCACCTACGCAGGCAATGGCGATGGCAAGGGGTATGGCAGCGGCTATCAATTCGACGGCACCCTGTCAGCGGCGGAACTGGCCCCGCTGGACAGCCCCATCGGGGCGGAGGGCGGCCATGGCGATCTGGTGCCCGGCGACACGATTGAGGTGCATTACGTCCACACCACCGCACAGGTGACCCCCGGCCCGACGCTTGGCGCCTGCCTGAGTGAGGCCATCGGCAACCCGCAACTGCGGGTAGAGGCACAGGTCTATGTCCTGGTCAACGACCCCAGCGCTGCCGATTTCGAGGAGCTGACCCGCCTGACCGTCCGCAACAACCTCTATCAGGCGCAGAACATCCCCAGCAACACCGGCACCCCGGTGCGCTATGCAGGCTCCACCACCGGGCCGGGCTACAACACCAAGGGTTCCCCGTTTCAGGTCACCTGGAGCGTCCGACCCAAGGTGATCCGGGTCAATATCCACAGCGTCGGCGCCTGGCTGGAGCACAATCATTTCGACGAAACCCACGCCCACGGCGTCCGCAATCTGGTCACCAACCCGGATCTGCTGTCCCCCATCAGCAACTGACCCATCGCAGCTGCCACCAAAGGCGGCAGCGAAACACCTTCCTACAAAGGGAACGCAGAAGAAGCAGCGTTTCACAGGATAGGACGCTGGGACATAACAGTCTGGGCTCAGAGCGCATTGTTGGCTTTGAGCCCGAAGCTGTCGTTGCATTGCGTGTTTTTAGGCCTGATAGTCACTTGCGGAGGGCCCACGTGACCGCATCAACAATCAGACCTTGTGACATTAGTGATTATCCCGCGCTCAAGGGTTTTGACGAGTTTATGGGTGATCGACGGATCGACATGCAGCAGGGCAGCCTCTTGGTCGCGACGCTGGAAAGTGCGGTAGTTGGCTACGCCAAGGTCGCTCATTCCGAGTTCATGGGGTGGCCGCTTCACTCGATTGTCTGTGTGGCCCCCTCATCGCGGAGGCAGGGCGTAGGTCGCGACCTAGTCGAGGGTGCTAGGCTGGCCGCACAATGGCTTCGGCTTTACACCTCTACCGAGGCATCCAACATCCCCATGCGAAACCTGCTGAAAAGCTGCGATGCCAGAGAAATCTGGCTTTACAGATGATCTCAACATGTCTGGCGAACGCGAGATACTGTTCAGACTGAAGTAGCGAACGGCAGCTTAGTCCGCACTTCCGACATTCAGCACATACGGCGCCCACAGGTCTCCTCGCAAGTTCAGCTCGAAATACCGGCGCGATGGCACAGGGGGCGCGCACCTTCACAGCACAGTGGCCTGATGCGCTGACCGCTACCGCGCGGCGGCGGTTTTCGATGTGCCGACCAGCTTGATCGAGCGGCGCCAGAACCGGATCATCAGGAACACCCCCGCCGCCGTCAGACCCAGCACCAGCCCCAGCCAGACCCCAAGCCCGCCCATGTCGAAGGTAAAGCCGAGGAGATACGACGCCGGGATCCCAACCGCCCAATAGCTGAGCGCCGCAATCACCATCGGCACGCCGGTGTCCTGCACCCCGCGCAGCAGCCCCAGCGCGATCACCTGCATCCCGTCCATCAGCTGAAACAGCGCCGCCGCCGCCAAGAGCACGCTGCCAATCAGCACGATTTCGGCCCGGTCCGGGTCATCCGGCGACAGGAACAGCGAAATCAGCGCCTCGGGCACCGCCAGAAACAGGATCATCCCCAGCACCGACAGCCCCAGCGACATCGCCATCACCACGCGCGCGCCGCGCGCCATATGGTCCCGGTCGCCACGACCAAAGGCATTGCCGGCCCGGATCGTCGCCGCATTGGAGAGCCCCAGATGCATCATGAACGCCAGCCCGCCCAGAGACAGCGCAATGCCATGTGCGCCCAGCGCCACGGTGCCAAGCCAGCCCATCATCATCGCCGAGGCGGCAAACAGGCTGGTCTCGCTGAGGTTGGTCAGACCAATTGGCAGGCCCAGACGCAGCACCCGGCTCAGCATCTCCCAGTCGGGACGCTGGAAATTCTTCAACAGCTCATGCTCTGGCAGCGCCTTCAGCGCGTATATCAGCACAAAGATGCAGGCAAAAACATTGGTCGCCAGCGAGGCCAGCGCCGCCCCGGTCACCCCCAGTTCCGGCGCGCCCCAATTGCCAAAGATCAGCATATAGTTGATGAGCGCATTCAGCGCCGCCGCCAGAACCGACACCCACAGCACGATCTGGGTCCGCTCCAGCGCGGCCAAGTAACTCTTCAGCACCATATAAAGCAGCGCCGGAAACAGCGCCCAGCCCGCGATCCGCAGATACTCCGCCGCGCCATGGGCCACCTCCGCCTCCTGCCCCAGCAGCAACAGGATCGGCTCCGACCACCACAACAGCGGCATCACCAACAGCCCATAGGCCAGCGACAGCCACAGCGCCATACGGGTGCTTCGGCGGATCTGGCGCTCCTCACCGGCGCCTGCGGCAGCGGCCACCATCGGCATCACCGCAAAGGCAAAGCCGGAACCCAGCAAAAAAATCGTGAAAAAATAGGTCGACCCCAGCGTCACCGCCGCCAGCGCCTCCACCCCGTACCAGCCCAGCATCACCGTATCGGTCAGGCCGATGGCGAACTGCGCCACATGGCCGCCGATCAACGGCAGCCCCAGCACCGCAATCGCGCGGCTGTGGCCAAGAAGGGTATTCGGGGCGGGCGGGGGTATTCTCTGTGTCATACCCCAGCCTTAGGCATCGACCGGCACAACGGCAAGTCTGATCTTACCGATGGTTGCTGTCGGCCTCTTGCTCTCAGCCGGTCCGGGATTGCAGTTTCCAATGCCCGCGCTGTGCCGCACCTGTGTTAGGCTTCTGCCAGAGCCAGCCCAACGCAAGGAGCCTTTGCATGTCCGATATCACACGCCAGCTGATCCCCGACGCACATGCCTTTCTCGCGGAGCTGGCGGAGAGTAACACGCGGGATTGGTTCCAGTCCCACAAGGCGCGCTACGACGCAGAGTTGCGCCATCCGGCTGAGGCGCTTTTGCAAGCGGTCGCGGATTATCTGCGCCCCCATCATCCCGGCATTCGAGGCAAACTCTTTCGCCCCCAGCGCGATCTGCGCTTTTCCAAGGACAAAACCCCATATCACACCCATCTGCATCTGCTCTGGCAGCTGCCACAGCATCCCGGGTGCGGGGTGTTTTTCGGCATTGATCCCGATGGCGCACGCATAGGTGGGGGCATCATGGGCCTGAAAGGCAGCGCGCTCACCCGTTGGCGAGATGCGGTTGCGGGGCAGCCGCTGACGCGGGCCTATCCCACCGCCGGGCTGGCGCAGGTCGCAGGGCATCCCAGCCCGCGCGACAGTGGCTTTGCCGATGAGCTGGCGGCCCTGATGGACATCCTCGCGCTCAAGGGGTTTCAGCCCAAGGCACCGGAGTTGAAACGCGTGCCCACTCCGCATGGGCAGAGCCATCCCCATGCCGATCTGCTGCGGCGCAAGTCACTGACGCTCTGGCGCGCGGTTGATCCGGTGCCGCCGCCCGATCCCGTGGCCACAGTCTGCAGCGCCGCCCTTGTGCTGGCGCCGCTGTTTGCGCTGCTGCAGCCGATCCTTGCCGATCCTGTTGCGGCCTAGCCCGGTCTGACGCGGTGCATGCCCGCCGACCAGACGCAATCAGCTGTGACCCCAGTCCTCCGGGTTTTCGCTGTTGTTGGGGCTGAGCCCCAGCACGTCGCCTCTGGTCGAACAGCCCAGCCCCAGCACCGTGCGATTGGCGTAGGAGAAATAAGCAGTGACCTGATTGATCTCCAGAATCTGCCCGTCATCCAGTCCCGCCGCGCGCAGGGCGTTGATATCCGCTTCAATCACAGCTGCAGGCGCCTCGGTCAGTTTGCGCGCATAGACCATGCCTGCCCGCTCTGCGCTTTCCAGCGGCGCCAGCTGCGGGTTGCGCGCCTCAATCGCGGCGCGAATGGCCTCCCCACGTGGCGCGTCCCGCAACAGCCGCTGCAGCCCGGCAAAGTGATGCTCAACGCAGTAGGCGCAATCATTCAGCGACGACACCCAGACGCCCAGCACCTCCAGATACCATTTCGGCAGGCTGTTGCCGCTGTGATGCAGAACCGCCTTATAAAGCGCCATATGCCCTTCCATCGACTGCGGGCGCAGGCTGTGCATCATCATGATGTTATCGACATTACCGCCCGGTCCGGTCACCCGGTCGTACAGCGTCTTCAGCTTGCCCGTTGCTGCGTCAAACGGAATGGTCTTGATCCAGGCCATGAGGCTCTCCCTGATTGTCTGGCGCGCAGAGTAGCGGCTGCCCTGCGCGATGGAAGCAAAAAACCAGTGATCCCCCCCGCCGATGTCTCAGGCGGCCGAACCCTAGACCCGCGCGGCCTCCCGTGCGACTGCGGCAATGGCAGCATCCACATCCGCCGCGCGGCTGCGGTGGTTGGTGATGGCCGCGCGCAGCATCACCCGCCCGTCCATCCGCGTGGTGGAGAACACCGCCTCGCCGCTTTCCTGCAGGGTCTGGGCAATATCCGCGTTCACCTGCGACTGTGCCGCCACCGGCAAATCGCTGCGCGCCGTAAACACGCAGATATTGGACACCACAGGCGCGCCAAGCGCCATCAGCGGCTGCGCCTCGACTGCGGCGGCCATCGCTGCCGCCAAATCACAATTGCCAGTGATCGCTTGCGCAAACGCCGCTTCGCCATAGGTCTCCAGCGCGGTCCAGACCTTCAACGCACGATTGCCACGGCTGAGGTCAATGCCGTAGTCGCAGTACCACGGCTCACCGCCTGCCAGCCCGCGCTCGGCCCCTTCCAAATACGATGGCCGCGCTGCAAAGGCCGCCCTATGTTCGTCCTCATTGCGCAGCAGCGCCATGCCGCAGTCATAGCCGACATACATCCATTTGTGGAAATCCAGCGCAATACTGTCGGCCCGCCCGATGCCATCCGACAGCGATCGGTACGGCTCCGCCGCAATCCGCGTCCAGGCGCCAAAGGCGCCATCCACATGCAGCCACAGGTCCAGCTCAGCAGCGACATCGGCCAGCGCGTTCAGATCATCAAACAGCCCCAGATCCACCGACCCCGCCGTGCCCACCACCAAAAACGGCAGCGCCCCTGCGGCCCTGTCCTCTGCCACCATCCGGGCCAGGGCTGCACAGTCCATCTGGCCATCAACCAAAGGCACCTTACGCAGATTGTCCGAGCCGATGCCCAGCAGCTCTACCGCCTTCAGCGTCGCATTGTGCACGCCCGCGCCGGCATAGGCCGTCAGCCGTACATCCCCCTGCCCCTCTTTGCGAAGATCCTTCAGCACCCGCAGCCGCGCCGCCTGAAAGGCAATCACCGTCGCCTGCGAGGTGCCAGTCACCAGAATGCCGCTGGCCCCCTCCGGCATCCCCATTTTGCGGCGGGTCCAGTCCACCACAGCGCGCTCCATATAGTTCGCGCCATGATCGCGCCCGCCCATATTGGCATTGACCGCCGCCGTCGCCAGCGAACTGATCAGATCCGTGGCCAGCCCCGAGCCCTGCACCCAGCCCCAGAACCGCGGATGAATATTGCCGCCGTGATAGGGCAGCACATCTGCGATGATCCGGTCCACTGTCTGCTGCGGCCCCTGCGCCTCGGCCCTGATGGCATAACGCGCGTCAATGTCGTCGGGCACGGGCTGCCAGGGGCGTTCCGCCGCCTGTTGCATCTGATCCAGCGCCGCCTCCAGCATCCGCTGCGCCTCCGCCCGAAACGCCGTCCAATCCTGCGTTTTGATCCCTGTCTCAGCCACCTGCGTTCTCCTCCTGCCTGCCTCTGGCCTGAGGTGTAGCCCGCAAGCCCCGGCACCGCACGGAGAATATCGCCGCAGGCTGAATACGGGAACTTATCATCGAAGGGCTGGTCACTCGGCGCCCTGCCGCGGCAGGCCCGCCTTATCCACAGCCCCTTGCGTGCCTCTTCCACCCGGCCCCAACACCTGCCATAATAGCCTTAACCAAAACCAAGCAAGAGCAGCCCCGCATATGGCCGACGACCTCCTCAGCACGCCTGCATCAGACACCTATGACGCCTCCTCAATTGAGGTCCTGGAAGGCCTCGAACCGGTCCGCCAGCGCCCCGGTATGTATATCGGCGGCACGGATGAGCGCGCGCTGCACCATATGGTCGCCGAAATCCTCGACAACTCCATGGATGAGGCGGTCGCCGGCCACGCCAACCGGATCGAGGTGACGCTGCACGCCGATTACGCCGTCACCATCTCCGACAATGGCCGCGGCATCCCGATCGACCCGCACCCCAAGTTCCCGGACAAATCCGCGCTTGAGGTGATCCTCTGCACCCTGCACGCGGGCGGCAAATTCTCCGGCAAGGCCTATCAGACCTCCGGCGGTCTGCACGGCGTCGGCTCCTCCGTGGTGAACGCGCTGTCGGATTCCATGGTGGTGCAGGTCGCCAAAAACAAGGAACTGTTCGAACAGCGTTTCTCGCGCGGCATTCCCCAGGGTCCGGTGGAAAAAATCGGCGCCGCCCCGAACAAGCGCGGCACCTTCGTGACATTCCACGCGGATGAGCAGATCTTCGGCTCCCACCGCTTCAAGCCCAAGCGCCTGTTCACTCTGGTGCGTTCCAAGGCCTATCTGTTCTCCGGCGTTGAAATCCGCTGGAAGTCGGAAATCGACGATGGTGAAACCCCGACCGAGGCCACCTTCCACTTCCCCGGCGGTCTCAAGGACTATCTGACTGAGGTGCTTGGCAAATCCTCCGTCTACGCCGATGCGCCCTTCGCCGGGAAGGTCGAGTTCCGTGAGAAATTCAACGCGCCGGGCTATGTCGAATGGGCGATCAACTGGACCCCCTCCCGCGACGGCTTCACCCAGTCCTACTGTAACACCGTCCCCACGCCGGAGGGCGGCACCCATGTTGCGGGCTTCTGGTCCGCCATCCTCAAGGGGATCAAGGCCTACGGCGAGTTGGTCGGCAACAAGAAGGCGGGCCAAATCACCCGCGACGATCTGATGACCGGCGGCTGCGCGCTGGTCTCCTGCTTCATTGCGGATCCCGCCTTTGTCGGTCAGACCAAGGATCGCCTGTCCACCGAGGCCGCCGCCAAGATGGTCGAAAACTCCGTCCGCGATCATTTCGACAACTGGCTGGCGGCGGATACCAAATCGGCCGGCGCCATCCTCGATTTCCTGATCCTGCGCGCCGAGGAACGCCTGCGCCGCAAGCAGGAGAAAGAGACCCAGCGCAAGTCCGCCACCAAGAAACTGCGCCTGCCCGGCAAGCTCACCGACTGCACCGCCAAGAACCGCGCGGGCACCGAGCTGTTCATTGTCGAGGGCGACAGCGCCGGCGGCTCCGGCAAGGGCGCGCGCAACCGGGTCAATCAGGCGCTGCTGCCGCTGAAGGGCAAGATCCTCAACGTGCTGGGCGCAGCCTCCAACAAGCTCGGCTCAAACGCCGAAATCAATGATCTGTGCGAGGCGCTTGGCGTCGGCCTTGGCAGCAAGTTCAACCTCGACGATCTGCGCTATGACAAGATCATCATCATGACCGATGCGGATGTCGACGGCGCCCATATCGCCTCGCTCCTGATGACCTTCTTCTTCACCCAGATGCGCCCGCTGATTGACGGCGGCCACCTGTATCTGGCCTGCCCGCCGCTGTTCCGCCTGACGCAAGGCGCGAAACGCGTCTACTGCCTGGACGAAGCCGAGCGGGATCTCTGGCTTGAAAAGGGTCTGGGCGGCAAGGGCAAGATCGACGTCTCCCGCTTCAAGGGTCTTGGCGAAATGGACGCCAAGGATTTGAAAGAGACCACGATGGACCCCGCCACCCGGAAATTGATCCGGGTGACCATCGACGAGGATGAACCCGGCGAGACCGGCGACCTGGTTGAACGTCTGATGGGCAAAAAGCCCGAGCTTCGCTTCCAGTATATTCAGGAGAACGCGAAGTTCGTGGAGGAGCTGGATGTTTGAGGAATGAATGATCGAGAATTACATTGACCACAGTGATGAAAAGAAAGCGCGTAAAGCACTTCTTGCCGTAAGCATTTCGACTATCCTTATGGGCTTTGTTGCACAAATCGGATTGAGGATTCCCTGTTTGAATCCAGAGAGGTAGCTGGCGTGGATAAGCAGCTGGTCCCCAACGAAGTACAGGACGACGAACTGCGCGTCCTATAATGATGCGCTGAAGCAGCGCGGCTCCCTGATCCTTTGGTTTGATCCGGCTATGTCGTGGGAGGCCGCGCCGAGCGGCAAGCGTGGACGGCAACCACGCTTCAGTGATGCAGCTATCCAAGTTTGCCTGACACTGAAGGTCCTCTTCGGGCTACCCTTACGGCAGACCACGGGCTTTGTCGCGAGCTTGCTTCAGCTGGCCGGCCTTGACTGGCCGGTGCCCGATTACAGCACCCTGTGTCGCCGCCAGAAGACCCTGAGCGTCGCCATCCCTTATCGGGGCAGCACCGGGCCGTTGCATCTGCTGATCGACGCGACCGGGATCAAAGCGGAAGGTGAAGGAGAGTGGAACGCCCGCAAGCATGGCGGGCCAAAAAGGCGCCTTTGGCGCAAGCTTCACCTTGGTATGGATGAAGAAACACTGGAGATCCGCGCAGTTGGCGTCACGACAAGCAATGTCGGCGACGCTCCGATGCTGCCCAACCTGCTGGAACAGATCCCGCCCGACCAGGAGATTGCCACGGTCACCGCTGATGGGGCCTATGACACGCGAAGATGTCACAATGTGATTGCCGCTCGAGGTGCCGCTGCCATCATCCCGCCGCGCAAGAATGCACAGGCTTGGAAGCCAACTACGGCGGGAGCCATCGCGCGAAACGAAGCTGTGAGGTCCTGCAAATATCTCGGACGGGCCCTGTGGCGAAAGTTGACCGCCTATCACCGACGAAGCCGCGCAGAGACGAAGATGCACTGCGTCAAACTCCTTGGCCAAGGCCTCATGGCCCGAGACTTCGACCGGCAGGTCGCTGAGCTCCAGATCCGGATTGCGGTGCTCAACCGTTACACCGCCCTTGGCATACCCGTCACTGAGCCCGTAGGATAAGTCCGTCCGGGGAAAGGGGAAGTGCGCTCAGACCACGATTTGTGCAACAAAGCCGCGCCCCTACCGAACGCCGCCGCCACCTTCGCTTAAACCCGATCTGCCAGACTGATCCGGTCGCGACATCCGGGGCGGATTGACACCCTGCCCCACCACTTGGAGATCGGACGCCACGGCCACCAACCGGGGCGGTTCGCAGATATCTCGCGAAGATGGGCAATCCCCATCCCACCCTCCGCCTCTGGCCCCAGTGGAGACATTGGGCCCTTGGCGGCGCCGCCTGCTCTTTGCTGCCCGCAGCACCGACCCCGATCCCGACAACGCGGGTGACATCACAATCAGGACATCCCCCACCGCGCCTCTGGGCATCACGGGCCGCGCGGTGATAGCGCTTGCCTGCAAGGCGCTGGTCTTTCTACACTTCCCCAACGCCAGCCCACCCCGGACCCACCCGCCCCCTACTGACCAACAGGAGCCGCAGCCATGATGACCATCGCCGACAATCAGCTGCTACTGATCCTCCTGTGTTTCGGGGCGGGCAGCCTCGGCACGGCGCTGCTGTTTCGCCACCCTGCCGGACACCGGGTCTGGCGGCTGGCGGATCTGGGCTGGGTGGTTCTGGGCGGCATCGGCGCGCTGGTCGCTGTGCTGGCGGGCATCTACAAGGCCGACACCGGGCGGCTCGAACGGCAGATCGACATTGCCTATGCCGCCACCGCCTCTTTTGACCGCGACGCCGCGCGGTTTCGCCTCAGGTTCTGCGATCCGGCCTATGACGCGGATATCGCCATTCTGTGCGAGAAGATCGAATTCCTCTCTGCCTCCACCGCCGGCAATGCTGAGCTGCCCCTGTTCATCGCTGTCACCGATCAGGTCACGCCGTTACAGGGGCTGCAGCTGATCTTTGGCCGCGCCGAAAACACCAGCGAGATGATGGAGATGGCCGCCAAGGCGGATGCGTTCGATCCTGCCGCCTTCACCGTTTTTACCGCGCTGGATGCCCCGACCGAAGCCGCCGTCGACAGCCTGCGTCGCAAAGTGCCGACCATTGCAGGCGATTTTCTGATCCTGGCGCGCGCCTATGATGCACTGATCACGCAGGTCACCCAGCTGAAGAGCGAATGGGAATATCTGCAGGACAATGCGCATATTCTGATCTTGCAGATCCTCGCGCTCTGCATGGTGGCCTTTGCCGCGCCATTCCGGTTGGGTAAATCCGTGGTCGATCTACGCTAAGGATTTTGGCCTTACCAAATTCTCCTTATCTGGCCATTTATACAAGGTCACATGGGCCGCTAGGCTAGGCGCAACAGACACTTTCAGATTTGCGAGCCCAGCCATGCGCGACACCCCTCCGCCCAACAGTCCATCGAGCCATAGCCCGACCACCCGGCTGCCCAGCGTCTGCCCGCTGGACTGCCCGGACACCTGCAGCCTCAGCGTCAGCGTGACAGATGATCAGATCACCGCCGTGCGCGGAACGCGCGCCAACCCGCTGACCGATGCGGTGATCTGCAACAAGGTGGTGCGCAGTTTTGCTGGCTTCGTGCATGGTCCCAACCGCCTGACCCAGCCCCTGCGCCGCAGTGGCCCACGCGGCAGCGGCAGCTATGAACCGATCAGTTGGGAGGAGGCGCTGGATCTGATCCATGCAGGCATCATGCGCGCGATTGAGACCCATGGCCCGCAGTCGGTGCTGCCCTTCAACTACGCAGGCCCCCATGGCGAGCTGGCAGGTGGATCGATGGACCGGCGGTTTTTCTACCACATGGGCGCCACCCGGCTGAACCGGGGACCGCTCTGTGGCGGGGTGCGTGGCGGCGCTTATGAGAGCCTCTTTGGTCCCGCCCCCGGCATGCCGCCGCAACAGGTGGTGCAGTCCGATCTGGTGCTGGTATGGGGCAACAATGTCACCGTCTCCAATCTGCATATGGCGCCGTTGCTGAAACAGGCACGGGCCAAGGGCGCGCGGCTGGTGGTGATCGACCCCAAGCGCACCAAGATTGCCGAACACTGCGACCTGCATCTGCAACCGGTGCCAGGCACCGATGTGGTGCTGGCCATGGCGCTGGCGGCGGAGCTGGAGCGCCGCGATGCGCTGGACTATGCCTTCATCACCCAATGGACCACGGGGTCCGCGCAATACCTGGAAGCGGCGCGCGGCTATACCCCCGATCAGGTGGCGGAGGTCTGCGGCATCCCGCTGGCACAGTTCCACCAGCTCGCCGATTGGATCACACAGGCACGCAACATGTCCACTTCGCTTGGCAACGGCATAGAACGGGGCCGCTCCGGCGGGTCCGGCCTGCGCGCGGCGATGGCGCTTCAGGCGCTGACTGGTCACCATGGGCGCCTGGGGGCTGGTGTGCTCGCCAAACCCGGCCTTGCCGCCCCAAAGACGACTGATCGCTTGCAGGCGAGCCACCTGATTGCCCCGGATACCCGTGTCTTCAACATCGTTGATGTGGCGCGCAAACTGCTGGATCGCAACATGCGCATCCCGGTGAAGGCGGTGATGATCTACAACCACAACCCGGTCGCCACCCACCCCGATCAGGCGCGGCTGATTGAGGCGCTGAGCCAGGAGGATATCTTCATCGCGGGCAGCGATGTGGCAATGACAGACTCCATGCGGATGTGTGACGTAATCCTGCCCGCCGCCAGCCATTTCGAATATGACGACGTCTATGGCGCCTATGGCCAGAACTACATCCAGCGCGCCGCACCGGTGATCCCCTTGGTGGGCGACAGCCTGCCCAATACCGAGATTTTCCGCCGTCTGGCGGCGCGGTTTGGCTATGATGATCCGCTGTTTCAGGTCAGCGACGCCGAGCTGATGGATCAGGCGCTGGACGGCGATCACCCCCAGCTCCAGGGTCACCGCCCCAGTGAGATCCCGCTGGACCGGGCGCTGGAGATCACCGCCCCTGAGGGCGCTGCACCGATCCTGTGTGATACGGTTGTACCGGCCACCGCCTCGGGCAAGATTGAGCTGTTCAGCGAAGACTACGAGGCCCGCTACGGCTTTGGCGTGCCGCGCTATGACCCGGTGCCGCGCAGCGCGCCCTTTGTGCTGATCACGCCCTCCTCCAGCAAGCGGACCAATGCCACCTTTGGCGATCAGCCGCCCTCCGACGGGGTTGAATTGGTCGAAATGCACCCCGAGGACGCCGCCAGCCGCAACCTCAGCGACGGTGCGCTGCTGGAGCTGTTCAACGATCAGGCCGTGGTGACCCTGCGGCTGAAAATCAGCGATGCCACCCGTCCCGGCGTGCTCTACAGTCCCAAGGGCACATGGCGCGCCAGCAGCGCCACCGGCTTCACCGTGAATGCGCTGATCCCTGCAGACATCCGCACCGATACCGAGGATGGCGCCTGCTATAACGAGACCTTCGTGGACCTGCGCCCCGCCACCAATTGACGCGCGACGCCACGCCTGCAAAACCGGTTCCCACCCTGGTCTAACTTACCTAGGGTGGGGCCATGATTGCGCGTCTCTGTCTCCTCCTCACCTGCCTTGCCCTCCTGTCCTGCGGGCGCCCGCCATCAGAGGGAGAGCGGCAGTTTCTGACCCGCATCCATGGGCCGGAGCTGGATCTGGATCGCCTGCGCATCGTCAAGGGCGCGCCGCTGTCGCAGGTCACATTCCGCCGCAAACCACGCCCGCGCGTCACCTGCCGCGAACGTATTCTGCCCCCGGTGAAGGAGGAGATCGTCACCTCCTCCCCGGCTGCATTGGCGCTGTTCAACCGCATCTTCTTTGTGCGGGACTGGTATATCGATGACTATATGCCCGCCTACCCGGACCGGCTTTATCTAGTGGAGGCGATGTTGCTCGCGCATGAGGCCACCCATGTCTGGCAATGGCAGCAACGCGCCAAGACCGGGTATCACCCGCTGCGCGCCGCCGCTGAACATCGTGTGAGCGACGACCCCTATCTATTTGATCTGAAAGGCAATGACCGCTTCATCGACTTTGGCTATGAACAGCAGGGCGCCATTGTTGAGGAATATGTCTGCTGCCGCGCGCTGGATCCCACCGGCGCGCGCACCAAACGGCTACACCGGATGCTGAAGGGCGCGATGCCGGTCTCTGACCTGCCGCAAAGCCGCGAAAGCGATGTTTACCTGCCCTGGAAAGATGTCGATGTGACCGGCATCTGCGCCTGAGCCGCGCCAGTCACATCCCGGCGTGCAGCTGGCCGCCCTCAAGCCGCACCACCCGGTTCATCCGCTGCGCCAGCTCAAGGTTATGGGTGGCAATCAGCGCCGCCATGCCCGTGGCCGCCACCAGCTCCATCAGCGCGGCAAAGACCTGATCTGCCGTGCCGGGATCCAGATTGCCGGTCGGCTCATCCGCCAACAGAAGACGCGGCCCATTGGCCAGCGCCCGGCAAAACGCCACCCGCTGCTGCTCGCCGCCCGACATGGCAGCAGGGCGATGCCCGGCGCGGTCCTGCAGACCAACCCGCGCCAGCAGATCCTGCGCGCGAGCCTCTGCTTTGGTCTGGCTGATACCATTTGCCAGCTGCGGCAGGACGATGTTTTCCAGCGCGGTGAATTCCGCCAGAAGATGATGGAACTGATAGACAAACCCTACATCCTGCCGCCGCACCGCCGTGCGCCGTCGCTCGGATTTGCCGGTCATATCCTGACCACCAATCCGCACGGTGCCGCGGTCAGGCGTGTCCAGCAAACCAGCCGTGTGCAGCAACGTCGATTTGCCCGCACCGGAGGGCGCCACCAGCGCCACGATCTCCCCCGGCTTCACCGTCAGATCAATGCCGCTCAGCACATCCACCTGCGTTGGCAAACCGTGATTGTAGGATTTGCCGACCTGGCTCAGCTGCAACACGGCGGATTGTGCGCCAGCGGTTTGCGTTTCAGGATTATTCATAGCGCAGCGCCTCCACGGGGTTCATGCGCGCCGCGCGCCGTGCCGGGAAAATGGTGATGACAAAAGACAGCGTCAGCGACAGCGCCACCGCCGACAGCACATCCGCCAGCCGCAGCTCCGCCGGCAGTGCATAGATGCCCCTGATTGCCGGATCCCAGACCCCGCCCCCCATCACAAAGTTCACAAAGGAAAAAATCGGATCGATATAGATCGCAAAGAGGCAGCCAAGGATCACGCCCAACAGGGTGCCAACAACACCCGTACAGGCCCCGCAGAGGAAAAACACCCGCATCACCGAGCCTTCGCTGAGGCCAATGGTGCGCAGAATGCCAATGTCGCGACCCTTGTTCTTCACCAGCATGATCAGGCCAGAGACGATATTCATCGTGGCAATCAGCACCAGGATCGACAGGATGATGAACATCACATTGTCCTCAACCTCCAATGCGCGCAGGAAGCCGCCGGAGGCATCGCGCCAGGTCCAGACCCCGATATTGGACGCCACCGCATCCCCCGCCTGCACCAGCGGCAACACCATGCGGTCCACGGTTTCGGGATCCTCCACCATCACCTCAATCTCATCGGCGAAGCCTTCGCGATTGAAATAGCTCTGCGCCTCGGCAAAGGGCATATAAAGCCGGGTCCGGTCGATGTCATAGCGCCCGGCGGTGAAGATATAGACCACCTCATAGGCGTTGACGCGCGGGCTGGTGCCAAAAGCAGTCTTGACCCCATCGGGGGAGATCAGCTTGATCCGGTCGCCCACCTGTACGCCCAGCTCACGCGCCACGCCGGAGCCCAGCGCCACGCCCTCGTCAAACCGCGACAGATCACCAATTGCGGCCTCGCTCTGGGCAACACCCGGCAGCGTCGCGATATTGGCGGCGGAGATGCCAAAGACCTCAACCCCGGCGCTGCGCTGCCTGAGGCTCGCCATCACCTGCCCCTTCACCAACGGCGCTGCACGGATCACACCGGGCACCGCTGCGGCGGCCTCGGCCAGCGCGTCATACTCTGTCAGCTTGCGGTCAATCCGCCCCTGATCGGTGACCGTGCCGTGGGAATACAGCGTCACATGTGCATTGGCCCCCAGAATGGTGCCGACAAATTCCGACCGGAACCCGGTGCGCACCGCAAGGGTCGCGATCAGCGCGAACACTGCCAGCGCAATGCCGATGAGGCTGATCCAGGTCATCACGCTGACGCCCCCTTCGGCGCGACGCGCCCGCAGATAACGCCAGGCGATCAGCCATTCGAAACGGGAAAAAGGGAGTGGTGTGGCCATGGTGGTCCTGCCCGGAAAATTTGTCTGCAACCTGTGCTGTGGAAGGTCCGGGGTCAAGGTGTGGTGGCGGATCTGCCCGATAATCCGCCCGTTCCATGGCTCCGCGCACATCGCAGGCTGCAAATCTCTTGGCGCGGGCCTGGATATGGCGTCACCGAATCGTGACCTGGTGCAATTGCCCGTTGCATTGCCCTTCCCCGGTGATATCGATTTGCCGAACCTCCTGCGAGGTCACAATGGGGATGACGATGGACCGATATTTCAAACGCGCCCTGCCACATCCGTCGCTGCGCGCGGTGGTCATGGCCGGGCTTGGTGCCTTTCTGGCGATTGCGGCGCTGTCGCTGCTGACAACCCATGCCAACCTCCTGCTGCTGATCGCCCCCTTTGGCGCCAGCTGCGTGCTGTTGTTCTCGGTGCCCGCCAGCCCGCTGTCGCAGCCCGCGCATGTGGTCGGCGGCCATATGCTGGCAACTGCCGTGGCACTGGCGCTGAACGCGTTGCTGCCGGAGACCTGGTGGGCGCTGGCCTTCGCTGTGGGGCTGTCAATCGCCCTGATGGCGGCGCTGCGGCTGACCCATCCGCCCGCAGGCGCCGATCCGCTGGTGGTCTTTGCCACCGACCCCGGCATTTCTTTCCTGCTGTTCCCGGTGCTGATTGGCGCCGTGGCGCTGGTGGCGATTGCAACGCTGTTCCACCGGATCTCCGGCCATGACTACCCGCTGAGACACGGCTGACAAAGAAAAGCCCGCCAGCGGGGCTGGCGGGGCTGTCTGTTTCAAACTGCCGAATGGGTTCAGAAACCGCGGCTGGAGGGGTGTTTGGCGTAGATCTCGATGATCTTCTGCACCGCCGCCTCAGGCGACAGTTCCTCGCTTTCGCCGCTGCGGCGGGAGGTCAGTTCCACCACACCGTTTTTCAGCCCACGCGGGCCCACGGTGATGCGCCAGGGCAGACCGATCAGGTCCATGGTGGCGAACTTGCCGCCCGCCCGTTCCTTGCGGTCATCGTAAAGCGGCTCCAGCCCGGCAACCGTCAGCGCCTGATAGAGCGCCTCGCAAGCGGCATCCGCCTCATCGTCGCCCTGCTTGAGGTTGACGATCCCGCAGTGGAACGGGGTCACGCCCTCGGGCCAGATGATGCCCTTGTCGTCATGGCTCGCCTCGATGATCGCACCCAGCAGGCGGGACACACCGATGCCATGCGACCCCATGTGGACCGGCGACTGCTTGCCATCGGGACCCTGAACATTGGCGCCCATCGCTTCGGAGTATTTGGTGCCGAAATAGAAGATCTGACCAACCTCGATACCGCGCGCGACGCGGCGGCGTTCCTCGGGGATCTCGTCAAACAGGGCCGCGTCGTGGGTCTCGTCGGTGCGGGCATATTTGGAGGTGAACTCCTCCAGCACGCCCTGGCATTGCTCCACACTGTCGTAATCGATCTCACGGTCGCCAAAGGTCAGATCGGTGACCGCGCTGTCATAGAACACTTCCGACTCGCCGGTATCGGCCAGCACCAGGAATTCATGGGTATAGTCGCCGCCAATCGGCCCGCCGTCGGCGCGCATCGGGATCGCCTGCAGACCCATGCGCTCATAGGTGCGCAGATAGCTGACCAGATGGCGGTTATAGGCGTGCAGCGCGTCTTCCTTGGTCAGGTCGAAGTTATAACCATCCTTCATGTAGAATTCGCGGCCCCGCATCACGCCGAACCGCGGGCGGATCTCGTCGCGGAATTTCCACTGGATCTGATACATGGTCAGCGGCAGATCCTTATAGCTGTTCACATGGCTGCGGAAGATATCCGTGATCAGCTCTTCTGCCGTAGGGGTGAACAGCATGTCGCGGTCGTGCCGGTCCTTCATGCGCAGCATTTCCTGACCATAGGCCTCGTAGCGGCCCGACTCGCGCCATAGGTCGGCGGATTGCATGGTCGGCATCTGCATCGGGATATGGCCCGCGCGGATCTGCTCATCATGGACGATGCCTTCGATTTTTTTCAGCACCTTGAAGCCCAAGGGCAGCCAGGAATAGATCCCGGCGGCGGATTGTTTGATCATGCCCGCCCGCAGCATATAGCGGTGGCTGACGATCTGGGCCTCGGAAGGGTTCTCTTTGAGAACAGGCAGGAAATAGCGGGACAGGCGCATGGCGGTCTCATTTGTCAATCTGGGTTCGCAAGCGGTCTAAGCCATCGGCGCGCCTTGGGCAATCGTGCTTTGTCTTTGTGGCTTTTGCGGCGGCAGAGCGGGGCCACAGGCCGCCGCCCATCGCGGTGATCCCCGCAACCGGTCATTGGGCTTGCATCGCGCCTGCGCATCAGCGAAGACTTCTGTCAAACAGACGCCACAGGATCGGGCTGAGAGCAGGGACCAACACATGGCACTTCCGGCACAGAAGCAGTTGAATTATTGGGGCATTGCCGCCGTTGTCTTTGCGGTCATCCTATGGGCCTTGGGCGATGTGCTGCTGCCCTTTGTGCTGGGTGCGGCGATTGCCTATCTGATTGATCCGATTGCCGACCGGCTGGAGGCGTTGGGCCTCAGCCGGACGGCCGCCACGGCTGTCATCACTGTGGCGGCGGTCTTGTTGTTCGTGGTCATGTTGCTGGTGGTGGTGCCGACACTGATCTATCAAATGATTGATCTGGCACGGGTTCTGCCGGAAGCGTTCCAGAACCTGCGTGACTTCGCCCAGAAACAGGCGCCCTCCCTGTTTGACGAGGGCAGCCGCGCGCAGCAGACCATCGTCTCCATCGCGCAAACCCTGCAGAGCAAGGCCATCAGCGTTCTGGAAGGCGTCGTGGGATCCGCTGTGTCGCTGGTCAATGTGATGGTGCTGTTCGTGATCGTCCCAGTGGTGGCCGTCTATCTGCTGCTGGACTGGGATCGGATGGTCGCCCGCATTGATGAACTGCTGCCCCGCGACCACGCCCCGACCATCCGCACATTGGCCAGCCGCATCGACAAGGTGCTGGCGTCGTTCATCCGCGGCATGGGCACGGTCTGCCTGATCCTTGGCACCTATTATGCCGTCGCGCTGATGGTGGTGGGGTTGAATTTTGGTCTGGCGGTTGGCTTCATCGCCGGGCTGGTTACCTTCATTCCCTATCTGGGCGCGCTGATCGGCGGCGCGTTGGCGATTGGTCTGGCGCTGTTCCAGTTCTGGGGCGACTGGTGGTCGATTGGTATGGTGGCCGGCATTTTCATGATCGGTCAGGTGATTGAGGGCAACCTTCTCACCCCCAAACTGGTGGGCAATTCGGTCGGGCTGCATCCGGTCTGGCTGTTGCTGGCGCTGTCGGTGTTTGGTGCGTTGTTCGGCTTCGTCGGCATGCTGATCGCGGTGCCGGTGGCGGCTGCACTTGGGGTGATTGCACGTTTCCTTGTTGAACAGTATCTGGACAGCCGACTCTATCAGGGCAAAGCCCATAACGACGCGGACTGAATGGACCCATGGCCCAGCAGCTGAGCTTTGATCTCCCGGCGAAACCGGCGCTGGGGCGGGATGATTTCTTTGTCGCGCCCTCCAATGCGATGGCGGTGGCGATGCTGGATCCCTCGTTTGCCTGGCCCGGCGGCAAGCTGGTGCTGAGCGGGCCCAAACGCTCCGGCAAAACCCATCTGGTGCATGTCTGGGCGAGCAATTCCGGCGCGCAGATCATCCCCGCCTGGCAGCTGACCAAGGAAGATGTACCGCATCTGGCCGATGGGCCGATCGCGGTAGAAGATGTGCCGGATATCGCCGATAGCGCGCCTGCGCAGGACGCGTTGTTCCACCTGCACAATCTGGTGCTGGCCAACGGCCACGCGCTGATGCTGACGGGCCGCGCGGCGCCGCATCTGTGGGGCATGTCGCTGCCCGATCTGCAAAGCCGGATCGAAGGCGCCCCCCACGCGCAGCTGCAACCCCCCGATGACGCGCTGTTGTCGGTGGTATTGGCCAAGCTGTTCAATGACCGCCAGATCACCCCGAAACCGGATGTGATCCCCTATCTGGTGGCCCATATGGACCGGTCTTTTGCCGCCGCCTCGCAGATCGTGGAGGAGCTGGATCGCCTCTCCCTCACCGAAGGGCGGATGGTATCGCGCATGCTGGCGGTGGAGCTGATGTCCGATCGCCCTGCCCGGCCAATGCCGACACCGGCAGAGGTCCCGGTAGAGGCGCGCGCCACCGCAGAGACCGATCCGAAAACAGATGCCGCAGATACTGCCCGCCCTGCCGCATCCGGCGATTGACCCGCGCCCTGCGATCCCCCATCCTGACGACACGTAACGGAGCCAACATGCACGTGACACCGGAGCCTGCCACCGCCGATTGGGGGCCATTTGAGCGCCCCTTGTTTGACGATCCGGGTGCCCGCGCCCTGTCGCGGGTGGGGGTTGTCGACGTCGGCTCCAACTCGGTGCGGATGGTGATTTTTGACGGTGCTGCCCGCAGTCCGGCCTATTTCTACAATGAGAAAATCATGTGTGCGCTGGGGGCTGGCCTGTCTGAGACCGGTCGCCTGAACCCCGAAGGGCGCGCTCGTGCGCTATCCGCGCTGCGCCGGTTTCAGCATCTGGCAGAGGGCATGGACATGCCGCCGCTCTCCGTGGTGGCCACTGCTGCGGTGCGCGATGCCAGCGACGGGCAGGAGTTCTGCGATGAGGTGCTGCGCGACACCGGGCTGAAAATCCATGTCATCGATGGTCAGGAAGAGGCGCGCCTCTCTGCGCAGGGGGTCCTTCTGGGCTGGCCCGGATCTTATGGTCTGGTCTGCGATATCGGCGGCTCCTCCATGGAGCTGGCAGAGATCCATGATGGCGAGGTCGGCAAACGCGTGACCTCCTCCCTTGGCCCGCTAAAACTGCGCGATATTCCCGGCGGCAGACGGGGCCGCAAGGCGCATATCACCGAGGTGATGGAAGGCTTGCGCGCTGAGATGGGCCAGCAGAACGACCGGCTGTTTCTGGTCGGCGGCAGCTGGCGGGCGATTGCGCGGATTGACATGGCGCGGCGGGGCTACCCGCTGCGGGTGCTGCATGAATACCGCATGAACGCGCAGGACGTGCGCGAAACCCTGCGCTATATCGAGACCCAAGATCTGGAAGCATTACGCAGCGAATGTGGTATCTCCACCGCGCGGATGTCGCTGGTGCCCTATGCCGCCGATGTGCTGTCACGGCTGGTCAAGACCTTCAAACCCAAGGATATTGCCGTCTCCAGCTATGGGATCCGCGAAGGGCTGCTGTATGAGCAGATGCCACAGCGCCTGCGCAACCGGGATCCGCTGATCGAGGCCAGCCGCTTTGCCGAGAAGAAGGACGCCCGCATCCCAGGGTTTGGCCGCACGCTCTATGAATTTGTGTCGCCCCTGTTCAAAGCCTCCGATCATGCGAAAACCCGGTTGGTGAAGGCTGCCTGCCTGCTGCATGACGTCAGCTGGCGCGCCCACCCCGACTATCGCGCCGAGGTCTGTTTCGACAATGCCACCCGCGCCAATCTAGGCGGGCTGAAGCATTCCGAACGGGTGTTTCTGGGTCTCGCGCTGCTGCACCGCTATCGCAACAAGCGGCAGGGCACGGCGTTTGAATACCTCTATGATCTGTTGGATGAGCGCGGCAAGAAAGAGGCCGAGATCCTTGGCAAGGCGATGCGGTTTGGCGCCATGCTGATGGTCAGCAAGGATGGCGACATCGGCAAGCTGGTCTGGCAACCGCGCAAAAAACATCTGCTGCTGGAACTGCCGCGCGAGGCGGAGCCGCTGTTTGGCGAGGTGGCCGAGGCGCGACTGACCTCCCTCGCCCGCTCGTTGGAGGCGGAAGTGCGGGTGAAGATCCGCAAGGGCGCCCCGGCACCCTAAAGGTCGGTTGTGCCCTCGGGCAAACCCTCATCCTGCTGCCCTTCGGGTGTGGCATCCGGTGTTTCATCCGGGGTGGTTTCCGGCTTTCGGCGCATGATGATATCACCATTGGGCAGGATTTCGGGGCGTTCATAGACGCTCCAATCCTCAACCTTGTTCGCGATCTCGGCCAGCGCGGGCCCCATTTCGGACAGGAACCCTTGCAGGCTTGGCCCGAAGTCATCCGCCAGCGCCTGTAGATCATCAAGTGCCGGGGCCATTTCCTGGCGCAGCCCTTCCCAGAACAGCTCTGCCCCGCGCTGCATCAGGCTGCTGCCTTCGTCGTTCTGTGTTGGCACAGTGTCCGCCTGTGCAGCTGGCGCCAGCGGCAGCATCAACAGCCCAGCCAACGCCAAAGCGCCGCGCAGCTGCGGTGTCATTCGGATCCAAGACCTCATGTGATTGCTCCCTTGTCGCTGAACAGGCATAATCTACTGCCAATATAGGTAAAACACCTCAGGATTGAATAGGCGCGGTTCAGTCGACATGCGCGACGTGTTGCGGTGCAGCGGACCATCGTCACTCCAGTGCCAGATCAAGACTGACCGGGAAATGATCCGAAGCCGCCAGCAGCGCCTCGCGCAGCGCCATATCTTCATAACAGGCGGCATCCTCAAACGGGTGCCAGATCCGCCAATTGCCTGCCGGTTGGCGCAGCCGGGAGGACACCATGATATAATCGAGCAAGGCACTGAAATAACGTTTGTTTGCCTTGTCATAGAAACGCGCGGAACTGGGCATCACCCGCAGCCGGGGTTGCAGCAGGCTTTGGGCGTTGGGATCGTAAAGATCGCTCTCCATCACGATCTCCACCGAGGAGCGGTTGAACAGCTGCTCATATTGATCCAGCCCCGGCCCATCGTTGAGATCGCCCATCACCACGACATCCCGTCCCTCGGCCAAAAGCTGCTCAACCCGGCGGCGCAGCCAGATCGCCTGTGCCAACTGCTTGCGCCGGTTCGCGATCGACAGGGTGACGGCGTGGTCCTCGGAGCGCGCGCCATGCGGCGCCTTTGACTTCAGATGTGCGCCAATCAGCGAGACCTCGCGGCCGCTCTGCATGGTCACGGTCAGCTCTAGCGGCGGTTTGGAAAACCGCACCGCGTCTTTCTGCGCATCGACATCCAGATCGATGTGGAACACGCCGTCAAACCGCGGTGCCTCTGTGCTGTCCCGCGGCGTATGGGCCACCGTCAGCACGTCGGGGTCGTAGAGGAAGGCAATCTCCTGCTGGGTGTCATTGGCAAAGCCAATCATCGCCTTGGTGCTGCGCAGACCAGCCTCCTGCGCGAAATACTCCAGTGCACGCAGGGTTTTGCGGCGGGTGCTGGTATCCGGCGCCTCAATCACCATGATGCCATCGGCGTCCAGATGTTTGAACACCTGCGCCAACGCGCGGGTCTGGCCCACGCGATCAACCCCGTGGCGGCCCGATGTACCACCATCCATCAGCAGCGTGTCGTCATCGCCAAACAGCGACGAGAACCATTCAACGTTATAGGTGACGAGCCGCATGGCCACCGCATCCGTTGATTTCGTCCCAGGCACGGTTGATGTCGATCATCCGCTTTTCAGCCAGGCGCACCGCCTCCTCGGGCACACCACGCGCCATCATGGAATCAGGATGGGTTTCGCGCACCAGTTTGCGCCAATGCTTGCGGATCTCATCGCGTGGCATATCCGGGGACACGCCCAGCACCGTGAAGGGATCACGTGGCGCATCGGCCACGAACCGCGCGCGCAGGGCCATGAACTGTTGTTCGCTCTGGCCGAAGATACGGCTAACCTCTGACAGGAATTCGTTTTCGCCTGGATGATAAAACCCATCCGCCATGGCGATGTGAAACAGCCCCTCCATCAGATCGCACAGCGTCTGGGGATCATTGGCAAACATCTTCTGAATGCGGGCGGCATAGTCCTGATAGCCCGCGATATCCGTCCGCGCGAGGTCAAAGACCCGCGCCGCCCCGGCCTCATCCTCGGCGGCAATCTGAAAGACCTCGCGAAAGGCGGTGACCTCATCACGGGTGACCTGCCCGTCTGCCTTGGCCATTTTGGCGCCAAGCGCGATCACCGCAATGGCAAAGGCAACGCTGCGTTCCGGCGGCGCGCGCAGACTGTCGAACACCTCGGAGAGGCTCTGACCGGAGGCCAGCGCAGAGAGCGCTTCGGTGATGCGGGTCCAGAGTGACATAACGGCAGACTATCGCGGTTTGGCCGGGCTGTCAGCGGCGCCAACCTCTTTGGGGGAGAGAATTTTCTGCATCAGCACAAGATCCAGCCACCGGCCCCGTTTGTAGCCCACTTCCGGCATCCGCCCCACCTCGGCAAAGCCCATGGCGGCGTGAAAGGCCAGCCCTCCGGGATTGGCCGCGCTGATGCCTGCAACCAGCACATGGATGCTATCGCGGTGCGCAACCTCTTCAATAGCGGCTATCAGCGCCCGCCCTGCTCCGCGACCACGAGCCGTTTCAGCCAGATAGATCGCGTGTTCACAGGTGCGCGCATAGCCGGGGCCACTGCGAAAGCCCCCAAGGCTGATGTAGCCGAGGATCTCACCCGCCTCCTCCGCCACCTGCATATGCGGACCTTTTGCGGTGATGTCAGCCGCGACCTCTGCCGCCGTCTTCTTATCGGTGGTGAAGGTGATCAGCGTGTCGCGGATGATCTGATTGGTGATCGCTGCGATGGCGCTGGCATCTGCCGGGCGCGCCTGTCGGACAATCATCGCAGCACCCGCCGCCCATGGGGGGTGTCAAACTCTGCCTCGAACCCGGCCGGGCCGCGGTGGATCTCCACCCGCGGATCATCAAGCGGCAGCGCGATGCTGCCCGGATGTGACAGATGCAGACGGCGCAGGGTGCAGCCCTGCTGGGTGAGCGCGGCAGCAGGATGGGGGCTGTGCCATTGCATCAGCGCTGGGAACATATTGTCGAAGGGGAGAACGCCATCCGCAGGCACCGCCATTTGCCAGCGCAGATTGCCGCGTTGCAGATCAACGATCTCGCCTGCCCCCTGCGGGGCGTTGTCCAGCGCCGCCGCCAGATCATCGCAGCGGCAGATCCAGTTGGTGATCCGCGCTGGCCCCGCACGGCGATCCAGATCGAACCAGCGCGGGCTGCGCTGCGGTGTCGCGGCGGGGGCAATGGCTATGGCTTCAAGGTAGAGCCCATCGGCAAGGCCAAGGAGCCGGTTGTGCGTGCCATAGACCGCATGGCTGCCGCCGGGTTGCATCGGCACGCCAAGGCTGTCTTCGACATGGGCGACGGCCGCGTCCAACGTGTCTGCGGCCACGGCCAGATGATCAAGCTCCATGACGTCTCCCCCTTGTTCCTGCGGATCATGCTGCGGGGAGACTAGCCTGCAGAGGCACAGGTGCAAGCGGGAAAGAAACACATCCGCCCCGGCAGTCCGGGACGGGTGTGTCATTGCCCAAACTGTAGGCAGATCAGCTCTGGCGGATCAGGTTCAGGATGTCCTGCGCCGCCTCGGGGATATTGGTGCCGGGGCCAAAGATTGCCTTGACGCCATTGTCATAGAGGAACTGGTAGTCCTGCTGCGGAATGACCCCGCCGCAGATCACGATGATATCCTCTGCGCCCTGCTCCTTCAGCGCCTTGACCAGCTGCGGGGCCAGCGTTTTGTGACCCGCCGCCTGTGACGAGATCCCGACCACATGCACGTCATTGTCGATGGCGTCCTGTGCGGCCTCATCCGGGGTCTGGAACAGCGGGCCGACGTCCACGTCAAAACCGATATCGGCAAAGGCTGTGGCGATCACCTTGGCGCCGCGGTCGTGACCGTCCTGCCCCATCTTGACCACCAGAAGACGCGGGCGACGGCCCTCTGCCTCGGCAAAGTCTTCGATGGATTTCTGAATGGCGGCAAAGCCTTCGTCGCCCTCATACGCGGCACCATAAACCCCGGCGAGGGTTTTGACCTCGGCGCTGTGGCGGCCGAATTCCTTTTCCATTGCCATGGAGATCTCTCCGACTGAGGCGCGCGCACGCGCGGCTTCGACAGCGGCAGCGAGAAGGTTGCCGCCTTCCTTTGCGACGCGGGTCAGATTGTCCAGCGCGGCCTCGCAGGCGGCGTTGTCACGGTCTGCACGCAGGGTTTCGAGACGGGCGATCTGGCTTTCACGGACGGCGACATTGTCGACATCCAGAATGTCGATCGGGTCTTCCTTCTCCTTGCGGTATTTGTTGACGCCGACAATCACCTCTTCGCCGCGGTCGATCATCGCCTGACGTTTGGCGGCGCTTTCCTCGATGCGCAGTTTCGGCATCCCGGAGGCGACGGCCTTGGTCATGCCGCCCATCTCCTCGACCTCCTCCATCAGCGCCCAGGCCTTTTCCACCAGCTCGTTGGTGAGGCTTTCGACATAGTAGGAGCCTGCCAGCGGATCGACCACATTGGTCACGCCGGTTTCCTCTTGCAGCACCAGCTGGGTGTTGCGGGCGATGCGGGCAGAGAAATCGGTGGGCAGCGCGATGGCCTCGTCCAGCGCGTTGGTGTGCAGGGATTGCGTGCCGCCCAGAACCGCCGACATCGCCTCATAGGCGGTGCGGATCACGTTGTTGTAGGGATCCTGTTCCTGCAAGGAGACGCCCGAAGTCTGGCAGTGGGTGCGCAGCATCTTGGAGCGGTCGTTCTGCGCGCCAAAATCGGTCATCACACGATGCCAGAGCGTGCGGGCGGCGCGCAGTTTGGCGATTTCCATGAAGAAGTTCATGCCAATGGCGAAGAAGAACGACAGACGGCCTGCGAATTTGTCGACATCCATGCCCGCCTCCATCGCGGCGCGCACATATTCGCGCCCGTCCGCAAGGGTATAGGCCAGCTCCTGCACCAGGTTCGCGCCCGCTTCCTGCATGTGGTAGCCGGAAATCGAGATGGAGTTGAACTTCGGCATCTCATTCGAGGTGTATTCGATGATATCCGAGATGATCCGCATCGAGGGTTCGGGCGGATAGATATAGGTGTTGCGGACCATGAACTCCTTCAGAATGTCATTCTGAATGGTGCCTGCCAGCAGCGATTTGTCGTGGCCCTGCTCTTCGCCTGCGACGATGAAGTTCGCAAGGATCGGGATCACCGCGCCGTTCATGGTCATGGAGACCGAGACCTGATCCAGCGGGATGCCGTCAAACAGGACTTTCATGTCCTCGACACTGTCGATGGCCACGCCGGCCTTGCCGACATCGCCGACAACGCGGGGGTGATCGCTGTCGTAACCACGGTGCGTGGCAAGATCGAAAGCGACTGAGACGCCCTGCTGACCGGCGGCGAGGTTGCGGCGATAAAAGGCGTTGGATTCCTCGGCGGTGGAGAAGCCCGCATATTGGCGGATGGTCCAGGGGCGGCCTGCGTACATCGTGGCCTTCACCCCGCGGGTGAAGGGGCCAAAGCCGGGCAAGGTGCCCATATGGGGCAGATCTTTGGTATCCGCTTCGGTATAGAGCGGTTTGACATCAATACCTTCCAGCGTGTTCCAGGTCAGCGCGTCCAGCGGGCGGCCGCGCAGTTCCTTTTCAGCCAGAGCCCGCCAATCGTCGGTTTTGGTCGTCATCGGAAGTTCCTCTTGTCAGGTCGTAGGGGGGCGGGTTCGAGCCCACCGCGTGTTTGTCAGGGTCGCGCATCAGCTCCGCCAGACCATCGGCGCCGCCTTGCAGCCACATCAGATCGTCGGCGTAGCGCTCGCGCAGCGCTGCGGATTGAATGTCGGAAAACGGGCTCCAACGGCCCTCCCCGCGCGGCAGATCGCGGGCCACATTGGCGGCCAGGCGATGGCGCAGGGTCGGCAGCCCGTCGGAACGGTTGAGCCGATCCGAGAGTGAGACCCGCGCCAGACGTGGACCGGCAAGCAGGGCCAGCTGCACCTCAGGGCGGTCGCCATAGGTTTCATAGGGCATCACCCGGATACGGGCGTTGGGCATGGCGCAGGCGATATCGGTGATGACGTCGCGCCAGCTGCGCGGATGGGCGGCGATTTGTCCCAGCACCGCAGCCGAGGGCAGAGGGTGCCCATTGGCCACCATCTGGGTCAGCAGGGAGGTCCAGAAACGATCCGGGCTGCGCAGGTTCAGCATCACATCGCGCACCTGCCCGTCAAAGGCGGCGTCAAAGCGGGCAAGACGCACGCCGATCCCGGCATAGAGCTGGCGCTGCTGCAGAAGGTCATGGGCGCCGCCCATCAGATCCGTGTCACTGATCAGCAGGCGTTGGGCGCCAGCGGCGGCCTCTGTCGCGATGCGCAGCCGCAGACGGCCCCGCGCGCGGGTTGCCAGATCACGACCGGTGACCGGCGCCGGGCCGGGTTGGATGCCATGGAACAGCCCGTCGCGGGTCTGCTCCGGCCCCCAGATCGCAAGCCCGTCCTGCCGCAGCCGCGCCGCGTGATGGGCGAGGAAGCCCTGAAAATACCCCGTCGCGCAGCGATGCGCGCCGATATGCAGCATGATATCCATGGCCAATGTCGTCCCGATGGTGGCGTCGCGCAGGGCAGACAGCCGGGTTTGCAGAGGCCAAGAGCGTGCCACAGGGAGGCTGACGATGCGGTTAATGCACCGTGCGCGGCTGTTGCGGGGACGCGTTTTTTTTGCCCCAAGCGCGGAATTGCCCATCGCAATTGCCGGGATGGGACATATATTCATCGCTACAGGAGAGCTGATGAAACACTTGTTTGTCTTTGGAAAAACCCCTTTGAGGTCGGCCGAGCCGCGGATTGGATCGGCTGGGATACTGGGGCTGACGGCTCTGCTTGCCATGGGGCTGCCGTCTACGGGCGTCGCACAACAGGCCGCTGCCGCCGCTGCGGAAGATACCGGGCTCATCACGGAAGAGACCACATCACCGGGGGCAAGCGACGCTGAGGCGCTGGTGGAGGTTGCGGATCCGCCTGCCGACCCTCTGGTGCAGCTGGTGCGCCCCGGCGCCAGTGTTGAGCTGGACGATCTGATGTGGCTGCACCGGCCCATCGTGGTCTTCGCCGACAGCTCTGCTGATCCCCGCTTCCATGAACAGATGGAGCGGTTGACGGACGGGGCCGAAGCCTTGCTGGACCGGGATGTCGTCGTGCTGACCGATACCGACCCCAGCGTAAAATCTGCGCTGCGCAAGAAGCTGCGGCCACGGGGGTTCATGCTGGTGCTGATCGGCAAGGATGGCGGCGTCAAACTGCGCAAACCGCAACCCTGGACGGTGCGCGAGCTGAGCCGGACGATTGACAAATTCCCCTCCCGCCTGCGCGAGGTGGAGGAGCGGCGCGGCAGCTGATCAGGCACGGTCCGATGCAAGTTGGCGCCGCCGTTGCGGGTGCCGCTGGAACTTCTATGCCGAGCACGAAGGGGAGAACGACAGCGCATCACGCCCCCCCGCCCTGCGCGTAGAACAGGCGGCGGTTGGTGCGATCTACCACCGCCATGAAGCGGGCGCGGGGTTCGTAGATCAGCACCGATGTGGGATCGAGAAGTGCGATGAGATAAGCGCGGCTGACCTCTTCCAGCATGCAGTCCTTACCGACAATGCCAGCGGCAAAGATACCGTTACCGCGGCCCTGATCCATCGTCATCACCTGAACCGAGACCATATTGGGCGACAGGCCATCAACCTCAAAGGCGACAGGTCGGTTGTTGTCGAGATGACGCAGCCCCGCGCGGATCGACCGCGCCTTGGTCAGCAGCGATGAAATGCGGGTCGCCTTCACCTCAAACACGCCAGCAGCGCAGTTGCGGCGGGAGAAATAGTATTGCGTCTCCCCCAGCTGTACCCAGTCGCCGACGGCGGCACGGGCCGCCGCCTCATCTTGCAAGGCGCAGCCCGCCAGCCCCGAAAGGGCCAGCGCCACACAGGCGACACGCGCCAGTTTGTGATATGACTGCACCGACATCATGTGGTGTTATTCGAATTCCATGATCACTTCGTCAACGGCGAGGCTGTCACCAGCGGCGGCGTTGATCGCGCTGACCACGCCTTTCCTCTCGGCGCGCAGGATATTCTCCATTTTCATCGCCTCAATCGTGCAAAGCGCCTGACCTTCCTGCACCTCATCGCCGACTTCGACCTCCAGTTTCACCACCAGACCCGGCATCGGGCAGAGCAGCAGCTTGGAGGTATCGGGGGCGATTTTTTCCGGCATCAGCTTGGCCAGTTCGGCCTGACGCGGGGTGCGGACATGGACCTTCAGATCGGCCCCACGCGAGCGGATGCGGAAACCGCCTGAGATCTTGCCAACTTTGACCACCAGACTGTCGTCGCCCACGGTGAGCCGCGCCAGCTGGTCTCCGGGCGTCCAGTCGGAGGCGACGCGCAGCGCGCTGCCATCGTCAAAGCGCACAGTGGAGCCGTCACGATCCGCATCAACAGTCACGTTGAAGGCGACATCCTGAAGGGTCACAACCCAGTCGCTGCCGACCTTGCGTTCATGGTTGTCCATCCGGCCCGATACGCGGGTGCGGCGGATTTCCGCAACCCGGTGCATGGCGGCAGAGGCGGCTGCAATCTTGCGCAGATCCTGTTCCGGCAGCTCGACCCCGTTGAAGCCTTCGGGATATTGCTCCTCGATGAAGGCGGTGGTCATGGTGCCCGCGATGAAGATCGGGTGATCCATCACCGCGCTGAGGAACGGCAGGTTGTGGCCAATGCCCTCAACCTCAAACCCATCGAGCGCATCCCGCATTGCCGCAATCGCCGCCTCGCGGGTGGGACCCCAGGTGCAAAGCTTGGCGATCATCGGGTCGTAATACATCGAGATTTCGCCGCCTTCAAAAACGCCCGTGTCATTGCGCACAGCAAGCTCACCGGCCGGGGCATCTCCCTGCCATTTGCCGCTGTCATGCAACGGGCCTGCGGCAACCTCCTGCGGCGGACGATAGCGGGTCAGACGCCCGATGGAGGGCAAGAACCCCCGATAGGGATCTTCAGCATAAAGGCGGTTTTCAATGGCCCAGCCGTTCAGCTTGACGTCGTTCTGGGTGATCGACAGCGGCTCCCCCCCGGCGATGCGGATCATCTGTTCGACCAGATCGACACCGGTGATCAGCTCGGTGACCGGGTGTTCCACCTGAAGGCGGGTATTCATTTCCAGGAAGTAGAAGTTCTTCTCACCATCGACGATGAATTCCACGGTGCCCGCGGAGGCATATCCAACTGCCTTGGCCAGCGCCACGGCCTGTTCGCCCATGGCGCGGCGGGTGTCTTCATCGAGGAACGGCGACGGTGCCTCTTCCACCACTTTCTGGTTGCGGCGCTGGATCGAACACTCCCGCTCCCCCAGATAGATGCCATTGCCGTGGGCATCGCAGAGCACCTGAATTTCAATGTGGCGCGGTTGCGTCACAAATTTCTCAATGAAAATCCGGTCATCGCCAAAGGAGTTCGCCGCCTCGTTCTTGGAGGACTGGAAACCTTCGCGAGCTTCGGCGTCACTCCAAGCGATCCGCATCCCCTTGCCACCACCGCCGGCGGAGGCCTTGATCATCACCGGATAGCCGATCTCGTTGGAGATTTTCACCGCCTCATCGGCGTCGGCAATCAGCCCCATGTAGCCGGGAACGGTGCTAACGCCAGCCTCCTGCGCGATTTTCTTCGAGGTGATCTTGTCACCCATGCTTTCAATCGCGCCGACCGGCGGGCCGACAAAGGCGACGCCTTCAGCGGCCAGCGCCTCGGCGAATTTGGCGTTTTCCGACAGGAAACCATAGCCCGGATGCACCGCCTGTGCGCCGGTTGCGCGGATCGCCTCCATCACCTTGTCGATGACAATATAGGACTGGTTGGCGGGCGGCGGGCCGATATGGACGGCTTCATCCGCCATCTTCACATGCAGGGACTGCTTGTCGGCGTCCGAGTAGATGGCAACGGTCTTGATGCCCATCTTGCGGGCGGACTTGATGACGCGGCAGGCGATCTCGCCCCGGTTGGCGATCAGGATCTTCTCAAACATTGGCTGTCCCTTGTCTTCGGTGTCTTCCGTGAGGTGCGAGGACATGCCCCGCCACGGTCTTGGCTTCGTCGGAGCACAAAAAAGGCCACGCCGGAGAGATCTCCGGGCGCAGCCTTTGTGCGGTGATGGATAGGCGGTTCTGGCGCATGCCCACGCGGGGCAAGCGGTCAGACGTCAGACCTGTCTGCGGGCAAGCGGCCTTAGCACTTGCGCGGATTTTCCTTGCAGTAGATGACATTGGCGGCGGCACCAACAGCTGCACCTGTGACCAGATTGCCGTTGAGAAGCGCCGAGCCAACCGCGCCGGCGCCGGCGCCATAGACGACCTGTTCGCCCGTGGTATCGCCACAGGCGGCAAGTGTGGTGCAGAGGCCAAAGGCCGCGAGAATGAGTTTTGCCTGCATGGGGGTGATCCTTCGTTGTGTGATCCAAGCTCTGCACAACTGTTTGCAGCCCCCCGGACAGGAGGCAAGGATATCCGATCTGCATCAAGGGGATGCGCAGAAGCCTGCCAAACACTGGGGGGCAATTGGCAAGCTTCCGCCTTTGCATCCAAGGAAAAAATGGGCAGGCCGCGATTGGGGGGGCAAACCTGCCCTTCCAGGCGAAGGGGCTGGATCAGATGCACGACAGGCTGACCTGTCCCAGTCAGATTGCCCCCAGCGCGGCGCAGAAACATCCCCTGAGTTGCAAACCACGCGGATTTGGCGAGAAGTCGCGCAAACCGGGAAGTCCCCTGCAGAATTACGCCGAAATCCGCCCAAAAAGGCCCATTTGACCGCCAGTTAGTGTCACCGCCCCGCAGTCCGGCAGGCCGTTTTACGGCCTGCGGAACAGCCAGAACCATAGATGACGCCAGCAACAGATTCGCCGGTTTCCTGTCGCCACCGCCGCGCCGCAACCGCCCTAAAAGGCGGTCACAGCAAAGAGGGCTATGGAGGATCCCGGCCAACATCCTAGCGGGCGCTTCCGTCGAAGACTTCGGGAAAGGACAGCTGGGCGGCATCGACGTCGATGACCAGCAGTGCGTCATAGCTTTCGGGATCAAACGGGTCTTCTGCCGCGATGACCTCACGGCCAAACAGCCAGCTGAGACGCCCCGCATCCAGATTGCCCCGTTCAAAGGGCTGATCGCCAAAGCAGTCCCATAGCGCCTGCATAAAGTCGGCATCGGCGCGCCGGTCCGCCGGTCGGCGGTCGCGAAACCGCTCGCGCCGGGTGATCGGCGTGACCCCCTTGGGGTTGGGACGACGGATGATGAATTGAAAATCGGTGCCCGGCAGACGACCGGGGAAGCCGCGGTGTTTTAGCATGATGGTGCCTCCGATCCGGCACCCCGCGGGACGGTGGAGTCCGGCCGCAGGGCCGGACCCCTGTAGTGATTACTTGTATTTGCCGGTGTAGACAGGCTCAGCCGAAATCGGCTCGGGCTCGACAACGACGTATTCTTCTTCCTGCTGTGCACAGGCTGCGGCGGCTGCAAGCAGGCCCGCGAGGGCAACGAGTTTGATGCTCTTGGACATTTCTGTCTCCCAATTGTGTCTTTGAAACCTGCGCGGGCCACGGCCGGCGCCTGCCTCATCCTCAAATAACAGATCACACGCATGTGATCTGACGCGAGAATAGCCGAGATGCGCGCGGTTTCACATCCCAAAGCCGAGCACGGCGGCAGTTCGCGGGATAAAGCTGCAAAAAAGCGCCAGTTTTCAGCCTTGATCGGCGTATTTGTGACGCCGGGCGCGACCAGATCGCGCCGCGGGGTCGCCATAGCGCGGATGGTTACATTCGGTGGCAAACAGGAGATCATCAGAAGGCCTCCCAGATGCAGTTGTCACCCTCGGGGCGGTAGCTTTCGAAGAACTGGGTTGCGGCGGAATCCGCCTGACCAAAAGGCACCGCGCGGTCCGACAGCGAAATCACTACGCGAGCGGGCGCCAGCTGGTGCTGCTGCAGATAGGTCAGGGCAAGTGTCTGGCAAAGGTGATCCATGTCCGGCGCCGCCTGCTCATAGCTGATTGCGGCCAGATCGCGCGCGATCTGTGGCGCCAGGAAACGGAAGCGCACCCAGAGTTCACCAGTGGTTTCATCCAGCAGCACCTCATGCAGATCGACGCTCTGCCCGGAGGGCACATCAAAGGTTACGGCATCCGCCCGCCCCGCAGTGCCAAGGCACAGGGCCGACGCGGTCAAAGCGGCGCAGGAAACAGATGTGATGACAGGCCCAATACCGCAGCCCCGACCCCAAAAACGATGGGCTCCTCCTGTCGGGGCTGCAGGCGCTGCACACGCGGTGCGCGCTGTCCGATATGAGCTGGCGCGGATCATGGGGCAGATTCGGTTCCGGTGTCAAACAAAGACGCAAATGTGGGCGCTAACGCATGTGGTCGCTCAAATTGATCGCATTTTGCGAACAATCCGCCCTGATTGCCGAGGATTGGTTCCAGACCCCTGATTTCCCACAGGCTTTCCCCGCCATCGCGGCAGCATATCCCGGCAAATCGTGGCGTTGACATCAGGGTTGCATCCTCATCTCCCCTCGCAACCAAGGCGATATTTACCTTTGGCCGCAAGGGTCTGGGTTCAGGAATTCCGGAATGGTTCGGAGCTCAAAGAGGGATATTGTCGTGTTTCTTCCACGGGTTTTTCAGCTGCTTGCCCCGCAGCGACGCAAAGGCGCGGCTGACGCGTTTGCGGGTGGATTGCGGCATGATCACCTCATCGATGAAGCCGCGCTCCGCCGCCACAAACGGATTGGCGAAGCGCTCTTCGTAGTCCTTCGTATGCTCGGCAATCTTGTCTGTATCCGCCAGATCGGCGCGGTGAATGATCTCGGTCGCCCCTTTGGCGCCCATCACCGCGATTTCTGCGGTCGGCCAGGCGTAGTTGAAATCGCCACGCAGATGTTTGGATGCCATCACGTCATAGGCACCGCCATAGGCCTTGCGGGTAATGACGGTCACTTTGGGCACGGTCGCCTCACCATAGGCAAAGAGCAGCTTCGCGCCATGTTTGATGACGCCGCCGTATTCCTGGCTGGTGCCCGGCAGGAAGCCCGGCACATCCACCAGCGTCAGAATCGGGATCTCGAAACAATCACAGAAGCGAACGAAGCGCGCGGCCTTGCGGCTGGAATCGATGTCGAGGCAGCCCGCCAGAACCATCGGCTGGTTGGCGACAACACCCACGGTCTGCCCCTCAAGGCGGATGAAACCGGTGATGATGTTCTTGGCGAAATCTTCCTGGATTTCGTAGAAATCCCCCTCGTCCGCGACTTTGTGGATCAGTTCCTTCATGTCGTAGGGCGTGTTGGGATTCTCTGGAATCAGGGTGTCGAGCGAGGTCTCAACGCGGCCCGGCTCATCAAAGAAGGGGCGCACCGGCGGTTTTTCGCGATTGTTCAGCGGCAGGAAGTCGACCAGTCGGCGGACCTCTGCCAAGGCTTCTACATCGTTTTCGAACGCCCCATCAGCCACCGAGGACTTCTTGGTGTGGGTCGAGGCCCCGCCCAGTTCTTCGGCTGTCACGACCTCATTGGTGACGGTCTTCACCACGTCGGGGCCAGTCACGAACATGTAGGATGTGTCTTTCACCATGAAGATGAAATCGGTCATCGCGGGGGAGTAGACCGCGCCGCCGGCACAGGGGCCCATGATGACGGAAATCTGCGGCACCACGCCGGAAGCCATGATGTTGCGCTGGAACACTTCGGCATATCCGGCGAGCGAGGCAACGCCCTCCTGAATGCGCGCGCCACCGGAATCGTTGATGCCGATGACCGGCGCGCCATTCTGAACCGCCATATCCATGATCTTGCAGATCTTTTGCGCGTGGGTCTCCGACAGGGAGCCGCCGAACACGGTGAAATCCTGGCTGAAAACATAGACCATCCGGCCATTGATAGTGCCCCAGCCGGTGACCACGCCATCGCCCGCGGGGCGCTGGTTTTCCATGCCGAAATCGGTGCAGCGGTGCGCCACGAACATATCGAATTCTTCGAAACTACCCTCGTCCAGCAGCAGTTCGATCCGCTCCCGCGCGGTCAATTTGCCGCGCCCGTGCTGGGCGTCGATCCGCTTTTGTCCGCCACCCAGTCGCGCTGCGTTGCGACGGTCTTCCAGCTCGGAAAGGATATCTTTCATGGCCATGCCCCCTGTTGAATTTCAGGCGACCATAGACGCTGAACACGCGAAGCCAAAGGCAATAATGGCAAATTTGCAAATTATTTGCGTAGAGGATGCGCTAATTTGCAAATCAGCGCAGAACCGCGCAGAAACTGCCGAAGCGGCGGGCGTTCTTGATGTGCTGACGGGGGAACTCGTATCACCGGGGTCGACTAACGGAAACGGAACACCCCCCATGTTACAACCTTCCCAGATTATTCAGGCCATGCAGTTCGACGGGTTCTACACCCGCAACCCGGTCAATACCGACAACGCACCCCGCCTCACCATCACCTATCAGTTCGCGGGCACCTCCGCGCCGGGCGACCTGCCCACAGGTTCGAGCTACTCCGGCTGGCAAAACTTCAGCGCCGCCGAGAAAGCCGCCTTCGCCGAGGCTTTCGACCATATCGAGACCTTTCTCAACGTCGATTTTGTCGAGGTCCAAGGCTCCAGTGACCCGGACCTCAACCTGGGCTCGGTAACGATACCGGGCAGCACCGTCGGCATCGGCGGCTACAGCATGAGCTTCCGCGGCGATGATATTACCCGCTGGGATGGCTATGCGGTGTTTGATAACACATTGGATATGTCACAAGACAATCGCGAGAGCCTGATCCTGCATGAACTGGGACATGCTCTTGGCCTGCAGCACACCCATGACTCAAACCTACCCGAGGACTATGACAGCAACCTCTATTCTGTGATGTCCTACCGGGAGAATCCGGTGAACGGTCAAGATAGCGATGCGATGATGCTGTTTGACGTGCTGGCCCTGCAAGACATCTGGGGGGCTGCGGATTTCAACACCGGCAACACCACCTATCGCGGATCGCGCACGGATACCGTGGATGTGGTTTGGGACACCGGAGGGACGGATACCTTCAACGCCAGCAACCGCACCACTGCGGTGGCGCTTGACCTGCGCGAGATGCATTTCTCCAGTTTTGATGCCGAAAGCGATGTGACCATTGCCGAGGGGGTCACCATTGAGAATGCCATCGGCGGCCGCGGACGCGATCGCATCACCGGCAATGATGCAAATAACCGGCTGGTGGGCGGCGGTGGGCGCGATACGCTGCGCGGCGACGGCGGCAATGACGCGCTGAACGGCAACAGCGGTGTGGATCTGCTGGTCGGAGGTGGCGGCAATGACCGGCTGAACGGCGCTGGCGGCAACGATCGGCTGGTGGGAAACAGCGGTGCTGATCTGTTCATCTTTGCCCGCAAAGGCGGCAATGACACCATCCGCGATTTTCAGGATGATATAGATACCCTGCGGATTGTCGGTCATGGCAGCAAAGCAGATGTGCTGGCCCGTGCCAGCGAGGTGGGGGATGATCTCTACTTCGATCTGGAGGGCAACCACAGCATCACCCTGCGCAATATGACGTTGGATCAAATCAGCGACGATCTGCTGGTCTGAGACCGCTGAATATGGACAATCGCCGCGGTGTGACCTAACTCGTTCACATGCGAACCATTCCGCGGCGATTTCTGGACCGTCGGTCCAACCCAAATATCGGCACGCTGATCCTGCTGTCAGGACTTTCGGCGCTGGCGATGAATATCTTTCTGCCCTCCCTTCCCGGGATGGCGCGGTATTTTGATGCTGACTACAGTCTCATGCAGCTTTCGGTCGCGCTCTACCTTGCGGTGAGCGCGATTGTACAGATCTTTGTCGGGCCTATATCGGACAAACTGGGACGGCGCCCGGTGATCCTCTGGGGGGTGGCGCTGTTCCTTCTGGCGACATTGGGCTGTCTTTATGCGCCCTCAGCCGAGATTTTCCTGTTGTTTCGGATGTGCCAGGCCATCGTTGCCTCGGCCATGGTGCTGAGCCGGGCTGCGGTGCGCGACATTTATGACAGCGATCAGGCTGCCAGCATGATCGGCTATGTCACCATGGGCATGGCCGTTGTTCCAATGATTGGCCCGATGATTGGCGGCGCACTGGAAGAGACCATCGGCTGGAAGGCCAATTTCTGGCTGTTGATGGCACTGGGGGCCGGCACATTTGCCATCGCCTATCTGGATCTGGGCGAAACCGCTCGCAAGAGTGGCAAAACGCTGATGGCCCAGTTCCGGGAATACCCCGAATTGTTGCGGTCCCCTCGGTTCTGGGGCTATTCGCTGGCCTCGGGCCTGTCGTCAGGGGCGTTTTTTGCCTATCTCGGCGGCGCACCCTTTATGGGGACGCAGGTCTATGGACTGTCGGCGGCGCAATTGGGCGTGTACTTCGCCTCCCCGGCAGTTGGCTACTTCGTCGGCAATTTCCTGTCCGGGCGCTATTCCGTGCGAATTGGCCTCAACCAGATGGTGCTCTGGGGGTGTCTGATCAACGGTGTGGGCGTGGCGCTGTCGCTCGTACTGGCGCTGCTGGGGGCCGACAGCGTTTATTCCTTCTTCGGGTTCATGACTTTTGTCGGGCTGGGCAATGGTATGGCCATCCCCAATGCCACCGCCGGCGCGATCTCCGTGCGCCCGCATCTGGCGGGGACAGCGTCGGGGCTGGCCGGCGCGATCATGATTGGCGTGGGCGCGGGCCTCAGCGCTTATGCCGGCTATCTGCTGGTACCGGGATCAACCCCGGTACCCCTGCTGGCCATCATGCTGGGGACCGCCGTTCTGGGATTCGTCTCGATCCGGGTGGTGATCCGTCGGGAGAAATCACTGGGTATCTGAACCGGGTATCTGAAAGAGTGGTACCGCAGCCGGGGCGCTCAACACCTCAGTCCAGCCCCCTATTGCGCCAATTGATTTGCAATTCTACAATTGCGACACCCTCAGTTTGCAAAGGTAGCTCACATGGCGCAACAGAAACTCTATGCCGGGGCCAAGCTGCGGGAAATGCGGCTGCGCCTGTCGCTGACACAAAAGGAGTTTGCCGCCAAACTGGGCGTCTCCCTGCCCTATCTCAATCAGATGGAAAACAACAACCGGCCGGTGTCGACGACTGTGGTGCTGGCGCTGGCGCAGGAGTTCGGTCTGGATGTGACGGAGCTGTCTGCCGGCGACAGTGAGCGGCTGGTCAGTGACATGCGCGAAGTGATGGCTGATCCGGTTTTTGCCGATGACACGCCCCCGATGGCGGATCTGCGGCTGACGGCTTCCAACGCACCAGCCCTGGCGCGGGCGCTGCTGACCCTGCACCGTGCCTATCGACAGACCCATGAACGGCTGGCCTCACTCGATGAAGCCCTGGGGCGGGAGGATGCGCGCATTCAGGCCTCCCCTTGGGAAGAGGTGCGCGACTTTTTCCATTATTGTGACAACTATATCGACGCGGTCGACCGCGCGGCAGAGAATTTCTGCGGGCGGCTGGATGCGCGCAGCGCGGCAATCGCGGCGCTGGATCAGGCCGGGATCAGCGTGGTGTTCGGCGATATCGACGGGCTGCGCAAATTTGATCCGGCGGGAAAGGTGCTGCGACTGTCCAACCGGGCCTCGCCGCAGACACAGCTGTTTCAGCTGCTGTTGCAGGTGGCACTGCTGCATCAGAATGACCTCTTGGAGGCGACGCTGGATTTTGCAAAATTCCACAGCGATGCGGCCCGTTCCATTGCCAAGATCGGGTTGGCCAATTACTTCGCCGGGGCAGCCATGATGCCCTATCGGCAGTTTCTGGAAGCGGCGGTCGAATGCCGCCACGATCTGGAACTTCTCTCAACGCGCTTTGGCGCCTCAATCGAGCAGGTGGCCCACCGGCTGTCGACGCTGCAGCGCCCCGGCGCCAAGGGGGTGCCGTTTTTCTTTGTGCGGGTGGATCAGGCGGGCACAATCACCAAGCGCCACTCGGCCACCAGATTGCAATTCGCCCGTTTCGGCGGCGCCTGTCCCTTGTGGAATGTGCACCGCGCGTTTGAAACGCCGGGGCGGTTCCTGCGGCAGCTGGCAGAGACGCCGGATGGGGTGCGCTATATCTCGCTGGCGCGGGATGTCTCAAAACCCGGCGGCTCCTTTGGCTCACCGGTGCGCCGCTATGCCATCGCGCTGGGATGTGAGGTGCGCCATGCTGACGCGCTGGTCTATGCGGATACGCTGGATGTGAGCCAGAACAGCGCCTATGAGCCGATCGGGATTTCCTGCCGCATCTGCGAGCGGCGGGACTGTCATCAGCGGTCGGTGCCGCCGCTGGAACGGCGGCTGAGCATCGACACCGACCAACGCGGCGTGCTGCCCTATGAGGTGAGCTGACCGTGTCGGCTGCGGCACAATGCCTTACAAAAGGACGTTGCTAAGGGGTTCGCAGGGTCCTTGGTCCCCGGGTGGCGCAGCGGCCTGCACACAAGACAGGCAGATCAGCCGCGCAGCCGGGTCAGAAGTGTGGACACAAAGGAGGCTTTCCGGGGCGGCTCCACAACATCCGGATGGCTGATATCCTCGGCGGTCAGGATCCGGCGCACAGCCGCCAGAATTTCGGCATCGCTGTCAGTCCCAGCGGTTCCGTGCATGTCCTCACCAAAAACAGTCTGGCAGCTCTGTTCCATCTGGCGTCTCCTCAACTCTGACCGCTTCGGCAATGATCCGCGCCGAAGCCCATTCGTTTGCTGTATCCAGCACTATACGAAAGCGTGGGAGATCGCCCTATTTTGCCTCAAATTTGATGAAATTTGGTTAATCTTCGCGATGAGGCGGAAACAGTCACCCCCTATTGCCGCATTGTTTCCACAACCTGCGCAGCCGTGGCTTGCTGGGTCCGTTTTCTGCAGACTTCATGACCAATAGGACCCCTTCGTTGAACCGTCAGAATTGCCGCCTCCAAAATAAAAGGGCGCCAGAGGCGCCCTTCCGTGCTGTATTTTCGGCAGAGTTCACGCCTTGGACAGAATGCCCCAGATTTCATCCTTCAGTGCAGCGCGCTGTTTGCGCAGGCCAGTTTCGGCCTCGGCGCTGACCGGTTCTACATTGGTTTCCGCACGATGCACCGCGCGGTTCACTGCGTGATACTCATCCGAAAGTTTGGCAAAATGCGCGTCAGTTTGTTTCAGCTGGCTGATCTGCACGGTTTTATCGGGGAATTCTTCGGCCAGCTCATGTGGGGTGTTGGACATCTGTTCGCTCCTTTTTCTCAGCGTCAGCCAGAGCTTAAGGCGTCGGTCTGCCACCCACTTTGACGCGGATCAAACGCCGGGCGGCAGCGCATAAAAAAGACGCCCGCGCAACATTGTGCAGCGGGCGTTTCAGGGATCGTTACCAAGGGCGATCATGATACCGGGATCGCCGTACAGTGGTTAGCGCTGTGAGCCTTCCCAATTCGGGTTGAACCAGGGTTCCGCATTGGACGACGGCAGGCGGCGGCCCAGAATATGGTCAGAGGCCTTCTCGCCAGTCATGATCGAGGGGCCATTGAGGTTCCCATTGGTGATCCGGGGGAAGATTGAGCTGTCGGCAACACGCAGGCCCTCAACGCCGATGACCCGGCATTCCGGATCAACCACCGCCATCGGATCCTCCACCGCACCCATCTTGCAGGTGCCACAGGGGTGATAGGCGCTTTCCACGTGCTCTCTGATGAAGCCGTTCAGCTCTTCGTCTGATTGCAGCGCGTCGCCGGGCTGGATCTCATGTTTGACGAAGGGTTTCATCGCATCCTGCGCAAAGACTTCGCGGGTCAGGTGGACACATTTGCGGAAATCCTCCCAGTCCTTCTCGGTCGACATATAGTTGAACAGGATCTTTGGCGCGTCCTTGGGGTCGGCAGAGGCCAGCGTGACCTCTCCGCGCGACTCCGACCGCATCGGGCCGACATGAGCCTGGAACCCGTGGCCTTCAGCTGCGGCCTGCCCGTCGTAGCGCACGGCAATCGGCAGGAAGTGGTATTGGATATCCGGGTAGTCCACGCCCTTGTCAGAGCGGATGAACGCGGCGCTTTCGAACTGGTTGGAGGCCCCAAGACCGGTTTTGGTGAAGAGCCACTGCGCGCCGACCAGCGCCTTGCCGAAGAGGTTCCAGTATTTGAACAGGGTAATCGGCTGTTTGGAGGCAAACTGGAAGTAGAATTCCAGATGATCCTGCAGGTTCTGGCCCACGCCGGGGCGGTCCGCGACCACCTCAATGCCATGTTCAGCCAGATGTTTTGCAGGCCCAATGCCGGAGAGCATCAGCAGTTTGGGCGAGTTCAGCGAAGATGCCGCGAGAATGACCTCGGCCTTGGCCCGGACCACCTCGATCTTGCCGCCGCGCTCAACCTCGACCCCAACGGCGCGCCCGCCCTCAATGACCACCTTGCGCGCCAGGGCGCGGATCATCTCGCAATTGTCGCGCTTCAGGGCGGGTTTCAGATAAGCGTTGGCAGCCGACCAGCGCTGGCCCTTGTGGACCGTCATCTCCATCGGGCCAAAGCCCTCTTGCTGCTCGCCGTTGTAATCCTTGGTCACCGGATAGCCGGCCTGTTCCCCCGCCTTGACGAAGGCCGCGTGCAGCGGGTTGTCGCGGGGGCCGCGGGTCACATGCAGCGGGCCGTCGGTGCCGCGCCAGTCGGGATCGCCGCCATGGCCACGGTCATCCCAGGTTTCCATGCGTTTGAAATAGGGCAGCACGTCGGCATAGGACCAACCCGCAGCGCCGCTGTCGGCCCAATGGTTGTAATCGCCCGCATGGCCGCGCACATAGACCATCCCGTTGATAGAGGACGACCCGCCAATCACCTTACCACGTGGGCAGACCAGCTCACGGCCCCCCAGATGCGGTTCCGGCTGGGATTTATATCCCCAGTCGTACATCGACATATTCATCGGATAGCTCAGCGCGCCAGGCATCTGGATGAAGGGGCCCGCATCTGTGCCCCCGTGTTCGATGACCAGCACCGATTTCCCGGCCTCACTGAGCCGATACGCCATGGCACAGCCGGCTGATCCGGCGCCGACAATCACATAATCCGCATTCATTGCGTCTCTCCATTGCGGATTCGGGGTGGGTCAAGGATGCCTGTGGCACCGCGCCCTGGCGCGGCTTGTCCTTGAGGCATCCCGAATCTGCCTCATCATTGTTCTGGTCTGCTGAGGACGCAAAGCGTCCTCAGCGACCTCTCAGCAACCCCTTCCCTTTTGCCCTTTTGGGCAACGGGGCGGGTGGGTGGGCGTGGCCCAAAAGGGCAATCAGAACGCCGCTTCGACGTCGCCCATGCGGACGTAGACGGATTTCACCTGGCTGAAGTGCTTGATCGCCTCTTTCGAGTTCTCGCGGCCGACGCCGGAAGCCTTCACCCCACCAAACGGCGCCTCTACCGGCGCGTCATTGTAGGAGTTGATGAAGCAGCTGCCCGCCTCAAGGTTGCCAATCACGCGGTGGGCGCGGGTGAAATCCTTGGTGAACACACCAGCCGACAGACCGAATTCGGTGTCATTGGCGCGGGCCACGACCTCTTCCTCGGTGTCGAAATCGAGGACGGACATGACCGGGCCAAAGATTTCTTCGCGCGCAATGGTCATCTCGTCGGTCACATCAGCAAAGACGGTCGGCTGGATGTAATAGCCGTCCATATCCGCGCGCGCGCCGCCGCAGATCACGCGGGCGCCCTCTTCCTTGCCCTTCTCGATATAACCCAGCACGATGTTCATCTGGTTCTCGGTGACCATAGGGCCAAAGCTGGTGGCCTCATCCATCGGGTCGCCGAGGATGGCATTGCCGGTGCGCTCGGCCAGACGGGCGAGGAATTTTTCCTTGATGCCTTTTTGCACAAACACGCGGGTGCCGTTCGAACAGACCTGGCCGGAGGAGTAGAAGTTGCCGTTGATGGCACCACCCACGGCGTTGTCGATGTCAGCATCATCAAAGATGATCAGCGGCGACTTGCCGCCCAGTTCCATGGTGACGTGCTTCATGCCTGCGGCGGCGGCGGCATAGACTTTCTTGCCGGTCGGCACCGAACCGGTCAGCGAGACCTTGTCGACGCGCGGATCAGTGACCAGCGCGCCGCCCACTTCGCCCATGCCCTGTACGACGTTGAAGACACCTGCAGGGGCACCGGCCTCGATCAGGATCTCGGCGACTTTCAAGGCACACAAGGGTGTGGTCTCGGAGGGCTTGAACACCATGGAGTTGCCGCAGGCCAAGGCAGGCGCGCCTTTCCAGCAGGCAATCTGTGTTGGGTAGTTCCAGGCACCGATGCCCACACACAGGCCCAGTGCCTCGCGCTTGGTATAGACCCAGTCCTCGCCCAGCGGAATATGCTCACCCGTCAGCGAGGCCGCCAGACCGCCGAAGTACTCCAGCGCGTCAGCACCGGAAGTGGCGTCGGCGACCAGCGTTTCCTGCAGCGGTTTGCCAGTGTCATAGGTTTCCAACACGCTGAGATCGTGGTTGCGCTCGCGCATGATATCGGCAGCACGGCGCAGGATGCGGCCGCGTTCGGTGCCGGTCATTTTGGCCCATTCTTTCTGGGCTGCTTTGGCGGTGGAAAGCGCCTGCTCGACGATCGCCGGAGTTGCCGCGTAGACAGTGGCGATCTGCTCGCCTGTGGCGGCGTAGATCACCGGGATCGGCGTTCCGGCGGTGTCCTCGACGTATTCGCCGTTGATAAAGTGGCTGGCTTTGGGCTGTGCGGGGTGTGTCATGATTTTATGCCTCCGGCGGGGATATTTAGGGCCAGAAGATCTGGCTAAGGAGTGTCTGCGGGTCTTATTCGCCGCGAGGAAAGCGGTTGCCGTCCTCAACGTCGTTCAGATCCATATGGTTGCGCATGTAGCGCTCGGATGCTTTTTGCAGCGGCTGGTAGTCCCAAGGGTAATAGCCGCCCTGGCGCAGCGCCTCGTAGACAACCCAGCGACGGGCCTGGCTGGCGCGCACCTCGGCGTCAAAGCGCTCCAGATCCCAACGCGCCTCTGATTTGGCGCGTAAGGTCTGCAGCGTGCCTGCATGGGTCGGGTCATCTGCAAGGTTGTTGAGTTCCTGCGGATCCGCCTCCAGATCAAACAGCTGATCGGGGTCCAGCGCGCAGCGGTTGTATTTCCATTTGCCATAGCGCAGCGAGACCAGCGGCGCATAAGAGGCCTCCGCTGCGTATTCGATGGCAACCGGTTCGCTGCGCTCCGTGCCCATTGCCAGCGGCAGCAGGTTTTGCCCATCGGTCCAGGGTTCGATTTCCGCCATATCCACACCGGCCAGCGCGCCCAGCGTTGGGGTCACGTCCAATGTGGACACCGGCGTCTCGATCAGCCCGGCAGGCAGGTTTGGCGCCGAAATCATCAGCGGCACGCGGGAAGAGCCTTCAAAGAAGCTCATCTTGAACCAAAGCCCGCGCTCGCCCAGCATATCGCCGTGGTCGGAGACAAACAGGATGATCGCCTCCTGCCGGGTGGTTTCCAGCACCTCAAGGATCTCGCCAATCTTGTCATCAAGGTAGGAGATATTGGCGAAATAAGCGCGGCGGGAGCGTTTGATGTCCTCTTGCGAGATGTCAAAGCTGCGCCAGTCATTGGCGTCAAAGATCCGTTTGGAGTGGTTGTCGTGATCTGCATAGTCCATCGCCGGGACCTGTGGCAGCAGATGCTCGCAATCCTCGTAGAGATCCCAGTATTTCTTGCGCGCGACATAGGGGTCATGCGGATGGGTGAAGCTGACGGTCAGCGCCCAGGGGCGCTCATCCTTGCCGCGCGCCAGATCATAAAGCTTGGCCTTGGCGTGATAGGCGACCTCATCGTCATATTCCATCTGGTTGGAAATCTCTGCCACCCCTGCGCCGGTGACGGATCCCATGTTGTGATACCACCAGTCGATCCGCTCACCCGGTTTGCGATAATCCGGCGTCCAGCCGAAATCGGCCGGGTAGATATCGGTGGTCAGGCGGTCCTCAAACCCGTGCATCTGGTCGGGGCCGACGAAGTGCATCTTGCCCGACAGGCAGGTGTAGTAACCCGCGCGCCGCAGGTGATGCGCATAGGTGGGGATATCGGAGCGGAATTCAGCCGCGTTGTCGTAGACGCCGGTACGCGACGGCAGCTGACCGGACATGAAAGAGGCACGGCCCGGCGCGCAGAGCGGCGAGGCGGTATAGGCGTTTTTGAATCGGGTGGAGCGGGCTGCCAGTTTCTTGAGATTAGGCGCATGCAGGAAATCGGCGGGACCATCAGGGAACAGCGTGCCGTTCAACTGGTCAACCATCACGATGAGGATATTCGGGGCAGTCATCTTTCCAACGTCTCCTTGGTCTCTGCGATGCGGCCTCTGGCCGGGTAAACTGTTACGGCAAGCGGCATCCTGCACAGGGTGAGAACCATGGCGTCCGAAACCGAAGCTGTCTGAAATCTCGGGGCGGCGGGGCCGCGAAAGGCCCCGGCCCTGCCATCTGGCGGGCCGGGGCGCCCAGTCTTACTTAGTGGGCTGTTTTGATACGATCAAAGTCGAGGGTGTTTTCCTCAGGCGATGTGGTGATCGCCGCAACTTCACTGCGCTTCTTTGCGAAGATGTAGATCAGGCAGGCGATGTAGATGCCAATCACCACGGTGCCGACCCACTGGATCTGCAGCCACTGGCTCTGGAAGGCCAGGGTCAGGGCAAACAGCGCCACCGCATTGCCAAGCACATAAGGCAGCTTGCCCAGGCGTTCGGCGCTGAGGTTCATGTTGTCGGTGTAAAGGCGGATCAGCGAGTCAAACGAGTTGATCACGAAGAGGATGCCAACGACCGTCATGGACCAGTTGATCAGACCTGCGGTCGGGATGGTGTTGAGGTGATAGAAGTAGAGCACCGAGAACCACACCGCGAGAGGGATCGACGGGAACACCAGCAGGGCCGCCAGCAGCTGCCATGTGGTCAGGCCGCCAACGAAGCGCGAGGTGAACTGACCAATCATGATCGACCAGGCAAACCACCAGAACAGGTAGAACTCATGATAGTCAGTCAGCGGCAGGACGAATTTGTGGATGTTGGCGAAGTAGCCGCCGATATTGCCAGCGGTGGTGGCAAACTCACCCAGCCCCATGCCAGCATAGGCCCACATGCCGAGGATCAGCGCGAAGAACAGGAAGGTCGAGGTGACCGACAGGATGCGCACATATTTGATATCGGTGGAGGAATAGGCCGCCGCCAGGATAACCAGGAAGCAGATCACATAGAAGGCCGGAATGACCGTCTCGCCGTCGCCGACTTCGGCGATGTAATAAGGCATGTAGATCAGGAACAGCGCGCCGGTGAAGGCACAGGTGGTGATGATCACCAGATTGTTCAGCAGCTTCACGATGCCGATCTCAAAGAACTTCACCCGCGGTTCGATGGCGCAGAAGTAGAATGAGGTCAGGAAGTAGAAGGCCCAGATCAGAAAGCCCCAGAAGCCGAATTCAAGCGCCAACGGATTGGTGAACGCATAGGCAGGCTCTGCCGCGGTATCCGCATATAGCGGGTAGTCAAAGGCCAGCGGGAACATGATCAGCCCCACATCCAGACCTGAGGTGAACAGGATTGCGATGAAGGTGAACAATGGCACCGGGGTGACCCCGACAATGCGCATGTTCCACCACTTGATCACGCAGAAAATCACCAGCGCAAAGGCCAGCAAGATCCCGGCTGAGATGATTGTTGTCATACGTCCCTCCCTTGGATGGGCGTTGATCGCCCTTTTGACGTGAGCGGCAGGCATAGCAGAAAAATGGTCATCTCTAAACCTATTTTTAAATGGCGGTTCAAGATCCGGAATGCGCATAACAGGAGTTGAAACGCAGAGCGACCTGACGCAAGACTGGAGAATGGGTAGAAAAAGAATTCGCGACATCCGCAATGAAGAGCTGATCGAAGCCACCGTCGTCGCCGTTCATCGACGCGGGTATGGTGTTGTTACCATGGCAGAAATCGCGAAGGAGGCCGGGGCCTCGGCGGCCTCGATCAACTATTACTTCGGCTCCAAGGAGGGGCTGATGGAAGCCACGATGCGCCATCTTCTGAACAAGCTGCGCGAGGCAATGATCCGGGGATATGCCACCGCCAATAGCCCGAAAGAGCGGCTTTATGCGGTGATGGATGCCAATTTTGACGATGATTTATTCAGCGTTGCGCAATGCAGTCTCTGGATGCAGTTCTGGGCCAGCGCCCCCTATTCGCCGCGCCTGTCGCGGCTGCACAGAATCAATCGCAGCCGGGTGCGCAGCCATTTTCTGGCGGAGTTGAACGGCCTGCTGCCGCAGGATCGGGTGGAGACAGCGCGCCACGCCCTGCAATGCTATATGGACGGGGTCTGGTTGCAGGCTGCCCAGTCCGAAACACCTCTGGATTCCGCCCAGGCCCGCCGCGCTGCCCACCGGGTGGTGGATCTGGCGTTGAACTGACCGCGCCACCGCCGCACCGGGGGTCCCACCGCTCAGTTCAGGGGCTGATCCTGGCGGTGATAGCGCAGCTCAGTTCCGCGCGGCATGTAAGACAGCACCAGTTCACCCTCCGTCAGGGAGATGATCCGGTAGCAATGGGTGGGGCCGCCGTCCTCAGCCTGAGCCACCATGTAAGGTCCTGTGCCTGAGGCATCATCGCAGGCGGTCTGAACCGACAACAGCTCAGTCATGGTCTCAACCGACCCGTAGAAATTATGCCGCGAGGCCCCTTCAATGATGAACAGATCATAGGCATCCGCCTGCGACACCCATCGGCCAGCCAGATCATCCAACATCAGATCATGCCGGGTCTCTGCACGCTCTGTCAGGGAATTTAAACTGGCAAAGGTCACGCGATCGCCGGATGTCAGGCTCTCTCCCGACACCCGCACCGGCGTGCCGGGGTCCAGCGCCTGCAGCCGATCAATGATGGCCGGATCCGTCATCCCGTCATTTGTCACGCAAAGCTGCCCCGCCCCCATCACCAATTTGCAAATCACCCGACCATCGCCGCGCTCCTCGCAGCCCTGAAAGGTCACGTCCTGATCAAAGGCGAGGTCCGCCGTCGCGCCCGCCCCCGGTATCGCCGTGCTAAGCGGACCAGCGCCGTCGGCCTTGGGGCGGGAATGGAGGCTCAGCCGGGTCACATAAGCCACAGTCGGCTGATCACTGGCGGACGGAGCGGCGGCAATACCGGTGTCAATCTTGGCAAAAAATGCGCTGTCATAGCCACGAATGGCACAATCCCGGTCGCCGTAGATCGTGAAGTCACCTGGCGCTGTGCAGAATGAGATCCGCTCATCCAGAAACTGCCAATTCTGCGCCTCGCTGCGGAAGTAGTAGAACCGGTTCTTGAGCGACCCGTCGAGCACGCGTTCACAGGTTTCAGGTGGCAGCCCCCACCAGCCGTGAGACATCCACCGCCCGTCGTCGCGATAGGCCAGGCTGACGGACTGGGGCACAGCGGTATCGTTGCAGATCTCCAGCCCTGCGTAGCCCGGACCATCAGACCCCCCCGCGCCTGCGGCCTGCCCCTGGGCGGGCAGCGCCAGCCCCAGCGGTGCCAGCAGAAACGCCAAGATCAGTCGGGCACGCATGAGTTCCACCTTTGTTACCGAAGCCGTTCGAGGTCCCTAGCAGCGCTATGTGACGGTTTTGCGAAATCAGACTTTTGTGGCGAGGCTGGCCGGTGTCAGGGCCCGTCGCTTCAGCACCGCCTCCCGCCAGGTGATGAAGCTGACAGCCGCCAGGATCAGGCAGCCGCCGGCGACCACCCAGATATCAACCGCCTCACCAAAGACCAGCGCCCCGAGCAGTGTGGCCCAAAGCAATTGCAAAAACGTTACCGGCTGAGTGACCGTCACCGGTGCCGAGGCGAACGCCAGTGTCATTGTATAATGTCCAGCGGTGGCAAAGCAGGCGACCGCAAACAGGATCGCCAGTTCCCACAGCGTGGGTGTCACCCAGACCACAGCGGCGAAGGGCGCCAGAAACACCGTCACCCAGATCGACAGCATCGCCACGACCACCACCGGGCTGGTGCCGTCCACGGTGGTTTTGGCCAGAAGATAAGACGCGCCGAAGGCCAGCGCGGTGAACAGCATGGCAATATGGCCTGCCTCCACCTCGCGAAATCCGGGCCGCAGGATGATCAGCGCGCCGATCAACGCCACCAAAATGGCCCCGACCCGGCGCAGCGCCATGCGTTCTCCCAGAAACAGCGCCGCCCCGATGGAGACATAAATCGGCGAGAGGTAGTTCATCGCCGTGACCTCTGCCAAGGGGATCTGGGTCATGGCAAAAAACCACAGGATCACCCCCAGGGTATGGACAAACCCGCGCATGGCAAACAGCCCCCAAAGGCGCGGTGTCAGCTGACTCCGGCGCAGCGCGCCAATCATCGGCAACAGGAACACCAGCCCCAGCAAATACCGCAGGAACGCAGATTCCGCTGGCGGGACACGGTCGCCGAGGTATTTGACAAGCGCCGTCACCGCAACAAAGCAGAAGCCCGTCATCAGCATCCAGAACACGCCTCTCAAGGGCTGATTGGCGGCAGTGCGTGGTGCGGGCGACGGGGCGTCTTGGGGTGTTGTGGTCATGGCGGGCATGAGACCACCCGGGTCGCTGCAGAACAACCCTTCACATATGAAATATCTTCAGGCTGGGGCGATGGGTGCGGGTTTGGTCGGATAACGCGCAGATCCTCGTGACGGCAGGAGTGAGGAGACAGCCCCTACATCAGCAGCAGTTTGAGCGCGATGGCCCACATGGTCAGACCCACCAGCACATCCAGCACCTGCCACGCCCGGGGACGGGCAAAGACGGGTGCCAGAAAGCTGGCGCCATAGCCCAGCGTAAAGAAGAACACGAAGCTCGCGACCGCTGCTCCCAAGCCGAACACCAGCGGCTGCGGGTATTGCGCCGAGATTGAGCCGAGCAGCACCACGGTATCCAGGTAGACATGGGGGTTCAGCCAGGTGAGCGCCAGAACCGTTGCCAGCATCGGCCAGAGTGTGACCGGCGCCCCCTGCCCGTCGGCACTGTCCAGATGCGCCCCGCCACGCCAGGCCGCCATCAGGCTGCGCGCGCCATACCACAGTAGAAACGCCGCCCCGCCCAGGCGCATCGCCATCTCAAACCACGGCACCGCCAATGCGAGAGAGCCAAACCCCAGAACACCGGCAGTGATCAACAGCGCATCGGAGCTGGCACACGTAAAGCAGATCCAGAACACATGCTGGCGCCGCAGCCCCTGCCGCAGCACAAAGGCGTTTTGCGCACCAATGGCCATAATGAGGCTGAGGCCCAAAAAGAAACCGGCGATCAGGCTGGGGGGCATGGGGATATCCTTTGGTGGTGTCTGCGCGGACCGATCTCCGCATCTGCGACTTTGACTACGCCGCCCAAGTGCTGTACGCAAATTAATCCGAATAACCTCAATTAAGCAGAGCTAATGAAATTCGACCCCAATCACCTTGCCGCGCTCTCGGCGGTCCTGCGGCTTGGCTCCTTTGAGGCGGCGGCGCAGGCGCTGCTGGTCACGCCCTCAGCGATCTCGCAGCGGATCAAGGCGCTGGAAGATCGGATCGGCAGCAGCTTGGTGCAGCGTGGCAGCCCGTGCCTTGGCACCGAGGTTGGGCTTCGCATTGCCAAACACGCCGAGGATGTGGCCTTGCTGGAAGCGGCTGTGTCAGAGGATCTGCGGCTGGAGCGCGCGCCCGGTGCATCGCGCCTGCGGGTGGCGATCAATGCGGACAGTCTGGCGACCTGGTTTGTTCCGGTGATGGCCGCCTGCGACGGGCTGCTGTTTGATCTGGTGATCGACGATCAGGATCACAGCGCCGACTGGCTCCGCCGGGGCGAGGTTTCGGCGGCGGTGACCGCCCATGCCAAGCCGGTGACTGGCTGCGATGCCCACCCATTAGGGGCGCTGCGCTATATTGCAACGGCGTCACCAGGGTTTCGGGAGCGCTGGTTTGCCAAGGGCGTGACACAAGAGGCCGCAACGCGCGCGCCCTGTCTCATATTTAATGCCAAGGATCAGCTGCAGGGGCGCTGGCTCAGCGCACATGTCGGCAGCGGGATTGCACCGCCCGCCCATTTCCTGCCGTCCAGTCAGGCCTTTGTCGATGCCGCATTGGCAGGCGTCGGCTGGGGGATGAACCCCGAACAGCTGGCCGCACCTTATCTGACGGCAGAGCAGCTCTGCCCGCTGATCCCGGACACCCCGCTGGATGTGCCATTGACCTGGCAGGTGAGCCGGGTTCTCGCCCCGGCCCTTGCCGATGTGACCCGTGCCGTGCTCATATCAGCGCGTCGGCATCTGACGCCGATCTAACCACCGGGGGCACGGCAGTGCCAGAGGATCACGACACCAGCAAAACGAACGGCAGGTTATCCAGCCTGAGAACCGACCCCGCCCGCACCTCGCCAAAGCGGCTGCGCATTCTGACACTGGGGCGAAGCTTTCTATGGCAGCTGGTTCTGCCAAGGATCGTGGTGCTGCTGACATGGGCACTGTTGAATACGGTCGTGGTACTGCCGATACGGTTGCTCTATGCGCTGGTTCTGATCGACGCTCTGCTGCTGCTGTGGCAGGCGCGGTGCTTCCTGCGCAGCGCCGATGCCCATATCCGCGACACCGGACATCTGGCGCCGGTCTGGGGTGGATATCTGGCCATTCTCTTTGCCGGCTTTGCCACCGTCACCCTGTGGTGGGACGCGGTGCTGATCGCGACGACCCCGGATGAGCCGGATTATGCCGAGCAGGAACGGCTGGCGCGCGAGGCGCTCTATGACTTGTCGATCACCCCGGATGGCCGGAGGTTGATTTTTGCGGGGGAGATTCCGCATGGGCTGACCCGCCGCATAGAGGCGATGATGGAAAACGCACCCTCACTGCGCGAGGTCGCCCTGAGCGGTCCCGGCGGTCTGATCTATGAGGCCCGTGGCGTGGCCCGGCTGATCCGTGAGCGCGCGCTGGATACGGTGGCGGAGGGCACATGTGCCTCGGCCTGCACGCTGATCTTTGCCGCAGGGCGACAGCGGCGGCTCGCGACTGAGGGCGCCCTTGGGTTTCATGCCTATGCGCTGGATTTTCCCGGCGGGTTGCCTCAGGTGGATCTGAAACGAGAACAGGCCCGCGACCGGGCCTTCCTGATCGAACAGGGCATCAGCGCAGGGTTTGCCGACCGGCTGTTTGCCACCGCGAGCAGCGACCTGTGGATGCCGGACTCAGACGAGTTGCAGCGCGAAGGCGTGTTGACCCAGCCCTGACGTCCTTCGGTCAGTTCAGGATCTTGGTCATGCGGTAATTGTGCAGGGCGACACCCCGGCGTTCAATCTCTCGGCGCCCCTCATCAGTGAACCCCTGCCGGATGAAAAATCGCTTCGCCGCCTCGCTCGCCTCGACAAACAGGCTGCTCAGCCCCAGATCCCGCGCCCGGATTTCCAGCTGCTGATAAAGCGCAAGACCTACGCCGGTGCCTGCAACTTTCGGATGGCAATAGAAGCAATCGATGTGACCGTCACGCTCCAGCTCAATGAAGCCCTGCGGCTGATCGCTGTCATTCATAGCCACAAAGACAATCCGCCCGTCGCTGGTGCGTTCCTGCCATGCTTCTGCCGGGGCCGGTTGCGGGCTCCAGGCGGCGCATTGCTCCGGGCTGTAGTCCCGCGCGCTTACCCCATGCACAGCAGCATGAAAGATCTGCGCCAGCGCTGCGGCATCTTCGGGGCGGAAAGGTCTGATATTCATGACTTTATCCTTCTACAGCATAGGGCCTGCAGCCATTGTGCAGACGAAAAAGGCCCGCCAATCCGGCGGGCCTGAGGGTCTTAGCCCTGTTCTGTCTGGGGCAGCGTATTACAGCTGCTCCATCACCTCATCCGAGGCTTCAAAGTTGGTGGTGACGCGCTGCACGTCGTCGTCGTCCTCCAGCGCATCCACCAGTTTCATCAGCTTCTGCATGCCTTCGAGATCCAGTTCCGTGGTGGTGGTGGGTTTCCACACCAGCTTGGTCGAGTCCGACTCGCCCAGCTCACCTTCCAGCGCGTTGGACACCTCGTTGAGGTCGGTGTCGGCGCAGTAAATGATATGGCCATCTTCGGAGCTATCAACATCCTCGGCGCCCGCCTCAATCGCGGCCATCATCACGGTGTCCGCATCACCGACCGTCGCCGGATAGGTCACTTCCCCCTTGCGGTCGAACATGAAACCGACGGAGCCGGTTTCCCCGAGGTTGCCACCGTTCTTGGAGAAGGTGGAGCGCACGGTGGAGGCGGTGCGGTTGCGGTTGTCGGTCATGGCTTCGACGATGACGGCCACGCCATTCGGGCCATAGCCCTCATAGCGGATTTCTTCGTAATCGTCGCCTTCACCGGCAGTGGATTTCTTGATCGCGCGATCAATCACATCCTTGGGGACGGATTGGCTCTTGGCTTCTTTTACCGCCAGACGCAGACGCGGGTTTTTCTCAGGATCGGGGTCGCCCATTTTGGCGGCGACGGTGATTTCCTTGGAGAGTTTCGAGAACAATTTCGACCGCGCGGCGTCCTGACGGCCCTTGCGGTGCTGGATATTCGCCCATTTGGAATGGCCTGCCATGGTGCATCCTTGCTGCTTCAATTTCGATCTGGCGCCCATATAGCCCCGACATGTGGGGGCTTTCAAGCGCCCCATATGCACCCTGCCCCTACCAGCGCTGCCGGATCCTAGGCACACGCCACGACAGAAGAGTGCATTGCGGCGGTTGCCCAACCCGCCTCAGCGGCTAAAGTGGCGCCATGACATTTGACCAGACCGTTTTATTCGCCCTCTTTGCCGCTGTCTTTGGCCTGCTGCTTTGGGGAAAGTATCGCTATGATATCGTAGCGTTTTCAGCGCTAATGGTAGCGGTGGTTCTGGGCGTGGTGCCCGCCAGCGAGGCCTTTGCCGGGTTTGGCCACCCGGCCACATTAGTGGTCGCATTGGTGCTGGTGGTCTCGGCCGGGCTGGTGCGGTCGGGCGCGGTGTTTCTGATCACCCGCACGCTGGTGGACAGCAGCCGCAATCTGGGCGCACATATCACATTGATGGGGGGCATTGGCGCGGTTCTGTCGGCCTTCATGAACAATGTCGCTGCGTTGGCGCTGCTGATGCCGGTGGACATCCAGACCGCGCGCAAGGCCGGGCGCACACCGGGGATGAGCCTGATGCCGCTGTCTTTTGCCACCATCTTAGGCGGTATGGCGACGCTGATCGGGACGCCCCCCAATATCATCATTGCCTCAATCCGCGAGGAAACCTTGGGAGAACCGTTCCGGATGTTCGACTTTGCCCCGGTGGGCGGGATTGCGGCGCTGGCGGGGTTGCTGTTTGTGGCGCTGATCGGCTGGCGTCTGATCCCCCTACGCCAGAATGCGGCGGGCGCGTCAGAGGCGCAGCTGTCCCAGTATATTGCCGAACTGACGGTGCCCGAAGGCTCCGAAATGATTGGCCAGCGGCTGGGGGAATTCGACAAGGAAGCGGAGAAAGCCGATGTCGCCATTCTGGGGCTGATCCGCGACGGGAAGCGGCTTTATGGGCGGGCGGCAGGTCAGATGCTGCGGGCCGGTGACGCGCTGGTGCTGGAGGCCACACCCGAAGCGCTGGATGAGTTTCGCAGCGCCGCCTCCCTTGATTTTGCCGATGCCGCGCGCCAGGAGAAACTGGCGGCCGCAGGCGATGGGCTGGAACTGGTTGAGGTGGTGGTGCCGGAAACCGCCCGCATCAAGGGGCGCAGCGCGCAGGCCTTGGGGCTGGCATGGCGACAGAACACAGTTCTGATGGGACTGGCGCGGCAAGGCCGCCGCCTGACCCGGCATATCCGGCAGGAACAGATTGAGGCCGGGGATATCCTGCTGCTGCTCTGCCCGCGCGATCGCGGCGCCGATGTCACCGAGTGGCTGGGCTGCCTGCCGCTGGCCGAGCGTGGCCTGTCGGTAACCGCCAATGACAAGACCTGGCTGGCGATTGGTCTTTTTGCGGGGGCGGTGCTCGCGGCCTCGCTGGGGATTATCTATCTGCCGATTGCGCTGGGGCTGGTGGTGGTGGCCTATGTGCTGACCAAGATCCTACCGCTGGCGGAATTATATGACCACATTGAATGGCCGGTGGTTGTGCTGCTGGGATCCATGATCCCATTGGGAGCAGCCTTAGACAGCGCCGGGGGAACGGCTCTGATTGCTGAAAGCCTGCTCACACTGACCAATGGGATGCCCGCCTGGGCCATTCTGACGGTGTTGATGGTGGTCACCATGACGCTGTCGGATGTGCTGAACAACACAGCCACAGCCATTGTTGCAGCCCCTGTCGGCATACAGATGGCCAATGGCCTTGGGGTGTCACCTGATCCGTTCCTGATGGCAGTGGCTGTCGCAGCCTCCGCAGCCTTCCTCACCCCTATCGGGCATAAGAACAACACGCTGGTGCTGGGGCCCGGCGGTTATCAGTTTGGTGATTACTGGCGCATTGGCCTGCCGCTTGAGGTGTTGATCATCGCCGTCTCTATCCCGTCAATCTTGCTGTTCTGGCCGCTTTGAACAGGCGGATCGACGCGGATATGACCCAACGGCAGGGCGCGCAGGGTTTGCGCCTGTGCCCTCTGCACGCTTAGGCTGATCCCACCACGGGGACCAACAGCGGAGGCACGCCATGGGACAGGCAACGGACAACAGCGCAGATGTGATCATTATCGGCGCCGGGCTCGCCGGACTGGTGGCGGCTGCCGAACTGGGTGACCGGGGCAAGCGCGTGATCCTCTTGGATCAGGAGCCTGCGCATTTCCTGGGCGGTCAGGCGCATTGGAGCCTTGGTGGGTTGTTCATGATCGACACACCGGAACAGCGCCGCATGGGCATTCGCGACTGCCCCGATCTGGCCCGGCGCGACTGGTTTGGCAGCGCCCAGTTTGACCGCCCCGAGGATCACTGGCCGCAACGCTGGGCGCGGGCCTATCTGGAGTTTGCCAGTGGCGAAATGCGGGCCTGGCTGCATGGGCTGGGGATGCGCTGGTTTCCGGTGGTGGGCTGGGCCGAACGCGGCGGCGGCGATGGCGAAGGCCACGGCAATTCAGTGCCGCGCTTTCACCTCACCTGGGGCACCGGACCCGGAGTGGTCGCCCCCTTTGCCGCGCGGGTAGAGGCCCATATTGAGGCTGGTCTGGTCCAGCCGCGGTTTCGCCATCAGGTCAGCCATATCATCACTCAGGGCGGCATCGTCAAAGGTGTCTCCGGCGAGGTTCTGGCCGCAGATGACGCCCCGCAGGGCGCACGCACCAATCGGCAGGAAATCGGCGAGTTTGAGGTCTATGCGCCGTCGGTGCTGGTCGCCTCTGGCGGGATTGGTGGCAATCTGGATGCGGTGCGCAAGAACTGGCCGGTGGAGCGGCTCGGCCCGGCGCCGCGCCGCATGGTGTCGGGTGTGCCCTTTCACGTGGATGGCCGCATGATCCCCATCGCGGAGGCCGCTGGCGGCCATGTCATCAATGCCGACCGGATGTGGCACTACACCGAAGGGCTGCGCAACTGGGATCCAATCTGGCCCAACCACGGCATCCGCATTCTGCCGGGGCCTTCTTCGATGTGGTTCGACGCCAGAGGCGATCGCCTGCCCGCGCCTTATTTGCCGGGGTTCGACACGCTGGGCACCCTGCGCGAAATCCTGAAGACCGGGCAGGACTACAGTTGGTTCATCCTGAGCCAGAAGATCATCCAAAAGGAATTTGCCCTCTCCGGATCCGAACAGAACCCGGATCTGACCTCCGGCAAATGGGGCGAGGTGCTGCGCGCGCGGCTGTTGTCGCGAGGCAAGGCCCCTGCCCCGGTTGAGGCGTTCAAGAAACATGGTGCGGATTTCGTCGTGACTGACACGCTGAGCGATCTGGTCAAGGGCATGAATGAACTGGGGGAACTGCCGCTGGAGGAAAGCCATTTGCGCCGGCAGATTGAGGCGCGGGATGCGCAGGCGGACAATCCCTTTGCCAAGGACGCGCAGCTGATTGCGATCAATGCCGCGCGCAACTACCGGGGCGATCGTCTGATCCGCACCGCCAAGGCGCACCGCCTGCTGGACCGTGCCAATGGGCCGCTGATTGCAGTGCGGCTGAACATTCTGACGCGCAAGTCACTGGGCGGTTTGCAGACCAATCTCGACGGGCAGCTGATTGGCGCGGATGGCACGGCTGTACCGGGGCTGTTTGCCGCTGGAGAGGTCGCGGGTTTTGGCGGTGGTGGCTATCACGGCTACAACGCGCTGGAGGGCAGTTTCCTTGGAGGGTGCCTGTTTACCGGTCGCCAAGCCGGGCAATCACGTGCGATTGCCTGAACTGACATAAATCATGGTTAACAGAACCTTACTGGCCGCTGTTAAAGTGGCCAGAAGACCGGGATCAGGATGGATGCCAAGAGGCCAACGCTAAAGTTCAGCGGAATGCCCACGCGCAGGAAATCGGTGAATTTATATCCGCCCGGACCGTAGACCAGCATGTTGGTCTGATAGCCAATCGGTGTCGCAAAGGAGGCTGAGGCCGCCACCATCACCGCCACCACAAGGGGGCGTGGATCAATGCCCATGGCCTGCGCCAGCCCGACTGCGATCGGGGTCACCACCACGGCCACGGCATTGTTGGAGACCAGCTCTGTCAGGATCGAGGTCAGCAGATAGACCGCCCAGACCAGAAGAAACGGCGGCAGAACAGAGAGTGACGGCGCAATGGCGTCCACAATGAGCCGCACAGCGCCGGAGCTTTCAAGTGCGGCGCCGATGGCCAGCATGGCAAAGATCAGCGTGAGCAGGCGACCGTCGACAAAAGAAAACGCCTCGTCGGCATCAATGCAGCGGGTGATCAGCACCAGTGAGACAGCCAGGACCGACAGCATCAGGATCGGGGCCACACCGAGAGCCGCCAGAAGCACGATGCCGATCAACGCGACAATGGCAATGGGCGCGTGGCGGCGCCGGTAGGCGCGCACAGAGGGCTGCGACACCGCCGCCATATCCATATCTGCCGCAAGGCGCTGAATATCTTCGGTGTTGCCCTCCAGGAGCAGGGTATCGCCCACCCGCACCACCAGATCCTCCAGCTGGACGCCGATGTTCTGGTTCCGACGATGCACCGCCAGCGTATAAACACCGTAGCGACGACGCAGGCGCATCGCGCCAAGCGAGCGGCCCACCATGCGGCAGCCGGGGGTGATCAGCACCTCAACGGTTTCGGTTTCAACGGTGGAGACCTGATCAACGCGCTTCAGCTCCTTGTTGCGTTGCAGACTGAGGAGTTCGGTCATCTGGGTGCGCAGGACCACCCGGTCACCAACCTGCAGCTCGACGCCTTTGAGCGCGTTGCGCAGCGAGATATCGCCGCGAATGACGTCGATCAGCCGCACGCCGGGGCGTTTGAACAATTGCACGCCGGTGACCTCGCGCCCGATCAGGTTGCTGTCAGGGGGGATCACCGCCTCGGTGAAGAATTTCATCCGCGAGCGGTCGCTGAGCAGGCTGGCCATGCTGCTGCGGTCCGGCAACAGGCGCGGTGCGACGAAGCGCAGGTAGATCATGCCCCAGATCACCAGAATGATGCCCAGCGGCGTGACCTCGAAAATAGTGAAGGGCGCCAGCCCCTGCGCCCGTGCGACACCGTCAACCAGTAGGTTCGTAGAGGTGCCGATCAGCGTCAGCGTGCCACCCAAGATGGCTGCATAACTCAGCGGGATCAGCATCTTGGAGGCCGAAACCTTCATCGTGCGGGCAATCTGGATGAACACAGGGATCATTACCACAACCACCGGCGTGTTCGACACAACGGCAGAGGCGGCAACGACAAAGACCATCAAGAGCGCGATGGCCAGCTTCGGGCTGACCTCCGCCTGCTTGCGCGCCTGCGCGGTAAAGGCATCCAGTGCCCCGGTGCGCACAAGGGCCCCCATGATTATGAACATGGCCGCAATGGTCCAGGGCGCCGGATTTGACAACACCGGTAGCGCCGCCTGATAGGGCAGCACGCCTGTTGCCAGCATTGCCGAGACACCCGCCAGCGCCACCACCTCAGTCGGGAAGGTTTCCCGCAGGAAGGCTGCAAACATCGCCGCCACGATCAGCAGTGTCAGAACCGCGCCGCCGGTCTCGCCAAGGGGTAGAAACTGCATCAAGGGTAACGACATCCATGAGGTTGAAAGATCAGTCATCGGTGACCTGCAAGACCGGCTGGAACCGCATCAGACAGCGCACGGCCCAAGCGAGTGAACCTGATCCCGCCACCCGAGGCAAGTGTTTCGCGGTGCAACCGGTTGGCATGGTCCTGATTTACCGGCTGTTTGCGAACAGGGTTTGGGTTTTGCGCATATAGGCAGGCAAGTATCCCCCTGCCTGCGTATATTTTTGCGGAGCTAGGCACGTTGCGAGCCGTCCGAGACAAAGCCAGCGTCAGGGCGCGGCCTCTTCCAGCAAGCCACCCACCCGGATCATGCGGATCGATTTCGCCGCACCGGTGCGATCATCGGTGTCCACAAAAACGCCAGAGAGCGTTGCTGGCCCTTCGGCGGGGGTGAAGCGGTTTTTGGGCATGCCGGTCAGGAAACGGCGCATCGGTTCGGATTTCTCCATCCCGATCACGGAGTTATAGTCGCCGCACATGCCGGCATCTGTCAGATACCCGGTCCCGCCAGACAGGATCTGGGCATCGGCCGTTGGCACATGGGTATGGGTGCCCACCACCAGCGAGGCGCGGCCGTTACAGAAATGCCCCATGGCCATCTTCTCAGACGTGGCTTCGCAGTGCATGTCGACGATCACCGCCTGCGCCAGACCGCCACGTGGATGCGATTTCAGCACCGCCTCCACCGCACCAAAGGGATCATCATAGGCGCGTTTCATGAACACCTGCCCCAGCGCCTGAACCACCAGCACCTTGCGCCCGCCGGGGGCGTTGAACAACCGGTAGCCGCGCCCCGGTGCGTTTTTGGCAAAATTCAGTGGCCGGATAATGCGCGGCTCTTTCTCGATGGCCTGCAACATGTCCTTTTGGTCAAAGGCATGGTCGCCAAGGGTTAGACAATCGGCCCCCGCATCCAGCAGCGCCTTGGCATGATCGCCATTCAGCCCCATGCCATTGGACGCATTCTCGCCATTGACCACGACAAAATCCAGTCGCCAGTCCTTGCGCATCTGCGGGAGGTGTTCGGAAATGGCCTTGCGTCCCGCACGGCCCATGACATCGCCAAGAAATAATAGTCGCATCCGGGCGTGGTACGCCGTTGCACGGCTCAGGACAAGGCCCGCGTTGATGGACCAAAACTTTTTGAAAAGTGTTGCCCGGATTTTTTCAAAAAACTGGGCAATCAGCCGCAGGGCTATCGGCTGAACTGCAACACCCGGCTTTCGGTGATCAGCATATCCAGCGGCTGATCCGTTGGTTCCAGTGGTAGGTCGTCCGCCTCTTGCGCGTCAAAGGCAAAACCGATGGCCAATGTCGCACGTTTGGCGCGCAGCAACTCCAAGGTGCGGTCATAAAAGCCGCCACCATATCCAAGCCGCCCGCCCCGCGCATCAAAGGCGACCAGCGGCACAATCAGGATCTCGGGTTCAAAATAATCATCCACCTCGGGCACTCTGGCGCCAAAGGGGCCGTCGCGCAGCGCGCCCTCCGGCTGCCAGCGACTGAATTTCAGCGGTGTCTCCTTGGCTTGGATCACTGGCACACCAACCGGACCATGGGCCGCCGCCTCAGCCATGGCAGGGAGCGGGTCAATCTCCGTGCGGATCGGCATATAACCTGAAAGCGGCACACCGCGATATCCGGCCAGCACCTCGGACAGATGGCCCGCGACCCCCGGCTTGTTCATCTCATATGCGGCCTCGCGGCGCTGGAATGCAGCTTTGCGGGCGTCAGCCTTGATCCGGGTGAGGTCATCCATGAGTGCGATCCTGTCAGAACGAAAGACACCGCCCGCACCGGCGGGCAGCAAAAACGGCTAAGGTCAGAGCAGCATCGCCCCGGCCAGCCCAAGAAAAGCAAAAAACCCGACGATATCCGTGACCGTTGTCACAAAGGCACCGGAGGCCAGCGCCGGATCGACGCCGATTTTTTCCAGAATAATCGGCACCACGGTTCCCGCCAGCCCCGCGACGACCAGATTGATCACCATAGCGACGGCAATCACCACGCCCAGCAGGGGTGAGCCGAACCACAAGATCCCCACCACGCCCATGATCAGGGCAAAGGCAAGGCCGTTGACCAGCCCCACCAGAACCTCCCGCCGGATCACCCGCCAGACGTTGGATCCGGTGAGGTCGCGGGTCGCCAGCGCGCGCACCGCCACCGTTAGCGATTGCGTGCCAGCATTGCCACCCATCGAGGCCACGATCGGCATCAGCACCGCCAGCGCCACAAATTCGGCAATCGTCGCCTCAAACTGGGCAATCACCAGCGAGGCCAGAATTGCGGTGGCAAGATTCACCGCCAGCCAGGGAAAACGCTGCTTCGTCGTGGCCATCACCCGGTCAGCAAGGCTGCCCTCCCCGACCCCCGCGAGGCGCAGGATGTCTTCTTCGTGCTCTTCGTCCAGCACCACCATGGCATCATCCATGGTGATGACGCCCACCAGCCGTCCCTCATCATCGACCACGGGGGCCGAGATCAGGTGGTACTGGTTGAAGGCATAGGCCACATCTTCCTCGTCCTGATCGGCAGGGATAATCTGAAACGTCTCCTCGACGATAGTGCCGAGGGGCACCTCACGCTTGGAGGACATGATACGGCCAAGCGTAACATTGCCGACGGGGTGTAGCCGCGGATCAACCAGAACGACATGGTAGAACTGATCCGGGAGATGATCGGATTCCCGCATGAAATCAATTGCCTGCCCGACCGTCCAGTGGTCGGGCGCCATCACCACCTCGCGCTGCATCAGACGGCCGGCGGAGTTCTCAGGATAGCTCAGCGATTGTTCAACCGCGACCCGGTCCGCATCTTCCAGCGTGTTGAGGATGGCCTCCTGCTGCGGCTCTTCCAGATCCTCCAGCAGGTCAACAACGTCATCGCTTTCAAGATCACGCACCGCCTCAGCCAAAACCTGCGGGGCAAGCTGCGAGATCACCTCTTCGCGGATGCTCTCATCCAGTTCCGACAGGATTTCACCGTCGAATTCGCGGTCGTACAGCCGGATCAACTGGCCCCGGTCAAAGGCGCTGATCTGTTCCAGAAGGTCGGCAATATCCGCTGCGTGCAGCGGCTCCATCAGCGCGGTCAGCTGCGCCTGATCCGCGGCCTCCACCGCTTCGAGGATCTGGCCAACCCGTTTGCGGTCCAGCTCATAGGCATCCTCGGACGCGGGATCGACTGGCTCTTGGTGGTCGTCTGCAATCATCTGAGGCCCCTTTTTCGCGGTTGCTTCTGGAATAAAAGAAGCAGTTACCGAAAAACAATGACAATGACGTAATTTACCGCCGATGATGCTGCGCGTATCCTGTGGACCGCAGTTTGGCAAGAAAGGACCGCGTCTTATGCAGGCAGACTATATCTTACGGGGACAGGTTCTTTCGTTTACAGACACCCCCTTTGGTGGCAACAGCCCTGAGGCGGCGGCTGAGCTGCATGAGGCGGTCGCCATCGGTGGTGGCAAGGTGCTGGAGCTGGGCGCATGGGAGGGCCTGCGCAAGGCCCATCCGGCGGCAGAACTGGTGGATCATGGCGACCGGCTGATCCTGGCGGGGTTTGTCGATGCCCATGTGCATTTCCCCCAGACCGCGATTATTGCCAGCTGGGGCAAACGGCTGATTGACTGGCTGAACAGCTATACCTTCCCCGAGGAGATGCGGTTTGGTGATCGGTCTTATGCTGATGAGATCGCCGGGCGTTATCTGGATCTGACCCGCGCCAATGGCACCACCACCATGTGCAGCTATTGCACCATCCATCCCGAAAGCGTGGATGCGTTTTTCGCCGCCGCTCAGGCGCGGAGCCAACGGGTCGTCGCGGGCAAGACCTGCATGGATCGCAACGCCCCGGACAGGCTGCGCGACACCGCGCAATCGGCCCATGACGACAGTGCGGCGCTGATTGCGCGCTGGCATGGGGTTGACCGGCTGTCTTATGCGATCACGCCACGGTTCTCTCCCACCTCGACACCCGAACAGCTGGAGGCCATGGGCGCGCTTTGGGCCGATCATCCGGACTGCCTGATGCAGACCCATCTGAGCGAGCAAACGGATGAGATTGCCTGGGTGAAGTCGCTCTTCCCGAAGGCCCGCGATTATCTGGATACCTATGAGCAATTTGGCCTGTTGGGCGCACGCGGCCTTTATGGCCATGCCATCCATCTGGAAGACCGCGAGCGTGCCCGGCTGCGCGAGGTTGGCGCGGCTCTGGTGCATTGCCCGACCTCCAACACCTTTATCGGATCAGGCCTGTTCGACATGGCCGGACTGATGGCTGAGGGGCAACGGATTGGCCTGGCCACGGACACGGGCGGTGGTTCCAGTTTTTCGATGCTGCGCACCATGGCGGCGGCCTATGAGGTTGGTCAGCTGCGCGGCACACCGCTGCATGCTGCGCAGTTGCTATGGCTTGCGACGCAAGGCTCGGCCCGCGCGCTGCATATGGGAGACCAGATCGGCAATATCGCTCCCGGCATGGAGGCGGATCTCGTGGTGCTGGATCTGGCCTCAACCCCTGCCATTGCGCAGCGCAGCGCCGGGGCGAAAGACCTCTGGGAGGCGGTTTTTGCCACCATCATGATGGGCGATGACCGGGCGGTTGCCGAGGTCTGGATCAACGGCGCACGCGACTGAAGCCCGTCGCGACATGAGGACAAAGCGAGGGAGGCGCTGACGCGCCTCTGCCTCCGGCGGGGATATTTGGCGCCAGAAGCTGGGCGGAGCGCTGTTGCCCGGTTTGGCCAGTTGCGTCAGGCCAACTGCATGAGACGTGTGGTGGCTTTTTGGTGCCGTTCCAAGAGCCCTGGCAGATCCATGGTCGCTAGAGTGCCGTCGCGGATGATCTGACGCCCCTCGACGAAGAGATGTTTCACCTGCGCAGGCCCTGCCAGCAACAGGGCCGCCGGATCCCAGCTGCCGCTTGAGGCCACACCGGTGACATCCCAGATGGCGATATCGGCGCGTTTACCCACCGCCAGCTGCCCCACATCCGGCCGTCCCAGCACCTCTGCCCCGCCGCGCGTGGCGATTTCCAACGCCTCATAGGCGCTCATGGCATCGGCGCCCTGCGCGACCCGCTGCAGCAGCATCGCCTGACGCGCCTCACTGATCAGGCTGGCCATGTCATTGCTGGCAGATCCATCCACCCCCAGCCCAACGGGTACCCGCCCATCGCGCATGGCGCGCAGCGGCGCGATACCGCTGCCCAGCCGACAATTGGAACAGGGGCAATGGGCCACGCCGGTACGGGTCCGGGCGAAGAGATCAATCTCCTCGGCGTCCAGTTTCACACAATGGGCGTGCCAGACGTCAGGGCCGGTCCAGCCCAGATCCTCGGCGTATTGACCGGGTCGGCAGCCGAACTGCGCAAGGGAATAGGCGATATCTTCGTCATTTTCGGCCAGATGAGTGTGCAGCATGACGCCCTTGTCCCGCGCCAGAAGGGCGCTGTCCCGCATCAGCTCGCGGCTGACAGAGAACGGCGAACAGGGCGCCAGTGCGACCCGGCACATGGAGCCTTCAGAGGCATCATGGAACCGGTCCACCACCCGGATCATATCGTCGAGAATGGCGCGTTCATCCTCAACCAGGCTGTCTGGCGGCAGGCCCCCCGCGCTTTCGCCGATGCTCATGGCGCCACGGGTCGGCTGGAAGCGCAGGCCGATATCGCCAGCTGCCTCAATCGTGTCCTCAAGCCTGCTGCCGTTGGGATAGAGGTAGAGGTGATCAGACGTGAGCGTGCAGCCCGAGAAGGCCAGCTCAGCCAAACCCAGCTGGGCGGAGACATGGATATCATCCGGCGTGAAGGCGGCCCAGATCGGGTAGAGCCGTTTCAGCCAGCCAAACAGCAACGCATCCTGCGCGCCGGGCACCGCGCGGGTGAGATTCTGGTAGAGATGGTGGTGGGTGTTCACGAGACCGGGCGTCACCACGCAGCCGCTGCCGCTGATCCGCTCACCTGTGGTGCTGAGATCACAGCCAATCTCAGCAATAATTCCATCACGCAGGCGCAGATCCACAGCCGAGAGCTGGCAGCGCTGATCATCCATTGTCAGCGCGATATCAATATTTTGAATCAGAATTTCAGGCACAGGTCACACTCCATCAGGCCGCCCATTTCGGTGAAGTGTGAAGACGCGCCGACAGAATACGGGCAAAGGACTCGGCGCGCTGAAGTGGTTTAGCGGATTGTATGCAGGCAGTTCAACCGGTTTGCTGGATCAGTGCAAGCGCTGCGGCATGTAACTCGGGCGTGGCTGCTGCAAGCACCTGACCACCCTCATGCGCAGGCGCGCCCTGCCAGTTGGTCACCACGCCGCCTGCCGCCTGAATGACCGCAATCGGCGCCTGAATGTCATAGGCGTTCAGACCCGCTTCGATCACCAGATCACATTGCCCCGCCGCCAGCAGCGCATAGGCGTAGCAATCCATACCGTAACGGGTCAGCTGCACCTGGCTGGCGACGCGTTGAAAGGCCGCCCGTTCGTCGTCGCTGCCGACTTCTGGGAATGTGGTGAACAGCGTTGCCTCTGACAGGTTGGCTGTCGCGCGGGCAGAGAGCGCCTGCTCTCCCAAGGGACCGGTCAGGCTGGCGCCATCGGGTGTGCCGACGAAACGCTCACCAATATAAGGCTGGTCGATGATGCCTAGAAAGGGGCCGCGGTTGTCCCCAAGTGCGATCAGAACGCCCCAGGTCGGGGTGCCACTGATAAAGCCACGGGTGCCGTCAATCGGATCAAGGACCCAGATGCGCCCGGATTGGCCGGTGGTCTCGCCATATTCCTCGCCCAGGATGCTGTCCTCGGGGCGCAATTCGACAAGTACGGACCGCATCGCCTGTTCGGCAGCGCGATCAGCAATGGTGACAGGATCAAAACCCTCGTCCAGCTTGTTGTCGGATTGCAGTCCGGCTGAACGGAAATAGGGCAGGATCGCCTGGCGTGCAGCATCGGCCATCCGATGGGCAACCTCCAGATCTGAAAACGCGGCTGAAGTCATACCCGAAGGCGTGACATTCAACCGCGCATTTTTCAAGCCCCAAGCCCCCACTTGAGACAGGAAAATCAGGCCGCGTCGCTGAGCACGCGCGCCAGTTCGAACAAACGACGGCGCTGGTTCTCAGGAATTGCGTAGTAGGACCGCACCAAATCCAGTGCTTCCTTGTCGCCCATCAGATCGTCAGGCACCTGTGCCTTGTCTGATGCTGGCGCATCATCGTCCTGCAGCCCTTCGAAAAAGAAGCTGACCGGAACGCTGAGCGCATCGGAAATATCCCAGAGCCGAGAGGCGCTGACTCGGTTTGCACCGGTTTCATATTTTTGGATTTGTTGAAATTTAATACCAACCAGCTCTGCGAGCTGTTGTTGCGTCATGCCGATGAGCCACCGGCGATGCCGGATGCGTTTCCCCACGTGCACGTCCACTGGATGAGCCATGCGTTTCTCCTAAGATTTACAAACTGGGTGCCACCCTAGCCGTCTTTCTTAACCCCCGCCCACCCGGCAAATACCGCGCAAGACCAATGTTGCCAAAAAACCCGTAAGTCCCTGTACAAACGAACAAGGCGCTCCCATTGGGGTTGAGTGTACGACCTTAACGGTTGAATTCAAGCGGTCACTCTCGCCACAATCAGCGCCCGTGCGTCAAACGCATGATTTCATGCACCAATTTTATTTCACTTTTTTGCATGTTTTACACATGTTCCGCGCCTCCCCATAAATAGTGAGGTGATCTGACGCCGAATCTGGCATGGTTTTGCCACCCAGAATCACCTTACCCCATGCCAGATATGGAAAAATGATATGCGCGCCTACAGTGTTAGCAGCTTCGACATTTCACCAACTATCGCAGAGGTTGACGTTAGATCACCCAAAATCGGGGAAGTTGCAGTTGCAATATACGCCTGTGGGTTGAACTTTGCAGATCTTCTTCTGCTGCGTGGAAAATATCAGGACACGCCGGACCTGCCGTTTGTGCCAGGGTTGGAACTGGCCGGAGTGATCGAGGCTGTTGGCGCAGATGTGGACGAGTTGGCCGTTGGCGACCGGGTTGCAGTCTTTTCCGGTCAGGGCGGCCTCGCCGAGGTCGGTGTTTTCCCAGCCGACCGGGTTACGCGCATCCCGGATGAGATGTCCTTTGCCGATGCGGCAGCGTTCCAGATCACATATGGCACCGGGCTTGTGGCCCTTGATCACTGCGCACGTCTCCAGCCGGGGGAGACGCTGCTGGTCACCGGCGCCGCGGGGGGCGTTGGGCTTACGGCGGTCGAGATCGGCAAGCGGTTGGGCGCGCGGGTGATTGCCCATGCCCGCGGCGCTGAGAAACTGGCGGTGGCCAAGTCCGCTGGTGCAGACCATCTGATCGATGCCAGCGATGATCTGCGCCAATCGGTCAAAGATCTGGGCGGCGCGGATGTGGTCTATGAGGCCATCGGCGGCGAGGTCTGGACCGCTGCCTTTCGCGCAACCAACCCCGGCGGACGGTTGTTGCCCATCGGCTTCGCCGGCGGAGAGGTGCCACAGATCCCTGCGAACCACCTTCTGGTCAAAAACCTCAGCGTGATCGGGTTCTACTTTGGCGGCTACCTCAAGAGCCATCCCGCGGTGGTCCGCGGCGCAATCGAACGGTTGCTTCAGTGGTACCGCGACGGCTCGTTGCGTCCGCATATCAGCCATAGGCTGCCGCTGGATCAGGTCGCTGACGGTCTGGAGCTGCTGCGCAGCAGGCAGGCCACGGGCAAGGTGGTGATCATGATCCGACCAGATCAGGACTAACGACAGCCTGGCTGCAGCCCTGTCCTGCTTAGCCCTCCCACGTGCCACCAGGTCATGTCATGCAATGAGAACCCGCACCGCAAATAAGGGCGGCGCGGGTCTTGGTCTGAGGTGAGACCTCAGGCGGCGGTCCAATGCGTCTGCGCGGCAGCCAGCGGGGCACTGATGTTCTGAAACGCCTTACGCACAAGAAACGCCAGCTCGCTCACCATGGGGGAGCCCGAGGTCTCCGCCCCGTAGAGATTGATCAGTTGGACCGGCAGCTCTGGCAGATTGCCGCCATGGTCGATCTGCACCAGATGCGGCGGTTCGGTCCCCTCAATCATCGTATGAATCGCAAGATCGGCGCTGACGGTTGCCTCAATCGTGCGGTCACTGTCGGTTTCCACCACCATCTCCCAGGAAATACCCGCCGCATCCAGCGCGCCCACCACCTTGGGCCTGAAGGTGCAGTACCGACCAAAGGCCAGTTTCAGCGGACGCTGCCGCCAAGCAGACCCGTTGGGAGCCCCGATCCAGCAAAGCGGACGTTCGGCCAGTGTCTCACCATTTTCCGAGGTGGTGGTTTCCGTGGTCAGGATCAGATCGCATTCACCGCGCGAGAACTGCTCCTTCAGCGAGCGGGTAAAACTGGAGATCAGCTGCACCTTCACCCGCGGGAACGACGCATTGAAACGCTGCAGCACCTGCGGGATCGCCGGGTAGACAATGTCATGCGGCACCCCAAGGACAATCTCGCCTTCATAGGCCTGATCGGTGAGCCGTCCGATCACCTCATCATTCAGCGCCACCATCCGCCGGGCATAGGCCAGCAGCTGCTCCCCGGAGGCGGTCAGCGCAATTGTCCGGCCAGAGCGATCCAGCAGTTGCAGGCCCAGCAGCTCCTCAAGTCGCTTGAGCTGCATAGAGACCGCAGACTGGGTCAGATGCAGAAAGCCGGCGGCGCGGGTTACCCCGCCGTTATCCGCAACCGCAACAAAGGAGCGCAGCGTGGTGATATCGAGATTCCGCATCATCACAATCCTTGATAGTTGAAATCATAAACATTCGTTTTTCATATCAATCACACTGCGCCATATACATCAACAGAATTGATAACAACGCACCACACCATCATAGATCCAGAAAAGGACGCAAATTATGACCTATATGGACAACAGCCTGCGCTCCACCTCCTGCGCCCCCCGCCGTTCCATCCTGGCAACCGTGGCCCATGCCCTCGCCGTCTGGCGCGAACGCCGGATGCTGGCGCAGCTGGATCCCTCCGCGCTTGAGGACATGGGCATCAGCCAACGCGACGCCGAGGCAGAAGCCCGCCGTCCGATCTGGGACGCCCCGAACAACTGGACCCGCTAACGCCAACGCGTCGGCAGAGGGTGTAAGACAAAAAAGGTCCGCACTGCGGGCTTTTTTTTGCGTCGTATTACCTGCGCGAAGCGTGCTCACCTATGCAGCTGCTCAAAGGTGGCGCACCACGTCGGTACCCCTTCGAGTAAAAATCGGGCTGTTTCCCTCTACCCTGATCTGTGATCGCGAAACTGCGCCACACCACAGATCTCATTGATGCCGAAGCGATGGGGATGCTATTCTTGGGTATTCTCTTTTTGGAAGTTATACAGCCAGTGGATTTCGCATGTATTTTGGACGTTTCTCTCTCGCCTTTTTTCTCTTCTTCGCGTCTACGACAGCCTCAACAGCCCAAAACAAGTATGATGCATTCTGGGGCCAGTACATGGCGTCATCACTGATTGCCCAGACCTGCAAAGGCGTGACGACCTATTCAGGCCACGACGCCGTCTCTATCGGTGTAGCGCGTGATAGTTTACGCGAGCAGCGATTGCTGCGTATCCTCTACTACGGAAACAGAGAAAATCTGACGCGGTTGGGGCATATAACGTTGACCATGAGCGGCGTGAGCACAGACGATCCTCAGAAACTGTGCCGATACGCACGAAAGATTGCACGCACCGACGATGATATCGGCAGATTTCTCAGAGCAGACTGAATACGCTCCAATCGCCAAGTGAAGCCCCTGCGTTCCGACAGTTCAACGCCTTACGCGGCCCCTATATTCCGTTGCGTGGGCTGAAGGAGCCCATTCTGAAGAGCCGCCCCTGATCCCGCGACGTGCTGATATTTCTATGTACCCCGGATGAGTGTTTGCCCGGTTTATGTCGAGTTCAGGATGGCCACCCCACCCTGCGCCCCACCTTCCGCCGCTTTTTGTCGATAATTGCGTCGAAACTTCGATCTACAGGCTTGAACCGCGCCCCGCTTCACCCGATATTTGCGAGGAACGCCAGGTCTCTGCACGCAGCAGGGAACCTGCGCGAGGGAGTTTAAAGACGGAGACCATGATACATGGCACAGTTTGACACCATCCGATCCACAGCGGGCGCACGCTCTGCGGAGATCGATGCGGGCCTGCGCGCCCACATGAACAAGGTCTACGGCACCATGGCCGTAGGCACATTCATCACTTTTCTGGCGGCCTGGGCCATTTCCGGCCTGGCGGTCACCACGGACCCGGCCAACGCCGCAGCCCAGCTGAGCGCTGACAAATATCTGACCAGCATCGGCTATGCGCTTTATGCCTCGCCGCTGAAATGGGTTGTCATGTTTGCCCCGCTGGCCTTTGTCTTTGGCATCGGTGCGGCGGCAAATCGCATGTCGGCCGCTGGCGTCCAGCTGCTGTTCTATGTTTTCGCCACCGTGATGGGGGTGTCCATCAGCTCGATCTTCCTGGTGTTCACCGGCGAGAGCATCGTGCAGGTGTTCCTGATCACCTCTATCGCCTTTGCAGGTCTGTCGCTGGTGGGTTACACCACCAAGAAGGACCTTTCCGGCATGGGCGCCTTCCTGATCATGGGTCTGATCGGTCTGATCGTTTTGGGGATTGCCAATATTTTCATCGCTTCCTCCGTTCTGGCCAATGTTATTTCCTTCGTTGGCGTGCTGATCTTTGCCGGTCTCACCGCCTATGACACCCAGCGGATCAAGAATGAGTATCTGCAGCACGCCCATATGGGCGACCAGGAGTGGCTGGCGAAATCTGCCATCATGGGCGCGCTGAGCCTCTATCTGGACTTCATCAATATGTTCATGATGCTGCTCCAGCTGCTTGGAAACCGCGAATAACGCGACATCTTCCAGACCTAAGCGCGACCGGGGCGGATCATCACGATCCGCCCTTTTTCTTTGCCTGCCCAGCCGACCTGCTGCCGCCCTGCAGGCCTCTCTTCATCGCTGTATTTGAGACACCCATGGACCTGATCGATATTACCCCCGCAGACGCCCACCGCCTGATCCCCCTGCTGCAGGACCTGCATGCGTTGCACGTGACCCATCAGCCCGATCGCTACCCGGCAGACCCAGACGCCGCCGCATTGACCCGCTGGCTGGCAGAATGGCTGAGCGAGAGCAGCGTGACCGCCCGCGCTGCGGTCAGTCCGCAGGGCAGCGTGATGGGCTATATGATCTATGGGATTGAACACCGCCCTGCCCTGCCGGTGCGCCGGGCTGAAACCCGCGCGATGCTGCACCACATCGCCGTATCAGAAAGCTGGCGGCGCATGGGCGTGGGATCGGCGCTGATCGCGGATCTGAAACGCGCTGTGGCGCTCCAAGGCATCCAGGTTGTTGCCACTACATATGCGCCGTTCAACAGCGCCTCCGCCGCACTGATGGCGCGTATGGGAATGGAGCCGGTCATGATCATGGCCGAGTGGCGCGGCTGACACAGGTATCTCCGGCCGCTCTGACAGCCACCAAGGACGCGCGCTGCGCCCCATAAAAAAACAGGAGGCAGCCCCACCGCTGCCTCCTGCTCTGGTCGCTCCCCCGAGCCGACCTGTGGTGCTGTGACCGCCTGAGACCTTGCACTTCCGGCGAGGCACCTCGGCGCCACTCTCTCACCCACATCCCGGGATCACTTGTCGCGGGGAAATGTGGCATTTTCAGGCCAAAGCCCCCCACAGGCCGGGATTTCATTTACCGGATTTTCATAAAATTTATGGCGCGTCGCGCAAGATCTTCTGCGCCAAGAAAAAAGGGCCGCACAGATGTGCGACCCTTCTTATCTACTGTCCCGAATATCGGGGCGATATCGCGGCCAGCGGCTGCGCGACATCAAGAGGCTTATTTAATTTTGCCTTCTTTGTATTCAACGTGCTTGCGCACGACCGGGTCGTACTTACGCACAACCATTTTCTCGGTCATGGTGCGTGCGTTTTTCTTGGTCACGTAGAAGTGGCCCGTGCCCGCGGTCGAGTTCAGGCGGATCTTGATTGTGGTCGGCTTCGCCATGGTATTCTCCTGCGTCCGAAAAGGCAGGGGCCTCTCGGTAAATTCCTATATGAGCGTGCGCTTTTACCTGCACCACCCTGCGAGTCAAGAGGGTTCGCCGGGATATTTTGCGCAGAGGGCCTATAAGCCGGATTTTGTTCCGGGGCCAAGGCCCCTTCGACGACCATTCATCTAGGATGCACATTGCTGCGCACCTCCAGCTGCCAACCCGACCCCTCTTGGCCAAAACATGCCTAGCGGCGCTATCGGCTGACGCCGACCGGCCCGCGCGGGGGTCCTATTTGGCATTGCTCCCGGTGGGGCTTGCCATGCCGCCCCTGTTGCCAGCGGCGCGGTGGGCTCTTACCCCACCGTTTCACCCTTACCCACACGGGATCGCCTGACAGGCAGGCGCGTGCGGGCGGTCTGTTTTCTGTGGCGCTCTCCGTCAGATCGCTCTGCCCGGGCGTTACCCGGCACCGTCGTTTTGTAGAGTCCGGACTTTCCTCGTGATGCCTTGCGGCCTCCCGCGGCCATCCAGCCCTCTGCGCCCTGATCGCCTAGGAACAACCGCGCCCGGCGTCAAGCAGATTGTGCCCCGCAAGAACGGAGATGGGGCGTTGCCCCTTTCGCCCCCTCAGGGTCGGGGGCAATTCACCTCAGGATATTTTCGCCAGAAAATGGGCGGCGCGTGAGGATACCTTTAGCGATTGCCAGGCAGAAGCAGTTGTATATCCGCATCGCTCAACGGTCCGCGTTGTCCGGGCCGAAACCTGAGACGCACCGCCTGCAGCAGCGTGGCGTCGTCAACATCTGCGGTGAAGCCGCGCGCCTGCGCGAGAGCGCGAAAGAGCTCCGCCCGCGCCCGTGGCTCCTGCGGAATGGGTGGAGCAGCGGCGGTGACCCTCGGGACAGGTGCTGCCAGTCGTTGCCGCGCCAAACGCGCCCAATCGAAGCGCGGACCGGGATCGTATTTGCGGCCGGGCGCCATGCAGGAGTGACCGATCACCCCTGTCGGCGAGATTTCCCAACGTTGCAGGATGGCGGGCAAGAGCGTCTCCAATCGCGCCATCTGCTGCGCAGAAAAGGGGTGATCCCCCCGATTGTCGAGTTCGATCCCAATGGAACGTGAATTGATATCGCCATGCCCGCACCATTCACCTGCACCTGCATGCCAGGCGCGATCCGCTTCGCGCACCATCTGCCACAGCGTTCCGTCAGCGCCGATCAGGTAATGGGCGGAGACTTCGTATTGCGGGTCACAGAGCCGTGCCAGAGCCGCCTCCGCCTGCTCCATTGCGGTGTAGTGCAGGACGACCAGCTGTGGCTTCAGCCCATTCCGGCGCGCATTGAAATTGGGGCTCGGATGCCAGATGGCGGCCTTGCCCTCCTCAGGATTGCTCGGAACCTCGTTCACGCCACGCCGCCCGGCGTCAGTTCTGCACCGCGAGGCGATAAGGCGCTGGATCCCAACCGCAAGCGTAGCCATCGCCATCGGGATCGAGTGCCTGACGGTCACGCTTCGGCCCGCCTGCTGCAAGAAAGGCGATCTGGGCCAGTTCTGGCGACGCAAAGCCCGCGCAATTGCGCGAGGAGCGCGCCGCAAGATTGATGCCCGAGCGCGAATAGATGCGCTGCCCGCGCGGATTGGAGGTGCTCAGCGCGTAGCGAACGATATTGGGATCACGGCTGCCGCTGCGGGTGGGCACGGCAGTCGGGCTCACCACCTGATATTGCGCGCGCTGACGGGCCAGCCGCTCTGCGTCGCTTTCTATGCTCTGACGCGAGGCAACCGCGTCAAAGTCATTCTCGTCCGAAATCTGCGGATTGCCCGCAAGCGCCGGTGCCGGATTGGAGGGGCTGGCCTCAATCGGGGCGGTGCCGGAGTTGCTGCGTGCGGCCTCTAGTGCCGCTGCGGTCTCCCGCGCGATGTCATCGCTGCTGCCGCCGGAGGATGCGAGTGTTCCCGCACCACTGGTGCGCGCCGCCACGCGGGGCGCGGGCTGCACAGCGCGCGGCAGAGGTTCGCTGGCGACCCGTGCCGGTGGCACCAGCGGATCGCCGTTGATGGTGGTGCCGGTCGCAGGCGCCCCGTCGAAGGGGCTGGAGCCAAACCCAGCCTCTGGCCCGCTGTCGGGCACCGGGGGTTGGCACGCGGCCAGCAGGACAAGGCTGCTGGTCGCAAGGATGGACCGGAATGCACGCATGATCACCACCTGTTTGTTCTGCTCAGATCAGAACCGGGTTTACCACCAATGCCCGGGCTTGGCCACAAATCCGGCAGCCTCTTCCAGTGCATAGGCTGTATTCAGCAGATCGCCCTCTTCCCAAGGGCGGCCAATCAGTTGCAGCCCCAGCGGCAGCCCTTTGGCGTCGACACCAGCAGGCACGGAAATCCCCGGCAGACCGGCGAGGTTCACGGTCACGGTGAAGACGTCGTTCAGATACATCTGCACCGGATCCGCGTCGATCATTTCGCCCAGACCAAAAGCCGCAGAGGGCGTGGCCGGCGTCAGGATCGCGTCGATACCCTGCGCAAAAACATCCTCGAAGTCCCTCTTGATCAGGGTACGGACCTTGCGGGCGCGGTTGTAATAGGCGTCATAGAAACCTGCAGAGAGCACATAGGTGCCCACCATCACACGGCGCTGCACTTCGTGACCGAAGCCCGCAGCGCGGGTTTTCTCGTACATCTCAGTGATGCCGTCGCCGCCCTCCAGCGTGGCGCGCTGACCGTAGCGCACACCGTCGTAGCGTGCGAGGTTCGATGACGCCTCAGCCGGCGCAATCACGTAGTAGGCAGGCAGCGCGTATTTGGTGTGCGGCAGGGAAATATCGACGATCTCGGCGCCTGCTGCGCGCAGCATCTCCGCCCCTTCGGACCAGAGTTTCTCGATCTCCGCAGGCATGCCATCCATGCGGTATTCACGCGGGATGCCGATTTTCTTGCCTTTGATGTCACCGGTCAGCATTGCCTCGAAATTCGGCACCGCCAGATCGGCGCTGGTGCTGTCCTTGGGGTCGTGACCACACATCGCCTCAAGCATCATCGCCGCATCGCGCACCGATTTGGTCATCGGACCGGCCTGATCAAGCGAAGAGGCAAAAGCCACCACACCCCAGCGCGAGCAGCGCCCGTAAGTGGGTTTGATGCCGGTGATACCGGTGAAGGCCGCAGGCTGACGAATCGACCCGCCGGTATCGGTGCCAGTTGCCGCGAGGCACAGATCAGCCGCCACGGCAGATGCCGACCCACCGGAGGAGCCGCCCGGTGTCAGCGGGGCCTCATCGCCCTCCCGCCGCCAAGGGCTGACGGCGTTGCCATAGACGGATGTCTCGTTGGATGAACCCATCGCGAATTCATCCATGTTCAGCTTGCCCAGCATAACTGCGCCAGAATCCTGCAACTGCTGGGAGACGGTGGATTCATACTCGGGCTTGAAGCCTTCCAGGATGCCGGAGGCCGCTTGGCTATCAACGCCTTTGGTACAGAACAGATCCTTGATGCCGATCGGCAGGCCGCACATGGCAGGCGCGTCGCCTGCCTTGATCCGTGCGTCCGCCGCCTTGGCGCGTTCCAGCGCAATCTCGGGCGTCTTGTGCACGAAGGCATTCAGCGCATCCGCGGCATCAATGGCTTTCAGGCAGGCCTCGGTCAGTTCGACAGAGGTGGTTTCGCCCTTGCGCAATGCGTCACGAGCGTCGGACAGGGTCAGTTTGTTCAGTTCGGTCATGTCTTATTCAACCACCTTGGGCACTGCGAAAAAGCCTTCGCGGGCATCGGGAGCATTGGCGAGGATCTTGTCCTGCTGATTGCCATCCGTGACCTCATCCACCCGGCGCTTCAGCCGCTGCGGTGTTACGGAGGTCATTGGCTCGACGCCTTCGACGTCCACCTCGTTCAGCTGCTCGATAAAGCCGAGGATGGTGTTGAACTCATCTGCCAGAGCGGGCAGCGCGTCCTCTTCGACCTTGATACGGGCCAGTTTGGCCACTTTGGCGGCGGTGCTTTGGTCAATCGACATGGAAACCCTCATCTCGTGTTAGCACGCATTTACCGCCGCACCGCCGCCGCCGCAAGCCTGCGGGCGCGTGAAAGCCTCGGGAATTCGGCCCCAAGGCACCTGAGCCTGTGGATTTTTGCCTCCGTCACGATAGGCTTGAGGCAGGACGACGCCCCGACCGGGCCGGATCGCAACAGCAGTGAGGGAGTATTAGGACATGGAGATCATCTGGCTGGGCCATGGCAGTTTTCGCATCGAGACCGCAGGACAGGTTCTGCTGGTTGATCCCTGGCTGACCGGCAATCCGATGCTGCGCGACGATCAGCACGAGGCCGCCATCGCAGGCGCCACCCATATTATCCTGACCCATGCCCATTTTGACCATGTCATTGACGTGCTGGCGCTGGCGCGGCGGCTGACTGTGCCGATTGTGGGCCAATATGATCTGATGGGCCTCTGGGGCGAGACCGAAGATGTGACCACCATCGGCTTCAACAAGGGCGGAACCGTTAATCTGGACGGGCCGAACCTCGCCATGGTTCCGGCCTCTCACAGCTCAACTTTTGCGACGCAGGATGGGTTGCGAACAGCGGGCAGCGAGGTGGGGTATATGCTGATGAGCGAAGGGAAAACGCTCTATATCTCAGGCGATACCGGGTTGATGGCGGATATGGATTGGATCGGCGATTACTACAAACCCGACATCGGCATCCTGAGCGCTGGGGGCCATTTCACCATGGATATGGCGCAGACAGCCTATGCGGCGAAACGGTATTTCAAGTTCAAGACATTGATCCCCTGCCACTACCGCACCTTCCCGGTCCTGGAGCAGAGCGCCGAGAAACTGGCGGATGCCCTGCCGGAGGTGACGGTGATCGAACCGCAGGTGCTGGAGGCGATCAAGCTATAAGCGTCGCGGGGGCATCAGATGACCTGCGGGTTAGGGCCTAAGCCCGCCTGTTACACAGCGGGGGAGGTGAAGGCGGCGCGGGCTTTGGCGGCTTTTTGTCTGCAGATACAGTCTGTTGCGTGGTCATTCACCAACCCCATCGCCTGCATGAAGGCAAAGCAGGTGGTGGGTCCGACGAATTTCCAGCCGCGTTTTTTCAGCTCCTTTGACAGCGCAATCGACTGCGGCGTGATGGAGGCGGTCTGCGGCGGCACCTGCTCGTCCGACCCTGGCTCATACCGCCAGAAAAACGCAGCAAGCGATCCTTCGGCGACGACCATTTCCTCTGCGCGACGAGCGTTGTTGATCACCGCCTCGATCTTGCCGCGGTGGCGAATGATACCTGCGTCCTGCAACAGGCGGTCCACGTCCTGAGGGCCAAACCGGGCGACACGGGTCCAGTCGAACCCCGCAAAGGCGGCCCGGAAATTCTCGCGTTTGGCCAGAATGGTGCGCCAGCTCAGACCTGACTGAAAACTCTCAAGACAAATCTTCTCAAACAGGCGCTGATCATCCGCCACCGGATAGCCCCATTCGTGATCATGATAGGGCAGAAACTCCGGAACGGATCCGGCCCAGCCACAGCGCAACTGCCCGTCAGGGGCTAGAAAATCCTTGCTCATATCTCTCTGCCCTCCTGCGGCGCGACCGGACTATTAGGCTATGGGCAGCACAGCAGCCGGGTCAACCATCCGCCGAACGGCGCGCAGCAAAGAAGGCCTTCAGCAGGGTTTCAGCCGGTTCTGCGCTGATGCCCTCATAGACCTCTGGCGCGTGATGTGCCTGCGGATGCGAGAACACGCAAGCCCCATGCGCGACGCCGCCGGACTTGGGATCGGACGCACCGTAGTAGACACGGCGAATGCGGGCTGCGGCGATGGCGGCGGCGCACATCGCGCAGGGTTCCAGCGTCACATAAAGATCATGGCCGTTGAGGCGCTCTGACCCGGCGGCAGCGCAGGCCTCGCGGATCACCAACACCTCGGCATGAGCGGTCGGGTCGCTCCACTCCCGGGTGCGATTGCCTGCCCGGGAGACCACCTGTCCCGCTGGGGAGATCAGGACGGCCCCCACCGGCACCTCCCCGCGCGCGGCGGCGGCGCGGGCTTCGGCAAGAGCGATATCCATGTGAGAACGAAACGGCATAGCCCCTCACTGCCCCAGAATGGGAGCTTTCGCAACTGCGCGGAATGATCTATGGCCTCAGTATGAGCAAAACACCATCTTCCCCCAGGGGCCAGCGCCCCGGTGCGGCGAAACCCGCCCGCGCCAGCAAGAAACCGACAGATACAGCTGCGACCGGTGACAGCCCCGAGGGCGACCGCATTGCCAAGGTCCTGTCACGGGCCGGCGTCGCCTCGCGGCGCGAAGCCGAGCGGATGATCGCCGAAGGGCGCGTTGCGGTAAACGGCAAGATCATCGACAGCCCGGCGCTGAATGTGGTGTTGGGGAAGGATCGGATTGCGGTGGATGGCGCCCCTGTGCAGGATCCGGAACCACCCCGGCTGTGGCTCTATCACAAGCCGTCGGGCCTGGTGACCACCACCAGTGACGAGCTGGACCGCAAGACCATCTTTGACGAACTGCCTGAGGATATGCCGCGCGTGATGACCGTGGGGCGGCTGGACCTCAACTCCGAAGGGCTGCTGCTGCTGACCAATGACGGCGGCATCAAGCGACAGCTGGAGCTGCCCTCTACCGGTTGGCTGCGCCGCTACCGCGTGCGCATCAACGGGCGCCCCAAAGACACCGATTTTGAACCGTTGCGTCAGGGGCTGGTGATCGAGGGGGAGCGCTTTCAGCCGATGACCGTTGCGCTGGACCGGCAGCAGGGGGCCAACGCATGGCTCACCATTGGCCTGCGCGAGGGCAAAAACCGCGAGATCCGCCGTGCGATCGAAGACATCGGATTTACCGTGAACCGCCTGCTGCGGCTGTCTTACGGTCCGTTCCAGCTGGGTAGCCTCAAACCTGGCGAAGTCGAAGAGCTGCGCCCCCGCGTGGTGCGCGATCAGCTGGGGCTGGAGACGCCGGAGACCGAGGCAGGCGAGAAGCCCAAACGCCCGACCCGCCCGGCGCGTGGACGCCCCGGCGCGGGCAAACCTGGGACAGCGCCCGGCGCGAAATCAGATTTCAAATCTGGCGGCAGGCCAGGCGGAAAACAACCGGGTGGGAACCCATCAGGGCGATCCTTCGGCGCATCAGATCGCCCGGGCGACAAAGGCAGCGAGCGATCCGGTGGCCGCTCCACTGGAAAACCAGACGGCAAATTTGCTGGCAAGGGCAAACCCGCAGGCCGGGCAACTGACCGTTCCGCAGACAGACCCGGGGGTAAGCCTGCGGGCAAATTCGGCGGCAAGCCAGTCGGCAAACCCGGCAGCAAACCCGCAGGTGGCGGCGCCAGCCGGGACACAGGGCGCGATTCCGGGCGCGGTCCAGGCCGCAACTCTGGAAAAGGTGCCGCACCGCGTGGTGGCGGCAAACCAACGCGCCGCTGAGCGCCCTGCCCTGAGAAACTGCGCCCGACTTCTCAGAGTTCCCCCTAGCAAGATGGCGCTGCATATCCTAAGTTTCCAATTGCTTGCAGCGCTCATCTTGGGGGAACAGACGTGCAGAAACTCGCCTTTGTGGCCTTGCTGATCCTGATGATTGGCCTGGCAACCGGCTGGCTGGTCGGAGGCTGATCCCATGGCACAGCGTTTTGGCGGCAAATACAGCCCAGATGGCCGCGACAAAGGGGCCGAAAAAGACCCCGTCTCCGGTCACAGCGCCTCCAGCGCCAACAGCTACCGCAGCGCCAAAGTTGACCCCGTCGGCATGCGCGCCAATCTGATGGCGCTGCCTGCAGGACTGGTGGCGCTGATGTCTGTCTTCTCGGACGCAGCCGGTCTGGCGTTTGGCCTGCTTGCCGCAGCAACCTGGGCCGGATCGGCCTATCTGCTGCGCGATGGTCTGCGGGCTGAAGCCGCCTATGATGATCGCAAAGTTGCCCGCCGCCCTGCCCTGCCACGCAAAATCCTGGCCGCCCTAATCTGCGGTGTCGGCGCCCTATTTGCGGCCTGGCGACAAGATCCCGGCGCACTCAGCGCGCTGATTTATGCCGCGGCGGCAGTTGGCCTGCATCTCGCCGCCTTTGGCCTTGATCCCCTGCGGGATAAGGGCGCCGAGGGCATTGATGATTTCCAGCGTGATCGCGTCGCCCGTGTTGTAGACGAGGCCGAAACCTATCTTGCGGCGATGACCGATGCCGCCCTGCGCGCCCGAGACCGTCAGGTCGAACAGCGGGTCGAGGCCTTTCAGGAGGTGGCGCGCGACCTCTTTCGTACGGTTGAGGAAGACCCCCGCGATTTGACCGGTGCGCGGCGCTACCTCACCGTCTATTTGATGGGCGCGCGCGACGCGACGATCAAATTTGCCGATATCTATACCCGCAGTGGCGACACCAAATCGCGCGAGGACTATCTGACTCTGCTGCGCGATCTTGAGGAGAACTTTGCCGCCCGCACCCGCAAGATGCTGCTGGAAGATCGCACCGATCTGACCGTTGAAATCGACGTGCTGCGGGATCGTTTGCAGCGCGAGGGCGTTCATCTGGACACCCGCTGACACAGCCATAAGGAATTTGCACATGTCCGAGACGACCCAGAAGAAAGCCGCCAAGGAAACGCAAATCGTTTCCGAGATCACCGCGATTGAACTGCCGGAACCGGTGGCTGAGATCCAGTCGCTGGAGCAGGCCGATGAGGCCACCAGCGCCGATATCCAGTCTCGTATGGCGCAGATCGACATGTCGGACAGCAATTCGATCATCAATTTCGGCTCCGGTGCCCAAGCGGAATTGCAACAGATCAGCCAGGCCATGCTGACTGATGTCCGCAACAAGGACGTTGGTCCCGCCGGTGACAGCCTTCGCAATATCGTGACCACCATTCGCGGGTTTTCGGTGTCGGAGCTGGATGTGCGCCGCAAGCGCAGTTTCTGGGAGCGTCTGCTGGGGCGCGCGGCGCCTTTTGCCAAGTTCACCGCCCGGTTTGAGGATGTTCAGGGCCAGATCGACCGGATTACCGACAATCTCCTCGGCCATGAGCATCAGCTGCTGAAGGATATCAAATCGCTGGATCTTCTCTATGCCAAGACGCTGAGCTTCTATGATGAGCTGGCGCTTTATATTGCCGCGGGAGAGGCCAAGCTGGCCGAGCTGGATGCCAATGAAATCCCGGCCCTGGAGGCCGCTGTTGCCGCCGCGCCTGAGAGCGATCAGGTGATGCGCGCACAGGAGCTGCGCGACATGCGCGCCGCCCGCGACGATCTGGAGCGTCGGGTGCATGATCTGAAACTGACGCGTCAGGTCACCATGCAGTCGCTGCCTTCGATCCGGCTGGTTCAGGAGAACGACAAATCGCTGGTGACCAAGATCAACTCGACGCTGGTGAACACGGTGCCGCTCTGGGAGACTCAGCTGGCGCAGGCGGTCACCATCCAGCGCTCAGCCGAGGCTGCGGCCGCCGTGCGTGATGCCAATGATCTGACCAATGAGCTGCTGACCTCCAACGCTGCCAATCTGCGCGAAACCAACAAGGTGATCCGTCAGGAGATGGAGCGCGGCGTTTTCGACATCGAAGCGGTGAAGCAGGCCAATGCCGATCTGATCGGAACCATCCAGGAAAGCCTGCAGATCGCCGACGACGGCAAGGCCAAACGTGCTGCGGCTGAGGAGGATTTAAGAAAGATGGAAGCCGAGCTGCGCGACACATTGGCCGCCGCCAAAGCGCGCCGCGACGGTGTTGGCGACACAGCTGCCACGGCGGTCCCCGGCACCGCATGAGCAAGGCCCACCCCATAAGGCCACGGCCGCCCCGGTGGCGATTGATCCCAGCGTTGCTCGCCACGCTCGCTGGGACGGCGCTTCTGATGGGGTGCGATCCGCTGGCTCAGCGCACCTCGCTGGTGCCGCCGACGCGGCCCGCAGGTCTCGCGCCAGAGCCAACAAAGCCCCCTTCTGCCGAAAGCCAGCGTCTGGCCCGCTACTACGGCGCGCTGCAGCAGGATCTGCTGACCCGTGGGCTGTTGCGCACCGATGGTGGCGGGCCGGAGACGCCTTATGATGCAGACGATCTGCGCCGGAATTTCGAACAGATTGCCTTTTACGACGAATATGGCAGCAATAACCTGCGCACCTCCGGGGCGTTGGGGCGTTGGCAGGGGCCGGTGCGTCTGCGCGCCGACTTCGGCCCCTCCGTCAGCGCGGAGCAACAGCAGAAAGACCGCGCAACGCTGGAGGCCTACGCCGCCCGTCTGGCCCGGATCACCGGTCATCCAATCAGCACGACCACCAGCCGCGCCCGCGCCAACTTCAATGTGATCTTTGCCGGCGCAGATGACAGCGCCTATGTGGCCGGGCGGGTGCGGGACATCCTGCCGTCGATCAGCGACGCCGATCTTCAGGTCTTTGCCAACCCGCCGCAGAGCTATTATTGCCTGGTGCGCGCTGGGGGGCTGCAGGCGGATCCGTCATCCTATATGCGCGGAGTGGCTCTTATCCGCGCGGAACACCCCGATTTGGCCCGCCGGAGCTGTATACACGAGGAAATCGCTCAGGGCCTTGGCCTGCGCAATGACAGCCCGCAAGCGCGGCCGTCAATCTTCAACGATGATGATGAATTTGCGCTGCTGACCAGTCAGGACGAAAAACTTTTGCAAATCCTGTACGATCCGCGCCTGCGCCCCGGCATGTCCGCCGATGAGGCCCGGCCCATCGTGCAGGCGATTGCCTATGATATCATGGGGGAACCGCGCTAAGCGCGGCTGTCTCCCGCCCGCGCCTCGGCGCGCCCAACATTGTGCTGCCCTGCACGCCCGCCATGATGCCAGCCGCATCGCCGAAGGAGGATGAAACCATGGGTATTTTCGACTTTCTCAAGGGAGAGTTCATCGACGTCATCCACTGGACCGACGACACCAATGACACGCTGGTCTGGCGCTTTGAGCGCGAAGGCCATGCGATCAAATACGGCGCCAAGCTAACGGTCCGCGAAGGTCAGGCGGCGGTCTTTGTTCATGAGGGCCAGCTGGCAGATGTCTTCACCCCCGGTCTCTACATGCTGGAGACCAATAACATGCCGATCATGACGACATTGCAGCATTGGGATCACGGGTTTCAGTCGCCTTTCAAATCGGAGATCTACTTCGTCGACACCACCCGGTTCAACGATCTGAAATGGGGCACCAAGAACCCGATCATGGCCCGCGACCCGGAGTTCGGCCCCGTGCGTCTGCGTGCCTTTGGCACCTATAGTATCCGGGTGGTGGACCCGGCCCGGTTCCTGACCGAGATCGTTGGTACCGATGGCGAATTCACCATGGATGAAATCTCCTTCCAGATCCGCAATATCATCGTGCAACAGGTGAGCCGGGTCTTGGCAGGCTCTGGCATCCCGGTGCTGGACATGGCGGCCAATACGGCTGATCTGGGCAAGCTGGTTGCGGCGGAGATTTCCGCCACGGTCGCTGAGTACGGCATCGCGATCCCGGAACTCTATATCGAGAATATCTCACTTCCCGCCGCCGTCGAACAGGCGCTGGACAAGCGCACCCAGATGGGGATCGTCGGTGATCTTGGCCGCTACACGCAATTCTCTGCCGCCGAGGCGATAACCGCCGCCGCCCAGACGCCCAGCAGTGGTATGGGGGCCGGCATGGGTATGGGGATGGGCATGGCGATGGCCCAACAGATGGCGCAGATGGCGCAACCGGGTGCTACCAGTCATGCCGCGGGTCAGCCCGCCGGACCCTGGGGCGCGCGACCCGCACCCGCTGCCCCGCAACCGGCACCGCAGGCCGCTCCGGTGGCCCCGCCACCGCCGCCGGTGGAGCATGTCTGGCACATCGCCGAAAATGGCCAGACCAGCGGCCCTTTCTCTAAGGCCCGCCTTGGACGGATGGCGCAGGAGGGCGCGCTGCGCCGCGACAGTCTGGTGTGGACCCCCGGTCAGGATGGTTGGAAAGCCGCCGGTGATGTGATGGAGCTGGCGCAGCTCTTCACAATTCTGCCCCCGCCACCACCGCCGCCGCCACCTGCCCCGGCGGGTTGACACCCGATCACACGTGGGGCGCCACGACATTTGGCGCTCCGTCTCTCGGACATCGCAGCCCTCTCGCCACGAAGGATCCCGCAGGTATGACACGCCGCAGCGCGCTCAAATGGCTCCACTGGCTCAGCCTCGCTCTTATCGTCTACTTCTATCTGGTGGAGCCAGACGACAACAGCGTCCCCCCAGGGCTGGCGTTGGCGACCCATGCCGGGGTTGGGTTGATCCTGTCAGTGGTCGTGCTGTTCTGGACCACGATCTATCTGCGCAGGGGGCTGGCGGGGCGCGCTGGTCCGAAGCTGCCCGGCTGGGCCAAGCGGTTCCACGGGCTGAACCACCGCGTATTGCAGATCGGCTTACCGGTCATGGTTGCCACCGGGGCGCTCGCCGGATTGCTGGCCCCCTTTGCGATTCACGCCTTTGGTGTTGTTCCGATCAACCCCGGCGTCGGCAGCCGCAGCCTGCATGAATTGGCTGAAGAGCTGCATGAAATCGCCTTTGACACACTGCTCATCGTCATTGTGCTGCACGGGGTCTTTCATCTTTGGCGTCATTTCCTGTTGAAGGACAACGCCCTGCGCATCATGGTGCCAAAACCGCTGCATAAATATCTTTGAGGCTCCCCCGTGACCCCGACCCCACCTCCGCCGCCGCCCGGACCGCCTGTTGTCGAAAGCTCTGATACGGCCAAGGCCCAGCCCCCGCTGGAAGACCACCGTTTCCCCTGTGAGCAATGCGGTGCAGATTATCGCTATGACCCGCAAAACGGCACGCTGACCTGCGATCACTGCGGCCATCAGGAGGCGATCCGATCTGGTCCATGGCGCGGTGGCAGTCTGCGCGAGTTGGATTTCGACACCGCGCTATCCTCTGGTCTGGCTGAGGCCGACATGGAAGAAACCCGTGTGCTGCGCTGCCCCAATTGCGCCGCACAGGTGGAGCTGGACCCAAAGGACCACGCCGGCGAATGCCCCTTCTGCGCCACGCCCATGGTCACGGATACCGGCACCCATCGCCATATCAAGCCAAAGGGTGTGCTGCCCTTCGCCTTTGATGAGCGCAGCGCCCATAAGGCGATGGCGGACTGGCTGGGTCAGCTGTGGTTTGCGCCAAACGGTTTGCAGCAATATGCCCGTAAAGGGCGGCGGATGGACGGGATCTATGTGCCCTATTGGACCTTCGATGCTGAAACCCACTCCCAGTATCGCGGCCAGCGCGGCACGGTCTACTATGTCACCGAAACCATCGTGGTTGATGGCAAACGCCAGTCACGGCAGGTGCCGAAGGTGCGCTGGCGGCCTGCCTCAGGGCGGGTACAGCGGTTCTTTGACGATGTTCTGGTGCTGGCCTCCAAGAGCCTGCCGAAAAAGAACACCGACGCGCTGGAACCTTGGGATCTGTCGGCGCTGGAACCTTATCAGCCGCAGTATCTGGCCGGGTTCCGGGCGGAGGCCTATGCGGTGGAGCTGGACGACGGTTACAGCGAAGCCAATGCGCGGATGCGCCGGGTGATCGAACGCGATGTGCGGTTTGATATCGGCGGCGACCGGCAACGCATTGAATATATCGACAGCAATTTCTCCGATATCACGTTCAAACATGTGCTGCTGCCCGTCTGGCTCGCGGCCTATAAGTATCGGGGCAAAACCTATCGGTTTGTGGTCAACGGACAATCGGGCCGGGTGCAGGGCGAACGCCCCTACTCCGCATGGAAGATCGCCGCAGCCGTTGCAGTGGCCATGGTGATCGGTGCCGCCATTGCCTATTTTGGCACCCGCTAGAACGGCCACGCGGCGCAGGGCGCCTGAATACCCCCCTCGCAAATACAGGATGAGGACGCATCATGACGACCACCCTTCCCGCCCTTGATGCTCTGCTGCGGGCGCGCCACAGCTGCCGTGCGTTTCGCCCGGATCCGGTGCCGCGCGCGGTGATCGAGGATATTCTGCGCTGCGCACAGAAAGTTCCGTCCTGGTGCAATGCCCAACCCTGGCAGGTGACGCTGTTCAGCGGTGCGGCTACCAACGCGCTGCGATCTGCGCTGATGGAATCGGTGATGAAAGATCCCGTTGCGCCGGATCTGCCCTTTCCCGAACGCTACAGCGGCGAATACAAAACCCGCCGCCAGGCCTGCGGCTGGGCGTTATATGAGGCGGTGGGTGTCGAACGCGGCGATCGCGCGGCGTCACACCAGCAGATGATGCGCAATTTCACCCTGTTTGACGCCCCCCATTATGCCATTCTGACCAGCCCCAAGGAGCTTGGCCCCTACGGCGCGCTTGATTGCGGTGGATTTGTTACCGGTTTCACGCTGGCTGCAACAGCTGCCGGTGTGGCCACCATCGCGCAGGCTGCGGTTGCCACATATGCGCCGATGCTGCATGAATTCTGCGACATACCAGAAGACCGCACGATCCTCTGCGCGCTGTCGTTCGGCTACGGCGATCCAGACCATCCTGCCAATCAGTTTCGAACCGAGCGCGCCGAATTGGACGAATTTACCATCTGGCGCGACTGACGCCCCGATCCCAGAATAGGAGAGATTATGCGTGCTCTGATCCAACGCGTCTCTGAGGCCTCTGTCCGTGTTGACGGTGAGGTCATCGGCGATATCGGTCCCGGCCTACTGATCCTGATCTGCGCCATGGAAGGCGACAGCGAAGCACACGCCGATCAGATGGCGGCCAAGATCAGCAAGCTGCGGATTTTTCGCGATGAAGCAGGCAAGATGAACCGCTCCGTGAAAGACATCGGCGGCAGCGCCTTGGTCGTCAGCCAGTTCACCCTTGCCGCCGACACCCGCCGGGGCAATCGTCCCGGGTTTTCCAATGCTGCCGCCCCGGACCTGGGGCGCGCGCTGTATACCAGATTTGCCGACCAACTGGCGGCGCTGGATGTGCCTGTGGCGCGCGGATCCTTTGGGGCGGATATGCAGGTCGCTTTGGTCAATTCCGGCCCGGTGACCATCTGGATGGACAGTGCCGACTGGTGAGTTTGCACAGGCTGCGAATGTCGCGTTTCGTCCGGTCCGAGCCGATGCAATCCGCCCTGCCTCACCACGAAAAACTGCGGTAAAGGCGCGAAATCCCGGCCTGATGCCAGTGACCCGTAACGGGCCTATGATCCCCTCCATGGACCCGTTCTAGCAGAAAATGCGCTGATTTTCGCCAGCCATTGGCGAATACCTCGGTGGGAGCGGGATAATATTTGGTCTCTGATCCGGGAGGCTTTTTTCCAGATATTGTCCCACCAAGCATTCACTTCCAGCCAAATACGACATACCAGTCTCAAAAGACGACGGGATCACCGTCTCTTGAAGACTTCGCCGTCCCTGCTGGCGTCAAAAAGGACGCTAATAAGGGTTGCGAGGTCGCATCAAATGCGCAAACCTTGAATGACAATTCAAGAAATGACGTGTTCAGCGTCTAAATACGACAGGGAGTCCGCAATGAAAGACCAACTTGATTTCATGACGCAAAGCGTCACCTCCGGTAAAATGACCCGGCGTGAATTCATGGGCAAAACCGCAGCACTGGGGATCAGCGCCGCTGTTGCAGGCAGCATGTTTGCCCGCGCAGCTGAGGCCGCAGGCCCGGTCAAAGGGGGCACGCTGAAGCTCGGCTCCATCGGCGGTGGCAGCACCGACTCGCTGGATCCGGCCGTGGCCGCCAGCCAAGTGCCTTATCACAACCTCTATCAGTTCGGCGAAACGCTGGTGAATGTGACGCCTGAGGGTGGCATCGAAAATCGCGTCGCCGAAAGCGTCGAAGCCAGCGCCGACGCCAAGACATGGACCTTCAAAATCCGCAAGGGTGTTGAGTTCCACAACGGCAAGCCGGTGACCGCCGAGGATGTGATGCGCACCATGGAGCGCCACTCCAACGAAGACAGTAAATCCGGTGCTCTGGGCATTATGCGTGGCATCGAAAGCATGAAAGCCGATGGTGACAACTTCGTCGTTTCGCTGACCACACCCAACGCCGACCTGCCTTATCTGATGGCTGATTATCATCTGATGATCCAACCCGATGGTGGCTTTGACAACCCGGCAGCAGGCATCGGCTCCGGCGCCTATATGCTGGAAGCGGATGAGCCCGGCGTGCGCCACATGTGGAAGAAAAACCCCAACTACTGGGATGACAGCCGTGGCCATGTAGATGAGGTCGAGATCGTCGTGATCAACGACGCCACCGCCCGTATGGCGGCGCTGCAGTCCGGTCAGGTCCACATCGCCAACCGTGTTGAGCCGAAGGTCGCAGGTCTGCTGGATCGCGCGCCGAACCTGACTGTGCGCAATGCCGCAGGTCCGGGTCACTATGTGTTCATCATGCATTGCGACACAGCGCCGTTCGACAACAATGAACTGCGTCTGGCGCTGAAATACGCCATCAACCGCGAAGAAATGGTCGATAAAGTGCTGCGCGGCTACGGCTCTGTCGGCAACGACATGCCTGTCAACGCAGCCTACCCGCTGTTTGACGACAGCATTCCGCAGCGCCCGTTTGATCCGGCCAAGGCGGCTGAGCACTACAAGAAATCCGGCCACGACGGCAGCCCGATCACCCTGCGGGTGTCGGATGTTGCCTTCCCTGGTGCTTTGGACGCAGCACAGCTGTTCCAGCAGTCCGCGAACGCAGCTGGCATCCCGCTGGAGCTGAAGCGTGAACCCGGCGATGGCTACTGGTCGGAAGTTTGGAATGCACAGCCGTTCTGCGCCTCCTACTGGGGTGGCCGTCCGGTGCAGGACCAGATGTATTCGACCGCGTATCTGTCGACCGCAGACTGGAACGACACCCGCTTCAAGCGCGAAGACTTCGACAAGCTGTTGTTTGCCGCCCGAGGTGAGCTGGACGAAGCCAAGCGCAAGGCGCTCTACAGCCAGATGGGCATGATGGTGCGCGACGAAGGCGGTCTGATCTGCCCGATGTTCAACGACTTCATCGAAGCGACCAGCAGCAAGGTTCAGGGTTGGGTGGTGGATTCCACCGGCGACACCATGGCCGGCAAGTGGTCGCATAAGTGCTGGTTGGCCTGATAGAGGTCTATGCCATGCACCCCGTCGTAAAACTTGTGTCCCAGCGCCTAGCGCTGGGACTAATTCTCTTGATTGCCGCATCCGTGCTCATTTTCATGGGCACCCTGATCCTGCCCGGCGATGTGGCGCAGTCCATTCTGGGCCAGTCGGCCACCCCTGAGGCGCTCGCCAATCTGCGGGAAGAACTGGGCCTGAATGAACCTGCCATACTGCGCTATTTCGACTGGCTGTTCGGCGCTTTGCAGGGGGATCTGGGCACTGCTCTGACCAATGGTCAGGACATCGCAACCAGCATCGGCCGCCGCCTTGGCAATACGCTGTTCCTGGCGTTCTGGGCTGCTGTTATCTCGGTTCCGCTGGCAATCTTTCTGGGCCTTCTGGCGGTGCGTTACCGCGACCGCTGGCCGGACAAACTGATCTCGGCCGTGACGCTGGCCTCGATCTCGATCCCGGAATTTCTGATTGGCTATCTGCTGATCTATTTCGTTGCGGTGCAGATGGGCTGGTTCAGTTCTGTCGCAATGATCAATGATTCCATGAGTTTGCTGGAAAAACTCAACGCCATTGCCCTGCCTGTTGCAGTGCTGACGCTGGTGGTTTTGGCGCATATGATGCGGATGACCCGTGCGGCGATCCTCAATGTGATGCAGTCGGCCTATATTGAGACCGCAGAGCTGAAAGGCCTCAGCACCTTTCACGTGATTGCCCGCCATGCATTTCCCAACGCCATTGCACCGATCGTCAATGTGGTGATGCTGAACCTTGCCTATCTGGTGGTGGGCGTCGTGGTGATCGAGGTGGTCTTTGTCTACCCCGGTATGGGGCAGTATCTGGTCGACCATGTGTCCAAACGTGACGTGCCTGTGGTGCAGGCCTGCGGTCTGATCTTTGCCGCTGTCTACATTGTTCTGAACATGATCGCTGACATAGTCGCTATCCTGTCCAACCCGCGTCTGAGGCATCCGAAATGAAGAATATCCCTATCTCTGCAATGATCGGGCTGTTCTTCACGGCCCTCTACTTTCTGATGGCGATCTTTGCGCCGCTGCTAGCGCCCTATGGCATGGCGGAAATCGTTGGTGACGTCTGGGAGCCGCGTTCTGCGGAGCATCTTCTGGGCACCGACAACATCGGGCGCGATCTGCTGAGCCGGATGATCTACGGTGGTCGCACAACCATCTTCATCGCCACCGCAGCCACGATCCTGTCGTTTACCACCGGATCAATCCTTGGCTTCTTTGCCGCTGTTGCGGGCGGCTGGGTCGATCAGGTCATGTCGCGGCTGGTCGATCTCATCATGTCGATCCCAACGCTGATCTTCGCCCTTGTCGTTCTGTCGGTGATGCCGGTCACGGTACCGGTGCTGATCGTGGTCATGGGGCTGCTGGACTCCACACGTGTCTATCGTCTGGCGCGTGCCGTCGCGGTGGATATCGAGGTCATGGACTACGTCGAAGCGGCCCGCCTGCGCGGGGAGAAAACCGCTTGGATCATCTTCCGTGAGATCTTGCCGAACGCTCTGTCACCGCTGGTGGCCGAAATGGGTCTGCGGTTCATCTTCATGGTGCTCTTCGTCTCGACGCTCTCCTTCCTCGGTCTTGGCGTGCAACCGCCGGAAGCCGACTGGGGCGGCATCGTGAAAGAGAACAAGGAAGGCATCGTCTATGGTATCCCGGCGGCTCTGCTGCCCGCCATTGCCATCGCCACCCTTGCGATCTCGGTCAACCTTGTGGCGGACTGGGTCCTGAACCGCACAACTTCTCTGAAAGGAGGCCGCGGATGAGCGAACCTCTTATGAAAGTGCGCAATCTGAAGATCGGCGCAACTGTCTACCCGCCGGGTGAAAAGCCGCATGACATCGAAATCGTGCATGGTGTCAGCTTTGACCTGCAACCGGGCAAGGTGCTGGGGCTGATCGGGGAATCCGGCGCGGGTAAATCCACCATCGGTCTGGCCTCCATGGCCTATGGCCGCGGTGGGGTCAAAATCACCGGCGGCGAAGTCTGGGTAAACGGTCGCGATATCCTGCAGTCAAAACTGCGCGATATCCGCCGTCTGCGCGGTGGCGAGGTGACCTATGTGTCGCAATCGGCCGCTGCCTCCTTCAACCCGGCCAAAAAGATCATGGAACAGGTGATCGAAGCGGCGGTTGAGCAGGGCAAATTCTCCAAGAAAGAGGCCGAGGCGCGCGCGCGGACCCTTTTTGCCAAACTGGGTCTGCCGGATCCCGACAATATCGGCGAGCGTTACCCGCATCAGGTCTCCGGCGGCCAGCTACAGCGCTGCATGACCGCGCTGGCGCTCTGCCCTGAACCGGATCTTGTGGTGTTTGACGAACCGACCACGGCGCTGGATGTGACCACCCAGATCGAGGTGCTGATGGCGATCAAGGAAGCCATCCGCGACACCGGTGTGGCGGCGCTCTATATCACCCATGACCTCGCGGTTGTGGCGCAGGTGAGCGACGACATCATGGTGCTGCGCCACGGCAATATGGTGGAATACGGCCCCGTTGATCAGATCATCAACGCACCGCAGGAAGAGTATACCCAAGCCCTGGTCTCGGTCCGCTCCATCACCCATGAGGAGAAGGCCCCCACCCCGGAACCGGTGCTGAGCGTGCGCAATATCACTGCGCGCTACAAAGGCACCAAGTTCGACGTGCTGCACAATGTGAATGTTGACCTGCACCCCGGTCAGACATTGGCGGTGGTTGGGGAATCCGGCTCCGGGAAATCGACACTCGCACGGGTGATCACCGGCCTCTTGCCACCGCGCGAGGGCGAGATCGAGTTCGCAGGGCGCACCCTGTCCTCCGATCTGGCGGGGCGCAGCCGCGAAGATCTGCGCGAGTTGCAGATGATCTACCAGATGGCAGATGTGGCGATGAACCCGCGCCAGACCGTGGGCACCATCATCGGGCGCCCGCTGGAGTTCTACTTCGGCATGAAAGGCGCGGAGAAGCGCAAGCGGATCATCGAACTGCTGGATGAGATCGAACTGGGCGAAAGCTTCATGGATCGCTACCCGGCAGAGCTGTCGGGTGGGCAGAAACAGCGTGTCTGTATTGCCCGCGCCTTGGCTGCCAAGCCGAAAATGATCATCTGCGACGAGGTCACCTCGGCGCTGGATCCGCTGGTGGCGGATGGCATCCTCAAACTGCTGCTAGAATTGCAGAAGATCGAGAATGTCGCCTTCCTCTTCATCACCCATGACCTTGCCACAGTGCGGGCGATTTCGGACAATATCGCGGTGATGTATCAGGGGCGCGTGCAGCGCTATGGCGGCAAGACCGAAGTACTGTCGCCACCCTTTGACGACTATACCGATCTGTTGCTCAGCTCGGTGCCGGAAATGCGTCTGGGCTGGCTGGAAGAGGTCATCGCCAACCGCAAGATGGAAAGCGCCGGCAACTAGCAAGCAGGCAGTGCATATCACCTCTCGTCGCAGGCGACTGCGGCGGGACGCTCTCAAAGGCGGTCGCAGGTACAATCCTCACGACCGCCTTTTTAACTCACCTTTATAAGACCCTGGGTTCTGCGATGGACAACAAACTTCTCCTCATCATCTTGGACGGCGTCCCCTGGCGCAATTTCCGTCGGCTGTTTGGCAATCTGGAAGGCTGGGTGGACAGCGGCGAGGCACGGGTCTGGAAACACCGGGCGGTGCTGCCGTCGATTTCCGCCAGCTGCTATGCCTCGATCCACACCGGCGTGGTCCCGGCTGAGCACGGCTGCACCGGCAATGGCAATGTCTTCCGTCTGGGGCACAAGGATGTGTTCAGTCAGGTACGTCAGGGTGGTGGCGTGACAGGTGCAGTTGCCCATAGCTTCTGGTCCTCCTTCTTCAATCGCCATCCCTATGATCCGGTGCGCGATGTGGAATATGACGAGGCCGACAGCGCCACGATCAATCACGGGCGGTTCCATTCGATGACGGGCTACGGGCTGGTCAACCAGATGACCCCCTCCGACGTGGACCTCTTTGGCACGCTGACCAATCTTTGCCTGCGCTTTGGCCTCAACTACGGCATGCTGCACACCTGCACGCTGGATTGCATGGGACACCGGTTCTTTCACGACTGTCAGGAGATGGATCACGCCTGTTTCGTGATGGACGAGATGCTGGCCCCGTTCATTATCAAATGGCGCGACATGGGCTATGAGATCATTGTCACCGCAGATCATGGCCAGGATGAGCGCGGCCACCACGGCGGGCGCAGCCCCCTGCAACAGGAAACCGCGCTTTATTACTTTGGCGATGCGACAGGCCCCGCAGAGGATGTGGTGATTGATCAGCTGCAACTGGCCCCCACCATTCTCAGCCGTCTCGGTGCGCCAATTGCCGACACGATGAAGGCAAAATCTTTCCTCAGCTGAGGATCCATGGCAGGCTTCTTTGGGTGATCGATGTATTCGCCCGACAGGAGCCTGCCATGACCCGACATTGCCTTGCCCTGATACTGCTGCTTCTGCCGCTGCCCGCATTGGCGCAGGATGGCTGTGACGATCTTTGGTTTACGCGGAACCTGATCATGGACCGGGCCGGTTATTGCTTTGGATCGACACTGGGGCAAAGCGTCTTTGACAATAGCGACTGTCTGGGCAAATCGGTCGCGCTTGACCCACACAGCAATCGACAGGTGCAGGAAATCCGGGGGCTAGAGCAATTTCACGGCTGCAAGGTCAATACCAAGCGCCGTCATCTGGCACTGAATGACACCCACCTGCGCCGCCTCCTTGTCGATCTGCCGATCCGCGATGAATTTGAAAGCGCCTGCCTTGGCTGGCTTGGTGGTCCGGTGCCGCTCTACTCAGGTCACAGTGCAGGAACGGCGCGCATTGGAGTGATCCAGCCCGGCGATGTCATCGGGTATTCCCATCTCCCGGTGGGCAACTGGTCTTATGTGACCACCCACACGAGCGACTGGCGCGTCAAAAGCGGTGGATGGTACGACCGCAGTGCCGCACCCGAACAATGCCGTGACTTTGCAGGCTAGGGTAGGCGTCACTCATAAGGCCAGAGCCCCTGCCCCAGCGCTTCCACTGCAACAGAGATCCTCTCAAAACTGTCGCGGGCGCGGCCGACGCTGTGGCGGGCGCGCAGATAGCCGTGGACCAACCCCGGTTCATTGATCCAATGTGCCTTGCCGCCAGCTGCCAAAATCTTGTCGCGGTAGTGACGGGAGTCATCGCGCACGGGATCGCAATCAGCGGTGACCAGCACCGTGGCAGGCAGATCTGAGAAATCATTGTCAGCAAGCGGTTCCAATGTCGGGTCAGTGCCGACCTCACTTCCCTCCGGGCGCCGCAGCTGTCCATAGAACAGAATGTCATCCCGCGTCAGCATTGGGGCCTGCGCATGTTCCAGATAAGAGCCTTCGTTGATGTCACCGCCAAAGGCCCCGTAGATCAGCACCTGACCAACCAGCCCCGTGAGCCGTCCACGGGCATGATGCGCCACCGCAGCGCAGAGATTGGCACCAGCGCTGTCCCCGGCCAGGACCAGATCGCCTTCGAAGCTGGCAGAGATCCACTGGCAGACCGCCCAGGCATCTTCAAAGGCCGCAGGATGCAGGTGTTCGGGAGACAGCCGGTAGTCCACCGCGACCACGCGATAACCGGTTTGCGCGCAAAGCTCGGCACAGACATCATCATGGCTGTCCAATCCGCCAACCACGAACCCGCCGCCATGACAGTACATCACCGTGCAGCCCGGTTCCCCGGCGGTGTAGATCCGCACCGGAACGGCACCCACCAGACGATCCTCGCAGCTGACACTATCAGGACGCGCCGCGCGAAACTCAGCCGCCATGGCGTCATAGACCTTGCGCTGCTCGGCAATCGACAGATCCACCGCATCATCCGGGTAACATTCGCCCGTCTTGCGGATAAAGGCCCAGGTTTCCTCGTCGATCAGCCGTTCGTAGTTCATCTCGCCGTTCCCTGTGTCGTAGTGCGTCGGATGAGCCTAGCAGCGCGGCGGTCAAAAACCATGCCCCAGAATCGAAAAAAAGCGCCCCGGTGGAGCGCTTTCTCAATCTCGTTCAAGGACCAGTGCCGAAGGCGGGTGATCACGCCTTGGGCATGGGCTCCCACGGGCGGGTAAAGACCCCCAGCACGTCGGAAATATCCGAGGCCTTGGCACCGTTTTCTTCGACCTGTGCGACCAGACCGCGACCTTTGTCATCGACCACATGTTCGACACGGGCCGGCAGACCCGCCTTGAGCAACGCGTCGTTGTAGATCCGGGTGATGGCATTCTTACGCAGATCCGGTTTGAAGACCTTGCCCACGGCGGTTTTTGGCAGTTCATCCATTACGGTGACATGTTTCGGGATCGCTGCCCGCTCATGTACGTGGATCTGGCAATAAGCCAGAAGCTCGTCAGGCGTCACAGTTGCGCCGTCCACCAATTCGACAAAGGCACAAGGCACCTCGCCGGCATGGGCATCCGGCTGGCCGATGGCGCCGGCAAAGGCCACAGCCTCATGCCCCAGAAGCGCCTCTTCAATCTCGGCCGGGTCGATATTGTGACCACCGCGAATGATCAGATCCTTGGCACGGCCGGTGATCCAGAGGTACCCGTCGCTGTCCAGCTTCCCAAGGTCGCCAGTGCGCAGGTATTGATCCTTGTAGAACAGACCGTCGTTTTTCTCGACTTCGGTATAGGTGTGACCGGCATAGACACCGGGGCTGGAGATGCAGATCTCGCCAATCTCATCCACCCCCAACTCAACCGTGCCACTGTCGGTTCCTTTGACGATCTTCACATCCGTATAGGGCAGCGGAATACCGATCGAGCCGATTTTCTTCTCACCCTCAACCGGATTACAGGACACCAAACAGGTTGCCTCGGTCAGGCCGTACCCTTCGACGATCTTAACGCCTGTTGCCTCTTCAAACCGTTTGAACAGCTCGACCGGCAAGGGCGCCGAACCGGAGAAGGCGGTTTTCACGGTGGAGACATCCGCATCCACCGGCCGCTGCATCTTTGCCGAGATCGCCGTGGGCACCGTGATGATGAAAGAAATCTTCCAGCGCTCGATCAACTTCCAGAAATTGTCAAAGACACCGTCGCCGCGATAGCCCTGTGGTGTCGGGAACACGACATGCGCACCGGAGGCAACAGCCGCCATCAGGATCACATGGCAGGCAAAGACATGGAACAGCGGCAACGGACACATGATGTTGTCTTCGGCAGTGAACAGCAGCTTGCTGCCCAGCCAACCGTTGTAGTTCATGCCGGAATAGGTGTGCTGTGCCACCTTGGGCATGCCAGTGGTGCCGCCAGTGTGGAAGTAGCAGGCCACACGGTCGCTGTTGGAATCCGCAAAGGTCAGCTCGGTGGGATGCTTGCGCAGCTCTTTGTTGAAGTTCTTGTAGTCCGCATGCGCCAGCTTGTCCTTGCCCTCAAGTTTTGGGCGGATCATCGGCACGATCCAAGACTTCGGCGGGGTCAGATAGCGGTTAAGGTCAATTTCCAGAACCGTGTTTACCTTAGGCGCGTGGCGCACCGCCTCGGCGACCTTTTGGGCCACGTCGGTCTTCGGGAACGGCTTCAGCGTCACCACCACCTTTGCCCCGGTCTCGCGCAGGATGGAGGCGATCTGCTCCGGCTCGAGCAATGGGTTGATCGGATTGGCGATCCCGGCCACAGCGCCGCCCAGCAGTGTCACAACCGTTTCGTTACAGTTGGGCAGGATATAGGCAACAACGTCCTTCTCTCCGATCCCCATGGAGCGGAACATATTCGCCGCCTGGGTGACCTTATCCTTCAGCTGGCGCCAAGTCAGGGTCTCGGCCTTGTCGGTCGGGCCCGAGAAGATCTGATAGCTGATCGCCTTGTTGTCAGGAAACTTCCCGGCCGTACGGGACAACAACCCATAGAGCGTTGTCGGCATGTTTCGCTGCCCGAAGGGCATTTCATTCACTAGTGCCAAGCAGTCCGCGGCCGTGGCAAATCCCATTGGTTTCCTCCCCTAGTCCCCTTGTGCCGGGGAATTTCAGTTAACACAAAATGATTTGAAACGGCCTGTCGTGCAAGCGCGCCGACAGGGTCACGTCAAGGAAGCCTGCGCTTTGACGCAGCGACATTTGACAGTTTTCAACCTTGAAACCGAAATACTGACCGTTTGGGGCGGGTTTTGCCTATTCTGCAGCCAGTCCATCGGTGAACTGCAACCGCGCCAGACGAGCATAAAGACCACCCTCGGCGACCAGTTGGTCATGGGTGCCGGTGGCCACGATGCGCCCCTCTTCCATGACCACGATGCGGTCTGCCTTCTTCACGGTCGCCAGCCGGTGCGCCACGATCAATGTGGTGCGCCCCTGGCTCAGCTCGTCTACAGCCGCCTGCACCAGACGTTCGCTTTCAGCGTCAAGCGCAGATGTCGCCTCGTCCAGCAGCAGCACCGGCGCATCACGCAGAATGGCACGGGCAATCGCGATCCGCTGTTTCTGCCCACCCGAGAGCATGACACCGCGCTCGCCAACCTGGCTGTCGTAGCCTTCGGGCAGTGCGGTGATAAACTCATGCGCCGCCGCAGCTCGGGCAGCGGCCTCAACCTCAGCGTCGCTGGCACCGGGACGGCCAAAGCGAATATTGTCACGCGCGGACAGCGCAAAAATGACCGGATCCTGCGGCACCAACGCGATATGTTTGCGGAAATCATCCCGTTGCAGATCCTGCAACGGCATACCATCTAGGCAAACGGCACCAGACGTCGGATCATAAAACCGCTGGATCATCTGGATGATCGTTGTCTTACCCGCACCAGACGGCCCGACGAAGGCAACCGTTTCCCCCGGCTGCACGGTCAGGGAAACATCCACCAACGCCGGGATCTGTGGACGCGCCGGATAGCGGAAGGATACGTTGTCAAACCGGATTTCCCCGCGCACCGGTGTGACAAGCGTTTGGGGCTGCCTGGGATCCTGGACCTGATCTATCGCCGTCAGCAGCTCCACCAGCCGCTCGGTCGCGCCGGCGGCCCGCTGCAATTCGCTCCAGATTTCCGACAGTGCTGCAACCGAGCCTGCAACGAGAACCGCATAAATCACAAACTGGACCAAGGTGCCCTCGGTCATCACGCCCGCGCGCACGTCATTGGCGCCCATCCACAACACACCAACCACCCCGGAGAACACCAGGAAGATCACGATGACTGTGAGAAAGGCGCGTGTCTGGATCCGTCGCATCGACGCGTCAAAGGCGGTTTCGGTCAGGCGGCTGAATTCGCTCCGGCTTGCACCTTCATGGGTGTAGGCCTGAACCGTCTGAACTGCGCCCAGCGCCTCCCCTGCGTTGCCAGATGAGGCCGCGATCCAATCCTGGTTCTCGCGGCTGATCTTGCGCAGGCGCCGCCCCAGCACAAGGATCGGCACAATCACCGCCGGCACGATCAGCAGCACGAGGCTGGTCAGCTTGGCCGAGGTCAGCAGCATCAGCGCCAGACCACCGATGAAGATCAGCATATTGCGCAGGGCAATTGACACGGAGGACCCCAGAACCGACTGGATCAACGTGGTATCTGTGGTGATCCGGCTCAGCACCTCGCCGGTCATGATCTGTTCATAGAACGCCGGGCTCATGCCAATGACGCGGTCAAACACCGCCTTGCGGATATCGGCAACCACCCGTTCGCCCAGCCGTGTGACCAGCGCGTAACGCAGTCCGGTGCCTGCCGCCAACAGCGCAGCGATCACAAGGGCGGCGGCAAAATACTGATTGAGAAGCGCGGCTTCGGAGATCCGGAAATTGTCGACAACCCGACGCACCGCCAGAGGCAGGGTCAGCGATAGACCCGCTGTCAACACCAGCGCCAGCGTCGCCATGGCCATCAGCACACGATAGGGGCGCATGAATGGCCATAGTGCGGAGAGAACACCAACTTTGCGTGATTTCTCGCGCTCTACATCCGCAGTCGGGACCGCTTGATTTCCCGCCATGTCAGCTCCTTCGACGTTCCGTGTGGCAGGTTCTCGAGCCTGCGCATCGCCAAGGTTCATGACTGCGCAAACCTCTAAGGTCAAGCGCACAGAGACCATCATCCCTGGCCATAGCGCCGCATGCCGCAGATCAACCAGACGTGCCGCGTCGTGACGGGTAACGGCGCGGGCGCCACAAATATCAGCTGATGTCGGAAATCCTGGAGCGGGTAGCGGGAATCGAACCCGCACCTTAAGCTTGGAAGGCTCTTATGATACCATTTCACCATACCCGCTCAGGGAATTTGGTCTATAAATCGGTGCTTTCTGAGCGTCAAGCGGATCTGGTGTGAAAATCTCACATTTCGCAGCGTCGCTTGGAACCACCGACTGCCGCAGATCTGATCTGCGGCCTCGTCAGCTGCCCAGCACGCGGCCAATCCACCCCTTGCGCGGCGCGTCGTCATCGGTGGGGGTTTCGGTGTCCGCGTCGTTTGCCTCCGCGTCGGCGCCAGCTGTCTCATCGGCTTCAACAGCGCTCTGAAACCGTTCGAAGAACTGATCGGCCATCTTCTTGGCAAAGCCATCAATGATACGGCTGCCAAGCTGCGCCAGCTTGCCACCAACTTTGGCCTCCACCTCATAGCTCAAAAGGGTCTGCCCATCTTCGCCGTCGCTCAAAGTCACATGGGCATCCCCCTTGGCAAAACCGGCAGCGCCGCCCTTCCCCTCGCCGCGCAGGGTCAGGCTGTTTGGCACATCGAGATCTGAGAGCGTCACAGTTCCGCGAAACGTCGCCTTCACCGGACCCACTTTCTGCACGACGACCGCCGTGAAGCCATCCTCGGCGGAGCCGTCCATCTCCTGACAGCCCGGTACCGCATTCTTCAGGGTTTCGGCATCCAGCAACCCCTGCCAGACCTCGGTGCGCGGGGCAGCTATGGTGCGGGTATCGGCAAGTTTCATAAGCGCTATTCCTTCTTCTGGCGATCGGCTGGGGATCTCAATCCTGGCAGACAGCGGACGGCCTGCACGACATTGCATAGTCTAAACCGGAACCGCCCCGATATGCGACATTGGTTGCAGGCCAACGGTGGGCTACCCCGCCCTAACGCTTTCGGTCAACCTGCGACGTCAGCTTGTTCCTGGCCATTGCCGGACCAGATCGCAGAGCATGATCATCACCTTCGACCTTTCGCCTATTGGTAGGTCCGCATCTGTGCTGTTAGCATGATTCTCGCCGACAGCAGCGCTTAAGTCACTGCAACTGCCCGACCTATGCCACAGAACCAGCCGCCCGACCTCAGGAGCCTGATGACACAGACGTCCCCCACAACAGCCACGACGCAGAGCGCCACCGCCGATCCGCAAGGCTTGGCCCGCTTTGTCACCGCGTTGATCGTCGAGGATCATCCGCTGTTCTGCGACGCCTTGGCGATGACCTTGCGCGCGACAGTCGGGATTAGCACCATCGCAACCGCACCGACACTGGAACGGGCCATGGCCGAGATCGCCGATAAAGCGGCCCCCGATGCGGTGGTTCTGGATCTGAATCTACCGGACGTTCATGGGCTGGACGGGCTTATCCGGTTGCGCAACGCCACCAGCGCGCCGATCCTAGTCGTCTCATCCATGGCGGACAATCGGGTGATCAGTGCCGCCATTCACGCAGGTGCCGCAGGTTTCGTCCCCAAGCACAGCCAGCGCGAGATCTACATCGGCGCGTTCGATGCCATCGCAAAGGGCACGCCCTTTGTCCCGCCCGGCTATGTGCTGTTGCCGCGCGACAGCGAAACGCAGGACGCGACGGGGCGACTGGCGACACTGACCAATCAGCAGGCGCGCATCCTGCAGCTGATCTGTGCTGGCAAACTGAACAAGCAGATCGCCTATGACCTGTCCATCGCTGAAACCACGGTCAAGGCTCATGTCACCGCAATCATGCGCAAACTCGGTGTGCAAAGCCGCACCCAAGCAGTTCTGATCGCAAAGGAAACCAGCTTTGCAAACGTCTTGCAAGATCTGGGCTGAACTGCCTACCATCCAGCATGACACGCCCTGCCCGTCCCCGCGCCAACACCGATCCCCCCGCAACCGCACAGGCGGAGGCCGAGCGCACTCTGCCAGCTATGGCTGCCGCATTGCACCACGCCGGTCGCATCACCCGCACCGGTTTTGCAGACGCCGACGCGCCTGATGCGCTGGCGAGGTTGGCACAGATGCTGGCGCCGTTGGATGAGCTTGAGTTGATCATTCTCTTTGTCTCTCCCCAAGCCGATATCCATGCGCTCAGCGCGGCGGCCGCCCATGATCTGGCCCCCGCACAGGTGGTTGGCTGTACCACCGCAGGCGAAATCGGCGAGGCCGGTTACACAGATGGAGAGATTGTCGCCATCGGCCTTCCGCGCAGCCATTTCTGCGCCCGTGTTCTGCCGATTGACGATCTGAACGCCTATGACGCCCAGAACCAGATCGACCAGATCATTCGCAATCGCAACGACATGGCGCGGGAGACACCGCAGTGGGGATCCGAATTTGCCTTTCTGTTGATTGATGGGCTGTCGGTCAAGGAGGACGCGCTCACCGCCGATCTTGCGCCGGGGCTTGGCCCGGTGCCACTGTTTGGCGGATCCGCCGGAGATAGCAGCGATTTTGGCGCGACATATGTCCTCTGTGATGGGAAGGCACGGCAGAACGCAGCGGTCCTTCTGCAGATCCGCAGCAACTGCCCGATCAAAGTCTTCAACACCGATCATCTGGTACCGACGGCCCAGCGCATGGTGGTAACCGGGGCTGATCCTGCTCGCAGACTGGTCCATGAGATCAACGCCGAACCGGCAGCGCGGGAATATGCGCGCCTGCTGGGCAAGGATCCGGAACAGCTGACCACCTTCACCTTTGCCGCCCATCCCGTCGTGGTGCGCATTGGTGGCCAGCATCATGTGCGCGCGATCCAACAGGTCGCAGACACTGGCGATCTTGTGTTTTTCTCCGCCATCGACGAAGGGGTCGTGCTGACGTTGGCAGAGCCTCTCGATATGGTGGATCATCTCGACCGCGCACTCTCTGTGCTGGGAGAGACCCGGACCCCGGATGTGATTCTGGCCTGCGATTGCCTGCTGCGACGGATGGAGGCCCAGCAGAAACAGCTGACCCCACAGATCTCCGCGCTGCTGGCCAAACACCGCGCGGTTGGGTTTTGCACCTACGGGGAGCAGGTGAACTCCATCCATGTGAACCAGACCCTGACCGGGGTGGCCATCTACCCGCCCGAAACAGACGACACTGCGGTCAGGCCATGACCGAAGGCCTGATTGATCCGCGCGATTCACTGGAACGGCAGAATGAAAAACTGCTGAAGATCACCGCAACCCTGATGCGCCGGGTGGAACAGGATACCGATGCCTCCGGACTTGCCTATGCGCAGTTCGAACGCGCTGTTTTGCTGGAAGAGGAAATCCGCAGCCGCACCCGCGATCTGGAGCGCACGCTGGATCTGCTCAATCTCTCGAACGCCAAGCTCGCCGAGGCCAACCGCGAAACCGAAGCCGCGCGCGCCAATCTCGCCAATGCCATTGAAACCGTGCAGGAAGGGTTCGCTCTCTTCAATGCGCAGGATGTGCTGGTGATGTGCAACAGCCGATTTGGCATGCACATGCCGGACATCTGCGCTGATCTGCGTCCGGGATTGAGGTTTGACAGCTACGTGCAGCTGGTCAGTTCCAGCACGGCCCTGTCGCTGCCGACAGGCACGCCCCCCACCACTTGGGCTGCGCGCCGACTAGCACGACATCAGGACCGCAGCGTCATGTTCAACGTCCGCATGACCGGCAATCGCTGGGTGCAGGTGAGCGAGCACCGGACGCCGGATGGCGGCACGGTCATCCTGCAGACCGATGTCACGGATATCATGCGGATCCAGCATCAGGAACGTGAACGCATTTTGGATGATCAGGCCCGCCTGATCCGCGCCACATTGGAACATCTGAACCAGGGGGTCTGCATCTTCGATCAGCAGGCCCGGTTGGTCGGGTGGAACCGGCTGATGGGGGATCTGCTGTCGATCCCGATCGGGCGATTTCGCATCGGCAGCCGGTTTGAGAGTATTTTTGAGCGCCTGCGCGAGACCTTTACCTTTGCCCAAGCGGATATTGCAGATCAAGTCGCAGACTGGGCGCGCCCGCGCACCGCATTGGGGGACAGTTCAGCTTCCGCAAAGACCGCTACCGATCAGCGCGCGCGGGCTCCGCTCTCTTTCGATATTCAGCAGGGTGCGACGCGGGTTCTGACGGTGTTTATGCAGGATATGCCCGATGGTGGCTTTGTGATCAGCTTCACCGATGTCACCGCCGAACGGCAGGCCGCCCGCGCCATGAGCGAGGCACGCGACACCCTGGAACAACGCGTGCTGGAGCGAACGCTGGAGCTGGAAGACGCGCTGCAGGCCGCTGAACGGGCCAATGCGTCCAAATCCCGCTTTGTCGCTGCCGCCTCCCATGATCTGCTGCAACCCTTATCTGCCGCAAAACTCTTTGTCGCCGCTCTGGAAAGCGAACTTCCCGACGGTGCGCCTCAGGACACGTTGCATAAGGCGGCCAATGCGCTGGACAGTGTCGAAACGCTGGTCTCGGCTCTCCTCGATATCTCAAGGCTGGATTCCGGTCGCGCCGAGGTCCATGTGGCCTCTGTAGATCTGGGCGACCTGTTGGGTCAGCTTCAGGACGAGATGCATCCAATGGCCGATGCCAAGGGGCTGACCCTACGCCTCAGACCCAGTCAGGCGCGCGTGCTAAGTGATGTAACCTATCTGAGGCGTATCCTGCAGAACCTGATTTCCAACGCGCTGCGCTACACCGATAAAGGCGGTGTATTGATCGGTATACGGCCCCGCCGCGCCTCTGTCCGGGTTGAGGTCTGGGACACGGGGCCCGGCATTGCAGAACAAGATCGCGGCCGCATTTTCGCAGAGTTCCAGCGCCTCAATGCCACGGCGAGTGCTGCTGACGGAATGGGGCTGGGGCTGGCCATTGTGGAGCGTGCCTGCGCGCTACTTGGCCACCCCCTGACACTCAGATCTGAGGTCGGGCGTGGAACGGTCTTTGCCATTGACCTGCCCCGCGACGCCGCCCAGCCGAAGATCGGCGAGGCATTGCTTCTTGACGCGGCGCCCCCTCGCCCTGCCGCTGCGCAGCTGCCGCAATTGATCGCGCTGCTGATTGTTGCCGATACAGACCTGCGGCAGGCGCTGAGCCTCACTATGGAACAATGGCAGATCGACGTGCTGCCCTGCGCCAGCGAGGGTGAAGCCCGGACCTTGCTGGCCGAAATTGAGGTCGTCCCGGATGTTCTGCTGATCGATCTGCACCTAGGGTCAAACCTAAGCGGCGCCAAAGTCATTGAGGATATGCGTCGCGATCTTGGTCCTCTACCTGCATGCCTCATGTCCGCCACCCCCAGCCCAGACATCACCACGCTGGCGCAAGCACTGGATGCCCAGCTGTTCACAAAGCCGATCCACACGGAGCAGCTGCGCAGCTTTCTCAACGATCTGCGCTCTCCGCAGGTTTGATGCCCGATCAGCGCGCCCTTGCCTGAATCCGCCGCTGCCCTGACAACGGCAACCGAGTGACGCGCCACGCTCCGCCGCTGCAAAAGTGATCCGTGGGTGCAAGCGCAACGTAGTAAATCCACAACGAAACCTCTATCTGCGATATCTAGTCCGCCCTCGCCGTCCAGATCATCGCACAGCCGGAAAACCACGCCAGATGACCTCTCCCCACGTTATGCCGGTGCACCGGCCCACCGCCGTCATCACCGCACACGGCCAGCCCTCCGATCCCGCCCCGCAGGAACGCGCGCTGGCAGAGCTTGCAGATGCGGTCGCAACCCTGTTGCCGGACTGGGATATCCGTTCGGCCACCCTTGCGACCTCCGACAGGCTGGAACAGGTGACACCGCAGGGCGCGCTGGTTTATCCGTTCTTTATGGCAAATGGCTGGTTTACCAGTTCTGTGCTGCCACGACGGCTGCAAGGGCACGACGTTCATCATCTTCCGCCCTTTGGGCTTGACCCGAACCTGCCCGGCCTTGCCTGCGATGCGCTTGCCCTGGCCTGCGCCGCACGCGGCTGGTCCCTTTCCCAAACCCGTATTCTGCTCGCGGCACATGGCTCAGCCCGTGGCCCCAAGGCCGCAGAGGCGGCAGAGGTCTTTGCAACAGCGATGCGCGACCGCCTTCCCGGCACCACGCTGGCCACCGGTTACGTTGAGGAAGACCCGCGCATCGCAACGACCGCCCGAGTGTTCGAAGACACCGCCCCAGCGCGGCCCAGCCTCTGCCTGCCGTTTTTTGCGCAAGCGGGCGAGCACGTGCGCGACGACATTCCCGATGCGCTGGCCGATGCAGGCTTTGGCGGCGATACCCTGCCGGTTCTCGGAGCACTCCCGCAGGTGCCACAGCTGATTGCAAACGCGCTCAATAAAGCCCTTTCCGGCCCCGGTGTCATGCCAACCTGATCTGAATGTAGCGGGGCGCTCCTGCACATTGCCCGCAGCTACGTGTCTTCGCCGTGTTTGGTCCCAGGTGGATTGTAATTCGAACACATGCCACCGTGACAGGCGTCAGTCTTGCCCTCCCCAGACCTGGGGAAGCGCGTGCCCATAAGAACAAGACAGTGCCACAACAGAATTTTTCATTTTTTCCGCCCGGTTCCGCACAGCGGCACTTGCACCGCCCCCCCGCATGTGATTAATCACGCCTCACACCACCGGTAAGGCGAGTTGGCGGAGTGGTGACGCAGCGGATTGCAAATCCGTGTACACCGGTTCGATTCCGGTACTCGCCTCCACTAAAATCAATGAGTTGAAAAGACTTGAGCCCTTGATGTTATCACCAGGGCATCTCATTCGAGTTATCGCCCTGTTCTGCTTATAGACACTCCTTCGATGCTTGACGTACGCGCATTGTCTGACCGGCCTCTGCTGCATCCTTCGAGATTGTCTTTTTGGTGGCGTGGGTAAATAAGCGCAGCCTCGCGTACGAGCGTCGTAAAGCGTCTTAGCTAGACCGTCGCACACGCTCGCTACGCGGCCGTAGTCCGGGGTTCGCAACGCCTACCGCTAAACCGAGGCGGATGCCTGAACCGGCTCCCAGTAGACCGGGCCGCAGTCATTGTCTTCGAGGAACCTGTAGCGCGCCGCCCGGCGGTCCTCATTCAGTTGAATATCTGGCGCGGAGCGGTCGTCAAAACGGTAAGGCAATACCGCGCGCAGGTCCTCGGTATGCTCAAACACAGCCCGTACCACCCAAGGACGCGTATACATCGCCTCGCGTGTCGCTTCCTTCGGGCGTTGGAAACCCTTGGACGATGGAAACACAATCTCTCCCTCCACAGGGATCTCGAGGGACCTCAAAAAGTCGCGGTAGTCATCCTTTAGGCGTTCGACCCGGATGATGTGATCCGCGACGCAAACACCATTGAGCGAATAGACGTCAAAATCCTGCGGCCAGCGGCCATCGCTGACGAACCTTTTGAACCGGGGCGCTACCGGGCGCTCTGGGCGCCGATTGCCCTTCCAGAAAAACGAGGAAATTGCCTTCTCCCAAGGATTCCGCTCGGTGCAGACCACATCGTAATCCACGATATCCTCACCGTAGATGCGCAGCGCATCACAATATCTGGAGTGGTTTTGCAGCTCAATCACTTCACCGGAATTGATATTCACAAATCGCGGATTTTCGATCCGTGCGACGCACTCCACCCGCTGGGCTTCCTCACGTGGGCGCAGTTTGGTTATCATATCCTGCGGGCCGCAATATCTGCTGATCGCGAGTTCGATTGAGCTGCCAGCGGTCTTCCCCGGCTTCACGTAAACAAAGTTATGTTTGTGGCTTACAATCATTTGAACGCACTCAGAAGGTAGGGTATCTTTCGCTTATGGCATGCGGGGTTACCTCGGGCAATGATCACAGGCAGGTCGATGACCGGCCCAAGAGGTTGATAAGGCAGGTATGAATACGCACGAACGGCACCAGCGCTGAGGGACCCGTGTCGACATACCCACGGAGCCCCCTTGTGGTAACAAGGATGAGTGTCGAACGAGGCACTTCTGGACAGGGAGCAGTTTTTCAGGCTCGATTTTGCAAGTCGTCAATTTCGCCCAGCGAAAGATACGATTTTCGAGCGACCCAACGATCGCCCTCTTGGCCTTTTTCATAAAAACAACGAAGCAGTGCGGAATATTATGTCTGACCTCCCAGTAATCGCCTCCCTCTGGATTGGGGGAAATCTGAGTTATCTTGAACAAACCTGTCTCAAATCATTTGCCGATCACGGACATCGCACCCTTCTTTACACCTATGAAACCGTAGACAATTGCCCACCCGGTGTTGAGCTGATGGACGCGAACCGTATTTTTCCGGCGTCAGACTTCATCCGCCACAAGGTGTCTGGTTCCCCGGCCGTTCACGCCGATGCCTTTCGCTACAAGATGATCTCGATGCAGAATGTCATTTGGGTGGACGCAGATGTTCTCTGCGTGAAGCCCTGGGATTTTCAGGATCAATGGGTTTTTGGCTGGGAAAAAACCGGGCGTCTGGTCTGCAATGCCGTCCTCGGTCTGCCCCGGTTCTCCCGAACGCTGCAGCGGCTCAATGCCTTCTGCGAAAACGAATACCCGATCCCGCCTTGGGCAAACGGGGAAGAACGTGCACAGCTTGAAGCCGCACATGCGGCTGGCAACCCGGTGCATGTATCCGAGCTGAAATGGGGCGTCTGGGGCCCCTCAGCATTGACGCATTTCCTCAATGAAACTGGCGAGATGGCCCATGTGAAACCACAGATGGCGTTTTTCCAGATTTCGTTCAAAGAGCGCCGCAATCTGCTGTCGCCGGGTTATATTGTTGAGAAGAAGATTGATGATGGCTGCTATGGTGTGCACCTCTGGAACCGTCGGCTGAGCCGCCGCCTGATCACTCATGAGGGTGGCATTCCGCATCCTGAGAGCTATCTCGGCCGCGCCTTGGTCCGTCACGACATTGCTGCTGCTGCTGCCCCGATCCCGGACCGCCCACCAGCGGGAAAACCGACACAGGCTGAGCTGGCAAAAGCCAAAGCCTCCACCCCGGCGGCCAAAGCCCCTCCCCCTGCCGCTGGGCACTCAGCCGACCCGCATCTCGGCATGCCGCTGGACCAATTGGTGCAGAGCCCGCATTACCAACGCGCGATCAACAACCTTGAGCTGCGCACCGAGACCATTGGCGACCGGCTCTCACCGCTGTCAGAGCCAATCTCAAACGATAACATCCTAATCCTGACCTCAATGAAGAACGAGGCGCCCTTCATTCTGGAGTGGATTGCCTATCACAAGGCGATCGGGGCTAAGCATTTCCTCGTCTACACCAACGATTGCAGCGACAACACAAATGAGATTTTGGATCGCTTGGCTCAGCTGGGTCTAGTCACCCGCGTCACCAATCCCTGGGATCCGACCTCCGGTAAGAAGCCTCAGCATGTAGCGCTGGCAGACGCGATGCAGCAACCCGTGTACAAGGCGGCGGATTGGGTTCTGACCATTGATGTCGATGAATTTGTGAACATCCACGTCGGCGAAGGACGTTTTGCCGATCTGTTCAAAGCGGCAGGTGACCCCAACGTCATCTCCTTCACCTGGAAATTTTTTGGCAATGGTGGCGTTGCCAACTATGAAGACCGCCCGATCATCGAACAGTTCACCGCCTGCGCGCCAGAGTTCATTCCCAAGCCACGACTGGGTTGGGGCTTCAAAAGCATGCTGCACAAGTCCGCGCCTTACACAAAGATCGGCGTACACCGTCCGCTGAAAATCGACGACGAAGAAAACGTCTCGCAGGTGCGCTGGGTCAACGGGTCCGGTCGCGTCATGCCGGAGATGCTGCTAACCAACAATGGCTGGCGCTCCACCAAGCGGTCACTTGGGTATCGCATGGCGACGCTGAACCACTACGTGCTGCGCTCCGCGGACAGCTTTCTGGTGAAACGGGACCGAGGCCGCATCAACCATACAGAGCAAGATCAGGGTATCGACTACTGGGCGCGACGCAATTACGCCTCTGAAACCGACGCACGCATGCACAACCGCGTACCAATGATGCGTGCTGAGTTGGACACGCTGATGGCCGACGCGAAGCTGGCAGATCTACATGCGGAAGCGGTTCAATGGCACGAAGCCAAGATCGCTGATCTGAAATCAAAACCAGAATACGCCGCACTTTACGAAAACCTGACCGAAGTCGCACGCCCGGATGCTATCTATCTCACCAAGCTGGAAGACCAGGCTGAGGCCGGAACCCCGGCGGATGTCCAGATACCCGAGCCCGAAGCCCTGCTGCTCTCACCCGAACAGATTGAGGCAAAGACACAGCTGCTGAAGGAGATGGTACAAGGCAAGATCCGTGTTGGGGATCTGCGCAGTCGGGAAGCAGAGCTGGGCGTGTCGATGGATGTCTCAGATCTGGCTCAGAAGATGCAGCGGGCGCCTCAGGCCGTCACCGCTGCAACCAACCCAGCGCCCGCTGCAAGCCGTGTGGTCAAAGTCGCACCCACCGCGCCTGTTTCGAGCGATCAGCATAGGCTTGATCATGTGCCGATCTGGCTTCCCAAAGCTCCAGACACCACCGCACCCGCTGCTGGTGACCCAAGGTTCACGGACATGCGGACCCATGCCGCTCAGCGCGCTGGCTTTTTCTGGGAGAGCGATGAAAACGCGCTGTTCTTCGAGCCTTTTGGCAAGCGGCTTGTGGTCACTTTCGACAATATCCATGTGGTTCAGCAAAAGGAGGGCCAGCGATGGCCGTGGGGCTACAAACTGCTATCGCAGACGCTGGGCTGTTCGGTCCTTGGTGTGATCGGCTCCAAGCGCAATTGGTTCCGCAGCCCCTTTGTTCATGATAGTTTTGACCACCTGCGCGACAGTGGTTTCTTTGATCAATTCGATGAGGTCCTGTTCTACGGTGCCTCCATGGGCGCCTATGGCGCGCTGACCTATTCGCAATGTGCACCGGGCGCCAAGGTACTCGCCATCGCGCCGCAAACCACGCTGGACCGCCGCATTCTGCCCGATGATGACCGCTGGGGCTGGACCGCGCGTCTGGACTGGGATGATCGCTATGCGGACGCCGCAGAGGCAACCCATCTCGCTGATGATACGGTGGTTCTCTATGATCCCTACTTCGACCCGGATGTGCAGCAGGTCAATCGCCTGAACGGTGACAATATCCGCAAGTTGAGAATGCCATTCTTCGGCCACCAGCTGCCGCAGGCGCTGGTCAATATGGGGATCCTAGAACCGATACTGAGCGAGATTTTTGAGGACCGCCTTACCGCCCAACGGTTCTACCAGTTGCTGCGCGCCCGTCGTGATCTCCCCCGTTTTCAGCATGATCTGCTGATGAAGGCTGAGGAGAAGAACCACCCAAAGCTCGCCATTCAAGTCTGTGAATACACGTTGAAAAAACGCGATGCCAAGAACATCCGCAATTCCCTTAACCGTCTCCGCGCCGAACTTGCAGAAGCGGAAGGATAAGCCATGACCGCTGCCCCAACCGCCACCGCAACGCGCCTGATCATCACTTGTATGAAGAACGAAGGTCCCTTCATCCTGGAATGGGTAGCCCACCACCGCGCTATCGGATTCGACCATATGCTGGTTTTCACGAACGACTGCGACGACGGCACGGTTGAACTGCTGGATGGGCTGGCAGAGCGCGGCTATGTCACCCGCATGGACAACCCCTATCAGGAGATGGGGAGCGGCTATAACCCGCAAAAAGGTGCGCTCAAATACGCCGAGAGCCTTGATTTGGTCCGCAACGCAGAGTGGGTTCTTGTCTCCGACGTCGATGAATTCGTCAATATTCACGTCGGGGATGGGGATCTCGACAGTCTCTTTGCCGCCACCAATGATCCTGACATGATCTCCATGCAGTGGCGCCTGTTCGGCAACAGCTTTCGAGACAGCTACAGCGACGTACTTCTGACGCAAGAGCACAGCTACTGCGCGCCAAAATACTGCCCTGCTCCGATCCAGGCCTGGGGCATCAAGACGATGTTCAAGACCGCTGGCGACTATGTTGCTGGCGCCTATGACCGCATCGGTGTCCACCGCCCGCTGAAGCGGCGCATTGCAGGTATGCCAAACTGGGTTGCGGGTACCGGCCGACCGGTGCCCGAGGATATGGCAGATCAAGGCTGGCGCTTTGGTATTCGCGACCATGGCTATGACATGGTCACCCTCAACCACTACGCCGTGCGCAGCACCGAAAGCTTCCTCGTCAAACGGGACCGTGGCCGCGTCAACCATGTGGAACGTGATCAGGGGTTGGCCTATTGGATGCGCATGAACTTCAACATGGAGCAGGATACCTCCATTCAGCGCCGCCTCTCCGCCACGAAAAAAGAGCTAACACGGCTCAAGCGTCTCAAAGGCATCAAATCACTGCATGAGGCCGCCGTCACCGCCCACCGCAGCAAGATCAAAGAGCTGATGGCCCGTGAGGATATGAAGATATTCTACGAAGAGATCACCTCGCCCAAGCTGACGCTTCTGTCACGGCATCTGAACTTTGTCTCCCGTGCACAGTTCAACGACGGCCCCGACGCGATTTCTGCCGACCTGATAGACCGGCTGGAACAGGTGCCAGTGCTCTAACATCAGGACAAGAGACTGGCACCCACCGCCTCTTACGTCGATTTCAACCGAAACCGCTGGATCTTGCCGGTTTCGGTCTTGGGGAGGGCGTCAGTATAGACGATGTCGCGGGGGTACTTATAGGGCGCGATGGTTGCCTTGACATGATCCTGCAGCGCCTTGGTCAGGATCTCCGACGCCTGCGTACCCCCGGTCAGAACCACATGGGCCTGCACGATCTCACCGCGCGCATCATCACTGGCGCCGATCACCGCACATTCCGCCACCAGCTCATGGGACAAGAGCGCCGCCTCGACCTCGGGACCGGCGATATTATACCCGGCGGAGACGATCATATCATCGTTGCGCGCGGCAAAATGCAGATAGCCGTCAGCATCCATCACAAAACTGTCGCCGGTGATGTTCCAGCCATCCTTCACGTATTCGCCCTGCCGCGCATCCGCGAGATAGCGGCAGCCGGTTGGTCCCTTGACCGCCAGGCGACCAACCTCTCCGCGCGGCGCTTCATTGCCATCCTTGTCCAGAACCCGCACTTGATAACCCTGCACAGGCTTACCGGTGCAGGCGGGGCGATGGTCATCAAACCGGTTGGAGATGAAGATATGCAGCATCTCCGTCGCCCCGATCCCATCCAGCATCGGCTTTCCAGTCTGGGCGATCCATTCGTCATAAACCGGCGCTGGCAGGGTTTCCCCGGCGGATACCGCCGCCCTGAGTGATGACAGATCCGCCCCCTCCTCCATCGCGCGCAGCATCACCCGATAGGCGGTCGGCGCGGTAAAGCAGACGGTTGCCTTATACGTCTCGATTATCTCGATCAGATTGGGCGGCGAGGCATTCTCCAGCAAGGTCGCCGCGGCCCCAAACCGCAGCGGGAAAATCGCCAGCCCACCCAGCCCGAACGTAAACGCCAATGGCGGAGACCCGACAAAGATATCCTCAGGCGTGATCTGAAGCACCTCTGCCGCATAGCCATCGGCAATCATCAAGAGATCGCGCTGAAAATGCATCGTCGCCTTCGGTGACCCCGTGGTGCCTGAGGTAAACCCCAGTAGAGCCACATCATCTCGGCCCGTTGCCACCGCCTCGAACCGCACCGGTTTTTCCAGCGCCAGCCGGTCCAGTTCCGCGTCATGGTTGGAGGTGCCGTCGAACCCAACGACGGACGTCAGATACGCCGAGGTTTTGGCGCAGGCCACCAGTTCCTCCATCAGCCGTGTATCACACAGCGCATGGCTAATCTCTGCCTTGTCGATGATCTTCGCCAGCTCACCTGCCCGCAGCATCGGCATGGTGTTCACCACCACAGCCCCCGCCTTGGTCGCCGCCAGCCAGCAGGCCACCATCGCCGGATTATTGGCGGAGCGGATCAGCACCCGGTTGCCGGGCTGCACCCCCAGATCCTCGACCAGCACATGGGCGAGCCGATTGGTCCAATCCGCCAGCTCCTTGTAGGTCCGTCGCCGCCCATTGCCGATCAGGGCGGTATGATCTCCGAACCCTTTCTCCACCATGCCGTCAGTCAGTTCCACCGCCGCATTCAGTCGTTCAGGATAGGCGTATTCGCCGGTCAGGAACTCCGGCCACTGATCCGCCGGCGGCAGGTTATCACGGGTGAATGTATCGATATGTGCGCTTGAACCCAGCATCTCAGCCTCCCTTCTGGAATGTGGAAATCGCTTGACGCGCAATCACCACACGTTGGACGTCAGATGCCCCTTCGTAGATCCGCAACGCTCTGATATCGCGGTAGAGTTCCTCCACCTTCTGACCCTGCCGCACGCCATCTCCGCCATGCAATTGGACGGCTTTGTCGATCACCTTTTGCGCTTGATCGGTGGAGAACAGCTTCGCCATCGCGGCCTCGCGGGTGATGCGCGCAGCACCACTGTCCTTGGCCCAGGCTGCGCGATAGACCAGCAGGGCACTTGCATCCACATCCAGCGCCATATCTGCGATATGTCCCTGCACCATCTGCAGATCCGCCAGCGGCGCCCCCTGAACATGGCGGCTTGTCACGCGTGTCAGCGCCTCATCCAGGGCTCGGCGTGCAAACCCCAGTGCCGCCGCCGCCACGGTGGATCGGAACACATCCAGCACCGACATCGCAATCTTGAAGCCCGCGCCCGCCTCGCCCAGCACTGCGCTGCGCGGGATCCGACAATCACTGAACCGCAACGTCGCAAGGGGGTGTGGCGCCAGCGTCTCCAACCGTTCCACCACTTCAAAGCCCGGCAGCCCCGCAGGCACAACAAAAGCCGAGAGCCCCTTGGCCCCCGGTCCCTCGCCGGTACGGGCAAACAGCGTATAAACATCAGCAATACCGCCGTTGGAGATCCAGGTCTTCTCACCATTCAGAACATAGTGATCCCCATCCTGCACAGCGGTCATGGTGGAATTGGCCACATCGGATCCTGATTGCGGTTCGGTCAGGGCAAAGGCTGAAATCGCCTTGCCGCTGCGTGTGAGCGGCAGCCATTCCGCCTGCTGTGCATCAGTCCCAAACAGTGAAATCGCCCCGGTTCCCAACCCCTGCATGGCAAAGGCAAAATCCGCCAGCCCATCGTGGCGGGCCAATGTCTCTCGGATCAGGCACAATGTGCGCACGTCCAGCGCCTCGCCGGTCATGGCACCGGAATGCTGCGTCCAGCCTGCAGACCCCAAGGCCGACACCAGCGCGCGGCAGGCAGCATCAGTGTCGCTGTGGTCAATATCTGCCAGCGCGTCCTGTGCCCAACTGTCCAGATCCGCCGCCAGTGCGCGGTGGCGGTCCTCAAAAAATGGCCAGCTCAGAAAGGTCTTATCCGCCATATCGCTCCTCCCGGCAGCGGCATCCGCCGCCTGTCATCTTTCTCCAAATACTCCCGCCGGAGGCCGCCGCACCCTCCTCCGGTGCTGCGGCCTGCACGGGCCGGATCAATCCCCTTCAAACAGGGGTTTTTCTTTTTTTACAAAGGCCTGATAGGCGCGCTCGAAATCGGCGGTCTGCATGCAAATCGCCTGCGCTTGTGCCTCGGCCTCAATCGCTTGCTCAATCGACATGGACCATTCCTGCGCCAGCATCGTCTTGGTCATCATGTGACCAAAATTCGGCCCCGCCGCGATCCGCTCACCCCAGTTGCGTGCCTCACCCAGCAAGGCATCTGCCGACACCACCTTGTTGTGAAACCCCCAGGCCTGCCCTTCCTCAGCGCTCATCGACCGCCCGGTATAGAGCAGCTCTGCCGCCCGTCCCTGGCCAATGATGCGCGGCAGGATCGCACAGGCCCCCATGTCGCAGCCCGCAAGCCCTACACGGGTGAACAGAAACGCCGTCTTGGTGTCCGGCGTGGCGATCCGGATGTCCGACGCCATAGCAATGATCGCGCCGGCCCCCACGCAAACACCGTCCAGCGCTGCAATAATCGGCTTGCCGCAATTCACCATGGCCTTGACCAGATCGCCGGTCATCCGGGTAAAGGCCAGCAACTCCTTCATCGACATTCTGGTCAAGGGTCCAATGATATCATGGACATCGCCGCCAGAGCTGAAGTTCCCGCCATTGGGCGCAAAGATCACCGCTTTCACATCGTCGTCATAGTGCAGGTCGCGAAACCAGTCCCGCAGCTCTGCATAGCTGTCAAAGCTCAGAGGGTTCTTTCGCTCGGGGCGGTCCAGCGCCACGGTGGCGATACCGTCCTCAACACTGCACAGAAAATACCTGGTATCCGTCGAAATCATCTGTCGCGTCCTTCATTTTCAAGCCGTCTGGCCACCTGATCCAACGCATCAGAGAGCGTCTGAACCTCGGCTTCGGGCACGCTGTCAAACATCTGGTCAATCCAGGCCTCATGGGCGGCGGCCTGACGGGCAAATTCCGCAATCCCCGCCTCCGTCAGCCTTACCCGGCTGGCGCGGCGATCTCCGGGGACCTTCTCGCGCTGCACATGGCCGTCATCCACCAGCCGTTCGACGATGCCGGTGACATTGCCATTGGACACTTTCAGCACGCCAGACAGCTCGCTCATCTTCAGCCCATCAAGATGCTGGCTCAGGGCAGCCATCACGTCAAACCGCGGCAGCGTGGTGGTAAACTCCTGCCGCAGGTTCTCGCGAATTTCGCTTTCTACGGCGCGGGTTGCCTTGAGCACTTTCAGCCACAGCCGCAGCCGGTCCTTGGAGCGGTCGGTTTGCATCAGATCTCACCTCCGGTGATGGGCAGCGCGCTGCCATTGATGGACGCTGCAGAAGACGAGGCAAGGAACAGCGCCGCATCCGCCACCTCTTCCGGCTGGATAAAGCGGCCTTGCGGGTTGCCTGCACGCAGCGATTTTGCCGCCGCTTCCTCGCTCATCCCGGTGGTGGACACAATGGTCGCAATCGACCGCTCAAGCAGCGGCGTCTCAATGAAACCCGGACAAATCGCATTTACGGTGATGCCACTGCGCGCCAGTTCCTGCGCCAGCGACCGCGTGAGGCCCAGAACCCCATGTTTTGCAGCGCAATACCCCGAAACATAAGGATACCCCTTGAGCCCGGCAGTTGAGGCAACGGCAATCATCCGTCCCCAGCCTGCCGACTTCATATCAGGCAGGGCGGCCTGCCACAGGTTGAACACCCCCGACAGGTTGACAGCAAGGGCTGCCTCGAAATCCGCCAGATCCATCTTGGCAAAGGGTTTCGACGGCGCAGCACCTGCATTGGCAATAGCGACGGTCACCGGTCCATATTGCTGTCGCGCCGTAGCGAGTACCGCATGCACCGCCTCTGCCTCGGTCACATCACAGGCAAGCGGCAGGGCACCTGTTTCAGCGGCCACCTCCTCCAGCGGTTCAATCCGCCGACCAAGCAGTGTGAGCCGCGCGCCCTGCCCCGCAAAGCTGCGCGCCAGTGCAGCGCCCACGCCGGACCCGCCACCGGTAATCACCACATGTCTGCCAGCTAGATCTTTACCCGCCAGATTGCTCATGCCCGGATCACCTCTGCATCGCGGTCTGCCAGACGCCAGGCCTGATCCCGTCCCGCCAGATAGGGCAGCGGCCAGTCCGCATGACGATCGCCAATCCGGCTTGCCTCATGCAGAGTCCAATAGGGATCCGCCAGATGCGGACGCCCAACACAAACCAGATCAGCCCGCCCTGCCATCAGGATGGAGTTGGCGTGATCCGCTTCGTAAATATTGCCCACCGCCATGGTCGCGATCCCGGCATCATTGCGGATCCGATCCGAAAATGGCGTCTGGAACATACGGCCATAGACCGGCTGCGCCTCCGTTGAGGTCTGCCCCGCAGACACGTCAATGATATCCGCACCCGCCGCGGTGAAGGCCCGTGCGATCTCCACCGCCTCCTCTGGCGTCACCCCTTCATCGCCAAGCCAATCGTTGGCGGAAATGCGAACGGACATTGGTTTGTCCGCAGGCCAGACCGCGCGCATGGCGTCAAACACCTCCAGCGGATAGCGCAGCCGGTTCTCCAGCGACCCACCATAGGCATCGGTCCGAATGTTGGATTTTGGAGAAATGAAGGAAGAAATCAGATAGCCATGCGCCGCATGGAGTTCGATCATGTCAAACCCTGCCCGTTCAGCCATCTGCGCTGCGGCAACAAATTCATCCTTGATTGCGTCCATTTCTGCCCGCGTGATCTCCCGCGGGGCCGGGTTGCCATCAGACCACGCAATGGCCGAGGCGGAGACCGTTTCCCAGTTCCCGTCGCGCAGCGGTGCGTCCATGGTCTCCCAGCCCAATTGGGTGGATCCCTTGCGACCCGAATGGCCAATCTGACAGCAGATCTTCGCGTCGGTCTCAGCATGAACAAAATCCGTCAGCCGCGTCCAAGCCGTCTCATGCTCTGGGGCGTATAGGCCGGGACAGCCGGGCGTGATCCGCCCTTCAGCCGAGACACAGGTCATTTCGGTATAGACCAGACCCGCGCCCCCCTTAGCACGTTCACCATAGTGAATGAGATGCCAATCGGTCGGACAGCCATCCTTGGCCTTGTACTGCGCCATTGGCGACACGACGATGCGGTTTTTGAGCTGCATCTCGCGCAGTTTATAAGGCGCAAACATTGGCGGACGGGTCGGCGCATCTGCGGGTGCGCCCGCAGCCTCCTGAAACCACCTCTCCGCCGAGGCGAGCCAGTCTGCATCCCGCAAACGCAGGTTTTCGTGGGAGATCCGCTGCGACCGGGTCAGCAGCGAGTAGTTGAATTGCACCGGATCCATATCCAGATATCGCTCGACCTCTTCAAACCACTCCAATGAATTGCGCGCCGCCGATTGCAGCCGCAACACATCCAGCCGCCGCTCCTCCTGATAGCGCACAAAGGCCTGCTCCAACGTCGGTTCGGTCGTGATGAACTCAGCCAATGCAATCGCACTGTCAAACGCAAGCCGGGTTCCCGAACCGATGGAGAAATGGGCCGTGGCCGAGGCATCGCCCAGCAAAACCACGTTTTCATGGTGCCAAGTCTCACACAGAACCCGCGGGAAGTTGATCCACACCGCAGAGCCGCGCAGGTGATCGGCATTCGAAATCAGGGAATGCCCGTCCAGATGATCGGCAAAGATCTCCTCGCAGGTCCGCAGGATCTCATCCTTGCTCATCGCCTCAAACCCCCAGTTTTCCCAGGTCTGAGCAGAGCATTCGACAATCACCGTTGCAGTCTCGGCATCAAATTGATAGGCATGGATCCACATCCAGCCGTGCTGTGTCTTCTCAAAGATAAAGGTGAAGGCATCGTCGAATTTCTGCTTCGTGCCCAGCCAGATGAATTTACACGGGCGCACATCGACGTTGGGCTTGAATTGGTCCGCAAATTCACTGCGGACGCGGGAATTCAACCCGTCACAGGCCACCACCAGATCATAATCCGCCTGATAGGAGGCTGCGGGCCCGACTTCCGTTTCAAACTGCAGATCAATGCCCAGTTCGCGCGCCCGCTCCTGCAGGATCACCAGCATTGCCTTGCGACCAATCCCGGCAAACCCATGCCCACCTGAGACGGTCCGCGCGCCGCCATGCACCACGGCGATATCATCCCAATAGGCAAATTTATCGCGGATCTGCCCGGCGCTGACAGGATCGTTCGCAGTCAGATTCTCAAGCGCATCATCAGACAGCACAACGCCCCAACCGAACGTGTCATCCGGTTTGTTACGCTCAAAAACCGTGATTTCAGCATCAGGTTGGCGCAACTTGGTTGAGATCGCAAAGTAGAGGCCAGCCGGGCCGCCTCCCAAACAGGCGATTTTCATGATGCCACTCCCCTATTGCTGTCTGAACTGCAAACAGGATAAGCGGATCGCAATAAACTTCAAGCTTAAACTTTTATACTTGAAGCTTTTACCAATATGACTGATTTGCTCCGTTAAGGGAATATTCACCCAAACCTGAAAAACTGCGATCTGCGGCAGGACACCCCGGGTTTTTCGGGGCCTATCGGTACGCGGGCGATAAATCCGCCGACATACCACCGCATATTCTCTCTATATTTCAGCTATCTAGGCACCATAGTTGATGTTGAGAACTTATTAAACCTGCCCCGTCCCCTCGCGAATACGACCTCATTTAAATAAGCGATATCAATAACATAGATGTATTTCCAATACACCGTCACGCCTGTGGATAAGTCCGGGGGTAACCTAAGAGCTCTCAACCCCTGCGCGACCGGATCGCAAACCTCGCGAAACGTGGAATATTATCAGCATCCTGCAAGGCGATGCACAATTTTCAAAATTTTTATTGGATATTTTCAGCCGAAAAATCGCTATCCATCAAACGTAGGTAGCGATGATTTCGACAATTTATCCACAGGCGACCACTTAAGGACGCCCATAGGCTGCAGTCCGCAGGCAGAGGCAGCCGTAAAAAAAACCGCGCGGATCGGGCCGCGCGGTTTTTGGATTCTAACCCTCGCTGTCTTGCAAGGTGTTCAGAGCTCTCGCAGATACTGCATAACCGCTGGGCGCACTGTCTGCTCCCCCCGATGCCGGGCGTCGGCGATGATTTTGCGGATGTCATTCAGATCCACGCGCATCAACAGTGATTTCACCGGGCCGACTGAAGCCGGGCGCATGGATAGCACCCGCAACCCCATCGCGGCAAGGCAGACGGCCTCAATCGGGCGGCCAGCATCTTCGCCACAGAAACTGAGCGGTGTTCCGGATTTCTCACAACGTTCAACGATCTGCGCGATGAAGCTCAGGAAGCTGACATTCAGCGTGTCGTAGCGCTTGCGCACCCGCTCATTCTCGCGGTCGGCGGCAAAAAAGAACTGCTTGAGGTCATTGCCACCAATCGACAGGAATTCAACCTCGTCAAAGAACTTCTGCGGCGCAAAGGCGAGAGAGGGGGTCTCCAGCATCGCCCCGACTTCCAGCTTCTCAGGCAGAGGATGGCCCAGACGGCGCTCCCGCTCCAGTGTTTTGGCAACCTCAGCCTTGGCGTCGCGGAACTCCTCGAATTGGGCCACAAACGGGAACATCAGCGTCAGGGGACGCCCATTGGCGGCCCGCATCAGCGCCTGCAGCTGCATCCGCATCACACCGGGCTTGTCCAGACCCACACGGATTGCCCGCCAGCCAAGCGCCGGATTGGGCTCATCCGTCGGCTTCATATAGGGCAGCACCTTGTCCGAGCCGATATCCAGCGTGCGAAACACCACCCGCTTGCCGCCCGCCGCGTCCAGCACCCGCTGGTACAGCGCCACCAATTCTGAACGTTTGGGCATCTGGTTGCGAACCAGAAACTGCAGTTCGGTGCGGAACAGGCCCACACCCTCGGCGCCGGAATTTTGCAGGGACGGCAGATCGGCCATCAACCCGGCATTCATCAGCAGATGCACGCGGCGGCCATCCCGGGTCAGCGCCTGTTTGTCCCGGATCGAGGCATAGCGTTCCTGCGCTTTGGCCTGCATGGCAATCTTATCACGGAAGGCGCCGACAACGGTATCATCGGGACGCAGATGCACCACGCCCTGCTCGCCATCAACCATGATGTGGTCGCCGTTCAGCGCCTCGGTCGTGATACGTTTGGCATGGACCACCAGCGGGATTGCCAGCGCGCGGGCGATGATCGCCGCGTGGGAGCCGACAGAGCCTTCCTCCAGCACGATACCGCGCAGATTGCGGCCATATTCCAGCAACTCTCCCGGACCGATATTCCGTGCAATAAGAACCGGATCATCGGGCAACTCGGCGCCCGTCTCGCTGCCCTGCCCGGTCAGGATGCGCAGCAGGCGGTTTGACAGATCATCCAGATCGCTGAGGCGCTCGCGCAGATAGGCATCCTGCACCTGGCCCATCCGGGCACGCGCCTGCGATTGTTCTTTTTCCACAGCGGCTTCTGCGCTCAAGCCGCGGCCAATGTCCTCTTCCATCCGGCGCATCCAGCCCTTGGAATTGGCAAACATCCGGTAGGCTTCCAGCACCTGCAACTGTTCTTTGTCGCCGGTCTGGGTGACCTCCAGCATCTTGTCGACACCCACGCGCAGTTCCTCAACCGCCTCATGCAGGCGCTCCAGCTCGCGGTGGGGGTCGTCGGCAATCGGATTGGTCACCACAACGCGCGGCTCGTGCAGCCAGACATGGCCCTCAACAGCGCCTTCCTGTGCGATGGTGCCGCGCAACAGGACCGGCTGCTGGTGCAACGGAGACAAGGCCGCGCCTTCCCCGACAAAAGCCCCCAATTCGGTCATCTCGGCGATGACCATGGCCACCACCTCCAGCGCATAAACCGCGTCAGAGGAAAACTCACGCCCCTCTTTGGACTGCACCACCAGCACGCCCAGCATCTCACCCAGACGCTGGATCGGCACGCCCAGGAAAGAGGCAAAACGCTCCTCTCCGGTTTCCGGCATATAACGGAAGCCCTTGGCATTGGGCGCGTCAGGCGTGTTCACCACTTTGCCATAGCGCGCCACACGGCCCACCAGCCCCTCGCCAATCCGCATGCGCGTCTGGTGCACGGATTCGACGTTCAGTCCCTGCGTCGCGCAAAGTTCAAGCGTCTCGTCATCGCGGAACAGATAGACCGAGCACACCTCGCTGTGCATGCTGTCGGCGATCAACTGAGTGATCTTGTCCAGACGGGCCTGACCGGCGTCATCACCGGCCATCGCCTCGCGCAAGCGCATCAATAAGTTGCGACTTTCGGATTCGGTCGTCTTTACCATGGGGGCCGTTCACACAGATTTCGGTGTCAGGCGGCCAGGTCCAGATCAGGCCGCCTTGTCCAATTCAAACGCATCATGCAGTGCTTGCACCGCAAGTTCCATGTATTTCCGGTCGATCAGCACCGAAATCTTGATTTCGGAGGTGGTGATCACCTTGATGTTGATGCCCTCGTCTGACAGCACCTTGAACATCTTTGCCGCAACCCCAGATTGCGAGCGCATGCCGATGCCAACCACAGAAACCTTGGCGACATCACGGTCTGCCAACAGCTCTGCATAGTTCAGCTCGCCCTTTTCCTTCACCGCCTGCAGCGCCTGCTCGGCGCGCGCGACCTGATCGGTCGGGCAGGAGAAGGTCATATCGGTGCGCCCCTCGTCAGAGATATCCTGCACGATCATATCGACATTCACGCCCGCTTCGCTCAGCGCGGTGAAGATATGGGCCGCGATACCGGGACGGTCGGCAACCGACTGGACGGTCAGCTTGGCTTCGTCACGGGAATAGGCCACACCGGCCACAACATTGGATTCCATGATTTCCTCCTCGTCGCAGACCAGGGTTCCGGCCTCGTCGGATTGTTCCTCGAAACTGGACAACACGCGCAGTTTCACCTTGTAGCGCATCGCCAGCTCAACCGAGCGGGTCTGCAAAACCTTGGCGCCCAGCGACGCCAGCTCCAGCATTTCCTCAAACGCGATCTTATCCAGTTTGCGCGCCTTGTCGCAAATCCGTGGGTCAGTGGTATAAACCCCGTCCACATCGGTGTAGATATCGCAGCGCTCAGCCTCAAACGCCGCCGCAAAGGCCACGGCAGTGGTGTCCGACCCGCCCCGGCCCAGCGTGGTGATGCGGCCCTCGGGGCTGATCCCCTGAAAGCCTGCAACGACAGCCACACGCATGCCTTCACCAAATTTGGCGTTGATGTTTTCCGGCGGGATTTCCTCAATCCGCGCCTGGCTATGGGCGCTGGTGGTCTTCAGCGGCACCTGCCAGCCCTGCCAGCTGCGCGCCGGAATATCCATTTCCTGCAGGGTCAGCGCCATCAGCCCGGCGGTGACATTCTCGCCCGAGGACACAATCGCATCATATTCGCGCGCATCAAACAGCGGCGAGGTCTCATTGACCCAGCCGACCAGTTCATTGGTCTTGCCCGACATCGCAGAGACGATCACGATCACGTCGTAGCCCTTGGCCACTTCGACACCAACGCGTTTGGCGGCGCGGCGGATGCGGTCCAGATTGGCGACAGATGTGCCGCCGAATTTCATCACAAGAACGGGCATTGGGCAAAACTCTCCGTGCGCTTGCGGGTTTCAACTCCCCGCCTCTTATGCGAGCGGCCCCAAGAGGGCAAGCCTGCGGATTGTAGCGATACACATAGAAACGCAGGGGCAACACGCAATATTGATGCGCTGGACGTGCCCGTGACGGTCGATCTGCCTAGTTGCGCCAGAACCGAATGGTCAGAATGGCGTAAACGGCCATCAGTTCCAGCCGACCGATCAGCATCGCCGCACTTAGAATCCACTTCGCCCCGTCGTTCAGCGTCGAGAAATTGCCCGCAGGTCCGATCCGATCGCCAAGGCCGGGGCCGATATTGGCCACAGCCGTTGCAGCACCAGACACCGCAGTTACGAAATCCAACCCAGTCAGAGCCAGCGCCCAGGCCACGATCCCCAGCGTCACGACAAAGAACATGAAAAAGGAAATCACCGAGCTCAGCACCTCGGCGTCCACCGTGCGCCCCTGATAGCGCGGTACAAACACCCCATGTGGCGAATGGATCCGCTGGATCTGCACCCGGATTGAGGCAAACAGCAGCTGATAGCGGAAGATCTTGACCGAACAGGCCGTGGAGCCCGCACAGCCGCCGATCAACCCGATGAAGAAGAACAGCATGACCAGAAAGCTGCCCCACTGCATATAATCGACACTGGCGTAGCCGGTGCCGGAAATGATCGAGGTGATGTTGAACAGCGCTTCGCGCACGGCCTGTTCCGGGTGATGCGGGAAAACGTAGACCAGCACACAGGCGGTCACCACCACCAGCAGGGCAATCGTCGCCAGAAACGCGCGGATCTGACTGTCACGAAACAGTGGTTTGGACTGGCCGTTGATCATCTGCACATAGCGCACGAACGGCAGCGCCGCGAGGATCATGAACACCGATGCCGCATATTCAGGTGCGCCCGTGAAGGTGCCGAAAGACGCATCATAATTTGAAAACCCGCCGGTCGAACAGGTGGTCAACGCATGGACCAGCGCGTCAAACGGCTCCATCCCCAACAGCATATAGACCACCATGCAGGCGATGGTCAGCCCCACGTAGATCAGTGAAATCTGCTTCGCGATCGCCTGCGCGCGGGGCAAGATTTTACCCATGGTGTCAAAGGCTTCTGAGCGGAAGATCTGCATTCCGCCGACCCGCAACTCGGGCAGGAACACCATCGCGACCACAATAATTCCGATGCCGCCCAGCCATTGCAGGATACCGCGCCACAGCAACAATCCGCGCGGCAGATCGTCCAGCCCGGAGATCACGGTGGAGCCAGTGGTCGTGAGGCCCGACATCGCCTCGAAAAACGCGTCGACAAACCGCAGCTCGGTGGCGCCCAGCATCAGCGGGATGGCCCCAAACAGCGGCAGCGCCACCCAAACCAGCGTGGTCAGCAGAAAGGTCTGCTGAATGGTCAGCCCCTCGCGCACCCCATTGGCGCAGGACAGCGCAATCAGCCCGCCGCCAAGGATGGTGATCACCGCGCTTTCGAGGAAAACCGGCCACTCCCCCTGCCCGTCGTATAGATCGACGGCCAGAGGAAACACCATGGTCGCCCCAAGAATGGCCACCAACAGGCCAATGACATATCCAACCGGACGCAGATCCAACATGGGCGCAGCGTTGGCCTGCCCCGCACAGACTGTCAAGAGACTGCGCGCGCCCGGCGGGCTGACCCTATTGTTTTGCCCGTGACTTAGACGCAGGTTTGGCCTTTGCAGCGGCTGGCTTGGCCGTTGCTGGCTTCGCAGCCGCCTGTTTGCCACTATCCTGTTGTCCCGGGGCCGCCCCTGCGGCCTGACCCGCCATCAAGGCCTGCGCGCTGGTGGTTCCGGTCTGCTTTAAACCCATCTGTCGGTTATCGGTCACGACAGGCTTTGCCTCAGATTTGGCCGCCGCCGACTTAAGAGGGGCTGGCATCTGCGCCGGTTTCGACGGCGCACGAGGTGTTTTGCGGCGGGCCGCAGGCGCAGAGGGCGTTGATGCAGCCGACTTCGCAGCGCTACCGCCGCTGGTGGTTCTTTGGCTGGCAAACCCGCTCTGGCCAGGGGTAGCGCCGGTTGAAGTTGCTACTACTTTGGCGTCCTTTGGTGTGGTGACCTGGTCCGGGGCAAGTTTCTCACTCGTTTTCACAGCCGCCGATTGCGCCGGGCGGGCCGGTTTGCGCGTGGCCTTACGGCGGGCAGGCGCAGGCTTTGCAACCGTATCGTTGGCCGATGACAGCACTGCTGTCTTGGTGCCGGTCTTGCCAGTGACGCCATAAGTCGCAGCCATAGCCTCGCGGACGAGGGCCAGCTGCGTTGCAGGCACCGCCCCCATCAGGGTCATGGCGCCACGCCAGAACCGCAACTGGTTACCAACAATCGTGCCAGCCAGCGCAGCAGGGGTTCGGGGAAGGTCTGTGAAATCGAGTAGAGGGATCATCAACATCTCCTGTTTGGCGGGCAGCTTTTGCGGCCTCCTGAGGATAGGGGCCGCAACACGCCCCCCTTCAGGTTGCAAGCTTAGCCGATTATTGCCGCAGTGCAGCAAAAAAATGCCGCGACGCAGATGAACAATGATTACCAAAAAAAGAAACCGCCGCCCGAATGGGCAGGCGGTTCTGTTTGAGAGGTCAGGTCCGAGGCGGAATGCACGCCTCAGGCGCCCTCAGCCCTGATGAATGAGGGTCGCAAACATCTTGGGATCAATGCTGCGGGCCGCAAATGTCTGCCCCTGTGTCAGAACGCTGATCGCGTCGTGGCTGTGCAGGCTTTCCTGGTGGCTGGCCACAACTCGGAAATCACCAATCCGGGGGTCGGACTGCAGCGCTTCACAGAACAACCGCGCGGCATCTTCCACAAAGATCGGGTTCGCCGCGTTCAGCTCGGCAAAGGCCTGTTCATCTTCACGCTTCACCATCACCTGCGTTTCGGTCGGCACCGCGCGGCGGCAATGATCAATCACATCTTCAAACCACAGCACCGGGGCGCCGGGTTCCTGCACCAGCGATATCCGCGCAACCGAGCGCTGCGAATGCGGTGTCGCCAGCTGTCCCCGTGAACTACGCGCGTGCTCACTCAACTCAAGCGAGCAGGGACAGGTCGAGGAATAGACATAATCAAGGTGGATAATCTTGGTCCGCTCACCGTCGTGATCGACGATTTCCAGAGCGATATCATAGTACTGATAGCCAGACAGACCTGACCGAAGGCTTTCGACCTTCACCGGGAAGGAGAACCGCATCTGGAGGCGCGCATCCAGGCTCTCCAGATCTGTCAGATAATCGTCCAGCGCTGCCTCCATGACCTCAAAGCTGAAGGTGCGCTCAGCATGTTTGTAGAATGACCGCATGATCCGGGACATGTTGATGCCCTTCTTGTCGGCGTCCAGGCTGACGGTGCCGGTGACGCTGGTTTCCAGCGTCAGGTCCCCATTGTCGCGGGTGTGAAAGCGAATCGGCAGGCGAAAGTTGGAAATCCCCACATGCTGGATCTGCTCATGCGCCCCACGGATCAGGCTGGAGGGACCGTTCTGCAGATCCGGCAGGGTTGCACGATAGCTGCTGTCAGCAACAAACCCCTCAGGGTAGTGCCGCGACAGATCGGGATAGTTACCGGCGGGTGCATCCGGGAGAAGCCGTGCAACCACCGGGTTCAATTGGGCAATTTCGGTCTCGGTGGCCGCGCTGGCCCATTGACGCAACAGATCGAGCGCTTCTTCTGCGTCCGCTCGATCAGGCGCCTTGGTCAGATTACGCGAGTGAGAGTTCATGACACAGAGACCTCCGCTGATGCTGCCCGATCATCAGGCAGCAGGATTGGTTTTAGTCTGTTACGCGGCAGATCGCAAAACAGATCATTCAAAAGCGTCGTGTTGTGCGTATTTCCGGCGATTGCCCCCAGATCACCCAGGATCTGTTCTCAGCTGAGGCAGGCAACCCAATATGTCCCCTGCCCCAACTGCATCTTGGTGGCGCGCCGTTCAGCCCTCAGCCGCTGCCAGTGCTTGCGTCAGATCCGCAATCAAATCGCCTGCATCTTCCAGCCCGACGGAGAACCGCACCAATCCCGGGGTGATCCCCAGTTCGTCCTTCAGCGCCTCTGACAACCGTTGATGGGTGGTGGTGGCCGGATGGGTTGCAATGGACTTCGCATCCCCCAGATTGTTGGAAATCACCGGGATGGTGAGCGCGTTCAGGAAGCGGAAGGCGGCCTCCTTGCCACCCTTCAGATCCAGCGACAGCACGGTGCCGCCCTTGCCACCCAGCTGCCGCTGGACCAGCGCGTGTTGGGCGTGATCTTCCAGCCCCGGATACATCAACCGCAACAGCGCCGGATGACCGCTCAGCGCCTGCGCCAGTTCCAGCGCACTGTCCGCCTGCGCATTCACCCGTAGCGAAATTGTCTCCAGCCCCTTTAGCAGGGTCCAAGCGTTAAACGGGCTGAGGCTGCCGCCGGTGTGTTTCATATAGGGCTCAACCGTGCCGCGGATAAAATCGCGCGTACCCAGAATGACACCGCCCAGAACCCGGCCCTGCCCGTCGATATGCTTGGTGGCGGAATAGATCACCACATCCGCGCCCTGCTCGATGGCGTTTGAGAACACCGGGGTCGAGAACACATTGTCCACCACGACGGTGGCACCGACCGCATGGGCCAGCTCTGCCACCGCTGCAATATCGATCACTTCCAGCGTCGGGTTGGACATAGATTCGAAGAACACCGCCTTGGTGTCAGGCCGCAGCGCCGCGCGCCAAGCGTCAAGATCGGTGCCATCAACAAAAGTCACCTCAACCCCAAAGCGGGTCAGGATACTCTCAAGAATATAGAGACAGGAGCCAAACAGCGCCTTGGCCGAAACCACATGATCGCCTGCCTTCAGCGTCGAAGTAAGCGCGCCGTTGACCGCCGCCATGCCGGACGCGGTGGCAAAGGCGTCTTCAGCCCCTTCCAGCGCGGCAATCCGCTCTTCAAACATGGCCACCGTGGGGTTGCCGTAGCGGGCATAGATGAATTCATCGGGACCGGTCTCAATGAACCGGGCCTCGGCCTGCTCAGCGCTGTCATAGACAAAGCCCTGCGTCAGGTAGATCGCTTCGCTGACCTCATTGTACTGGCTGCGCCGGGTGCCGCCATGCACCAGTTTGGTGCGCTTGTTCCAGGTCTCGCTCATCTTCTGTCTCCTTGCGCGCAATGCGCATTAAAAAACCCCCGTTCGGCCAAGCGAAAGGGGGTCCTTCACATCCTGACCTCTTTAGCGGGATTGTTTTACGTGGCCCGCAATCCGGTTAACAAATCGCCACGATATGTAAGCTTCGGATACGCTGAAACCGTCGTTTGGTCAAGTCCGCAGCGGCACTGCGCCCCCCTTCAGCGCATGGCGTTCCATCACACCCGCGTGACCCAACCTCAAAGACGACTAGAGACCCGCGACACCCCAGCCGCCAATGCAGATGCGAAGGCCCCGGCTCACTCCGTCTCATCCACCTCGGCATCCGGCAGCGCATAAGCCTGAAACACCCGCGCCTGGGTCATGAAGAAGGCAAACATCGCCAGCGACAGACCAAACGTCTTGAAGTAGACCCAAGTCTCTTCACTCATGCTGCGCCAGACCAGCTCATTGGTCACCGCCAGCGCGAAGAAAAAATAACACAGCCGCCGAGTCAGGATCATCCAGCCGGCATCCTGTAGCGGCATCAGACCATCCATTGCCACCTTCAGATAGCTTTGGCCCCGCAGAAGACCGATCGCCAAGGCACCGCCCAGCAGCACATAGAGGATCGTCGGCTTCATCTTGAAAAACCGCTCATCATTGAACCAGACAGACAGCCCGCCAAACAGCACCACGATGACCAGCGTGCCGACCTGCATCTTGGAGATATGCCCGGTGAGCCGCCACAGCGCCAGGCTTGAGAGCACCATCAGAGGGATGAAGCCTGCGGTGGCAATGATGAACCCCCGATACTCCTCCCCGCCAATCACAAACACCTCGTCGCGCAGCCACAGATAGCCTGCGAAAAACGCAACAAGCGGGCCGTATTCCAGCGCCAATTTCAGGGTTGGGTTGATGGGTTTGCCCGCCATGGGATCTCCTGCCTGTTGCGCCCGCGCATGATCTGCGGTCGCGCTCCGTTCTGCGAAATCTGGGTTGCCTGCCTCTGGTCTTCAACCTGTTCGATCATCAAGGGGTGGTGAGGGACCAGCGGATCAGCCGCCCATCTCCACTATCACGGCCCCCAGCGCGATCAAAGCCATCAGCGCAATCCGGCGCGGACCAACTGTTTCCTTTAACACCAGCCAGCCGATCAGGGCCGCGAACACGGTCGAGGTCTCGCGCAGCACCGCCGCCTCGCCCACCTTGTCCAGCCGCGTGGCCAGCATCACCGCACCAAAGGAGCCAAAGGCAATAAGACCACCCAACAGCCCCTTGGCCATCAGGGGACCGGGATCCGGGCGTGGCGTCATCGCCCGCCAACGCATGTAGGCATAAGGCGGCATCGCCAGCCCGTCGATGAAGAAAAACCACGCCAGAAAGGTGAACGGATCCGCCGTCGCGCGGATGCCATAGGCATCATAAGTGGTATAGAGCGCCACAAAGACACCGGTCGCCACAGCCAGTGCCAGCGCACTGCCCAGTGTCTCGCGGTGGCTGGTCAGATTGCGAAAATTGTAGAGCGCAAGGCCAAAGATCCCCGCCAGAAGCACACCAACCCCCAGCCACTGCACCGCCGTAAATCGCTCATCAAACAGAACCGAGGCGCCGAGCACCGTGAACAAGGGCCCGGTCCCCCGCACGACCGGATAAACAACAGTATAGCTGCCCTTACTGTAGGCCAGCCCCTGCAAGATCTTGTAGAGCACATGGATCCCCCAGACGGCCGCAAAAATTGGCCACATATGTGGTTCTGGCCAGGGCACGACGAACAGCGCCAGTGGCATTGCCATCATCCCATAGGAAAAATCAATCGCCCCACGCGACAACCAAGGATCATAGCGCCCTTTCTGAAGCGCGCCGAACACCGCATGCAACAGCGCAGCCAGCAGGGCCAGAGCAAGGGCCATATGATGCCCCGCCTCCGTGCCTTCCAGCGAGATCAGCCAATCGCTCAAATGAAATACCTTTGCACCAAAACAGATGACCGGCGGTTTTCACCCCCGGACCCCCGAGGATATTTTCAGCCAGAAGATGGGCGGGCGGGCGTTGGTCAGGAACGTTCCAGACCGGTGAGAGCGGCGGCGAATTCTTCCGGATCGAAAGGCGCCAGATCGTCGATTTGCTCACCCACACCAATGGCGTGGATCGGCAGGCCGAAGCGATCCGCCAATGCCACCAGAACGCCGCCCTTGGCAGTGCCGTCCAGCTTGGTCATCACCAGACCGGAGACATCTGCGAGCTTCTGGAACGTCTTCACCTGATTGAGGGCGTTCTGACCTGTGGTCGCATCCAGTACCAGCAGCGTATTATGCGGCGCGGTCTCGTCCTTCTTGCGGATCACGCGGACGATTTTGGCCAGCTCTTCCATCAGATCAGCGCGATTCTGCAGGCGTCCGGCGGTATCGATCATCAGAAGGTCCGCGCCATCTTCCTGCGCGCGGGTCATCGCATCAAAGGCAAGGCTGGCCGGATCAGATCCCTCCGGTGCGGTCAGAACCGGCACCCCTGCCCGATCACCCCAGACCTGCAACTGCTCCACTGCTGCCGCGCGGAAGGTGTCGCCTGCGGCAATCACCACCTTCTTGCCCGCAGCCTTGAACTGGCTGGCCAGCTTGCCGATCGTGGTGGTCTTGCCGGAGCCGTTGACCCCCACCACCAGCACCACCTGCGGCCGTTTTGCATAGATCGGCATCGGGCGGGCCACCGGCTCCATGATCCGGGCCACTTCTGCGGCCAGCAGTTCCTTGATCTCGCGGGTGGACAGCCGTTTGCCAAATCGACCCTCAGCCATATTGGCGGTGACACGCAGCGCGGTATCAACGCCCATATCTGCCCCGACCAGAAGGTCCTCCAGCTGCTCCAGCATGTCATCATCCAGCGCCCGGCGCGGCTCATCCGCCTTACCGCGCCCCATCAGACGCCCCAAGAGCCCCGGCGTTGCCGGAGTTGGGTCCGGCGCGGCCGTCGGCTTGATCGATGGTTTCGCCATCGGCTCCGCCGGTTTCGTCACGGGTTCCGCCGGGCGGGGCGATTGTTCGGGCGTCTGGTCCGAGGTCTCAGCAGGCACATCTAAGGGGATCTCAGACGGCGCTTCAGACGGTACCTCCACTGGCGGAGCCTTCGGTACCTCAACAGCCTGTTCAGCTGGGACCTCGACCGGCGGTGTGGACGGCGACACCTCGGGCGTCTTTTCCGGTACGGACTGTTGCGGGGCGGCCTCCTCTGCGCCCTCCTCAACGATGGCATCCAGCCCTTCCTCAAGCTTGTTCGACGACTTGAACAGCCGGTCCTTCAGTTTTGAGAAAAACGCCATGTCGGTCTCCGCAGATTGGGTCGGTGCGAGTTGTTACGCGGACACCTAATGCGGTTTTGCGGCAAGTGCAAAGCACCTCGCCACCTCAACCGATGCAAATCCGGTCCCGACCTAGAGAAACGCCAACGGAAACCCCGCCTGCGCCCCCCAGTAAAGCGGCCAGACCACATAAGGCGTGATCCGCCGCGCCGGGTGATCTTCGCCCAACACAAAGGTCTCAAACGCGAGCACGATATCAGAGGCCATGAAGGCCACCGCCGCCGGCAGCACCAGCACCAGACCCGTCAGCCCAATGCCAAGCGGCAAGGTCAGCGCCGCCAGCCCCATGCCGAGAATGATCGGCACATAGGCCAGCACTGGCCCCTTCAATGCACCGGCCCGCGGCGCCAGCAGCCGTGCCATGGCAAGCCCGGCCACAGCCAGCACCAGCACGCCAACCAGTTGCGGCAGCTGGACCAACCTTGCGAGATCACTGCTCTCCTGACCGAGGAACAGAAAAATATAGACGAGATGGCCAGCCGCAAAGGCGCCCACCCCAGCCATGAACGCGCTTTCCCCGTCGCGCGACAGGCAGAAATCGCCAACCGCGCAGAGGCCAAGCGCCAAGGTCAGCAGCAGCGGCCCTCCCCCCAGCCATGCGGCAACGGCCAGCAAAAGCACCGCCAGCGTTTTGGTCACGCTGCGCAGCGCTGTGGGAGGTCGCGCAGTCAGGCCGAGATACAAAAGCGCCGCAAGCGCCGCCGCCAAAATCAACACATCCCCGACCGGGCTACTTCCAAAATCTGGCATGTCGCTCTCCCCTTCGTTGCAGCTGCGGTCTGCGCCGGTGCTTGCATTGCGTGCCGTGCCTTAAATTGGCCGGTATCTGACTGATGTTGCCCGCCTCTCCACCACCGGTCAAAGGTGACGCCGCGCAAGCCAGTCGCAAAGCCGGGCGTAGAACAGGCCCTGTACTTTCGCCGGACATGGTTCACGGAAACATTGGCCAGAGCCGCAGCCCTCTGGCACAGTTGCCGTATGCGACTGCCCTGTTTGATTCTATTGACGGCGCTCTGTGGCGCTCTGTCCGAGGGCCGCCCCGCCTGGGCGGGCGCGCCGCTCACCGCTGATCAGTTCGACCGCTACACCCAAGGCCGCACTTTGTTCTACGGCTTTGATGGGGTGCCCTACGGGGTTGAACGCTATCTGCCGAACCGCCGGGTGATCTGGTCGTTTCTGGACGGCCAATGCCAGGACGGCGAATGGTACCCCGAAGCGGATCAGATCTGTTTTATCTATGATGATATCGGCACGCCGCAGTGCTGGCAGTTCTCAATCGGCGACGACGGGCTGATTGCGCAGTTCGACGGCGACCCGGAGGCCACCGAGCTGTATGAGGCCGAAGACATCGGCGAGGACATGCTCTGCCTTGGTCCCAAGATCGGTGTCTGACAGACATCGCCGCACGCCCTCCTGATCCACGCGCCGGGCCCTGTGCCCATATCGATGTGGCCTATGTGGGTGCTTTCGCGTGACCTCAGCGACGAGAACGCTTCAGAACAGCGACCCCTGATCATCCGGCGGCGCCTTGTCGCTTTGGCGCTTCCCTGCTTTGGACCCTTCTGGTTTGGGCGCGCTGGGTGTCTTTGCTGGCGATATAGCCCCGTCTCCGGCAGCTGCTTGCGCAGGCGTCACGTCAATCTCTGCATCGGCAAATTCGATCCGCAACCGTGGCTGGATGGCGGCCTGTGCCGCGCGGGTGATGACACCGTCATCGCTGCGCACCACGGCATAGCCACGCTCAAGCGTGGCTTTGTAGCTGAGGATCTCCAGCTGACGGCCCGTTGCCTCCAGCCGTTGCCGTTGCCGGTCCAGCCGCTGTGTCTGCACGGTTTCAAGCCGCTGCGCCAGCTGGCCGATACGATCATGCTGGCGGGTAAGATCCTGCTGGATCGGGCGCAGCGTCAGCCGTGACGAGAGATTGCGCAGCCGATCCTGACGGGCCGTGACCAGCTGACGCAGCGTGCTGGGCCGCAGCGCAGCCGCCGCCTCGCTCAGCCGCAGACGGCGACGCTCCACCCCCCGGATCAGCGCATCGGGCAGCCGTTCAGACACCCGGTCCAGTCGCTGGCGCGGCGTTTCCAATAGAGTATCGGGCTTTGGCAGAGCCCGCGCGAGATCGTTCAGCCTCTGCCGTCGCTGCTGCACCGCCTGCCCGGCAGAGCGCACCAGCCGCGCCCCCTGATTCTCGGTCCAGCCCAGCAGCTCCAACCGCACTGGGACCGCCAGTTCTGCTGCCGCCGTCGGGGTCGGCGCGCGACGATCCGACACAAAATCAATCAGCGTGGTATCCGTCTCATGCCCCACGGCTGAGATCAGCGGGATCTGACTGTTCGCGACAGCCCGGGCGACAATTTCCTCGTTAAAGCCCCACAGGTCCTCGATCGAGCCCCCGCCACGGGCCACAATGATCAGATCCGGTCGTGGCAGCGCGCCCCCCGGTGTCAGCTGGTTGAAGCCTTCAATGGCGCGGGCCACCTCCGGCGCGCAGTTGGCGCCCTGCACCGCAACCGGCCAGACCAGCACCTTGCGCGGGAACCGGTCGCGCAGCCGGTGCAGGATATCGCGGATCACCGCCCCAGAGGGTGAGGTCACCACCCCGATGATCTGTGGCAGATACGGCAGCGGCTTCTTACGCTCCGGCGCAAACAGGCCTTCCGCCTCCAGCTGTTTCTTGCGCTTTTCAAGGAGCGCCATCAGCGCGCCCTGCCCGGCAACCGCGACCTCATCGACGTTCATATTGTATTTCGACTGCCCGCCGAACGCTGTCAGCCGGCCGGTGACAACCACTTCCAGCCCCTCTTCCGGCACCACGGAGAGGCTGGCGATCTGCCCCTTCCACGTGGTGCAAGCCAGCACGGAACGGTCATCCTTGATGTCGTAATAAAGATGCCCGGAGCGCGCCTTGAACACCCGGCCCACCTCGCCCTTCACCCGGATGCGCCCGAAGGTGCCCTCCAGCGTGCGCTTCACCTCACCTGAGATTTCCGAGACGGTGAATTCGGGGGCATTCTGCCCGGGCCGGTCGGATGGGGTTGGATCATCAAACAGGTCTGACATGGCGGGGCTGCTCTCCTGCGGCGCAAAGGCACCTACTGAGTTCTTGTTTTGAAAGTCCGCGCAGCATAGAACCCGCGGCAAGCAAGGCAAGCCCCGGCTGGCGCTGGGGAGTCACAGGGCTCAGGCAGATCGGAGAACGCGTCAATGAACATCCTTATCCTCGGCAGCGGCGGGCGCGAACATGCTTTGGCCTGGGCGGTGATGCAGAACCCCAAATGCGACAAGCTGATCGTGGCACCGGGCAACGCCGGCATTGCGCAGATCGCTGACTGCGCCTCTCTCGACATCGACAATGGCGGCGCGGTGGCAGCTTTCGCTGAGGAAAACGCCATTGATTTCGTGATCATCGGCCCGGAGGCGCCGCTGGCCGCCGGTGTGGCTGACCGCCTCCGCGACGCAGGGCTCTTGGTCTTTGGCCCGTCCGAAGCTGCGGCCAAACTGGAAGCTTCCAAGAGTTTTACCAAGGAAATCTGCGACGCGGCAAACGCCCCCACTGCCGGGTATGGCCATTTCACCGATGCCGAGGCCGCCAAGGCCCATGTGCGCCACCACGGCGCCCCCACGGTGGTCAAAGCTGACGGTCTGGCCGCCGGCAAAGGCGTGATCATCGCAATGACCGAGACCGAGGCCATCGCCGCCATTGACGAAATGTTCGGCGGCGCCTTTGGCGGCGCCGGTGCCGAGGTGGTGATCGAGGAATTCATGGAAGGCGAAGAGGCCTCCCTGTTTGTGCTGGTCGACGGCGAAGACGTGCTGGCCATCGGCTCCGCCCAGGATCACAAACGCGTCGGCGAGGGCGACACCGGCCCCAACACTGGCGGCATGGGCGCCTATTCCCCCGCGCCGGTCTTGTCAGCGGAGATCGAAGCGAAAGCGATGGCAGAGATCGTGAAACCAACCATGCGGGTGATGGCCGAACGCGGCATGCCCTATCAGGGCGTGCTCTATGCGGGCCTGATGATCAAGGATGGGCAACCCCGGCTGGTGGAATACAACGTGCGCTTTGGTGATCCGGAATGTCAGGTGTTGATGATGCGCCTCGGCGCGCAGGCGCTGGACCTGATGCAGGCTGCCGCTGAGGGCCGTCTGGCTGAAACGCAGGTAAACTGGGCCGATGATCATGCGATCACTGTGGTCATGGCGGCGGAAGGCTACCCGGGCGCCTATGAGAAGGGGTCTGAAATCAAAGGCCTGGAAGGCCTGCCCGAAGACAGCAGCAATATGGCGTTCCATGCGGGCACCAAGGCCGAAGATGGTAAAGTGCTGGCGATTGGCGGCCGGGTGCTGAATGTGACGGCGCGCGGCGACACTCTGCAAGAGGCCCGCGACCGCGCCTATGCGATGGTCGATGGCATCGACTGGCCGCAGGGGTTCTTCCGCCGTGATATCGGCTGGCGCGCGCTGAAATAGGACACGCGCAGCAGGCCCTCCCGCCTGTTCACGACCAATCAAAGATAGCCCGACACAGTTGGGCGTGGCCGGGCGCATGGCGCCCGGCAGCACCGCCGCCACTCGGTTCTCTGAATGTCAGAATATCTGGACACCCTTGCAGATCCGACGGAAAACCGCCGCGAACACCTGCCAGCTGCCGTTTTCTGCACGGGCGATAGGCTGGATTGCGGTCTAAGCTGCCACTGCCCGCGCCTGCGCCAACTATCGGCGCATGGATCTGCCAGCCTCGTGCCAGCTGCTATTTGTCCCCTTTTCCTCCCTCGGAGCCACCGCCGATGATCCTTCGCGACAAACCCGGACTGATGCAGCTGCTGTTTGCGGTGCGCGGTTCCGTCCTGCCCCGCATTCTGCCCCGGATCCTCGGGCTCTCGGCCCTGTCTGCGCTGGTCTTGTGGATCGACGCCAACGTCCTGCCGTTGCCCCATACAAATGCGGCGCCCTTTGCCGTGTTTGGCATCGCGCTTTCGCTGTTTCTGGGGTTTCGCAACAACGCCGCCTATGACCGCTGGTGGGAGGGCCGGCGGTTGTGGGGCCAGCTGGTTGCGGATCTGCGCAGTCTCAGCCGCGAGGTCGACCTCTTCGTTGCTGACCCGGACAGGCGGGCGCAAATCCTGCGGCTCGCCCTTGGGTTCCTGCATCTGCACCGCATCAATCTGCGCAAAGAGACAGACACGACCCCCGCAATCCGTTGGGCAGGCGATGATTTTTCGGGATCCCCCCATGCCCCCTGCGCCGCATTGGATGCGCTTGCCGCAACAGTTGCCCTTGGTGCGGACGATGGCTTCGCTCGCAAGGCACTGGCCGAGCGCACCGCCAGCATCGCGCTGGCGCAGGCCGGCTGTGAGCGCATCGCAACCACGCCACTGCCCTATGTCTATTCGCTGCTGGTGTTCCGCACGACCTATCTCTACTGCCTGCTCCTGCCCTTCGCGCTGATTGATGGCGCGGGCTGGCTGACACCGATATTTGTGGGCATTGTCGCCTATGTGTTCTTCGGCCTTGCCGAGGTGACCGAAGAGCTGTCGCATCCCTTTGGTGAGACGGTGAACGGCCTGCCGCTGGACGCGATCTGTCGCACGGTAGAGCGGGCGCTGGCGCCGAAGCTGGGACAGGACGCGCCACCGCCGCTGCAGCCGGTGGACTACTACCTGTCCTGATCACCGGCGCGTCCCGCAGCCGGTTTTCACGCTGCTCTCGCTCCGCTAAGGTCCTCGCAACAATGGCCATAGCTCCCGCTGCTCATGCTGTGCCAGCAGGTATGCGCAGCCCTATGGCCACCCGAGGAGCACCAGCAGGATCAGATGACGGCCCAACGCCCGCAGACCCACCCCAGCCCCGAAACACTCGACCAGCTTTTTGCCGATCGTGACCTGATGCAGCTGGCCTATGATTTCCTGCCGGTCGGGATCGTCGTCACGGAAAACCGGGTGCTCAGAGACTGCAACCGGCGGTTCTGCGAAATGTTCGGCTATCCCCGCGAGCAACTTCTGGACCAACTCTTCGCCTTTCTCTACCCGTCCGAGGAGGAGTTTTTGAACCTGCGCAGCCGTGGTGACGATACATTGGGGACCGGGGCGCCCTATTGGGATGAACGGGTCATGCGGCGCAAGGACGGCAGCCTGTTCTGGGTGCGGGTGCGTGGCCACAGTTTCACCCCTGAGGATCCGCTGGCACGCGCGGTCTGGAGCTTCGCTGACCTGTCACGCTCACGCCCTTATCAGCCACTGACCCGGCGTGAACGGGAAGTTTACTCCCTGCTTTGCGAGGGCAAAACCAGCAAGGAAATCGCCCGCAGCCTCGGCCTGAGTTATCGCACGGTGGAGGTGCACCGGGCGCGCTTGCTGAAAAAAATGGGGGTCAGCAATACCGCCGCCTTGTTTTCGTCGCTTGGCGACATCGACGGGGACCATGTGGTTGGCAGCCCCGATCCTTGATCCTCCGCTGCGGTCTCTGCACCGGGCGGCAATCTCGGATCTGAGCCAACCCAGATCCGGCAGGGCTTGGCCCATAAGGCGCGGCGCAGCGCTCCGCCACCACTGATCTGCGATCAGTCTGGTCCCTGCCCAGATTGAGCAACCCATATGATCCGTCTGATGTGATCCGCTTGATGCGCCCCACTTGGTCTGGCGTGTCCCCTTGATCCGGGCAAGGTGATTGGGCGACGTGATTGGGCTGCGCATGCGCATGTGTCCAAACGTCACTAGCGCTGGGAGGTACCGCCCGACGGGACGGCCACCCTCAATCATGAACTGCCTCGATAGAACCCGGATCAGTATGTTTCATCTCAATCGGGTCCGCGTCGACATGACCGGTTCCCCCATGGTGACGACAGATTCGAACCACATTTCCAACGACGATCCCAGCAGCAGTCGTTCGATTGGAAAACATCTCGGTATCAGTTGGTTGGCATCAGAACTCCCGGCCTCAATACGCACGTCCCCGATCCTCCCGGCATCACTTCAGTCAAGTCCCACCAGCCATTCCTGATCCGGCTCGATATGGCACGTCCCACCATGGCCGGATATGATTGAGCCTAGGAGGGTACCTCCTCAAGGGATCAAGCCTGACGGCGCAGTCCAACATGACCAAGCCTGCTGTGATACGGCCCTACAGGACACCGCGTTGTATGGATCACAGCCAACGGGATCTTTCGATCAAATCGCAGCCGGCGGGTCATGCCATAAGAGAACCCTTTGACCTAGACGCCGCGTCTGCGCAGGTCCGCATCCGTATGACGCCGCGCGCCAAGACACCTCCGATACCCAGTCGGTCGCGTCCGGTATCACAGGGTGTAGGCGCCGCGATGGGTCGCCATGCAGTCGTTCCTATTGGAACAGGGTGAAGATCGGATCACTGAACCCATTTGCCGCCTGATCACTGTTCAGACCGCTCAGCAGCAAAAACCGGTTGCGAAACTCATCCAGTTTCTCTGTTTCCAGCAGATCAGCCGGATGCGTTGTGCCAAAAGATGTCTGCGCACGCTCTTTCATCTCATTCACCTGACGGTCGACATCAAGCTGCCCAAAACTCGCCGGCAGGCCAAGCGCCGTTTCGAACATGGATTTGAGCGGCGGCGAGCCGATAATCCCGAACCAATGCGCATCTTCGCTGCCCCCGGCATCCGCGATTGATTGCAACTCACGCTCCAGCGACAGCGCCAGGCGCATGTTCGGATCACTTTCCCCGATCGCGATTTCGAAGTTCCGATCCTTGTATAGATCCGCGATTTCCTGTGCAAAGCCAGCCGGATAGGTGTGATCACTGCCGCCCGGGTTGAAGGCAAAAGCATGCGCCATCGCCTTGAGGTTCGGATCGCGGTGCAGGTTTGCATATGAAATCTCAGAGGAAAGATCGGATTCGAACGCCTTGATCATCACGTCAAAATCCAACTCCCGTTCGCTGATGTTGAACACATCAAGCCCCGCCTCAAAGGCGTCGAAGTCAAAGACAAACTGTTGTGGCTGCTCATAGCCGGCCAGTTTCCCCCCCACCTCATTGGCGAGCACCTGCATCCGGCTGGGCGCGCTTGGCCAATCATTCTGAAAGGCCTCGGCAAAGTCATAAAAGGCAAGATTGCTGGGCTGATTCACGAAGGAATTTGGATCCGACAGGTCCGACTCCAGCACGTCCCGGATGTACTGTTCACCGGGGTTGCTCAGGTTGAACTGCTCCAGCGCATCCTCCAGCAGCTGAGGCTGCGCCAGCAGCTCCTCCGGGCTGGTAAAGCTGTTGATGTCGGAAATGCCAAAGCCAAAGGCCCGCGACATCGCCAGATAGCGCGGGTCCTCCTGCTGGTTCACCGGCGAATCCGGATCATATGGATTGGATTCCAGCATCCGCTTGAGGAAAATGGTATTCGTATACTCCAGATCGAAGCTCTCAACGACCGCCGCCAGCAGGTCCTTGTTCTCCAACAACTCATCCGCAGTGGCCGGCCCATCGCCATCATTCATGGCATTGAATTCCCCCACCAGCGCCTCCATGCTGCTGGTGTACTCAGGTGGCTGATTGAACTGAAACGCATTGGCGAAATCGGCCAGCTTGCTGTCGCTCAACCGGTTCACAAACGACGCAGGATCGGTGGTGTCGGATTCCAGCACCCGCATCAGAAAGAACTCATTGCCTGCATATTTTTTCAGACCGAAATCATCCAGCGCCTGATTGAGCAGGGTCTGGTTGGACAGCAGATCCTCCGGGCTGGCGACATTTGCATAGGGTTTTTCAACACTGGAGCTGGGCAGCTGCGGCCCCGTCTCACCACCAAAGCCAAAGGTCTGCGCAAGACCGAGATAGCGGTTGTCATTCAGGCGATTGGCGAATGACGTCGGCTCTGACAGATCGGAATCCAGCACTTTCTTGATGAACGCGCGGTTGTTGATATCTTCTTCAAGGCCAAAAGCCCCCAGCGCGACCTTCAGCACGTTATAGTCGTCCAGCAGCTGATCGGAGCTCTGGATCCCTTCAATCTTCTGGGTGAAATCCTGCACCGCCCGATCCAAGATCGGCGATTTCTCGAATATCTGCTGCTGTTGGACGCGGGTCCGGTCCAGGAAATTCCATCCGGCGATACCGGTGCCCAGCACATAGGGTGAAAAGGTCACGCGCCTGTCTCCTGCTTACAAACGAGGTCCACCACGGTTCGCCCCGGTCGAATCCGCAGCATCCCGGGAGGTGTCTTTGGACAAGAGACTACGGGCAAAGTGGTGAACAAACCTGCAACGCAACGGGCACTCAATTCAGGCCGTGGGAAAAAAATACGCGCAACTTTACCAATGGGTGCGATGGCGTCCGCCGCGCCCCTATCCAGCGGCTATGCGGGATCCAGGCAGCGCAAATGTGCCGCCAGCTGGTCCCGATGCGAAAATGCGCCAATATCGCGGCTGATCAGCCGGCCGTCCACCAGCGACGTTGCCATAACGCGCGTCCAATCGGCATCGACCGTGATCAGCTCAGGCCCCGCGCCGCAGTCACGCAGCCCGGAGGTGATGAAATCCTCACCGATGCGATGATTGGTCAGCCCTGCCTGCTGTGCCACCTCCTGCAACGTCCCGTTGCGATAGCGCCAGATCCTCAGGGTTTTGGCCAGATGCGGGCGGTCAATGTAAGCGATCTCGATATGGCCGTCGCCGTCCAGATCGGCTGCAGCAACCGGCGCAAGCCAGCGGAACCGGGTGCCGATATGCGGCGTTGCCGCGATCTTACGCACTGCCCCGCCGCGCAGCCCATAGATTGCCAGCTGTGCGCCTGCCTGCGGATCGCTTTCGACAACCACCGCCTCCGGCAGGCCATCTCCGGTCACATCCCATAGGCGCGGGGCCAAATCCTCAAAGACCGCGCCACCGGCAGGCAGATCGATACGGTGGCGACGCCCATGGCTGTCCTGCAGCACCATCGCAGAATACTCAATACGATCCCCCAAGACCCCATGCGGATAATGGGTGACGGGTCCGTCAAACTGCGCGTCAGTCAGGGCCGACAGCGTGTCCGCGCCCGCGCCGACTCCAGCAAGGCCAATCGACAGGACAACGCCCCAGATCCCGACGTGACCCGAGCGTTTGGTGACACCGCCACTGGCGCCGGCGCGCCATCGACGCAAGGGCCGCGCTGCGCGGCGCATGAACCGGGGCCAGGCGCGCGACAGAGACCGCCGCGCCTGAGACCCCGACAGCATCAGATCTGTTTCTCGGGCATGTGCACCACCAGACCGTTCAGATCATCCGTCACCTTGATCTGGCAGGTCAGGCGTGAGCGCGCGGGATCAGGCTCATAGGCGAAATCCAGCATGTCCTCTTCCATGTCATCCTTGGCGGGGAGCTTCTCCACCCAACCGGCATCGACATAGACGTGGCAGGTCGAACAGGCGCAGGCACCGCCGCAATCTGCCTCGATACCGGGGATATTGTTGTCGCGCGCGCCTTCCATCACGGTCAGGCCGTTGGCCACCTCTACAACGTGTTCGGCACCGTTGTGTTCGACATAAGTGATCTTTGCCATCGTCAGCTGCATCCTTTTTCGCGTTGCGTCCGAGGTTGTAGCCAACCACTGGCCACCGCGCCAGTCAGAAACCGCGGCTTGAGCAAAACTCCTGCGCTCTGGCGACTCCCATCCAGCGCCACTTACGCCGTTCCCGGCCTTCGTGTGGCGACGTTCGACGGGCCGGTCCCGGTACAGCGGCAACGGGGCTTTGCGCCGGAGCCCGAATTGCGGTAGCCTAGGGACAGATGCGCCCATGCGGACGGGCCATCGCGGCATCACGGCTGCTGAAAATTTGACACAGGCGTTTCACCACGGTGTTTCGTCACGGGGACTTTGTTCATGGCTGACCTCTTGCGCCCGCGTGGGCCCTGGCTGGGACAGGCCTGTTTCAGGCGCGACCGTTGGTGGCGGGCCAACCTGCGCCTAGTCTCGCTTGTGCTGACTGGGCTGCTGCTCAGCGCCTGTGCGGAACCTCCGGCAGGTGGCAACAGCACCCAGGTCTCCCGCAATGCCCCCGCCGCCCCGCCCGGTGCGGCCCCCGGCAGTTGCTGGGCCACCCATACCACACCCGCCGTGATCGAGACTGTCACCGTTCAGGTGATGACCCGCCCAGCGAGGACCGCGCCGGACGGGCGGGTGATTGCACCGGCCCGCTTTCGCCGCGAGACCCGCCAGGAAATCGTGCGCCCCCGCCGCGAAAGCTGGTTTGAAACGCCCTGCCCGGTGGATATGACCCCGCAACTTGTCGGGTCTTTGCAACGTGCGCTGGCGGTACGCGGCCTCTACACCGGGGAGATCACCGGCCAGCTGGACAGTGCCACCCGCGCCTCCGTCCGCAAATTTCAGAAACAGGACGGGTTCGACAATGATCAGCTGTCGCTGCTCAGCGCCCGCAAACTGGGGTTGGTTGCCGTTGAAACCTGAGACAGATCTCCATCGCCCTTCCGTCATCGTCGCAGGCCCGGCATGAGCCCGCTGCCGCCTGCCCCCGGCGCTCTGCCCCGCTCCGGCACCACCACCGACAGCACCACAGGCTCCGGCAGCGCGCGCTCCGCTGCGCGGCGCAAATGGCTGCTGCCTGATCGTGGCTTTCTCTCCGGTGCCTCTGACCGCTTGCTGGAAATGCTCGACAGTCAGGCCAGCGAAGTGCTGCTGCAGGCCGGTGAAGAGCTGTTCGAGCAGGGCGATGAGGGCGACGCACTCTATGCCATTGTCAGTGGCGCGGTGGAGTTCTCCACCCTGTCCTCAGCCGGGCGCAAACTGTCACTGGACATCATGCGCCCCGGCGCCGTCTTTGGCGAAATCGCGTTGTTTGATCCCGGGCCGCGCACTGCGACCGCAACGGCGCTGGAACCCAGCCGCCTGCGCCGCCTGCGCAGCGGCGATGTGCTTACAAAGCTGCAACACCATCCCGCGCTGGCCGGGGATCTGCTGCGGCTGGCGGGCCAACGGATGCGCTGGATGAACACCCAATACAGTGAACAGGTCTTTCTGCCGATGCCTGTGCGGCTGGCCCGCAAGCTGCTGTATCTGACCACCGAGGGCAGAGACGGACGTTTGTCACTGTCGCAGAGCGAACTTGCGGAATTTGTCGGTGCCACGCGCGAAGCAGTGTCAAAAACCCTGTCGCAATGGAAGCGCAGTGACGTGATTGACATCAGCCGTGGTGGTCTGACCATCCGCGACCGGGCCGCGCTGAAACTATTGGCCGACCCCGACATCGGCTGACGCGCCCTGCGTCCCCCAGCCCCGATCCCGGATCAGGCACCGACCGCCGCGCAGGACCACATCCCGATAATCTTACTCAATTGTGAACTGGGTTACAGACCACCGCGGTGGCTTAGGGGCATGCTCGTGTCAGGCCGTCGTTATCCGTTCCATCCCAACGGCAGCCTGTCCCATCAAGAGCCATGTGTCACGGCACATGGCTCGACGGGACCCAGGACATCCGCCGGGCGCACACCGGGGACCATCTGCGCCATCTGGGGCGGCGGAAACCTAAGAACAGCTCGTTGGATCGAACAGACGGTGCCGGGAGGTGCCTGGGGTCGTTGGACCTATGTGCAGACATCTTCCGCCGACGCGAGTCCGTGACGCGCCGGACCAAGGGCTTGGGGGCAATTTCGCCACCCTGTTGTGATCCACGCAAAAGGGCCGAGCATCCCTGCCCGGCCCTTTTGTCTTGCGATCTCACTCGATATCCCCCCTGCGTCAGCGTTTCGAGACTGCGCAGCGAGGCACCGCATCAGCAGCGGACCACTGTTTGCAGCAGCCCGCAGCGAAAGGTCACTCAGACAGGTTCAGCGCCACAAAACGTGGCTCCCCTGCGCGACGCACCAGCAATAGCAGCGATTTGCGACCCGCTTCTTTCGCTTCGTCGATACGCGCTTCCAGCTCGCTGATGGAGGTCAGTTTCTGCTGACCTGCCTCAGTGATCAGATCACCGGCGCGCATGCCCTTTTCCCAGGCCTCCGAGGTCTCATCAACCGAGGTGATCACCAGACCGTCCATGCCATCGGGCACGTTCAGCTCACTGCGCTGATCCTCGCTCAAACGGCTGACGGTCAGACCCAGCAGCTGCTTTTCGGTCATGTCAGGCGCGGTGTCATCGCCACTGGCCGGGGTGCTCTGGCGCTGCGCGTCCTCGCGGCGCCCCAGGGTCACTCGCAACGTCTCGGTTTTGCCTTCGCGGAAGACCCGCACACGCACGGCTTTGCCCACTTCGGTATTGCCGACCTGACGCACCAGCGCGCGGGTGTCTTTCACATCCACACCGTCAAAGGACAGGATCACATCGCCCGCCAGCAGTCCCGCTGCCTTGGCCGGACCCTCCGGCACATCGGTGACCAACGCACCCTTAGCGCTGTCCAGCCCCATTGCCTCGGCGACGTCCTTGGTCACATCCTGAATGCGCACACCCAGCCAGCCACGGCGGGTTTCGCCGAATTCCTTCAGCTGGTTCACAACCTTGCTGACCACATTGGACGCCATGGAGAACCCGATCCCGATGGAGCCGCCATTGGGCGACAGGATGGCGGTGTTCACACCAACAACTTCGCCGTCCATATTGAACAGCGGCCCGCCGGAGTTCCCCCGGTTAATCGCCGCATCGGTCTGGATGTAATCATCATAGGACCCCGACAGCTCGCGGTTGCGCGCGGAGACGATGCCCGCCGAGAGAGAGAACCCCTGCCCCAGCGGATTGCCCATCGCCACCACCCAGTCGCCAACACGTGCCAGATCGCTGTCACCGAATTTGACAAAAGTCAGCGGCATCGGCGCTTCGACCTTCAGAAGCGCGATATCGGTGTTGGGATCAGTGCCCACGACCTTGGCTGGCAGCGGCTGCGCCGGCTGGCCTTCGCCGGGAAAGAATTCGATCTCGATCTCATCGGCTTCTTCGATAACGTGGTTGTTGGTGACGATATAGCCGTCTTCCGAAATCACAAAACCGGAGCCAAGCGCCGAAGATCGGCGCGGGCGGTCACCCTGACCACCATTGCGGTCCTGAAACTCGCGGAAGAAATCTTCAAAAGGCGAGCCTTCGGGGACGATACCCTGCGGACCAGACCGCCCCTCGACGACGGTTGTCGTCGTGATATTCACCACCGCACGGCTGACCTTATCTGCCAGCGGCGCCAGGCTCTCGGGCCGGGCCTGCGCGATGGCCACTTGCGCCAGCACCATCAGGGTGCTGATCATGGCCAGCCAGAGCAGGCGCCACTGCGTCGTTTGGCGCGCGGTCTGGCGCGCAACGGCGCGAGCGCTGCTGATTGTATTTTTCATTGCCTGTGGCTGCACGAAACTACTCCTTAGTTGTCGCCAAATTCCATCTTCTGCGGCGGGGCCTGCACGGGCATGCACCTCTGGGTCCGCAGCGGATCATGGGCTGTAATGTAGTCTTTTCAAAAACGGTCACAACGAATGTTGCACGTATTCAATTCGAAGTGAAACCCGGTGAGCTTCCGCAGGGGAACACACCCAGGAAAAGCCGGACGAAAAAGGGGCCGACCCAACGGCCAGCCCCCTTCTCTGTTCTCTCATACCCATGCGCAGAATTTCTGCACCGGTGATCATTGTTGGGCAGCTGCCGCGGGCTTGCCGTTGGAGGATTTCAGATAGTTGAAAAACTCATTGTCCGGCGAAAGCACCATGGTGGAATTCCCGGCCTGCAACGACGCGGCATAGGCGTTGAGCGAGCGATAGAATTCAAAGAACTCAGGATCCGCACCATAGGCCTGCGCAAAGATGCCGTTGCGTTCGGCATCGGCTTCACCACGAATGATCTCCGCCTCGCGCTGCGCCTCAGAGACCAGCTCAACCACGGTCCGGTCGGCCTGCGCCCGGATCCGCTGTGCGGCCTCATTACCACGGGCCCGCTCATCGGTGGCTTCGCGGACACGCTCGGCGCGCATCCGCTCAAAGGTCGCATCGAGGTTCTCGGACGGCAGGTCGGTCCGCTTCAGGCGAACGTCGATGATGGTAATCCCCAATGCCCGGGCATCAGCGATGGCGCCGTTGCGGATTCGCAGCATCAGCGCAGCCCGGTCCGACGACAGAATGTCGTTGGAGCTGACGGAGCCGAGGATTTCGCGGGTTTGCGCACGCAAGATCGAATCCAGACGGCTCTCAGCAGCGGTGATACCGCCGCCACCAACGGCCTGACGGAACCGGTTCACATCAGTGATCCGATACCGAGCAAAGGCGTCAACCACCAGACGGCGATCATCAGATGGGGTGATTTCCAGCGGATCAATGTCACGGCTCAGGATACGGTCGTCGTAACGCACAACCTCCTGGATGAGCGGGATCTTAAACGCCAGCCCCGGCTCTTCCTTAACGGAAACCACGCGGCCAAACTGCAGAACCAGCGCCTTCTCGCGCTCATCCACGATAAACACCGACGACAGCGCGGTGATGGCGATAATCACCAGTGCGGGCAGCAAGAGAGTTGATTTACGCATCAGTTGCTACCTCCACGGCGCAGTTCATTCAGAGGCAGATAGGGAACGACGCCCTGACCTTCGCCGGATTGCTCATCCAGGATGATTTTGTCGACGCGGCCAAGCACCTCTTCCATCGTCTCCAGATAGAGACGCTTGCGGGTCACGTCAGGGGCCTTCTCATATTCGGTGAGAACCGCAGAGAAACGGCTGGCTTCACCCTGCGCTTCGTTCACGACGCGCGCGCGGTAACCCTCAGCTTTTTCCAGCAGCTCAGCCGCCTGACCGCGGGCCTCGGCCAGCGCGTTGTTGGCATAGGCGTCGGCTTCGTTCTGACGACGGTCACGTTCCTGCTCCGCGGCCTGAACATCGCGGAAAGCCGCAATAACCGAGGCCGGCGGATCCGCTTTGTCAAAGTTTACGCGGATAATGTTGATGCCGCTGTCGTAGTCATCCAGCGTGAACTGGATCAAATCCTGCAGACGCGAGGCAATCGCGCCACGGTCCCGGTTCAGGATCGGTGCCAGCTCAGACTGGGCGATAATCTCGCGCATCGCGGATTCCGATACCGCGCGGATGGTGGTCCGCGCATCGCGCAGGTTGAACAGGAATTTCGCCGGATCATTGATGTTCCAGACCACCTGGAAATCAATATCAACGATGTTCTCATCGCCGGTCAGCATCAGCCCGGCCTCAGAGCCACGACCGCCGCCCACACCGATGTCTTCAGTCTGTTCGCGGGTCACTGGCAGAATTTCTTTGGTCACCAGCGGCCAAGGCGCAAAGTTCAGGCCGGGCTGCCCGGTGGAGGAATACTCTCCAAGAAACAGCTCAACCGACTGCTCTTCCGGCTTCACGGTGTAGAAACTGGCAAAGGCCCAGAACCCGACAGCCACCAGCGCGCCCAGCGCCACGGTGCCCTTGGTCAGCTGCGGACCACCGCCGCCGCCACCAGCGCCACCGCGACCACCGCCGCCTGTGCCACCACCGCGGCCGCCCATCAGAACGCGCAGCTGTTCCTGGCCTTTTTTCACCAGCTCGTCAATCTCGGGGATCTGACCATCATCAGGACGTCGTCCGCCCCCACGATTGTCATCGCCGCCTTGGTTGTTGCCTCTGTTGCCTGAGCCGCCAGAAGAGCCGCCGCCCCCCCAGGGGCCACCGTTATTGCCCGCCATATGTGTCCAATCCCTATCTCACCGCCCATCGCGGCTTGTTGTTCCTACCTGTGGTTTCTGCCTGAAAAATCAAGCCGTCCGCACCGGTGTCTTCATCGTGACCAGCTCTTCCGACATCGTCGGATGCACCGCCACGGTGCGATCAAAGTCTTCTTTTGTAGCACCCATTTTTACGGCGATGCCTGCCAGCTGGATCATTTCACCCGCTCCCGGAGCGACAATATGACATCCCAGCACCTTGCGCGTCGCCTTGGAGACGATGAGCTTCATCAGCACCCGCTGTGCCCGACCGGCAAAGGCCTGCTGCATCGGCTTGAAGGAAGTCGCATAGACCTCAATCTCTTCCTGCTCCGCCGCCGCTTCCTCGCTGAGGCCAACAGTCCCCATTTCCGGCTGGGTAAAGATCGCGGTCGGGATCAGGTCGTGATCAGGGCTGGTCGGGTTGCCCGCAAACACCGTCTCAACAAAGGCCATGCCCTCGCGAATGGCCACCGGTGTCAGGTTCACGCGGTTGGTCACATCCCCGACGGCATAGACCGACGGCACGCCGGTCTGGCTGTACTCATCCACCACGATGGCCCCGGCGCGGTCGCGCTCAATACCCAGTTCCTCAAGTCCAAGGCCGTCGGCATTGGGGCTGCGACCGGTGGCGAACATCACCTGATCGAACAGCGTCTCATCGCCATTGGTGGCCTTCACCCAGATCTTGTCGCCTTCTTTGCGCATCTCCAGCACATTGGTGCCCAGATGCAGAGCCACACCGGACTGGCACATCTCCTCAGAGATCAGGCCGCGCGCCTCATCGTCGAACCCCCGCAGGATCTGCGCACCGCGATAATACTGCGTGGTCTTGACCCCCAACCCGTTCATGATACCCGCAAATTCGCAGGCGATATATCCACCGCCGACAATCAGCATGGTCTCGGGCAGTTTTTCCAGATGGAAGATCTCATTGGAGGTGATGGCCAGTTCCGAGCCGGGAAACTCCGGCGTCACCGGCCAGCCGCCGGTGGCAATCAGGATATGTTTCGCGGTCTTGCGGGTGCCGTCCGCCAGCTCAACCGTGTGGGCATCCGCCAGTTTGGCGCGCTGATCAAAGGTCTCAACCGAATTGTTCTTCAAAATGCCACGATAGATGCCTTCCAACCGGTCCAGCTCCGCGTGCAGCTTGGTCTTAAAGCGGTCCCAGTCAAAGCTGCCGGGCGACAGATCCCAGCCATAGGCCTGCGCATCCTCAACCATACCTGCGTATTCACTGGCAAAGACCATCAGCTTTTTCGGCACACAGCCCCGGATCACGCAGGTGCCGCCGTAACGGTCCTCCTCCGCCAGCGCCACCTTGACGCCGCGCTGTGCTGCCACCCGCGCGGCACGCACCCCACCGGAGCCGCCGCCGATAACAAAGAGATCGTAGTCAAAGCTCATGTTCGTCGCCTTTCTGATGTCTTGCGCGAGGTATCACATAGCGCAGAAGGAATTGCCAGTCTCGCAGGTGGGGGTGCGCTGCCCGGTTTATAATGCCTGAGGGCGGTGTACTCGCGAAACCGTGAAAACCGCGTGAAGAGCACCGGGGCGATAGCAACAACCGGTCTAGCCTAAAGCCGCCTTGGCATCCGGCGAGGGCAAATCCGGCCAATACGACGCAAACGCGTCCTGAAACCGTCGCGTTTCTTTTGCATCGCCGTTTTCCAGCGGGCATCGCAGTCTGGTCAATGCACCGTCTTCCAGACGCACAAGGATCCACGCGGACCGGTAGGGTGCGGAGGGGAACAAGCGCAGAGCTACAGGCTTTTCCTGAACAGCAACAACTCTGGACCAGGGGATCGTAGAGGAGGATGAACGCAAGACCCTGCGTGTAGCAATTCCTTTTGAGGAAACCTCCGCCCAGCTGAGAGTCAGGCCGCCCGATATAACGCACCAAAACAATACGATATTTATGTAGGTCAAAGGTCCTATGTAAGGGACCTCGTACCCGCTCTGGTCCAATCCCCACCAGTCGAATTTTTGCGCCACCTCAATCAGGAGCAGTGCGAGTGAGAACAGCAAGAGCAGTTTCACCGGCACGCGCAGCTTTACCGACAGCGAAACCGGTTCATGCGTCTGCGAAGGGTCATCGGTAGATACAGCAGGCCTGATTTGAGAGAACTTCGTCATCATATGGACCCAAATACAGCAGTATCTCAAGAAAGGTCCAGTCGACGAGCCTCATTCGTCTCGCCTCAGTCACTCAGATCGGTAAACAGGTTCTCGGTCTCCACAAAATCAAGCCGGTCAGTCTCCACTGTGCCTTCATTGATGTCGCGCACCTCAACCTTGCCATCGCCATAGCCCACCACAACGGTGTCGCAGATGTCGACGAACAGACCATTCTCAACCACGCCCGGAATCTGGTTCAGCACCAGCGCCATCTGCCGCACATTGCCAATGCGATTGAGGTGCAGGTCCAGAATATGATTGCCCTCATCCGTCACCAGCGCCGCATCCCCGTTCATCCGCAGTGTCGTCTTGCGGCCCATGACCTCCATCGCGACCAAAGTCTCCTCCAGCAGCGCCTGCGTGGTCTGCCAGCCAAAGGGGATCACCTCCACCGGCAGGGGGAACGCTCCAAGGCTCTCGACCTCCTTGGCCTTGTCGGCAATCACCACCATCCGGTCGGAGGCGGTGGCGACAATCTTCTCCTGCAGCAGCGCCCCGCCGCCGCCCTTGATCAGGTTCAGATCGCGGTCGAATTCATCAGCGCCGTCAATTGTCAGATCCAGCCACTTCGCCTCATCCAGCGTCAGGATCTCGATCCCCACATCGCGGGCCAACTCCGCCGTGCGGGTGGAGGTCGGCACGCCTTTGATCCGCAGACCGTCGTTCTGCACCATCTCACCCAGACAGCGCACCAGCCAGGCAGCTGTGGAGCCTGTGCCCAGCCCCACCCGCATGCCATCCTCAACCATCTCCGCCGCACGTTTGGCGGCAACAAATTTGGCCTTGTCGATGGGGGATAATTCTCCGGTCATGACCGCGACTCCATGAGACTGCATTGACGTGTTCTCAATGTGTTATACGCATTGTTGCCAACAGACGCGAGGGGGCGCTGCGCGAGTTTCCCATAGCACCAGTGCCGCGAAACCGCAGCGCGGCCACGTAGGTCTGACCAGCATCGGTGACCGGATGCCTGCCGAGACCCGGCGTCAGATCGCCACGTCTCGCCACTGCAAGTGCCTCACTCGGCAAGGATCTCTGCCAGCGTGGCATAGTCTTCGCGGTAATCAAAAGATCCAAACTGGCCCCCCAATCGCACCGCCAGATAGAAGAGAACACTCAGCAATACTGCCGTTGGCACCGTCACCAACGCCCATGGCCAGCGCTGCGTTACCGCGTCATGCAGCATCGCAACAAAGAACTTCCAGTCGCAGCGCGCCCGGTCCCAGCGGTCGCCGCCGACCGCATAGCCAAAGTCATGGTGCCGCCAGCTGGCATCGCAAAAAAACCAGCTGGCTGTCTCGGTAATCAACTCTCGCATCCGCTCCGGCAGCCAGTAGGGCCCAACCCCATTTCCAAACAGCAGTTTCTGGCAGTCGTTGAGATCGTCAAATGAAGGGCGGGACATCCAGTCACTCCGTCTGGCTCGGCAGCGGCGCTGCCTCTCACAACCGGAGCATAAGCATTTCATTCCGTACACCAAGCCTCCACTTGCGACCCTGCCGGAAGGTTTGCGCAAACTGCGTGTTTCCTATTGGAAACGTCGGAAACGGGCGTTACCAACGCCTGCAGACAGCTTAGAATGGTTCCATGATGAACAGCTACCGCCTCCATTACGCTCCCGATAACGCCTCGCTGGTCATCCGGCTGGTGCTGGAGGAGCTTGGCCAGCCTTATGAATGCGTACTGGTTGATCGCAGGGCCAAGGCGCAGACCAGCGCGGAATACCGGGCGCTGAACCCGAACGGGCTGATTCCGGTGCTGGAAACCCCGGACGGGCCAATGTTTGAGACCGCCGCCATTCTGTTATGGCTGTCCGAACGGCACAGCGCGCTGGCCCCGCCCCCCAGCAGCCCAGACCGCGCAGCCTTCCTGAAGTGGCTGTTCTTTGCGTCCAACACGCTGCACGCAGATCTGCGGATGCTGTTTTATCCCAAGAAATACATCGGCCCGGACGCCGACCAGCAGGCACAGTTGCAACATGTGCTGCGTCAGCGCCTGCATCAGCATCTCACCCACCTCGACCAGGCCGCCGCAGCCCGCCCCTCATGGTTTGGTGCGGTGCACCCTTCGGTGTTGGACTATTATCTGGCCTGCCAGATACGCTGGATGGCGCTTTATCCGGCGCAGGCCGACAGATCCTGGTTCACCCTGGCGCATTACCCCAGCCTACACCGCCTCTGCGCGACGCTCGAAAGCCGCGCTGCGGTGGCTGTCGCCTGCGAGGCCGAAGGCCTCGGCCCGACACCCTTTACCCAGCCATCCTACGCAAATCCCTCAGAAGGATCAGCCACCTGATGTTCCTCTCCGTCTTCGACATGTTCAAAGTGGGCATTGGCCCTTCGTCCTCGCACACCATGGGGCCGATGGTGGCCGCCGCAAAGTTCCTGGACCTGATGCGCGCCTCGCCGTTTGAATTCCACGGGCTGCGCGCCTCGCTGCATGGCTCGCTCGCCTTCACAGGCGTTGGCCATGCCACCGATCGTGCCACCATCCTCGGCCTCGGCGGGTTTGTCGCCCATGACTATGATGATGAGAAGGCGGTCGCCTTCCTCGCAGAGCTGGACAAAACCCACACCATGCACCCCGAAGGTCTCGGCGCGCTGCATTTCGACCCCAAGGCCGATATGATCTTCGACTATGATCACGCGCTGCCCGGCCACGCCAACGGCATGATCCTGATGGCCACCGATGCCCAGGGCGACGTGATTCTGCGGCAGGTGTATTACTCCATCGGCGGAGGCTTTGTCCTCACGGAGGAAGAACTGGCTGCCGGTAAGGCCACAGACGAAGGCGAGCCGGTGCCCTACCCCTTCAAGTCCGCCGCCGAAATGCTGGAGATGGCCAAGGCCAGCGGCAAATCCATTGCTGGTATGAAACGCGCCAATGAGATCGCGCGCGGCTGCGAGGTCAGCCTCGCCAAAGGCACCGCCCGCATCTGGCAGGTGATGAACGATTGCATCAACCGGGGTCTGGAACGGGACGGCATTCTGCCCGGTGGCCTCAATGTGCGCCGCCGTGCCAAGGGGATCCACGATGCCCTGCAGGCCGAACGCGGCATGAACATCAACGCGCCCCACACCATCAATGACTGGATGAGCGTCTATGCGATGGCGGTGAACGAGGAAAACGCCGCTGGCGGACAGGTTGTCACAGCCCCCACCAATGGCGCCGCAGGCACCCTGCCGGCTGTCATTCGCTACTATCTCGACCACGTGCCAGGCGCGTCTGAGACCCATGTCGAGGATTTCCTGCTGACCGCCGCCGCCATCGCGGGCCTCGTGAAATACAACGCGTCTATCTCGGGTGCTGAGGCAGGCTGTCAGGCCGAAGTTGGATCAGCCGCCGCCATGTCCGCTGCGGGTCTCTGCGCGGTGATGGGTGGCACACCCGAACAGGTAGAGAACGCGGCTGAGATCGCGCTGGAGCATCACCTGGGCATGACCTGCGACCCTGTGAAAGGTCTGGTGCAGGTGCCCTGCATCGAGCGCAATGGATTGGCGGCGATCAAGGCGGTCTCCGCCGCCTCTCTCGCCCTGCGCGGTGACGGCCAGCACTTCGTGCCGCTGGATGCCTGTATTGAGACCATGCGCCAGACCGGCGAAGACATGCATGACAAGTACAAGGAAACCTCGCTCGGCGGCCTTGCGGTGAACGTGCCGAACTGCTGAGAACACAGGACCTCTTTCTGGCGGGACGCAGATCACACTCAACACGCATCCCGCCAGATCCAAATCGCAACCCCTGCTTGCATCCCCATGCGCCCGCGCCTAGCGTGGCCGCATGACACATGACCGCCCCTCTCTCGGCATCCTCCTGATGCTTGGTTTCTGCATCACCGCCCCGATGGGGGATGCGGTGGCCAAACTCCTGGGCGCACATATTCCCCTCGGACAGATGCTGTTTGTCCGCTTTGCCGCTCAGGTTCTGCTGCTGGCCCCGCTGATCTGGGCGACAGGCCGCATCTGGCGGATGCAGGGCCGCGTGTTGCGCCTCACCTTTGTGCGCACGCTGCTACATATCGCGGGCATTGGTGCCATGTTCACCGGGCTGAAATACCTGCCGCTTGCGGATGCGGTGGCGATTGCCTTTGTGATGCCTTTCATCATGCTGCTCCTCGGCAAATATGTGCTGGGCGAAGAGGTGGGCATGATCCGTCTTCTGGCCTGCATTGTCGGATTTGGCGGCACACTTCTGGTGATCCAGCCCAGCTTTGTAACGGTCGGCTGGCACGCGCTCTGGCCGCTGATGGTGGCGGTGATCTTTGCGCTGTTCATGCTGGTCACCCGCCAGATCGCCAAGGACACCGATCCAGTGGGCCTTCAGGCGGTCTCCGGCACCATGGCCTGCGTGCTACTGGCCCCCGTGCTGCTGCTGGGCCAGATCACGGATAGTCCGGTGCTGACGCTGATCACACCAAATGCTGAGCAATGGGGCCTTCTGGCCGCAATCGGCCTGCTGGGCACCGCCGCGCATCTGCTGATGACATGGAGCTTGCGCTACGCACCCGCTGCCACACTGGCCTCGATGCAGTACCTGGAAATTCCGGTCGCAGCCCTGATTGGCCTGTGGATCTTTGATGAGCTGCCAAACGGCCTCGCCGCAATTGGCATCCTGATCACCATTGCCGCCGGTCTCTTCGTAATCCTGCGCGAACGCCAGATCCAGCTGCAAAAGGCCGCCGCCGATAGGGCCGCGCTCCTGCTCAAGGACCCGCCAATCGCACCCGAACAGCCGGCGGTCTGATCGGCTCGGCCGGTTAGGCCAGAACAAGATTGCTTAAGACAAGGCGAGACAGGAAAAGGCCCGCGTATCAGGCCTGCGCCTGTAACGCGGCCACAACATCCGCCAGCCGGGCCCGCGGCAAAATAACCAGCATCCCCGGCCCATCCGCCCTGAGCCGCACCGGCCCCGTCGCCCGGTTAGAGGTCCCGACCCGCGCCATCGGATCCAGCCGCAAGCCCTCGATGGGCCATGCCAGCCCCTCCGACCAGCCGGTGACCTGCTGCATCGGGAACAGCGACACCACCTCCCCCGCCGTCAGCGGCAGCGCGATCTCACCGCGCAGATGGAACACCACCTCCTGCGGGCCAAGCAGCACGCAGGGACTGGGATGGGGTTGTACCAGCGTGTTGAATCCGGCCAGCTGATGGTCGATCCGGCCGCCCAGAAATCCAACTCCCAGCACCACCGGCGCGCCGATCATCCGCAGCGCCTTGTCGAAATCTGTGGTGGTCTGCTCGGTCACATGATGCAGCGCCCCCGGCGCCAGATCCGCCTGTACTTCCGCTGCCAGCGAATCCAGGTCGCCAATCACCGCCACCGGGTGATGCCCCGCCGCCAGCGCATGCGCCGCCCCGCCATCCGCCGCGACCAACACCGGGGCCAGCGCCAGCGCCGCCTCCAGATCATCCGGTCCCAGCACCCCGGCGCCAACCAGCGTCACCGGCTCAACCCGTTCAACAATCAGCTCTTTCATACCGGGATTACTGGCAGAAAAGGAAACAGACCACAATCTGAACACAAAATGATACGATCAATTGCACGGATTCGGGCGCAATTTGACCCCCTGCGCCATCAACGTGAGCGGCAATGACTTTGGCGAGGACACCTATCCGATGGTACAGAACAACAAGGTTTTGACAGTCTCCTACGGGACTTTTTCCTGCACATTGGAAGGGTTCGACGATTCATTTGGCACCATGAAGGCGATTGCGGAGTATTTTCGCGATCTCGCCTCCGATGACCGTTATTTCGGGGCAGAACCGCCACAGCCGGACGCCGAGATGCTGGCCCGGATTGCCCAGCGTGAGGTTGCCCGCCAGGTCGAGGCCCGCACCAGCGCCGAAGGCATCCACCTGCGCGCCGCCACCCTGACCAGCCCCGCCGCCGAAACGCCAACACAGCCCGCAGGTGATGCTCCGCAGCACCGCGCTCCCAGCGCCCTAGCCTCCCCGACTGCGGCTCCGGTCACCGCCGCAGATCCGGTTGAGCCGACCGCCAGACGCGTTGAAGCCGCGCCTGGCGCGCCGCAGATCCAGCCCGCCGCCGAGGCCCCCATTCAAGTGGCAGAGGTACCGCTGCAGCCTGTGCAACAGACTGCGCCCTCCACACCCGTCGCCGCGTCGGCTGATACGGCTGTGGCCGAGACTGTGGAGCCCGAGACGATCCAGGCCGATCCCGCTCAGGCCGAGACTGACAGCTCCGCCGAAAGCATCGCCGCCAAGCTGCGCCGCATTCGCGCGGTTGTCGCCAAGACCCCAACGGAGGAGTTCACCGAAGATCAGCACGCCGAACAGGCGCGCGAAGACGCGGTGAAAGACATTACCAATGCGCTCTCCGCCGATCACGATGCGGTGGATGCAGAGAGCGTGGACGAGACCCCCACTGAAACCGCCGATGCCGACAGCGACGCCGATATCGCCGAGGCGCTGAACCGCCTCGACCTTGGAACAGACACTGACGCCTCTGACACGCCGGCCATCCCCAACGTGCCCGAAGGCGCTGAGGCGTTCTTCGCCGACAGCAGCACAGCCGAGGCTGAGGATGACACCTCAGACGAAGAGACCAGCGATGATCGGAACGGTCTGGATGATATCGCCGCCGAACAGGACAGCGATACGCCCGCTGCAAACTCCCAGCCCGAAGAGACCGAAGAGACTGAGGTCACAGCTGACGCGGCCGCACCCGCAAAACCCGAAACGCCGCGCAAGCGGGGCCGCGTGCTGCGCGTCAAACGTCGCGAGATAGAAGGCGCCATGGCCAGCGGCACGCTGGAAGCGGTCGATGAAGAGGCCAGCGCCCCCGCGGCTGACAGCACCGCCGCACCGGCCCCCCAGATCAGCACACCCGCGCCAGAACCTGCCGCCGACAGCAGCCTGTCCCCCGATGACGAGGCCGAACTGCTGGCCGAACTCGCCGCCGTAGAGGCGGAATTGCTCGGTGATGACGATATCGATGATATCTCAGATACGCAGGCGGCCTATGACGACGAAGATGACAACGCTGAGCCGCAGCCCGACGACAGGGCAACGCGCCAGCACCCTGCGCAGCTGACAGAGGCCCCCCAACCCATCAGCACCCCGGAGGAGGCCGCCGCATCCGTGGCGCCGCAACCGGGCGCCAAACGCGGCGCCACCAGCACCGCCGACGGCGATATTGCCCGCCTGATGGCCGCCGCCGACGAACGTCTGGAAGACCCCGAAAACAGCACCTCGCGCGAAACCTACAGCCAGCTGCGCGCCGTGATGGCCGCGGCCTCCACCGAACGCAGCGCTGGTGGCGCCTTGGAAAACAAGGATGACGCGCAGGTCTACCGCGATGATCTGGCCAGCGTGGTGCGCCCGCGCCGCCCCGATGCCCGCCCGACCTCCAGCGGTGAGGGCCGCAGCGGCGCCGACCAGCGCCCCGCCAAACCCGCCAGCCGCCCGGCACCGCTGAAACTGGTACAGGAGCAGCGCATCGACGACAGCAGTGCCGCCCCAGCCGCACCAGTACGCCCGCGCCGGGTCTCCGCTGCGATCCTGGCTGAAGACGCCCCGGCAACCAGCGCCACCGAAGGCGGCTTTGCCGCCTACGCCGAAGAAACCGGCGCAGTCGAACTTGGCGAGCTGCTCGAAGCCGCTGCCGCCTACATGAGCTTTGTGGAAGGGCGCGATCACTTCTCCCGCCCACAGCTGATGAACAAGGTTCGCGGCGTCGACGGGACCGAGTTCAACCGAGAAGACGGGCTGCGCAGCTTTGGCCAGCTGCTGCGCGAGGGCAAGATTGAACGCGCCGACAACGGTCGCTTCACCGCCTCCGGCCAGATCGGCTTTCAACCCGGCAACCGCGCTGTTGGCTGATCCCTGCCCCCCGTGCAACACATGAAAAAGGCGGCCCGCAAAGGCCGCCTTCTTTCTGTCTAGGGCAAGATGTTCAGGGCAAACCGCCCGTCATCTTTCCACAAATACTCCGGGGTGAATTGACCGCAAGGTCAAGAGGGGCAGCGCCCCTTCCCCGCCAATATCATAAACTCAGCCCTGATCCTGATCCGGGTCATTGGGATCCGCCTTGCCGACACCGCGAAAGACGAATTTGAACGGCAGGATCCACAACACCCCCAATAGGACATAGACCACCAACTCCACCAGCAGCGAGGGCCGGTCGAGCCAGCTGATCACATTGACCGCCAGCACGATATAGAGCGGCATGCCGATCAGCAGGATCACCAGCGTCAAACGCCGCCGCGCCTTGTAGCTCAGACCACTTTCGTCAGACATCAGTCAGCAAAGGGATCGGTCACCAGAATGGTGTCGTCCCGCTCCGGGCTGGTGGACAAAAGCGCAACCGGGCAGTCGATCAGCTCTTCCACGCGCTTCACGTATTTGATGGCATTGGCCGGCAGATCGTTCCAGCTGCGCGCCCCTTCAGTGCTCTCGCTCCAGCCCGGCATCTCTTCATAGATGGGGGTGCAACGCGCCTGCTGGTCAGCTGCGGTCGGCAGATAGTCCAGACGGCTGCCGTCCAGCTCATAGCCGACACAGATTTTCAGGGTTTCAAACCCGTCCAGGACATCCAGCTTGGTCAGCGAAATCCCGGTGATACCGGAGGTGGCACAGGTCTGACGCACGAGGCAGGCATCAAACCAGCCACAGCGCCGCTGACGGCCGGTGGTGGTGCCAAACTCATGACCACGGGTCCCCAGACGCTCGCCATCTGCATCCGGGGTGCCATCCGCATTCAGCAGCTCGGTCGGGAACGGCCCCTCACCCACACGGGTGGTATAGGCCTTCACAATGCCCAGCACATAATCGATGGAGCCCGGACCAATGCCCACACCTGTGGCCGCCTGACCGGCGATCACATTGGAGGAGGTCACAAACGGGTAGGTCCCAAAATCAATATCCAAAAGCGCGCCCTGCGCCCCTTCAAACAGGATCCGTTTGCCTGCCTTGCGCTTCTCGTTCAGCACTTTCCACACCGGCGCGGCAAAGGGCAGGATCGCGTTGGAGATCTCTTTCAGCTGAGCAATCAGCCCGTCACGGTCCACCGCCTCAATGCCCAGACCTTTGCGCAGCGGGTCATGGTGCTGCAGCGCACGATCAACGCGGGCAATCAGGGTCGCCTCATCCGCCAGATCCGCCACGCGGATCGCCCGGCGGCCCACCTTGTCCTCATAGGCCGGGCCAATGCCGCGCCCGGTGGTGCCGATTTTGGTGCCCTTGGAGGCCGCCTCTTCGCGCGCCCGGTCCAACTCGCCATGCAGCGGCAGGATCAGCGGCGTGTTTTCTGCAATCATCAGCGTCTGAGGTGAGATATCCACGCCCTGCGCGCGCACGGTCTCGATCTCTTTCATCAGGTGCCAGGGGTCCAGCACCACGCCATTGCCAATGACCGAGAGCTTGCCGCCGCGCACCACACCCGAGGGCAGCGCGTGCAGCTTGTAGACTTTGCTGTCGATCACCAGCGTATGACCGGCGTTATGACCGCCCTGAAAACGCGCAATGACATCAGCGCGCTCGCTGAGCCAATCGACAATCTTGCCTTTACCTTCGTCACCCCACTGGGCGCCGACTACCACGACATTGGCCATCTCAGGTCCTCTGTATGCTGGTTGAAACCGACGCTCCGTATAACGAGGCAGCGCAGACAGGGGAACCGGTTTTTCGCCGCACCGCGCCTGCGCACCGCTTTTCCACAGGATCTTAGGCCGCTGAGCCCTCCGAAACAGGCCACAAGCCGCCCCCAGCCCCGGCGCACGCCCCTGAGGCCCGTCGATTCCCCCCGGCGCAAAGCCGCGCGCGAAACACGAGACCGCCTCAGCCCCACCTCCACGCGCGCGCAGGGCAGTCAGGTTTTCCGCAGGCGACAGTGGTGAGCCTCCCCCCATGAAGTGGTCCGCCCCTATGTTTAGGAAAGCGGAGGACCATAGATGGCCAATAAGAGACCGAAGCCCGAAGAGATTGTCGTGAAGTTGCGGCAGGTTGAAGTGCTGATGGGGCAAGGCATGCCCCGGATTGATGCAATCAGACAGATCGGCGTGACTGAACAACCATACTACCGCTGGAAGAAGAAGTACGGTGGCATGGGTACAGAGCAGCTTAAGGAACTGAAGCGGCTTCAGAAGGAGAACGAGCGCCTGCGTAGGGCGGTATCGGACCTGACGTTGGACAAATTGATCCTGTCCGAGGCCGCAAAGGGAAACTTCTGAGCCCCTCGCGCCGCCGCGCCTGCATCGATCTTGTGCGCAGCCAAATGAAGGTTTCCGAGCGTCGCGTTTGCCGCGTCCTGGGCCAGCATCGATCCACACAGAGACGAGAGCCGGTTGGTCGGGCTGACGAAGACCGTCTGGTTGCGGACATGATCGAGCTGACACGCCAGTATGGACGATACGGCTACCGTCGGATTGCCGCTCTGCTGAGAGACGCAGGCTGGCAGGTGAACGATAAACGTGTCGAACGTCTATGGCGGCGAGAGGGGCTAAAGGTTCCAATGAAGCAACCCAAGAAGGGACGGCTCTGGCTCAACGACGGATCATGTGTCCGGCTGCGGCCAGAGTATCGCAATCACGTTTGGTCATACGACTTCGTGCATCACCGGACAGATGATGGCAGGGCGTTCAGGACATTGAACATCCTGGACGAACACAGCCGGGAGTGTCTTGCGATCCGGGTGAAGCGAAAGCTGAACTCGACCGAGGTCATCGACGCGCTGACGGACCTGTTCATATTGCGTGGTGTCCCAGCGTATATCCGATCTGACAACGGCCCAGAGTTCATCGCGGAGGCTGTCAGGGGTTGGATCAAAGCTGTCGGGGCCAAAACTGCGTTCATTGAACCAGGGTCACCTTGGGAGAATGGCTATTGCGAAAGCTTCAACGGGCGAATGCGCGACGAGCTGCTGAACGGGGAAGTTTTCTACTCGCTGCGTGAGGCGCAAATTATCATCGAAAGCTGGAGGAAACACTACAATACCAAAAGACCCCACAGTGCTCTGGGCTACCGCCCACCGGCTCCAGAGACCATCGTCTCGATGGACCAAAGGCCAACTATGCACTAACTTTTAATTTGGACCACTCAAGTGGGGCTGCTCAAGATCCCAACACTGTTTCAAAATCAATAACTTCAACATGAATCCCCGAAAATTCGAGCGCTTCTTCTTGGATGTCGACCGTAGCTCCGATTTTTAGTTGGCTCAGATCGAAAATATCACCAGCGCCCTCGATTTCAGAACTCGCATCAATAGTCATAACATCAGAGGCATCTATTATGCGTACAATGTCGTTGCTTTTTCCCAGTTCTAGCGTTTCAAAACCTGCAATCTGAGAAAAAACGCCTTTTTTAGGCTTCCACAGAACTTATGTCCTCGGATGTTCCGCCACCTAAAAACGTAAATGTTTCAGTTAACGCTTTGGTTTCGATGACTTGGTTAAAAGTCACTTCATCCAAACCGTCTCCACCATCTAAAAGGTCGTTACCGTCAAAAAATCCGGCTTGCTCACTCCCACCAATTACGGTGTCGTTCCCAGCGCCGCCATGAATGGCGTCCATTTCATCAGTCGCAGAGAGCGTGTCGTCTGAACCCAACTTGCCCAATTTAATATCTGCACCAACGGTTAAGTACGCAAGTAGGTTTGTTCCGTCTACTCCATAATGCTCTTCCAGAAACGTAGCCAAGCTAGCCACAGCCGTAACAGCCACATCAGCTCCATCTGGGCACTGGTAGATTTGTAGCAGCGCATCAACGATGTTGGCAGATTGGTAACTTTCAAGCATGAACTTGAGCATTGCAAATGCGTCATAAGTACCGTTTCGGTCGCCAACAATATATCTATTAAAGTAGTCGTTGATCCCGAGCGCCAAGAACAGTGGGGATCCGGCCCATCCACCGAAATCGCCGTCTTGAAACAATATCCCTGCCGCCGCACGCGCATCGTTCTCCGCAATGAAATTCAAATCAGGAATGACTCCAGAGCTTCTCTTTATGCCGAGAAATAGTCTTTGTGCCATTATATTTGAGATATCACTCATCTCATCAAATGACACCGAATCTCCGGTACGTGCTCCGGCTTGTGAGTTATTGTAATTTCGAATAAAGTTTGCTTGATTTCCAACACCAATATTTACTTCTGCTGCGCCTCGCAGCCAAAGCCAGACAGGGGGTTCCACACCTGGTCGCCCTTCGACCATCACAGCAAGCGCAAGGTAGAATGCTGCTTCTGGATGGCTGTCAATAATACCTTCTGTTATAAGCCCAGTCGCTAATGGAAATAGATCCTCCGTCAAACCATTGACATACTCTGCAGTGAAGCTTCCTTCCATCAGAGCTGAAATGAATTCCATTTAGATTGCACTTAGTTGCACAATACGTCTTCCTCTAGTGAGTAAACTCTATTTTCAATTGACTTTTCGATAACACTCAGTGACTCGCTCCAGCTGAAGTCGTCAAACTCCATTGCCATATCTGGCGGCTTTGGCCAATGCCCTTTCAAATCCTCTCCCGTAAAAAAAGAAAAATCAATAATCATGCCGCTGGGCCGAACACCAATGCCCAGGCAGGCATAAGAATTATCATCATCAGAATAGATTGGTAGATTGGCTCGGCAAGTTACCTTTACCTCATTCCCAAAAAGATCTGGCGTGTTTACAAGAAAAATTTTATTGCCACGTCGAGACACTTCAAAGCGTGGGTGTTTGCTCGGCCATTCCACCAACTCCTCCTCAGCGATAAATCCGAATCCTATTTGACTTATGCGAAAATTGCTATTTTGATCGAGCAGAGTTTCCAGAATGGGATTGGTGCCGGGTACTGAGTTTAGAATTATAACCTCACTGAATGCTATAGGCTTACCCCCACATTCTTGCTTTAGCGCTTGGTAAGTATCTTTTTTATATAAATTTTCTGTCAGCGGGATCCTAATTGTTTCACCTGAGATGAAGATAGAGATGTCGCCTGATGTTTCCGCGCAGACTCCATTCGCATAAAAAATTGACGTCAATATGTAGGTAATTATTAACTTAATACTTTTCATTGCGATTCTAAAGTGTAAAGATCTTAACCTTATCCGACAAAAGGTAGGTATCGCATCGATCTGATGCTGTAACATGCCGATTGTATTGTTGGACTACATCTCATGCAAGAAGGGTGCTGCAAATAGTAGCCAATAGGTGTCAAGAACGGTTATGGTTTTTGTCAAGTTCGAAGGCTATAGAAGGCTATAGAAGGCATTCGATGTGTGTTGGTCCTTCACCGCCAGTGCTTGAACCCTTCGAATATGAGCTCGATCCGGCCGCATCGTTTGTAACGGCGCATCAACATCGCTGATGACCCTCGCAGCACCAGCTGGGATAGTGACTTACCTTTGCACGTCTGCTTTCGGGAAAACTGGCTGGCGTTTACGCACCTGCGGCATGGTAGCGCCGCCGACTCTACGAATGTCTGCTTTGGGCTGGGAACGGACATCCGACTTGCCTGTCACGAAGGTGGTCCATGGACCGTTGGCCAAACCTCGCAAAGCCCACTTCCTGCGCGACCCGTTGTGCAGCCACCGCGCGCCCTCTTCACGATCATTACCCGCAAATCTGCCAGACTGACCGCTGATCGATCAACTCTGCGCAGTCGGCGTGACCGCCTTGCTGCGCCACCAACCAAGACGACCCAAGATCGGCTCCGCATCCGCAGGGTGCTGCGTTTGAGCGCAGTTGGCACGCCAGGCAATGCGGGGGCAGATCAGGATATCCTGTCCGCCAGGCCCCACCCGGGCCTGACCAGAGCTTTAGCGGCGGCGCCGCCCTCTTTTCTCTTCATCCGTAAGAGGAGACACCGAATAAACCCCATCAGACCAAGAGGTCACACCGGAGACATCCAGCCGCAGACACCAACACAGCACCATGCCCCCAACAGTGTCTGAACACCCTGTTTATGAACCCGCCGCAGCGGCCCCGCCCGTTGTGCATAACGCGGGCTCAGCCCTCCTGCGCTGCGGGCTCTGCCAGCCGCACCGGTTGGCCATGAGGCGTGGTGAGATAGGCCGCCTCCCATTTCAGGCGCATATCCGCGGCGTCCTCAACCGCCACTGTTCCAGCCTCGGCCAGATAGTGTTCCAGCGTTTCCAGCCAGGCGGCAAAATAATCCTCGCCACCATTCAGATCCTTCGCCAACCCGTGACGACGCAGCGTCGCAGAAAACCGCGCCACCCAGTCGCCCCAGGAAAACGCCCCGCGTTCATTCAGATGCACCGTCAGCGCAAAGACCTGCGCGTGCCAGGGTTGCCCGAAGGCCGGGTCCGGTTGCGCCTGTGCCAAATTCTCAAATCCGCTCATACCGCCTCCAGATAGCTCTGCCACAGATCCAGCACCACCTCGTCACCCGGATGCTCCGGCGCGCTCCACAGGTCCGATGCCGCAAAGGCCACCGCATAGAGCGGCTCTGGTGCCTCGCCCAGACCATGGGCGGCACTGTCAGGCAGAACATGCGTCCCATGCACCCGCACAATCCACCCCCGCGCCCCGACCGCATAGGTCGGCAGCCGCGTGTGACCACCCGCCACCAACCGATTGCCACCGGGGCGGCGACAGCGCACAGGATCACCGGGGGCAAAGGCAACGGCGACATCGCTGGGGCGATCTGCCGGACCACCCTTGGCCAGTGCTGCGGCCACATCCGTCGCCTTCAGGGCACGGGCAGCCAGCGGATGCGGGGCCGCGCGATCTGCGCCCGTGCCATCCCTGCCGTCAGTGGCTGTGGCCAGATCCTTGGCGCTCAGCACCTGTTTTTCCACCAGCAGCGTTGCCAAACCCGCCAGCCATTTCTCGTAGTAGGAAAACCGCGTGTAATCCAGCGGTGCCAGCCGTTCGCGCGCATGGCGCGACGTGTCGATATTCCACTGCCCCAACGCGCCGCAGGCCAGCGTTATCGCCAGCGCACGGGCGTGCCAGTCTTCGGCAAAAACCGGGGCGCCCTGCGGTTCAGGCGTCACCGGCCCATCGCCGAATCGTCCCCCCATGTCATGGACCCGGCTCATGACGCCGCCACCTCCGGCGCGATCGCCAATCCTGTGCCGATCATACTGTCACGGCTCACCAATGCGGCCAGTTGTTCTTCGCTCATCCCTTCGCTGCCCTCGGGTCGCATCGGCAGCACCAGATAGCGCACCTCGGCCGTGGAGTCCCAGACCCGCACCGATGTGTCCGCAGGCAAGGTCACGCCAAACTCCGCCAGCACCCGACGCGGCTCACGCACGGCGCGGGCGCGGTAGGCATCCGATTTGTACCACCCCGGCGGAATGCCCAAGAGCGGCCACGGGTAACAGCTGCACAGGGTACAGACGACCATATTGTGCTGCGCGGGGGTGTTTTCCACCACCACCATATGCTCGCCCTGACGGCCATAGTAGCCCAGATCCGCCAGCACTGGATCGGCGTCAGCCAGCAGCGCCGCCTTGAAGTCCGGATCGTGCCAGGCGCGGGCCACCACCCGCGCGCCATTCGCAGGACCGATACGGTTCTGATAGGTGTCGATAATCTCATCCAGAGCGGCCGGATCAATCAGCCCCTTTTGTGTCAGCAGGGTTTCCAGCGCCTTGACGCGCAGGGCAGGATCCGAGGGCAAGAGGCTATGCGGGGCGTCAGCGTGATCATGAGGCATGGGGTGAGACTGCCCGCCACAGCGCAAACCTGTCCAGTCACAATCCGTCATGGATGGGATCAGCGGGCCTGATGCAAGGCGCCACCAACTCCTCCCGCAGGCGCCGATCCTGCGCTATTTCCTGCACATTTCAGCCGCCTCAGAGGCCACAGCGCCGCGTTCTCCACGCTTCGGCAAACTGAGCCCTTGCCCCTCAGAGCAATCTTCCCTATTTACCGCCCGATACTCAGCCAACCGCCGTAGGATCCTATGGAAAACGTCGTACTCATCATCCATCTTCTTCTGGCCTTGGGGCTGATTGCCGTTGTCCTCTTGCAGCGTTCCGAAGGCGGCGGCCTTGGCATGGGCGGCGGCGGTGGCGGGGCCATGTCTGGCCGGGCCGCAGCCACCGCGATGAGCAAGCTGACCTGGATCCTGGCCGTGGCCTTTATCGGCACCTCGATCACGCTGACCATTCTGGCGGCACAGAAATCCGCAGGCTCTTCGGTCGCCGACCGCCTGAGCGCCCCTGCCGCAGAGGGTGCCGCTGATGCCCCCGAAGCGCCGCTCGGCAGCGATCTGCTGCCGCCGGTTCAGGGCGACAACGCACCGCTGGTTCCCAGCGCAGACTAAATTCGGCCCTTCGGGTCCGGACCTTTGGATCGGCCCGGCGGATCTCACCGCTTTGGGCAGATCCGACAATGACCACTGCGTCTGACGCGGGATTCGCGAGAATCCACTACACTTAGAATGAACAAAAGCAGCCGTAACAGCATCTTGCGGCTTGCTTGCGCATTTTGCGCGAATCCTTTATACGTAAAGCCCCGTGATGCTGCGGTTTCTGCAACCGCCGGGCAGCTGAATTCTGACTTCTCACGGGGGCAGCCGAACACTCATGGCGCGTTTCATTTTCATTACTGGCGGTGTTGTATCATCTCTGGGCAAAGGGCTGGCATCCGCCGCTCTTGGGGCACTTCTTCAGGCGCGCGGCTATTCCGTCCGCCTGCGCAAACTGGACCCCTATCTGAACGTCGATCCGGGCACGATGAGCCCGTTCGAACATGGCGAAGTCTTCGTAACTGACGACGGCGCCGAAACCGATCTCGACCTGGGCCACTACGAACGGTTCACCGGCGTGGCCGCACGCAAGACCGACTCGGTCTCCTCGGGCCGGATCTATTCCAACGTGCTGGAAAAGGAACGCCGCGGCGATTACCTCGGCAAGACCATTCAGGTCATTCCGCATGTAACCAATGAAATCAAAGACTTCATCTCTATCGGAGAAGATGAGGTGGATTTCATGCTCTGCGAAATTGGCGGCACCGTCGGCGACATTGAAGGGCTGCCCTTCTTTGAGGCTATCCGCCAGTTCGCCAATGACAAGGCGCGGGGCCAGTGTATCTTCATGCACCTGACCCTACTGCCCTATATCAAGGCCTCCGGCGAGCTGAAGACCAAACCGACCCAGCACTCGGTGAAGGAGCTGCGCTCCATCGGTCTGGCGCCCGATATTCTGGTTTGCCGCTCCGAAGGTCCGATCCCGCATAAGGAACGCGAAAAACTGGCGCTGTTCTGCAACGTGCGCGCCGACAGCGTGATTGCCGCGCAGGATCTGAAATCCATCTATGAGGCGCCGCTGGCCTATCACCGCGAAGGTCTCGATCAGGCAGTTCTGGATGCCTTTGGCATTGCGCCTGCCCCGAAACCCAAGCTGTCGCGTTGGGAAGATGTGGCCGACCGCATTTACAACCCCGAAGGCGAAGTCAAAATCGCCATCGTGGGAAAATACACCCAGCTGGAAGACGCCTATAAATCCATCGCTGAGGCACTGACCCATGGCGGCATGTCCAACCGCGTGAAGGTGAAGATCGAATGGGTCGACGCCGAGCTGTTCGACAAGGAAGATGCCGCTCCCTACCTGCAAGGCTATAACGCCATTCTGGTGCCCGGCGGCTTTGGCGAGCGCGGCACCGAGGGCAAGATCAAGGCGGCGCAATATGCCCGCGAGCACAAGCTGCCCTATCTGGGTATCTGCCTCGGCATGCAGATGGCGGTGATCGAAGCGGCGCGCAACGTTGCAGGTATCTCCGAGGCGGGTTCGGAAGAATTCGACCACGAGGCGGGCAAGAAACGCTTTGAGCCGGTGGTCTATCACCTGAAAGAATGGGTGCAGGGCAACCACACTGTCGCGCGCAAGGTCGATGACGACAAGGGCGGCACCATGCGTCTGGGCTCCTACAACGCCACGCTGGCCGAAGGCTCCAAAGTGGCCGAGGTCTATGGCACCACCAAGATCGAGGAACGCCACCGTCACCGCTATGAGGTGGACACCAAATACCGCGAGCAGCTGGAGGCCTGCGGCCTCAAATTCTCCGGCATGTCCCCCGATGGTCGCCTGCCCGAAATCGTCGAATGGTCGGATCACCCCTGGTTCATCGGCGTGCAGTTCCATCCTGAACTGAAATCGAAACCGTTTGATCCGCACCCGCTGTTCGACGATTTCGTTCGCGCCGCCAAGGAAGCCTCGCGTCTGGTGTGACGCCCGGCGCCGCATGCGCCACAGATCATTACAACGTAAAAGGCAGGCCCGCGCGGTCTGCCTTTTTTCTTACCCACGCGTCATGTTAGCGACGGCGTTAGCGCAACCACCTGATGCTAATAGTTGTTTCCTGCCGCAGGCGCGGTATAGACGGTGCCAGACAGACAATCCCTTTTCGTGGAGACCCGACCTATGGCGCAAGAAACTTCGACCCAGACCGCACAGCTTGATCGTATCGCAAACGGCAAGGGCTTTATTGCGGCGCTCGATCAGTCCGGCGGCTCTACCCCGAAGGCGCTGGCGCTCTATGGTGTGACCGAAGACGCCTATGGCAATGACGACGAGATGTTCGGCGAGATCCAGAAGATGCGCGCCCGCATCATCACCGCGCCCGATTTCAACAGCGACAAGATCCTCGGCGCGATCCTGTTTGAAAAGACCATGGATGCGGCCATCGACGGTACCCCGGTGCCGGCCTACCTCTGGAACACTTGCGGTGTGGTGCCCTTCCTCAAGGTCGACAAAGGTCTCGCGGATGAGGCGGACGACGCCCAGACCATGAAACCGATGCCTGATCTTGATGCGCTGCTGTCGCGCGCGGTGAAGGCCGGGATTTTCGGCACCAAGATGCGCTCCGTCATCAAGGGAGCGAATGCCACTGGCATCAAGAATGTCGTGGGTCAGCAGTTCATCATCGGTCGCCAGATTGCCGCTGCCGGCCTGCTGCCGATCATCGAACCTGAAGTGGACATCCACTCCGCCACCAAAGCCGAGGCAGAAGCCCTGCTGAAAGACGCGATCATGGCCGAGTTGAACGCCCTGCCCGCCGAGACCAAAGTGGCGCTGAAGCTGACCATCCCGACCGAGGCCGGTCTTTATGACGATCTGGCAGCCCACGCCAATGTGGTGCGCGTCGTGGCCCTGTCCGGCGGTTACACCACCGATGACGCCTGCGAGAAGCTGACCCAGAACAAGACCATGATCGCCTCCTTCAGCCGCGCCCTGACCGAAGGTCTGAACGTGGCCATGAGCGATGAGGACTATAACGCGGCGCTTGGCTCCAACATCGACAAGATCTATCGCGCCTCGATCTGACGCGCGCGCCCCTGACGGGGCAAGACACTAAGAAAAGAGCCGCGCCGGTCAGATCCCGGCGCGGCTCTTTTTCGTTTCATCACGGGTTCATTTCAGCACCGGTTTATTTCGGACGTGGCCGACGCCGGGCTCAGTCGAATTTGGGCGCGCGTCTCTGCATCTGGGCGGCGACCACCTCCATCTGCTCCGGCTTGCCGATCAGACCGACCTGAACGCGGGATTCCTCCAGCAGCACCTCGGCGCTGTCGGTGCTGGCCTCGGCCGTCTCGATCAGCGCTTTCGCCGCGCGGATGGCGGCCGGGCTTTGGCCTGCAATCACAGTCGCCAGCTCATGGGCGCGGGCGACGGGATCTTCGGCCAGTTCCGTAACCAGCCCCCAGTCCAGCGCCTGCGGCGCCGAGACCTTCTCCGCCGTATAGGTCAGCCGGCGCAGCACATCGGACCGCAACAGCTGCGGCAAGAGCACCATGCCCCCCATGTCGGGAACAATACCCCATTTCATCTCCATGACCGAAAACCGCGCATCCGGCGCGGCAATGCGGATATCGGCCCCCAGCGCCAGTTGCAGCCCGCCGCCAAAGGCCACGCCATTGATCGCTGCAATCACCGGCATTGGCAGCCGCCGCCAGACCATCGCCACCTGTTGCACCTGATTGGCATCACCGTGAGAGCGGCTCATCAGCCACTCTTCGGGATTTTGCAGCCCCATCTGGGCAAAGCTCATCAGATCCAGCCCGGCGCAAAACGCCTTGCCCTCGCCCGAGAGCACAACCACCCGCGCCTTGCTGTCCATCAGGCTTTCGCCTGCGGCAATAATCTCTTCGATCATCTGACTGTCCAGCGCGTTCATCTTGTCGCCGCGGGTCAGCGTCACCCGTGCGATGTGGTCTTCGATCTCTACCGATACCCGTGCCATGTTGGCCCCCTCTTTCTCGGACATTCTCTTGGCCGCAGACTGCCCCGGATCCCCGGCCCGCGCCAGCGTAACGCCGGGGCAAAGCGGCAGGCTGTGACCTGCGCTTGCCCGAGAGGGTCCGATCACGTTATCTGCCCCCATGACACAGCCACGCTACACCCCGCTCGCCCAATCCCTCCCCGCTTCGGTTCCCTTTGTCGGGCCGGAAACCCAGGAACGCCAGCGCAGCGCGGTGTTCAAGGCACGGCTGGGCGCAAATGAGAATATCTTTGGCCCCTCACCCAAGGCGATTGCGGCGATGCAGGCTTCGCTCACGGAGATCTGGAAATACGGCGACGCCGAAAGTCACGACCTGCGCGCGGCATTGGCCGCCCACCACAGCGTTGCGCCTGAGAATATCATGATTGGCGAAGGCATTGACGGGTTGCTCGGCTATCTGGTGCGGCTGCTGATTGGCGAGGGCGATGCGGTGGTCACCTCGCTTGGCGCCTACCCAACGTTCAATTACCATGTCGCGGGCTTTGGCGGCGTATTACATACTGTCCCCTACAAGGGCGACCACGAAGACCCCGCCGCGCTCTTTGCCAGGGCGGCAGATGTGGGTGCGAAACTGGTCTATCTGGCCAATCCCGACAACCCGATGGGCAGCTGGCACAGCGGCGCCGATCTGCTGGAGGCGATGGATGCCCTGCCAGAGGGCTGCCTACTTTTGCTGGACGAGGCCTATATCGACTGCGCGCCGGAAGGCACCGCCCTGCCCATCGACATCAATGATCCGCGCGTGATCCGCACCCGGACGTTTTCCAAGGCCTATGGCATGGCCGGTGCGCGGGTGGGCTATGTGCTGGCAGAGGCGGAACTGATCGCCGCCTTCAACAAGGTGCGCAACCATTTCGGCATGAACCGCACCGCCCAGATTGGCGCGCTGGCGGCCCTGCAAGATCAGGACTGGCTGGTTGATGTTCTGGACCGCATCAGCACCGCCCGCGACCGGATTGGCGAAATTGCCCGCGAAAATGGGCTGACGCCGCTGCCCTCAGCCACCAATTTTGTCGCCATCGACTGCGGCAAAGACGGCGCGTTTGCCAAATCGGTGCTGGACGGTCTGGTGGATCAGGGCGTGTTTGTGCGGATGCCCTTTGCAGCGCCGCAAAACCGCTGCATCCGCGTGAGCTGCGGGCCGGAGGATCAGCTCGACGCCTTCGCCCGCGCGCTGCCTATCGCGCTGGCGCGGGCGCGCAACGGCTGAGGCCGCGCGCAAGGCCTGCTGCGGATCACCCGCAGCAGCTCAGACCTGTGGGCGCGCTGGTTTCTGTGCTGCCAGCCCCGGCGATCACAGATGCCGCAGCCTCCAGCGCGCCGGATCCATGCGGGATCTCCAGCGCCTTCAGCCCGGCATCAACGCCGCCCAGTAGCCCCATGATCATCTGACCATTCACATGGCCCATATGGCCCAGGCGCAGAAACCCGTGCCACTCCGGGCTGTTCGGCGGCGCCATGCCAAGGCCGATCCCCAGCGTCAGCCCCAGGGTCTGCTCCACCCACGTGCGCAGGCGGGTGGCGTGATCGCCGCCCAGATGCAGGGAGGTCACCGCATTGGAGCGCAAGGCAACGTCCTGCACATTCATCCGCAGCGGACCATCCGCGCCCCAGGCGTCACAGGCTGCCCAGATCGCGCGCGCCAGATGATGATGCCGCGCCCAGACGGTCTCCATCCCCTCAGCGTGGATCAGATCCAGCGCGGCCCGCAGACCATACAGATGATGCGTCGGCGCGGTGCCGCCAAAATACTGGTAGAATTCTTCCGGATTGGCGCGTGGCTCCCAATCCCAATAGCGGCTGACCCGCGGCAGGCGGGCGCGGGCCTCGGCGGCCTTGGGGCTGAAGAACACAAACCCCATGCCCGCAGGCACCATCAGCCCCTTCTGGCAGGCAGAAACCATCACATCGACGCCCCAGGCGCCCATCTCAAACCGGTCACAGCCGAGCGAGGCAATGCAATCGGCCATCAACAGCGCAGGGTGATCGCAGGCCTCCAGGGCCGCGCGCAGCGCCGCCACATCATTGCGGATGGAGCTGGAGGTATCGACATGCACTGCCAGAACCGCCTTGATCCGATGCGCGGTATCTGCGGCCAGATGGCTGGCGATGCGGTCCATGTCCCAGGGTGCACCGGTGCCGAAATCCAGCAGCTCAACCTCGATCCCCAGCGCCTCTGCCATTTCGGACCAGCCGATGGCAAAGCGCCCGGAGGAGGCCACGAGCACCGTGTCGCCGGGTTTTAGCGTGTTCTGCAACGCCGCCTCCCAGGCACCGTGGCCGTTGGAGATATAGATCGCCACATGATGATCCGTGCGCGCAACGCGGCGCAGATCAGGGATCAGCGTCGCGGTCATCTCCACCAGTTCTCCGGCGTAGATATTCGGCGACGGGCGGTGCATCGCCTGCAACACCGCATCCGGAATGACCGAAGGCCCGGGGATCGCCAGATATCCGCGCCCCGCGGCAAGGGAAACACCCGCTGTCATGCTGCACTCCTGTCCTGCAAACGGTCTGATTGCGGCGACTGTGGCCTGCGGGGTCACAGGCTGCAAGCCCTTGCGCTGCCGTGCAAATAAATTTGACGTAGCGATGTCGTGATCCCGGTCGGCGCCCCGCCTGCAACGGGTGACAGCCGCGCCAATGCTTGCACCTTTCCCCTCAGCTGCTTAAATGGCGCAGGTCTGACGCAGATGTCAGCGCCAGAAAAACCACAGCGGTTGGACCCCTTGCCCCAGACTGACCCCAAGCCCCCCTCGCCCGCAGCGCCGGACACGGCCCCCGCCACGGACGCGTCCACGGAGGCGGCATCGCCGACGCAGGCCACAGCGCCCGCGACGGATCAGACCGTGGCAAAGCCCCCCGTCACAGGGGAGCCCCCGGCCATCAAGAGCAAGCCCGAACATATGTCCTCGCGCGAGTTGCTCGGCTGGCTCTGGCGGGGCTATCTGCGCCATTACATGGGGCTATTGGGTCTGGCGATCCTGTTCATGCTGATTGAGGGCGGCACCGTTGGTGGCCTCAGCTACATGATGCAGCCGATGTTTGATCTGGTGTTTGTCGCGGGCAATACCAATGCGCTGTTCTGGGTCAGCCTGGCGTTTCTGATCATTTTTACCATGCGGGGGCTGTCCAGCGTCTGCCAGAAGGTGATCCTGAGCAAGATTTCCCAGACCTCTGCGGCGCATATGCGCAAGGATATGCTGGCGCGGCTGATCCGACAGGATCCCTCGTTTCATCAGGTGAACCCGCCCGGGTTTCTGATCCAGCGGGTGCAAAGCGATGTGATGGCGATCAATTCGGTCTGGCAGGCGCTGATCACCGGTGCCGGCCGCGATGTCACCCAGATGGTCGCCGTGCTGGCTGTGGCGATCAGCGTGGACTGGCGCTGGACCGCGATCATGCTGGTTGGCCTGCCGATGCTGCTGTTGCCGCTGGCCGCCGTGCAACGCTACGTGCGGCGCAAGGCCTCGCAGGCACGGGATCTGGGCGCGTCCCTCTCTACCCGGCTGGATGAGATTTTTCACGGCATCGTACCGATCAAACTGAACAATCTTGAGGACTACCAGACCGACCGGTTTGGCGGCCATATGGATCAGTTTGTCCGCTCCGAGGTGCGCGCCTCCTTTGGCGTGGCGTCCACCACTGGCATGATCGATATCATGGCCGGGTTGGGCGTGATGGGCGTGGTGCTTTACGGCGGCGCGGAAATCATCGAGGGCAAGAAAACCGTTGGTGAGTTCATGAGCTTCTTCACCGCCATCGGTCTGGCCTTTGATCCGATGCGCCGGTTGGCGTCGATCAGCGGCACCTGGCAGGCGGCCGCCGCCGCGATGGAGCGCATCAAGGAGCTTATGGATTCTCCGATCAAACTGGTGTCGCCCGAAAACCCAGTCGCACCGCCCAAGGGCCTGCCAGAGGTGGCGTTGACAGGTGTGACCCTGCGCTATGGCGACTCCGATGTGCTGCGCCAATTGTCGCTGGTGGCAGAGGCAGGCAAGACCACCGCCCTGGTCGGCGCCTCGGGTGCAGGCAAATCGACCATCTTCAACTTGCTGACCCGGCTGGTGGACCCGCAGGAGGGATCCGTCACCGTGGGCGGTGTTGCGGTGCGGGATCTCGATCTGGATGACCTGCGCGGGTTGTTTTCCGTGGTCACACAGGAGGCGCTGCTGTTTGACGAGACCCTGCGCGAGAACATCCTTCTGGGGCGCACCGATGTGAGTGATGCGCAGCTTGAGGAGGTGTTGAAAGCCTCCCATGTGGCGGATTTCCTGCCGAAGCTGGCCAATGGGCTGGATACGCTGGTGGGGCCGCGTGGCTCAGCCCTGTCTGGGGGACAGCGCCAGCGGGTGGTGATTGCCCGCGCGCTGCTGCGGGACACGCCGATCCTGCTGCTGGATGAAGCGACCTCGGCCCTGGATGCGCAATCTGAAAAGGTGGTGCAACAAGCGCTGGAGAAACTCTCCGGCGGGCGCACCACATTGGTCATCGCGCACCGGCTGTCGACCATCCGCAATGCCGATAAAATCGTGGTGATGGAACGCGGCGAGGTGATGGACCATGGCACCCATGAAGAGCTGCTGGAGCGCGGCGGCATCTATGCGGATCTCTACCGGCTGCAGTTTCAGGACGGCAAGACACTGGTCGACCGCGAAGGCGTCGCCGCACAGGCGCCGAAACAAGTCCGCGATGGCGGTGACCAGCCCCGTTGGTTCCAGAAACTGGCCCGCCGCATGTTCGGCTAGGCCTTACCCACCCCGCGACCTACATTGCCTCTCATGATCCTTCAGGAGCCTGACCTATGAGCAACCGCCGCATCCTGCGCCTTTCCGGTGCCGAGACCCGTGACTTCCTGCAGGGGCTGATCACCAATGATGTCGCCAAGGTCGATCAGGGGCTGGTTTATGCCGCCCTGCTGACGCCACAGGGCAAATATCTGGCGGATTTCTTTGTCGCTGCGGATGGCGAAGATCTGCTGCTGGATGTGGACGAGAGCCTGGCCGCCAGTCTGGCCAAACGGCTGACCATGTACCGGCTGCGCGCCAAGATCACCATTGAGGAAACCAATCTGGCCGTGCGCCGGGGCACCGGACCCGCGCCTGAGGGCGCGCTGGCGGATCCGCGACACCCGGATCTGGGCTGGCGGCTTTATGGCGCTGAGGCGGGCGACGACGGCAGCAACTGGGACGCGATCCGCGTAGCCCATTGCATCCCCGAAACCGGCATTGAGCTGGGGCCGGACAGCTACATCTTGGAGGCCGGGTTTGAACGGCTGAACGGCGTTGATTTCCGCAAAGGCTGCTATGTCGGCCAGGAGGTCACAGCCCGGATGAAGCACAAGACCACCCTGCGCAAGGGGCTGGCCACGGTTACTGTTGCGGGCGCGGCCCCCGTCGGCACCGAGATCCGGCGCGCCGATAAACCCGTCGGCACGCTGTTTACGCAGGCCGGAAATCAGGCCATCGCCTATCTGCGATTCGACCGCGCCGGTGACGACATGTGTGCGCAGGACGCGCGGATCGACTGGCCGGGTAAGACCTGAGGCAATTCTGTGGCCGCACCCTCAGCTTGTGACGCGACGTCACAGCAGGGTTGATCCACCGCTCGGCTATGTCTGAGGAATCATTTTTCGAGGAATTGCCGATGCGCCTGCTCCCTTGTCTTGCCCTCAGCCTGCTGCCCCTGCCCGCCCTCGCGACGGATTATTGGGAGTATCAGGACTGGTCTGTCGCCGCTGAAATTCGGGTCACCGAACAGCATGACTGGCGCGATTGCACGGCCTGGACCGGCGGCGACGGGAGGCCGCTGCTGCGGCTTTCGGTGACCCAAGGCGATGTTGGACCGCCGGAAACATACCCGCAGCTGGAGCTGTTTGAGAGCGCCCCGCGCCACTACCCGACACAGGTGCAGAATGGTCAGGCGATTGGTTTTATCATCGACCGAGAAGCGGTGTTCTACGGGGTCGCCAACGGTGAAATCAACGACGAAGGCCTCGCGGAGGCGCGCGCGCAGATCCGCTGGATGGACGCGCTGAACAGCATTCTGTGGATGCAGAACGGTCAGCGGATGGAGGTGCGCACGGTGGTGCCCTATGCCGCTGGCGAGATGGTTCTGGACGCATCACTGGCCGGATTTACTGCCGCCTACGGCAAGATGATGGATGAATGCGGCCACAGTCTGGAGCTGCGCAAGCTCGATATCGACTATAACTGAGGGCAGCTGTCAGCACATTCGGCGCAAGAAAAACCCCCGCAGCCGGGCTGCGGGGGTTTGCTGCTTCACGGATCTGTTGGCGCTAACTGCTTATGCGCGTTCAGAATATTCCATGGTCTCGGTATTGACGATGATCATCTCGTCCTGACCAACGAAGGGCGGCACCATAACTTTCACGCCATTATCAAGGATCGCCGGCTTGAAAGAGTTGGCCGCGGTCTGCCCTTTGACGACCGGCTCGGTCTCGACGATTTTGCAGGTGACTTTCTGCGGCACGGTGGCGTTCAGCGCCTCGTCATCGTGGAATTCAACAACGATGGTCATGCCATCCTGCAGGAACGGACGGCGGTCGCCAAGCAGCTCTGCGGGCAGTTCGATCTGCTCGTAGGTTTCAGCATCCATGAACACCAGCATGCCGTCACTCTCATAGAGGAACTGCTGATCTTTCTGCTCCAGACGAACCTTCTCGACCTTGTCAGCGCTGCGGAAACGCTCGTTCAGTTTGGAGCCGTTGCGCAGGTTGCGCATCTCGACCTGAGCGAAGGCGCCGCCTTTGCCGGGCTTGACGTGATCGACTTTGACAGCGGCCCACAGACCGCCATTGTGCTCGAGAACATTGCCGGGGCGGATCTCGTTACCGTTGATTTTGGGCATGACAAAAATCCCTCTCGGGTGGTTGATGAACTGTTAACCGCCCCTATATCTGGCAGGGAGTCGGCTGGCAAGACAACGATATGTCGTGTGACAGACCGGAGAGCTATGCAAATTGCGCATAAAAGATATGCGTTTGCAGGCTATCCGAATCGTCACAATTCCGCCATAAGGAGCGCCACGCCGAAATTGCAATAGCAAGAACAAAAAGGAAGCACGATGCGAGATTTCGTTGACGGCACCGCATATAATAACGAGCAAGGCAACCGGGCCCGCAAGCTGTTTGCCGCGGTTGTACTGGCGGCACTTGATGATGCGATTGCCGATGACAAGAAATATGGGAATGGCCCCGAGCAGATCGCTCGGTGGGCACGGTCGCGCGACGGGCGCGAAGTGCTGAGCTGTGCAGGCATCGACCCGAACGAACGCGTGGTCGGCGGCCTGATGGAATTTGTGGGCCGGGGTGTCCGCACCTCTGTTGCGCTGTCGCGCGAAGAGAGCGAACGCCGCAACGCGGCACAGGCCGAGGCGGCCTGATCAGACCTGCCAGTCTGAAAGACTATATATGACTGTCGAAGAAAAGCGCGTCCTGGGGGGCGCGTTTTTTCTTTTTGTGGTGGCGGTTTCAACGCGGAATAGGCCGCTCTGCGGGCTTTTCAGGACGGGAAAAATCCGCCATGGCTGACAGGTGAGAGATCACACCACCAACAGCACGAGAGAGGCCGCCATGACAGCACGGGCGATCATGATCCAAGGCACCGGCAGCAATGTCGGCAAATCAATGATCGTTGCAGGGCTGGCGCGCGCCTTTGTGCGCCGGGGCCTGTCAGTGGCCCCGTTCAAGCCGCAGAACATGTCCAACAATGCGGCTGTGACGCCTGAAGGCGGCGAGATTGGTCGCGCACAGGCGCTGCAGGCCCGCGCGGCCATGCGCCCGCCCCACACCGATATGAACCCGGTGCTGTTGAAGCCGGAGACGGAGACCGGCGCGCAGGTGATTGTCCAGGGCAAACGCCGGGGCACACAGGCGGCCGGATCCTTCATGCGCGACAAGACCGGCCTGTTGGAGGCGGCACTGGACAGCTTTCACCGGTTGGCGGCGGATGTGGATCTGGTCCTGATCGAAGGTGCGGGCTCCCCCGCTGAGACCAACCTGCGCAAGAACGATATCGCCAATATGGGGTTTGCCTGCGCGGCGGAGGTGCCAGTGGTGCTAGTGGGTGATATCCACCGTGGCGGCGTGATTGCGCAGATTGTCGGCACCCATACGGTGCTGGACCCGCAGGATCTGGCGCGCATCAAGGGTTTTGCGGTCAACCGGTTTCGCGGGGATCGCAGCCTGTTCGATGCCGGGCGCGATGATATCGCAGCGCGCACCGGCTGGCCGTCGATGGGGGTGATCCCGTGGTTCTGGGATGCGTGGAAACTGCCGGCTGAGGATATGATGGACATCGCCTCCCGCCCCGGTGGCGCCTGCAAGATCGTGGTACCGCAGCTGGAGCGGATGGCCAATTTCGACGACCTCGACCCGCTGGCAGCGGAACCCAATGTTACGGTGGAAATCGTGCCTGCGGGCCGCGCCCTGCCCGGTGATGCGGATTTGGTGCTGATCCCCGGCAGCAAATCCACCATTGGCGATCTGACGTATTTGCGGGCCCAGGGCTGGGACATTGATATCCTCGCCCATCACCGTCGGGGCGGCCATGTCATGGGGCTTTGTGGTGGCTATCAGATGCTGGGGCAGACTGTTGATGACCCGGACGGCGTGGATGGCCATCCCGGCAAGGTTGACGGGCTGGGGCTGCTGGATGTGCATACCGTCATGGCCGGTGAAAAGCGGGTGACATTGACCGAGGCGGTGACCCGCGATGGCAACTTGCCCGTGAGCGGCTATGAAATCCACATGGGGCGCACTGATGGACCGGATTGCGCCCGCGCCTGGCTGGAGATTGATGGCCGTCTGGAAGGTGCCGCCTCCCCCGATGGGCGGGTGCGCGGTTCGTATCTACACGGGCTGTTCAGTTCGGATGCGTTTCGGGCGTCCGTGCTCTCCGGTCTCGGCCATGAGAGTGTCGCGGGCTATGACGACGGGGTTGAGGCCACGCTGGACGCGCTGGCAGATCACCTTGAGGATTGTATGGATCTGGATGCGCTCTTGGCGCTGGCAGAGCCGGTGCGCAGCGCCTAAGCGCGCCATCTGCATCGTCTCAGATCCGTCACCCCCGAGGTGGCAACCTCAGAGCAGGTTCTGGGCCGAGAGAGCGCGGTGGATTTCGCGGCGCACCAGCTTGCGGACGTTGCGGGTGATCCGCTCACCCAGAGCGCCCTGCAGCTCCTCGCGCACGATTTCCGAAACCAGCTCACGCAGCGCGTGCTCATCCAGAAAGCTCTCATCGGAGCCAAGAGCGTCCAGCGCCTCAAGTGCGGTTTCGGTGACTGACGTCTCCAGCAGATCGCGGTCCACCTCGTCGGCGGTGGATGCGGCTGGCGCTGCTGGGATATCGGTGCTTGTGTTTTCCTCAACCGCGGTATCGGCGGCGGGCGCCTCGGCCTGCGTGTGCTGCTCCGGCTGAGGGGGGGACGGTTCGATCTGCGATGTCTCAGGCTGCGGGGCCTCAGACTGCGTGTCCTCAACCTCGGATCTGATGACCACATCCGCAACACTCTGGGTCTGATCGACGGGTTCCGTCTGGCCCTGTGCATCCGTGTCGCTGTCCTGATCATCCCAGGCAAGTGTTTCCAGATCACTGCCGGCGTAGGGCGTGTCGCGGGTTCCGTCGGGTTCCCAGAGCACCGGGCGGGCCGTATTGGCTGCTTCCATCTCCGCCAGTTTCTGCACCACCGCGCCGACCTTCGGGTTCAGTTGAGAGGTGGGTTTAGCCGGGGGCACTGGCGGATGGGGATCCTCGACCTGCGTCTCCTCCTCGTGATCTGTGCTGGCGGCGGCCTGATAGAGCGTGGCGTCAGGATCAGTCCAAGGGGCCTCGGTGTTGAGCGCCGCCTCAGCCTGCGCTGTTGGCGTGCCGGGCATATCTGCGGCGGCGGGCGCCGCATCTTGGGCCCCGTCGGCGGCCTCATCGGCCGCTGTGGCGGCGGTGATCCCGTTGAAAAAGGCCAGATCCTCATTGCCGGGATCATTGTCATGCAGGGCAATCCCCTGTGCGATAAGGTCCTTCGGCTCAGTCCAGAATTCTATGGCGTCTGCCGCCAGAAGCGCCTCAAATCGGGTCTTCCCGGATGCCGCTTCGCCGTCGGGATGCGGGGCGGTGTCCATCGGGGCGGTCTCAGTGATTGTGGCCGGTGTGGGCGCTGCTGGCGTTGGGGCGACGGGGGTCAGCTTGCTTTCGGGGACGCGCAGCGCCGGTGTCAGAACCAGACGGGTGACCGGCTGGCTGCTGCCATTTGTGGCGCCATTGGCGGGTCCCGGCGCGCCGGCGCCCTGCCCCCCGGGTGCTGCCGGGACGGGTTTGGCGATCTGCGCGGCCAATGCCGCCTCTGCCCCCTTGCCAAGCGAGGAGCCAGCGGCGCGGCTGTCCTCGCTCACCAGACGGCGGATCGATGACAGGACGTCTTCAATTTCAGCTTGGGTAACCGGTTCGGACATTTTTGCTTATCACTCTCGCCTCTTGAGATTGAGTGTAGCGACCTGTCCCGGTCCAGACAACCGTGTGAATTAGGTGGTTTTTAGGAAGGCCCGCGCTGGCGGGCCTCCAATTGGTGGTCAACCGGGCCTCAGTTCTTGCCCAGGGCGCGCATGACCCGGTCCAGATCCTTGCTGCGCTGGCTGACATGGGCCGGAGCGCCCTTCACCAGATTATAATACAGCGTCGGATCGTAGATTTCGACAGCCAGACCAAGGTGTTCCGCCGTCAGAAGCCCCTGCGCCTGCAACAGCGCATAGGCTGCGAGGGCCTGATTGGCGCGTGACTGGACACGGGCGGTCTGGGCGTTCAGCAACTCCTGCTCTGCCTCCAGCACATCCAGCGTGGTGCGGGCTCCCAGGGTGGCCTCCTCGCGGATACCGTCAAAGGCAACGCGCGCGGCGCGGACCTGTTCGTTAGAGGAGACAAGGCTGGCGCGGGCGGCTTCCAGCACCACGAAGGCCTCGGAGACGTCCTGCACCACACTGCGCTGGGTGGTGATCAATGCGCCGCGTTCCGCCTGAAGGCGGGCGATGCTGGCGCGCCGGGCCGCAGCCACTGCCCCGCCTGCATAAAGACGCTGGCTAAGTACAATGCTTGCGCTTGACGTGTCACTTGTGCCGGAGCCGCTGGGGTCTTCACCGTGAGCCGCGCTGGCGCGGAGGTTCACTGTCGGGCCAAGGCCACGGCCGGCGCTCTGGGCGCTCAGATCGGCGGCTTTGACCGCATGCTGCTGTGTCAGCAGGCTGGGATGATTGCGCATGGCAATGGCTTCTGCGGACTGCAACGAGGCGACCCGTTGCGGCAGCGGCGGCTGGCCCGCAATTGTGCCCGGCTCCCGGCCGACGGCCTGGACATAGGTTGCTTTTGCATTGAGCAGATCGCCCTGACTTTCGATCAGGCTGGCCTGCGCGCCCGCAACCCGGCTCTCCGCGAGGGCGACATCGGTCCGAGTGACCTCACCCACTTCGAACCGGTCATTGGCAGCACGCAGTTCCTCCCGCAGGAGACGCAGGTTGTTGCGGCGCAATGACACCGTATCCTGCTGCAGCAGGACATTAACATAGGCTTGAACCGCTGCGAACAACACCTGCTGTTCAATGTCGATCAATGCCTGACGCGTGGCCAGAACGGTTTCCTGTGCCGCCATCTGGTTCAGGCGGGAGACCCCATTGTCGAACAGCAACCAGGAGAGGTCCACTCCGGTTGAAATCGACGAATCGTGGTTGGAGACCGCAAAGTTGCCAAACCCGGTCCGAACATACCGACGTTCCGCCCGCGTGACCCAGTCGACAACCGGCCGCAAACGGGCAACAGCCGCCGCCACATTTTCATCCTGCACCCGCAGCAATGCGCGGTTCTGTTCCAGCAGGCCACTGGTGTTGTAAGCGCCGATCATCGCATCGGAGAGATTATCGGCGGCGGCCTGTTTCGGGGCGCCGAGCAGCAATGCTGCGCTTCCGGCGAAGACGAAGGCCTTGAACAGGTTTGCCGTCAGTTTATTGCGCATCTTTAGCCTCATGTGGTCCGGCCCACCGACGCGGCAGTGCCGTTCTGCTCTCTGGCGCTGTGAAATGTCAGGCGCCTGTCTGTTGCAATCCGCGCCGATCAGGATCCGCGCGGATTGAAGGTAAACCCCCTGCGGATCAGAGAGCGAATTCCTCTGCAGCCGCAAAACCGGGCAACACCGGAGCACCGGCATTAAACGCCAGCCGCCAGGAGATCTGGCCGCCGCTCTTATAGCCGACTTTGACCTCTCCCAATGGGCCGGACATGAAGATCGCGGCGACACGACCGCCATCCTTCAGCTGATCCAGCAGCGCCTCCGGCACGGTTTCCACGCCGCCCTCAATGATCATCACATCATAGGGGCCATGTTCGGCGGCTCCCGCCTCCAGCGCGCCCGTGTGGACAATGGCGTTGTCGGCGCCAACTGCCGACAGCTGGTCCTGCGCCTCAGCGGCCATGGACTCATCCGCCTCCACGCCGATCACCATCTGGGCGACGCGGGCGATCACTGCGGTGGAATAGCCCAGACCACAGGCCACATCGAGCACCAGCTCGTCCGGCTGCACATCAATCGCATCAAGGATCTTGGCCAGGGTGCGCGGCTCAAGCAGCACGCGACCGGGGCAGAGATCCAGGTTGCTATCGGCATAAGCCGCCTCGCGCTGCGCATCCGCCACAAAGGCTTCGCGCGGCACCGCCAGCATGGCTTCGATGATCGGAAATTTGGTGACATCCGACGGGCGGATCTGCGTGTCGACCATCATGCGGCGACGTTCGGCAAAGTCAGTCATATGCTAAACTCATCTGTTCAGTCAGTTGATCCGGTTGTGGCACATCCGGGACAGGGCGGCAACGGGCGGGCGCGCATTTCTGCGGCCCTGTGGCGACTGGGTCGCCTATTTCTTTTTCACAAATTTGGTGAGGATGACGATGCGCTGCCCGTCAACCCGGCCTTCGATATGCGCGGGGGTGTCGGCGACGAGGGAGATATTTCGCACAGCCGTGCCGCGCTTGGCGGTGAAGCCTGCGCCCTTCACTGGCAGATCCTTGATCAGCACCACGGAATCGCCCTGCGCCAGCGGCGCGCCATTGCTGTCGCGGTGGGCGCTGGTGGCCGGTGCCGCCTCGACCCAGGCGCGGGTCTCATCCTCCAGCCAGAGCTGCTCGGCCAGGTCGCGCGCCCAGTCGTGATCCGCCAGCCGCGCCAGCAGCCGGGCCGCCAGCACCTGAACCGCCGGTGTTTCAGACCACATCGCCGAGGACAGGCAGCGCATGTGGTTGGGATCAAGCTCCCCGGCCACCTGTTCCGCGCAAATCTCGCAAAGCGCCACCTCCGGGGACTGGCCATCGGGGGCGCCGGTCACCTCATAAGACACCAGCGGGGTTTCGGCAGCACATAGGGCGCAGGACATCGGCAAAGCTCCATCGGGGCAGGTCAGAACAGGATGGTTCTGCTGTAGGGGAGCAGGCCGGCAATGAAAACCGTCAAAAAGAAAAGCGCCCGCGTGGAGGCGCGGGCGGAGTTGGGATGCAGCGCGGAGATGTGCTGCGGGTCCACAGGGGATTGAGCTTGCGGAGGATTGGGCCTGCCGGGGGCTGCGTTGGCAGGGGCTTGCGTTGGCAGGGCCGGCGTCGGCGCTGGAGCGCTGTTGCGGGCACTGGTTGGAGGCGCCAATCCCGCAACGCGCCAGCCCTGCAATAACGCGGCGCCGTCAGCCCGCGCAGGACGCGCAGAACGCCGTGGTTGGATGCGCACTCAGATGGCTGTCGCAGATCCGATCGCCGCAGATCTGACAATAGCCATAGGACCCCTCATCCAGACGGGCCAGGGCACAGTCGATATCGCGGCGCAACTCCAGCCATTTGCGGCTGAGCACGGCCTCGGACGGCTGCGCCATGGCCGGGCTTGCGCGCCGGGGCGCCAGCGGCACCACAGTGGCCTCAGCAGTGATCGGTACGCCAACGGCTGGCAGGCCCTTGCGCAAATGTGTCAGTATGTCCTTTTGAGCGGCGTGGTTCATTCAGAGGTCCTCCCCGGATCGGTGACAGGTTTTGCTGACGAAATTTTATCGGCCCGACTCAACCTATGCGGTTTCATCCCAAAGTGGTACTCGCTGGATATGGGGGATGGGGTCGGTGTCGGCGATGGGGTCCAGCGCGACGGTAGTCCTGAAATGCCACCGATATATCCCCCCGCAAACCACTGGAACGGCTCAGTCCGCCTTGCTATCTGTTGGGCAAGATCGACCACGGGAGACATGAGATGATCCGAACCGCCCTCACCACGCTTGCCCTGACCGGCGCGCTGTTTGGCCTGACCGCCTGCGAAACCACCAAAGGCGCAGGCCGCGACATTTCCAAAGCCGGCCAAGCCATCAGCGGCGCCGCACAAGATGTGCAGAACAACCTCTGACGACGGGATGCGAAAGATGTGGAAACGCCCGGTTTGCCGCCGGGCGTTTTTGTTTGGCCTGCGGGACCTCAGATGCCGAGCATCGCCTTGGCGTCGGCCAGTATCTGAACCGAGGCATCATGATCGCCCGCGTCATGCAGGCTCTGCCCCTCGTCGCGCACCTCCTGAACGGTTGCCAGATCGGCCTCCGACAGTTCGGTGCCCGCGGCAAGTGCCGCGTCGATGGCGGCAATGTCGGCAGGGCACTGTCCGGCCAGAAGCGGTGACGCAACGAGGGTGAGTGCAGCGGCCAAAGTCAGCTGTTTCATGGTGTTCCCCTCCCCAGATGAACGGGGTTTAGGATAGCGTGGAACGGGTGGATTTTCAGCGGGTTGGTGCGGAGAGGCCGCGAATGGGCGGAGAGTGGCGCATGGGGTTTGGAGAGGAGCGACGGTTGGCCGAAGGTCGCAGGGCGAGCCTGCCCGCTTAATGGAGTTTGCCTAACATCAGATCAGCACGCCGAGGGCAGCGCCCGGCCCGGCGGGGTGGGAAGCGAAGCGCCCGCCCCACGGGGTGGGATGGGCGCTACCCGGTCTGGCGACCGGGCGGAAGAGAAGGACCCGCATTCAGCCACAGGTGTTTGTTAAGCAGTCACTTATCTTGATACATAGAAAGAGCAAATCTCAGCGCATCACCTTCCAAATTCATTTTGAATGGTCCCTGAATGTACTTCACTCCAAAGTTAGCGATCTTTTTGCCCTTTGGGTTGTTCCAGAACTTTGGGCGAAGCTCTCTCATATAGCGAAATTCTGGATAACCAAAATTGGAGTGAAGCTTTGAAACAGATTGATACAAGCTAAACGCAGTCAAATCTGCCAGAGAAAGTAAGATTTCATCTTTCTTTGCCTGCGCCTTTATTCGATGTGGAGCTATTCTTGACAGGTAACGCGCCCGATCGTCGTGCGGTGTATCTTGCATAGTTCCTATGAGGTTCCTGAGTTTCTTGTAATCATGCTTCTTCTCCTCAAAAACAATTTCCACCTGCTCCGGGCCGATACCTGTCTGTGACATGAAGTGGCCCAAGCGCTCTAACAAGTATGCTGCACATTTGTTGTAGTAAGCCTCGGTATCCTTCAAGTCGGCAATTTGTTTCGTGTAACTCCCGAGCGTTTCCTTCTTAGAAACAAGCCCAAAAAGCAAAACACGCATACTCTGAACCTTTCGACAGAAGTATGCGGTCTTTAGGTGAACGAGATCTGTGCTGTGAAGCTGCTTGACCCCGATTTCACATTGAAACGAGGTCAAAGCTTGCCTTATTTCATCTTGGAACTTCACAGGTACAAGACAGGCTCCAAACACTAGAAATGGGTCAGAGCCACGCACCCGTTCTTCAGTGCGAAACTTTTTGACGTCCTGATCGCCGCTCTCGTCCACGTAGAGCACATACTTGGTTGATGGTTTCATTTTACATAATAAACAGACAGTTGCGCTCCAAACCGTACAATAACCCTTTCTGGAGTCCAGAGGATTTTCACTTATTTGGTGTATCCGCGCAATTGGCCACACCCACCGCTTTAACCGCTCGGCTTTCACAACCACAGGGCAGCGCTCGGTCCGAGGGTGGGTGCGTAGCGCCCGCCGTTTTGCCGGAGGCAAACCTTTGATTTAATTGGGGCGGATCGGGCGCTGCCCGGCCTTTAGGCCGGGCGGGACTTGGCAATCGCCGGAATAGAAAACGGGGCCGAAGCCCCGTGTTGCATGCGTTTGAAGGTGTCGCATAGTCACCGCGTCATTGCTGGGGTGCGGGCACGCAATTGGCTTTGCCAAGTGCGCATCCCCGCCCTCCCTCAAAAACGGCCAGCTTTAGCTGTCCATTTTGAGGGCTGAAATAAACGCTTCCTGCGGAATGTCGACCTTGCCGAACTGGCGCATCTTCTTCTTGCCCGCTTTCTGCTTGTCCAGAAGCTTGCGCTTCCGGGTGGCGTCGCCGCCGTAGCATTTGGCGGTCACGTCCTTGCGCAGGGCGGAGAGGGTCTCGCGGGCGATCACCTTGCCGCCGATGGCGGCCTGGATCGGGATCTTGAACATGTGGCGCGGGATAAGGTCCTTGAGCTTTTCGCACATGGCGCGGCCGCGCATCTCGGCCCGGTCGCGGTGCACCATCATCGACAGCGCATCCACCGGCTCGTCATTGACCAGCACCGACATCTTCACCAGCGCGTCCTCGCGGTAGCCGGTCATCTGATAGTCGAAGGAGGCATAGCCCTTGGTCACCGATTTCAGCCGGTCGTAGAAGTCAAACACCACCTCGTTCAGCGGCAGGTCATAGACCACCATGGCGCGGGAGCCGGCATAGGTCAGGTCTTCCTGAATGCCGCGACGGTCCTGGCAGAGCTTCAGCACATCGCCGAGATACTCATCGGGCACCAGAATGGTCGCCTTGATGCGGGGTTCCTGAATGTGGTCGACCTTCGACATATCAGGCATATCGGCGGGGTTGTGCAGGTCCATCATCTCGCCCGCTTCGCCGTCCTTGCCCTTCATATAGACATGGTAGACCACGGAGGGCGCGGTGGTGATCAGTTCGATGTTATATTCGCGCTCAATCCGGTCGCGGATCACCTCAAGATGCAAGAGGCCGAGGAAACCGCAGCGGAAACCAAACCCAAGCGCGGCAGAGGTTTCCATTTCGAAGCTGAATGACGCGTCGTTCAGCGCCAGCTTATCGATGGCGTCGCGCAGATCTTCGAATTCAGCTGAATCGACCGGGAACAAGCCGCAGAACACCACGGGCTGCGCAGGTTTGAAGCCCGGCAGCGCCACCTCGGTGCCGTTGCGGTCATTGGTGATGGTGTCGCCGACGCGGGTGTCGCGCACCTGCTTGATCGAGGCGGTGAGGAAGCCGATTTCGCCCGGTGCCAGCTCATCCACCACCTGCATCGCGGGGCGGAACACGCCGATACGATCCACATGGTGCAGGGTGTTGTTCGACATGAACTTCACCCGCATGCCCTTTTTCAGCACGCCGTCCATGATCCGCACCAGAACGATCACACCAAGATAGGCATCATACCAGCTGTCCACCAGCATCGCCTTCAGGGGGGCGTCGCGGGTGCCGGTGGGCGCCGGGAGCTGCTGGACGATGGCTTCCAGCGTATCGCGGATGCCCTGCCCTGTCTTGGCGGAGACCTGAATCGCCTCGGAGGCGTCGATGCCGATGACATCCTCGATCTGTTCGGCGACGCGGTCACAGTCGGAGGCCGGCAGGTCGATCTTGTTCAGGACAGGCACGATTTCATGGTCCGCGTCCAGCGCGTGGTAGACATTGGCCAGCGTCTGCGCCTCCACCCCTTGCGAGCTGTCGACCACCAGAAGCGAGCCTTCAACCGCGCGCATGGAGCGGGAGACCTCATAGGCAAAATCGACGTGACCGGGGGTGTCGATCAGGTTGAGCACATAGGTCTCACCGTCGTCGGCGGTGTAGTCGATGCGGACGGTATTGGCCTTGATGGTGATGCCGCGCTCGCGCTCGATATCCATGGAGTCGAGCAGCTGCTCCTTCATATCGCGGTCCTCAACCGTTCCGGTCTCCTGAATGAGCCGGTCAGCGAGGGTGGATTTGCCATGGTCGATATGGGCGACGATGGAGAAATTGCGGATGTGAGCGAGGTCTGTCATGCAAGGGGATATGATTTGGTTTTAGGGTTTGGTCAAGCGGGGGCTTTGCCTTCGCCTAAGTTATTTTGATGCGCAGAATTGAGAATTGGATGCGGTGAAGTGATTTCCAATATGGACGACTTTCAAAGATGGCTTAGGGTGCAGGACCGCCCCTTCTGCACTGCGATAGCTGGGCGTTCGGTTCTCCGAAGCACTCTTGCGATGATGAAGCCAAATGACCAAAGAACTGCTCTTCAGAATGGTTCGATACCCCTACTCGCGTGCCTTCGAGCAACTCTTGTTGCTGTGACCGCTCACACCACCCCAGCAGCCCAGGTTGTGGAACACTCCACCGCCGCTTTGGCCGCAGAACCCACGGTAGAAGATATCCACCTTTCAAGCCAATCATCACGTCTTTCACAAATGCAGTCTGATCTCGCTCCGCACGAGGAACTTGACCTCGCAGATGCCATGGTCAATGTCGCTGCCAGCGCACTGTCGGCCGCCAGATTTGCAGCCAGCGCCGCCAGTTCAACCTACTCAAACGCTTCGACGCCTGCCTTACGTGCAGTTTCGGATGCCGCTGACACGCTGGCGCTCTTCGTCGCACCACAAGGGCAAAAAGTTGAATGCAAAAGAAAAGCACAGTCGGCGTCATTTCAGGATGCAAAGTTATCGCCTTCGACGTTGTTCCAAACCAAGTTATTGTCGCCATTCGAGGGAGAGGAGTTGCTTATGGCAGTTTGGCAAGAATTTGATTTGTTTTCGTCTAACAAAGCTGATTGGTCCTTCTGGCGCGACTGGTATCAAGGTTTCCTCGATGGCAAACCGCTCGACTGGGTCCTGCAACGCCGGGTTGCCCTGATCGACGATGCAATCTGGGACGCAGGCCCTGAAGCCGTTGCCGCCGAGATTGAGCGGATCCGCAGCCGCTACGATTTGGAACGGGAAATTGCCAACCTCAAGGAACAACTGACAACATTTCAACACAGTCCAGCAACCGCTCTGATCGGCGACAATGGGGGGCCACCGCTGGAGGATGCTCCGGCACGTGCTTTTCAAACCGACCTCGCGCTGATCTGGAAACAGGTTGAGGAGCTGGAGGAGGAAATCGCGAAACCGTCCCCCTCCCCTTTGCAGCTGGAAAAGATCGCCAAGGCGCTCTGGGACATTTGCCTGCGCATGGCGGCTTACTGCGGATCGATTGCGGACGGCATGATCCGCGAGGGAACCAAGGAATTGGCCAAGGCAGGTGCCAAATGGACTGCAAGGGCAACAGCCGTCACGGTCACGGCGCAAACCGAAGGCGTTCAATCGGTTGTCAAAGCCATTGGGGCATTCGTCAAAACGCTTCAATAGGCTGAACAGGCCCCCCGTCGGCCGCAAGGTCGGGCCGTGCCTGACCCTTCCCTCAAACCGTAGGTTTGCCTTCGGCAAAACGGGAAGGCGCGTGCCCATCCCCAAACCGCGCCTGACCTCCCCGCACCGCCAAAACGCCGCAAATTCGTCTGGCCTCCTGCGGGCGGGTCGAAAATACGCTATACTGCGGCCATTCCGCGAGACGCGCGCCCCCGCTGCGGGGGATCCCACTGCTCAGGAGGACACCGAAATGGACGCCATCAGAACTGCTGAATATGCCCGTGCGCTCTACTCAGCGCATGGGGACAAGGCCGAGGCCGAAGTGGCGCAGAAAATGCGGCGCTGTCAGGAGGTTGGCAAAACCGCCGAAGCCGAGGACTGGAAGTCCGTGCGTCAAATGATCCTGTCCCTGCGCGGGCCAAACCAGTCCTGACGCGCGCCAGATGACCCTTGGCGCCCGCCATCGGCTGCGGGCGATACACCCGACCGCGCCCGGCGCAGGACGGGCCAGTGCGGCGCGTCCCTGTCTGGCCGCGACAAACACCCATTGGCGGGTTTCCGCCGAGGGCTAACCAGCTGTTTACCTAGATTGAAAGCCCCCGCCGCTTGCGGCATAGTCCCGGCAAGTGCGGGCAACAGACCCGCTCAGATCAGAGCACTTGCAGATTTCTAGGGACAATGAAGATGAAGCTACTGCTGACCGCCACGCTATGCGCCGTGATGATCACCGGGGTGATGCCTGCCCCCGCCGGAGCCGGCGCGATCGAGAAAGCCTGCCGCCAGTCGGACCGCACCGCCGCCTCACCCTCGCTGTGTCGCTGCATCCAGTCGGTGGCCAACGCCAGCCTCAACCGCAGCGAACGCAAGACCGTCTCCAAATGGTTCAGCGATCCGCATCAGGCCCAGGTGGTGCGCCAGTCGAGCCGCAGCTCGGATGAACGGCTGTGGAAGCGGTACAAATCCTTTGGCGAGAATGCCGCACGCGTTTGCAGCTGATCCGGCGTGGCAGGGTTGGTGCAAACGCGCACTTCCCCCCCTCTGCCCGGATGAAATCGCATAAGACACCAACGCGGACCGCAGCTGAGTAGACGATCCGCATCGCCCCTCCCCTTTCCCATCGACGGGACGCAGACCCGCGCCCGCAACATCAGGCAGGACCGCAGATATGTTGATGAAAGGGGTGACGCTGCGCGGGCTTGAAGTGTTCGAAGCGCTGGCCAAAACCGGATCCGTGGCGCAGACCGCCGCGCTCACCGGGTTGAGCCAGCCTGCGGTCAGCCAGCAGCTGCGCAATCTGGAAAGCGCGCTGGGGGCGGAGCTGGTCAACCATGGCCGCCGCCCGATGGTGCTGACGCCTGCCGGGCGCAATTTTCTGGCCAGAACAGAGGCGGTGCTGACGGAACTGCGGCTGGCACAGAGCGAATTGAGCGTGGTTGACCTCAACCACCTGTCGACGCTGTCCATCGGGCTGATTGACGATTTCGACAATGATCTGACCCCGCGTCTGGCGACCACTCTGGCCGAAAGCCTGGTCAATTGCCGCTTCAAGATGATCACCGCCTCCAGCCACGACATTCTGGACGCGCTGGACGCGCGCGAGCTGCATATCGCGGTGGCGGCCACCTCTGGTGCCCTGCGCGAGGGGATCACCGAATACCCGCTGGTGCAGGATCCCTTCATGCTGGTGGCGCCGCGCGGGATGCTGCGCAAGCCAGAGGCGGAACAGGATATCCTCAACGCGTTGCCGTTCCTGCGCTACGAGGGCAGCCAGTTGATCTCGCAGCAGATCGAGGCGCATCTTGCGCGGCAGAAACTGCTGTTTGAAGAACGGTTTGAGATCGGCTCCCACCTGTCGCTGATGGCGCTGGTGGCGCGTCGGATTGGCTGGGCGATCACCACGCCGCTGGGCTATATGCGGGCAGCGCGGTTCCATGATGAGATTGAGGCTTTCCCGCTGCCTTTTGGCGCGTTTTCGCGGCGGATTTCGCTGTTTTCCAGTGCTGACTGGGCCGACCGGGTGCCGCGCGACGTGGCGCAGACCATGCGACGGCTGGTGCAGGGGCATATGATTGATCCTGCCGTTCAGCGCCTGCCCTGGCTGGCGGGCGATCTGAAAGTGCTGGAAGACTAAGACCTAGCCCGCATCGCTGTTGCGCAGCGCCTTGGTCAACCCAGCGGCGGCCCCCTCAATCAGATCAAGACAGCCCTCAAAATCGCGAGTGTAATAGGGATCGGGGACGTGATCGGTGCCCTGCCCCGGCGCGTAATCTGTGAACAGCTGCACGGGCGTGGTATTGCCCGCGGGGCGCTGCGCCTCAATGTCTGCCAGATTGTCGCCGTCCATTGCGATGATCAGATCAAACCGGGTGAAATCCTGCGGCGCGAACTGACGTGCGCGCAGGTCGGAGAGGTCAATCCCACGCGCGCTGGCGGCGGCCTGCATCGGCCCATAGGGCTGTGACCCCACGTGGTAGCTGGCAGTGCCGGCGCTGTCGGTGTCCACCTCCGGGCATAAGGCGCGAAACACGCCCTCAGCAGCGGGCGAGCGGCAGATATTGCCAAGACAGACAAAGAGGATCTTTTGCGCCATTCTCATCGCCCTTGAAGATTGCACCGCCACCCGGCACCAATTGCGAGATCTATCGTAACCCGACTGCGGCAAAAGAAAATGGCCAACCCATGCAGCAGAGCGCGGATTGGCCATAGTGTGTTTGATCAGGTGTCAGATCAGACCCTGATCAACGGGTCGATCAGTGCGAGTGTTTCATCGCGCCGTGATCGGGCTTGCGCTCCAGATCGACGGGAACGGTCACGGTGACCTCACCGGCCTTCTCGAATACCAGTGTCAGGTCGATGGCGTCGCCATGCTCCAGCGATTTGGTCAGCCCCATCAGCATCACATGATCGCCGCCCCGCTGCAGCATGTGGGTGTCGCCTGCGGGAATGGCAAAGCCCTCCTCGACGTGCAGCATCTGCATGACGCCGTTTTCGCCTTCCTTATGGGTGTGTAGCTGCACCAGCTTTGCGGCATCGCTGCGCGCGTCGATCAGCCGGTCATCGCTGTCGGTGGCGTTTTCGATCAGCATGAAGGCAGCGCCGCTCTTGGCCGCTTTGGAGGAGACGCGGGCGTAGGAATCCGTCACGGTGACGTCAGCGGCGAGCCCCGCAGTGGCAAAGCTGAGTGCGGCGAAGGTGGCGGCGATCGTGGTCTTGAAGGTCATAATCTTTGATCCTTGATACGTAGACTTTGGAATTTGGGTCAGAAACAGCGCGGTCATACCGCGCGGGAACGTCCCAGTTCCGGCGGCCCACGAGCAAAGGCCGCCAGCCGCACCACAGTCCGTATCTCAGCGCGCTGCACTATGTCTCGCGGCAGTTTTTGCGGCAGGGTGCTGTGCCCAAAGACCGCCAGGGGCAGGCCCAGATCCGCAACAAAGGTCAGACACTCAGGGCAGTCCATCGGCGGCGACACTGGCTGACCATCGCTGTCGATATAAACCATCACCGGGCCAGTGCCGGTGCAGATCACCATCTGACCGGTCGCATCACGCATCCCCGCCTGAGCACTGACGCCGGTGAGAGCCATCAGCGCGATCAGGGCAAGCGCCAGATATGATCGCAGAAAGGTCATGTCGGGATGAGATATGCGCCTGTGACCGCGCCGCCGCAAGGCGAAAAAGCGACGCAGGCAAAGGCACATGCAACAGGCCGGTCCCGGCCTCAACGGCCACATCGGCAAAAAGAAAACGCCGCGCATGATCTCATGCACGGCGTCTAAAATCTCTGTCCCGCCCCTTGGGCGGGGAGGTCGGCGATCAGGCCTCTGCGGCTTGCGCCTTGGCGATCTCTTTCTTGACCTTCAGCGCGGTGTTGGACAGCTCTTCGTCCTTGGCTTTGGCCAGGAAGGCGTCCAGACCACCACGGTGGTCGACGGTGCGCAGAGCAGCAGCGGAGATGCGCAGCTTGATGCCACGGTTCAGCGTCTCGGACTGCAGCGTAACGTCGTTCAGGTTCGGCAGAAAGCGACGCTTGGTTTTGTTGTTGGCGTGGCTGACATTGTTGCCAGTCATCGGGCCTTTTCCGGTCAGTTCGCAACGGCGCGACATAGGTTCATCCTTCGTATCTGGGGCGCCCGTTGATCATGGTTCGAATCGAGCACCAAATTACAAGGGGCGCGGCCATTGGCTGCGCCCGAAAACTGGTTGGATGCGTTTAGGAGGAATCGCGTGCAGGGTCAAGCCATATGAAACGGTTTTATGGGACAACCTGTGCACACACCCCTAACGGGCCATTCCCGCATCCAAGGTTCGCGCCCTTCTAGCCTGCCTCAGCCGTGAAATCCAGCGCTGATCGCAGGTTTTCGGTGCGGCCACGGGTGGCGTTCCCGCAGGCCGCCAGCCGCCCGGCGCCAGACCGCTCAGCCAATCCCCAGCCCTGCAAGCAGGTCCTTGGCTGCCGCCGCCGGGGTGACGCGCCCCTCAGCGACCTCTTCTGACAGATCGGCCATACGGCCTTGTGCCCAAGGCGTCTCCAGCCGGGCCAGTAGCGCCTGACGCACGTCTTCGCCAAACCAGTAGCGGGCCTGTTCGCCGCGCCGCCGCTGCCAGTGGCCGTTTTCGCGCCGCCAATCGGCCAGCGTCTGCATATCATCCCAAGCGGTCTCCAACCCGTCACGGGTGGCGGCGGAGACCATCAGCGCCTTGGGATAGCCATCCGGATCCTGCGGGCGTTTGCGCAAAAGGCGCAGAGCCCCGGCATAATCTGCACAGGTGCGGGTGGCGGCGGGCTTCAGATCGCCATCAGCCTTGTTCACCAAAATGATGTCGGCCATCTCCATAATGCCCCGCTTCACGCCTTGCAGCTCATCCCCGCCAGCCGGGGCCAGCAGCAAGAGAAACAGGTCGGACATTTCCGAGACTACGGTTTCGGACTGCCCGACCCCGACGGTTTCAATCAGCACCACGTCAAATCCCGCCGCCTCGCAGAGCGCCACCGCCTCGCGGGAGCGGCGGCCGACGCCGCCCAGATGTGTCTGACTTGGCGAAGGGCGGATGAAGGCGTTCTTCTCGCGGCTGAGATGCTCCATCCGGGTCTTGTCGCCCAGAATGGACCCGCCGGAGCGGGTTGAACTGGGGTCCACTGCCAACACCGCGACCCGCAGGCCCGCCGCGATCAGCATCATGCCGAAGCTCTCGATAAAGGTGGATTTCCCCACCCCCGGCGTGCCGGACAGGCCGATGCGCAGGGATTGGCGGTTTTCGCGGGCCAGCAGGTCCAGCAGGCGAGTGGTGGCCTCGCGGTGATCGGCGCGTCCGCTTTCGACCAGCGTGATGGCCCGCGCCAGCGCCCGGCGTTCGCCATCCAGAATGCGGGTGGCCAGATCGTCAATATCCGGCACGGCGCCCCGCGTGGCACCTTTCGGTTTGTCTGCTGCTGACATATCGGCCTCTCCCGCTCCCATCCGCCTGTCGCGCATTGATGGCGCAGCCGGGCCGCGATTGTCCAGAGAGCATCCGTCGCAGGAGGACAAAGCCAGTGAGGTCGGCGCTGGACCAGACCCGCGCCATTGGCGATAAGGCAGCATGACCAGATTGCCCATTGATGACGCCCTGCCCGAACTGATTGCTGCGCTACAGCGCCACAAACGCGCCGTGCTGCAGGCCCCGCCGGGGGCAGGCAAAACCACGCGGGTGCCCTTGGCGATGCTGGAGGCTGGGCTGTGCGACGGGCGCATCCTCATGCTGGAGCCGCGCCGACTGGCCGCGCGCGCCGCCGCCGAGCGTATGGCCGACACATTGGGCGAGCCGGTCGGGCAGACCGTGGGCTACCGGATCCGCGGTGAAGCGAAGGTGAGCGCAGACACCCGGATCGAAGTGGTGACCGAGGGCATCCTGACGCGGATGCTGCAATCGGACCCGGATCTGCCCGGCGTTGGCGCGGTGATTTTTGACGAATTCCACGAACGCTCCCTTAATGCCGACTTTGGTCTGGCGCTCTGCCTTGAGGTGGCGGGCGCGCTGCGCGACGATCTGATCCTGCTGGCGATGTCGGCGACACTGGATGCCGCGCCGGTGGCTGCACTGATGGAGGCGCCGCTGGTCACTTCCGAGGGGCGCAGCTATCCGGTGGGGACACGCTGGCTGGAGGCGCCGCTGGCAGCGGACAGCCGCAGCGGACGTGGCCCCCGGCGACTGGATGCGTTGGTGGATCTGGTGCAACGCGCCGAGGCGGAGACTCGACCCGCAGGATCTGGCGGCAATGGCAGTTCCGAGGCCAAGGGCGGCGGCATTCTGGTGTTCCTGCCCGGCGAGGGCGAAATCCGCAAGGCCGCTGCTGCACTGGCTGGTCGGCTGCCCGGCGATTGCGTGGTGCGCCCGCTGTTTGGTGCCCTGCCCTTTACCGAGCAGCGCGCCGCGATCCAGCCCGACCCGAAGCTGCGCAAGGTGGTGCTGGCGACCTCCATTGCGGAAACCTCACTCACCATTCAGGACATTCGCGTGGTGGTGGATATGGGGCTGGCAAGGCGCAGCCGGTTTGATCCGGGGTCGGGCATGTCGCGGCTGGTCACCGAACGTGTGACCCGCGCCGAGGCCACCCAAAGGCAGGGCCGTGCCGGCCGGGTGGCGGCGGGGGTCGGCTACCGGCTGTGGACCAAGGGCGAAGACGGGGCGCTGGCTGCGTTTCCGCCACCGGAGATCCAGGCCGCTGACCTCACATCACTGGCACTGGAGCTGGCGCTTTGGGGGGCGGCTCCGGATGATCTGCCGTTTCTCACGCCACCGCCGGACGGCGCGCTGAAGGAGGCGCAGGCGCTCTTGCGGATGCTGGGCGCGCTTGATGGGGAGGGTCGGATCACCCCCCATGGCAAGGCCCTGGCCAAGCTGCCGCTGCATCCGCGTCTGGGGCATATGCTGGCGCGGTTTGGCGCTGATGCGGCACCGCTGGCGGCCCTGCTGGCGGAACGCGATCCTTTGCGCGGTGCGCCGGTGGATCTGGCGCTGCGGCTGGAGGCGCTGCGCGATGCCAGAGGGTTTCAGCGCCGCCGGAGCTATCAGCTGAATGTCCCCACGCTGGAGCGTATCAAGGGAGAGGCCAAGCGACTGACCCGGCAGGCGCGCAGTGGCGCATCCTCTGCATCCGCAAGCGCTGCCGTGATGGCCGCCGCCGTCTACCCCGACCGGATCGGACAGCGCCGCAAGGGCGATGCGCCACGCTATGTGCTCTCCGGGGGCAAGGGCGCGGTGCTGCCACCGGAGGACAGCCTTGCCGCCTCCCCGTTTCTGGTGGGGCTGGACAGTGACGGCAACCCGCGTGAGGCGCGGCTGCGGCTGGCCACGCCGATCACCCTGTCGGAACTGCGCAGCGAATTTTCCGACCAGATCACACCGCAGCAGACCTGCACATGGTCCAAACGTGACCGCCGGGTGGTGGCGCGCCGCCAGCAGTGTCTGGGGGCCATCGTGCTGGAGGATCACATCTGGAAGGATGTTCCCGCCGACGCCATCGCCACCGCCATGCTGGAAGGGGTGCGCGAGCTGGGTCTGCGGCTGGGCGGCGCCGCTGCGCGGTTTGTGGCGCGGGTGCGGCTGTTGCAGGCGGATGGGGAGGATATGCCGGATTTCAGCGACGAAGCTTTGCTGGCGACATTGGAAGACTGGTTGCTGCCGATGCTGGAGGGGGTCCGGAGCGCCGAGGACTGGAAACGCTTTGACCCGCTGCCTGCGCTACGCACGGCGCTGACCTGGGAGCAGACGCAGCGACTGGACCAGCTGGCGCCGCCACATTTCACCACGCCGCTGGGGCGCAAGATCCCGATTGATTATGCCGAAGAGGTGCCGGAGATTTCCGTCAGACTACAGGAGATGTTTGGGGTCACCCGCCATCCCACAGTTGGTGGCGTGGCGCTGAAGGTATCCCTACTGTCCCCGGCGCAGCGCCCCATCCAGATCACCCGCGATCTGCCCGGTTTCTGGTCCGGGTCCTATGCGGATGTGCGCAAGGACATGCGGGCGCAATATCCCAAACACCCCTGGCCCGAAGACCCCACACAAGCCGATCCGACATTGCGGGCCAAACCGCGCAAATAGGCAAAAACGACGCCCAAATACGCAATTTCCCCGCAATTTCACGGTATTTTGCACCGATATGCGATAAATCCCCGAATTTTACCGCCCGCCCCCTCTTGTATTTCGCCCCTAACGTGCAAAGATTGTTACAAAGCAAAAAATGGGCCCGCAGTTCACCACGGGCACGAGAAAGCTGAGCAGCAATGAAACATATCATGTCCAGCGCCTGGGAGGAGTATCTCCGGCCAATGTTCTTTCGTCCCAAGCGGCTGCAAGTGGCCGCCATGTGCTATCGCACTGGTGCTGAGGGCAAAGAGGTTTTGATGATCACCAGTCGTGGCACCGGTCGCTGGATCGTACCAAAGGGCTGGCCCATCAAGGGCATGAACGGCCCGCAGTCAGCGCTACAGGAAGCCTGGGAAGAGGCCGGCGTGCGCGAAGCCCGGATCGAGGGCGACCCGGTCGGCACCTATGAATATGTGAAATTGCAAGACAACGGCACCAAGGAAGTTGTCCATACTCTGGTCTATGTCGCCGAGGTGTTGGAGCTTTCTGATGATTACCCGGAACAGTCCGAGCGGACCCGTGAGTGGATGTCCCCGAAGGCCGCGGCAGAGCTGGTGGCGGAGCCTGAATTGAGCGATCTTCTGCGTCAATTGTAACAGATCCGTGATTGAAATATGACAAACCCCTTGCATGACTGCAACGGGGACGCTAGGCGCGTGCGCAACTTTTGAATCGGGATCGATACAATGAGCGACGCACCGCAGCGACCGCAGTGGAAGACACTGGACCGGGATCTTAACCGGATCTCTCAACTTGAACTGGCGACATCCTATGTGTCGCGCCCGCTGGTTGCCCCCGGCATCGCGCTGGTCTTCATTGCCCTCGCCGGTGTTGGTGCTGCGGTGTTCCTCGGCTCGGCGCCGTCGAACTTTGTGGTGATCGCGGCGGCGGCCTTTGGCGCCTATATGGCGCTGAACATCGGCGCCAATGACGTGGCCAACAATATGGGGCCTGCGGTGGGCGCCAATGCGCTGACCATGGGCGGAGCTATCGTGATTGCTGCCTTGGCCGAAAGTGCCGGTGCGCTGCTGGCCGGCGGCGATGTGGTCTCGACCATTTCCAAAGGCATCATTGATCCGGCGGGCGTTGCCAGCTCCGAAGTGTTCATCTGGGCCATGATGGCGGCGCTGATTTCCTCAGCTCTGTGGGTTAACCTCGCGACCTGGATCGGCGCGCCTGTCTCAACCACACATTCGGTTGTGGGCGGTGTCATGGGGGCAGGCATTGCCGCTGCCGGGTTTGGTGCTGTGAACTGGCCCACAATGAGCAAAATCGCTGCCAGCTGGGTCATCTCCCCCGTATTGGGCGGGCTGATTGCGGCCGGGTTCCTCGCCTTCATCAAGGCCAAGATCATCTATCAGGACGACAAGATCGCCGCTGCGCGCCGCTGGGTGCCGGTGCTGGTCGGCATCATGGCGGGGGCCTTTGCCTCTTATCTGGCGCTGAAAGGCCTGAAACGGATCATCAAGATTGATCTGGAAATCGCACTGCTGATTGGTGCAGCGGTCGGCGGTCTTTCCTATGTGGTGACCGCACCGCTGATCAAGCGTCAGTCGGAGGGCATGGAAAATCGCAACAAATCGCTGAAAGTGCTGTTCTCAATCCCGCTGGTGATCTCGGCCGCGCTCTTGTCCTTTGCCCATGGCGCCAATGATGTGGCCAATGCGGTGGGTCCGCTGGCAGCGATTGTGCACACCACCGAGTTTGGCGATATCGCCTCCAAAGTGGCGATCCCGACCTGGGTCATGGTGATCGGCGCCTTTGGCATCTCCTTTGGCCTGTTCCTGTTCGGCCCCAAGCTGATCCGCATGGTCGGCAGCCAGATCACCAAACTGAACCCGATGCGCGCCTATTGTGTGTCGCTGTCGGCAGCGATCACCGTGATTGTGGCCAGCTGGCTGGGGCTGCCGGTGTCCTCCACCCATATCGCGGTGGGGGCGGTGTTTGGCGTGGGTTTCTTCCGCGAATGGCATATGGAACGCCGCCTGAAGCGCAGTTCCGCCACGCGACCCGAGACCAAGCGGATCGCCCCAGAAGAACGCCGTCGTCGCAAGCTGGTGCGTCGTAGCCATTTCATGACCATTGCTGCCGCCTGGGTGATCACCGTGCCGGCCGCCGCCCTGCTGTCGGGCTGTGTCTTCCTGGCGCTGACCGCGATCACCATGTGATCCCGGCCCCCGGCCTGACGCCCCCGACCTGAAATAGAAAAACCGCCGCATCCTGATCGGGTGCGGCGGTTTATTATTGCGCTCTTCACGGGCTGAGGAGCCTGGCTCAGGCGCCGAGGCAGTAGCGCATGATTGCCTTTTGCGCGTGCAGGCGGTTTTCGGCCTCGTCAAAGATCACCGACTGCGGGCCGTCCATCACGGCGGAGGTCACCTCTTCCTCGCGGTGGGCAGGCAGGCAATGCATGAACAGCGCATCGGGTTTGGCATGGGCCATCAGCGCGTCATTCACCTGATAGCCGCGCAGCATGTTGTGGCGGCGCTCCTTCGAGGACTGGCTGTCGTGCATTGAAACCCACGTGTCGGCGACCACCAGATCAGCGCCCTCGACCGCTTTGGCAGCGTCGCGTTCGATGATCACCTGTGACCCTGCCTTGCGTGCAAGACCGATGAATTCAGGCTCCGGATCAAGCTGGGACGGGCCAGTGAAGGTGAGATCGAATTCAAACTGCGCGGCGGCGTGCAGGAAAGACGCGCAGACATTGTTGCCATCGCCGCACCAGACGACTTTCTTGCCCTTGATGGGGCCGCGATGTTCCTCATAGGTCAAGACATCAGCCATGATCTGGCAGGGATGGGTGCGATCGGTGAGCCCATTGATCACCGGCACCGAGGCATAGTCTGCCATTTCGGTCAGCACGGTTTCATCAAAGGTCCGGATCATGATCATATCGACATAACGGCTGAGTACGCGGGCGGTGTCGGCAATGGTCTCACCATGGCCCAGCTGCATGTCATTGCCCGACAGCACCATGGTCTGGCCGCCCATCTGGCGCACGCCGACGTCAAAGGACACGCGAGTCCGGGTGGAGGGTTTTTCAAAAATCAGCGCCACCATGCGATCCTTCAGCGGCAGCTCATCATCCGGCGCCGCCTTGGGCCGACCGAGGCGGGCCTGTTTGGTGGCGCTGGCCTGATCGATGATGCTGCGCAGGGCGCTGGCGTCGGTTTTATGGATATCAAGGAAATGGTTCATATCGAACGTCGCTTTCGTTGTGCTTGTGTCGTGCCGGTGCGGGTGCCGTTGCGGCCACGCGCGGGGGCCAGCCCCCGCACCCCCGGAGTATTTCAGGAAAGATGACGCCTCAGGCGTCCGCTTTGGCCTCCACAGCGGTGGCGGCCTGATCAAGCCGGGTGAAGGCCTCGGCGATATCCTCATCGGTGAGAGTCAGCGGCGGCAGCAGGCGGACCACATTGTCAGCGGCGGGCACGGTGACCACTTCAGCCTGATAGCCTGCGGCCACCACATCGGTATTGGCCGCGACACATTTCAGACCCAGCATCAGACCGCTGCCGCGAACCTCTTCAAAGACCTGCGGATGGGCGGCCACCAGCCCTTCAAGCTTCTGGCGCAGGAGACCGGCCTTGCGGTTCACCTCGGCAAGGAATTCCGGGTCGGTGACATGATCCATCACTGCGCAGCCCACTGCACAGCCCAAGGGATTGCCGCCATAGGTGGAGCCATGGGTGCCGGCGGTCATGCCGGAGGCGGCCTCTTCGGTGGCCAGCACTGCGCCCAGAGGGAAGCCGCCGCCAATGCCCTTTGCCACCATCATGATGTCCGGGGTGATGCCTGCCCATTCATGAGCAAAGAGCTTGCCGGTCCGGCCCACGCCGCATTGCACCTCATCGAGGATCAGCAGCAGACCATGCTCATCACAGATCTGGCGCAGCGCCTTCAGTTCGGTGTCAGGCACCGGGCGGATGCCGCCCTCCCCCTGCACCGGTTCGATCAGAATGGCGGCAGTGTGATCGCTGATGGCGTCGGTTACCCCATCCAGATCGCCAAACATCAGATGTGTGAACCCCGGCAACATGGGTCCAAAGCCACCGGTCATCTTCTCAGAACCGGCGGCGGAGATCCCGGCCGAGGAGCGGCCATGAAAGGAGCCGGAGAAGGTCAGGATCTCCACCCGCTCAGGCTGGCCCTTGTCGTGGAAATACTTCCGCGCCATCTTCACCGCCAGTTCGCAGGACTCTGTGCCGGAGTTGGTGAAAAACACCGTATCGGCAAAGCTGTGCTCCACCAGCCGATCCGCCAGCGCCTGCTGCTGCGGGATGTGGTAGAGGTTGGAGACATGCCAGAGGGTTTCGGCCTGATCGGTCAGCGCCTTCACCAGGGCCGGATGGGCATGCCCCAGCGCATTCACCGCAATACCCGCTGCCAGATCCAGAAAACGTCGCCCATCCGCCTCGATCAGCCAGGCGCCTTCGCCCTTCACGAAGCTGAGGGGCGCACGATTATAGGTGGGCAGAACGGACGGGATCATCGGGATCTTCCTTTTGGACATGTTGGGCCAAGCAGTGACGCAGCCGGGCCGCAGGGTCAACGATATTGGAGAAGTTGGAGGTGCCGCAACAGGGCACGGGGGATCGGGGCCGGATTACGCGCTGTGGCGTCGGCGTCGCAGCAGAGTGATATGTGCAGCGGTGATCATGATTGCATCCATAACGGAGGTTTCGGGGGAAGAAAAGACTGTTTATCAGCGCGGCTGATCAATTCGAAGGTGTCAGCTGTTGTAATCGGCGGATGCGCCAGCCACCTCACCCACGGTGCCCCCTCTGGTGGCTTGCTTTTGGTGGCAGCAACGGGCAGTGCTGGCAGCATGATCAACACCCGTCAGAACCCCGCCCTCGCCGCTGCGCTGATCCTGCTCGCCACGGTGTTCATCGCAGGCACCACGCTGGTCGCCAAAGCGCTTGGCACAGAGGCTCTGGGGGCGCCGCTGCATCCGCTGCAGATCAGTTTTGGCCGGTTCGTGTTTGCGTTTTTGGCGATCAGCACCTTGGTTGCGCTGCGGCGCCCCCGGTTTACCGCGCCGCATTGGGGGCTGCATCTGGGGCGCACCAGTTTCGGCTGGATGGGGGTGACGCTGATGTTTGCAGCCGTGGCCTATATCCCACTGGCCGATGCCACCGCGATCACTTTTCTGAACCCGGTATTCGGGATGCTGCTGGCGATCCCCCTGCTGGGGGAAACCGTTGGACGCTGGCGTTGGGCGGCGGCGGCGATTGCGCTTCTGGGGGCGATGGTTCTGCTGCGTCCCACCCCTGCCAGTTTTCAGCCCGCAAGCCTGCTGGCGCTGGCGGCGGCTGCGGTGATGGGGCTGGAGCTGATTTTTATCAAACGGTTGGCCGGGCGAGAGAAGCCGTTGCAGATCCTGTGGTTCAACAATCTGCTGGGGTCCGTGATTGCCAGCGTTGCGGTGATGGCAATCTGGCAGCCACCAACAGCCGAGCAATGGGCGTTGATGGTCGCGCTTGGCTCCATGATGGCCTGTGCGCAGGGCTGTTTCATCAATGGAATGGCGCGGGCGGATGCCTCTTTTGTGGCGCCGTTCAGCTATGCCACGCTGATCTTTGCCGCGATTTATGATTTTGCCGTCTTTGCCGAGGCGCCGGATGCGATCACCGTTCTGGGCGCCGTGATCATCCTGGCGGGCGCGGCGCTCTTGGCCTGGCGCGAGGGGCGGCAGCAGGTGCCGACCCTACATGTGGATCCGGGCGCGCAGGCGGATCAGGACTTCAGCCGGTAGCCGCTGCGCAGCATCAGCCAGGCCAATGTGCCAATCGCCGCACTGGACAGGCTGCAAACCAGCAGTCCGAGCAGAGGGGAGCTGTCGGAGGTGCCGATCACCCCGAATCGCACCCCGTCGATCAGGTAGAACACCGGGTTGAGATGTGACAGCAGCCGCAGCACCGGCGGCAGCGCTTCCACTGAATAGAAAGTGCCCGACAGGAAGGCGAGTGGTGTCACGATGAAATTGGTGATCGCCGCCATCTGATCGAATTTCTCGGCAAAGACACCGGCGACAATGCCCAGCCCACCCAGGAACAGCGCACCAAGCACCACGAACAGCAGGGCCACCAGCGGATGTTCCGGCACCACACCCAGCACCAGCATCAACCCGGTGCCAATGCCCAGCGCGACAAGAACGCCGCGCGCCACCGCCCCGGCCAGATAGCCAAGCAGGATTTCAACCCCCGACAAGGGCGGCATCAGCGTATCGACGATATTGCCCTGCACCTTGGTGATCACAATCGACGATGATGTATTGGCAAAGGCATTCTGAATCACCGTCATCATCATGATACCGGGAGCCAGAAATTCGATGAAGGGCACGCCCATGACATCACCCCGCCCCGGACCAATGGCGATATTGAAGATCATCAGGAACAGGGCGGCCGTCACCATCGGCGCCATCAGCGTCTGGGTCCAGACCACCAGAAACCGGGTGATTTCGCGCCGCGCCAGCGTGCGCAGACCCAGCCAGTTCATCCGCCCGAAGCGCCGCTCTCCAAGGGCGATGGCCGGTGTCGCCGTTGCTGTCTGCTCTGGGGTGTGCTGTGCCATGTCGCGCCTCTTTGCTTATCTGCGGGGACCATCTGCGGGCCAATCTTGTGGGCTTGCCGATCGGTGACGGCCCCAGGTGGTCCTCATCGGTCGATCGTCTGCGTCAAACCATGCCCACCCTGCCGGGGCAAGCGGCTTTCACCCCCAAAGCGCCTCTGCCAAAGGCTGGCAGGGGCCAATAAGGACCAAGAGAGCAGACCCCGAGGCACAAGACGCTCTTGTAACTCGGCACGCAGTGATTAGAATAGGGGCCTGATACGGAATTCGATGGCGGCCGCAGGATCTGGGGCCGCTTTTAGCTTGGAAAGGCAACAGATGTCCTGGACAGACGAGCGCGTCGAACTGCTCAAGAAAATGTGGGGCGAAGGGCAATCTGCAAGCCAGATCGCCAAGGAACTGGGCGGCGTGACCCGCAACGCCGTGATTGGCAAGGTGCATCGCCTGGGACTGTCCAACCGCAACAGCGGTACGGCCAAACCCGCCGCCGAGCCCAAGGAAAAACCCGCCGCGGCACCAAAACCGGCGCCCGCCGCAGCTGCGGCCGCACCGGCCAAGCCCAAGCCGCAGCCCAAGACCGAACCGGCCCGCCCGGTGACGCCTGAGCCTGCGGCCTCTGCCGAAGGTCGCCCGGCCACGCCTGCACGCCGCCAGATCATTCCGGCCGGCCAGCCGCTGCCGCCGCAGCCCTCGGCCAATGAAATCAGCCCCGAAGCGCTGGCCAAGGTCAACGAGATCGAGAAAAAGGCCAAGAAGCTGGGCCTGATGGAACTGACCGAGCGGACCTGCAAATGGCCCGTGGGTGATCCCGCGACCGAGGATTTCTGGTTCTGCGGCCTGCCTGTTCAGCAGGGCAAACCCTATTGCGAAGCCCATGTCGGCGTGGCGTTCCAGCCGATGAGCGCACGCCGCGACCGCAAACGGTAAACTGCGGGTCGGCCTTGACCTTGCGAAAGATCGGCCACCGCTTGAAGATCAAAACAGCGCCTCGGATTGCTCCGGGGCGCTGTTTTCTTTGGGTACTGTCGTTTGGGGAGGGTGCAGGGCATACACCCCTGCCCTCTCCTTATCGGATCGCCCGGATCAGCCCTGTTCCGGGGCAGAGGATGTGAAGTTGGGGATCACATTCTTGGAGGCGTCCGCCGGTTCAATCTCCGGCCAGTTGCCCTGAGCGAGGTTGATATTGCCGGGAATATCCTCTTCCCAGAAGCCAACAACGTTTTTGGTGATGTTGAGGTACAGCTTGTCATCCACGATGCGCCACAGGTTTGGATTGCCCGGAACCTTGCCACCCTTGGAGACGCCATAGGCGCAGTGGCCGTCATATTGCGGCGCGTAATAGTCAGGATTGGCGGCAAACTTGTCGCGATTCGCTGCGCTGGAGAAGGCGAAGGTGGCGCCGTTATGATCAGCCGTGTAGGCCGCATTGCCCGGTACCGCTGCGGGTTGGGCGCTGCCAACGGGGTTCTGCGCCAGATCGCGGTAGGCCACCACGTCATAGCCGGAGACCGCAAAGCCGGTGCTGTCGATATACTGATCCCCGGCAAACGCAGGCAAACCAAAAGAGGCAGCGGCAAGGGCGGCAAAGAGAACGCGTTTCATAGACTATCCTTTCAAGGGCATGGGTCGAAGGACCCCCAGGCAAAACTGGACACCGACCATAACAGCCGGGCTGGCTAGACAATATTCAGATCCGCCGCGATGCGAAGGGGGGCTCACGTCCCTGTGTCCGATACGGAGCCGCTGTGATCAGAGGCGCATGTTTTGTTACAGGCTGGTTCTGGATGAGGATATTTGCCGTGGCATCATGACATCAACGCCGCCTACTCTGCCCGGGGGTGGTCAACAAAAAGTGTAGGCCGCAGACCTTCCAGTCATTGGAATTTTGCGCGGCCTGCTTATGTTTTGCACAATGCCGCGTCGCCCCCTGCATCGGAGCGGCGCAACATGACCGCCTGACACATTCAAAAACCGTTTCAAAACAAGGCCAACAGATGAGTGACACAACTTACACCCCGCCAAAAGTCTGGACCTGGGAGCAGGAAAGCGGTGGCCGCTTTGCCTCGATCAACCGTCCTATTGCCGGGGCCACCCATGACAAAGAGCTGCCGGTGGGGGAACATCCCTATCAGCTCTATTCGCTGGCCACACCCAACGGGGTGAAGGTCACGGTGATGCTGGAGGAGCTGCTGGCCGCCGGCCACAGTGGCGCCGAATATGACGCCTGGCTAATCAATATCGGTGAGGGGGATCAGTTCGGATCCGGTTTCGTCGAGGTCAATCCCAACTCCAAGATCCCGGCATTGATGGACCGCAGCGGCGATGCGCCGGTGCGGGTGTTTGAATCCGGCTCAATCCTGATGCATCTGGCGGAAAAATTCGACGCCTTCCTGCCCAAGGAAGGAGCCGCCCGCGCCGAGGTGATGAACTGGCTGTTCTGGCAGATGGGCAGCGCGCCGTATCTGGGCGGCGGTTTTGGTCATTTCTATGCCTATGCGCCGGAGAAATACGAATATCCGATCAATCGCTTCTCGATGGAGGCCAAACGCCAATTGGATGTGCTGGACCGGCAACTGGCCGACAACCGCTATATCGCGGGAGAGGATTACTCCATCGCCGATATGGCGATCTGGGCCTGGTACGGCCAGCTGGTGCTGGGCCGTCTTTATGAGGCGGCAGAGTTCCTGGACGTGGAGAGCTACACCCATGTGCTGCGTTGGGCGAAGGAAATCGACGCGCGTCCGGCGGTGTCACGGGGCCGCATGGTCAACCGGGCCTTTGGTGAGCTGCACACCCAGCTGCGCGAACGTCACGATGCGTCCGATTTTGAGACCAAGACGCAGGACAAGCTGGAACCAGCTGACGCGGACAGCTGACCGCGTGCGGGGCCTGCCCCGCCTGTCACCACGGCTGAAAACACTGGACATCGCGGCCCCGAACAGGGCCGCGATGTTTCTGTTTGAGACCTACTGCCTCAGCTGAGCCGGGGCGGATTTTCCGGGTCGCGCCCGGGGGGCGACGGCAGCACCGGTTCCGCCGGTTGCGGCAGATCAAACCGCAGCCCGGCCTGCGCCAGACGCGCGGCCATGGCATCGCTGCTGGCAAAGAAGCCGACATCCAGCGCGCCCGCCTCAACCCCGGAGAAGGTCAGCGCCTCTCCCACTGCCTTGGCCAATGCGGATTGCGCAGCCTCCTTGGCATCAACAAACCCCAAAAGGTGGCCCTGCCCGCCGCCACGATAGTGCAGTCCCACCAGGTAGGCGGATTGTGCCAGCCCCACAGCCGTGGCGAGTTTCGTGTCAAGCGCCGTGATCAGCATCTCCGGCAGGCCCTTGGGCGCGGTGATCGCCTCAATCTCGGCATCGACCTCAGCCGGGGTCTGGCCCAGCGTGTCATGCAGCCAGGCCACCGCCTCAGCCGGGATCAAGATCGCGGACGGCGCCACATCAAGGTTAACACCAAGGCCAATTTTGGCCCCTGCCCCCTGCCCCGCCAGCATTTGCACCACGACCCGACCCGACAAAGCGGCATAAGGAACAATGCGCCCGGCGAATTCTGCCAGCCGGTCCTCGCGATCAAACACCAGTGCAAAGGTGCCATCGGAGGTCTCAAACAGCTCCGGCGCAATGGTGTCGCCCTCGGGTTCTTTGGTCAGCATCAGGAATAATTCGCTGTCCGCCAGCCGCTCGTAGAACCGCAGGCGGGCCGCATCGTCCTGGGGGGCGGCCAGCATTGCGGCGTGGCTGTGATCCAGAGGGGTGGCGTCAGTCATGATATCAGCTCCTGAACCCGGGCGCGCAGGACCGGCAGCAGATCGGTCTCAAACCAGGGATTGCGTTTCAGCCATGCGGTATTGCGCCAGGACGGATGTGGCAAGGGAAACTCTTGCGGCGCATGATCTCGCCAGCCCTCGACCCGCGCCTGCACCGACTGTTTGCCGCCCAGATGATAGCTGTGGGCATAGCCGCCAACCAGCACGCGCAGACCGATATTGGGCAGGCTGGCCATCACCCGATCATGCCAAGTGGTGCGACAGATCGCGGGGGGCGGCAGATCGGCCTTCTTCGCGGAGTATCCCGGAAAACAGAAGGCCATCGGTACGATTGCCACCAGCGACTGGTCATAGAATTGCGCCTCACTCAACCCCAACCACTCACGCAGGCGATCCCCGGACGGATCGGTGAAGGGGCGACCGCTGGCGTGAACGCGCGCGCCCGGTGCCTGACCGGCGATCAGGATACGCGCGGCACTGTCGAACCAGGCAACCGGGCGCGGGCTGTGCCGGGTCACGGTTGCGGCAAACCGTTCCGCACATAGCCGACAGGCGCGAATCTCCTGCCTCAGATGCTCGGTTGTGGTCATCTCTGCCCCCTGTTATCTGCCCGTTCGCAGCCTCGTGGCACCCTGTCCATTCACCTGCTACGCAGCCTGCAAGAACGCCGCCACGTGATCAAAGCCGCGTCATCTGGTTAACGGAGCGTTGATAAATCCCATAACAATTGGACATAATATGGTCCAAATAGCAGCCTATATCGTTAACACAAATCTGTTAGTGCAGGCATAAGGCCGTCGGGATCCGCCTGACGCATCATGAGGACCAGAGGCCCCTGAACGGGGCCGAGAGCAGCACCGGAACACGCGATGCTTGAGTTTGAAAACGTGAGCAAGTCCTTCTGGACCGGCACCCAGCGCAAGGTGATCCTTGACCGGGTGTCCTTTCGCGTTGATCTCGGCAAATCGATGGGGGTGCTGGCGCCCAATGGCACCGGCAAAACCACCCTTATCAATATGATGGCCGGGCTGGAGAAACCTGATGAGGGTGAAATTCGCCGCGGCTGCCGGATCTCGTTTCCGCTGGGGTTTATGGGCGGGGTGATCAACCGCCTGTCGGCGATGGCCAATGCCCGCTATATCGCCAATCTCTACGGGCTGGATCCTGATTACGTCGAAGCCTATTGTCGCTGGCTCTGTGGGTTGGGCGAGTATTTTGACCAACCTGTCGGCACCTATTCCTCCGGTATGCGGGCGCGGTTCAGTTTTGCGCTGATGCTGGCGCTGGATTTTGATATCTTCCTCATCGACGAGGGGATGCCCAGCACCACCGATGTGGAATTCAACAAGAAAGCCGGGTCAATCCTGCAGGAACGGCTTGAGACCACCACCATCATTATGGTGTCGCACCAGCCCAAGACGCTGGAGAAATTCGTCCGTTCTGCGGCTGTTCTGGTGGATGGCCAGTTGCATATGTTTGAAACCTTGGAAGAAGCGAAACAGCTCTATGACTACCAAACCCAAGGCTAAGAAATTCCGGGTCCGCCGCAGTGGTGGCGCCGCAACGCAGCCCGCGGCTGCACGCCCCGTCCCGCCGCCCAGCGCCGCTGACGCGGCCCAGGCTGTTCCGCCCATTGCATCGGCGACAGCTGCAGGCAAGACTCGCGCCGGAGAGGCAGGTTCCGGGGCGCCTGGCGGCGCTGGGACCTCACCTGCGGATGAGGCCATCTCCATCAAGGAGCCGTCAAAAGCAAAGACCGGCAAACCCTCCACCGATCTGGATGAGATCCGCAAGGAGGGGCTAACGGGACGCCAATTGCGGCTGGCCCGCCGTATCGCGCAGAAAAACAACCTGCCCGCCACCTCCGATTTTGATGCTGTGCGTCAGCTGCGACTGAAGGGGATCGACCCGTTCCAGCGCGCCAACATGCTGGAGCTGGTGGTGCAGCCCAACACGGCCCAGCCCGCGGGTGCGCCGCAGGCGCCGGGCAGCGTACAGCTGCCGCAAACGGTGCCGTCCGACAAGGTGTCCCTGCCCGCAACCGAGCTGAGCCCGGCGGAGCGGCGCAACCGCGAAATTCAGCAAATTCAGCGCGATATCGCCCGTCGCCGTCGTCGCAAGCTCTTGCTGCTCGGCGCGCGGCTGGCGTTTTTCGTGATGCTGCCAACGGCACTTACGGGCTATTATTTCTATGGCGTTGCGACGCCGATGTACGCCGCGAAATCGGAATTTCTGGTGCTCAAGGCCGACAGCGCCGGCGGCGGCGGCGGGCTGGGCGGGTTGTTGAGTGGCACGCAGTTTGCCACCAGTCAGGATTCGATCGCGGTGCAAAGCTACCTGCAATCGAAGGAGGCGATGCTGCGGCTGGATCGGGAGGTCGGGTTCAAATCCCATTTCACGCAGGAGTGGATCGACCCGATTCAACGGCTGGAAGACAACCCCACCAACGAGGAAGCCTATAAGACCTATTCACGCAACGTGAAGATTGGCTACGACCCGACGGAGGGTGTCGTCCGGATGGAGGTCACCGCCGCCGACCCGCAGGTCTCGGCCGAGTTTTCCCAAAAGCTGATCAGCTATGCGCAGGAAAAGGTGAACCAGTTGTCGGTGCAGAAACGCTCTGATCAGGTGGGCGATGCCGAAACCGCGCTGGAGATGGCGGAGGACAAACGCCGCAATGCCCAGGAACGGCTGGTCAAGCTGCAACAGCGTGGCACCGTGCTTGACCCAGAAGGCGTGATCATGTCGCTGCGCTCACAGATCAGCACCTTTGAACTGCAGCGTCAGGAAAAGGAGCTGGAGCTGGCTGCCCTGCTGGACAATGCCCGCCCCAACCAGGCCAAGGTGGATGGCGCGCGTGCAGACATTGCGCGGCTGAACAGTCTCATTCAGCGGCTGAATGACCGCATGATCGACGCCTCAGCCGGCGAAAACTCGCTCGCCAGCCTGACGGTGCAGATCCAGATGGCGCAGGCCGATCTGGCCACCCGTGACATGATGCTGCAATCGGCCCTGCAACAGGTGGAGCAGACCCGGATGGAGGCAAACCGTCAGGTGCGCTATCTGACGACAGCGGTGGAACCCGTCCCAAGTGAGGAAGCGTCCTATCCCCGCCGATTTGAAAATACGATTTTGGCATTCCTGATCTTTTCCGGTATCTACCTGATGTGCTCGCTTACTGCGTCCATCCTCCGAGAACAGGTTTCGTCATAACGCCATGAAAAATATCTCCGTCGCCGACCTCAGCATCGGCAATGACCGCCCGCTGACCCTCATTGCTGGCCCCTGCCAGCTGGAAAGCCTAGATCATGCGCGCATGATCGCGGGTCAGATGAAAGAGGCCTGCGCAAAATATGGCGCGCAATATGTGTTCAAGGCCTCCTACGACAAGGCCAACCGCACCTCGCTGTCCGGCAAACGTGGGCTGGGCGTGGATGAGGGGCTGAAGGTCCTGCAAACCATCGCCAAGGAATTTGACGTGCCTGTGCTGACCGATGTCCACACAGAGGCGCAATGTGCAGTGGCGGCCGAGGCCGTGGATATCCTGCAGATCCCGGCCTTCCTGTGCCGCCAGACCGATATGCTTCTGGCCGCAGGCAACACCGGCAAGGCCGTAAATATCAAGAAGGGTCAGTTCCTGGCCCCTTGGGATATGGCCAATGTCGTCGCCAAGGTGGAAAGCACCTGCAATAAGAACATCCTGCTGACCGAGCGCGGCACCTCATTTGGCTACAATACACTGGTCGCCGACATGCGGTCGCTGCCGCAGATGGCGCAGGGCGGCTACCCGGTGGTGATGGACGCCACCCATTCTGTCCAGCAACCCGGTGGCAAGGGCGGCTCCACTGGTGGACAGCGCGAATTTGCGCCGCTGATGGCGCGTGCGGCAGTGTCGCTGGGCATTGCATCGGTGTTTATTGAAACCCATGAAGACCCGGACAACGCGCCATCTGACGGGCCAAACATGATTTATCTGGACCAGATGCCAAAGCTGATCGAGAGCCTGATGCGCTTTGATGCGCTGGCCAAGGCCGACCCTATCCGCATCTGATCGACAAGAGAGCGTAATCCCATGACCAAACCCGTCCCCGAGGTGCGCCCGAACACCTGGAGCTTTCTGCGCGATCCGATGATCACACCCACCGGTTTTCGCGAATATGACGCGCGCTGGAAATACCCTGAGGAAATCAATCTGCCCGGCATGACGGCGCTGGGGCTGGGGCTTGGCACGCAAATGCACAAGCGCGGCATCCCGCCGGTGATTGCGGTGGCCAATGACTACCGCGACTATTCGGTTTCTATCAAACACGCGCTGATCATCGGCCTGATGCAGGCCGGTATCGAGGTGCGCGACATTGGCCCGGCCCTGTCGCCGATGGCCTATTTTGCGCAATTCCATCTGGATGTGCCTGCGGTGGCCATGGTCACGGCCTCGCATAACCCCAACGGCTGGACCGGGGTCAAGATGGGCTTTGAGCGCCCGCTGACCCATGGGCCAGACGAGATGGGTGAACTGCGCGATATCGTGTTGAATGGTGAGGGCGTCGCCCGCCCCGGCGGTTCCTATCAGTTTGTGGATGGTGTGAAAGAAGCCTATCTCGACGATCTGGTCGGCGATTTCAAAATGTCCCGCCCGCTGAAGGTGGTCTGCGCCACCGGCAACGGCACCGCCTCCGCCTTTGCACCGGAGCTGTTTGAACGGATGGGGGTCGAGGTGGTCGATAGCCACAATGCGCTGGACTACACCTTCCCGCACTACAACCCGAACCCCGAAGCCATGGAAATGCTGCACGATATGTCCGACAGCGTGAAGGCCTCTGGCGCCGATATGGCGCTGGGGTTTGATGGCGACGGCGATCGTTGCGGCGTCGTGGATGATGAGGGCGAAGAGATCTTTGCCGATAAGGTCGGTGTCATCATGGCCCGCGATCTGTCCAAACTGCACCCGAATGCGACCTTTGTGGCGGATGTAAAATCCACCGGGCTGTTTGCCTCCGATCCCGAACTGAAGGCCAATGGCGTGACGGCGGACTACTGGAAAACTGGTCACAGCCACATGAAACGGCGGGTGAAAGAAATCGGCGCGCTAGCAGGGTTTGAGAAATCCGGCCACTATTTCCTCGCCGAACCTGTGGGCCGGGGCTACGACTGCGGCATGCGCGTGGCGGTGGAAATCTGCAAACTGATGGACCGCAACCCGAACAAGAGCATGTCGGACCTGAGGAAGGCGCTGCCCAAGACCTGGGCAACGCCCACGATGTCGCCCTATTGTGCCGATACCGAGAAATACACCGTGCTGGAGCGTCTGGTCGAGAAGCTGGTTGCCAAGGCCGAGGCTGCCGAGACGCTGGCAGGCCGTCCTATCAAGGAGGTCGTCACCGTGAACGGTGCGCGTGTGATCCTTGAGAACGGGTCCTGGGGGCTGGTGCGGGCCTCGTCCAATACGCCAAATCTGGTGGTGGTCTGCGAAAGCAGCGAGAGCGAGGCGGAACTGCGCGAGATCTTTGCCGAGATTGACGCGGTGATCCGCACCGAACCGCTGGTCGGTGACTATGATCAGACCTTCTGATCATCCTCAGAGTTGATGCAAAAACGCCCGCCATTGGCGGGCGTTTTCTGTTGTAGGGCACGTGATCTCGCCGCAGCATCAATCGCCGCCGAGAAGCCGCAGCAACTGGTCCTTTGCTTCTTTCTCGATCCGGTCGCGGATCGCCTCATTGATGTCCTGCTCAGGCGCGATCTCTGTATCCAACTCTTCGCTCAACTTCTCGCGCAGGCGATCCTTGGCCTGTTGTTCCACCGCGTCGATTTCCGGCTCCAGCGCCCGTTTCAGGTCGGGGCGGATTTTCGGATCACTCCAGGGGCCAGTGATGGCCACGGGGATCGACAGGCGGGTGCTGCCATCCCCGCGCTGGATGCTGGGGGTAAAGAGATAGTCCAGATCCTGCGCCCCAAGCCCGATGCGGCCCTCCCCCTCGGCGCGCAGCCCGCGCAGGGTCAGCAGCAGATCCCGGTTAAGGAGATTGCCACCTTCCATCGTGTAGCTGGCGGTCAGCTGATCAAACACGGTGCTGCCGCCATTGCCACTGCCGCTGCGCATCAGCTGTTCCAGATCAAAGCCGGTAAAGAACCCTTTGCCGACCTCCAGCCAGCCTTTGCCGCTGAGCGAAGACATGATCTCCGCCACTGAATTGCCGACACCCAGATATTCCAGTTCGCCCAGCGCCTCACCGTTAAGGCGATCATATCCCATGGTCTGCCCCAGCGCCTGTTCCAGCCGGATGTCCTGAAAATTCAGCTTGCCACCAACCGACAGACCGTTGCGATTGTTGACCACCAATTGCCCCTGCACCTGACCGTCAAAGACGCTGGCAGGCAGGAATTTCAGAACCGCACGAGAGTTGTCCAGCGCGAGGTCCAGCTTGCTTGGCCCCAGTTTGACGGAGCCGGTGTCGACCCCCTGAACATCCAGTGCAATCGCCGCATTCAGCGCCGCCAGCCAGCCGAAATCCATGCGCTCGCGCGACCAGCCGTCGCTGACCGGATCGGTACCCGTGCCAGCTGCAGCCGCCGCAGGCAGGTCCGCATCGCCCGCGGGCAGCAGCGCCGAGAAATCCAGCTGGTCACCGCTCAGACGCGCGGTCACCTTGGGCACGTCGCCGAGTACCACATCCGCTGCGCCGCGCAACCGATTGGCATCTGCCTCCAGTGTCAGATCACGCAGCGCCAGACGCCCATCGGTGGTATAAGTGAGATCCGACCCGATGAGCCAAGTCTCCACCGCGGGTGTGTCAACGCCCTCAGCGCCGCCCAAGACCGCAAGGCTGCGCGCCAAATCAGAGCTTTTTCCAGTCAGGCGACCCGTCGCAGCGCCAGTGATATTGGCCCGCCCGTCAAACCGCAGTTCGGTCTCATCAGCGGTCACACTGGCCCCGACCGAGGCAACCTGCCCTGCCAGAAATGCCTCAAACGTGCCGATCTCCGCCGCGATCTGCACCGGCGCGCCAGCCGGGCGCAGCGTGATATCGGCCAGCACAGTCCCGTTAGGCTCAGGCCACTGCAGCGCCAGATCAACTTGGGTCAGCTCAATCGGAGTCTCGCCGTGGGGGGCGTAGCGCAGGCTGGCGCCAGTGAGGTTCAGCGCCTCAATACTGACCGGCAGGCTTTCCATGCGGCCCTCTGCGGCTGGCGCGGCCCCGGTCTGGCCGTCGTCAATGGGATCCAGCACCCAGTTGCCGGTGCCATCCGCGCGGGTGCTGAGATTGAGCTGTGGCAACACCGCCGAGAGTTCGGTCACCCGAACCTTACCCCCGATCAGATCCGCTGCGGCAATACCAATGGTCAGTCGCTCTGCCGTCAGCATCGGCTCAGGACCAGCCCAATCGGCATTGGACAGCGCCACCCGGTCTGCCTTCACCCCCAGCGTCGGCCAGAGCGTGTAGCCAACACGCCCGCCAAAGGTCACCGTGCGCCCGGTCTGCTTCTCGATCTGGCTCGCGGCCAGCTGGGCCAGTTTCTCGCCCGGCAGCACCAGCAGCGCCCCCAACAGCAGCACCACGGCCACCACCAGCGCTATTACAACCCGGATTATCAGCTTCATCACCGCACCTCTTGCCTTGCCCCCTGTTCCCGCGGGGTTTTGCGCAGCTTACCGCGTGGGCGGGCGGGTGCAATGCGCGAAGCCCTCGCCCGGTATCAAAGCATTGCGTGTTTGCGACTGTTGGTCCGCGCAGCCGGTGCCGCTGACCGTTCCTCTCAGAGAGATCATGCGCCATTCCTAGGGCTATCCATGGTCGGTGGTCTTATTCGGCCTCCGAGGGCAGCGTCGTACCTAGAGGAGGTGCAAAGCGCCTTCCCAGGGAGAAAGTCAGGTGCTGCTCGGCCTATCGTCCGGGTACTCGGGAAATGCAGCCTCTGACGAACGAGGGAGGCACAGGGGGCGTACAGCGGGTGCACGGCCAACCCCTCCGTTTTCCTTGCCTCCTGCCCCAGTCCTGATATATGCGCGCGCATGACACAGACACCCGGTTCCGCCAATCCGCCCAGCCTTCGCCCCGATCTTGCGCCCAAGCCCCGGCTTGGCGAGGCGCCCCGTGAGGGGCAGCCGACCCTTGGCATGGTGTCCCTGGGCTGCCCCAAGGCGCTGGTCGACAGTGAGCGGATCCTGACGCGGCTGCGGGCTGAGGGCTACGGCGTGTCGCCGGATTACTCAGGGGCGGATGCGGTGATCGTGAACACCTGCGGCTTTCTCGACAGTGCCAAGGCCGAAAGCCTTGAGGCCATCGGTGAGGCGCTGAAGGAAAACGGCAAGGTGATTGTCACCGGCTGTCTGGGCGCAGAGCCGGATTATATCCGCGAACACCACCCCCGCATTCTGGCGGTGACCGGCCCGCATCAATATGAGCAAGTGCTGGATGCGGTCCATGCCGCCGTGCCGCCCTCACCCAACCCTTACGTAGATCTGCTGCCAGCAGCGGGTGTGAAGCTGACGCCGCGCCACTTCAGCTATCTGAAGATCTCCGAGGGCTGCAATCACAAGTGCAAATTCTGCATCATCCCCGACATGCGCGGCAAACTGGCGTCCCGCCCAGCCCATGCGGTCCTGCGCGAGGCGGAAAAACTGGTGGATGCTGGTGTGCGCGAGTTGTTGGTGATTTCGCAGGACACCTCCGCCTATGGGCTGGATCGCAAATATGATGTGAACCCGTGGAAAGACGGTGAGCTGCGCAGCCATATTCAGGATCTGAGCCGCGAGCTGGGCAAACTGGCCCCCGCGGATGAGCTGTGGGTGCGGCTGCACTATGTCTACCCCTACCCGCATGTGCGTGAGCTGATCCCGCTGATGGCGGATCCGGACAACGCGCTGCTGCCCTATCTGGATATCCCGTTCCAGCACGCCCACCCGGATGTGCTGCGCCGCATGGCGCGCCCGGCGGCTGCAGCCAAAACGCTGGATGAGATCAAGGCCTGGCGCGCAACCTGCCCGGATATTACCCTCCGCTCCACCTTCATCGTTGGCTACCCCGGCGAGACGGAGGCGGAGTTCCAGCATCTCCTCGACTGGATGGATGAGGCACAGCTGGATCGTGTGGGTTGTTTCAAATACGAAAACGTCGATGGCGCGCGGTCAAACGACCTGCCGGGTCACGTCGCCGAAGAGGTGAAACAGGAGCGCTGGGACCGGTTCATGGAGAAAGCGCAGGCGATTTCCGAGGCGAAGCTGGCGGCCAAGGTCGGCCAGACCCTACAGGTGATCGTGGACGACATCGACGAGGACGGCATCGCCACCTGCCGCACCAAAGCCGACGCGCCTGAGATCGACGGCAACCTGTTTATTGACGAGGGCACCGAAGGGTTGCAGGTCGGCGAGCTGGTCACCGTTGAGGTTGATGAAGCGGGAGAGTATGATCTGTGGGGCGTCAGGGCTGGCTAGGCCGCTGAAGCCCCGATACTCACTGCGCCCGCAACGCCACCACTTCCGCTTCGTCTTCAATCGATTGAACGCTGGCGTCTGTCTGAGACTCTCGAATTCTTGGTGCAGGTTTTCGCCATGACGTTAGATCTTGGCCAACCTCGCGGTAAAAGTCCGGGACAATCGTCTCAAGCTCAGCGATGAAGTTTGTTTGCTGGGTGAACTTTCCGCCCAAGCGCTTTGCGACATAGATATGAAAACTAACGACTTGAAGTCCGTTTTTATCCTTTTCGCAAAGATCCGGATCCGTCACCAACTCCACCAAGGGGAAATGGGTATCTTCACTGCGCCCGGGCCAAGTCATACGAACAAACAGATCACTGCTGGCTTCGCTCTTCAATTGACGGAGCAGCCAATTCAATCGCGATTTTGATGATTTCTTGTCCTCAGGTGCCCGGAGTGTCATTCCAGCTTCGATCGTTCGACGGTTGAGATCCGCGACAACCTCCAAAGGGGCAGCAGCATTTGGTATATCAAAGCTGACTTGCAGCTGATGAGCTTCTCTTAGCTGGTTCAATTCATCTTTGTGACGATCTGCAGGATTCTTTGCGTGCTTCCTGTTCAAGCGCTCTCTGACACTTGCTTCCGTCTGCCTGCTTATAATCAAAGACAGGTCCTTGGTTTCTTGATGCCAAGCGTCCAATACACAAATAGCCTCTGGTGATTTCGCAAGTATCTTACCACCAGCAGAGACAAGTTTGTTTAGCTCACTCCATTCTGGCGGCATGCGATCGAACCCACGAATGCCTGCACTTTCATGAGTCAAAAAGCGTCTCAGTTCATTCAGCAACACACGTTGATCATCGTCGGCCACACCATCGTTGCTGATCAACAAATCCACGGCCGTTAGGACAAACATCCATGACCAGTGGAAAACAGGAATCTTTGACCGGCTTTTACGGACATCTTCCAGTGGATGGCTCGCGGGCAAAGTCGCAAACTGGTTGGAAATCGTAATGACGCAGTCAATCCCGTTGTCCTTTGACAAGCTGCGGTATTTTTCAATTTGCTCTGCGGTCAGAGGGTTATTGCCAATCTTTGCCTCCACCATGGCCCGCCATTCACGAGAACCGTTTTTAACGATGATCAACCCGTCAGGACGATCTTTGCACGCCTCTTTTTGACCATCAAAAACCACTTCAGTGAACGTCTCTACCGTGGTGCGTTTGCCAGTCCGTTGCCCCAACGACGCCAGTAACTCTGATGCCAGTTCCTCAACTTTGGAAAGGCATGCCAAGAGAATTGAAGTTGTTCGCCCCTCTTTGGAGTTATTGGACAAAACCGGGAAAAGACGCGCAGGCTCTCCTTGTTTCAGATATTCTGGTCTTTCCATGATGCGTCAAAGCCCCTCTTGCCAATACGATAAAAACTCATAGGTCATACAATCATACGCTGATTTTGCACAACTTATGAGGCATTGCAAAGGTTGTGATAGAAAGTGTCACCATCCTAGACGTCTCAGCACAGGCAGCACCCGCCTGACTGCAGCGCCCGCCCCGCCGGTCCAGCACGGAGTGAGAGAGTATGGCATGGTCCAAGCCAAGCGCAGGTGTGACCATCTGCCTCTCGCCATGCGCCCGGTCGACGTTACATTTCTTAGGTAATGATTCAACTAGGAGGCATCCAACCATGCCGACCCCTCAGGACGACAGCACCGAGATCCTCTATAACGGAGATTGCCCGGTGTGCAGTATCGAGATCCGCCATTACGCCAATCTGGCGGAGCGGCGGGAGCTGCCGTTGCGTTTTGATGACCTCAACTCAGAAGATCTGGCGCGCTGGGGTGTTGATGCGGATCAGGCCGCACGGCGGCTGCATGTACGCCATCAGGGCAAGGTGCTGAGTGGCATCCCGGCGTTTCTGGTGCTTTGGGCGCGGATGCCGGGGTATCGCTGGGTGGCGCGTGTGGTTGGGCTGCCGGGGCTGCGCCAGCTGGCCTCCGCCCTCTATGATTATGTACTGGCGCCGGTGCTCTATCGCTGGCACCGGCTGCGTCAGCGGCGCAGCAGCCACGCTTAGTCCCGCAGCCGGAGCAGCGCATCGCCATTGCGGCAACCCTGCAGTGGTGCCTTGGGCATGGTGTCTGCGGTGCGGTCGATCTGATCCAGAAACGCCTCGCAACGGGCGACCTCGCGACAGCCACGGCAGCGGGTCACCATATCGGCCCAATCCGTCTGTGTGATCTGCCCCGCCGCAAAACTGGCAGATAGATCAACGTCGCAGGCCTGCCCCATCCGTTTGATCAGACGCAGGTGATGCAGCGGGTGGCCCAAGGGGTGCATGTCAGGATCTCCTGTGAGGATCGGATAAGAGGGGCGGAATATCGGGCTGGCGGCCCGATTGAGAGGCCTCGCCCAATGCACGCCTGGGATCAGACTTTAGACCTCATCCTCGTTCAGGTAGGCCAAGAGGTCGCGGTTGCGGCAGAAGTCGGGCGCCTCGGCCCCCGGGCGCAGCCCCTTGTCGAGCCATTTGTGGCAGGCGCCGACGCCGCCGCAGCGGGTGCAGCGCAGCACCGCCTCACTGATCTCATCAAATCGCAGCCGCCCGGAGATCGCTTCCTCCTGAAGATCAAGGCCCACGGTCTCTGCCATGCGGTCAAACAGGGCGGCGTGGGTTTTCAGATCTCGCCTGCTGGTCTCGTTGGTTTGGCTGGTCATCGCGCTGTCCCCGGAAATCATTCATCCTGCGGGCAACTTAACCTCAGTCAAAGCGGGGCGACTTGATGCAGGTCAAACAGCCGGTAAACAGAGACGCCGGACGCCCAAAACACCGGACGCACAAAACACTGGGCCAAACAGCCCGGCATATGGGATCTCGGTTCAGCTGGCGGTCACCTGATCGAAATAGGCGCGCACCGCATCCTGAACCCGACGAAACCGGTCGCCGCCCAGCTTCTTGCCGCCATACCAGCGGGTGACGATGATGACATGGTCGCGCAGCCCCTCCCGCTCCATCATGCGCAGGATCACCATACCGGCGCCGCTCTCTCCATCATCGGCTTTGAGGCCACCGCTGGGCAGTTGCGCCGCCCAGGTGTTGTGGGTCGCCTTGGCATAGCTACGGTCGGATTTCAGCTCTGCCAGCACCGCGTCGATCTGCCCCCGGCTGGTGACCTGCGCGCCGCTGACCGCGTAGCGCGAGCCACGGTCGCTCAGCACCACGCCAAGCTGCCTCAGGGAGGCGACGGACTGCGCCAAATCGGTCAATTCAGGTTGTATTTCTGGATCGTCTGATTGACCACGCGCACCCGGTCCGGGTTGGCGGGGTGGCTGCCGAGGAAACGATCACCGGGATCGGGCAGACGATAGAAGAATTTCACCCCGACGCTGGGACGATACCCGGCCTTGTGGGTGATGATGGTGCCCAGCTCATCCGCCTCCAGTTCAAAATTCTTGGAATAGGTTCGCGCGCCCACAGCGGCGCCAAGATCCTGCGCGCGGGCCACATCAGCGGCACTGGCACCGGAAACGCTCGCAAGCCCGGCCAGCAGGATCGAGCCTGCAACCGCGCTTTGGCGTTTGCGTGCCAGATGACCACGGATATGGTGTGCGGCCTCGTGCGACATCACAAAGGCCAGTTCGTCGCGATTGGCAATCTGCCCCAGCATCCGCTGGGTGAAGGTGATCACAGGGCGCCCCGACCGGTCCTGGCTCTGATAGGCATTTGGCGGTGCCTTGGGGTTGGGATCAATCCGGATCAGGAAGTCGCAGTTCAGGCCTTGCGTCCGGGCACGGCATTCACGTTCTGAAACCGGTTCCACCACGCGGGTGACCGCCGCAAAGGCGCTGCGCCCTTCAGCCGGGGACATGCCCTGCGCCGGTGGGCCGGAGGGCCGCGCGGCGGGCGCGGTCCCGGTGTCGACCACGGTATCACAGGCTGCCAGCCCCATGGTGAGCGCACATCCCATCATCAGCAAGACTCGACGCATGACATCTCCTTTGCTTTGCCAGTGCCATCTTATCGCGACAGCAGACATAGGATCAATCGCACGAAGCTCCGGCGGCTGCAATGTGCCGCAAGAATACGTGATGCGACAAAGCCTTGTCAGCGGGGGCGGCCCGGTGGCAAGCTGGACATATGTTTACCATTGAGCATGAATTCGACGCCACAGTCGTGACCCTCGTCGATGACGAGACCGCCCAGCTGATGGAGGATGTTTCCATCAATATTTTCACCGAATGTGTCACGGTCGAGCAGTTGGACCCGCGCACCGACCGGGTGCAGAAAATCACCCTCTCTCACAGTCAGGTCCGGGATTTGGCTGCGGCGCTGGACCTGCCCGAAGGGGTCTACCGATTTACCCGCGAGGATGAGGGGGAGAGCTAGCGCTCTGAAGAAGAGCGCCGTCAGCCTGCGTTGAGGTCGTGATAATTCATGGCGGACGCCGCCGTCAGGGACGGTAGGCAAACACCTTGTCGCGAGAGGTCGCGCCACGCAGCAGTTCCAGGTCCGAGGGCGCAATCCGCATGGCGCGCGCCAGAAGCGCCTGAACCGCAGCGGTCGCCTTGCCGTTTTCCGGCGCCGCCGTCACCGTGATCTTGAGTGATGCCCCCTGCCCGCTTTCAGCCTGCGCAGCTGGAAGCACCGCATTGCGCGCGGCCTTCGGAGTGACACGTACGGCAATCTCGCCGCCAGCGACGGCCAGATGACTCAGATCGGGGAGGTCTTTCTGCTTTGGCTTGCCCATATTCGCAGTGATGGCGCGAATTAGTGGCGGATTCCATAGACTTTGCACGGGCGTCCGGGATATTTCCTGCCACAGACCCCGCGTTCGGACCGCAGATGCCGCCAGCCCTCATGCCCGCGCCAGTCAGGTAAATTCCGCTGCCCTCCCGGATCGCCCCTTGAAAACCCGCGCCGCCCTGCCGACATGGGCGGTAGATGTAAAAAGGTTTCACATATGCCCCCTCGCAATGATGCTGCCCTGACGTTTCTTCTGTCGCGCCGCTCCCGCCCGGCCAAAACACTGGTCGCCCCGGCGCCAGACCGCGCCGCGCTGATGCCGCTGCTGCGTGCCGCCGCGCGCACCCCGGATCATGGCAAGCTCGAGCCCTGGCGCTTTGTCGTGATCGAGAAACCCGCAATGGCGCGGCTGGCAGATCTGACCAGCAAGGCCGGTGAGCGGCTTGGCAAATCGGCGGAGGACATCGCAAAAGCCCGCAGCCAGTTTGAGCTGGGCCATTTGGCCGTCGCCGTGGTCGAGGTGCAGAAAGCCAGCCCAAAGATCCCAGCCATCGAACAGACCTACTCCGCCGGGGCGGTCTGCCTGGCCCTGTTGAATGCGGCCCTTGCTGCCGGTTGGGGGGCCAATTGGCTGTCGGGCTGGGCCAGCCATGACGCCGAATTCTGCGCCGAAGCCTTTGGCCTGCGCCCGCATGAGCGGATCGCTGGGCTGATCCATATTGCAACAGAAGCCTCGGCCCCGCCGGAACGGCCCCGCCCGGATCTGGACGCGCTGACAACCTGGATGGATCAATGATACTGACCGATTTCACCAAAGCGCTGAGCCAGCTCGGCGATCCCCGTTTCCGCAAGGTCCTGTTTCTGGGCGTCGGTCTGACCGTGGCACTGCTGGTGGTGACCTATGCGGCGTTTCTGGCGCTGATCCAATGGCTGGTCGGTCCCGATGCCAGCCTGCCACTGATTGGCCCTGTCACCTGGATCGATGATCTGCTGTCGATCACCTCTCTGGTGCTGATGCTGGTTCTGTCGGTGTTCCTGATGGTGCCTGTGGCCTCGGCCATCACCTCGATGTTTCTGGATGAGGTCGCGCAGGCGGTGGAGGATCGCCACTATCCGGGCCTGCCCCCCGCAATCAAGACACCATTCTGGGATGGGGTGCGCGACACCATCAATTTCCTCGGCGTTCTGGTGGTGGCCAATGTACTGGCGCTGGTGCTGTATTTCATGTTTGCCCCCTTTGCGCTGTTTATCTTCTGGGGGCTGAACGGGTTTTTGCTGGGACGTGAATATTTCACGCTGGCGGCGGCCCGCCGCCTGGGTCTGCCAGAGGCAAAGCGGTTGCGGCGCAAACATCTGGGCACCGTCTGGATGGCAGGCGTGTTGATGGCAATGCCGCTGTCGATCCCGCTGGTGAACCTGCTGATACCGATCATCGGGGCGGCGACATTCACCCATCTGTTCCACCGATTGGCCCGGCAGGAGGTGGCTGCGCGCTGATCCCTGTCACCGACTATCGCAACAGTCATACATGAATGCAGGCGGGCCTATGCCCGCCTGTTTCGCTATTATCGTTGTCTAAGGCGCGCGCCTATTGCGGATCAGGCAGCCGGTCAAACCAGTCGAAGTCATTCACCGTGATCCAACCACTGAGGATGATCGTCGCGATGATCGCCCAGAGAACGGCCGCGGCGATCGTTGTGATCACTGCCTTCTGCTTCAGATAATGATGCTCCGGCGCCCCGGCATGCGTGCCCGGCACGATCTCGCCACGGTCGCCCTGCGTCTCAATGCGGATCGGGATCACGATCAGAAAGGTCATGAACCAGATCACCGCATAAAGAACCAAACCGGATGTCACACCCATGATAACTGTCCTTCTGATACCCCCGCCCCACTGCGAGGGGTTAAGGGGCAGATAGCGTCAAACCTGTTCCAATTCCACCAGGCAGCCGTTGAAATCCTTCGGATGCAGGAAAAGAACCGGTTTGCCATGGGCGCCAATCTTGGGCTCACCGGAGCCAAGCACCCGCGCGCCTTCCGCCTTCAGCCGGTCGCGCGCGGCAAGGATGTCGTCGACCTCATAGCAGATGTGATGAATGCCGCCCGCCGGGTTCTTCTCCAGAAACCCTGCGATGGGCGAGGCCTCGCCCAACGGGTAGAGCAGCTCAATCTTGGTGTTGGGCAGTTCGATGAACACCACGGTGACGCCGTGATCCGGCTCATCCTGCGGCGCGCCCACCTTGGCGCCCAGGGTGTTGCGGTACTGCGCCGAAGCGGCATCTAGGTCGGGCACGGCGATTGCGACGTGGTTGAGGCGGCCAATCATTTTGCGGTCTCCTGAGTGATCTGTCTGCCCAGACTTATCAAAGAGCTGCTGCCTGTGGGCAAGTGCGCCAATCCGCGCGGCAGAAAATTCACTGCAATAACGCCCCGTTGCATCGATTTACCCCAGTGAATTCGATTCAACCTAAAGGCGCGCCTGGAATGTTAACCAGCTGTTAGCCCCGTTTCCCTAGCGTTGAGTCGTATCCAGCCAGGAGCCTTAGCCATGGACGATTCGGAACTGTTTGCTGCCGCCCACCGCCTGCCCACGACGAAACGACCGTTGCTGGGGCTGACAATTCTTGTGGTGGAAGACAGCCGATACGCCTGCGAGGCGATGCGCCTGCTGTGCCTGCGCAGTGGCGCCCGGATCCGGCGCGCTGACTGTCTCAAATCTGCCCATCGGCACCTGAAAGTTTATCGTCCCTCCGTGGTGATTGCCGATCTTGGCCTGCCGGATGGCTCCGGTGCCGATCTGATACGCGCCATGGCGGAGGCCAGCCCGCGGGTTGGCGTGATCCTTGGCATTTCCGGTGATGAGGCAGGAGAGGCGATGGCGATGGCAGCCGGGGCCGATGGGTTTCTGGCCAAGCCGATCACCTCGCTTGCGGCCTTTCAATCCGCGATCCTGTCGCGCCTGCCCGCCGAGCGCCAGCTGTCTGGCCCAAATGAGCTGACCGATGAGGTGATTGAGCCTGATCTCCTCGCCTTTCAGGATGATATGTCCCACGCCGCTGAGGTGCTGAACGAAGCTGAGGAGGGACAGACATTGGACTATGTCGCGCAGTTTCTTGGGGGTGTCGCCCGCAGCGTTGGCGATTCCCATCTGGCCGGGGCCGCCGCCGATCTGGCGGACGCCCGTAGCACCGGACGCCCCGTCGCCGCTGTTGCCGCGCGTGTTGCCGGGCTGGTGCAGGAACGTCTGAAACAGAAGGTCGCCATCTGAGATGATCGAAGTCGTCCTTATCGCATCCGCCACTTTGGGCATCGTTTTATACCTGCAGGCGCGGTTCTCTGCCCGAGAAATCCGCCGCAACCGCGATCGCAGCCTGGGATCTCTGGTCATCCTTGAACGCAGCGACCGCTGATCCGTCTGCGCTGACACAGCGCCACCGCGCCCGATGTCATCACAGCGTGGCCTGCTGGTGATTTCGCTGGCAAGCGCCTCATATCCGAGACGGTACAATACCGTGCAACAGCTCGAACTCGCCTGATCTCAGTCGACGGTTCTGCGAGATCTCCCTAGCGCCGCACCAAACCCGGATCCGATCCCATCTCGACGCCGGGGAAAATCACATCCGAAATCGCCTGATGGTCGGTGCCGATCATGCCCCGCATGATCCAGCCCATCTGCGCGCGGACATCGCCGGTGGGCATCAGATCGCGGCGATCAAACAGCGCGGCCTCGGTCAAACCGGGCCAGTGCCCGTGGACCCGACCGCCCCTGATCGCGCCCCCGGCCAGTACCATGGCACCGCCAGTCCCGTGATCCGTCCCGCCAGTGCCGTTTTCCCGCACGGTGCGCCCAAATTCTGTCATCGCCACCACCGCCGTCTTGTCCCAGATGGCCGGCCCCAGATCGCCATGCAGTGTCAGAATCGTATCGGACAGACGGCGCAGCGCCCGTGTCAGCGCGCCTTTCTGGCGATTATGCGTGTCCCATCCGTTGATCGAAAAGGCGGCAATCCGGCTCTCCCCACGCAGCTGCTGCGCCGCGTAGCTGGCGATCCGCTGGTGGGGCGGTGCACGACGCGGACCCTGCCCTGTGGTTCCGGCGCGCCCAGCGGCTGCGTCCGCCTTTGCGCTGTCAGCCAGATCCAGCGCTTCGGCCAACGCGGCGTGAAACAGCGGATCCCCTTCCATCATCAGCCCCGCCAGGCGTTCCGCCTGCGGACTGAGCGCGATCTCGGCATCCGGCGACCAATCAGAGACTGGCGCCGCCCCCTGCAACAGTTTCATCTCCCCCTGTCCGATGGCAAAGGCGGTGCGCGCCTCCGCCCCTGGGGTCACCTGCAGCAGCCGATTGAGCCAGCCGTCGCGGCGTTGATGCAGCCCCGGCGTACCCGCCTCCAGGAGATCCTGACCATCAAAATGGCTGCGCTTGTTGCGATACGGGGTGGAGACCGCTTGCACAAACCCCAGCTGCTCGGCCCTCCACAGCGGCATCAACGGCGCCAGCGCCGGATGCAGCGCAAAGAAACCATCAAGGTCCGCCGCCCCATTCTGCGGCCCGCCCAGCAGGGTTTGCCGCAGCCCGGCATAGGCCGGATCGCCATAGGGCTGTACCACATCAATGGCATCCATGCCGCCGCGCAGAATGATCACCACCAGCCTTGTGTCCCAGGGGGCAGCGGCAAAGCTGACAGGTGTCAGCAGCGGGCTGGCCGCCATCGAACAGCCGATCAGGCCGGAGCGCGCCAGAAAGCTGCGTCGGGACAGGCTGGCAGGCGGGCTGGTAGAGGGGGTCGGCGGTATATTTGTCATCGAGCTTTCCCTTTCACCGGCGCTGGAAGGCGGGCGCGGCCAGGATCAGCCCCACCGCCTCCCGCTCGGTCTCGGCTGCGGTTGCAACAAACTGCAGCTGCGCGGTGGCGCGATTGCCAAGCGCATCTTGCAGGGCCTCCAACGGCGCAGGCAGCGTTTCCATCAGCTGCACCGGCACCGACATGCACCAGCGCAACCGCTCCGCCAATCCCTGCGGTGTGATCCAGTCGCCATCCGCCTCCGGCCAGCCGTCGGGACCGCCCGCAAACTCCCAGCGTTGGCCCATGCGCTGCATTGGACGCAGAAAGAACCGGTTCACCTGAGGGCGGCTGAGTTTGGTCAGGGCCGCAGGTGGCATCGCCAGCGCCCGACAGGCGGAGGCAAGATAGGCAAAAGGCGGTTTCACGTTGCCCAGATCCGTCTCCCATGCAGCAGGGTGCTCCAGCAGTGCCGCATAGACCTGTATCAGATCGCCGGAGGTCGCCCGGTAGCGGTCTGCCAGATGCGCCACCAGCGTCGGGTCCGGCGTATCGCTGGTAAAATGCACCGCAAGCTTCCCCGCCAGATGATCCGCCGTCGCCGGATGCCGGGCCAGATCCCGTAACGCCTGTTTGATCGCCGCGAGCCCCGTGATTTCCGCATCGTAGCGCTGCCCCAGCACGATCTCTGCACCGGGTTCCGCCCAACCCGGCGCGAATTTAAAGCCATCCTCAATGTTATAGATCATCCCGGTGAACAGCTCCGCCAGCTGGCGCACATCCTTTTGCCCGTAAGGCGCCCCCACCCCCAACGTATGCAGCTCTAGCACTTCGCGCGCCAGATTCTCATTGAGGCCAACCACGCGCCCCTGCCGCCGGGCCACGCGCCGCGCGCGGCGACTATTGGGACCGGTGGAGCGGTGCTGGTCCAGATAATGCAGCATCAGCGGACTGGTCACCGCCGCAATCAGCAGATCCTCAAACCGGGCCGCGATATTGGGGCGGATCGCACTCTCCACATAGGGGGTCGCCCCGTAGCGCAGGGCGGCAATCTTGCCCTGCGCAGTAAAGTGATCGGCCCAGAACAGCGTGAGGCGTTCGCGAAACCCGTTTGCCGTTGTGATACAGCGCAGGAGCCGCTGGGTGAACCATGCCGCCTGATGATCCCGCATCCGGGCACGTTGGCGTTTCAGATCCTTGTCCCGCGCCTCAAACTGCGGACCTGCGATGGCCGCCTTACGGGCACGGCGGGCGGCAGAATAGTCACGTGCATCGGCCAAGGCACCGTCGAACCCTGGTATCGGCCAGTCAGCCGCTGCCCGATCCGGGGCCTGCAGGGCTGTGAGCATTTCGTCTGGCCCCTTCGGTGGCACGTGGCGTGGCGACAGACCGCAACCAAAGCGGATCTCTGCCAGTTCAGGATCAAAGCGCATCGTGTTCGGGCCTTTCTCAACTGATATCGCCGTTGAACGGTCGTGCATTGCGGCGCCGACCCACAGGTCAATTTTTGGGCGACCTGCGGCGCCCTGCAAACCTATGCACTGCAGGCGCGTTTTTCCACCTTCTCCGCTGGGGAGGCCGCAGCGCCCTTCCAAAAGCAAACAGGCCCGGACAATTGCCCGGGCCTGTTCGTATCATATTTTGATCGGATTACTGATCCTGCGGGATCACCCGCAGGCCCAGCTCCATCAATTGTTCGCTCATCGGCTCAGAGGGCGCCGCCATCATCAGATCTTCGGCACGCTGGTTCATCGGGAACATGATAACCTCGCGGATGTTGGCCTCATCAGCCAAGAGCATCACCATACGGTCGATGCCGGCCGCGCAGCCCCCGTGCGGCGGGGCGCCGTACTGGAACGCGTTGACCATGCCGCCGAAACGCTTCTCAACTTCTTCCTTGCCGTAGCCCGCAATTTCAAACGCCTTGAACATGATCTCCGGCTTGTGATTCCGGATCGCGCCCGAGACCAGTTCGTAGCCGTTGCAGGCCAGATCGTACTGATAGCCTTTGACCGCCAGCGGATCGTCCAGCAGCGCGTCCATGCCACCCTGAGGCATGGAGAAGGGGTTGTGCTCGAAATCGATCTTGCCGGTTTCTTCGTCCTTCTCGTAGATCGGGAAATCCACGATCCAGCAGAAGGCAAAGCGGTCTTTGTCGGTCAGACCCAGCTCTTCGCCGATCACGGTGCGGGCGCGGCCTGCAACGCTTTCGAAGGTCTTTGGCTTACCACCGAGGAAGAAGGCCGCATCGCCGACACCCAGACCCAGCTGCTGGCGAATGGCTTCGGTCCGCTCCGGGCCGATGTTCTTGGCCAGCGGGCCGGCGGCTTCCATGCCTTCGCCCTGATCACGCCAGAAGATATAGCCCATGCCCGGCAAGCCTTCGCCCTGGGCAAATTTGTTCATCCGGTCGCAGAATTTGCGGGAGCCACCCGTGGGGGCCGGGATGGCACGGATTTCGGTGCCTTCGTTTTCCAGAAGGTTCGCGAAAATCGCAAAACCAGACCCGCGGAAATGCTCGGAGCAGTCCTGCATCTTGATCGGGTTGCGCAGGTCCGGCTTGTCTGTGCCGTACCATTTGGCGGCATCCTTATAGGAGATCTGCGGCCATTCACTGTCGACCTTGCGGCCCTTCCCGAATTCCTCAAACACGCCCTGCATCACCGGCTGGATGGTGTCGAACACATCCTGCTGGGTGACAAAGGACATCTCCAGATCGAGCTGGTAGAAATCGGTGGGTGAACGGTCAGCGCGCGGGTCTTCGTCGCGGAAGCAGGGCGCGATCTGGAAATATTTGTCAAAGCCCGACACCATCATCAGCTGCTTGAACTGCTGCGGCGCCTGCGGCAGCGCATAGAATTTGCCCGGGTGCAGGCGCGACGGCACCAGGAAGTCACGCGCGCCTTCGGGGCTGGAGGCGGTGATGATCGGCGTCTGATACTCGTTGAAGCCCTTGTCCCACATGCGGCGACGGATCGACTGGATCATGTTGGAGCGCAAGAGCATGTTCTTCTGCATCTTCTCACGACGCAGGTCGAGATAGCGATAGCGCAGGCGGGTTTCTTCCGGGTATTCCTGTTCGCCAAACACCATCAGCGGCAGCTCTTCGGATTTGCCGAGCACTTCGATGTCACGGATGAAGACTTCGATCTCACCGGTGGGGATCTTGTCGTTCACCAGGCTCTCGTCGCGCGCCTTCACGTTGCCATCAATGCGGATACACCATTCGGAGCGCACCTTCTCGATCTCGGCAAACACCGGACTGTCCGGGTCGGCCATGACCTGGGTCACACCGTAATGGTCGCGCAGGTCGATGAACAGAAGGCCGCCGTGGTCGCGCACCCGGTGGACCCAGCCCGACAGGCGGACGGTCTCACCGACGTTGGATTTGTTGAGTTCGGCGCAGGTATGGCTGCGATAGTCGTGCATGGGGTGACCTTTCGTTATACCGGTCATATGACCGGGCGGGCCGTCAATCGGGAGATGCGCCAGAACGGCGCGGAATTCGTCCGGGGTGGTACACTAGGTTGCGGCGGCGTTGTCAAGCAAACTGGGTGATTTCCACGTAGTCTGACGCCTGAAACCCCCAGTTCGCTGCTATACCAGCCGTGCCGGGATCAGCCCCCGCAGAGAGTTGCCCATATGGATGGCTTTTGCCTGCTTCAGATCCTGAAGCCGCAGCACAGCCTCCTCGCACCTCCCCTGCGCCAGCAGCACCTGCCGCAGGATACCCGGCAGCAGGCCGCAAGACAGCGGCGGAGTGACCATCTGCCCGTCCGGGCGAGTGACAAAGAGATTGGTGATCGTGCCCTCGCAAAGCTCACCGAGCGCGTTCAGAAACAGCAGCTCATCCACCTCCTCCGGCAGGGCGGCGCGCGCGGCGTCATAGAGCGCGCGGCGGGTGGTTTTGTGCTGCAACCAAATATCCCCCGCGTCCAGCAGGGTCTCCGCGATGCCCAGACGCCATTGCGCCGGTGTCTGGCCAAGCGGCGCTGTGACCAGCGCCAGTTGCCCATCCACGCCCAGCGTGAGCCGACAGCGCAGCGGTGCTGTGCCGGTCACCTCAGCCAATACGCGCGCCGCCTCCTCAGGATCAAAGGCAAGGTCAAAGGCTGCCGCACTGCGCGCCAGTCGGGCCAGATGCTGCGACAGATGCCGGAACCCCTGCCCCGGATGCCAGCCCAGCGTCTCGATCAGGCGGAAAGCGGGATCGTTCTGGATGGCGTCACGCGGGCGAACCGGGCTTTCCATAGCGCTTCCTCATATTCGGATTCTGCGGTGCTGTCCCAGACCACGCCACCGCCCACGTTGAGCGTCGCGCGGCCCTCGTCGAGCATCAGCGTGCGGATGGCCACGTTGAATTCGGACGACCCATCCGGTGCCGCCCAACCGATTGTGCCGCAGTAGATATCGCGCGCCCAGGGTTCCAGATCGGCCAATATCTCCATCGACCGAATTTTCGGTGCGCCGGTAATGGACCCGCAGGGAAACAGCGCCGCGAAGATCTCTGCCAACCCGGCGTCGGGGCGCAATTTGGCGCGCACCATGGAAACCATCTGATGCACCGTCGCATAGCTCTCGACGGCAAACAATTCGGGCACATGAACCGAACCGGTCTCAGCCACGCGAGAAATGTCGTTGCGCAAGAGATCAACAATCATCAGGTTTTCAGCGCGGTTTTTCTCATCCTGACGCAGGAAGTCGCGGCGGCGGGCATCCTCCACCGGATCAACGCTGCGCGGCTGGGTACCTTTCATCGGGCGGGTCTCAATCACGCCCTCCGCATCGGTGCGGAAAAACAGCTCAGGCGAGCGGGACAACAGATCCGGCAGGTCGTTCTGTTCGATCAGGGCGCCGTAGCCGACAGCCTGTCTGGCTCTCAACGCTGCATAAAGTTCCTCGGCAGAACCATAGGCATCCGCATCAATCGGAAAGGTCAGGTTGGCCTGATAGATGTCGCCCTTGCCGATATTGCGGTTCACCTCGGCGAAGGCCTGGGCATAGCGGTCATAGGTCCAGCGGGGGGTGATGCCCTCCAAACCCGCATCGCCAGGGGGTAGGTCAGGCAATGCCCGATCCGTTTCACCAGAGGGCTCATCATAGACCCCGAAGCAGATCAGCGGCAGCCGCCGCTCCCTTGGCATCCGGCTCGCCAGTTTCGGTTCAAGCGCATAGCCCAGCTCATACGACGCGTAGCCCGCCAGCCAGTGCCCGGCATCGCGCGCCGTATCCAGCGCCGCCAAGGCCGCGGGCACATCGTCCGGCCCGTCCGCGCGAATGATGCGCAGCGGGGTGTCAAAACATGTGGCGGCCCCCTTTGGCCCCTGATCAAAGCGAATCCGCACGTCTGCCTGCTCCGTCTATCTTGCCTCTCCACATATATCCGTTCGCTATGCGAACAAAAGGCATGGATGCGGCATTTCCAATTCGGTTTCCGATCCCCCTTGAACCTTTCGGCGCGGTCCCTATAACGCAGGACAATTTGGGCGCACGGGGGTGCCCATGACTCGCGCAAATCAGAGGGATTCAGGCCATGCCGAAAAGAACCGATATCCAATCGATCATGATCATTGGTGCGGGGCCGATCATCATTGGCCAAGCCTGTGAGTTTGACTACTCAGGCGCGCAGGCCTGCAAGGCACTTCGCGAAGAGGGCTACCGGGTCATTCTGGTGAATTCGAACCCGGCGACGATCATGACTGATCCGGGTCTGGCGGATGCCACCTACATCGAGCCGATTACGCCCGAAGTGGTTGCCAAAATCATTGAAAAAGAACGCCCCGACGCACTGCTGCCGACGATGGGTGGGCAGACCGGTCTGAACACCGCGCTGGCGCTGGAAGAGATGGGCGTGCTGGCGAAATTCGACGTTGAGATGATCGGCGCCAAGCGCGAAGCCATTGAAATGGCAGAAGACCGCAAGCTGTTCCGCGAGGCGATGGATCGGCTTGGGCTGGAAAACCCCCGCGCCACAATCATCACAGCGCCGAAGAAAGACAACGGCAGTGCCGATCTGGACGCCGGTGTTCAGATGGCTCTGGATGAGCTGGAAGACATCGGCCTGCCCGCAATCATCCGCCCGGCCTTCACCCTTGGCGGGACCGGCGGTGGGGTCGCCTATAATCGCGAAGATTACATCCATTTCTGCCGCTCCGGCATGGATGCCTCACCGGTCAATCAGATCCTTGTGGATGAGAGCCTGCTGGGTTGGAAAGAATACGAAATGGAGGTGGTGCGCGACACCGCCGACAACGCGATTATCGTCTGCTCGATCGAGAATATCGACCCGATGGGCGTCCACACGGGTGATTCGATCACCGTGGCCCCGGCGCTGACGCTGACCGACAAAGAATACCAGATGATGCGCTCAGCCTCGATTGCGGTGCTGCGCGAGATTGGCGTGGAAACCGGCGGATCCAACGTGCAATGGGCGGTGAACCCTGCTGATGGCCGCATGGTGGTGATCGAGATGAACCCGCGCGTGTCGCGCTCCTCGGCGCTGGCCTCCAAGGCGACCGGCTTCCCGATTGCCAAGATCGCCGCCAAGCTGGCGGTTGGCTTCACGCTGGATGAGCTGGACAATGACATCACCGGCGTGACCCCGGCATCGTTTGAGCCGACCATCGACTATGTCGTCACCAAGATCCCGCGCTTTGCGTTTGAGAAATTTGCAGGCTCAGAGCCTTATCTGACCACCGCGATGAAATCTGTGGGTGAGACCATGGCCATTGGCCGTACCATCCATGAGAGCCTGCAAAAGGCGCTGGCCTCGATGGAGACCGGGCTCACAGGTTTTGATGAGGTGGCCATCCCCGGCGCCGAGGATGAGACCGACGGCAAAGCCGCAGTGATCAAGGCAATCAGCCAACAGACCCCGGACCGGATGCGCACCATCGCCCAGGCGATGCGCCACGGCTTGTCCGATGATGACATCCACGCAGTCACCAAATTCGACCCCTGGTTCCTGGCCCGGATCCGCGAAATCGTTGACGCGGAAGCCAAGATCCGCGCCGAAGGCCTGCCCCAGAACGAGCATGGTCTGCGCGCGATCAAGATGCTGGGCTTCACCGATGCGCGTCTGGCCAAACTGACCGACCAGAGTGAGAGTGACGTGCGCCGCGCCCGCCGCAACGCTGGCGTCACCGCCGTCTTCAAGCGGATCGACACCTGTGCCGCCGAATTCGAGGCCCAGACCCCCTACATGTATTCCACCTATGAGGCTCCGGCCTTTGGCGATGTGGAATGCGAGGCGCGCCCCTCGGACAAGAAAAAAGTCGTCATCCTCGGCGGTGGCCCCAACCGGATTGGTCAGGGGATCGAGTTTGACTACTGCTGCTGTCACGCCTGTTTTGCGCTGACCGATGCGGGCTATGAGACCATCATGATCAACTGCAACCCGGAGACCGTGTCGACCGACTATGACACCTCCGACCGGCTGTATTTCGAACCGCTGACGTTCGAACATGTGATGGAGATCCTGACTAAGGAACAGGAAAACGGCACCCTGCATGGCGTCATCGTCCAGTTCGGCGGCCAGACACCGCTGAAGCTGGCCAATGCGCTGGAAGAGGAAGGCATTCCGATCCTCGGCACCTCACCTGACGCCATTGACCTGGCCGAGGACCGCGAGCGGTTCCAGGCGCTGGTCAACCAGCTGGGTCTGAAGCAGCCGCGTAACGGCATTGCCTCCACCGACGCACAGGCAATTGAGATCGCAGAAGAAATCGGTTTCCCGCTGGTGATCCGCCCGTCCTATGTTCTGGGCGGCCGCGCAATGGAAATCGTGCGCGATATGGACCAGTTGAAGCGCTACATCGCGGAGGCGGTTGTGGTCTCCGGGGACAGCCCGGTTCTGCTCGACAGCTATCTCTCCGGTGCGGTGGAACTGGACGTTGATGCAATCTGCGACGGCACGGATGTGCATGTGGCCGGCATCATGCAGCATATTGAGGAAGCAGGCGTTCACTCCGGCGACAGTGCTTGCTCTCTGCCGCCCTACTCGCTGTCGAAAGAGGTGATTGCAGAGGTCAAGACCCAGACCAATGCGCTGGCCAAGGCGCTGAATGTGGTCGGCCTGATGAACATCCAGTTCGCGGTGAAACCCGATGCCGATGGCAATGAGGTGATCTACCTGATTGAGGTGAACCCGCGTGCCTCGCGCACCGTGCCGTTTGTGGCGAAATCCACCGACAGCGCCATCGCCTCCATCGCCGCCCGCGTGATGGCCGGTGAACCGCTGTCGAATTTCCCCAAGCGTGCGCCGTATGAGCCGGATGCCGGCTATGACGTCAACGTGCCGATGGCCGACCCAATGACGTTGGCGGATCCCGACATGCCCTGGTTCTCGGTGAAAGAAGCCGTGCTGCCCTTTGCCCGCTTCCCCGGCGTCGATACGCTGCTGGGGCCGGAGATGCGTTCCACCGGTGAGGTCATGGGCTGGGACCGCAGCTTTGCCCGCGCCTTCCTCAAAGCGCAGATGGGGGCCGGTATGGTGCTGCCCTCCGAAGGGCGCGCGTTCATTTCGATCAAGGATGCCGACAAGGGCACATTGATGCTGGATGCGGCGAAAATTCTGGTGGAACAGGGCTTTACCCTGGTCGCAACACGCGGCACCCAAAGCTGGCTGGACGGCCATGGCGTGCCCTGCGAGCTGGTCAACAAGGTCTATGAGGGCCGCCCTCATGTGGTCGATATGCTGAAGGACGGCAACGTCCAGCTGCTGATGAACACCACAGAAGGCGCGCAGGCCGTGCAGGACAGCAAGGACATGCGGTCCGTCGCGCTCTATGACAAGATCCCCTATTTCACCACCGCTGCCGGCGCCAATGCCGCCGCCCGCGCGATCAAGGCGCAGGCTGAGGGCGATGTTGAGGTGAAGAGCCTGCAGGGCTGATCAGCCGACATTGGCTGAAAACGAACCATTCAAAAGGCCCCGACAAACGTGTCGGGGCCTTTTTGCTATCGCAACTGCCGCTCTATTTCAGTAGCCCCAATATGGTCTCATGCGCCGGGCCTCTTCTGGCGCGCGGTGGCTGGACAAGGATAAGCTGGCGCCCGCTGTCCGCGATAAGATCCTTGAACGGACACATCAGGCTGCCCTGATCCAGCGCATCAGCAACCAATGCCTCATGCCCCATCAGCACACCGACTCCGGCAATCGCCTGCTGCAGGGCCAGGCTGTAGAGCGAATAGGCTGGGCCGCTGTCGGCATTTGGCAAAACCAGTCCGGTGCTCTTGCGCCACTGCGTCCAATCCCCGGCCCAGGTCTGATCCTGCAACAGCGCGACCTGTGACAGGTCTTCCGGATGGTTCAGCCCCGCAGCAACCGCCGGAGCGCAAACCGGAAAGATCCGGTCTCCCTGCAAGACCCGCGCTGCCTCCGGGCGCTCCTCAGGTGAGGCGTAGAAAATCGCAAAATCAAAGAGCTCACGGTTGAGATTTGGAGGTTCCTCCATCGCCGTGACGGAGATTTTCAGATCTGGCAGCGCCCTGCGCAAACGGTCGAGCCTCTGCGGCAACCACAGTTGCGCAATGGAAGGCAGGGCGGCGATATGCAGCTCCTGCACCGGTCGTAGCGATCGTAAGGCCTGCGTCGCGGCACCCAGCGCATCAAACGCGTCCACGAAGCTTGGCAACAGCGCCTGCCCCGCCGCGGTCAGCAACACCCCCTGCGGGTTGCGCTGAAACAACGGCGTGCCCGTCCAGTCCTCCAGCGCCTTTACCTGCTGGGACACCGCGCCGGGTGTCACCCCCAGTTCCTGTGCCGCAGCGACGAAACCATTGAGACGCGCGGCGGCCTCAAACGCCCGCATCGCGTTCAGAGGTGGGCCCTTGGGGCGTGGAGGAGAAACAGACATGGCAACTCGCTTCAGGCTTAGTTTTTCTACGCCAACAAATAGCAAATCTGGTTTGCCCGGTCACGCCCATCGGGCGCAAGGTGAGCACAGACAGAGCTATCCATAGATGGAGGATCAGATGCCCCAAGCGCCCAACAGCTGGCTTCCCGAAGCGAGTATCACCCGGATCGAGGACATCACCCGCGCCACGGCCGGTGCAGCGTCCGATCAATTGCTGGATCGTATCGCGACCCTGGTCGAAGAAAACCGTGTGATCCACGAGGAAGACTGCTTCAACCTCAACCCTGCCACCAATGTGATGAACCCAAAGGCGGAAGGCTTGCTGGCCTCGGGTCTGGGATCGCGACCGTCGCTGGGGCACCCCGGCGATAAATATGAGATGGGTTTAGAGGCCATTGAGGAAATCGAGGTCATTGCAGCGCGTCTTGCCTGCGAGGTCTTTGATGCGGAATTTTCAGAAATCCGGGTGCCATCCGGCGCGCTCGCCAATCTCTACGGCTTTATGGCGACCTGCCGCCCCGGCGACACCATCATCGCACCGCCTGCCAGCATCGGTGGACATGTGACCCATCACGCCGCCGGCTGTGCCGGGCTTTATGGGCTACGCAGTATCGAGGCGCCGGTGCTCGAAGATGGCTACACCGTCGATCTGGAGGCCCTTCAGCAGCTCGCAGAGCGGGAACGCCCCAAGCTGATCACCATCGGCGGCAGTCTCAACCTGTTTGAACATCCCGTTGCAGGCGTGCGTGCGATCGCGGATCAGATTGGTGCCAAAGTCATGTTTGACGCGGCCCATCAATGTGGGATCATTGCCGGGAAGGCCTGGGCCGATCCGCTGGCCGAGGGCGCCCATTTCATGACCATGAGCACCTACAAGAGCCTTGGTGGTCCTGCCGGTGGGCTGATCGTCAGCAACGATGCCGAAATCGCCAAGGCGCTGGACAGCATCGCCTTTCCCGGCATGACGGCGAACTTTGATGTGGCAAAATCCGCAGCCCTCGCGGTGACCCTGCTGGACTGGCGCGATCACGGCCGGGCCTATGCGTCCGAAATGATTGCGATGGCAAAGAGCCTTGCGATGGCGCTGGAGGCAGAAGGCCTGCCGCTGTTCAAAACAGCAGACGGCATCACCATGTCCCATCAGTTTGCGCTGCGCGCCGAGACCTATGGCGGCGGGCAGGCTGCATCGAAGCTACTGCGGAAGAGCGGATTTCTGGCCTGCGGTATCGGCCTGCCCCTGCCTGCGGTTAAGGGCGACATGAACGGTCTGCGGATCGGCACGCCAGAATTGGTGCGCTGGGGCATGACGAGCAAGGACTCCGCTGCACTGGCTGCACTGATCGCGGCAGCTCTGCGCGGGGAGGCGGTGCTGGATCAGGTTTCGGCTTGGCGGCGGCAATTTGATCGGCTTCATTTCATTCACTGACGTGGTTCCCGATCTCCAAAAAGCAAACCCCCCGAAGCAGATGCTCCGGGGGGTTTGTCTGACTGGACGCTGCCCACCTCCCACAGACGCTTTTGTGGGAAACGGAGCGGAGGCTGGGCAGGCCCAGCTCAGCCTGCGCGGCGCATTAGCCTGCGCAGTGATCCATCAAAGGTGGTGGCCAGCGACACCCGCTTGCGGCCGATCTGAGCCTTGGCCGAGATCACCGAAACCAGCAGCGGCGCTCCGCCTTTGCGCATCTGCAGCACAGGCGAGCCGGAGGCGCCGTATTCTACCCGACAAGAGGTCACCAGTGTTTCGCTTCTGGTCGACAGGATCCGGCAGCCTTGTTCACGGGCCGGGCGGGTGGCCTGATTGACGGTGTAGGAGAGCACATCAACACTGTCGCCCGGTGTTGGGGCTGCGGCCAATACGAAGGGTCGGATCTGGCTGCCTGCAATCGGACGATCCAGACGCAAGACCGCGATATCGCTGCCCGCTTCGCTGCGACTGGACCAGTTGTGACGATATCCGGGATGGACGACGGCTTTGACAACACGGCGCGATGCCTTGGCCCGGCGACCATTGAGACCGGCCTCGAATTTGATGTTTCGGGGGTTCACGGCCTGCCCGGTTTGCGGATTGTAGAGACAATGCGCAGCTGTCAGCACCAGATTGGGCGCGATCAGACTGCCGGTACACATATTGCGCCCAGCGATGTTGAGCCGTCCGACGGCTTCCCACCCCTGCACGGCCCTGACCCCTGAGGACTGCGCCTCGGCAGAAGGACTAAAGGTTGTACTTGAAATAATAGCGGCGGCGATAAGCCCGATAATGCGTTTCATGGTCCACTCCTATATTTCCCACATCGCCATCTTCGGGGTCGGCTGAGGCTGGAATGCGGCTTGGAGTTGTGGAGAGCTGTCAGAAAGGCGCGCAGAATGTGACATGTTTAACAATCAGTTAACGCGCACAGCGACTGCGGTCATAGGACTGCCACAGCACTATATTTTCCTTAACCTCTCTGAACATTTTTAGGGAAATTTCGCTCAAACATCGGAAAAAATGTCATTTTTCCAGCAAGGATTTCAGTGCGATTTTCCCTGTGGATACGGGCCTGGCGCTGAGATCTGGAAAGGAATCGCGGGGATTAAGGCGGAATTTGGCCCGCCAAACTGGCAATTGGGGCGAATCCTGTCGGTGCTTTGCCACCGCATAAGTCTTAAGAGATCACGCTCGGGTCATCGCCGGGTTTTGGGGCCGAAATACCAACCGCCACACCGGGATCCGCCTTGGACAGGGACCTTGCCGCGTAGCCTATGCCGGTCCAACACCTATCCAGCGGAGCCAACCCCGCAATCAGAAGGTGATCTGCACAACAAAAGAGCCCCGGTTCTGCAACCGGGGCTTTCTCTTGAAATATCAGGCGCCGTGGTCAGGCTGCTGCGGCCTGCTCGCGTTTTTCATCCCGCCCGAAGAAGATCAGATAGAACACAGGCGCGGCCACCAAGGTCAGGACAGTGGCAAAAGCCAGCCCCCCCATGATGGTGATTGCCATCGACACAAAGAAGGCATCGGTCAGCAGCGGTGCCATGCCAAGGATGGTGGTAACCGCCGCCAGCATGACCGGGCGCAGACGCGACACGGACGCCTCGACAATGGCCTCACGCAGCGGTTTGCCTTCCGCCCTGACCAGATCGATTTCCTCAACCAAGACAATACCGTTCTTGATCAGCATGCCAGAGAGGCTGAGCAGACCGAGAAGCGCGGTAAAGGTGAAGGGCATACCAGTTCCAAGGAGGCCAATCACCACCCCGTTCACCGACATCGGCACCAACAGCCAGATGATGATCGGTTGGCGGATCGCATTGAACAGCAGCACCGAAATTAGCACCATAATCAGGATCGTGACCGGCAGCTGCTTACCAAGGCTGGCATTGGCGTCGGCAGAGTTCTCATGCTCCCCGCCCCATTCCATGGTGTAACCCGCAGGCAGCTGGATCTCCTCAATGGTATCCTTGACTTGCGAGAACACGCTGGCTGCGGTCAGGTCTGCCGGAATGTCTGCACCAACGGTCAGCGTGGGCACACGATCACGGCGATGGACAAGAGTGTTTTCAACCACCACGCCAATCCCGTCGACCATCTGCTCAAGCGGCACAAATTTACCTGCCGCCTCAGAAAACACCAGCTGATCCATCAGATTATATTCACCAACCTCGGCACGGCGCAGAACGATTGGGATCAAGCGATCCCGCTCGCGGAACACACCCGCCCGCAGACCATCGGTGGAGAATTGCAGCGCATCCGCGATAGCCTCCCGCGTGACACCGGCGGTCTGCGCCCGGTCCGTGGCATAAATCGGCTTCAGCGTGATTTCCTGCTCGCGCCAGTCCTGACGCACACTCAGAATATCTGGTGTCGCCTGTTTCAGACGCTGCATTGCCTCCTCACCCAGCTGACGCAGCACCCGGGGGTCAGGCCCGGCAAACCGCACCTCAATCGGGGCGCCACCCCCGGGGCCAAAGACCAGCCGTTTGGTGCGGAATTCGCCCTCAGGGAAGCGCCCCTGACCAAAGGCCTCCAGATCCGCCTGCAGCGCCGGGATCGCCTCAAGGCTGGTGGCCCGGATGATGAGGTGCCCATAGCTGGGGGTTGGATCTTCGGAATCATAGGTCAGCATGAAGCGCGTGGCCCCCTGCCCGACAAATGTGCTCGTCGTTTCCACATCGTCCCGCTCTGCCAGCCATTCCTCAAACACACGCATATGCTGTGAGGTGGTCGTGATCGACGTGCCCTGCGGCAGCTTGTAGTGCACGAAGAACAAGGGCGTGTTGGAGTTGGGGAAGAACTGCTGCTTTACCTGGCCAAAGCCTATGAAGCACAGCACGGTGATCGCAATGAGTCCCGGCACCACAAACCAGCGCAGTGTCAGCGACAGCCGCAGAATCTTGCTGTAGGTGCGGAACAGGATCCCGGAATAGGCATCATGATCGTCACCGCTCCCCTGTTTGAAGAAATAGTGAGCCAGAAGCGGCGTTGCCGTCAGCGCCAGAAGCCAGCTGAGCAGCAGCGAAATACCAATCACCGCAAACAGCGAGAACATGAACTCACCGGTTGAATCCGGGCTGAGGCCGATACCGGCAAAGGCCATGATGCCAATGACGGTTGCCCCCAGCAGCGGGATCTGGGTTTTCGATGCCGCCTCATGCGCAGCCTCGCGAGAATTCCGCCCGCGCGCCATGGAGATCTGCATACCTTCCGCCACAACGATGGCGTTATCCACCAGCATCCCCATCGCGATGATCAACGCGCCAAGGGAAATCCGCTCCATTTCAATGGAGAAGAAATTCATGAACATCAGCGTTCCGACAACCGTGAGCAACAGCGTGGTGCCCACAACGATGGCAGCCCGCCAGCCCATGAAGATCGCCAGCACGATCACCACGATGCCGACCGACATCGCAAGATTCACCAGAAAGTCATTGGACGCCTGATCGACGACGACATGCTGCTGGTAAATCGGCTTCAGCTCAACACCGTAAGGGATCTGACTGTCCAGCTCAGCCAGACGCGCGTCCACCCGCTGGCCCACCTCAACGATATTTTCTGTCGCCAGACCTGCAACCCCGATGGTGAATGCCTCGACACCGTCAAAGCGGATGATCTGGGACGGATCATCCACCCGGCCACGATGGACATCGGCCATGTCGATAATATTGATGACCTCGCCCTGAGACCCCACGGTAAGACCCGCAATTTCCGTCACGGAGTCGGAGCCTTCCGGAGCGCTGACGCGCGTCTGCACCGGCCCATTGTCAACTTGGCCCGCAGAACGCACCGAATTGGCCGTGGCCAGAGCGTTCGACACTGCATTGATCGGAATGTTCTGGTTTACGGTGATCGCCATCTTCGGTTCGACAAAGATCGCCTCTTCCGGCAGGCCCGCGATTTCGACATCGGCCACGCCATCCACCGCCAGCAGTTCACGGCGCAGGAAGGTCGCCAGTTCGTGGCGCTCTGCATCAGTGTACCCCTCGGCTGTCACCGCATAGAAGACGCCGAACACATCCCCGAACCCGTCATTGACGAACGGCGCGCTGACCCCCTCAGGCAGTTCGCGTGCCGCATCTTCGACCTCGCTGCGCAGCTTGGTCCAGAGGGCCGGCAGCTCACTTCCGTCAAAGGTGTCCTGCATCTCAACGTCGATGCGCGAAAGCCCAGGCTGGTTCATTGAGGTGATCTGTTTCACCTCTCCCATTTTCTGGATCGCCGATTCCAGCGGTTCAGAGACTTCAAGCGCCACCTGCTCAGCGCTGGCACCAGGATATTGGGTGATGACCACCGCCTGTTTGATGGTGAAGGCCGGGTCTTCGAGCCGTCCGAGGTTCAGGAACCCCCAGATCCCACCAAACAGCGCGGCAAGCATGATGAGCCATGTATAAAGCGGCCGATTGATCGACCCGCGTGCAATGTCCATGAGATCCGCCCTCAGTTGGTGAAGCCGGTGAAGCGGCGCACAGCCTCACCATCGGCGAGCGCGCCGCCACCGGTCAGCACGATTTCTTCACCGCCCTGCAGACCGGAGGTGATCTCAATCTGGCCACCATCGGTGGCGGAGGTTTCAACCTTGGTCCAGGTCACGGTGCCCTCATCCCCACCTTTGGGTGAAAACAGCATCAGGCCGGGCTCCCCATTGGCGGCGGGCACAATTGCGGTCGGTGGAACCACGATGGCTGATAACCCGGTATCCACAGTGACCCGTACGGTCGTGGACGCGCCGGGGAAGACCTGGCGGTCCTTTGGCGGATCCAGGCGGAAGGTCACGCGATAGGTCTGGCCAACGCTGCTGGCCTCGGCATCGAATTCCAGAATTTCCAGCGGATATGCGGTATCGCTGTTTGGAAAGGTTGCGGTGATCGTCAGGGCGTCATTGTCTTCCCCCTGCTGGAACAGCACTTCAGGCACATCGACCTCAATGTGGAGTTCCGACATGTCGTGCAAACGCACAACCGGCGCCCCAGCGCTGACGGTGCTGAACAACGCTACCTCACGGCTGGAAACCAGCGCATCAAAAGGGGCGTTCAGAGTTGCATGTTCCAGCGCGTAATCCGCATCCCGCAGGGCAATCCGCGCCAGACCCGCCTGGGTCTCGGCATCGTCGATAGAGACCTGGCTGACGGTGCCAGTCAGTTTTTCCAGACGTGTGACCGTGCGATCTGCCTGTTCCTTCTGCAGCTGCGCCTGACCAAGTTTCAGCTCAAACGGTTCAAGGTCCAGTTCAGCAACCAGCGCCCCCTTTGGCACAAAGGCACCTTCGGTCACCGGAAACTTCACCACCTGACCGCCAACCTGGAACGCCAGATCAACCGTTTCCTTGGCGGCGACCTGACCGTAGAACTCGCGGTGGATTGGCATCGCACCGGACTGTGTTTCCATCAGTTTGACCGGTTTCAGGACATCCGCGGCAAGTGCCGGTCCCCCCGCCAACATCAGCGCGGCGATACCAGCGATGACTCTCGAACTCAGCTGCATAAGTTACTCCTTCCGAAGCGGATTCGCGTCCGCCGCTACAACAGTGTCATGGATTTTGGCCGAAAAGGCCGCAAATTGTTGGATTTCGTCCCGATCAAGCCCGGAAATGCGCTGAAACAGCTCAGACATCGCCGCCACCAGGCGATCTCGCTTGATCAGGCCATCTGGCGTTAGTGACAAAAGCCAGGCGCGCCGGTCCTGAGGATCGCGGCTGCGCCGGATCAACCCTTGCCGTTCCAGACGGTCTGCTGCCGCGGTCACCGAAGAGGGAACGGTCTGCAGCATTCGTGCCAGCTCCCCCATGCGGGATGGGGTCCCAAGACGCACCAGGATGTGACATTCCATCCGGCTCAATTCGGGCATGTCAACGCTGTCTTCGATGCAGGCCTCAATGCGCCAATAGAGCGCAAAAACACCCAACATCGCGCTGACCTCCGGACGGGTCCCACGTGCATGCTGGGCTGTGTCATCGTCAAAAATCTTGTCGGAGTCTCGAATCATTCCGCCACCGCCTTCAGGGGGCATATACTTCAAAATTCGAACTATTCAAGGAAGGAAGTTTCCTGAGGGCCTCAAACCGGCTGCGGCCCCCTGCCTGTGGCGTTGACGTAGGAGCAGCTATTGCCATGAGCAATGGCGCCAGACTTGACCTGACAGGGGGAAGATGCCCAGATATGCAGCACTTTTTGAAAACCACCCGAAGGTCCAGCGCATGTTCACACCCGCCATCACCGGCACGGGCGTCTTCACCCCGTCACAGACGATCACCAACGCCGAGCTGGTCGCGGCATTCAATGCCTACGCAGACAAGACCAATGCCGAAAATGCCGAGGCGATTGCCGCTGGCGAGATGGAGCCGTTGGCGCATTCCTCGGAGGAGTTCATCCTCAAGGCGTCCGGCATCGAGCAGCGCTATGTGATGGACAAAAGCGGCGTTCTGGATCCCGAGGTGATGCACCCGCTGTTGCGTCAACGCAGCGATGATGAGCCGTCCATCATGGCAGAGATGGCGCTGGATGCCGCCAAAAAGGCGCTGGCGCAGGCAGGCAAGACCGCTGCCGATGTTGATGCGGTAATCTGCGCGGCCTCCAATATGGAACGCGCCTACCCTGCGCTGGCAATCGAAATTCAGGATCTGTTGGGTATTGAGGGCTTTGCCTTTGACATGAATGTCGCCTGTTCCTCGGCCACCTTTGGCATTCAGGCCGCCGCAGATATGGTGCGGTCGGGGTCAATCCGCGCGGCATTGGTGGTGAACCCGGAGATCTGCTCCGGCCACCTGGAATGGCGCGACCGCGATTGTCACTTCATCTTTGGCGATGTGGCGACAGCGACCCTGATCGAGCGCAGCGAAGACGCATCGGGAGCCTATTTCGAGATCCTGTCGACCCGCTGTGCCACCAGTTTCTCCAACAACATCCGCAACAACAACGGCTACCTGCGCCGCTCCCGCCCGGACGGCGTCGAGGATCGCCGCGACATGCAGTTCATGCAGAACGGGCGCAAGGTGTTTAAGGAAGTGCTGCCGATGGTCAGCCAGCACATCGCCGAGCACATGGAGGCTGAAGGGGTTGCAAACACCGACCTGAAACGGCTCTGGCTGCATCAAGCGAATAAGACGATGAATGATTTCATCGGCAAGAAAGTCCTCGGCCGCACGCCGGAGGCCGGTGAACAGCCCAATATCCTGCAGGATTACGCCAATACATCCTCAGCTGGGTCGATCATCGCTTTCTCGAAATACTCAGACGATCTGGCCGCGGGGGATCTTGGGCTGATCTGTTCGTTTGGGGCAGGCTATTCCGTGGGCTCCGTGATCCTGCGCCGCGTTGCCTGAACCTTCGCAGGTTCGCCCTAGTTTAGAATATGAGCCATAGAAAAGGGCCTGCCGAGTGTGGCAGGCCCTGTTTTATAACGGAGCACCTGACGATCCGGGTTATTTCTGCGACACCCGCTGATGCACGGCTTCGACATCTTCAACCCGCTCGGAATAGCGGTCGACCAGGTAGTCCTTGCGGCCACGGGTCAGCCAGGTGAATTTCACCAACTCTTCCATCACATCGACAACCCGGCGATAGAACGGACCGTCAGGCAGTCGCTCGCCCTCGCCAAATTCCAGCCAGGCCCGGGGAATGGAGGACTGGTTGGGGATGGTGATCATCCGCATCCAGCGGCCCAGAATGCGCATCTGATTGACCGCATTGAAGGATTGCGACCCACCGGAGACCTGCATCACCGCCAGCGTCTTGCCCTGCGTGGTGCGGATGCCGCCCTTCAGCGACAGCGGCAGCCAGTCGATCTGTGTCTTCATAATGCCGGTCATTGCGCCATGGCGTTCGGGGCTGGACCAGACCATGCCATCGCTCCAGACCGCCAGATCACGCAGTTCGGTGACCTTGGGATGTCCCTCGGATCCTTCGTCATCCGGCAGGGGCAATCCGCTCGGATCAAAGATCCGCGTCTCACAACCCAGCGCGCGCAGGATCCGCGCGGCCTCCTCGGCGACTTTTCGTGAATAGCTTACAGACCGCAACGACCCGTAAAGGAGCAGAATGCGCGGTGGATGCTGCGTATCGTCCGCCGCTGCCAGACCAGCAACATCAATCTGCGGCAATGCAGCGTCAACGAGCGCAGGCAGATCCTCGGCCGCTCGTGTCTCAGGTGTCGCGGCCTTCCCCGTTGACATCTCAGCCACTCTCTTCTTCCAGATGCAGTTTCATATCCAGCAGCACCTGCTGCAACATCACCGTTTCGCGCAGCAGTCGCTTGGCCTCGTTGATGGTGATAATTCCATCGGCCATCGCCTCCTGATATTCACTCATCAAGGTGGCGAAACGCTGGCTCAGTGCAATCACATCGGCATTGACGCCACCGCTGCGGGCCTCTGACGCCGCGCTTGCCTCACAATACGACAGGGTGATGTTCTTCAGATCCGCCAGACCGGAGGTCACATGCGGAAAGGAGGCCGCCGCCTCAAGCTTGGCCACCGCATCAACCGGCATGAAGCGATCGGCGTGTTCGGCATTATCCGAATAATACCGGCCAAGCGTCGCCTTGGATTTCCCTGTGATCTGGCAGGCCGCCTCGATCCCCACATCCTTGACCAGCGCCTCGGTGTGTTTTTTTAGATAAGTACCTATGTCTGCCATATAAATTCTACCTGCATATGACCGCTTCCCCATTGGGGAAGAAACGCGTTAATTTCCCATTCACGACACTTAAAGGAAATGCGAACCTATTTCTATCCCTAAGGTTTTAAGGGACTTACAGCGCTGATCCAGGTCTTACGACAGGGAAATGTGTTGGGGGCGGAGGCGTGTTTCGTGGGCCTTCGCTGGTGGGCAATTTCCGTCCAGTTTGCGCCCTGCCGCGGGTGTCGTGTGGTTCGTTTCTCGGGTTGTTTCGCCTCGGACCGACATCTGCGTGCAGGGTGCTTCATGGATGGCTCACCCAAGCCCGCCCTACCATTCCACATCTGGCCGCATCTGGTGAAGAAAACCGTTTCCTCCGGGGGGCACTGCAGCTAAATCAGCCCCATGGCCAAGCTTTACTTTCATTACTCCACCATGAATGCCGGCAAATCGACGGTGCTCTTGCAAGCCTCGCATAACTACCGCGAGAACAATATGGACACCTATCTGCTGACTGCGGCGTTGGATGACCGCGCCGGTCAGGGGCAGATTGCCTCCCGCATCGGGATCGGCGCCGAGGCGGATATGTTTCGCCCTGGCGAGAACCTGTTTGACAAGGTGGCCAACCGTCTGTCGACGGGCCCGGTCGCCAGTATCTTTGTCGATGAAGCGCAGTTTCTGTCGCCGGATCAGGTCTGGGATCTGGCACGGGTGGTGGATGATCTGCGGGTGCCGGTGCTGTGCTACGGGCTCAGGGTCGATTTTCAGGGCAAGCTGTTTCCGGGATCGGCGACGCTGCTGGCGCTGGCTGATGAAATGCGCGAGGTGCGCACCATCTGTCACTGCGGCAAGAAGGCAACCATGGTGATCCGGCAGGATGATCAGGGGCGGACCATCACCGAAGGGGCCCAGGTGCAGATCGGCGGCAATGAAACATATGTGTCGCTCTGCCGTCGCCACTGGCGACAGGCCACGGGCGACCTGCCTGCGGAGACGTCTGACTGACGCACTCAGACCAAAACTATGGCGGGGCGCATACTCTCCGCGCCCCGCCCTTTGCATTTTATCAAACCGGCGAAATCAGCGGCTTCCCAGCCAGGAAGGCCGCCACATTGTCCAGCGCCAGATGTCCCATATCGCTGCGCACCTCTTCCGTGGCTGTGCCCAGATGCGGCAGGAGCGTGACCTGCTCCATCAGCCGCAGCGCCAAAGGCACCTCTGGTTCGAACTCATAGACATCCAGCCCGGCCCCGGCGATCTGCCCCGTCTGAAGGGCCGAAATCAGCGCCGCCTCATCCACGACCTCGCCACGGGCGATATTGATCAACAGCGCCTCAGGGCGCATCGCCGCCAGGACCTCCGCATTGATCAGATGCCGGGTCTCAGCACCGCCCGGTACTGCCAGCACCAGCACATCGACACTTGCCGCCAAGGCAGTCAGACTGTCGGCCCGGACCGCCGGAAAGCCCGGTGATTTCTCACTGCGCGCCAGATAGCTGACCGACATGCCAAAACCGAAGTGACAGCGCCGCGCGATGGCCTCACCAATGCGACCGAAGCCGACGATACCCACATGTTTGCCGGTCATGTGCAGCCCCAGCATCTGGGTTGGATGCCAGCCCTGCCATTGACCGGAGCGGACCAGTCGCTCCCCCTCGCCCGCCCGACGCGCGGTCATCAGCATCAGCGTCAGCGCGGTATCGGCGGTGGCATCGGTGACCGCGCCCGGTGTGTTGCTGACCGCAACGCCCGCAGTTTTCGCGGCGTCGGCGTCAATGTGATTGTAGCCGACGCCAAAATTGGCCAGCAGCCTGCACCGAGGGGCGGATATCCCGGCAAAACTCGCCGCGTCGAACTGATCGCCAAGGGTGGGCATCACGATATCAAACTCACGCAGCGCCCGCTGGCGCTCCTCGGCACTCAATGGCGTTGTCTCCTGCCGGATCTCAACATCGAATTCCGACCGGGCCCGCGCCTCAACAGCCGCGGTCATCGGGCGGGTAATCCAGAGTTTCCCGCTCAATGCATCCGCCCCCCAAGTGGTACAGCCCCATCCGGGCCGATCAACATGATTTCGCCCGCCTCATCCGGCAGCCCCAGAACCAGCACTTCTGACATGAATTTGCCAATCTGCCGGGGCGGGAAATTGACCACCGCCATCACCTGTCTGCCCAAGAGTTTTTCCGGGGTGTAATGTGCCGTGACCTGCGCCGAGGTTTTCTTGACGCCGATCTCGTCGCCGAAATCCACCCACATCTTGATCGCGGGTTTGCGGGCCTCGGGGTAGTCCTCAGCGCGCACAACCTCGCCGACACGGATATCGACCTTCAGAAAATCGTCGAAACTGATGTTATCCACGCGACAGCTCCTTTGACCGGTGGGAGGCCGCCGCTACCGCCCGCCGCAGCAAGGGTGGGAAGCCGTTGTCCGCGTCCATCAGCACCTCCAATGCGGCCTGCGTGGTGCCATTGGGGCTGGTCACATTGACGCGCAGCTCTGCTGGGGTTTCCTCTGCTGCTTCCGCCAGCGCGCCTGCCCCCGCCACCGTGGCCTTGGCCAACTGCATGGCAAGATCCGCCGGAAGCCCCTCGGCCTCCCCGGCGGCCGCAAGGGTTTCAATCAGGTGAAAGACATAGGCCGGACCGGAACCGCTGACCCCGGTGACCGCGTCCATCTGCGCCTCAGCTTCCAGCCGGACGGTCTGACCGATGGCCTGCAGCAGCGTCTCCGCACGGGTCACATCGTCCGCAGCGGCACAGGCGTTGCCGATGATCGCGGTGATGCCACGCCCGACCGCCGCCGGTGTGTTCGGCATCGCCCGCACAATCGGCGTTTTGGCGCCAAGCAGGTTTTCGTAGGTGGCGATTGAGGTCCCGGCGGCCACGGAAATGAACAGCGTCTCGCCATTGCCGAGCTGTTGCAGCTGCGGCAATGCTTCGCCCATCATCTGCGGCTTGACCGCGATCAACACGATCCCCGGCGCATCGGCACCCGCCTCAGGCAGCGGCGCGTTGATGTGAACACCTGTCTGACGCAGCCAATCGGACGGGTTGGGGTCGATTACCCAGACAGCCTCCGGGGATACCCCCCGGTCAAGCCAGCCCGCCAACATGGCCGAGCCCATCTTGCCACAGCCCAAAAGCGCGATGCCGCGCGCTGCGATCTCTGATACCTGCATCTTTCCCCTCCCCTGATCGGATCTCCGGCCCCATACGGGACCGGTTCGGGGAAAGGTTTACGCGCGCCCGTAAGCCTCTGCAATGGCGACCTGAAGCGCGTCACGCGGCGACTGCCCGCCCCAGACCATCAGCTGGATGGCCGGGTAGTAGCGTTCGCAATTGGCGACAGCGGAGTTGATCATCGTGTCGATCTGCTCCGGGCTGGCCACCTGCCCGCCGGTCAGCACCAACCCATAACGATAAAGCATCAGCTTATGATCGGGCCAGAAGGTAAAACCGCCCGCCCAGCACTGATCGTTCATCTCGTTGATCAGCTCATAAAGCCTTGGCAGCTGGTCCTTCGGCGGCTCCATCTCAAAGCTGCACACCATCCGCAGGGTTTCTTCATAGCCGGACCACGCCAGTGTCAGCGAATAAGTTCGCCACTGACCTTCCACCGCCATCGCGATCTGATCGTCACCTATGCGGTCGAAATCCCAATCATGGTCCGAGGCCAGATGTTCGACGATGTCGATAGGGTGAATTTCGTCTTCCAGAAAATGTTCGGAAAGAGCCATGTTGCCACCTCTCTGATCTCTAGCAAAAGAGATGCGGGGCACCCCCAATTGCTAGCGGCCTGCTCAATAAGGAGAGGAGACTTTCCTCTTCTCCTACTAGATATGGTGGAGGCAGCGAGAGAGTCTGGCAACCCTTTATTTGGGGATAACTGCAATAAGTTGTGGACGAACCGCCCATACCCTCAAAATATCGTGACAGCGCCGTGAGTTCGAGATCGGACGCGGTTGCAGGCATCAAGATCGCGCACTGTGCCCCACATGCCGGCAGAAGAATGGCGCACAGCCCAGACGGGGCCGTGCGCCAATGAATGTTGCAGATCGGATATTTCAGCCATTACCTGGGTGTCTCCCCCAGGAAAAGCACCGGGAGAGCGTCAGTCGGATTTACCCGCCTCCAGCGCATCAAGCCGCGCTTTCAGCGCCTCATTCTCCTCGCGGGCTTTCTGCGCCATGGCGCGCACCGCGTCGAACTCCTCGCGGGTCACGAAATCGCGATCCGCCAGCCAGCGGTCGATCAACCCCTTCATCGCGGTCTCTGCCTCTTCCCGCGCGCCATGGGCCACGCCCATGGCATTGGTCATCAGCTGAGAAATATCATCCATGATCTTGTTGCGCGTCTGCATTGTCTTCTCCATGTCTGCCTTGCCCCCTATATGGGCATCAACACCGGCGGCGGCAAGCCGTTGACACTGCAGCCCCTGCAAAGGCATTGACGGCATATGCACGCATTCTTCCTCCAGTTCCCCGATCTGACCCCGGAAATTTTCACAATTGAGCTGTTTGGCAGCCAATTCGCTCTGCGCTGGTATGCGCTGGCCTACATCGTCGGCATTGTCATTGCCTGGCGGCTGGCGGTGGCGGCGCTGCGACGCCCCGCCCTTTGGCCCGGCGCGCAGCCGCCAATGAAAGCGGCACAGGTTGAGGATTTGCTGACCTGGATCATCCTCGGTGTCATCCTGGGCGGGCGGCTGGGCTATGTGCTGTTTTATCAGCCGGGCTATTACCTTGCGAACCCCACCGAAATTCTGCGCATCTGGCAGGGGGGCATGGCGTTTCATGGCGGTCTGCTCGGCGTGATTCTGGCGACTTGGCTTTACGCGCTGCGCCACAATATCCCGCGCCTGCAGATTGCCGATCTGGTGGCCCATACGGTGCCGCCGGGGCTGCTGCTGGGGCGGCTCGCAAATTTCAACAATGCCGAACTCTGGGGCCGGGCAACTGATCTGCCTTGGGGCGTGGCCTTTCCGGGACGCGCGGCGCAGTCCTGCGGCCAGGCGCTAGGGGAGATCTGCGCGCGCCACCCCTCGCAACTTTATGAGGCGCTGCTGGAGGGGTTGATCCTGGGCGCGGTTCTGCTGTGGCTGGTCTACCGGCGCGCTGCGCTGCGCCAGCCCGGCTGGATCACCGGTGTGTTTCTTGCAGGCTATGGTGCGGCGCGATTTGCGGTCGAATTTGTACGCCAACCGGATGCGCAATTCGTAACAGCCGAGAACCCGCTTGGCCTCGCCTGGGAGATCAGCGGATATGGGCTGACTATGGGGCAGCTGTTGTCCTTGCCGATGATTGCCATCGGTGTCTTTTTGGTACTGCGCCGCCGCTCCACCACTGAGGTCCCCGCATGAGCCTGAGCAACCATATCGCGACTCGCATCCGCGCCGAGGGACCGATTTCGGTTGCGGACTACATGGCGGAGGCGCTGCTGCACCCGACCTATGGCTACTACACAACCCGCGACCCGCTGGGCCGCGCGGGGGATTTCATCACCGCGCCGGAGATCAGCCAGATGTTCGGAGAGCTGATCGGGCTGGCATTGGCGCAATGCTGGCTGGATCAGGGCAGCCCTAACCCGTTTATTCTGGCTGAGCTTGGCCCCGGTCGCGGCACATTGATGGCGGATCTGCTGCGCGCCACCAAACAGGTGCCGGGGTTCCACGACGCCATGCAAATCGCGCTCCTCGAGGCCTCCCCCACCCTGCGCGCCCGGCAGGCGGAGACCTTGAGCGATTACGCCCCTCTTTGGCACGACACCATCACAGCGCTGCCGGAGCAGCCACTGTTTCTGATCGCAAATGAATTCTTCGATGCGCTGCCAGTGCGTCAATTTCTGCGAGATGGCGACGGCTGGCGCGAAAAATCCGTCGGGCTGCAGGACGGCATGCTGAGCTTTGGCCTTGGCGCGGTGACACCGCAACCGGCGCTGGCGCATCGCATTGAGGACACCCGCGATAATGATCTGGTGGAACTCTGCGAAGCAGCGCAGCCCATGGTGCAGACCATCGCCGCCCGGATTGCAAGTCACGGCGGTGCGGCGCTGATCGTGGACTATGGCGACTGGCGCTCCCTGGGGGATACGCTGCAGGCCTTGCGCGCCCATGCACCAGGCGACCCGCTGGACGCCCCCGGCAGCGCCGATCTGACCACCCATGTTGATTTTGAGGCACTGGCACTGACCGCGAAGGCCACCGGTTGCAGCCATAGCCGGCTGACCCCACAGGGCGTGTTTCTGGAGCGTCTGGGCATCACCGAACGCGCGCAGACGCTGGCCGCGCGGCTGGAGGGGAACGCCCTGCAATCATTGATTGCTGCACATCGGCGGTTGACGCACCCTGAGGAAATGGGAAACCTGTTCAAAGTGCTGGGGATTTTCCCCATGCAGGCCTCACCTCCACCGGGATTGAACGCATGACGCTGGAAATTCTCATCTCCGACTTGTTGAATGGCACCAAACATGGGTTTTTCACCCGTCGTGGTGGCGCGTCTTCAGGGATCTTTGCGGGGCTGAACTGCGGGCTTGGTTCGTCCGATCAGCGGGAAGCCGTGCAGATCAACCGGACCCGAGCTGCCGCCGCGATGGACGCACCGCCGGAGGCGCTCGGCCGGGTAAATCAGGTGCATTCGGCCAATGTCCTGACCATCTCCGATGTGCGACAAGACAATATTCAGGGCGACATTCAAGCCGACGCGATGGTCACGAATGTGCCCGGTGTGGTGCTGTCCATCCTGACTGCTGATTGCCAGCCGGTGCTGTTCCACGACGCCGAGGCAAAGGTGGTCGGCGCCGCCCATGCGGGCTGGCGCGGCACGCTGGACGGCGTTCTGGAAGCCACATTGGATGCCATGGAACAGCTGGGGGCGAGCCGTCAAAACACCCGCGCGGTTATTGGCCCCTCGATCTCGCAGCGCGCCTATGAGGTCGGCCCGGAGTTCTTTGATGACTTCATGATGCAGGATGCGGACAACGCCCGGTTTTTTGCCAATGGCGAGGGTGACCGGTATCTCTTTGACCTGCCATCGCTGGGCCTGCAAAAACTCCGCACCGCAGGCGTGGCAGAGGCGGCCTGGACCGGTCATTGCACCTATTCCGACCCGGAACGGTTCTACTCCTACCGCCGTGCGACCCACCAGAAAGAGGCAGACTATGGTCGCCTGATTTCCTGTATCCGCCTGTAATCACAGCGACCCCCATCATGTGACACAGCATTGAATTCCGGTGCAAAACAGCGCCGGAATATCGTGTTATAGCGCGCGCAGATCTGGCGAAGTTCCGGTGAATTCCACAGATCGGCCACATTGCTGGCGCATTGGCAGGCGACAAAGGTCGGGACTACAGCGTGCGGGCGACAGGAGGTTGCCCCGCCCCGACAGGAGACGCCTCATGAAACCGAAATCGCGCTTCATCAAATCCATTGTGGCCGCCGCCAAGACCGAAGAGGTCCGCCTGCCCTGGACCCGTGGCGCCACCCGGCAAACCGCGATTGAACGCCGTCATCAAACCCCGTCGCAGCAGACAGCTGTCAAAAGCGCCTGAACTGCACCCCGGCTCACAACAAGCCGGGAACCATGAATACCGGCCTGACATCGTCCACCAATGTTCAGGCCAGGCGGCGACCTCTGCCCAAGCGGGACCCGCCGCGATTATCTGCCCTGCTGGGCGCATACCCCGAACCGTGCGTATTGCGGATGGGGCACCCGGCAGGGATCAAACGGCTTTAGCGCGCTTTCTGCTCATCGCGCTGCCAAAGTCGACGTCTGTACAGTCATGAGAGAGGCAAGTTAGCCATGACCATACCTCAGTCGCTGCGACGCGCAGCTGCCAATGCGGTCGAAGCGAACGCCCTGTTGAAAGATCCAGCCGCCCAGCGCGGCGGCGCGCGGCCCCAGCTGCGCCGTTATGACGTCTGCAGCCTGTTACCCAATGGATCCATCGCCGAAACCCGCCACGTGGCGCCTTCGCTGCCGCTATTTGAGGAGGCCTTTACCGCCTTCTGCCGCGGCTCGTTGATCGAGACCTCCCAAGGCCCTATCGCCATCGAGGATCTGCTGCCGGGTGATGAGCTGATGACCTTTGACGGAGAGACCCAGCCGTTGGTGTGGAAAGGCTGTACCAGCCTGTTTCCCGCCCGCAGCGGCCAGAACGGACGCAGCCATCGGCTGACTAGCTTCACTGCCGATAGCCTGGGCGAAGCCAAACCAATGTCAACAGTTGTCACGGGTCCAGCTGCGCGGCTGCTGCAGCGCGCCCCCCTGCCAGGTCTTCAGCTGGAAAACGGTGCCTCACTGGTCCCGGTACAGCAGTACCACGACGGCATGAGCATTGTGGAAACCGCGCCCCCGACGGCAGTAGATCTCTACCATATCTGCCTGCCCCGGCATGCGGTGATCAATGTCGGCGGTCTGCCGTTTGAGACCTATCATCCGGGTCCCGAGGCCCTGAAATTGGTGAGCCACGCAATCCGCACGCTCTACCTCAACATGTTTTCCCATGTCGAGACGATTGCAGGCTTTGGTCCGCTGGCCTATCCGCGTGTTGCCCCCTCCGACCCGGATATGATCTGAGGTCCATTTTCGCGCGGCAGGGATGGTCAAACCTACGTAAAAGGCGCCCACTCGCGCGGCGCCTTTTTTAGGGTCGCAGCCAAGGTTATCGGCCTTGATCAGGCCTCACGTGCGAGGCGCTGCTCCAGCACGTCAAATGGCACACCCGGCTCATCCTTGGCGCCACGGATGACCAGCGATGTCTTGACGCTGGCCACATTCGGAGTGGTCAGCAGATCACTGGTCAGAAAGCTCTGGAAGGTGCTGAGATCGGGGGAGACGCATTTCAGGATGAAATCCACCTCACCGTTCAGCATATGGCACTCCCGCACCAGCGGCCATTCCCGGCATTTTGCTTCAAACGCGCTCAACTCGGCCTCGGCCTGACTCTCCAGCCCCACCATGGCGAAAACCTGCACCTCGAACCCCAGTTCGCGGGCATTGACTTCAGCGTGATAGCCCCGGATCAACCCCGCCTCCTCAAGCGAACGCACGCGGCGCAGGCAGGGTGGTGCGGAAATACCGACACGCTTGGCCAGCTCAACATTGGTCATGCGACCGTCGGCCTGCAATTCCGACAAAATCTTGCGATCAATCGGATCAAGGCGTGTTGTGACCATCTGGAAGCTCCTGTTGAAATTTCCGTTTGTTATACCAGCATCCAAAGCGCACGCAATATTATTTCAGTTGCGCGCAACAATATTTGCCAATGATAAGATGAAACCTCAGCATCTTAGTAAAACCGCTGAGGTCAGGACCGCCCATCTTCGCCCAAGCCAGGGCTTTAAGACGCCGCCGGGTGCAGTTATATGCATTGCCTGACGGCGGCAAGACCGCCCTATTCATCTACTGGGGAAATGAGATGAGCGACACGCGCCACACCAAGGTTCTGATCATCGGGTCCGGCCCGGCAGGCTATACTGCCGGTGTCTATGCCAGCCGCGCCATGCTGGAACCGATCCTGGTTCAGGGCATCGAGCCGGGTGGCCAGCTGACCACCACCACCGAGGTCGAGAACTGGCCCGGCGATACCGAGGTTCAGGGCCCGGATCTGATGGTGCGGATGCAAGACCACGCCAAGGCGATGGGCTGTGAGATCATCGGCGACATCATCACCGACCTCGACACCACCTCGCGCCCGTTCGTGGCCAAGGGTGACAGCGGCACCACCTATACAGCGGATGCGGTGATCCTCGCGACCGGCGCGCGCGCAAAATGGCTGGGCCTGCCCTCTGAGGAGAAATTCAAAGGCTTCGGCGTCTCCGCCTGCGCCACCTGCGATGGGTTCTTCTATCGCGGTCAGGAAATCGTCGTGATCGGTGGCGGCAACACCGCCGTGGAAGAGGCACTGTTTCTGACCAATTTCGCCTCCAAGGTGACGCTGATTCACCGCCGGGATGAGCTGCGCGCAGAGAAGATCCTGCAAGACCGCCTGATGAAAAACCCGAAGATCGAGCCGCTGTGGTTCCATCAGTTGGAAGAAGTGGTCGGCACCGAGAACCCGCTGGGCGTTGAAGCGGTACGGGTGAAGAACGTCAAAACCGACGAGATCACCGAGATCCCCTGCAAGGGTGTCTTTGTCGCGATTGGTCACGCCCCGGCAACTGAGCTGGTGAAGGATGTGCTGGAAACCCACAATGGCGGCTATGTGAAGGTGACCCCCGGCACCACCGAAACCTCGATCCCGGGTATTTTTGCCGCTGGTGACTTGACCGACCACAAATATCGTCAGGCTGTCACTTCCGCTGGTATGGGCTGCATGGCCGCGCTGGATGCCGAACGCTTTCTGGCAGAACAGGAGTGAGCGCCGTGGCGCATGATTTCAACATCCAGAAGGCCGAGACATTCTCGGCCTTCTCAGATCTGCAAGCGGAGGGCGATCTGCCGTTTGAGGCCGATCTGGACCTGTTCTTTTTGCCTGGCAGCACCGACAAAGAATGGATGCCGCTGGCCGAAGCGCTGGCCGATCTGGGGTTCCATACCCAATGGGCCGAGGCAGAAGGCGACGAACCTGCAACGCTCATTGCGACAATGCCGGATCAGATCCTGTCAGCCTCCGCGATCTGGATGGTCGAAGAGGTGGCAACTCGTGTCGCGATCGACCACGGCTTTCAGCCCGATGGCTGGGGGTTTGCAGAGGGTTAACGCCCCCGCCACCCTAGACGTTTAAATCCCTGTTCCCGAGCAGGGATTTCACAGGACCGTCCGTTCCACTTGCGTTGCAATTTGGGAACGGCGGTCTTTTTCACTAAAAGCGCAGTGGTTTGGGCTTTGCTGCGACTGCAAACCATGAGATGTGTTCACGCGTGAACACACTTTGAGTCGGACAATGCCACCCGTATCAGCATCTCTCAGCCATGAGGAGGAAGACCTGCTCTTTCGCATCCTCAGCCAGCTCGACAAGGCGCCTGACGCCTCGCAGCGGGCAACGGCGGCGGCTGTGGGCATCTCTCTGGGTCGGCTCAATGCGCAGCTGCGTGCAGCTGCTGAGGCGGGGCTTGTCAAGGTCAGCGAACGCGCCGGCCCTGATAAACGCCAACGCTTTGCCTATGCCCTCACCACCCGCGGTGCCGCCGAGAAGATCCGGCTCACCGATCAATTTCTCACCCGCAAGTTCGCCGAATATGACGCGCTGCATGCGGAACTCACCGGAACCACCAGTGGCCTCGTCCCATTTAAGTACAGGACCAAGTTGATGCAAAATAACCTTGCCCCCATCCCGGAGCTTTACGTCTCCTATGACTCCGCACAAAAGCTGAAGGTCGAAGCCGCAGAGCTGAAAAGCCACGACCTGAGCCCGCGCCAGATCTGCGATTTGGAACTGCTGATGAACGGTGGTTTCAACCCGCTGAAGGGTTTTCTGAACGAAGAAGACTACAACAGCGTCGTCGATACCATGCGGCTGGCCGATGGTACCCTCTGGCCGATGCCGATCACGCTGGATGTTTCTGAGGACTTCGCCGCCTCGCTGGAGATTGGCGAGGATATCGCGCTGCGCGATCAGGAAGGTGTGATCCTCGGCACCATGACTGTGACCGACCGCTGGGAGCCGAATAAATCGCACGAAGCCGAGAAGGTTTTTGGCGCCGATGACGACGCCCATCCGGCGGTAAACTATCTGCACAACACCGCAGGTAAGATCTATCTCGGTGGTCCCGTGACCGGCATCCAGCAGCCGGTCCACTATGATTTCCGCGGCCGTCGCGACACCCCGAACGAGCTGCGCGCCTATTTCCGCAAGCTGGGCTGGCGCCGTATCGTGGCCTTCCAGACCCGCAACCCGCTGCACCGTGCGCATCAGGAACTGACCTTCCGCGCCGCGCGTGAGGCTCAGGCCAACCTGCTGATTCACCCGGTCGTTGGCATGACCAAACCCGGCGATGTTGATCACTTCACCCGCGTGCGCTGCTATGAGGCGGTGCTGGACAAATACCCGGCGGCCACCACCTCCATGTCGCTGCTCAATCTGGCAATGCGCATGGCGGGCCCGCGCGAGGCGGTCTGGCACGGGTTGATCCGCAAGAACCACGGCTGCACCCATTTCATCGTTGGTCGTGATCACGCAGGCCCCGGCAAGAACTCCGCCGGTGAGGATTTCTACGGCGCCTATGACGCGCAGGACCTGTTCCGTGAGCATCAGGAAGAAATCGGCATCGAAATGGTCGACTTCAAGCATATGGTCTATGTGCAGGAGCGCGCCCAGTATGAGCCGAATGACGAGATCGAAGATCGCGACAATGTCACCATCCTGAACATCTCCGGCACCGAGCTCCGTCGCCGTCTGGCCGAAGGATTGGAAATCCCTGAGTGGTTCTCCTTCCCTGAGGTGGTGAATGAGCTGCGCAAGACCAAGCCGCCGCGCTCCAAGCAGGGTTTCACCGTGTTCTTCACCGGCTTCTCCGGCTCCGGCAAATCCACCATTGCCAACGCGCTGATGGTCAAGCTGATGGAAATGGGCGGTCGCCCGGTCACCCTTCTGGATGGCGATATCGTGCGCAAAAACCTGTCTTCCGAGCTGGGCTTCTCCAAAGAGCACCGCGACCTCAACATCCGTCGTATCGGCTATGTGGCGTCCGAGATCACCAAGAACGGCGGCATCGCCATCTGCGCGCCGATTGCGCCTTATGCCACCACCCGCCGCGCCGTCCGCGAGGATGTGGAACAGTTCGGCGCCTTCCTTGAGGTGCATGTTGCCACCTCGATCGAGGAATGCGAACGCCGCGACCGCAAAGGTCTCTACAAGCTGGCGCGCGAAGGCAAGATCAAGGAATTCACCGGGATCTCCGACCCCTATGATGTGCCGACAGATCCCGAGCTGCGCGTCGAGACCGAGAATGTCGACGTGGACAACTGCGCCCATCAGGTGCTGCTGAAGCTGGAAAACATGGGGCTGATTGCAGGCTGATCGCCCGCCCCGAGCAAAACACGACAGAGGCCGCCTTTCCGGGCGGCCTTTCTCTTTTGCGCTAAGCTGTCTCAGAGGTTTGTTAGCAGCGCCTCCGCCGCGCGCCGCTCGATCTCTCCATAGCGCGCAGCCTCGGACTTGATCGCCCGAAGCGCTGGCAGCCGCGCGGCATAGTCCCCTTCTGAAATCATCGCGATGGCAGCGCGCAGCTCCTCCGCCGAGGCGCAGACCATCATGCCGGTCGGATCAAGGAAATCGCTGATATTCGGGCACCCCCAATAGATCGGCACCGTTTCGCACAGGATCGCATCGATGAGTTTTTCGGAGAAGTAATTCCGCTCACGTACATTCTCGATCACCACGCTGTACCGATAAGGCGCCAGCCCGTCGGACTTTGCTTCAAAGGGCTGGTATCCGCGCCCCAGAATGGCGGTTGCGGGCTTTGTGCTTTGCAGGTGCGCGACTACCTCATGGCGCAGCTTATGTCCTGGATGATCCCGTTTGGCAGAGGCGATAACCGAAAGATCCGCGCATTTCTCGGCGGTCAGATCCCGCCACTCCGGCACCCAGGTGGTGCCAAACGGCAGGAACACCCCATTGCCGATCCGGCCCAGCAGATCATCGTCATAGCTGAACACCCGGAAAAACCGGCGGCACGTCCAGGGCAACAGTCGATGATGCAGCGCCGACATGATCTTTGGCTCCATAACCATCATCGAAATCTGCGCAGCACAGGGCCAGCGCGGCTGGAAATGCATGGCAGTTTTGGCCCAGACGATCAGGTGGTCCCGCGCTGTCAGGTCTGCGACCTGCCCGCCGAGCAGCGCCTCAGGGCAGCCGAGCGGCCAATGCAAAGTGGAGAGGTCACGGCTGGCAAAGCTGCGGCTCAGTCTGGCCCCGTAAGGCACAACCGCAATCGCAGGTTCCCGCATCAGGTTCCGGCCTTTCTGTCAGCTGGCGTCAGGCAAATCGACAGTGCCGCGCATCAGCACATAGCCCCGTCCTGCAACCCGGATACCGCTGGGTGCATCTGCCGGACCCACCCGGGTCACGACGGCCTGCCCCGGCCGCCCCAGCCCATGCCCCTGCTCCGCGATGAAGTGGTCAGGCTCCATCAGCCCGTGACGCCACAGGTAGGCTGCCATCGCCCCGGTTGCCGAGCCGGTGAACGGATCCTCCGGCGGACTGGGCGGCGCCATCAGCAGCCGTGAAAACGTATCCCCCTCCGCCGTGGCGCCCTCAAGGGTCACCAGAAACGGCTCCATCATGTCGATACCCTCAGCACCCATCGTCTCCCCCAATCGGGTGAGCGCCGGGATGTTCAGCTGCGCCGCCTCCAGCGCCGCGCGGTCGCGCAGCACTGTGATGCAGAAGGGCAATCCGGTGGATACTCGTTGTGGTTGCCCGACAATCGCATCCACCGGCAAAGAGACCGCCGCCGCCACCAGTTTCGGATCGGCAAAGGCGCCGAACTCAGGCGCGACCTGCGTCATTTCTATGAGACCATCGGCAATCGTGACCCGAACCAGCCCGGCACCTGTGTCCAATGTGATCGCATCCCCGGTCATCAGCCCGCGGTCTCGCAGCGCTGCAACAGTCGCGATGGTCGGATGGCCCGCAAAGGGGATCTCCCGGCTGGCCAGAAAATAGCGCACCCGCACATCCGCCACCTCAGATGGTCCGGTGAACGTACATTCCACCAGAGAGGTTTCCCGCACATACGCCATGCAGGTCTCATCGCTCAGCTCCGCACCACCGTGCACGACCGCACAGCCGTTGCCGCCAAAGGCCCGCGCGGAAAACGCATCAACCCAATCGAAATCGTAGCGCATCGATCCCTCCCGCAATCAATCCCGTCACCTTTAAGCAAGACCACGCCGATGGCCGCATCGCAAGGGGCATTTGCTTAGCGCTTCCGATATAGCGCTACTGATGAGAACGTCTTGATTTCTGGCACTATCATCAGGCCTGAGTGCCTTTACAGGCATGAAAAAGGGCGCCACGAGGGCGCCCGACCGATGAGCTGCGACAAGGTTGGCAACAGCGATACCGCTCTCACCCCCTGCCCCTCAGCAATGATGTCAGTGCACAGGCACCGGTGCATAATCATGTTGCCGCGCCAGCACAAAGGCCATCTTGCGGTCACTGACCAAGGCCAACTGCTCCCCCGCCGCATCATGCACTGCATAAAGCTGTGTGCGCCCGTCGGCACCGGCCTGAACCTCAGCAGGGAGATCGGCCACATCAACGGCCTTCACGTAGACAATACGGCTGTCCGCATCGTTGAACTGGTAGGCTGTGTGCATCTGTCTTACCCCTTCTTGATGTTGATTGTCTGAACAACAGTTTCCGGTCGCGCCCGGGTCAGATCGACGTGCAGCAGTCCGTTTTCCATGACCGCCTCGCCAACTTCGACACCATCCGCCAATACAAACATGCGCTGAAATTGGCGCGCGGCAATACCCCGGTGCAAAAACACGCGGCCATCGCTGTCATCACTCTGCCGACCCCGGATGACCAATTGGCGGTCCTCCACGGTGATCGCCAGATCTGCCTCGCCGAAACCGGCCACGGCCAGCGTGATACGGTAAGAATGATCTGAGGTTTGTTCAATATTGTAAGGGGGGTAGCCTTCATTCCCGGATTTGGCCGAGCGTTCCAGAAGGCGTTCCAATTGCTCAAATCCCAACATATGCGGATACGAGCCGAGTGTGAGTTTAGACACAGGTTTCGTCCTTGATTCTAAAGCGACGTATGGTGGCGGCCCCATTATGGCGACCGCTTTCCTAAGAATATGGGTGTTTTATGCGTTTTCACAAGCCCAAGGCACAGCAGCGCTGGCGCAAAAGCCCCTAAAAGCGTAATATTCGCCAAGTCTTAACCCGCCAGCAGCCGAGTCGCCAATGAACGCACCAACCGATATCTCCATGAAAACCGACGATGTTTTACAGGTGGAGCTGGAGGTGTTTCGCAGGCAACACCGCGATCTGGATGAGGCAATCACCGCCCTGCAGGACCGTGGCACCAGCGATCAGCTGACCATTCAGCGGCTGAAGAAGCAGAAGCTGATCCTGAAGGACAAGATCGCGCTGATCGAAGACCGGCTAACACCGGATATCATCGCCTGATCCCGACCTCCAAACACTGCGCCCCAAAGGGTTCATTGCCGCATTGCGTGATGCACAGGGTTCTCTATAGTGCGCGCTTCCTCCAACCCAGCGGGTTCGCAGGCCCGCGGCATGACAGGATCTGAGCCTATGCCAGAGCACACCGCCAACATCAAAGTGGGCATCATCATGGGCAGCCAATCGGATTGGCCCACTATGAAAGAGGCCGCCACCCTCCTGGATGAACTGGGCATTCCCTATGAGGCAAAGATCGTCTCAGCCCACCGGACGCCCGACCGGCTGTGGAGCTACGGCAAATCCGCTGCCGAACGCGGCTTGCAGGTGATTATCGCTGGCGCCGGTGGTGCCGCCCACCTGCCTGGAATGGTCGCCTCAAAAACCCGCGTGCCCGTGGTTGGCGTGCCGGTCCAGACACGCGCCCTCTCCGGTGTCGATTCGCTCTATTCCATCGTGCAGATGCCCAAGGGATTTCCCGTGGCCACCATGGCCATCGGTGCCGCCGGGGCGGCCAATGCAGGCCTGATGGCTGCTGGTATTCTGGCACTGCAGGACGCAGATCTCGCCCAACGCCTCGACGACTGGCGCGCTGCCCTCTCTGCCTCCATCCCAGAGGAACCTGTCGATGACTGACCTGTCTGAAAACGCTCTGAAACCCGGCGCTATTATCGGCATCCTCGGTGGGGGTCAGCTGGGGCGGATGCTCTCGGTTGCGGCCTCGCGCCTCGGGTTCAGAACACATATCTTTGAGCCCAGCGCCACACCGCCCGCAGCCCATGTTGCCGACCAGGTCACAACCGCCAGCTACGAAGACGCCGAAGCACTGGCCGCCTTCGCCGCCGCCGTCGATGTGATCACCTATGAGTTTGAAAACATCCCGACCTCGGCCCTTGATCTGCTGGAAACACTGAAGCCGATCCGCCCTGGCCGCGAGGCACTGCGCATCAGTCAGGATCGCCTGACCGAGAAGACCTTTCTGCAGGATCTGGGCCTGCAAACTGCCGCTTTTGCCGATATCTCCGATCAGCCCAGCCTCGAAGCGGCGCTGACACAGATCGGCGCCCCGTCGATCCTGAAGACCCGCCGTTTTGGTTATGACGGTAAGGGGCAGGCCCGTATCAAAACACCTGAAGACGCGGCCGTCGCACTGGCTGCCATGGCAGGCGCGCCCTCAATCCTAGAAGGGTTCGTGAATTTCAGCCATGAGGTCTCAGTCATCGCAGCCCGGGGCGTCAGCGGTGAAATCGCCTGTTTTGATCCCGGTGAGAACATCCACCGCGACGGTATCCTGCATACCACAACCGTTCCTGCCCGCCTCAGTGCAGGGCAGCGCATGGATGCGGTGCTGATGGCAGGTAAGATCCTGAATGCACTGGAATATGTCGGCGTTCTTGGGGTCGAGTTGTTCGTCACACCCCAGGGTTTGATCGTGAACGAGATCGCCCCGCGCGTCCATAACTCTGGCCATTGGACCCAAAACGGCTGCGCCATTGATCAATTTGAGCAGCATATCCGTGCGGTTGCGGGCTGGAGCCTTGGCGACGGGCAGCGGCATAGCGATGTTGTGATGGAAAATTTGATTGGCGCCGATATGGACCGGGTGCCCGAACTGGCAAAAGAGGCCGACTGCGCTCTTCACCTCTACGGCAAGACCGAGGCAAAGCCGGGCCGCAAGATGGGCCATGTGAATCGGGTGCAAAAACCGCAGACCTGAGATGCGGGGCTGAGATCTTGGGGCGCTGCCCCAAACCCCGTGATATTTTCAGCCAGAAGATGCCCCGGTAGCGGCGACCGGGGCAGTAAAAGCGACCCCGCCGGTTTTACGCGCTGCGCAGAGGGCCATCCGGCCTGATGGGCAGCGCCGCGCCCTTGCCTGCTGTAGTGCTGCTGCAGTCAGATGAGAAAACGGGCGGCCACATCGCCGCTCATATAGCTGACCCGACCGCCTGAAAAAGTCGCAGCGATCTGATCGTCAGCATCAAGGATCACCAGATCGGCGCGCAGCCCTGCCGCCAGGCGTCCCCGATCCTCAAGCCCGAGGATCTGCGCTGGCCCCTCCGACACCAGCCGCCACGCGCCTGCGAGATCCAGCAGGCCGGAGCGCTCCAGCATCAACGCGGCCCGGCGCGGGCTGGGATAGTGGTAATCCGACGCAAGCGCATCGCATAGCCCCATGGTAATAAGGTCCAGCGCTGAGGCATTGCCCTTATGCGAGCCGCCCCGCACCGCATTGGGCGAGCCGAGGATAACAGCATCGCCTGCGGCTTTGGCCGTCTCTGCGGCCTCCATCGTTTCCGGGAATTCCGAAATCCGCGCACCGCGATTGCGCCACGTGATGCGGTCCCCGGCGCTATGGTCATCATGGCTGCCAAGGCGGACCCCAGCAGCGTCCAGCGTCGCAGCCAGCTTATCGAGTGCTGCGGGCACTTCCGGTCTGCGGGCATGCATATCCTTCAGCATCTGCCAATGGACGTCCGGATTGCGCCCCGCTTTCAGCGCCTGCCCGGTGAGGCGCGGCGGTTTTTTCCCCTGTGCCAGCCGGTCATGCGGCAGATGGTCGTTGAACACCACATAAGGCACCTGCCACCGCGCGATCTGAGAGGGCAGCTCATCATAGGCATCCAGCAGATGGATTTCGAACCGCAGTTGTGGAACCAAGTCTGTCACCACCCGGGACCGAGCCGCTTTGATCCCCTCAAACACCTGGCCCGCAAAGTCCGGGCCACGCAGCCCACCTTCCCAGGAATAAAACTGCGCCAGCACAGCCGTGGTGATGCCATTGGCGGCCAGTTCCGCCTCGGCGGCAATCACGCCCTCGGTCATCTGCTTCATCGCGCCACGACGCGGCGCCAGATGACGTTCAAATCCGTCGCCGTGCAAATCCACGATGCCGGGCAAAATACGGTAGCCTGACAGATCAATCGCCCGCCCGGCGCGCGCTGTCTGGATCTCACCTCCTGCGAAGGTCAACTCCCCACCGCGTTCCACGCCGTCCGGGCGCAGCACATCTGCCCCGGTCAATGTCAGTTCGAGCGCGCTCATGGCTGTGCCTCCCCTTGCGGCTGATTTCCATCATCACTGCACCGGCCTTGCGCGCAGGCCTCCTCAATCTGTCCCGTGATCGAGTCGAGCCACGTGATATCCGGATCAAAGCGCCCGGCATCGAGGAAATGCAGCGCCTGCGCGATAACCTGAGGGTTGTTCATCATAAACGTATGGGTGACGGGCAGCACGATGTGATCTGCCATCCCCTCCAGATAGGTACTCTTCACGGAGACTTTACCATCATCTGCTCCCGGTATGATCGCCGAGAAAATCGGATTGAGCGACAGATCACCGGCAATCACACCAACGGGGAAACTGGCCGGTGGCAGCTGGCTGGGCAGGCTGTCCGCATCCGTCCCCAGCTGCAGGCCAGCGGGGCCGTTCAGAAGGCCAAACACCTCCCAATCGCCCAACTCATCCACCAGCTCACTGCCGTGGTTGGGCGGAGCCAGCATGACCGTGCGACCCAACGCGTCCGGTCGGTGGCTCTGAAGCCAGTGACGCAGCAGGATGGCTCCCATGGAATGGGTGACAAAATGGATACGCTCACCTTCTGAGATGAGGGCTGTGCAGTGCTCAACTGCATCGGGCAGCGTCTCGGCCGCAAGATCCGCCACCGCTTTGTCGGTCGAGGGGTAGCCGGGGATAACGACGTGGACATCGCGCGCCTCAAGCACCTGCCCCATCACCGCCAGCGAGATTTCACTGCGCGCCAGTCCATGCAGCAGAATGGTGCAATCCGCGCGCGCCATAGCTGCGGAGAAGCACAAAACCGCGCCCGCCAGCGCAGAGGGGATAAAAGAACCGATCATGGTGTTTCGCGACCTCACTGGGATCATGGAACACTGCACATAGGGCCAAAGCCCTGCAACGGGAAGGGTGGACCGCAAATGGGTCTGCTGTGACGCGACGTGTCAGCGCTCCGCCACTGTCTTGCTGTGCGCAGCCGTCCTGCGACCGGGAGCGGACAAGACAACAGCAGCGATCCCGCCCAAAACAGCTGCCGACCCGATCACCAATGGAACCGTGATCGCCTCTCCCAGCAGTGCGGCACCTGCGAGGATTGCAATCACCGGCACGGACAATTGAACCGTCGCCGCCACCGCAGGCGACAATTTGGGGAGCACATGATACCAAAGCGCATAGCCAAGTCCGGAAGTCACTGCCCCTGACAGGACCGCCAGAAGCCCCCCTGTTCGCGTGACCACGATATCGCCACCAAACAGCACGACCCCTGGCACCATCATCAGGCTTGCCACAGCGAAATTCACTGCCGTTGCCGCGAGCGGCGCCCGCGCCCCGCGCCCCAGCAGACTATACGCCGCCCAACCAAGCCCGCCCAAAGCCATCAACAGCGACGCCCCCAGCGGCGCGGCGGATGCGCCATCGCTGGGCCAGACCACAAACGCAAGCCCGGCCAACGCAAGCCCTGCCCCACCGATTTGCCCCCAAGACACCGGGCTGCCACTGAAACTCCCCCAGAGAAACATCGACACCTGCACAACACCAAACAGGATCAGGGCGCCAAGCCCCGCATCAAGATCCTGATAGGCCACAGAAAACCCGACGATATAGATCGAAAGCGCCGCCGCGCCCCAAAGCGTCTGCCGCAGATCGCGCCGCACCGACAGCCCGCTAGATAAGCAAAGCGCACTCAGCGTCACCGCCCCGGAAAACAGTCGCAGCAGACCAAAGCTGGTTGCTTCCATATAGCCCCCACCAATGGCCAACCGGCCCAGAATGGAATTCGCAGCAAAGGCCACCATGGTGAGAGAGACAAGAAAAATCAGACGCATGCGCTAGGGCTACCCTGCCGGGATGCCTAGGACCACTGATATTTTTGTGTCAGAGGTCCGAGAAGGCCCGTGGGTAAACCAGCTCTGCTTCTGGCACGTCATCGCCCCGGCGTAAGATTAGCATGGATGCCAATGGATAGGGGCTCTTGAGCTTCTGAGCCCGCTGCCAGCTGAAACCATACCGGCCATAAAAGGAGGGCTTACCCAGAACCACAATGGTCTCGGGCACATTGGCAGGCAGTCTTTCAAGTGGAATTTCATAAATGGCTGCCAACTCCTGCAGCATTCGCGAGCCAAACCGCCAAGGTCCGCGGCACATGCCTTCCTTTGGTCCGCCCACAGACATGTTCGGGTTGCGCTCCGCCACCCTGCCATTCCGGCCGCACCGCCATCGGCGCCAGACAGGCCCATCCTTCAGGCGCAGACATCCGGCTCAGCGCAAGATAGCCACCGACCTTTCCATCCCAAGGCTTACGAGACTCAAAAATCATGTCCCCATCGGCCCGCAACTGCCGCACGAGCCGCGCTTCGGCATCAGTTGGGAATGCCGACTTCAGCAACCTATCCACTTCTTCATAGTGTTCTTCGTTGACGCTGGTCGAAAAATCCGGCCCCACAACCATCGCAAACCTCCCGGCAGTCACCTTTCTAAAAATACTCGCGCCGCAGGCAGGTCCGCAAGGCGGGCCTTCGCTGTCCAAAATGAAAACGAAATGTCTTTGTAGCGTGTTGGTTGGATTCAGATTTTGAGAAAAAGGCCAATATAGCCTCTGCAATTTACATGCAGAGGCTATATGAAACAGAAATCCTTCGAAAATCTGCTGAAACAACTGCATGGCCTCACGCCCGATCAGGCGGAAGATTTGGTGCGGTCAGTGCAGGACATGACGGCGCAGAATGCCGCCCTTGGGGTAATCGACCAAAAGGCAAGAGAAAGCAGCTGCCCCCATTGCTGCGCCACAGATAAACAGAAATGGGGGCGCACGCGAACCGGAGCACAGCGATATCGTTGTTCCCAATGCCGCAAGACCTACAACGGTAGAACAGGCAGTTCGATCGCCCGTATTCAGCGGCTCAATCTGTTCTACCGTGTTGTCCGGGACATGTTTGTCTCGCCCATCCCTGACTCCGTGCGCCAACTGGCCAATGAGCTGGGCATAAGCAAGGATACGGTCTGGCGTTGGCGGCAGATCATCCTGCGCTCTCTATCTCAGAGCATCGAACCGCTCACCGGAATTGTAGAGGTGGATGAGACCTTCGTCCGCGAGAGCCGTAAAGGCAGCCGGGAATGGGTGCGCCATCAGCAAGATCCCACTCAATACCCCAAGCCGCCTCGACTGCGTTGGTATGAATACAAGCTGACCGGCGCGTTAATGAAACGCGGCCTCAGTAAGTGGAGACTGCCAGTCCTGACGGCCATGGACCGGTCCGGGAACCGCTTTGCCGAACGGCTTCCTGATCGCCGGGACCGGACGATCTACCAATGCCTGTCCCCCATCATTCGTCGGGATGCCGCTCTCTGCTCGGATGGTTTGGGGGCTTATGCCAAATTCGCCCAAGCCTCCGGAATTTCCCATTTTGTCTTGGGCACCAAACCAGGCAGCCGCAAGATAGGGCAGAGCTTTCACATCCAGAATGTCAATGCACTGCATTCGCGCATGAAAGACTTCCTACGCCCTTTCAAGGGGCCTGCGAAGAAGTATCTGGATGGCTACGTGGACTGGTATATTGTGAGGATCGGCATGGAGCCTGAAACAGCGCTCGGTAGCCTTCTGAAGTAGTCACCAGAGCCGTCAAGCAAGCTCTTCTGTTGCTCTTCCTGAGGCGCCAATCGACCCGGAAAAAGGATGCTGCGCGCAGGACGAAAGCCTGCTATGCGATTTGTTATTAGAGGAAAAATTGTGACTGCATGACTGAGCTGAACACATTAGAAGAACATGACGTATTTCTTGTTCGGAAATTGCCTCTTTGGGTGAAGTTACGTTTTGTGCGCCACGAGGCTTGGGTGCTCAAGGTCGCAAGGAGAGTGCCTCTCCTGGCTATATTCGCCTTCGGAACGCTGTGGATTTGGTTCTTTTTACCCATGATCCCTGTTGGCATTCTGTCCGTCCTCCTGCTTGAGAAAACGGGTATTTTCGGAGCAATCGTCAACATGGTTCTGGGCATCGGAGTGTTGGTGCTCTTTGCCCCATGGTTCTTTCGTTGGTATTTTATCTGTGCAGGCTTGATGTTGGGGCGCACCAGGATGGCGCAATCAAAAGAGGATGAGGTTTCAGATCGCATTATGCGGCTCACAAGATCGAAAGCCGCACGAGAAACCTGGTGATTGCTTTTCAGCCAAATGGTCGATGCAACTAAGGTTGCAAAGTTGTGGCAATCAATCAGGACTGCAAGCGCTTTTAACCTCCAAAGCTATCGAACTGAAAAATAAATGATTCTTGCGGCGCAAAACATCTTCGCGGCGGCAAAAATCAAACGCCCAACACGCTTTACAGACATTGCTAATGAAAAAGGGCCGCCCGAAGGCAGCCCAAATTCCTAACATCATAAGCGGCGGACGTCTGGCAGATTGGCCTATGCGGCCAATCGCCTTTTGTCGCATCCCAAATCCCAACGGGATTTGTGATTACATCATGCCGCCCATGCCGCCCATGCCGCCCATGTCGGGCATGCCGCCGCCTGCCGCCGCGCCTTCTTTGGCGGGCTTGTCAGCAACCATGGCTTCGGTGGTGATCAGAAGGCCAGCAACCGATGCCGCATCTTCCAGAGCGGTGCGGGTCACTTTGGCCGGGTCGATCACGCCGAAGGAGAACATGTCGCCATATTCATCGGTCTGGGCGTTGTAGCCGAAGCTGTTGTCCGCGGATTCGCGGATCTTGCCTGCAACCACGGCACCGTCGACACCTGCGTTTTCAGCGATCTGGCGCAGCGGCGCTTCGATGGCTTTGCGCACGATGGTGATACCGGCGTTCTGGTCAGAGTTTGCACCCTCGACACCGTCCAGTGCCTTACCAGCCTGAACCAGAGCAACACCACCACCAACGATGACGCCTTCCTGCACAGCTGCGCGGGTTGCGTTCAGGGCATCGTCGACGCGGTCTTTACGCTCTTTCACTTCCACTTCGGTCATGCCACCGACGCGGATCACGGCAACACCGCCTGCCAGTTTGGCAACGCGCTCTTGCAGCTTCTCACGGTCATAGTCGGACGTGGTTTCTTCGATCTGGGTGCGGATCTGTGCAACACGTGCTTCGATCTCGGCCTTCTCGCCAGCACCATCGACGATGGTGGTTTCGTCTTTGGTGATTTCGATTTTCTTGGCGGTGCCCAGCATGTCCATGGTGACGGACTCAAGCTTCATGCCCAGATCTTCGGAGATCACCTGACCACCGGTCAGAATTGCGATGTCCTGCAGCATGGCTTTGCGGCGATCGCCGAAGCCCGGTGCCTTGACAGCAGCAATTTTCAGGCCGCCGCGCAGTTTGTTGACAACCAGAGTTGCCAGCGCTTCGCCTTCAACGTCTTCCGCGATGATCAGCAGCGGCTTCTGCGACTGGATCACCTGCTCCAGCAGCGGAACCATGGCTTGCAGCGAGGAGAGTTTCTTCTCGTGCAGCAGGATCATGCAGTCGTCGAGCTCAGCAATCATCTTGTCAGGGTTGGTGACGAAGTAAGGCGACAGGTAGCCACGGTCGAACTGCATACCTTCGACAACGGTGGTCTCGGTTTCCAGACCTTTGTTTTCTTCGACGGTGATGACACCTTCGTTGCCGACTTTCTGCATCGCGTCTGCAATCTGACGGCCGATCTCAGCTTCGCCGTTGGCGGAGATGGTGCCAACCTGCGCAACTTCGTCGCTGTCTTTTACGTCACGGGCCGATGCTTTGATCGCTTCGACGACCTTGGAGGTCGCGAGGTCGATGCCGCGCTTCAGATCCATCGGGTTCAGGCCCGCTGCAACCTGCTTCAGGCCTTCTTTGACGATGGCTTGCGCCAGCACGGTTGCGGTGGTGGTACCGTCACCGGCTTCGTCGTTGGTGCGGGAAGCAACTTCCTTCACCATCTGGGCGCCCATGTTTTCGAACTTGTCTTCCAGTTCGATTTCTTTGGCAACCGACACACCGTCCTTGGTGATGCGCGGTGCGCCGAAGGATTTGTCCAGAACCACGTTGCGGCCTTTGGGGCCCAGGGTCACTTTCACGGCATCAGCCAGAATATTGACGCCGTTCAGCATACGGTTGCGGGCATCGGTGTCGAATTTGACGTCCTTAGCAGCCATTGTTCACTCTCCTAGAGAAAATCTGTAATTGTCAGCGAATGGGATCAGAGAAGATGTCGGGAAAATCCCGGCGTCTTACTCGATGATGCCCATGATGTCGCTTTCTTTCATCATCAGCAGCTCTTCGCCGTCGACGCTGACCTCGGTGCCGGACCATTTGCCGAACAGGATCTTGTCGCCAGCAGACACAGCCATCGCGATCAGCTCGCCGCTGTCCTTGCGTGCGCCTTCGCCGGTTGCGACGACAACGCCTTCGCTCGGCTTTTCCTTGGCGGAATCAGGAATGATCAGACCACCGGCGGTTTTTTCTTCGCTCTCGGTGCGACGGACCAGCACGCGGTCATGAAGCGGTTTCAATGCCATCTTTGTAGCTCCTTAAAGGCTCAAAGGTTGTTGTCTCGCCCCCCTGCTCCCCGCAGGAGGTGTTAGCACTCAACGTATCTGAGTGCTAACGATGGAATAGCTAGGCAGGGTGCGCGCGCCTGTCAACAGGTTGGTTGGGAAATTTTGTGGCAATTTTCTGCCCTGGACGTCAGCCCTGACCCGCGTCGGATTGCGTCGCATCAATCGGCTCTGTCGGCTCCCAGCTATGCGCCCAATGGACCAGCCCTGCCTGGCCAGCCTCCGTCAGTTGATAGACACCGGTTTGCACCCGCATGAACCAGCCGTAGTGATTGCTTGCCATGATCCGCGTTGCCCGGGGAACGTTGGCCATCTTGGCCACGACCGCGCCTTTGCTCGGCCCGCATTCAGCCAGATGGGCGGCACAGCGCAGCGCATCCTGACGATAGGCTGTGACAATGCCGTGCCGTGTGGCGCCGCCTGCGTTGGGATCGCCCTGAAGGCGCTGAAACTCGCGCAGCAGACGCGTCTGTTTCTTCGCCGACTTTCGCGGCGCATACGGCCCCGGATCACATTGCACCTCAACCCGCCCATCCGGCAGTACCGTGATCAGCCCCAATCCCAGACGTCGGCACATCGACAGATTGTCCTTGAGCATGCGCCGCGCCTGACGGCCCGATGGTTTGGGCACCGCGATATAGACCAGATCACTCAGCGCGAGCCGTGTGATCGCCTGATGAAACAGGGAGAGTGAAAACCGCAGTTTCAGTTCCACAATGACCGGAGGCTCATCACCGCGACAGGCTACAACGTCAGCGGCGCCGACCTCACCCTTGACGGTGTAGCCCTGGCTTTCGAACAGGGCCTTAACAGGCGGATAGAGCTGATCTTCTCGGTCCATAGCGCGATGGTAGCCGCGACCGCGCCGAAGGAAAAGCAATTCGCCACGATCGCCTGCCCGGTGCCTTAGATCCGTGCCGGTCAGCGTAAATCTGCACAAACGACATAGCCGCCTTGATCAGTCACCGGTCCGGGGTGACAAGTCTTTGCCCCATGCCTATAAGACGCGCAAAATTCCGGCACCTGCATAGGACACACGTCATGACCACCTTCGTCTTCGGCCATAAATCTCCCGACACCGATTCCACCGGCTCCGCGATCATCTGGTCCTGGTACCTGAACCAGATCAAAGGCGTCGACGCCGCGCCGAAACTGCTGGGCGAGCCCAACACCGAGGCGGCCTTCATGCTGCAGCACTGGGGTCTGGACAAGCCGGAGATCATCGCAGACGTCGCCGATGACCAGCCTGTCGTGATCGTCGACACCAACAATCCCGCCGAATTGCCAGCCAATATCAATGGCGCCGATATTCAAGCGATCATTGATCACCATAAGCTGGTTGGCGGCCTTGAAACCAAAGGCCCTATCAACATCCGCATTGAGCCGGTCGCCTGCACCGCGACCATCATGTGGAAGATGATCGGCGCCGATCTGGCCCAGGCCCCGCGCGACATCAAAGGCGCGATGCTGACCTGCATCCTGAGCGACACGTTGGAATTCCGCTCCCCCACCACAACCCAGGAAGATAAGGCCGTGGCTTATAGCCTGGCAGAAGATCTGGGCGTGGATATCGCCGCTTATGCCGCCGATATGTTTGCTGCGAAATCCGACGTGTCGGCCTTCTCCGACGCGGAACTTCTGCGGATGGATTCAAAAGAGTATGCCATCGACGGCACCAAGTTCCGCGTCTCCGTTCTGGAAACCACCGCTCCCGGCGTGGTTCTGGATCGCAAGGCGTCCTTGATGGAAACCATGACATCGGTGGCCAAAGAAGACGGTGTCGATCAGGTTCTGCTTTTCGTCGTGGACATCCTGAAGGAAGAGGCCACATTGCTGGTCCCCAATGATCTGGTGCGCAGCCTCGCCTCCAAGAGCTTTGATGCCACAGCTGAGGGCGATACCGTCGTTCTGCCTGGCGTGATGAGCCGTAAGAAACAGATCATCCCCAATCTGGCGATCTGAGGTCGCTAGATCTCAATGCGCTAAGGTTGAGGCGGCTTTCTATTGCTGCCGCAATCTGATTGTTGAAATGCGGGGCTTATACAGAGCCCCGCATTTTTGATTTCCGAACGATCCCCGCAGAGGGGTCACTGTCAGCAGCGCTCTGCCAGTTGTCCTTGCAGCGGCGAACGCCTGTGCCCGGGGTTCCCATGCTGCATCGGGTTGGCAGCCTGCGCCTGAGGTCTGCAACCTCACATGCCCCTTTCCGGCGACAGGGCCAGCGCGCCGTGAACCTGATATGCAATCGTGCAAGCAAGTTTGAAACGGGCTGGCTCTTCTTTTGCGCTGCACGGCTTTGCCTTATATGCCAACTGCGGCCGCGCCTAGCCTGCCTACAGCGACGCGCAAAACCTGCCATGACTATCACGCTGCTGACCAGCCCGCCGTTGCTTGGCAGGTAATACGGCCCGATAGAACCGCGCAGAATCTGTCGGCAGAGTACATCGCGCGGTCAAGAGGATCAGACACGCCCTCCGGATTGCCGTAACCCGCCATCCCCAGGCCTCATATAGACTGGGCTCATCCTTGCCACCCCGATGCTGCCCACCTTGATATCTGCATCATGTGAAGCGCCTTTATCTGAAGCCCTGTATCTGAAGCACCGTGATCACTGAAGTTCACAACCAAGGCACGCCATGTCAGCCGCGCGCCTTGGTCCGATCCGTGTTATGCGAAATTTGCCACCGCATCGTCATCCGCCCAGCCGTCACGGTTCCCGGCATCGCCTGCCGACGCAGCGGGTTTCTGCGATGACGGGCTGTGATTGTCCCAATCATCAATGCCGTCCCCTGAAACGGGTCCATGTGCAGAGACCTCATTGTAGTCTTCCCAGCGTTCCTCATCGGGATGGCCAGCCTCGACCACTTCCGCTGCGCGCGTGGCTGCAGAGACGGATCCGCCTTCGACCCCATCGGATGACAGCAGGATAAACTGGCTGACAATCTGATTAAGTCCGTAGGTCTCACTGTTCATCTTCAGAATGGCTGCACCGGATTCCTCAACCATTGCGGCATTCTGCTGCGTGACATTGTCCAGCTGAGCAACCCCGATATTGATCTCGTTCAGCCCCTGCGCCTGTTCCCCGGACTCCGAAGAGATTCCGGAAACCAAAGTCGCGATATTGACCACTTCTCCGACAACCTGCGAGAGGGCCTTGCCGGCGCTATCGACCTTTTCGACGCCTTCCTCGACAGTTCTGGTGCTGGCTGTGATCAGCGTTTTGATTTCATTGGCCGCATCCGATGACCGTTGCGCCAATGCACGCACCTCGGACGCCACCACAGCGAAACCACGACCGACCTCACCCGCTCGGGCGGCCTCAACACCTGCATTCAGGGCGAGCAGATTGGTCTGGAAGGCGATATCGTCAATGACGCCGATGATTTGGGATATCTGGCCTGAGGAACGCTCGATCTCGTTCATCGCCTCGATTGCACCTTCGACAACCCGGCCACTGTTCTCAACATCCTTGCGGGCGGAATCCACCGCACCTTCTACCGCTTTGGCGTTCTTCGCGGAATTGCTGACGCTGACGGTCATCTCTTCCAACGCAGCTGCGGTTTCTTCCAGAGTGGCCGCCTGGCTTTCGGTACGGGCAGACATATCCTCGGACCCGCTCCGGATTTCATCGGACTGGGTCTGAATCGCTGCACTCGCCTTGACCACCTGCGCCATAACCTCGTTCAGCTTGTCGACGGTTTCGTTGTAGTTGATCCGCAGCGGATCATAGTCGGAACCAAAGCTGTCGTTGATCTGATCGCTGAAGTCGCCCGCCGCAAGCCGCTGCAAGCCCTGACGCAAACGGTCGATGACCTTTTCGCTTTCATCGCGCAGTGCGTTCTGTTTTTCCAACTCGTCGATGACACGGCCCGACACACGGTCAATGTCATGGGCAATCTGCCCGAAATCATCGCCGCGCATGCGGGCTTCGACCTTCAGGCCAAAGTCGCCTTCAGCAACTTCGCGCAGGGCCTCGCGCATACGGCCAATCGGGCGCACGATATTCAGGGTCATTTTGCGGGCGTTGTAGATGGTCACCAAGATCAGCAGGGCCGATGTGCCGAGAAGCATGTACAGCAGGGCCATATCATGCGCCCGCGCAGCGGCTGCGGTTTCGATTGCCGATTCCTCGATCCAGTCACTCAGCGGGTGGAGTTTTTTGTTGAGGGCCTTGTAGCTTTGTTCAAACGCGTCAACCTTGGCCTCCGCCGCAACCGGATCCTCAATCGCCAACTCAGCAAGCGCGACGCCTCGCTCTAAAAACACATTGACCTCTGGCACCATACTCTCAACTTGTGTCAGGGCTCTCGGCGGCAGCGTGTCCCCTTTCAGCAATTCAAGGTTCTTACGCAACTCCTCGCCAGCTTCAGAGACCCGCAGGCGCAGCTGCTCCTTCTCTTCGGCGGTAGCGTGGTCACCCGCAAACACCAGATAGATCACCTCGGCATGCAGTTCTTCATGCAGCAGGTCAATTTTCAACTCATGCCGAACCGTTTTGGTCACATCAATCTGACGTTCCAATTCCAGTTCGCTCTGCCAGAGGCTGTAAACAGATATGAGAGCAAGCACCAGGATCGTAAAAACCGATACAGCTCCCGAAATCATAAATCGGGTTTTCGTGGAAATCGTTCGAAACATTACAGCACACCTCAGGGTTGAAACTCACGACCGTTCTACGCCTCGGTTATTAAAAAACTGGAAATAGGGCCGATCTGGTCAAATACCGCCTGCTCTGCCATAGCTTGGGCAACCGGAATTCCACGCGAAAGATCAGCCCATGTCTCAGATCATTTCCTCGCTCGCAGAGGTCTCAACCCAGTACAAAGCCCTGTTCGTCGATCTGTGGGGCTGTGTTCACAACGGAATCACCGCCTATCCAGAAGCAGTCGCAGCGCTGCAGGCCTATCGCAAGGACGGCGGCATCGTTGTGCTGCTGACCAACTCCCCCAAACCCCGCGCCGGGGTTGCGGCTCAGCTGGGTGACTTTGGTGTGCCGGATGATGCCTATGACACCATTGCCACCTCCGGCGACTCCGCACGGGCCGCGATGTTCAATGGCGCGGTCGGAAGCAAAGTCTATTTCATGGGCGAATGGGAGCGCGACGCCGGGTTCTTCGAACCGCTGAAAATGCTCGACGATCCGCTCGACGTTGTCCGGGTGCCGCTCAAAGAAGCCGAAGGCATTGTCTGCTGCGGTCCCTTTGACACCCAAGCAGACCCTGATGTGAACCGGCCCGACTTTCTCTATGCCAAACAGATGGGCTTAAAGTTGCTTTGCGCGAACCCCGATATCGTGGTCGATCGTGGCGAAACCCGCGAATGGTGCGCCGGCGCGCTGGCGCGGCTTTATACCGAAATGGGCGGCGAGAGCCTCTATTTCGGCAAACCCCATCCGCCGATCTATGATCTGGCGCGGCGGCGTCTGGCGGAACTGGGTCAGGACATCGCCGACCGCGACATTCTGGCGATCGGCGATGGGCCGCATACGGATGTCGCCGGCGCCATGGGGGAGGGTCTGGACTCACTGTTCATCACAGGTGGACTTGCCGCAAAAGAGACCCAAACCGATCACCAACCGGATGAAACCGCGCTAACCCAATACTTGGAAAAGGAAAATTCCGCGCCAACCTATTCCATCGGCAAATTGCGCTAAGCCAGAAAACGCTTGCTTTTCTGCGGTTGCGAAGTAATAAAGTTGCCGCAAAGAGTTAATATTTGCCCGATTGTTTCCAGCCCATACCAGGCGGACCGCCAAAAAACAATCGACTGCAAATCTACGGCAACCGGGAGAGGCACATGTTGGACAATTTTCCACGCGGGACCATCTGCATTGAAGATATCGAAATGGGGATGGTCCGCTATCTGCGCAAAGAGGTGACAGATAAGGACATCGAGATGTTCGCCGAAGTCTCGACCGATCATAATCCTGTGCACCTGGATGAGGATTACGCTCAGGACACCATGTTTCAGGGGCGCATTGCTCATGGGATGCTGACAGCCGGGCTGATCTCTGCGGTGATCGGCGAGCAGCTGCCCGGCCATGGCACCATCTACATGAGTCAATCGCTGAAGTTCCTCGCCCCTGTGCGCCCCGGCGATCTGGTTCTGGCCGAGGTCGAAGTCACTGGCATCGAAATCGACAAGCGGCGGGTCAAGCTGGATTGCCGCTGCATGGTCGACGGCAAGAAGGTGTTGGTCGGTGAGGCCATGGTGATGGCGCCGTCCCGCAAGTTTGACTGAGCCAAGGCGGCCCCGCAGCAACCGGCACCAACCCGCGGCATGGCCCTTGCAAGCGCGCGTCGGCGCGGCTAGGCAGTGGCCATGCGCATTATCCGTGACTTTCAATTCGTAGATCCAAAGGATCGTGGAGCCGTCGCCGCCATCGGCAATTTCGATGGTGTTCATCGCGGCCATCAATCGGTCATCGACCTGGCCCGCGAGGCAGAGCCGCAAGCGCCGCTGGGGGTGATGACATTTGAGCCGCACCCACGTGAGTTCTTTGCCCCAGATGCCCCACCGTTCCGGCTGATGTCAGCCGAGGCGCGCGCGTCGCGGCTGGAAAAACTGGGAGTCGAGCGCCTCTATCAGCTGAACTTCAACGCGGCGTTGTCTGGCCTCACACCCGAGGCTTTTGCGCGCAAGGTCATCGCTGACGGGTTGGGGCTGCGGCATGTGGTTGTCGGTTCCGACTTCTGTTTCGGCAAGGGGCGTGCGGGCACTGCCGAGGATCTCAAACGCTTTGGCGAGGATATGGGGTTTGGCGTGACCATCGCCCCGCTGATGGAATACTCCGAGGACACAGTGTCCTCCACCGCCATTCGCCGCGCATTGAGTGAAGGACGCCCGCGGGATGCCGCCAACATGCTGGGCCATTGGCACCGGATTGAGGGCGAAGTGATCGGCGGCGAACAGCGCGGCCGCGAATTGGGCTATCCCACCGCCAATATGTCCATCGACGGGCTGCATCAGCCTGCTTTTGGCGTCTATGCGGTGCTGGTTGACGTGCTCGATGGGCCGCATCAGGGCAGCTATCACGGGGCGGCCTCCGTTGGTGTGCGTCCGATGTTTGACGGCAGCCATCCCAACATCGAAACCTTCCTGTTTGATTTCACCGGCAACCTCTATGGTGCGACGCTGTCTGTCGGTCTGGTAGAATACCTGCGCCCGGAAATGACCTTTGACGGGCTCGGCGGGTTGCTGGCGCAGATGGACGCGGATTGCACACAGGCGCGCAGCCTTTTGGCGGCCCTATGAGCGACGGTATTGATCGCAACGGACTGGCCAAACGGTTCTGGGAAAAGAAACCACTGGCGAAGCTGAACAACCGTGAGTGGGAGGCGCTTTGTGACGGCTGTGGCAAGTGCTGCCTCAACAAGCTGGAGGACGAGGACAGCGGCGAGGTTGCGCTGACCCGTGTTGCCTGCCGCCTGCTGGATGATGCCACCTGCCGCTGTGCCCATTATGAGAACCGCCACCAGTTTGTTCCAGAATGTATCGTGCTGAAACCGGACAATCTGGACACGCACGCCTATTGGATGCCGCAGACCTGCGCCTATCGCCTGCTGTGGGAGGGCAACCCCCTGCCCGACTGGCATCCGTTGATCACCGGTGATCCGGCCAGCGTGCATGAGGCGGGTGTCTCGGTGCGCGGCTGGACCGTTTCCGAATTCGACACCCCCGAAGAAGACTGGGAAGAGCATATTATCGAGGAGCCGCTCTAAATGCATTTCGCCTCTGACAATTCTGGCCCGGCCAATCCCGAAATCCTTGCAGCGCTGAATGCCGCGAACACCGGCTACGCCATGGGCTATGGCGCTGATGAGGAGATGGCCAAGGTCACGGCCCGCATTCGCGAGATCTTTGAAGCCCCGGAGGCTGCCGTCTATCTGGTGGCAACCGGCACGGCGGCCAATGTGCTGGCGCTGTCAACTCTGTCGCAGCCTTGGCAGACGCTGTTTTGCAGCGCCCCCGCCCATATCAATATGGACGAATGCAACGCGCCGGAGTTCTACACCGGCGGCGCCAAGCTGACGCTGGTCACAGCAGCCGACAAGATGACTCCCGCCAATCTGCGCGCTGCGATTGAGGGCGAGGAAACCCGTGGCGTACACGGGCCGCAACGCGGACCGGTCTCGATCACCCAGGTGACGGAATTCGGCACGGTCTACACAGTGGATGAGCTGGCGGCCCTTGGCGATGTGGTCACATCCTATGGCCTAGCAATGCATCTGGACGGGGCGCGTTTTACCAACGCGCTGGTCTCTCTCGGCTGCTCCCCGGCGGAGATGACATGGAAAGCAGGCGTCGATGCGGTCTCTTTTGGAGGCACCAAGAACGGCTGCATGGGCGTCGAGGCGGTGATCTTCTTCGATCCGGCAAAGGCCCAGGAGTTCGAATATCGCCGCAAACGCGGCGCGCATCTGTTCTCCAAACACCGCTATCTGTCGGCGCAGATGCTGGCCTATCTGACCGACGATCTGTGGCTGAGAAACGCCCATGCCGCCAATGCAAAAGCCGCGCGTCTGGCGACAGGGTTGCGCAATGCCGGGGCCCATTTCAGTCATGAACCGCAGGCCAATATGATCTTTGCCACGCTGCCCCGCGCGACCCATCAGCGGCTGTTCGATGCGGGCGCTGTCTATCATCTCTGGGACGGAACCCTGGACGGCGCCGCAAAGGAAGAGCTCACAGCGCGCTTTGTCTGTGACTGGTCGATCGGCGACGATCAGATCGACGCGTTTCTGGCGCTGCTATAGATCATATCCTGAGGGCGGCGGTTCCAACGGCTGCCTTCAGACTGCCGCGACCGAGGCCAAAGACATGGTACCCACGACGCTCTCACGGTTGAGAAAATGCCGGGCCATGTCGCCCGCAAACCCGGTCTTGCGGTAACCGACACCCACCACCCGCGTCACCGGGTCGATGTCCGAAATGTCACGCAACACAATGCCACGATGGGCCTCACCATGGGACATCGGCATTAGCGCCACCCCCAACCCGGCGGCCACCAGATCCATCAGCTGGGCATCATGGATCGCGCTGGCCGCCACCCGCAGCCCCGCCAATGCCGCCTCCCCCTGCGCCAGCGAAGTCAGAAAGCGATCGGCGCTGGGACAATAAGGGCGCGCAATCAGCGCCTCCCCGGCCATATCGGCGAGGGTCAGCTTTGCCTTCGCCAACAGCGGATGCGCGCAGTGAAGCGCAAGGCCGTAACGCTCCTGCCAGAGCGGGTGATACCCGCAGCCACGCGGCAGGCAGCTTTCGGCGACAAACTGCAGATCGGCCTGCAGCGCATCATCGGTGAATAGAAACTGCGCCCGCGGCACCGCACGGCGGATCCGGGCCAACCCGGCCTCAAACGGCGCCATCATCACATCAGGCGCACAATATACCCGCACCATACGCGCCACATGGCCTTTCAGCCGTGCCTCAAGCTGGCTCACCTGTGCCAGAACCCCACCGGCCTGGCTGTACAGCTCATGGCCGAGCGCGGTTGGCGTCAGCCCATCCCTGCCGCGGTGAAACAATGGCCCGTCATAGCGATCTTCAAGCCGGGCAATCGCGGCAGAGACCGATGGCTGGCGTACATCGCAGGCGCGAGCTGCAGCGCTAAAGGTTCCCAATTCATAGGCGGCGCGAAAGTACCGAAGCGGTGTGAGATCATCCATAGTTCAAAACTATACCAAGGATAGATGACAGAGCAATTCCCTATACTCGATTTCTTTGCGATCCTGACTTCACACCCAACAGGAGAACACCATGCCCGCAACCAATCTGGCCACCGCCCCCGGTACCGACACCACATCGCAACCTGCCATCGAGCAATTGCTCCGGCTGTTCGAAGCAGGCGATCCGGCTCTGATGGGCTTTATCGCGCCGGACATTGATTTCCGCATTGACCACTACCGCGACAGCGACGGTGTCGACGTCAGCTGGCAACAGGCCACGGATATTGAAGGCTTCGGCGTGATCCTGTCCCGGCTTGGGCCGGAGGTGTTTCCCCAGGGCACCAAAATTGTCGGACTCAGCTCACAGGATCTGGGCGATGGCTGGTACAACACCCGCTTTCATCAACGCTATCACTATGCTGTGCGTGGCCGCATGGTGGAAAGCGTCACCTTCATCCTGTCGCATCAGGCGGATGGCAAAATTGACTATTTTCGCGAAACCGTCACCACGGTGAACGATATCTGACCGCCCTCTCACCCCAGGACCCTCAAAACGCAAAGTCGAGGCGCAGTGCCGCCTCGGCTTTCTCTGGTCAGACAGCCCCGGCAAGGGACATGATGGATAGCTTAGACCTCAGCTGGTGCCGGTATGACCTCCGGCCAGAACCCCTGCAGCAGCGCGGCGGTTTCAGCAGGATGGGTGATCGGCAGCATATGTCCGGCGCTGTCAATTCGGCGGCAGGTCACATCCGGCAGCCGTGCAGCCAGCGCACGAATGACCTCATGCATAATGGGCTGGCTCTTACCGCCATCAATCAGCAGACAGGGCATCGTCACGCGTGCCAGCTTCTCCGGTGTCAGCACCCCCAGCATATCCTCATAGACTTGTGTATCGCAGGCCATCACGGCTGGAAAACTGCGCACCATAGCGTCCCGGGCGCTTTCGGGCAGATCGTTCCACTTTGGGTGGCCCGCCCCCCACGCCCGGTTGAACAGCCGTGTCGCATGTTCAACGTCGCCGTTCAGATATGTTTCGCGCACCGTCATGTGATCCCTGCGCAGCGCCTCCAGCGCCTCGGGGTCGGTGGTCTCCGCTGCGCTCGCCAGCGAGAAGAAAACCGGCTCAACCATCACCAGCGAGCGCACCAGATCCGGGCGTATCTGGGCCATTGCCAGAACGACCGTGGCACCAAAAGAATGGCCGATCAGATCAATCGGACCGTCTTTGGCGAGGTTTTCAGCCTCAATCAGAGCCAGCCCCGCCTCGGCGTTGCGCAGTTGCAGCAGCCCTTCACCATCCCAGTCCGGGCTTCGGCCGTGGGACAACATGTCAAAACTGGAGACCATCACTTGTTCTTCCAGAATGGTAGCCAATCCGCGCCAGGCACCGGAATGTGCAAGCGAGCAGTGAACGGCCATCACCTTTCTGGGACCACATCCAAAAACATGGCTGGCAACAGGCTGCGCCAGCCCCGTAGACATCGCCCCCATCATTGCCACCCGGTTGTGCCGGTTCGGCCACCTTCAACCAATGCCACCATCTTCCGCTCTTTCCTGCAACCCCAGCAGGTTTCTCCTGCTCTGTCGTTCGCCACCATGGGCCTGTTCTCCCGCATTAAATCTAGGCGCGAGGGTACGCCCATGCTAAGCGGGGTTCAACATCACGAATCTGTCACACTGCCATTGCTGCCTGGGGATAACAGCCAATGCCGACCTTGAACGAACCCAAGCTGATTGCTGGGAACGCCAATCTTCCGCTTGCCGAAACCATTACCCGCCGCATGTCGATGCACCGCGGAGTCGATCAGGGCCTCGTTGATGCCCGGGTCGAGCGGTTCAACGACGGCGAGATCTTCGTCGAAGTCTATGAGAACGTCCGCGGCGAGGACATGTTCATCATTCAGCCGACCTCAAACCCGGCCAATGACAACCTGATGGAGCTGTTGATCATCGCTGATGCACTGCGCCGGTCTTCGGCCCAGCGTATCACCGCAGTGATCCCGTATTTCGGCTACGCCCGTCAGGATCGCCGCACCAAGGCGCGCACCCCGATTTCGGCCAAACTGGTTGCCAATATGCTGACCGGCGCGGGCATCGAACGGGTGCTGACCATGGATCTGCATGCCGCTCAGATTCAGGGCTTCTTTGATATCCCGGTCGACAATCTCTATGCCTCGCCGATCTTTGCGCTGGATGTGAAAAACCAGTTCAAGGACAGCATGGACGAAATCATGGTGGTCTCGCCCGACGTCGGCGGCGTGGCCCGCGCGCGTGAGCTGGCCAAGCGGATCAATGCACCGCTCTCGATCGTGGACAAACGCCGCGAAAAGGCAGGCGAAGTGGCCGAGATGACTGTGATTGGCGATGTGACCGATAAGATCTGTCTCATCATCGACGATATGTGCGACACCGCCGGCACCCTCTGCAAGGCCGCTCAGGTCCTGCTCGACAATGGCGCCAAGGAAGTCCACGCCTATATCACCCATGGCGTCATGAGTGGCCCCGCAGTGGAGCGCGTCAGCAACTCGGTGATGAAATCGCTGGTGCTGACCGATACCATTCAGCCCACCGAAGCCGTTCTCGGCGCGCCAAATATCCGCATCCTGCCGACAGCGCCCCTGTTCACTCAGGCGATCCTCAACATTTGGCACGGCACCTCGGTGTCCTCGCTGTTTGAAGACAAGACACTGGTCCCGATCTACGAATCGCTGTCGCGCAACGGCTAAGCCGCGCGCGCAAACACTGAGGAATTAGACCCCACGCCCGGCACCCGGCGCGTGGGTTTTTTCGTGGCGCGGGCTCCCCTGTCTCCGCCCCCCCTAAAACTGCTATGCTGCGACACATCGCAATGCAGGAGGCAGCGGCATGGAACACTATCAGGGGGGGTGCCTGTGTGGGGCCGTCAGGATCACCACATCCGGTCCGCCGCTCAGGGTTGGGATCTGCCACTGCCGGGACTGCCGCAGACATCACGGGGCACTGTTTTACGCCGCCGCGATTTTTCCCGCGCAGGCGGTCCACGTTGATGGCAGGCCACACCACTATAAAGGCCGCCATTTCTGCGGCATCTGCGGGTCCTCCGTCTTTGCCCAAACCGGGGATGAAATCGAGGTGCATCTGGGCAGCCTGGACGACACAAACGGCCTGACGCCTGAGTATGAGGTCTGGTGCCGCCGCCGCGAGGACTGGTTGCCACAGTTCACGGGCACAGCCTGCCACGACAGGGATAGGGACAGAGACGGCGACGTCGACGTCGACTAGAGCCGCCTAAGGCACGTCCCAGTCATCTGCAAAGGGCAAGCTGCCAATCGCCAACCAGGAGGCGCGAATACGCGCGATACGGCTGTCGTTCCAGGTGCGGAAGACCACATCAAACCCCTCTGTGGTGATGCTATCGGCGACCAGCTCAGCCCGGATCGCGGCGCCGGAATCAATATCCATCAGCGAACTGGAAAGATGCACCGCAGGCAGCTCGGCAAAGGGCTGAGAAAACCGCACGCTGCGCCGCCGCTCCCGGGGGCCTGCCCCGGTCCACATGGTGCCGCCATTCTCAAACTCCGAGAAAATCTCGATGTCGCCCTGATCCACCCCAAGCCTGGGACTGTGTACCCGTTTCATACTGCGTGCCTGCCCCCGGGACTGCGCCCGGCCTGTTTTTTTGCTCTTTGCATGATCTACGCCGCAAGAGTGCCAAAAAACAAAACCGGCCCGCAAGGGGCCGGTTTGAATTCTTGTGCCATGGCTCTGACAGGTCAGAGGCTCATATGGGTGCCCAGGGCTTCCATATCGGCGAGCAGCTTCGCCGCATCTTCAACGAGCCCATGCGGTTGATCGGTGTCCTGCACGGCCTTGTAGGTCGTGCGGGCCTCTTCAATCAGCTCGTCCAGTTGCGCGCGCGTCAGCTGGTCCATGGGGATTGCCTTCTCAGCAAGGACAGACAGACCGTCAGCGCCGATTTCAGCAAAGCCACCGGTGACCAGATATTCCGATGTGCCTTGCGGGCTTTCGACCCGCAGGACACCCGGACGCAGCGTGGTGATGGTCGGCGCATGATTGGCCATAGCCGTCATATCGCCTTCCGCGCCGGGGATCATTACCGCGGTCACCGGGAGCGACGCCAGGCGGCGCTCCGGGCTCACGAGGTCGAATTGCATCGTATCAGCCATCAGGGCCCTCCTTAGGCCGCGTCAGCAGCCATTTTCTCGGCTTTTGCGATCACTTCGTCGATGCCGCCAACCATGTAGAAGGCGCCTTCGGGCAGGTGATCGTATTCGCCGGCCACAACGGCCTTGAACGACTTGATGGTGTCCTCAAGCGGAACCTGCTTGCCGTCTGCGCCGGTGAAGACCTTCGCAACGTCGAACGGCTGCGAGAGGAAGCGCTGGATCTTACGTGCACGGGTCACGGTCAGCTTGTCCTCTTCGGACAGTTCGTCCATGCCGAGGATCGCGATGATGTCCTGAAGCGACTTGTAGCGCTGAAGGATCTGCTGAACGTCGGACGCCACGGCATAATGCTCTTCGCCAACGATGGAGGGATCCATCAGACGCGATGTGGAGTCGAGCGGGTCAACAGCCGGGTAGATACCCAGTTCCGAGATCGAACGGTTAAGAACGGTGGTCGCGTCCAGGTGGGCAAAGGTGGTTGCCGGTGCCGGGTCGGTAAGGTCATCCGCGGGAACATACACAGCCTGGATCGAGGTGATCGAGCCGTTCTTGGTCGAGGTAATACGTTCCTGCATCGCACCCATGTCGGTCGCCAGCGTCGGCTGGTAGCCCACAGCCGAAGGAATACGACCGAGCAGAGCGGACACCTCGGAACCCGCCTGAGTAAAGCGGAAGATGTTGTCCACGAAGAACAGAACGTCGGTGCCGGACTGGTCACGGAACTGTTCCGCCAGGGTCAGACCGGTCAGAGCAACACGGGCACGCGCACCCGGAGGCTCGTTCATCTGGCCATAGACCAGAGCAACCTGCGACTCTTCCAGGTTATCGGGTTTGATAACGTTGGATTCGATCATCTCGTGGTAGAGGTCGTTGCCCTCACGGGTCCGCTCACCAACACCCGCGAACACGGAGAAGCCCGAGTGCACTTTTGCGATGTTGTTGATCAGTTCCATGATGAGAACGGTTTTGCCAACGCCGGCGCCGCCGAACAGACCAATTTTACCACCCTTGGCGTAGGGGGCCAGCAGGTCGATCACCTTGATGCCGGTCACCAGCACTTCGGATTCGGTGGACTGGTCGCTGAACTCAGGGGCGGGCTGGTGGATGGCGCGGGTTTCCGCGGCCACAACAGGGCCCTGCTCGTCAACGGGCTCACCCACAACGTTCAGGATGCGGCCCAGGGTTGCGTTACCGACGGGGATCGAGATCGGTGCGTCGGTGTCAGCCACGGCCTGACCACGAACCAGACCTTCGGTCGCATCCATCGCGATGGTACGGACGGTGTTTTCGCCCAGGTGCTGAGCAACTTCCAGAACCAGCGTCTTACCGTTGTTGTCGGTGGTCAGCGCGTTCAAGATCGCCGGCAGGTGGTCGTCGAATTGAACGTCCACAACGGCGCCGATGATCTGGGTCACCTTGCCTTTTGCATTTGCCATGTTTCGTCTCCGGTTTTCTTTTAGAGCGCCTCAGCGCCCGAAATAATTTCAATCAGCTCGTTGGTGATCACGGCCTGACGCGAGCGGTTGAACTCAATGGTCAGCTTGTCGATCATCTCACCCGCGTTACGGGTGGCATTGTCCATCGCGCTCATCCGGGCACCCTGTTCGGAGGCCCCATTTTCCAGCAGCGCTGCAAAGATCTGCGTCGCGACACCGCGCGGCAGCAGGTCGGCCAGAATGGCCTCTTCGCTGGGCTCGTAGTCGTAGACGGCAGAGCTGGCCGCAGCGTCGTCTTCCTTGGCATCAAAGGACGCCGGGATCACCTGCTGGGCAGTCGGCACCTGGGTCACAACATTCACGAACTTCGCGTAGAAGAGCGTGGCAACGTCGAAATCCCCGGCATCAAAGCGGGCCAGAACATCCTTGGCGATGTCCTGCGCGTTGGCGTAGCCAAGGCGTTTGACTTCGCTCAGATCCACATGCCCGACAAAATAGTCACCAAGGTCGCGTTTCATCGCGTCCCGGCCTTTTTTGCCAACCGTCAGGATCTTGACGGTCTTGCCCGCCGCGACCAGCGCCTGGGCCTTGGCCCGTGCCAGCTTGGCGATGTTGGAATTGAAGCCCCCGCAAAGCCCGCGTTCGGCGGTCAGTACGACCAGGAGATGAACCTGGTCGCTACCGGTGCCGGCAAGCAGCTTGGGTGCAGAATCGCTGCCACCGACAGATGCGGCCAGCCCGGCCATAACGGCGTTGAACCGTTCGGCGTAGGGACGCGCATCCTCGGCAGCCTCTTGGGCGCGGCGCAGTTTTGCGGCCGCGACCATCTGCATGGCCTTGGTGATCTTGCGGGTCGATTTGACCGACGCGATCCTGTTTTTAAGGTCTTTAAGGTTAGGCAACGCCTGATCCCCCCTTAAGCGAAGTCAGCTGCGAACGCGTCCAGAGCTGCTTTGATCTTGTCGGCTGCGTCACCCTTGATCTTCGGATCTTCGGTGGTGATCCAGTCAAGCAGGTCCTGATGCTTGCTGCGCAGATGCGCCAGCAGGCCAGCCTCGTAGCGGCCAACTTCTTTTACGTCGACTTTGTCGAGGTAGCCGTTGGTGCCTGCGAAGATCACACAGACGATCTCTGCGTTGGTCAGCGGTGCATACTGGGGCTGCTTCATCAGCTCGGTCAGACGCGCACCACGGTTCAGCAGCTGCTGGGTTGCGGCGTCCAGATCGGAGCCAAACTGCGCAAAGGCTGCCATTTCGCGGTACTGAGCCAATTCCAGTTTCACCGGGCCAGCAACCGATTTCATCGCGTTGGTCTGAGCCGAAGAGCCCACACGCGAAACCGACAGACCGGTGTTCACAGCAGGACGGATGCCCTGATAGAACAGCTCGGTTTCCAGGAAGATCTGACCGTCGGTGATCGAAATCACGTTGGTCGGAATAAACGCAGACACGTCGCCGCCCTGGGTTTCGATCACGGGCAGCGCGGTCAGCGAGCCTGCACCGAATTCTTCGTTCAGCTTCGCGGAACGTTCCAGCAGACGGGAGTGGAGGTAGAAAACGTCACCAGGATAAGCTTCACGGCCCGGCGGACGACGCAGCAGCAGGGACATCTGGCGATAGGCCACAGCCTGTTTGGACAGGTCATCATAGATGATCAGCGCGTGCTTGCCGCTGTCGCGGAAGTATTCGGCCATTGCGGTCGCGGCATAGGGGGCCAGGAACTGCATCGGGGCCGGTTCGGACGCGGTTGCAGCAACCACAATCGAATATTCCATTGCACCGGTTTCTTCCAGCTTCTTCACCAGCTGGGCCACGGTCGAGCGCTTCTGGCCGACAGCAACATAAACACAGTACAGTTTCTTGGACTCATCATCACCAGCGGCGTCGTTGTAGACTTTCTGGTTCAGGATCGCGTCCAGAGCAACGGCGGTTTTACCGGTCTGACGGTCACCAATGATCAGCTCTCGCTGGCCACGGCCGATCGGGATCATCGCGTCAACGGACTTGAGGCCGGTTGCCATCGGTTCGTGAACCGATTTACGCGGGATGATGCCGGGTGCCTTTACGTCAGCAACTTTGCGCTCTGCCGCGTTGATCGGGCCCTTGCCGTCCAGCGGGTTGCCCAGACCGTCAACAACGCGACCCAGCAGCTCGGGGCCAGCGGGAACGTCCACGATGGAGTTGGTGCGCTTGACGGTGTCACCTTCTTTGATGTCACGGTCGGAGCCGAAGATAACGATACCGACGTTGTCGGCTTCGAGGTTCAGCGCCATGCCCATGATGCCGCCGGGGAATTCGACCATCTCGCCGGCCTGGACATTGTCGAGACCGTACACACGGGCGATACCGTCACCAACGGACAGCACGCGGCCAATCTCTGCCACCTCAGCTTCTTGACCAAAATTCTTGATCTGGTCTTTCAGGATCGCAGAAATCTCTGCTGCTTGGATACCCATTTATCCGACCTCTTTCATTGCGTTCTGTAGGGAGTTGAGCTTGGAGCGGATCGAGTTGTCGATCATCTTCGAGCCCACTTTAACGACAAGACCGCCAATGATGCTTTCATCGACGGTTGCATTGATTACGACCTTTTTGCCAGTGCGCTCGGCCAGTGTTTTGGCCAGTTTTTCGCTCTGGGTCTTGGTCAGCGCCTTGGCCGATGTGACATCGGCGGTGATCTCACCACGGGTTTCGGCCAGACGTGCGCGCAGAGCGTCAAGCAGCGCAGGCACCACGAACAGGCGGCGCTTTTCGGCCATCAGCGTCAGCGCATTGCTCAGAACCGGGTCCAGGCCCATTTTCTTGGCAATCGCGGTGATCGCTGTTCCCTGCTCCTGACGCGACACCAGGGGTGACGTGATCAGGTCGCGGAGATCTTCGCTATCCGCCAAAGCGGCAGACAGGTCATTGATGCTGGTTTCAAGGCTATCAAGCGCCTTGCTCTCTTCGGCGATCTCAAAGATCGCGGTGGCATAGCGCGCGGCAATGCCTGCGGAGATCGAAGCTGGTTCGGACACGTCCACCCTTCCGATATTGGCCCCGGTTGGCTGACCTAGTGCAGGCGGCGTCCGGGGGCGTGAGGTCTCCCCACAATTTGGTGGGGCGTCAAAATCAGCGTGGATGTAGCAGAGCGTTGGCAACCTATCAACTGCCTTGGACGGCAAGGTGAAAAAGGAAGTTACAAGCGTTTTCAAATGATTAGGCGATAACACCCGATGAAACGACAGAACATGCGTCAAAAAAACCAACTTTAGGGGTCAATTTTGCGATTCCAAATCAGCAAAAAACGCGCCTTGCAGGTGAAAAAACCTCCAAACCGTCGAAAATGAGCGCTGAAAGCGCGATTTTGAACCATCGGCGGGGAATCAAGCAGCCAACTGCCCAGCCCCGGCTCCCGTAACGTCACGCCCTTCGCCGCACCAAGATTAAGACCTGCCTATTTGAGACCGCCCGAATTTGCGCCGCCTGTCCAGCCCAGGGCGCCCGCGACGCAGCGTCCTGCGCTGGCGACCCTTGGTCAAACGGGGCAGACACCCGCCCCGACGCTCACGTCTGAAACACCGCGCAGGTTCAGGCCGGTTCCGGCATCGGGTTGGACAACCCTTCCAGCACCCGGATCGGACTGGGCGGTCGCAGCCGGGTCATCTCACCACGCTGGGAATGCACCTGCTTGCTCACTTCGACCAAAAACACCCCGCCCCCCAGCATCGCCGGCAACCGGTCCCCCATACGCTCGAACAACGGGCCGGATTTCAGCCAGAAGCGGCGCTGGCTGGGCGGCAGGTAGAGCGCCGCAGAATGCCGCTCGACGGTGAACTGATGCAAGCGCAGCTGATTTTCCACCTGACTGAGCGTATAGGGCCGCCCAAACCCGAACGGTGTCACATCCGACCGCGCCCAAAGGCCTGCGCGATTGGGCACAACAAACACGGCCCGCCCGCCGGGACCAAGCACCCGCCAGCATTCCTCCAGAAGATGCGACGGCCGATCCGAGGTTTCAAGCCCGTGCAGCAATACCAGCCGGTCGACATGTCCGGTTTCAATCGGCCAAGCGGTCTCCTCGCAGAGGACCGAGACATTGGGCAGTCCCGCAGGCCACTGCATCACCCCCTGCGGTCCCGGCATCAGCGCAATCACCCGCCGCGCCTCGGCCAGATAGGGGCGCAGCAGCGGCGCGGCAAAGCCAAAGCCTGCAACTGTCTGTCCCGCCGCTTCGGGCCACAACTCCAGCAGCCGCCCACGGATTGACGCCTGCGCCGCCCGCCCCAGGGTGCTGCGATAATAGAAATTCCTCAGATCCTGAACATCAAGATGCATTGCGGGCGTCCGTTGCTTGGGCCAATCTGAGGCCAGTCGCCGTCAGTTTACCCATCGAGAAGCGAATGACCATGCCCCTTGAGATCGTTACCCTGCCCTGTCTCTCCGACAACTATGCCTTTTTGCTGCACAATGTCGAAACCGGTCACACCGCACTGGTCGATGCCCCCGAAGCCGCAGCCATTCGCGCCGAACTGGACCGGCGTGGATGGGGGCTGGACCAGATCCTGCTCACGCATCACCACTGGGATCACATTGATGGCGTTGCGGAGCTGCAAGCTGCCTATGATCCGCAAATCATCGGTGCCAAGGCTGCCGCCCACCGTCTGCCCGATCTGGATCTGGCAGTGGCAGAGGGCGACAGCTTCACCTGCCTTGGCGAGGACGTCCGCGTGCTGGATGTTTCCGGGCATACGATCGGCCATATCGCCTTTCACATCCCAAATGCCGCCGCGGTGTTCACCGCAGACAGCCTGATGGCGCTGGGATGTGGGCGCTTGTTTGAGGGCTCCCCCGAACAGATGTGGCAGAGCCTGCAGAAACTCGCAGCCCTGCCGGGAGAAACAACGGTCTATTCCGGCCATGAATACACCCAGTCCAATGCCCGTTTCGCACTTACGATCGAGCCGGACAACGCCGCGCTGCAACACCGCTGCAAAGCTATTGATGCCGCCCGTGCCAAAGGAGAAGCAACCGTGCCCTCGCAGTTGCAGGAGGAGCTGGACACCAATCCTTTCCTGCGGGCCCATCTCGACAGCCTCAAACAGGCGGTTGGCATGACGGGGGCCTCCGCTGCGGAGGTGTTTGCCGAAATCCGGGCGCGAAAGGACAAGTTTTGACCGCGCAAGGCCCCTTTTCACGGCACAGTCACGATAAATGTGACAAGAAATTGCAAGAAAGAACTTGAAGCCGGGCACGTATCAACCAAACTCTAATACTATCAGGACATGGTTGGACTGTGGAAGGCTAGGCATCCGTCCCGCAGCCTCACCGCCAACCCAAGACCAAGAGGAGCACGCCCGTGCCTTCATTCTCGAGCACTTTGGAACAGGCCATTCACGCCGCGCTTGCGCTGGCAAACGAACGGCGTCATGAATTTGCAACCCTGGAACACCTGCTGCTTGCCCTGCTGGACGAGCCTGAGGCGTCGCGCGTCATGCGCGCCTGCAGCGTGGACCTCACCGAGTTGCGCGCGACCCTTGTCGAATTTGTCGATGAGGATCTCGCCAATCTGGTCACTGATATCGACGGCTCAGAAGCGGTTCCAACCGCTGCCTTTCAGCGTGTGATCCAACGCGCCGCCATCCACGTACAAAGCTCCGGCCGGACCGAGGTCACGGGTGCCAATGTTCTGGTGGCCATCTTCGCAGAGCGTGAGAGCGACGCCGCCTACTTCCTGCAGGATCAGGACATGACCCGCTATGATGCGGTGAATTTCATCGCCCACGGCGTGGCCAAGGATCCGGCTTTCGGTGAATCCCGCCCGGTCTCCGGCTCTCCGGAGGTCGAGGATGAACCCCAGCCCACCACCGAGGGCGACAAGAAAGAGAGCGCGCTGGCGAAATACTGCGTCGATCTCAATGAGAAATCCCGCGAGGGTGACATTGACCCGCTGATCGGCCGCAGCCACGAGGTTGAGCGCTGTATTCAGGTGCTGTGCCGCCGTCGCAAAAACAATCCGCTACTGGTCGGCGATCCCGGCGTTGGCAAAACCGCCATCGCCGAAGGTCTCGCGCGCAAGATTGTCGCTGGTGAAACCCCTGAGGTCTTGTCGGAAACCACCATCTACTCGCTCGACATGGGCGCGCTGCTGGCAGGCACCCGCTATCGCGGCGACTTTGAGGAACGCCTGAAAGCCGTGGTGACCGAGCTGGAAGATCACCCCGACGCAGTGCTGTTCATCGATGAGATCCACACCGTGATCGGCGCCGGGGCGACCTCCGGCGGGGCGATGGATGCCTCAAACCTGCTGAAGCCCGCGCTTCAGGGCGGCAAGCTGCGCACCATGGGATCCACCACCTACAAGGAATTTCGTCAGCATTTCGAGAAGGACCGCGCCCTGTCGCGCCGGTTCCAGAAAATCGACGTGAATGAGCCTTCGGTTGAGGATTCCATCGAGATCCTGAAAGGGCTGAAACCCTATTTCGAGGAACATCACGGCATCCGCTTTACTAGCGATGCGATCAAATCTGCGGTCGAACTGTCGGCCCGTTACATCAATGATCGCAAACTGCCGGACAAGGCAATCGACGTCATTGATGAGGCCGGCGCCGCCCAGCATCTGGTGGTGGAAAGCAAGCGCCGCAAGACCATCGGCGTCAAGGAGATCGAGGCCGTTGTCGCCAAGATCGCCCGAATCCCGCCGAAGAATGTCTCCAAGGACGACGCCGAAGTGCTGAAGGATCTGGAACGCTCACTGAAGCGGGTGGTGTTTGGTCAGGACGCTGCAATTGACGCCCTGTCCAGTGCCATCAAACTGGCGCGGGCGGGCCTGCGTGAGCCGGAAAAACCCATTGGCAACTACCTCTTTGCAGGCCCCACCGGTGTCGGCAAAACAGAAGTGGCCAAACAGCTTGCAGATACGCTTGGCGTGGAGCTGCTGCGGTTCGACATGTCGGAATATATGGAGAAACACGCGGTCTCCCGCCTGATCGGCGCGCCTCCGGGCTATGTCGGCTTTGATCAGGGTGGCCTGTTGACCGATGGCGTCGACCAGCACCCCCATTGTGTACTGTTGCTTGATGAAATCGAGAAGGCCCACCCGGACGTCTTCAACATCCTGTTGCAGGTGATGGACAATGGCCAGCTGACCGACCACAACGGTCGCACGGTGAATTTCCGCAATGTGGTGCTGATCATGACCTCCAACGCCGGCGCATCTGAGCAGGCGAAGGCTGCCATCGGCTTCGGCCGTGACCGGCGCGAGGGTGAGGACACCGCCGCGATTGAACGGACGTTCACGCCGGAATTCCGCAACCGTTTGGACGCGGTCATCTCCTTCGCACCGCTGCCAAAGGATGTGATCCTGCAGGTGGTCGAGAAATTCGTTCTGCAGTTGGAAGCCCAGCTGATGGATCGCAATGTCTCGATCGAACTGACCCGCAAGGCCGCCGAATGGCTGGCGGACAAGGGCTATGATGACCGGATGGGGGCCCGTCCCCTGGGCCGCGTCATTCAGGAGCACATCAAGAAGCCGCTGGCTGAGGAGCTGCTGTTCGGCAAACTCGCCAAAGGTGGTCTTGTCAAGGTCGGCATCAAGGATGGCAAACTGGATCTCCGGATCGAAGGCCCAGCCAAACCGCGCATCTCTGGAGACAAGCCGCCCCTTCTGACGGCTGAGTAACCCCATGCGGCTCCTGCCTTTGGCATTTATCTCATCGCTCGCCGCGCCCGTCGCGGCGAGCGATCTTGTTCTGGATTGGCCCGTCGACTGCACCTTGGGTGACAGCTGCCAGATCCAGCAATATGTCGACCGCGCTTTGGGGCCGGCGACACAGGATTTTACCTGCAATCCGCTTACCTACGATGGGCACAAAGGGACTGACATTGCCCTGCCCTACCTCAGCGACATGGATGCTGGCGTCACCATCTTCGCCGCCGCAGACGGCACCGTGGCTGGCAGCCGCGACGGGATGGAAGACCGCTATTCCACCGGCCCCGGCGATCCGGCCATTGAAGGGCGCGAATGCGGCAACGGGGTTCTGCTGCGCCATGGCGACGGTTGGGAAACCCAATACTGCCACATGAAACGCGGCTCCATTCTTGTGCAGTCCGGCGACAAGGTGACCGCAGGCACTCCCCTGGGGGAGATCGGCCTTTCCGGCAACACCCAGTTCCCGCATCTGCACCTTTCCGTGCGCAAGGATGGCAAGACGGTCGATCCGTTCGGCCCCCGCATGGAGCAGGGTTGCGGATCTGATATCGGTGAACCGCTCTGGGCAGACGACATCACCTATCAGGCTGGCGGGTTTCTTGGCAGCGGGTTTGCCGATCATGTCCCGAAATTCGCCGCGATCAAGGCCGGGACCGCAGATCAGGCCCCCCTGCCCGCCGGATCAGGCGCATTGGTCTTTTGGGCCTATGCCTTCGGGGCGCGCAGTGGCGATCAGCTGATGCTGCGGATCGACGGGCCTGGCGGCCCCTTCCTGGAGCAGACAGAGCGGCTGGAGAAGACCCAGGCGCAATTGTTCCGCGCATCTGGCAAGAGGGTCCGCGGCGCCGGGCTATCCCCCGGTCGCTACATCGCCACGGCGACGTTGATGCGTGACGGAGAGGTCATTGATCAGCACCAGCAGGACATGACGGTGGACTAGACCAAAGCCTCTTGGCCTCGCCTGACGTACCCGCTAGGCTAGGGTCACGGTCGGCAGACACCGAGGCGTCGCTGTTCCCGCATGGGAGAGCTAAACCTGCCATCCAATCGAACGGTTTCCATTGCAGATGGCGCCGCGTCGTCAAGCCAGCGACCAACGACCAGGACGGGCGCCAATTGGATGCAATATGACCCGCAAATCTCTTCCCTTACAGGTCGATGACCTGTCGCATTTCTCCCGCGCTCTGGCCCGTCAACTGGGGGAGGCCAGCCCACCCCACCTGACGCTGATGAATATGCTGGCGCGCGCGGCCGGGTTTCAGAACCTGCAACACCAGCGCGCCGTTCAGGCCGCTGCCGGACGTCTGGCGCAGGCCAACACGGCCGCCCCCGCTGACCACCGGCTGATTGAACGCACACTCACCCAATTTGACGCTTCAGGACGACTGCTGCGCTGGCCCTCCCGACGGGCGGTACAGACTCTTGCGCTCTTTGGTCTATGGGCGGTGTTCCCGCCTGACACGTTGCTAAGCGAGACGGAGGTGAACAGGATCCTGCTGGCAGAACATGAGTTCAAGGACCCCGCGACCCTGCGCCGGACCATGATTTCCTGCGGCCTGCTGACGCGTCAGCGAGATGGCAGCAACTACAGGCGGATTGAGCAGGAACCACCGACCGAGGCGAAGGCGCTGATATCCCGCCTATCAGCGCGGCGAAAACAACGCTCAGCGCTCGCGACTGCGGGACCAGAGGGCAGAACGCCAAGGCGATAACACAGCCCCGTCAGCGTTCGGTGAACTTCAGCTCAATCCGGCGATTTTGCGCCCGGGCCGCTGCGGTCTGTGCAGGGTTCACCGGCTGATACTCGCCAAACCCATTGGCAGACAGGCGCTCGGGCGGGATGCCCAGCGCCTGCACCATATAGCGCACAACCGACAGGGCGCGGCCCTGGCTCAACTCCCAGTTGTCGGCAAATTTCGGGTGGATACCAAGCGGCGTATCATCCGTGTGACCGTCCACACGGATGATCCAGTTGATCTCGGGCGGGATTGCCGCCGCAACAGCCTGCAGGATACCGGCGACCTTGCCAATCTCGGCCCGCCCGGCCGGTGACAGATCCGCGCTCCCCGGGGCAAACAACACCTCAGAGGCAAAGACAAAGCGATCGCCCTCAATCCGCACCCCCTCCTGATTGCCCAGTACATCTCGCAGGCGGCCAAAGAATTCCGAGCGGTATTGCTCCAGATCCTGGGCCTTGCTGCTCAGCTGTTCTGCTTCGGCTTCCAGTCGTTTGCGCTCACTTTCTTCCAGCAGACGGCGGCGGCGTTCCTCCGCAGCGGCCCGTGCCAGTGCGGCGTTCAGATCCTGACCGAGATTTTGCATCTGCACCGATTGAGCAGCGTCGCGGGCCTTGTAGTCATCCAACAGCGCCTGCAACCCGCCGAGCTGCTCTCGCAGCGCCGCAACCTGCTGGTTGAGAAGTGCCGTCTGTCGCTGCGCCTCCTCCGAAATCGCCTGCTCCGTGCTGAGGCTTTCGCGGGCCTGGGCCAAGAGGGCCGCGCGCTGTTCGGCGAGGCTGGCCAGATCTGCGGTTTCCACGGCGCGCTCTTCGCCCTCAGTCAGCGCCGCCAGCAGGCGTTGTTGCAGCACCTCCCGGTCAGCAGCTGCTGCATTGGCCTGTTCCAGCTTAGACAGCGCCTCCAGCAGACGCTGTTCCGTCTCGGCCTGTGCTGTCGCCGTGCTTTCCAGCTCAGACGTTGCCGCGTCGCGGCTCTCGCGCAGCTGCTCCAGCTCTGCCTGCAACGCGGCAACCTGTGCATCCGCACTGGTCTGCGTGGTTTCCAACTGCGCCAGAACGCGGGTCAGGCGCTCGGCCAATGCGTCACGGTCCGCGTTAGTGGCCTTCGCGACGTCTAGCTTCTCCAAGACGTCCGCCAGCTGCGCATCCAGTTGCCCCTTGGCGGTTTCCGCTGCCGCCAGCAAAGTCAGCGTATCTTCAGCCGCCTGACGCTGTTCTTCCAGCGCCAGTGTCATCGCCGTCAATTCCGCATCTGCCGTCTTCAAGCGATTTCGCAGCGCCTCTGCGGCAGCCGCCTCGGCAAGACGCGCCGCCTCGGCATCGGTCAGCTCCGTTTCTAATTGCGAGACTGCTGCACTTGCCTCAGACGCCTGCCCTTCGAGGTCGGCAACAAGCGCTTCCAGCGCCTCCCGCTTGGCTGCGGCAAGGCGCGCAGCCTCTGTCTGGGCATCAATTTCATCGCGACTGGCCGCAAGAGCCTGCGCCAGCGTATCCCGCTCCCCTTCCAGATCGCTCTGTGCCGCCTGCAGCGCTGCGCGCTCTGCGGTCAGATCACGAATGGTAGCGTTGGCGTCCTGCTGTTGCAGCAGCAACTGGGCGACCTGCGCCTCAAAATCGCTGATCTCGCCTCGCGCAGCTGCAAGGTCTGCTTCTGCAGTTTCCAACGCACCCTGGGTGGTTCCAAGCGTGGCCGACAGCGCCCCAAGACGCGCCTGCAATTGGCTGTTCGCACGCTCTTCGAGGCCGAGAGCATCAGCAAGCGCCCCAACTTCCGCTGCCAGCTCATCCAGCTGGCTTTCCTGTCCGGAAATCGTCTCCCGCAGGACAAATTGAACCACCATGAAAATAGTCAGGAGAAACATCAGAACCAGCAGCAACCCGGTCATCGCATCTACGAATCCCGGCCAGATCGAGGCCTGAAAACGCTGTCCGGTGCGACGTGACAGGGCCATCGCTTAATCCTCGGATCCGCGCGCGCTGCGGCCCAATCCACGTGGTCTGGCAAAGGCCTTGACCAAGAGGTCGATATCTTTGCGCAACTCGGCCAGGCTTTCCTGACGACCGGCGGAGATTTCTTCAAGAATACGCAGCATCTGCACATCGATGGAGCGCAGCCGCATCCGGCTTTCGGCGTCCAGCCCAACATCCCCCTGAGCACGCATCAGCTCGGTCAGGGCTTCCTGCCCGACAGCCACCCGTTCAAGCGCGCGCGCGGTGCCTTCGGACTGATCCTGCCGCCGGTTCATATCCGTGATCGCATCAACCAGCGCGGACAGCTTCTGATCCACCCCGGCGCGCCCTTCGGAGGATTGGACGAACATCGCCTGCAGCGCATCCATTTGCTCGGTCATACTGTCCAGCACCCCGGCAAGCGCGCTGTTGTCGCCGCCGCCTGTCTCCTCGCCGGAGGAGAAACTGACCCGCGTGAAAGAAGAAAGCCATTCCTCAAGCTCGCGGTAGAACCGGTTCTGACCATGGCCTGCAAACAGCTCCAGCAAGCCGACAATCAGCGATCCTGCCAGCCCCAGCAATGATGAGGCAAAGGCAACGCCCATGCCACCCAGCTGCGCCTCAAGCCCGGTCATCAGCCGGTTGAACACCGCAATACCTTCTTCCCCCTCCTGCGGGGCAAGGCTGCGGATGGTGTCCACCACCGCAGGCACTGTGGTGGCCAGACCGTAGAAGGTTCCCAAAAGGCCAAGGAAAATCAGCAGGTTCACGATATAACGCGTAATTTCGCGCTCTTCATCGATCCGCGTGGCAACGGAATCCAGGATCGACCGGGTCGAAGAGGACCCAAGCTGCATCCGCGCCCCGCGTGAGCGCAGCAGAGAGGCCAGCGGCGCCAGCATCGACGGCGGGCGATCATCGTCACTGGTCACCCCGGCGGCGAACCCTTCGATCCAGCGCACCGAACCGATCAGCTGCAGCACCTGCCAGAAACAGGCCATCACACCAAAGACAAACACCAGCAGGATGAACCCGTTGAGCCAGGGATTGGCCTCAAACACCGGCAGGACCCGCGGCAGCGCCACAAAGGCCCCAAACCCCGACAGCCCAAGGGCAATCAGCATCATGATGATCTGGCGTACCGGTTGGGAAAACTGCGGCCTGCTTTCGCGGTCTGGCTGCGCCATGGTCTGTGGCTCCTGACACTTTTTTGGTGCTCTTGCAGAACCGGAGCCTATAGGCAAAACCTCAAAAGAGCCAAGGCTTTATGATGCAAGATCCCGCACACGCGCCGACAGCCAATCCAAATCGGCATCGCGCAACCCGATCTCGGCCAGATGCTCCGCCGTATTGAAGAGGTATTCGGTATTGGGGCCACGTCCGCCCACCGCCTCCGCAATGATCCGCGCCTGAGTTTCCAGACTGATGCCGCCGCAATATTGATTGTGGTCCGGGTCAATCACATAGGTGACCGCGGTCACGTCCCCCCGCTGGCCAGCTGGACGGTCAGATCTTTCTCCACATAGGCCGAGGAGATCAGCTCCCGCGCCCGCAGCTCCTGCAATGTCTGTTCCTCGTGGCCCGCCTCAACCGCCAGCGCGATCCCGGTGCAGGCGGCGCCATCTATCGCGTCCAATGCCAGAACCAGCCCCGGCTTCTCCTCGCTGCCGCGATGATGGATGGATTTCATGCAGAAGGACCGGGCATAGCCCGGCAGTGTCGCGACTTCGCGGCGGGCCACCGGAAAGCCCGGGTTCCACAACAAAGATCCGTATCCAAATACCCACATGGTCATGACGCTGGCCCTTTTTTGATCGCGGTCTATAAACATCAAATTCAACGTCCAGAAAAGAGGCCGAATGATGATCCGATGGACAAAACTGCTGTTGATGGCCGCCTGCGTCTGGAGCCTTTACTGGGCCATCGCGGGCTGGGGCCTGCGTCAGGGGCTTGATGGTTGGTTTGCCGAGCAACAGCGACAGGGCTGGCAGGCCGATTACGGGTCGCTGCGCACCTCGGGCTTTCCGCTGTATCATCATCACCGGATCACCACCCCTACCCTCGCCGACCCCGGCACCGGCACCGCATGGCGTGCCGACTGGCTGGATATCCGCAGCCTGGCACTCTGGCCCGGCACCCTGTCACTGCATCTGCCGCAGACACCACAGCGGCTGTCCTATTTTGATAAGACGGCGATCCTTCAGGCGGACGGGCTGCAGGCAGATGTGCAATTGGCCCCCGGATCCGCACGAGAACTGGAACAGCTACACATCACCGCTGGCCCCTGGACGGTACGGAGTGAGGACAATACCGACCTTGGTGGGCAGGCCTTTGTGCTGGAGATGGCTCAGACCGACGCGCCAAACCGCTACCAGATCCGCGCAGAAGGGACCGGCCTGACGCCACCTCCGCTCTTGCGCCAACATCTGGCCGCAACAGAGGGGCTGCCCGAACGGCTGGAAACGGTCGTTGCCGAGATGACGGTCACCTTCGACACGCACTGGGACCGCAATGCGATTGAACTGCGACGCCCGCAACCCCGCAATATCACGCTCCACCTCGCCGAAGCCCGCTGGGGACCGATGCGGATCAAGGCCACGGGTGAAATCCACCTTGATGAAACCGGCCTGCCGGAGGGCGACCTAGCGCTGCAGGTCGAGAACTGGCAGGACATTCTGCAATTAGCAGAGACCGCAGGCAACCTGCCGCCCCGCGTACGCGCGGGCATTGAACAGGTGCTGCAGGTCTTCGCCGGTCTTGGCGGAAATCACCGGGACCTTGATCTGCCGCTGACGCTCAAATCCGGTTATGTCGCACTCGGGCCGCTGCCCCTTGGCCCGGCGCCCCGTCTGGTCCTGCGTTAACGACAGTAAGGACCGCCGCGATGGCGCGCCACATCCAGATGGAAATGGTCCAGATGGTAGCGATCTGACAGCGGCCCCAGCACGGTACCAAATGGACCACAGGCGCCTTTCCACATCTTGCGCAGCCCCTTGCGCGTGGCACGCGCGGTCCAGCCTTTCAGCACGGTAATCACCTTGCCGCTCTCCAGAACAAAGCCTGAGATATCAATCGCCTTGCCGCGCCCGTGTTCGGAGATCTTGGCCCCCGGGCGGTTGTTGCGGGTGCGGCAGGAATAATGCGCAGCCACCCGCATGGAGACCACTTTGTCACGGCGGCCAAAGGCCTTGATCACATCCCGCTCGACCCATTTCTTGAGCGCGCGTGCCGTGTCACACGTCATCACCGACTGCTGGCTGAGCGTTACCCCCGCGACCGAGCGCACGCGCACGGCATTTTTTGCCCCGCAACCGTTCAGCCGACCGGGCACCGTGCCAACCTTGCTGCCCTGAATGTCGATATCACCGCAGACAGAGGTCTTGCGGCGTTTGCGTTTACCAAACAGGATCTTCTCCGCCAAATCACCGGGGCGCAAATGTGGGCGCAGAGAGGCATCAGGCCCCGCGGGCATCAGCGGCAGGCTCAACGCGGCCAGGGCGATAGCCTGCTCCGACTGCGGGCGCGATTGAGGCCGCAGCTCTGCCGTGGCAGGGAGCACAGCAGCCGCCACTGTCGCGCCTGACACCAGATCGGGGCGCGCATTGGGCCGTAGGGAACGCTCCGGTGCATTGGCTGCCGTGGCCCCCGCGCTGGCAGCGATCAGGGCGGTCAGCCCAGCTGCGATTGAGAGAGCCCGCAGTCCCGCCGCCCAGCCGCGGCTCATGATGTGGTCTCGCGGCCGAAGTTTGGTGCGGCAGTATCCTGCCCCGCCTCGATAATGCCACGGCGGATGGCGCGGGTGCGGGTGAAATACTGGTGCAGATGCTCGCCGTCTCCGGTGCGGATCGCCCGCTGCAGCGCAAACAGCTCCTCCGTGAAGCGACCCAATATTTCCAGCGTCGCATCCTTGTTGGTCAGGAAGACATCGCGCCACATGGTCGGATCGGAAGCCGCAATCCGGGTAAAGTCCCGGAACCCCGCAGCCGAATATTTGATCACCTCACTGTCGGTCACCCGGCGCAGATCGTCGGCGACCCCAACCATCGTATAGGCGATCAGATGCGGCGCGTGGGAGGTGACGGCCAGAACCAGATCATGGTGATCAGCATCCATCTCATCAACATTGGCGCCCATCCCCTCCCAAAGCTGCCGCAGGCGGTCCACCGGCGCACGATCACTGCCCTCCACCGGCACCAGCAGGCACCAGCGATTGTCATAAAGCTCGGCAAACCCGGCCTCTGGCCCGGAATGTTCCGTCCCGGCCAAGGGGTGCGCGGGCACAAAATGAACGCCCGCAGGGATATGCGGCTGCACCGCGTCGATCACATGGCGTTTGACCGACCCCACGTCAGAAACCGTGGCACCGGGTTTCAGCACCGGCGCAATGTCCGCCATCACAGCATCCATCGCCCCCACAGGCACACAGAGCACAACCAGATCAGCGTCCTGCACCGCCTCCGCAGCTGTATCGCAGACACGGTCACACAGGTTGATCCGACGCGCGGTCTCGCGGGTCTCGGCGCTGCGGGCATAGCCGGTGATCTCGCCCGCCAGCCCGCCACGGCGGATGGCATGCGCCATGGAGGAGGCGATCAGGCCAAGACCGATCAACGCGATGCGGGTGTAGATCGGCGCGCTCATGCTGCGTCATCCTTGAACGCTTTCATCGCCTTAACCAGCGCTTTGCAGGCGGTCTCATCCCCGACGGTGATCCGCAACGCTGCTGGCAGCTTATACCCCGAAACCCGGCGTACGATCAGCCCGCGCGACTGCAGGAACGTGTCACAGGCGCCGGCCTCTTCCGGGCTGGCAAACCGCGCCAGAATGAAGTTGGCGCAGGAGGTATCAGAGGGGATGCCCAGTTCCGCCAGAGCCTCCGCCAGCCAGCTCCGCCATTTGGCATTCTCCTGACGGCAATGTTCGGTGTAATCGGTATCGCGCACCGCAGCTTCGGCCCCAGCCAGCGCGGTGGAAGAGAGGTTGAACGGCCCCCGCACCCGGTTCAGCACGTCGATGATCGGCTTTGGCGCATAGCCCCAGCCAACCCGCGCGCCGCCCAGTCCGTAGATCTTGGAGAACGTGCGTGTCATCACAACATTGTCGCGGCTGGCCACCAGCGCGGCACCGGCGTCATACCCCTCGACATATTCCGCATAGGCCCCATCCAGCACCAGCAGCGCGCCCTGGGGCAGACCATCCGCCAGACGCGCCAGATCAGCGGCGCCGATCATGGTGCCTGTGGGATTGTTCGGATTGGCGATGAACACCAGCCGCGTACGCTCCGTGCAGCCGGCCAGCAAGGCGTCAACATCTGTGACACGGTCGCGCTCGGCAACCTCAACTGGTGTCGCCCCGGCGGCAAGCGCGCTGATGCGATACATGGCAAAGCCATGCTCGGTGAACAAAACCTCATCGCCCGGCCCCGCATAAGCCTGACAGAGAAAGGTGATGATCTCGTCACTGCCCGCCCCGCAGATGATCTGCTCCATGGGCAGGCCGTAGACCTCCCCGATGGCCTGCCGCAGGCCACTGTGATCCGAGCTTGGATATCGATGCATCTGGGAAACCGCCGCCTGCATTGCCTCAATGGCTTTCGGACTTGGCCCAAGCGGGTTTTCATTGGAGGAGAGCTTGGTCACATTGCTCATCCCCTTCACATGGGCAGCCCCACCCTCATAGAGAGCGATATCCAGAATGCCAGGCTGCGGCGCGATGTGGGTCATGATAGATGCTCCTTAGATGCCGCTTCGTAATAACCACCTTGACCGCAATGGGAAAGCGGCAAGACGTCCCGCCTTCGGTTGCAGGGGTCCGGTTCCGGGCAGCACCGCAACACTGAGCGATTGAACTCCCGTTTGCCCACTGCCTATGATGGCGCCATGACGCATAAGCTGGACCACATCGACCTTGCCCTACTGCGCGCGTTGCAGCGTGACGCAAGCCTGTCTCAACGCGATCTGGCGGAACAAGTAGGCCTGTCGCAGAACGCCTGCTGGCGACGGCTGAAAACCCTCGGGGAAAGCGGCCTGATGCAGGGCACCACCGCCCGGCTGGACCGCAAACAGCTGGGGCTGGATCTGGTGGTATTTGTCATGCTGCGCACACGGCATCATTCCGCGGACTGGCTGCAGACTTTCCGCCGCCATGTACTGACCATCCCCGAGGTGGTCGATTTCCACCGTATCGGCGGGGATTACGACTATCAGCTCAAGGTGGTGACCGAAGATATGGCGAGCTACGACAAAGTCTACCAGCGCCTGATCGAAGGGGTCGAGCTGGACAGCGTCACCTCATATTTCGCGATGGAAGCCATCGCAGAGGGACGCCCGCTGCCATTGTAGCGGCGGGCACCACCCCCGCGGCATCATGATCGCCGCCCGCAGTTACCTGCCGAAGGCCTTGTTCGGCATCCAGGAGACACGGCTGCCTTCCGGCCCCATCCGCATATGCAGGCAAGAGGTGTTCAACCGCTGGAAATACAGCACCTGCAGCGGATACCAGCCCGCTTTAGGCACTTCCACCTTCTGGGCAAAGGTCTCCTGACAGGTCTGGCGACCATCGAATTTGCCCACAACCTTACCGCCGATCACCGCGCGCATCCCGTCATTGGTCAAAAAATCAATGGTATAGATGCCCGGCGCATCAAACCGCACATAGCCGCGAATATCCGCCGCGACATTCTCAGAGCGTTTTGAGGTCAGCGCCTTCTGCCCAACGCTGGTATCGCGATAGTCCAGCCCTTTGAGCGGTGGACCAACTTCTGCTCCGGCTTCCAGCGCCTTGGCGGCGCTGCGCAGCGTTTTTACATCATCAGGATAGGCATAGCTCACCGACAGGCCGGGCTTCAGCCCGCGGGGCTGCGGATCCGCCGGTGTCAGGCGCAGGGGGGCCGCCCATGTCAATGTTGCCGTCACAGCCGCCATCGCAGCCAACCCCAGAATACGGGTCATCTTCATCGTCTACCTTCCTGTTCCATGGCCTCTGAACGGGCCTCTGGGGGCAGGATAGGTCTGCGAGGGGGCCGCTGACAATCGCTAATGCCAACGGTGCATGCCAGGCGGCGCGGCCGTTGGACAGCCGAAACCGCAGCAATGGCCCTCAAACGAAAAAAAGGGGCCGCCCGATGGCAGCCCCTTCTCTGTCTTGTCCGGTTCGGACAGGACTTAGTTCTTGGCGTAGAATTCGACGACCAGGTTCGGTTCCATGACAACCGGGTACGGCACGTCGGACAGGCCCGGTGCGCGCACGAAGGTGGCGGTCATTTTGGAGTGGTCGGCTTCAACGTAGTCAGGCACATCACGCTCTGCCAGCTGAACAGCTTCCAGCAGCGCGGTCATTTGCTTGGACTTCTCGCGAACTTCGATCACATCGCCTTCCTTCACGCGGTAGGAGGGGATGTTCACGCGCTTGCCGTTGACCAGCACGTGACCGTGGTTCACGAACTGACGAGCCGCAAAAACGGTTGCAACAAACTTGGCACGGTAAACAACCGCATCCAGGCGGCGTTCCAGCAGACCAATGAGGTTCTCACCGGTGTCGCCTTTTACACGCTCAGCTTCGGAGTAGATGCGGCGGAACTGCTTCTCGGTCAGGTCGCCGTAGTAGCCTTTCAGCTTCTGCTTGGCGCGCAGCTGGATACCGAAATCGGACAGCTTGCCCTTGCGGCGCTGACCGTGCTGGCCGGGGCCGTATTCACGACGGTTCACCGGGGACTTCGGACGGCCCCAGATGTTTTCGCCCATACGGCGGTCAATTTTGTACTTGGCAGACGTGCGTTTGGTCACGGCTGATCTCCTTCAGTTTATATCGCAACCAGATGGCTGCATCGAAGGGCGTTGTCCTCTTGCTCCGCGTTGCACTCACTCGCGCGCTTCGGGCATGACAGGCATTCCCTTGCGGGAGCCACCAACACCAATGAAGCCGCGTGTATAGACGAGGGCTGGAGAGAGTCAACCAGCTTTTCGGGCGCCATGTCCTGCGCCGAAAAACAAGGCAATATTCAAGGGCCCGCCGCCTCAGATCCGCGATGGATCAGGCGGCAGCGTGGCGCAGGATGGCCGCCTCCGGCTGGCTCAGATTGCGACGCGCAAAATCGCCATAGCGCATCGGATCCACCTCCAGATCCGGCAGCACCTGCAGCAGGCGCGTCCGGTCTTCGCAGCGCAGCGCGCTCAGCGCGGCCTGGGCTGGATGGAAACTCTCCGTCTCCACCCCATTCGCCCAAAGCACCTGATGATCCGACAGCAACAGATGAATATAAGTGACCTCGCGCAACTGGGTATCAACGGCAATATCCCGCCCGTTGACCAGATCCCGCGCCGCAACCAGCACCTCGGAGGTATTAAACAGGCTCTGCACGTGTGGCCCGCGCAACAACATGCGGTGGCTGGGAGAGACCAGAAGATCCGCATCCGGCCGCTGCATGCCAAGCGCGCCGCCCCTGATCCGCACCGGACGCAACTCAGGCGCCACAAACAGGCGCGCGCCCGTCATCCGCCGCGCACCGATCCACTGGATTTGCTGGGCACCACTGTCGCGGGTCTGGATCCAGTCCCCTTCCTGCAAGTGTTCGACCGGCACCCCGCCTGCGGGCGTCCGCAAGATCGTGCCGGGCGTAAAACAGATCACCCCGGTATGGGACGTCACATTCGCCCGGTCGCAGCCCTCAAGCCGCACATCTACAATCCAGAGATCCGTATCCTGCGGCGGCCGGCAATCCACGAACATCAACAACGGACGTTGCCCCTGCCCCACCTCGATCAGGGTGACAGTGTAATTACGCAACCCGTCCGTGACCACAAAATGGCGGTCACGCAGCACCGTCCCGGCGTCTGCCTCTGCAGCCTGCGACCCGGTTTCTTCAGCCTTGGGATCTATCGCCAGCCCCACCAACCGGCGCACGCTGCGCGCGGCGCTGCGCCGCAAATCGCGCGCTCTATCGCTCGGTTCCAACTGTAGAAGGTTCCCCGGCCCGTCAACACGCAAGGGCGCTCCGCCCCACCGCCAACTGGCCCCAGTCGCGACGGCGGATACCGGCGCGCCCGGCAGACCGTCAACCTCGGTCTGCCCCCACGAAATTACGTAGGTGCCTCGAAAGCCTGTGTGCATATGCTCGACTGCCTGCCTATGGCGTTTTTTTGTTAAGCCAACGTTAACAGAACCGGACCCGATGCAAAAGCATTGAAGTGGTCCCAGTATTTCGGACAGTTTTGCAGCTTCGCTAAGGTGTATCGGTTTTAGGTTTCACGCTGCTCTTTGCTCTTGCGAGCCGGACCAATATGCGTCGTCCGGCGTTTGCCGATCAAGCGCGGAATGGGGTCGCTCGGCATTGTAAAATGCCATCCAATTCTTAACGACACGTCTGGCCTGGAAGCCGTCGCTGATCTCCTCGAGATAGATCGCCTCCTGCTTCAATGACCGCCACAACCGTTCGATGAAGATGTTGTCGAGATAGCGGCCTCGACCGTCCATCGAGATGCGCACACCCGCCTCGGTCAGCGTCGTGCTCCAGGCCGAACCGGTGACCTGACTGCCTTGATCCGTATTCATGATCTCGGGCGGTCCGTGTTTGGCGATGGCCTCGTTCAGGGCATCGACGCAGAAGTCGACGTGCATCGTGTTCGAGAGCCGCCAGCTCAGAACCTTATGCGACGCCCAATCCATGATCGCCACCAGATACAGGAAGCCGGTGCGCACTGGCACAAAGGTGATGTCGGCGCACCAGACCTGGTTCGGCCGGTCGATGCATCTTTCTCAGCAGATACGGATAGACCGGATGCTGGGGATGCGGCTGGCTGGTTCTGGGACGTTTGTAGAGCGCTTCCAGGCCCATCTTGGCCATCAGCCACCTGACGCGGTGCCGCCCGACGACCGTGCCTTCTCTTCGCAGATAGGCCGCGATCTGGCGCGACCCGAAGATCGGGTCTCTGGTGAACACCCGATCGACCTCTTTCATCATCGCCAGAGTGTCAGCATCTATGCCGACAGGCGTGTTATAGAACGCAGACCGGCTGAGCCGGACCAGCTTGCATTGCTGGCTGATGCTCAGTTCAGGGTGTTCCCGTTTGATCATCGCGCGTTTCTTCTCCGGGCTCACCGCTTCAGCCCTTCGGACAAAAAATCGTTCTCGACGGCCAGCCTCCCGATCTTGGCATGGAGTTCCTTGATCTCGGCCTCGGTCGGCCCCTCTGGCTTACCGCCACGGGCAAACACATCAGCCATCCCCTCGACCGCTTGGCGTTTCCACGTGCTGACCTGGTTCGGATGTACCTGGTGCTGCGCCGCGATCTCCTGGATCGTCTTGTCGCCACGCACCGCTTCCAGCGGCACCTTCGCCTTGAACTGGTCTGAGCAGCCCCACTTGAGTGGTCCAAATTAAAAGTTAGTGCATAGTTGGCCTTTGGTCCATCGAGACGATGGTCTCTGGAGCCGGTGGGCGGTAGCCCAGAGCACTGTGGGGTCTTTTGGTATTGTAGTGTTTCCTCCAGCTTTCGATGATAATTTGCGCCTCACGCAGCGAGTAGAAAACTTCCCCGTTCAGCAGCTCGTCGCGCATTCGCCCGTTGAAGCTTTCGCAATAGCCATTCTCCCAAGGTGACCCTGGTTCAATGAACGCAGTTTTGGCCCCGACAGCTTTGATCCAACCCCTGACAGCCTCCGCGATGAACTCTGGGCCGTTGTCAGATCGGATATACGCTGGGACACCACGCAATATGAACAGGTCCGTCAGCGCGTCGATGACCTCGGTCGAGTTCAGCTTTCGCTTCACCCGGATCGCAAGACACTCCCGGCTGTGTTCGTCCAGGATGTTCAATGTCCTGAACGCCCTGCCATCATCTGTCCGGTGATGCACGAAGTCGTATGACCAAACGTGATTGCGATACTCTGGCCGCAGCCGGACACATGATCCGTCGTTGAGCCAGAGCCGTCCCTTCTTGGGTTGCTTCATTGGAACCTTTAGCCCCTCTCGCCGCCATAGACGTTCGACACGTTTATCGTTCACCTGCCAGCCTGCGTCTCTCAGCAGAGCGGCAATCCGACGGTAGCCGTATCGTCCATACTGGCGTGTCAGCTCGATCATGTCCGCAACCAGACGGTCTTCGTCAGCCCGACCAACCGGCTCTCGTCTCTGTGTGGATCGATGCTGGCCCAGGACGCGGCAAACGCGACGCTCGGAAACCTTCATTTGGCTGCGCACAAGATCGATGCAGGCGCGGCGGCGCGAGGGGCTCAGAAGTTTCCCTTTGCGGCCTCGGACAGGATCAATTTGTCCAACGTCAGGTCCGATACCGCCCTACGCAGGCGCTCGTTCTCCTTCTGAAGCCGCTTCAGTTCCTTAAGCTGCTCTGTACCCATGCCACCGTACTTCTTCTTCCAGCGGTAGTATGGTTGTTCAGTCACGCCGATCTGTCTGATTGCATCAATCCGGGGCATGCCTTGCCCCATCAGCACTTCAACCTGCCGCAACTTCACGACAATCTCTTCGGGCTTCGGTCTCTTATTGGCCATCTATGGTCCTCCGCTTTCCTAAACATAGGGGCGGACCACTTCATGGGGGGAGGCTCAGTATCCCTTCAAAGGTTTGGGATACACCTTAATCCGCTGTCCAGTTTGCTCGGACCACTTCAGCTGGACGCGCTGCGGGTTGGTGTTGGTGCAGCATAGGACCTCTCTTGGCTCTGTTTACATCCTTGTGCTTTCAGCGGGCTTGTCCCAAACGCAGGAAGCCGCCCGGAGGCGGCTGTAAGTATGTGTTATGTTTTGGTAATATTGGTTGCGGGAGTAGGATTTGAACCTACGACCTTCAGGTTATGAGCCTGACGAGCTACCGGGCTGCTCCATCCCGCGACAGTATAGTTTTGCCTCATTGCGTTTTGTTGCCTGAGGCTGCCGCTGCTTGATCACGCGTGTTGTGACTGAGCGTTTTTGTCTTCAGATGTTTGTGTCTGAAGGTATATTTTATTGGTATCGTTTGTGTTTATGGATTTTTCTAGGTTTGGCGGTGACCTACTCTCCCACGCCTTAAGACGCAGTACCATCGGCGCAACAGTGCTTAACTTCCGGGTTCGGGATGGGACCGGGTGTTTCACTTGCGCTATGACCACCAAACCGAGGAAAATCCATATTCGCGACGTTTCGGTTTTGAGACGTCGCGGAGATACAATCGACATGAAGTCCAAGTTTTGTGTTTTGCTTTTGGTTCTTGTGTCACTGACTGTTACTGGAACAGATCAAGCCTATCGGGCGATTAGTACCGGTCAACTGAATGCATTGCTGCACTTACATCTCCGGCCTATTGACGAGGTGGTCTACCTCGGCCCTCAGGGATACCTTGTTTTGAGGGGGGCTTCCCGCTTAGATGCCTTCAGCGGTTATCCTGTCCGATCATAGCTACCCTGCACTGCTGCTGGCGCAACAACAGGTCCACCAGTGGATCGTTCACCCCGGTCCTCTCGTACTAGGGGCAACTCCTCTCAAGTATCCTACACCCACGGCAGATAGGGACCGAACTGTCTCACGACGTTCTAAACCCAGCTCACGTACCTCTTTAAACGGCGAACAGCCGTACCCTTGGGACCTGCTCCAGCCCCAGGATGAGATGAGCCGACATCGAGGTGCCAAACACTGCCGTCGATATGGACTCTTGGGCAGTATCAGCCTGTTATCCCCGGCGTACCTTTTATCCGTTGAGCGATGGCCCTCCCACTTGGGACCACCGGATCACTATGGCCGACTTTCGTCTCTGCTCGACTTGTCAGTCTCGCAGTCAGGCTGGCTTCTGCCATTGCACTCAACGAGCGATTTCCGACCGCTCTGAGCCAACCTTCGCGCGCCTCCGTTACGCTTTAGGAGGCGACCGCCCCAGTCAAACTACCCGCCACGCAGGGTCCCGGATCCGGATAACGGACCGCGGTTAGACATCAAGAGTGCGAAGGGTGGTATCTCAAGGGAGGCTCCACCGGAACTAGCGTTCCGGTTTCGATGCCTACCACCTATCCTGCACATCACAATCCTGATGCCAGTGCGAAGCTGTAGTAAAGGTGCACGGGGTCTTTCCGTCTAACCGCGGGAAGCCTGCATCTTGACAGGCAATTCAATTTCGCTGAGTCGATGTTGGAGACAGCGGGGAAGTCGTTACGCCATTCGTGCAGGTCGGAACTTACCCGACAAGGAATTTCGCTACCTTAGGACCGTTATAGTTACGGCCGCCGTTTACCTGGGCTTCAATTCGGAGCTCTCACCCCTCCTTTTAACCTTCAGGCACCGGGCAGGCGTCAGACCCTATACGTCGTCTTGCGACTTCGCAGAGCCCTGTGTTTTTAATAAACAGTCGCCACCCCCTGGTTTGTGCCCCCAGCTCCAAGTTGCCTTGGAACCGGGCCTCCTTCTCGCGAACTTACGGAGGTATTTTGCCGAGTTCCTTCAACATCGTTCTCTCAAGCGCCTTGGTATTCTCTACCAGTCCACCTGTGTCGGTTTA